>NZ_VUOK01000049.1 GCF_009806555.1 Methylobacterium sp. 2A | reverse complement strand
TGGCGGAAGCGGATGGGAATCGAACCCACCGTACGCTGTTGGCGTACCGCTGGTTTTGAAGGTCGATGGCTCGTAAACCGCCCCAGATTGGTGTTTCCAAAAACCCAATCAGCATCGATCCTTAGCGGATTTTCGGACGTTGAGCCTCGTCGAGCCGCGCGTGGTGGGGTCGGCACAGTTTCCGAGGAGCGATGAGCCGACATGGGCCTGTTCCCCTTCTCCTCAACGGTCTCGCTTCCTGCCCGTTGGGGGCCATCGTGTCCCTCATGGTCAGGACGGCAGCCTCGTCGCGAGAACGCTAGGTGCGGCAGTCCGCCGCACCCCCCGTTTTTTTATCGCCGCCGGCCGGGGTGGTCGGGGATAAGTATCCCAGGCACGTTGGTGCCTCGGCCCCGAGCGGGGGACTGCTCTCGTCAGCGACGCTAAATACGGGTCCAGGCAATTGCCGCCTGGGCGCGCGGCGTTGACGTTTCGCAATCCTTTGACCCGCGGGGGGCCGCTCCCCCTCGCGGGTTTCATTTTTTGACCTAAAGGATTGTTTTTAAATGTCTATTCACGCACTGCCAGTTGCGGCTGGCTCCGATAGCGCGCGGGTGCATACCCGTCAGGAACTGGTCACGTCCGCCCTCGCGGACTTCACCGCCGGCCTAATCCAGGGCGTCATTCCAGACGCCCAGTTCCTCGCCACTCAGCTTGACGGTCACGACCATCCCGACGCACGCGCCTGGATCAAGAAGAACGCCCACATGCTGGAGTTCACGATCAAGGAGTACGAGAGGGAACTGCGCCTTGTCCGCATCCGCAACGACCTTGGAGCCATACCCCAGTACCCCGCGGAACTCGTTCGGCTGGTCGTTGAGCGCGATAAGATGACGTGCCTGTACAACGGCCAGATCGCCAAGGATGGTCTCAAGGTCATCGAAGGCGAGGTTGTCGGCAAGGCCGATCTGGCCATCCCGCTGATCGCCGACAAGGTACACTTTGCCCACCCCACCAGAGTGAATCTCGACGCGTTCATGCGGCAACTTCGCATGATCTCCGACAGGCACCGTCTCGGGTTTGCGGATCGAGCCATCAACGATGCGGTGATCGAGTGGGTCGAGTTCGCCCGCCGCGAGCGCCGCTTCGACCTCTACGCGACCTTGGCAGGTCCGCTCGTCCCGGTCTCGCAGCAGGATGAGGCCGAGTGTCTCTGGCTCGATATCGGCCAGAGGCTCTTCGTCACCTCCGAGGACATGCCGGCCTCGTTCGTCGTCGCCGTCCTGAAGAAGTTCATGCATCAGGTGAAGCGCAAGCTGCGCGGCCTACCCGTCTACGATCACCTCATGCCGGTGATTCTCGGCACCCAGGGCAAGGGCAAGTCCACCTTCGTTCGAGCCATGCTGAGCCCGATCAAGGAACTCGTGCTCGGTGTGGACTTCAAGATGATCGAGGACGACCGCAACATCGATATCTGGGCGAGCTACGTCCTGTTCATCGACGAGATGGGTTACGCGTCGAAGGCCAACATCGACACGATCAAGAACGCCATCACGGCCGAGGCCCTGACCCGCAAGCCGCTCTACACGAATACGAAGGTCGAGATTGAGCAGAACGCCACCTTCATCGGATGCTCCAACAAGACCCTGGAGCAGTTGATCAAGGACCCCACCGGCATCCGCCGGTTCGTCGCCCTCCGGTACAGCAACGACCCGGACTGGGAGTTCCTCAACACCCTGAACTGGGCGACGCTCTGGAAGAGCGTAGATCATGAAGGGCCGTGCCCCATGGCCTCCTTCAAGACGGTACTCGTCGAGGTACAGGAAGAGAGCCGTGAGATGGGTCGGGTCGAGCATTGGCTGACCGACTTCAACCCGACCCGCATCGACGGCTTCAGCCTCGATGACCGCGGCCGGGTCAAGGCGAAGCTCCTCTACGAGTTCTTCCGCGAGTTCGAGGAGAGATACTATCCCGGCCCGCACAAGACGAGCCTGACGGAGTGGGGGCATGAGATGCGCCGCATGGAGCGGGACGGCCAGAACGCCCGCTTCAAGCACCTGGGCAAGGTCGGCGGCAACGTCCAGTACGAGTTCCTGGGCTGATGCAGGACAGGGCCAGGACACCTCCAACCGAGGGTGTCCTGGCCAGCCCGCCGAGCTTCCGCTCTGCGGGCTTGACTTTTTAGGACACTAGGATAGTTAGGACAGAAGTATAAGAAATTTAGATACGGATATCATGACTCGAATTGGCCGCGGTACTTCTGTGGTCCTGCTGTCCTGCTGTCCTGCCCTCGACTTCTTCCCCCTTCGATACCTTCACCATACCGCCCTGCGCGGCCTCACGCAGCGGCGGCCTGCTCGACCTCGGCCTGCATCGACGCCCTGACCCGCTGAACCGAGGCGGTACCGGCCCCGGTCGCTCGGGCGACCTCACGGATGCTCCTGCCGCTCTCCAGCATCGCCCGGATCGCCTCGACCCGCTCGGCCGGCATCGGCGGGCGGCCCAACCGCGTGCCCTTGGCTCTGGTCCGATTAAGACCGGCCACAACCCGGTCGCGGATCATCGCGGCTTCGAAGTCCGAGAAGACGCTCAACATGCCAAACATGGCGCGTCCCCCCGGCGTCGTGCTGTCGAGCCCTTGAACGTGTAGGTACACGCCGATCTGCCGGTTCTGTACCTCGCCCAGGAAGGCGACGAGGTCCTGAAGCGAGCGGCCCAGCCGGCAGACGCTCCAGGCTGCTACGAGATCGAACTCCCGCCGGGCGATCCCCTTGAGGAGCGCATCGTAGCCCGGCCGCTGATCCCGGCCCTTGGTCCCGCTCACCCCCTCATCCGTGAAGACGGCGATGACGACCCAGCCGAGCCGGGCCGCGGCGGCATGAAGCTCGCGAAGCTGGTTCTCGACCGTCTGGTTCTGGTCGGTGCTCACACGGGCGTAGAGGGCGACGCGTCGGCTCATACAGGCAGAATCCCATGATCCGGCTCCGCCGGCCACCCGATCCGAAAACACATGGTTCCCGATACAGCCAGGGCAGACGGTCGGCGGCGATGGTGGAGTGAGCAATTACAGGAGGTTAGCGGGAGGGTCGGCGAAGCCCTACCGCCAGGGTTTTTGGGACAGGGGGAGGAGGCAAGCGCGCGGCCAGGAGAGGTCGAGGATCGTCCACTGAATGGACGAAACGAGGAGCGCGAGAATGACGAGGCTCGGGAAGGCAACACGTGCCTGGAAGCAGTCAACACCACCGAAGCTTGAAGTAAACAGCGTCAGCTAAATCGGAGAAAGTGATCGTGACACACCGGTTTTCAACCGTGACGCGAGCCGCGCCCTGGAGGAATTCTTGAGTCCAACTCTTCATCTCGACGAGGGTCGCTTCATCCGGCACCGTGACTTTCAGGGTTAACCCTTCGTCATCTTCGTCGGTCTTGCATAAGCTTTTACTCTCTATCCCATCGACGAACCGCGCTTGCGCAAATGTAGAGAGTGCATAGGCATCGATCTCCGTGACTGCTCCGTCAGTGAGCACACTGACGACACGACCCACTAATTCTCGCCCCTTCGCGGTAAGAAAGTATGCCTCGGAGCGCGCCCCGCGCACACCGCGATCACTCATGACAAGAGCCGGACCTTCAGTATCAGCAAGGTTCGCCAGCAGGCGGCTCGCTCCTGAAAGCGTCTTGAGCCCAAGAACCTGCTGAATGTCGCTGATGTTTGGTACGCGTGGATTGTCCTTCTGCATGGTCACACCGGCAATCCAGATCAGCGCTATCGCGGCAGGCAAGCTAATTCCCTCACGATGCAATAGCAGGAGTGCTGCCCCAGCACGTGCAACGGCATCGCCCTGGTCCCATTGCGCTGATTTCGACACGCTCGACCCCTTTAATCCACCGCGCCTCTCTACCATAAATCCCGCCGTTCGTCATTGATGCCGATCTCACGCATCATACTTGCCTACAGGAGAGTATGATGCTAACAGGATAGAAGATGAGCGCCGAGACATGAGCGCCCTCTTCTCCCTTCCGTCTGAGGATCGTCATGCAACCGACTGAGCGGGCACCCGAGAATGCCGGCGAGAACCCCGGTCTCGCCAAGAGCCCCGATCCCATCGAGAGCGCCGATCCCATCGAGAGCGCCGATCCCATCGAGAGCGCCGATCCCGTCGAGAGCACCGGTCTCGCCGAGAGCCCCGATCCCATCGAGAGCGCCGATCCCGTCGAGAGCACCGGTCTCGCCGAGAGCACCGATCCCGTCGAGAGCACCGATCCCGTCGAGAGTACCGGTCTCGCCGAGAGCCCCGGCCCCGCCGAGAGCCCCGATCCCGTCGAGGGCATTGCCATTGCTGAGCACGCAGCGGCTGCCGGCGACGCTCAGGCCGCCGAGGAAGGCGGTGCCGTCAACGCTGCTGATGCTGATGCCAGTGCCAAGGTTTCAGATGTCATTACCGTGAGCGTGAGCGAGGATGCTGGCAGCGGCGCTAATGGCACCACACGCACTGAGACTCCGGAGAGCGCTGCGGCTCACCAGAGCACCGGGCCTGCCGGAGGCACCGATAACGCCAAGGATGCTGCCGCCGCCGAGCATACAGAGGCCGACAAGAGAAACGGGGACAACGAAGGCGCAAGCAACTCAGCCGTGCGAAAGCCGACCTCCTCGTCGAACAGCAGCACGATTGATCAAGTTGCGAGAGCTATCTCGGATTACAACAAAATTGAGACCGAGAGCGGCGAATCTTTGCGGAGCGCGAGCTTCGACTTGGTCGCCTCGGTGTATGTTCTTGCTGCCGAATCGAAAGACGACAGCAATATTCTAGGTGAGTTAAATAAGCGCGCAGACCTCAAAGGCATGCGCGGCAGAGTAAGCCATGAGCAGCATGTTCTCACGGCTTCTCTGAAGATGTCGGGTCGAAAGGTGAATAGAAGCACGAAAGGGCTCTGGACCAAAGGCGTCGAGGCACTCGCGCATGTAGGATTGCCTGCAAACTTCCAGGCGGCGCGTGACTGGTTCGATGTGCGTGAGGATGTCAACGGCGACGGTCAGCTACTGGCTGGCTTTGAGAAAGCTCAAGCGATCTGCAAGGGGCAACGGGAAAGCGAGGAGGCCAAGCGGCTCGCTGAGGTGCGTGAGGCGAAGAAACAGGAGCGCTGGAAGGCGCTTACCGAGAGCCGCAAATTCAAGACCGAGATCGGCCATATCAAAATCGCCGAGTCTGCTGAGCTTGAGGAGGGTGCGTACGTTTTCCAGCTTGGTCGGGTTGGAAAGAATAAGATCACAATGCTCGACGTGTGCATCACCGAGCAGGAAGTCGTTCGCAAGCTTGTGCTGACGGAGGAAAAATCTTGAGGCGAGCAAACGTCCACTCAATGGACGTTTGCTCGCTTGTTGCTTTCCGCCCCAATGCGAAGGGCCGCCCAGACCATTCGCTAACCGCAATGCCCTAGACGATCAGTCTCCACTGGATAGAAGCGGACGAGCCCCGCTGTACCCGAAGAACCTGCGCCGCTCCGGCACCTTCAAGGGAGGCGTACAATGCTTGTGTGCTCCCTATACGAGGGCCGGCAGCTAATCGCAGTTGACGAGGCCGCCTTACGGATCATCCGCCTGATTGACGGCCTCGTTGCGACCGGGGAGGACCCAGTCGGGTTGGTTGATGACGACTACGACTTCATGCTCGTGGTGGCCGGGCAGCAGATCGCTGACCTCGTTCATTAGGCTCAAGGTTTCCGCATCTTGCGCGGACTTCCGTTGGAGCCTGACCGGGCAGGAGGACATGCACATCCTTTTCCCATTCGCGTGCGAGGCGCGGGTAGCGGCGTTCAAAATCGCAACTTTTTGGGCTTGAGGCGGTCTGGATAGCTTTTCCGCGTCGCTACGCCCCCATGTGGCCAGCCGAGATCGAACAGGCTCGACGAAGTGCCGGCCGCGCCCTGCGCGCAACGCGTAACCAAACCAGAAAGCTCATCAAATTATGACAAAACATCGCCTCACGGCATACGATATGAGCGATCCTGCTGTGCTGAAGGAATTGGAGGGGGTTATCGGTGAGGCCGGTGTCGAAGACTGGCGTCATAGCTGCATGGTCTTACGGGCCGCAGAAGCTGCAATCCGGCTCCCTTATCTCGAAGACGAATACCGCTCCTTTCCCCGCTTCGCGGAGCATTATGCATTCCTAAAGCGGCTCGACCTCCGCCTCGGGGTGGACAGCAAGCTGGTTGATTCGATCAGTGGCGTCATCCAAGTCTGCTCCTTGGAAGGTGTACCTTCGGAGCTTCCCGCCCACAAGGATGAGGTCCTGACCGAGGTTGAGTTCAGCGCGGAAGAGCTTGGTTCATGGGCCATGAAGCGCTACTTCACGCACACCCCACTCTTCACGGCGACCACCAATGACCCTGCCGACATCCGGGTGGCGCTGGAGGCTTATGCGGAGACCCTCTTCTTCGAGTTTTTGGCTCAGACATTCAATGCGATGCTGGACGAGGATGCGGCGGGCGCTGCCTGAGCCGGAGGGACGATCACCTCGGACACTTCCTCACGCGGCGGCGGTCTCCAACGGTAGGCTGTCTTACCCGAACAGCAGCTTGAACCAGAACGCCTCATCAGGGTCTGCAAAGCGGAAGAGGCGGCTGGCAATGCGGTGTTGGCCATCGCGTATCGGCTCGACCTCGTAGCCACCTTCGCAATGCGCCTTGATCCAGCGCATTCGTGTTTGATGTTCCTGAGCAAACCTCCGCTCCCCGAGGGCATCCTCGTCCAAGCCGATGCAACGAACGGTGTGCGGTGTGGCGGCGCGTCGGGCATCATCCACGAAGCCGCGCTTCACGCCGGGCGGCAGATTTTCATTGAGCTTGGAAAAGTCGAGCGGCGGCGTCATGCACGTATTTAGCGACGGGCGCGTCGCTCCCGACGCTTCAGCATGGCCCAACGTTGCTCGATCAGCGTATCTGGGATCGTATGCTCCGGATCGACACCCATGAACTGCTGCACGTACTGTTGCTGACGTAGGCTCGCTCCCCAAACGTATTGCACGGCTCGCCGCGTCACATGCTCGTTCATGAACCGCACGAGATGGGCACCTTCGGTGTTCTGTAGCGTGGAAACCATCCGTGGCGTCCTAGCTGCCCAGAACAGCGTCTTCGGTCCGGTCGGCAGTACGATGTGGAATTGTGGGTCATCCATGCTGAACGCCCATACGAGGGGCCGATCAGAGGTGAGCAAGGCCGGCGCGTTCAGGGGCATGTGCCGAAAGCCCCAGACCGTGTTGATGAGGCGCTCCCCAATCTTCTGGCTGTCGGCTAACCCTGTCGAGACCTGTAGGGCGACGTGGTTCAGATCGTCGTCGTTTCGCTCCTGCTCCAAAGCGGCCCGCAGCGTGCGAGGATCATGCGGCCGGCGACGCCGTCTGTACGAGCGCTCAGACTCCCGCGTCGGATTGAAGATGTCACGCTCAAGCTCCCGCCTGATCGCCTGGATGGTCTCCGGTGTACGGAAAGTGAGGCTCATGATGAAGCGCGCCCACGATGAGCGCTGTGCCGAATCCGTCTCGAAGTTGCCCCTCTCGAACCGATCAAGAACCCGAGATGCCTTCATATCGACAGGTGTGAAGAATCGGTCCTCGTAGCCGTTTCGGAGATGCTCCGGCAGGTGGTCCAAGTAGTAGAGCTTATCGACGTACCCGGTCTGCTTCGGCGATACCCACCGGTAGCGAACATCGGGTCGGTTGGGGACGGGTCGGCTGAACTCTAGGAGCCGATCACCACCGAGTTGCCAGCGTTTGAGGTAGAATTCCGGGACATAATGGTGCCGCCGCTGAGGCTTGCCGGTTGCCATCCCGCCCGGTTAGCACTGCTTGATTCCGCGGTCGATGCGGTCAGCCGGTCCTACCAACCTGGGAAGAAACGGCGGCTCCGCTTCTCACACCGTCAATGAGGATTGGCCTGTGAGCCTGCATCATAGCCACCACGCTGAGTTCGTGCGGCTCGGCCGACCAGCCTCGTGGACCGGCGGTATTCCCGCATCGTGGGCCACAGCCCTCATCGACTACGAGGGTGGTCCGTTGCCGACCAGCACTATCACCCGAGCCGATTTGAGAGCGTTCTGCCGGTCGCCAGATACGACACCAGAAGCTTGTTTCGTCGCCTGCATGGCCTGGGGCATGATGCGCGGTAAGAACCGCCGGCTCTCCTGGGAACAGCGCCATCTCTGGGTTCCCATCGTTGAACGGCTGCGTGAGGGCGGAATCAGTCGGGAAGCCGCTTATGCGCTGTTTCATGAAGCCGACATTCCAGGGCTCCGCACGGCATTCTTCACGAAGCTGATCTTCTTCCTGCGCCCGAACCCAGACGGCTACATCCTCGATCAGTGGACGGCTAAATCGGTCTCCCTGCTTTTCGTACCACAGTTCATCACCATCAACAGGGACGGGTGGGTTACGCCAGCTAACGACGCTAACGTCTACCGGAGGTACTGTGAGATCGTGGAACACCTTGCTCAGGTTGGCGTAGAGGATGCCACCGTCATCGAGGAGAAGATGTTCGCGGGCGGTCGAAAGGTCCAACCCTGGCGGCAATATGTTCGTGAGCACTGGCGACGCTGAGGCTGGGCCTACAATCTCGCGGTCAAGCTGATAGGGCACAGACCCTAACACGTGGCGCTGTCGTCCTCAGATCGAGAAGCGCTCACGCAAGAGACGAGAGGTTTCGGTGTGAACCATCCAGGCCCCTGGCCGCGTCCGGATGAACTCCGAACCACGCACAGCCACGAGGCGCTCGATCACTTCGGCGCGAAGGGCCGGGAAGTTGGCGTCGTGCAGTGCCCGAGAGCGCCGGTAGGCAACCTCCTTGTGATAGAGCGCCAGCACATCCAGCAGTGGCAGGTGCGCCTCGCGACGCAGCGCGTTCCGGCGCAGGATGGCGGCGAGGATGGCCACCTTGTTGATCTTCACCGGCTCCGCTGCTGCCATCGACATGGCTCTCAAACAGTCCCAGCCCTGCAACTGAACGCTCACCGGACGGCGGCAGCCTTCCTCACGGTGCGCAACCGGAGCAGGAATCCAAATGCAGCCTCGGCCACGAGCAGGTCTCTCTGCGCCTCGGCTCGACGCTCCTCATCGGCTTCGGGCCACGGTGACAATGCACGACGCAGCGTGGTTCGCGCTTGAATCAGCAAATCCAGCACGCCCGATGCGGGATGGCCATCCTCGGGGCCATACCAGCGTGCGGAACTCCGCCAGACCTCTCTTTCGAGCGCCTCGATCAGCGCGGTAGCCTCAGCAAGGTCGAGCCGCAGGCTCTGCACCTCGGCCTGCAACTTCTCACAGCGCTGCCGTATCGGAGCAGGAGCATCGCTCAAGCCACGCACAGTCCGTCTGCCTCAGCGGTCAGGTACGAGGAAGGCGGCGATGGTATTGCCGTAGCCCACTGTGTGGCCGTTCGGCAGTCGCGTGGTGTTCGACGGAACGTCGTAGATCGCGACGATATGGCCGAGGCGGTTGCGCGCCACGATGGCGTTGGAAAGCGCCTTATCGTCGAGATGGCCGAGTAGGTGGCCATTCCGATCCCGGATCGCGTGCATCAAGCCGCCTCCCTCAGCAGATCGGTTAGGAACGGGTCAGCCTCGCCCTCCTCTCCGATCCAGACGCCGAGGAGGTTCAGGAACGCACCGCCGGCAATGGTCGGAGGAACACCGATGGGGCTGAGGACACCGAAGGTGGAGAGCTTGACGCGGATGCGCTCGGCCAAGTCCGGATCGAGGTCGCGGTTCCTCGGCGCTCGAAGGTCCTCGACCAAGAAATGGCCACCAGTCAAACGGCGGAGTTCGATCACGGCGGGGCCGCCGTCGCCGACCCATTCCAAGTAGCAGCGCAGGCCGGCAGCAACATGCCCGACTCGGTCGGCGGCGCAGTTGCGGAAGCGCCGGCCGAGCTTGACCATCTCAATCCCGTTCAGCACGCGCAGATCGGGATCGTTCGCCGGGATCGGTGGAGCGAACGGCATGCGGGTGCCCCGCCGTAACCAGCACTCTGTCCAGCGCGCCAAATCCTTGTCGGACTGCCGAAGGCCGTCGAGAGACCGGTGCAGTGCTTCATCACTCGCTCGCGGCACCAGGGCGCGAACGAGCGCGAGCGCCGCGTGTAGGGGCTCGACCTCTCCCACGGCGTGAACCCGGTGAAGCACCTTCTGGTGGAGCAAGATGGGGTGGAGACGAGCGGCCGTTTCGATCATGTCGGCGCTGATACGTCCGGGCATCTGACGCAGCAGCTTGGCTCGGGCTCGATGCTGCGGATTGGCGTACAGGTCGTGGGCGAGGCGATAAACGCCGCGAGGCAGCGGATCACCTCCGGTTCGGGCGAGCAGACCGAGATATCCGTCCGGTACGCTGCCGTGGATGGCCTGGACGATTTCACGAGCACGCAGGACCAGCAGTGCGCGAGCCGCCTGTGCCCAGATGTCGAGATCGGGGTAGCAGAGTGCCGGCGCAGGAGGCCGCAACCGGGAGGCGACATCCATGACACCGTCGAACTTGATCTCGGCCAGGGCCGAGAAGATGGCGGCACGCCGAAGATGGGAGGCGTAGAACACACGGTTGATGAAGCCGGGACATGCCGCATCAAGCAGGCAGGCGGTTTCGAGGTAGGAACCATTAAACGGACGCGGCCGACGAAGCTGGCGAGCACTGTCCGGCATCGACCCTCCTGACCACGGAAGAGTCGATTAGAATCTCACAAATCTGTGCTGAGCGCACCTCGTTTGATGCCGGACAGTTAAGATACCGAGAATGCTTCATCTTGGCCCGAGGACGCTACGGAGCCGGCGAAGCCCAGTAGCAACCTGCGCTTAGACTGAAGGCACGTGTGCCGCATGGTCGGCTCTATGGCTCAGGGGCGGATCGGCCGCGCCAAGAAGGCGACGAGGGTCACTCGGCAGCCATTGATTCAGATTTTTGGGCCGGATCAGCCATGATTTCCAACGGCGGCAAAGACCGAACAATGGCCACCGTTTCCAGGCTGACGGTGATAACTCTCTGGAATAATTTGAGGGGGTAAGCAGGCCCGTCAGCGGTCCCAACGGCATAGTGGTTGGCATCGTTCATGATCCCACTAGCCTTGTCAAACTTGACGCATTGGCGCTCCATTACCCATTCAAGCGCCGGCTTTCCGTTCACGATGTACTCATAGGCGGCCAGCGGAATGCCGGTCATCGTGATATTGGCGTTGTAGACAACTGTGGTTTTGTCGGGATTTGACCTCTTGCCCGCAAAGCGCATCTGCTCGACCCTGTAGAATGACTTGGGGTCAGAGATGTTGGCAAGCCGCAGGTCGCCCTGGGTCAGTGTAACGGCGTAAGGCTCGACTGACTCGTAGCCGGCGTGAAGGTCGCCGAGTTTTCGGCCTGCCTCGACGAAAGCTCGGAAATTGTTAATGCCGCGGACACAAGGAATGCGGGGTAATTCCTTTAAGAGATTGTCGGCGAACCGCGACCGGTAATCTTCCGAATGAAGAATACCATATGTATAGTAAAAAACGTCTTCCTCGGAAATATTAGCGCAGGAGTAAGTGGATCGGAAGTGTGCGAGTCCTTCCTCGGTGAGTGCGTCGCGCATTCCCCGGCTGGCCTTGTGATCAGGCTCATGAGACAAATTCATGCTCGTTTGCAGGCCGTCGTTCCCTGCATCCTCATCGACTTCGTAGAGGAACCTAGGGAAGCACTGGCCGCTTCGAAGAGTGTGGAGGCTTGGCAGAGTGTCTGACATAAGAACAGAAAAGCCGCTGTCGTCGGAAATACCGCCGACGCAGATGACGCGATTGACCGCCCGAGCATTCGGGAATATCCGAGGCATTTGGTATACCATTTCATTGAAATTGCGATTATAATACATCCATTGCTTTGAGAATGGACGGTACAGGCTTGGAATCAAGCAATCTTCATCAAAGGAGAAAATCTTGTTTCTGACCAGATCGGACTTCAGCGCCCTAGTCCAGCTAATGAGTTTCGGGTCGGGATTAACGAAACTGTCGGCCGACTTTGTTTTTGTGCTTCGATCACTATTCAGGTGCGCACTTTGAAAGCGGGCCGTTTCAGCGTTATAAACGCCAATCATTCGTCTCATGTTAGCGGCCACTGCTTCTCGGCTTGCGTTGTAGCACCACGCATCCCGGTTTGTGACAACGCCGAGCGAGAAATTACTAAAGAGTTTTTTAGCGTCTCCCTTTTTGTCGCCCATAACGATGAAGTTAGTGAAGCCACTATCGCGCTGGTTCAGCCAGTCACCGTGATCATCTGGGACCAACTTCGTCCAGCTTAATTTCATCTTTTCGGAACTAACTGAATGCAGAGCGCGCACGACGTTCAGTTTGTTCACTGTCGAAAGATCATTGCCTATGTCGTAATAGAAAATACTTCCCTTCTCGGCAGAAGAGTCATTCCGAACAAGGATCGAAATAGCGATCCCCGACATGCTGCCGCTTCCAAAGATGTTTTGGCCCTCTCTCGCCTTGCCCTTGCTGAGCATATTTTTGCGAATGTCACCTCTCAAATTGACAATGTATAAATTTGAGAACTCATCGGCCAGAGTCTTTCGCAATCCGTCCATCGAAGAACGAGTGATGAATCCCGATGCTGTGACGAAGCCGATTACTCCTGACGTGCCTATGCGGTCACTCGCCCACCGAAGTGCGCGAACGTAACTATTAAATAAGCCCTTCGATAGTGTTGCATTTGAGAGCGCAGCGTATGTCGAGCGCACTCGATCATCGAGCTTAGGGTACACGAGATTTTCTGCGTTATCGTTCTCGCTTTTTTGGCCTTCGGAGTAGGGTGGATTACCCATGATAACTTTGATATCGAGCGCCTTTTGACGGGTACGGCGGTTGCTGTTGTCCGCCATCAGGTCGCAGATGAGATCGTGGTCTTGTTCGTAAAGCTGAAAGGTGTCGGTGAGACAGATGCCCTCGAAAGGTTTGTATTCTTCGCCCGAAAGGGTGTGATAGACGGCTTCAATGTTGATCGCCGCAATGTAGTAAGCAAGTAGCACCATCTCATTGGCGTGAATTTCGTGCAGATATTTGTGCGCTAACTCCTCGGGTCGGATCAGCCCGGACTGAAGCAGCCGTGTGATGAACGTACCAGTGCCGGTGAACGGATCGACGATGTGGACGCCGGGACTGCCGAGCGTCTGTCCGAACTCGGCCTGGAGCACGTCGTTCACGGAATGGATGATAAAATCTACAACCTCGACCGGCGTGTAGACGATCCCGAGCCGGTCCGTCATGCGGGGAAAGGCGTTGCGGAAAAACTTATCGTAGAGTTCGACGACGATGCGCTGCTTGCCTTCGGCGTTGTCGATGCCTTGCGCCCGCAGCTTAACGCTTGCGTAGAATTTCTGGAGCGACTCGGCCTCCTTTTCCAGATTATGTTCGTCCAGCTTGTCGAGCACAGACTGCATCGCCATTGAGACGGGGTTGTGCCTGGCGAAGCTGTAGTCCTCAAAGAGAGAGTCGAACACCGGTCTGGTGATAATGTGCTGGGCGAGCATTTCGATAGCCTCAGCTTCGGAGATGCTCTCGTTCAAATCGTCTCGTATTTCTGCCAGAAAATCTGAGAACGCGTCGCGCTCCCGACCGGGCTTCTGCACCACAGCAGTGATGCGCGTTATGTGTGTCTGAGCGATCTTGGCGATGTCGCCCGCCCAATCTTCCCAATAATCCCGCCGCCCGCACTTCTTTACAATTTTCGCCATGATTGCCTTGGCGAACTCGTCAAACACGAACTCGATCTGACCGGGACCGACCTCCTTCGACGGACTGTCGGCGTCCCCCTCGTCCTCGGCGGCTGCACTGCCGCGACCGATGTTGGCGGTGCCTCGCGCCTTTTCCGTCTTCGAAGGCAACTTGTTGCTGACCGCGATCACCTCGATGTGATCCGACACGTCAACGCCGAGGTCCATCTTATTGATGGTGGCGTCAAAGCGCTCGTCGTGCGAGCGCAGCGCATTCAGAATCTGCCACACCACTCGGTAGCGCTCGTTGTCGTTCAGCGCCTCCTCCGGCGTCATCCCAGCGGGCACGCCAATGGGCAGGATGACGTAACCCATGCGCTTGCCCTCGGCTCGGCGCATGACCCGGCCGACCGACTGCACCACGTCAATCTGTGACTTGCGGGGGTGCAGGAACAGGATCGCGTCGAGCGCGGGCACGTCCACACCTTCAGACAAGCAGCGCGCGTTGCTCAGGATGCGACAGGTGCTCTCACCTTCATCGGCCTTGAGCCAGTCCAGGCGCTCAGTTCGCCGTTTCGCGCCGAAGGTGCCATCGACATGCTCCAGTTCGCACTGAAGCGGCGCGCGCCCGTCCTCAACATCCCGGCCCTCGTCCGAATCAAGGTAATCCGCGACCACGGCCCCGAACTGCGAGCAGATCAACTTGGATGACGCGATATCCTTACAGAAGGCGAGCGCACGGTGCATCGGCTGCGGGTCGGACGCGATGTCCTCCTTCAGCCCGGCCTTGGTCAGCGCCTTGTAGCAACCGATGATCTTAGTGGCGTCGTCGAGCTTGAGTTCGTTGGTGCCATCGGCCAGCCGGCGCTGTATGCTGGTGCTCACCATCGCCTCGTCCACAGCGAGCACGATCACCTTGTAGTCGGTGAGCAGCCGATTCTGAACCGCCCACCCGAAGCCGCGCTGGAAGAAGGTCGGACCGAACAGGGCCTCGTCATCCATCGAGCAGAGTTCGACCGATCCCTCGCTCGCTTTGGCCTTCGCGTCGGCCCCGAACACGCGGGGCGTGGCCGTCATGTAGAGGCGCTTCTTGCCGCGGATGAACGCGCCGTCATGCACTCTGATGAAGTTGCTGTCCTCCTCGCCGGGAAACCGCGCGCCCGTGGTGCGGTGAGCTTCATCGCATATGACGAGGTCGAACTCGGGCAGTCCGTGCCGGCTCTGGGCGTCAGCAACGGCCTGGATCGACTGGTAGGTGGCGAAAACCACGGTCATGCGGTCGGCAGCAGGATTCGCGACCTGCTGGGCGAGTTTCGCCGCGCTGGTCGTCGCTGGATAATCGAGGTCGTGGGCGTCGATCTCCGCGGCATCGTCGCTGCCGACGCGACGCTTGCCGACCTGGGCGTCTGAGCACACTGCGAAGGAGCGTAGGGCCGTCTTCGAATCGATGGTCCACTCGCGCACGGACTGCGACATGAGCGATAGCGAAGGCACGAGGAACAGCACCAGCCGGCCCGGTCCTGCGAGCGCCTCCGCGATCTTGAGCGCCGTGAACGTTTTTCCGGTGCCGCAAGCCATGATGAGCTTGCCCCTGTCCCCTCCGGCGAAGCCGGTGCGGACGCAGGCCACCGCCTCAATCTGGTGCGGGCGCGGCTCCTTTTTGGGAGCCACAACTACGGTGTTACGCAGGAGGAATGCGCCCCAATCGATTGGGCTCTGCTCCAGGCGGTCGAGGCCGACACGCGTGGTGGCGATCTGCTGGCCGTCGAGAGCTTCCTCGGCGTTCGTGCTCCACGCCGCATCCGTGGTATCGATAATGAGGCGGCGGACGAAGTGCTGCTTGCCTGAAGCGGTGAAGAAGCTGTCGATGTCCGACTTCTGAAGATGGTAACCGGATCGGTAGAACTTACATTGGATCGCGCAATAACCATCAGCACCGCGCAGCTTGGCAACTGCATCAATGCCAGTATCCTTCGCGCTCAGACCACGAGCTTTGGCCCAGTCTGTAAACGTCCAGGCGTCCTCGTACTCTTGCGCCATGCCAGGATCGTTCTTGAGAAATACGACCGCGAGCCGTTCGAAGTAGGTTCCTTTCTCACGCTCGCTGTGCGCCACCTTGCGAAACTGAGCCAGAACGGCGCGCACATCGTTTGTCATGATTTCCCCACCGGGACCGCTCTTGGGCGGCTTTACGCCCCGCCCTATCGGCCTTTCTCGAACGCGGAGACCGTAACTGGCGAAGGCATGGCCTACAATTTGAGGTCGGATCGGCCCGTGTCGTTCCGGTGATGGTGAGGCGGGGCTGCAACGCTTCGATGAGCAGAGACGAAGGGCAGAACGGCGATCCGAGGACGGTGCAGGTGCCGGGTGCGAAGCCCTTGCTTATGGTGTAGCTCGTTCTGGATCGGGCGCAGCGCGGCTCCGCTGGCTGTGATTAGATCGGGAAAGTGGGAGCGGCGCGGTGCCCAAAACGTTCTATACGATTGGCTACGAGGGGACTGATATCGAGCGCTTCATCTCTACCCTCGTTGCGGTCGGGGTCAGGACCGTAGCCGACGTGCGAGCAGTCCCACATTCCCGCAAGAAGGGCTTTTCCAAGCAGAGGCTGCGAGCAGCGCTCGCCGAGGCTGATATCGCCTACGAGCATTTCCTCGATCTTGGCGATCCGAGAGAGGGTCGCGAGGCGGCGCGCATGGGCGACTATGATCGCTTCAGGGCGGTGTTCTCAGCCCACATGGACACGAGCAACGCGCGCGCAGCCCTCGATGATCTGGCCCGTTTAGCTGACGCAAGCGCTACCTGCCTTTTGTGCTTCGAGCGTGACCCGCAGGTCTGCCACCGTTCGATAATTGCGCTGAGGTTGCAGGATCGTGGTATGAAGGTTTTCGATCTCTACGGTGACGCGCCTTCACGATATGTCCATCATGCTCACCGCGTGCCGCGTCACAGTGCTGGTCAAGGCGCTCCCACACCCGAGTAGGCGTTACGGAGAGACGGTATGCTGCGCGGGCGTGACGCCATCAGGCGAGTGGAAGCGCCTCTACCCAATCCGTTTCCGACATCTACGTGAAAACAAATTTGCACGTTGGCAGTGGGTAGATTTTCGCTATCGTCCCCCAACAAATGATCGACGGGTAGAAAGCTGCCATGTCGCCGAGGAGACGATTGCAGTCAGCGCGAAGCTCCCCCAATCGGAGCGTCTTCGGCTGCTCGGGCCGATGATCGCTCCTTCTGCTGCACACGCCGCAGCAGCAGGACACTCACTGGCGCTAATCCGCCCGTTAAACACCCGCTTCCACTGGCGACCGAAGAATTCCTCTTTGATCGAGAAGGAGCGCGCAGCCTATCGCGAGGCCGTAGCTCAGAAGGGTTTGTTCGACCGCGACGACCTGCGTGCCCTGGAGCCGCTGCCCTACCATTTCCGCTTCTCTTACCATGACGCAAATGGTCCTCACCACGGCACATGTGAAGACTGGGAGACCAGCACCACGTTTTGGAAGTGGCGTCGAGAGTATGGAGAGACAAGCGCCTTAGAACGTTTGTCGGGCATTTACAATGACGAGTACCCTCGCCGTGGGATGATATTTGCGATGGGCAATATGGCCAAACGTCCAAATATCTGGCTTCTCCTGGGTGTTATTCGACTAGACCCGGAACCGGGCCAGCTTGATCTCCTTTGACGCCGATGTAAGACGCCCACTTACCTGAAGCGTTGCCCTATTCTCGCGCTCCTCGTTTCGTCCATTCAGTG
>NZ_VUOK01000065.1 GCF_009806555.1 Methylobacterium sp. 2A | reverse complement strand
ACGGATCGGGCAGTGATACGTTCATGGTCGCCATGGTCGGCACCTCCTAGTCGATCATGGCAAGGATTGCCAAACCTTGTCAAAACGGATCGGACGTTTCGAGCGCACGTTTAAGCGCGATCCTGCTTCAATTTCTGCAAAGGGTTAGCCGCCACCGGAAAACCCGCTCAAAAACGGTCCTTTTCGAGCGGTTAGGCCAGGGTCCGCTTGCGACCCAGCACGGCCGTTAGATATCCCTTGATCGATGGTCGGAAGCAGACGCAACAGCCGTTGTGTGTCGTCGGATAGCCAAGCTCGCGAACGCGAGAAACCTTGCACCGACACACCACTGTTACCCCGTCCGCCCTCGCCCAACTCGCGCTGTGCGGAGCACGCGCAATGTCACCTTATCGCGGCCAAGCTCCCAAACAAGCGTAGCCGGACTCGACTTTGCTTACCGAATCGGTCTCAATCGTTCGCTAGCGGTGTTATGGCGGTTGTCGCCGTTTTAACGCTAGCGGGGCCGGCCGATGAACCAGCATGTAGCCGTCGACGGGGTCGAGACGCTGTCCACCCAGATAGCGGCGGCTCATGCACGCCTTCTCGGTGGCAAGCTGCGCGATCTCGCTGCTGGGTTTTATCCTCCGTCCGCAGAGAAAACGCTTCGCCGCTTCTCTGCAGGCGAGGTGGCGCGCTTACTCGGAATTACGGAAGTACGCCTTCGGCAGCTGCCCTTCGACCGCCTCACGCCGGATCTTGAAATCGGGCCAGCCGGGCGGCGTTACTTTACTCTGGCAGAGATCCACACTCTCCGTAGCTACCTTCACGACATCGACCGAGTTGGGCGTGGCTACCTCCCCCATCGCAATCCCGAGAAGGACGAGCACCTTCAGGTCATTGCGCTGACGAACTTCAAGGGTGGCTCCGCCAAAACCACGCACACGGCGGGTCTCGCGCACTTCCTCACGCTGCATGGCTATCGGGTGCTGGCGATCGATGCCGATCCTCAAGCCAGCCTTTCGACCCTACTGGGGATGCGCCCGGACGACGACGGACCGACTATCTACGACGCGGTTCGGTACGGCGAAGGCCAGCGCCCGATGCACGAGGTGATCCGGAAGACGTATTTTCCCGGCCTTGACCTTGCCTCGGCGAATCTTGAACTCGAAGAGTACGAGTTCTACGCCCCGCTGATGTCCGTACCAGACAGGCGAAAGACGGCCGGGCCGCCATTCTTCGCGCGCCTCGCCGTAGCGCTGGAGAGCGTCGCTGACGACTACGACGTGGTGGTAATCGATTGCCCGCCGCGGCTTGGCTACTTCGCGATCTCGGCTCTGTGTGCAGCCACCGCGACGCTGATCACCGTTCATCCGCAGATGATCGACCTCGCGTCGATGCGCCAGTTCCTCACCATGATGAGCGATCTCATGGAAACCGTTAAGAAGCAGGGGGCCCCTCCCCCGACGCACGACTGGTTCCGATACCTGATCACTCGGTACGATCCGCAGAGCGTTCCGCAGACATCTGTCGTCGGGATGCTCAACGATTTGTTCGGGCCCTACGTGTTGCCGAAGGCCATGCTGCAGACGCCGGCGGTCTCGACCTCGGGGCTCCTCGGCCAGACGATCTATGAAACCTCCCTTGGGAGAGATCGCAGCGACGAGGTGAGCCGGGCAACCTATCGCCGTGCACTCGACGCTTTCGACGACGTCAATCGGGAGATCGAGCTTTTGATCCGCCGCACCTGGAGGCGTGCGTGAGCAAGAGCATCCGAGACCTTATGGCCCGGCGCGTCCCAGAGCCTAAGACGGAAGGCTCACCATCAATGGAATCAATGACTTCGCCCCACTTACCAACTGGTATTTCTCCTCCGGGCTTGCCGAAGCGGACCGGCGTGGCTCGGTCGTTCGGTGCGCTTTGGCAGGAACAGGATGCTGCCCGTACGGTCGCAGAGGCCGAACGGGATGGGAGCATAATCGAACTCGATCCCAATCTCTGCGATCCGTCGGTGATTGCTGATCGTGTGCCCGATACCACTGATGCTGCCTTCAACGCTTTCGTAGAGCAGATCCGCGAGGAGGGGCAGCGGAGCCCGGCGCTTGTCCGACCGAAGCCGAATGAGCCAGGCCGGTACGAGATCGCATATGGCCGTCGTCGCCGGCGCGCTGCACAGATCCTCGGGCGTCCGCTGCGCGCTATCGTTCGACCCCTCAGCGACACCGAGCTTCTTATCGCACAGGGCTCCGAGAACCTTGCCAGGGCCGACCTCAGCTACATCGAGCGGGCCCACTTCGCGGGCAACATGGTCCAGGCGGGTGTTGCGCGGGATGTCATCGCGAAGGCGATGGGGACGCAGGCAACCCACCTTTCCAGCCTTCTGACTGTCGCTGAGGCAATACCGTCGAAGATCCTATCGACTATCGGGCCGGCCCCCACCGTAGGGCGGCCGCGTTGGCTTACTTTGGCCGATCGGATCAAGGCCGCATCGCCTGAGCTGATTGATACCGCCCTCGCTTCTCCAGATCTCGCTGGCAAACCTTCGGACGAGCGCTTTACGGTGATCCTCGCAGCTCTTGCCGTGCCGCCGCCGCGCAAGGCACAGCCTCGCGCCGAGACCGTGAAGGATCCAAGGGGCCTGAAGTTCGCACGCGTCGAGCGCAGCACGTCCGGCGTGCGGGTGACGACAGATGAGAAGATAGCACCTGGCTTCGGCGACTACCTCGCCGACCGGCTTCCCGAGATCCTTGCCGCCTACAGGCAGAGCAAGGGCTAACCCAACCCGCAGCACGAACTGAAAGGAGACGAGGACACCGCAAAAAGAAAGGGCCCCCCGAACCGCGTCCGGAAGACCCCCTCTCGTCATTAGCAAACGCAGAGGACCATATCTCCCGGCACATCGTCAAGCGTTTTGACGTCGATTCGGCGAACGCTCTGTCTTTGCCCGGTACTCGGCCAGACGATGGATCTGCACATCACGACGCCCTTTGGGCGGCGGCCAGTGACGCCTGCGCAAATCCGAGCTCAGACGAACGCGGACGGCTGCCCTCGCGAGACCACAGTCCACAAATGGAAGGTGTTCCGCGATATCGCCGCGGCTCGCATCCGGCTCGGTCTCGGTGACAGGGCACTCGCCGTTCTCGACGCTCTTCTGACCTTCCATCCCGAGACTGCGCTCGCGGCCGGCGAGGGGCCTGGACTGGTCGTCTTCCCCTCGAACGCCGCTCTGGCCCTGCGAGCGCACGGCATCGCCGAGGCGACGCTTCGTCGGCATCTTGCTGCCCTAGTCGAGGCGGGGCTCCTCATCCGACGGGATAGCCCGAACGGGAAGCGCTACATCCGGAGAGGGCAGGGGGGAGCCATCGCCCAGGCCTACGGCTTTGATCTCACCCCCCTCGTCGCCCGTGCAGAGGAGATCGCCACACTGGCCGCCGAGGTTCGAGCTGAGGCGCAGGCGCTGCGCGTTGCCCGCGAGCGCGTCACCCTGCTCCGCCGCGACTGTGCCAAGCTCATCCAAGCCCTGGAGGCGGAGGAAGGCGCACCAGGGGCCGCGGTGGTGCTACGGGATCGCTACGCCGCCGTCGTGGGCGCCCTGCCACGGGTGCCGGCGCCTAGTCATCTGGAGGAAGCGGGGACTGCCCTGGCAGCGCTGGCCGCCGATGTGGGCAAGCTGCTCATCGCGCATCACAAAACATCAGAATCGAGCGGCACTCCCGACCAATCCGAGCGGCACAAACAGAATTCAAATCCCGATATCGTTAGTTCTGAACAAGCCTTCGGACTAGAGATGAAGAGATCCGGCGCGCCACCCCGAGATAAGATCAGCCCCACGGGCGGTGGCGACCCGAGGGGTATCTATCCCCTTCGCTTCGTTCTCGATGCCTGTCCTGGCGTGGCGGACTTCGCCCGGGAAGGGATCCGCTCCTGGGGGGACCTGGCGGATACGGCGGAGAAGATCCGGCCCATGCTCGGCATCAGCCCTGATGCCTGGCTCGAGGCGTGCCAGGTGATGGGCGACGCCGCCGCCGCGGTGACGGTGGCGGCGATCTTCCAGCGTGCCGAGCACATCAAGAGTCCCGGCGGGTACCTGCGAGCCCTCGTGGAGCGGAAGAGGCGAGGGGAGTTCAGCCTCGGCCCGGTGCTTCAGGCATTGATGCGCGCTCAACTACAGACCTTACCTGGGCAACCCCGCTGCCGCCATGCCGCCAACTGAAGATCCTGATGCAGGTTGCGCACCGATTTGCGGGGAATGGCTCCTTGGGCCGGATACCCCGTGGCGGAAGGGCGGGCCGGCTGTCCAAGGTGCCCGCGACACCGAAGCGCGTTCCTGGGTGAATCCAGGCGATCCTGTCCATGGCCTAGACCCTAGGCCCCGCAGCATCGTTCATTGATGCCGATGTCAGAGGGGTCCGGTGAAGCCTCTCTGCTGGGGCGAAAACGCCAAACGAAAGTAGCGGCCGCCTGCCACGCGCCGGCCGATTGAAGGAGACGAGGACAAGGGGGTGTCGGGCTACCCGACGCAAATCCCGGGAAGGACGACGAAGAGGACGAACTCGGGCGCCGACGCGCCGGGGTGACGGCTTCCGCTCGCTCCGCTCCCCTCATCTCGAGGAACCACCATCATGACCATCACCGTGTCCGCCGACGGGCAGGATCCCGCACGCCCACCAGCTAACGGGGCGGGGCTGGAGGCGTCGCTGCGGATCCTGTCGGACCGGGCGAAGCCAGGTCTGCGCGCCCTGCTGGCGGGATCCGACTCGGGCCAGCCGAGCTGGGGCCACGTTTTCCTGCGCGAGGATTGGCTCGCCTCGTTTGCCAAGCTGTTCGATCTCCCGCCGGTTCAGGGTGGGCCAGGAGAACAAATCCCGATCCGCCTGGAGGTCGAGGACGACGCCCGTCTGGGGCGGCGCCTGATCATCTCGATGAGCGACTGGCCGACCCCAGCTCAGGCTGCTGCCGATGCGCGGCTGCGGCAGGATCTAGAGAGCCAGGGCCTCTGGCGGCGCGGCGGCAGACCCGACCGGCTGCGCCAGCTCGTTGCCGTCATCCCCCAGGGTGGAGGTCCACGCTGGGATGCGCTGGCGCCGGGGCTCCAGGCACGGCACGACGGCCGGATCACCCACCTCGCTGAGCGCGAGGTCGACCTCGACGACGCTGACGCCGTCATCGCGGCCCTCGGCGACGCCGCCGACTTCGTCCACTGGGGTGGCGCAGACGCGGTGCTGGTCGTCACTGGCGACCGCCGGATCGGCTCGCGGACTTTCAGCGATCGCCGTGTCGTCGAGGCGGCCTGCGCGATCGGCGCACCGTTGCTGACGCTCGCCGGTCCTGTCCCGACCCTAGTCGACCGCCTCGCGTGGCACTCGTCGCCCATCCCCGGGGCGATCGAGATCACGATCGCAGAAATTCTGCGCGGCGAGCTCGAACAGGCTGACCGCCCCCGGCTCGAGCGCATCGCGGCGGCCCTCATCCGAGCCCGTCCGGAGGGCGACGCGACCGCCGACGCTCCCTTCTGATCTGGCGCTGCCGGCCCGGACGCACGCGTCCGGGCGAACCCCGGTGCGCTCACGCCCCGGGCCGATCACCCTCCCCCATCCGAGACAGATCACCCTCGACCCATGCGTATTCATCTCTTCGACACCTCCCGGCCGCCCCCGACCGATCCCCCATCGGACCGGATGACAGGCGGCCCCTCGCCACCACCGGACCCCTCGGGGCCGGTGCTCGACGTCCGCGAGGTCTGGGCGAGAGCCGGCAGCGCGGTGCGGACGGGCCTGCCGCGGATCCTGCGGCTCACCGCAAGCGTCGCCCGGGTCGAGCCCCGGGGACACGGCGGCTGCGACCTCGAGCTCGTCCCCAGCCACGGCGTGCCCGGAGGATCGTCGCCGAGCCTGCGCGCGCATATTAGCGCCGTGAGCCGCGAGGCCATCGCCGTCGCGCTCGGCCGCCCGTTCGATCCCATCGAGCTCGCCCATCGCGATGTCACCCTGACCTGCGCCCTCAACTGGCTGCACGACGGACGCCTGAGGCTGTCCGTGACCGCGATCGATCCGGACTGGCGTGCCAGCGCGATCCAGCTCGAACGGGCCAGGGGATTGGATGCGCTGGCACGCGCGGATCTGCTCGACGCACAGCGTCGGCTGCCGCAGCCCGTCTGTCTCGAACGCGTCAGCATCCTGCATCCTCCCGGGCAGGGGTACGAGGATGTCGCCGCGACCCTGGCCGCGCTCGAGGCCGCCGGGCTGATCCAGATCGACGATCTGCCCTGTCGGTTCGACGGGTCTGGGTCAGCTGCGGATGTGGTCCAGCGCCTCGACGAGGCTGCCGCCTTGCATCGCGGGCGAGAAGACCGTGGTCTCGTCTTGCTCGTGCGCGGCGGCGGGAGCCCGGCCCGCGCCCTCGATGCCCGCGAGGTCGCCGGGGCGATCGGCACCCTCTCCGTGCCTGTCGCGGTGGCGGTCGGCCACCGCACCGACGCTCCGACGCTCGCCGATCTCACCGCCTGGAGAAGCCTGCCGACACCCTCCGAGGCGCGCCATCTCGTCCTCTCGCTCATGGAGACCGCGGCGGAACACGCCGAGGGCGCCTGGGCGGATCTACTCGTCGCCCTCGGGGATCTCGAGGCGAGCGTGTACCGGGCGGGGATCGCCGGATGCGAGGCGGTCGCGGATGAGGCCGAGGCCTGCCTGGCCGCGGCCGAGCGGCGGTCGAACACGGCATCGCTCACCCTCGAACGTGGATTGGAACGGGCCCTGACCGCGCTCGTCCCGAGACGCGACCCGGGCGTCGCATCCCCCGAATTGTCATCAACGCAACCGCCCCCATCCCCCGACGGACTCGTGCGGCTCACCGATGGTGCCGGCCAGCCAATCACCGAGGCGGCGGCGGCATCCGGCCTCCTCACCCTCACCTTCGCGGACGGCCAGACCCTCGTGGTCGCCCGCGTCGAACTCATCGATCCCATCACCCTGCATTGACCCCGGAGACCGTCATGACCCCTGAGACCGATACGATCGAAACACCCTCGTTTTGCGCGGCGCTGGCGCGACTGGACCAACTCGCACGCGAGTTGCGAACGGGAGACCTCGACGAGCGCCTCGCGCGTCTGCCCCACGATGTGGCCGAAGCCCACCGCCTCAAGCGCATCCTACTCGACCGGTCGGTCAAGATCCGCGAGGCGATCGCCTGCCTGCGTGGCCACGCGAGGCCTATACACCCAGCCTGATGGGCCTCGTTCGCCTAATGGTGCAGGCGTGGCCGGATCGATGGCCACGCCCGCACTTGAGCCTCCCTCACGAACTACCCCGGGACCGGATCCGAAGAACTCAGTCCTGTCTCATGCGCATTCGTCCAAACCCCTGGATGTGACCGGTTCGACGGGAGCACGGGATGTCGTCTGTGCCGGAAGTGCAGGCTATCTCGCACCGGTGCCAGCCCGGTGCGGAACGACCATCGCACCGGGGACCGTCAGGGCCGGACCGACCAGCTCATTGCGGACTCAGTCGTCTGTCTCATCGCCCGAAAGGGACAGACCACCGTGCCTTAGTGCCCGGAGCATGAACCTCGCCTCCTCGGAGATACCCCGACTACCCGAACGACCGCCTTTCCCGTGGTATAAACGCATAGCGGTCACAGCATCGTCGGCGCGCATTAAGTTTGGGATCCGGAGCAGGTCTTGGCGATCGCTTTCACGCTGACGGTGGAGCGCGGACAATTCGTCCTTGTATCTTCTCTCGTTCCATGCCCCTTTAGCGAGTTTGTGTTCGGACTCCTTGATGAACAACCTTTCAATTTCATTCCAATACATTGGATCGAATGAGCCCTTGGCGGCATGCCACTGTCCGATCACCTCACTTATATAATGATCACTTACATTGTGCGGAGGGTTGTTCTGACAGCGAGAGAAGAACTTCTTCCAAGCCGCCCTCTGCTCATCGGTAGCCCCGTGATGGTTGACGAGCGCTTCAAACTCCACCCGCTTCTCCCGCGTGAGGCGATATCGGTCAGGTTTGGGATTGTTCGGTGGGGAACTCTCTTCATCCATCGCTATGGTCTCTCAGTTCCGTGGGAGGGGCTTGCCTGCATTGAAGCGTCCCGTTAAGGGGGCCGCAGCAGGACAAGGTTATCCACGACCTCTGCCGGGGCACGAGCCCCGACGCGTGTGAACTCGAGGATCCCGGTCGCGACTGGCGAGACGGATTCCATGACACCGGTCTATCGACCGGGCGTTGGAGTTTGCGCGTCTTGCTGCCCATCCGACAAGATCGATCACCCTCGGTACCGCTGTGCGCTGATGCCGCGCTCGAGCCCTCGGGGCTCGCCCATGTCCGCCCCGGAGTGAGGGCGGACCACGTGACGTCGCGCGCTGGAAGTGTCGCGTCGTCATCGTCGCCCGAATGGTGGGCGCGCGCGAAGTCTCGGACTTCGCCGACCTGGGGCTCAGGCGCATGAGCCGCCCCGGCAAACTCAGCGTCGAACTCAAGCGAGTGCGAGCCAGCGATCGCAGGCTGGAACCGTGGATGATGGCCAATCACTCGGCGCTCGAGCGCGAGTATGGGGGCGGCCGTCTCAACCTCAAAGAGCTCCTCGAGATCGCCCGTGCGAATGGGCTGACCAATGAGCACGGTGGGCCCGTCACGGAAGCGACGATTTCGAAGACCTGGGCGCGTGTTCGTGCACGAAAAGCCCGAGCGGCATTACGTTCTTCCCCGGAACCGCGGAAGTTCCCGCCCGGCGTCGTCGAACTTCCTACCCCGGGTCAGGCAGCCGCTCGCGAGGATGCTCGAGATCGAGCCGTAGCCAAGGAACCCTCGCGCGCGCGCCGACGGGCGTCCCCACAAAACGTCCCTGCGCAGACCTCACTCGCCGGCGGTGTAGCCCCCCGGGCGCCGCCGCTAGCGCCGTCCGGGCCCGATCCCGGTCCCGCCGGTGGCTTAAGTGTCGACGAGCATATTGCGCGCTTTCGGAGCGACCAGCGGTCGGGATCGCGGGGGATGCCGAAGTCCCTCGATGACAGCGAGTGAGAAATTCCTGATCCTAAGGAGATTATCGTGTCGAGAAACAACGCCAGCACCAAGACGATCAATGCCCTTCCCTCGTCCGATCTCGTTGGGCCGCTCAACGATAAGGCGAGCGGCATAGAGTCAACCACAGATGGCGCGCGGACAACTGGTTTGGACATCATCCAAACTATGGCCATCCCCTACGCCCGCGGTAAGTCCGGCAAGTCGAAGTTCAGCCGATTGCTCGTCGAGTGTGCGAAGCTCGCGGGGATACCGATGCGCTACAGCGATGCCGATCCCTCGAATGCCGGTCTGAAGGAGACCTACCGCGACGCCATCAGCCCGGTCAGCGTCAATCCCCAGGACCTGATCGCCCATACCCGTACCGAGGTCGAAGAGTTCGTAGACGGCGACGCATCGTGTCTGATTGACTACGGCGCGGGCAATCCGACGTTCGAGGCGTGCCTGCAAGAGATCGACCTGTCGCGCTTCATCAAGGAGCAAGGCAAGCGACTGCTCCTGTTCTGTCTGCTCGGCCCGACACGAGGCGACCTCTCGTACATCGACGAATTCCTGCGTCATCCCTCTCTCACCGCGGCGGACGTCGTCCTGTGCTGCAACGAGGGCCTCACAGAACGGGGCCGTGAGATCCAGGCGTTCGAGCCCCATCTCGAATCCCCCCAAGTCCGGGCTGCGATCGGGCGCGGCGCTCGCCTCATACGCCTGCCGCGTCTGCATCCCGCAGAGCGGATCGAAGCCCTTGGGCTGACCTATCTCGACGCCGCACTGCGTCGACCCAACAGGGCGGGCCAGAGCCTCGGCGCGCTCGATGCGGGGATTACCGCGCAGTGGCTGAGGCAATTGCCCCAGGCCTTCGCGCCGATCCGGGACTGGATGACCTTCGCTCCGGTCGAGAGCCTCGTCGCGACGATGGAAGCTGAGCTGACCGCACGTGTCGCTGCGCGCGCCGATCGGGGGGTGGTGGCATGACCACTTCCTCACAACCCCTCGCGCCCAAGCTTCCGCCGACGCCGATCGAGGCTCAGCTCACCCGCATGCACCGTCAGTTCGAGCGGGTCGGTGTCTCCACCGGGGAACCGCTCCACGACGCCCTGATCTCGACGACCGCCCTGGCGCGGATCGTCGATCACGAGCGGAGGGTCTTCAGCGGTGACGTTGGAGCACTCCGAGCGGATCTCGGACAGCATATCGTCGCGGTCGACGTCGCCCGCGAGAAGATCGAGCAGGCCGCCGATCGTTTCGGCAATGCCGCGGCGGAACTCGAGGCTCATAAGATCGCCATCGAGGCCATCACGCTGGCCGATACCGCCTCGTACCTGGGGCGGGTCGGGCGTCTGATGGCTCGCACCGCCGCTATCAGCGGCGGCATCGCCCTCGTCCTCGGGGGGTTCGGTGGCTACGTGCTGGGAGACCGGCGAGCCTTCGGGTCCCAGCTCACCCTCGCCGAGCAGCTACGGCAAACCTACGGGATCGATACCCTCTCGGCGAAGACCTGGGATCCCCTCATCCAGCTCAACGATCCCCGTCCGTTCGTTCAGAAGTGCATCCGGAACGGCTACAAACGGGGCGAGGACGGGCGTCGCGTCTGCGAGGTCACGCTCGCCTTCCCACCGGCCCCGACCGAGTGAGGGCGGGGACAGTCAGGCTCCCCACTGCCCCGGCGTGGCCCATACCGATGGCTGCGTCAGGGCTATCGCACCGGTCTACTCAGCTCCCCCACCGCCGCCCGTAGGTCCGGCCGGGACGTGTTCGGGATCCGCCGCCGACCGGTCCCGGGCCTTCCCCTGAAACGACCTCCACAAACCCCGGAGCCGCCTGCGAGGCGCCCCCGACCCGCCGAACCGGCCCCTCTAATTCAACCCACAGACCAAGGCACCCCTTGGTGCAGCGAAATGGAGACGATCACGATGCGCGCCAAGCCGACATCCACCGCCCCAGGCGACGACGCCCCTTGGACCCCGGATCGCCTCGGCGGCCAGTTGCTCGCGCTGGCGCAGACGGTGGACGCCCTCGTCCGGACCGCCGAGGACCACACCAAGATGCTGCAGAAGGTGCTGGAGGCCGCGGCCGCTCCAGCGGAGAGCAGCGAGTTCAGCCCGCTGAACCGCAATCTCAAATTAATTGCGCGATTGCTGGACCAGAACGGTGATCTCTTGAGCGTGATCTGCCGGCAGGTCGGGGCATCCCTCCCGGCCAAGCCATAGGATCGTCGGCCGTGATGACCTACCTCACCGGGCGGGTCACCACCCCCGCTCTGGCGATGGCGCGTCACCTCATGCAGGTGACCCTGCCACCCGATCTTAAGGAGGTCGCGGCCTACTACGGCTGGTCGCGCGATCTCGGTGCCGGTCCGGACGCGGATCGGCCCTCGCCGCGGATGCGGGCGGACCTCGATCCGCATCTCGCACGCCTGGTCGGCCTCGACCCGACGACCCCGCTCGACCTCGACACCGTCGCCAACCTGCTCGCTGGCCGGCGCGCGGACGGACGGCCGATCCCGGGCAAACAGGTCCAACGGGGCGAGCGGGTGACGTTCATCGACCTGTGCTTTAGTGCCGACAAGAGCGTTTCCATCGCTTGGGCCCTCGCGCCTACCCCTGGGGAAGCGGCGGTGATCGCGCTCGCCCTCCAGGAGGCGGTCCATGCGACCATGGTCGAGGCCGTTGCGCCGCAGATCGGCCGGGCCCGCCGGGGCAAGGCCGGTCGCGGTGGTTCGGAGGCGGGCGAGATCGCGTGGCTGGCCTTCGACCATTGGACCAGCCGCCCGACGCCGGGCTCTGCCGGGGACGCCCAGTTGCACGTCCACTGCCCGGTCCTGAATGTGGTTCGCACCGCAGACGGTCGTGTCGGGGGGCTCGACCTCCAGCGCCTGCGGGGGCGGGTGCACGAGCTCGGGGCGATCTTCCAAGCCAACCTCGCCCGCAACCTCCGCCGTGCCGGGATCGCGGTCGCGCTCGATCCCAAGCATGGCTGTGCCCGGATCGCGGCGATCCCTGAGGAGGTGCGCGCCGCCTTCGCCAAACGCACGGCGATCGGCACGGCCGCCGCCTACGCCCAGGCCGAGAAACTTGTGCTCGACTGGGACGAACTCGACGAGCGGGCCCGCGTCGCCCTGCTCAAGCAGGGGCCCGGTGAGAGGATGGTCGAAAACGTACGCTAAGCGTCGCGGCCTTGCTGGTGGAGGCGCAGCGGCCTGAACCGTTCGCGGGGCTTGTCGATTTCGGCCCAGAGATAGTCGCCGGTGAGGCCGACATGCTCCCAACCCAGCGGGGCGACGTGGGCGAGCAGGTCGTCGGGCACCGCGACGCCGCTGCCGCGCAGATGGCGGATGGCGCGATCGAGATAGACGGTGTTCCACAGCGTGACGGCTGCGGTCACGAGGGTCAGGCCGGAGGCGCGATGGCGCTGGTTCTCGAAGGTGCGGTCGCGCAACTCGCCGAGGCGGTTGAAGAAGATGGCGCGGGCGAGCGCGTTGCGGGCCTCGCCCTTGTTGAGGATGCTGCCGGTCCGGCGTCGCTGGCCGGGATCATCGAACCAGTCGAGCATGAACAGGGTGCGCTCGACCCGCCCGATCTCGCGCAGCGCACGCGCCACGGGGTTCTGGCGCGGATAGCCCGCGAGCTTGCGCAGCATGACCGAGGCGCTGACGGTGCCGGCCCGGATCGAGGCGGCGAGCCGGAGCGTCTCGTCCCAGTCCGCCTCAATGGCGCGGACGTTGACCGGCCCGGCGACGAGCGGGCGCAGCGTCGGCCACGGGTCGAGCGGCGACAGGCTGTACAGCCGGCGCTCGTTGAGATCGCGGATGCGCGGCGCGAAGCGGAAGCCGAGCAGGTGGCACAGGCCGAAGACATGATCGACCGCACCCGCGGTGTCGGTCGCATGCTCGCGGATGACCAGGTCGCTCTCATGATCGAGCAGCCCGTCGAGGACATGGGCGGCCTCGCCGGCATTGGCGGCGATGACCTTGGTGTGGAACGGCGTGAAGCGGTCGGTGACGTGGGTGTAGAACAGCACCCCGGGTTCGGTGCCGTAGCGGGCGTTGCGATCGGCGCGCGCCTCGCCCTGTCCACCGGCGCAGAAGAACTGCCCGTCCGACGACGACATGTCGCCCGGGCCCCAGACCGCGGCGAGCGGGTGCGCGGTGTGGCAATCGACGATTGCCGCCAGCGCCGACAGGTAGGTCTCGTCGCGCACATGCCATTCCGCCGTCCAGCGCAGGCGCGGCAGCGTCAGCCCGCGCGAGCTTTCCGCCATGCGCCCGAGGCCCAGGTTGGTCGCGTCGGCGAGGATCGCGCCCATCAGCGCCGACGGGTCGGAAGCGGGTACGCCGCTGCGGGCATGGACGAAGCAGTCGGCGAACCCCGACCAGGCGGCGACCTCCACCAGCAGGTCGGTGATGCGGACACGCGGCAGCATCGCGTAGAGCCGGCTCTTCAGCGCCTCGGCCTCGTCGGACGGGGAGCGCCGGATGGGTGAGATCAGCAGCTGCCCGCGCTCGATCGTCACGTCGACCAGCCCACCGGCTGCGGCGGCGCGCTCCACCTCGGTCATGCGCCGGGCCAGGAGCGTGCGGCGCTCCTCATGCCATCGGGCAAACCCAGGCGCCGCGGCGAGGCGCAGGTCGCCATCGGCGCGCATCGTCTCGAACGCGGGCACCGGCAGCAGATAATCGTCGAGCGTGCGATAGGCCCGGCTGCCGTCCACCCAGATGCTGCCCGAGGCCAGCCGCTCGCGTAGGTGGACGATCACCGCGATCTCGTAGGCGCGCCGGTCGATTGTCCCCTCGACCGGCTGCACGACCTTGCGCCACCGCGGCCTGATGAAGCTGGTCGGCACCCGCTTCGGCAGGACCGATCGACCGTCGCGGTGCATCGTCCGCAGCGCCTCGATCGCACCGAGCAGCGGATCGCCCGACCGCGCCGTGCGGAAGTTGAAGGCAGTGAGGAAGGTGGGGGCGAACCGCCGCACGGCGGGATAGCGCTCGACCACGTCCTCCAGGCCGTCATCGGTCGAGCGCGTCAGATCCTCGGCGACGCGGATGCTGCTTTCAAGCCGGTCCCACCCCACCCTGTCGTCGATCGTGCGGAAGGGGTCGTGCCCGGTCGCGCGGGCATCGACCAGCAGTCGGCCGAGCCGGGCATGGAAGCGGGCCGTTTCCTTCAACATCCGCGCCTGCCCGAGCAGCCGGTCGGAGCGGGTGCGGTCGGCACGGCGGAACAGCGCGCCCACCATCTTCTCGACCATGACCAGGGCGGCGTCGGTCAGCGCCGCCTCCATCTCGATCATGGAGGCGACCAGCATGGCGAGCCGGCGCGGGCGTTCCAGGCGGCGCAGATGCTGGGCGGTGACGAGGCCGGCGGTGCGCGCGATGACGGCGTAGCGGGCGGCATGGATGCGGCGTGCCCCGTCCGCCGCGATCCCGATGGCGCGCACCGCGTCGAGCCGTTCGACGATCCCCTTCAGGTTGGCGGCCGACGGCGCCTCCGGCCACTCCCGTATCCAGCCGAGCCGGGTGCGGCCGTCGTCGTCCGAGGCGATCAGGCGATCGAGCGCCGCTTCCTGCTCGGCCGGGCAGTTTTGGATCAGCCCGGCATGGGCGGCCTTGCGCGCCCGGGTCCGTACGATGAGCGCCAGCCGTTCCAGCGTCGATGCGGCCGGCAGCACGATCCGGCCCAGCCTCAGCCGATCGACCATGCCGGCGACGATCGTCTCGCCCCGGTCGGTCGAGGCGGCGATCTCCGACCCCACCGCCAGCATCGATCGCACGTCCGCCCCCTCGAAGGCGCGCAGGCCGAGCCAGGCTTCGATCTCGGCGCGATGCTCGCGCAGCGTCGTCGGGCGGGCGGCATAGCTGGCGAAGTCGGTGGCATTGCATCCGATCTGACCGGCGAGCAGGTCCAGCATCGCGTCGGGCACCGCCTCACCCGCCACCAGTGCGCGTCCGGGATGACGGAGATAGCAGAGCTGCACCGCATGGCCGATCCGGTTCGGACCTCGCCGACGCCGTACCACCTGCACGAGATCGTCCGGACCGAGGGTGTAGAGTCGTTCGATCGTCGCGTGATCGGCAGGCGGGTCGAAGATCGCGGCGCGCTGCGCCGGTGACAAGATAGTCTTGGCCGGCATCCGCTTCCCATCCGTCACGAAACAGAAATGCGGGCCTGTTCACGGAGCGTAGACTACAAGACGAGTTGTGTGACATTATGCTGACCGATCGGCGGGCAATGCCGCTCCGTCACGCAGACGGACGTATGAATGACGACCGTGATCGGCTACGCCCGGGTGTCGAAGGCCGACGGCAGCCAAGTGCACGACCTGCAGCGCGACGCACTCGTCGCGGCCGGCGTCGATCCCGGGCACATCTACGAGGATGCCGCCTCCGGTCGGCGCGACGATCGTCCCGGGCTCGAGGCCTGCCTCAAGGCGCTACGGACCGGCGACACGCTGGCGGTGTGGAAGCTCGACCGGCTCGGCCGCGACCTGCGCCACCTCGTCAACCTGGTCGGGGATCTCACGAAGCGCAACGTCGGGCTGAAGGTGCTGTCGGGCGAAGGCGCCTCGATCGACACCACCACGGCCAACGGCCGGCTGGTGTTCGCCATCTTCGCCGGCTTGGCCGAGTTCGAGCGCGAGTTGATCTCCGAGCGCACGAAGGCCGGGCTGGCCGCGGCTCGCGCTCGCGGCCGCAGGGGCGGTCGCCCCTTCAAGATGACGCCCGCCAAGCTGCGCCTGGCTCAGGCCGCGATGGGAAACCCCGAAACCTGCGTCGCCGACCTCTGCGTGGAACTCGGCATCACCCGGCAGACCCTCTACCGGCACGTCACGCCCAAGGGGGCGATCAGGCCAGACGGAGAAAAGCTCCTCGCCCGCACCGGTCGGCGGGCTTAGCGTACGTTTTCGACCATCCTCTCACCGGGCCCCCATCTGGAATCGAGCCGCCGTAGGCGGCTTCCGTGTTGGGTGGGGGAGCGGGTTTTCGCGAAGCGAAAAGGGGCGGGGGTTCCCTTGCCAGAACCGCTGGCCGGAGATTCTGACGAAAATGATTCGAGCAAGATGGCTGCGTCAGAAAGGTTAAGAGCGCAAGCGGTTGGCTATCCACCGGCGCAGTGTTTTAGATAGTTTTTCAGGTTTTAATAAGTTTTAGGTTTTTCGCACCCGCACTGGTGACAAAAATCCGCGTTCTTTTACAGCGGCTTAGCGGTTAACGGAATTGGTGATGTACGGCACCCCGATTGGTGATGTACGGCTTGTCATTGGTGATGTACGGGATGTCATTGGTGATGTACGGTTTTTGATTGGTGAAGTACGGCTTTGACAAAAGTTTTCCACAGGCTGGACGGGGCTTTCCACGCCGCAGCGGGGCCATTGGCGAAGTACGGTTTTGACAAAAACGGCTGACAAAAACGGCTTCAGGCGAGGGGAAGCTCGGGGGCGCCGGCACCGCTGCCTAAAGGAACATCAGCCGCGTCAGGCTTGCGTTCGCGCATGACGAGGATCTCTTCGCGTTTGCCCTCGACGATCTCCAGCTCGTAATCCGGGAACGGGAACACGCGGGTGCTGCTGACGAACTGGCGCACCTGGAAGGCGAACTGCGGCAGCCCTTGTAGCGAGCCGCTGCGCTTGTGCAGCTCCTTCAACCCATACCGGGCGATGCCGGTCTTGCCGGCGGCGCGACGGGCCAGCCGGTAGATGAACCGACCGATCCCCTGCGTGATCAGGAAATACTCTGGATTGAGGGTCAGGATCTGCGGGTTGCCCTTCTCCCGGACCACCCCGTTGTAGACCCAATCCGGGATGCCGATTTCAACCTGGTCGATGTTGCCGGTGGTGGTCTTGCTGATCACCTTGAACGTCTGGATCAGCGGCATCGCAACCACCTCGCGGCGGCTGCCACCGGTCAGGTTGAGGATCTTGATGCGGGTGCCCTGCAGCCGATCGAGAGCGGACTCTAGGTCCTTGTACTGCTTGCCGCCGGAGCTGCGCCGGCAGAACTTCAGGATATGCGATGAGCTTGGCCGGTAGACACGGGCCGGCGCATCGGTGCGTAGCCCTTTGTCCAGGTTGAGGCGGTAGCGACGCGCCTCCTCAGCCAGGCTGGTGACCATGTGCAGGAAAATGTCGTAGTCGAACACCGTGGCGAGGCCGGCCGAGACGCTGCCGTCGATGGTGATGATGCAGTCCTTCAGCTCGTAGCGGATCTCCCCTCCCCGCTTGGCCTTGCCAAGGGAAAACGGTGCCACGTCCATCAGGTTGACGTCGTCCTTGAGGGGCGCGTCGTAGATGCTGGGCACGAAGAACGAGAGCTGGCTGTCGTCCTCAGGCGCCTCACGGAGCACGGGCGCCGGCAGCTCGGCGGTCAGCGCGCCGACGATGTCGGGCCGCCGCTCGTTCATTTTGACGGCCTCGCCAAGATCCCTAAGGGCCTGCTCCAGGGCGTTCGTCGGCTCCGGAGCAACCTTGAGGTCGGCCAGGCTGCGCCGGCTGTAGAAGCGCCGCAGGCGGCTCAGAGCATCCTTGCTGAGCTCCAGCGTCTCACGCCCGGTCCGGGCGCAGAACGTATCCGCCAGCTCCTGCAGGTAGGCGTTCTTCTCGTGCAGCCCCAGCGCCCCGAACTGGTCGAGGGGCATCAGGTCGAGGCGGACGGGCTCGCTCACGTCAGGATTTCCGGAATGTCGTAAAAGCGGATTTCTGCATCAGCGCATTTACGACGCTGGGAATTCGCGTTCGAGCAGGTCGCGCATCATGTCGGCCATCTTCTGGCCGCGGGCGGCGCACTGCATTTTCACGCGGCGGTGAAGGCTTTCCGGAACGTCGATGGTGAAGCGGGACATCTTCTCCTTGGCGGCCTCGACGGGGGCAGCCTCAACGGGCTTGAGGTTGGTCACATTACCGCTCTCCCGGTCCGTCGCCGGCTCGGCGCCGCGGTTGGCGATCCAGGCATCGGCGCCCGAAGCCAGCTTCGAGGTGGGCACCTTGATCGATACCGATTTGCCAGCCTTGCTCATGCGGCCTTCCTTTCCTTCTTGGTCTTGGTTTTGGTCTGAACGAGCTCGGCAGCCAGCTGGGCCATCTCGATCGCGGCCTCGCTCTTGGGATCCGTTTCGATCACCGCTTTCCCCTGGGCCGCGCTCTCCGCATAGATTACACGCTGGCAAAGGGAGTTGGGCAGAACTGGAAAATCGAACTGCTCCAGAGCGTTAGCCACGTCCCGACCGATAGCCGTATTTACGATTTTGCGGTTAATCACAAAAGCGGCTTTGATGTTTTCCTTAAACTGCTGCGCCTCACGGATCAGCTGCACCGTATCGGCAGAGGCCCACACGTCGTAGGGTGACGGCTGGACCGGGATCAGCACCACGTCGCTGGCCAGGATCGCGGCGCGGCCAAGATCGTTCACTCGCGGCGCGCCGTCGATGATCACCACATCGTAGTCGGCCGCCAGCTCGGGCAGGTCCTTATGCAAGGTCGGCTTGGCCATGCTGATGACCGGGAACAGCGGGTCGGCTTCGCGGGCAGACGACCAGGCCATCGAGCTGCCCTGCGGATCGGCGTCGACCAGCAGCACCCGGTTGCCGGCTTTGGCGACCACGGCAGCAAGGTTGGTGGCGATGGTCGTCTTGCCGACCCCGCCCTTCTGGTTGAGCACCCCGATGATCATGCGGTCGCCTTTCTGGATTTGCGTGTCGTCGGATTTACGATTTTCCGCAAACCCGCATCTGTGGGTTCACGATTTCACACAAGCACGACGCTGCCAACGCTTCGTTAACGCTCTCTGCCAGCGCTGTGACCACCAGGTCACATTTCTGCAAAGCCACAGACCCGCAAAATTGTATTTCTGGATTGAGGCCTGACAAGGAAGACGCCGCCCTCAAGGCGGCGCAGGCGTCGGTTCTAGGATCGCGGGCGTGCCGCGGAAGGGGGGGTCCTGATAGGCTGCTGGCGACCGTACCCGTGAGGCCAGGTTCCGCAGCGGCATCGTCCGGGGATCAGCCGGGGCCACCTCTCTAATCTCTTATGGCGAGCGCCACGCGCTCCACCTGACAGGTCTCCGCCGCCCAGTCGTATTTACGATTATCCGGAATTGCGGAATTCAGGCAGGCGGAGGAGAGCGGCGGTTCAACCCGCAAACCGCCAAGGGTGATAGGCACGCACACCGGATTTCGCTTGGATTTTCCGGACGGTTGCTCCATCTTTTGAGCCGTATCCCCCGGTCGGTCCCTGCTGAGCATACCGCCGGGGCAAGCTTTTTCTGGGCCGTTTTCCCTAGGGCCGCCTTGAGCAACCCGCACGGCAGCCTTTTTGATAAGCCGCGCCTTAAAATCGTATTTTTGGAATTCTCCGCTAGGCCCAGATGGTCTCCTTGTCCCAGCCAGCCGGAAAACCGGCCTGAGTCAGGCTGACGTGCGGGGTTTGCGGGAACTCCTTGGTCAGGGCGACGAACCGCTGGCACCAGCTGGAGGTAGGATTGATCGACCGCAGCAGGTAAGCGGCAATCAGTGCCGAACCATACACCCGGGTCTGGGCATGCGTGTTGCCAATGATATGCGCGAGCTCAGGAGCAGCCTTGGCTGCGGGCAGACGCATCTGGATCACGGTCGGCTTGTTCCAGAGTCGGCTGTGGTGCGCGCAGATGTTGCGGCAAACGTTTAGATTGCGCAGCCAGGTTTCCAGTTCGAGACCAAGCGGAACACCGTATTTCTGGGCAATCGTGTTCTTGTCCTTGCCAAGCATACCGCCGAAAAATACGGACAGTGTGCCAAACTCCCATAGCTCAATCGACATCCAGATCGGCAGATGGTCGCCAGCATACTTAGATTTGAAGTGCTTGACGAAGTCCTCCTTCGACCGCGCGAACGTATCGTCGATACGTCGGACCCATTCCTGATGCTGGGGAAGCTGACTGCCGGGTTTGACGGTCTGCACAAACTTCTGGTTCAGCTGGGCTGGATCGCGATGAGCCCAGCCGCTCCGGGCCCCCAGCAGCGTGGCGACCTCAACGCGCAGCGCAACTTCGATGCGTTCCATGGCATCGAGCATCAATAATCGCAGCTTTTTGTCGAAGACGTACAGATCGACAATTGTTTGCAGATCAGTTCCGGCTCGGTAATTGTCGAGGATTTGTGTGGTGGCGACGCCATTGGCGTCTCTAACAATTTGCGACTCACGAAAGGAGTGCAGGTATCCACTCAGCCGATAGTAACCAATCCGTCCAAGGCAAGCATTGGCCTTGTTGACATCAGTAATCTGCAGCCCACGCTGTTGAAGCAGAGCCAATTGCTGCTGAATTGTCAGGAAAGGTTTGGCGTACGGCATTACCGTACTTATAAACGAAGAAGACCGGCCCGTACACTTGCGTGCAGAGGGAACCGGCCATGTTGCTATCTACATGGGGCAACACCGGCTGTTCTGCAACTGAATTTGTTGCAAATTTTCAGCATGGCGATAGCAACAAGCAGGCAACTGCTTGTTGCTATCGCCATGCTGGCCGTTTGTCAAGTCCATTCAAAGCCCTGCAGATAAAGGGCTTTGGCAGGATTGTCGGTATCAGTTATGTTGCAAAAAAGGTGTTTGCAACGATGAGTGAGCGAGACGAAGGGACGGTCCTTGAGCAGCGTCTAATACGCGAGATTGAGGGAGTGGACCAGCAGATCCGAGGTCTGCAGGAGCAGCGCCGCATGCTTGAAACCCTGCTGCTCAAGGCCAGACGCGAGAATGTCGCTACGCGAACCGTATCTCGTCGTAATAGTGTCGGGCGCATCCTGGTCGAAACTGTCATCGTGGAAGCCCTTAAAGCCGCAAAGCGACCCCTGAACAACTTCGAGCTCTATCAGGCCGTTCTGCTTCGCGATCCCACGGTCAAAGACACAACCTTCCGCTCACACCTGCATCGTCTGGCGCAACGAGATCAGATTGTGCGGGCCTCAGGCCGCCGCGGGGTCTGGAAAGTCGGCCCAGATCACGCCTAGTACCGGAACGGATAGGGCCCGAGGAACAGGTCGCCGATGGCCTTGCGTACGCGATAGGTGAGCCAGCGCTGGCGCAGATGCTCCTCTCGGTCATGCAGAATGTGGCAGCGCTGACAGAGCGCCTTGAGGTTGGCCGGCGTGTTGTTGCCCGGGTCGTGATCCAGGTGCGCGCAAGCCAGATACACTCGGGTAGTATAGCACGGGGTGTCGGCTGAGAGCGCCTCTGGTGAGGCCAGCTTCAGCCTCCGGCCCTTGCCGCTGCGCCAGGTCTGGGCGGCCGTGTCCCACCAACGGCCGTCGCCCAGGTGGCAGACCAGCTGACCGTGCGGCCGGCGGCAGCCTTCGCAGCAGCCTTTGGCGCGCTCGAAACGGATCACCTGGGAGAGCTGCACCCAGTCGATCGGATAGAAAAAGCGGTTTTCCGGGCGGATCGGCATCGGGCTTAGCCTTTCGCTGCCTGGCTGCGCGTCCGCGCCTGCGGGAAGTAGGTGTAGAAGGTCATCCGGCTGACCCCGAGGCGCTTGGCAATGTCGGCGATCGAGATGTTGCCGGCAGCGAGCAGGGCACGCCCCACCTCCAGATCCCCCTCGGACAGCGCCTTGCGCCGGCCGCCCTTGCGCCCGCGGGCGACAGCGGCCTTGAGGCCCTCCATCGTCCGCTCACGGTTAAGGTCGAGAAAATACTCGGCCATGGCACCGTGCATCTGCAGGGCGAACCGCCCGTGAGCAGTCGCGCTGTCGAACTGCTCGGTCAGGCTGCGGAAGTGGACCTCCTTCAGGCGCAGCCCGTCGATCGTGCGCATCATCTCAACGAGGGAGCGGCCGAGACGGTCGAGCTTCCAGACCACCAGCTGATCGGTCGGGCGCAGGTAGGCGAGGGCGGCCTCGAACTCGGGGCGCTTGGTGCCGGCCTTGCCGCTCTTCTTTTCCTCGAAGATTTTTTCGCAGCCGGCCTTCAGCAGGGCATCGCGCTGCAGGTCCAGGTTCTGGTCGAGGGTGGACACACGCGCGTAGCCAACAAGCATGTCAGGATAGTCACACAGGCACGTTTTATTGACAATAGTTTTCCTGACATATTTTCCTTACAAAAACGCAGCCGTTTGAAGGCGCCGGAGAAAGGTTCAGCCCGCATGTAAGGAAAACGATCGTATATCTGACATGACAGCGCTTACGAACTGAGCAATCTTTGCTGTGACTTCAACATGGTGATCGCCCGTTATTTTCGGCACATCAGCAAAATTTTTATGAATTTACCCTGTCAATTCTAGCGACGTTCGCCTATAATAAATGGATCTAAAACTGCAGTTATACATCGTACACTCCGAACAACGTTTCGACGATCGGGCATTCGGGCACTGTCCCGCCATCACATGAAGCTATCATTTCCTTCAGAACACGCTCTAAACGCTTGAGGTCTGAAATTTTCGCGCGAACCGCCCCCAGCTGTCGTTCGGCGACGGTCTGAACCTCGCCGCACGTGACCGCGTGGCGGTCGACGAGCGTCAGCAGCGCCCGGATGTCGTCGATGGTGAAGCCGAGTTCGCGCGCCCTGCGGATGAAGACCAGGCGCTGCCGGTGAGTCGGGTCGTAGATCCGCTGGTTTCCCGTCGTGCGCGGCGGGGCGGGCAGAAGGTGTATCCGCTCGTAGTACCGGATCGTCTCGATGTTGACGCCGGCGCTCTCCGAGAGTGCACCGATGGTCAGGGATGCGCGCCCTCGCGCCGCGGGGGTACCCATAAAATTTCCCCTTGAACCTGTAGTCGCTACAGCTCGTACCACCGCGATGGTTCGAGGAAAAGCCATGTCGGATGTCGGTCTGCCCCTAAGTGTCCTTCAAGCCGCGCGCACGTTCGCCCGCGATGTCGCCCGAGGCGTTCGTCGCCGTGGTGTCCGAACGCTTCGGTTGGCAAGCCTATGGGCCGCCCTGGCCCTGACGGCTCCCGCTGGCGCCACCGGCGCGGAGCTTTTCGCGGTCCCGACCCCGGACAGCTACCCGGAGAGCGTCGCCCTCGGCCCCGACGACGCCGTGTGGTTCACGGAGAAGCAAGGCAACAAGATCGGGCGCCTGGCGCCGGACGGCCGATGGGACGAGTTCCCCGTCCCTACTCAGGACAGCCGGCCCCAGGGCATCGTCGTCGGTCCCGACGGAAATTTCTGGTTCACCGAGAACCGCGGCAATAGGATCGGACGCGTCACGCCATCGGGCGGGATCACAGAATTCCCGCTCCCGACGCCCGGGAGCTATCCCTTCGGCATCACGTCGGGTCCCGACGGTGCCCTGTGGTTCACGCTGTCCGGGACCAATCGCATCGGCCGCATCACCGTCGATGGACAGGTGAGCGAGTTCGCCCTGGCAAGGACGCAGACTCCTTACGGCATCGCGACCGGACCAGACGGCAATCTCTGGTTCACGGGCTTCAACAGCAACACCATCGGTCGGATCACGCCGGAGGGCCGGGTCGCGGAGTTTCCGCTGCCTACCCCAGACAGTGCCCCGCAGGGTATCGCTGCCGGACCCGATGGCGGCCTCTGGTTCACCGAGGTCGCGGCGGATGCCGTCGGCAGGATCACCACGGATGGCAAGGTGACCGAATTCCCGCTGACATCGGACCCGCCCGGTCCCGCCTCCGAGGACGCCCGGCCTTCCCGTTGTCCGAGCACGAAGTCGCCCTACGCCATTGCGGCCGGCAAGGATGCCCTGTGGGTGACGCAGCATTGCGGCGGACGGCTCAGTCGGGTCACGCTGGACGGACACGTCACCGAGATCGGGCTGGATGGGTTGCGAGCCCCGAACGGGACCGTGGTTGCCCCCGATGGGACCGTCTGGTTTGCCCTCGCCCGCTCGAACGGGATCGGCCGTCATCGGCCCGAGGATCGGCAGTGACCCTTCAGCCTGCGCCGGACCTCGGCCCTCCCGCCGACCCCGGGAACCACGCGTGCGAGGAAGGGCTCACGCTCACGCCGCGGTTTGACGGCGTCGGGCTTTTGCCGGCCATCGTCACCGACGCCGTGTCGGGGGTCGTGCTGATGCTGGCCTGGATGAATGCCGAGGCGTTCGACAAGACCCTTGAGACCGGCGAGGCCTGGTTCTGGAGCCGGTCGCGGGAACGACTCTGGCATAAGGGCGCTACGAGCGGACAGATCCAACGCGTCGAGGAGATCCGGGTCGACTGCGACCAGGATGCCGTCTGGCTGAAGGTCCGCATGCCCGGGCGGTCGGGATGCTGCCACACCGGCCGTCCGAGCTGCTTCTACCGCCGCGTCGTCGGCGGCCCTGGCGGCCCGGCGCTCGCCCACGACGTGTTGCGCGGGGACACCGGCTCCCAAGGCGCATGAGGCCCCTCCGAGGCGCGGCGGCGCGGTCGGAAATCAGCGCTTGCACCTGTAGTGGCTACAGGTCCCATACTCCCTGCAATGGAGGAGTTTCCGAATGGATAGGTCGACTGGCACGGCGTCCCGCGAGAGCGCGGACCTGGCGCGGAACGAGACAGGTCAGGGGCAGAAGCTCGCGGTGGTCGGCGGCCTGCTCGCCGCGGTCGGGGCCTCCTCGTGCTGTATCCTGCCCCTCGTTCTCTTCAGCCTGGGCGTGAGCGGGGCCTGGATTTCCAACCTGACAGCGCTGGCGCGGTACCAGCCGCTGTTCATCGCCGCGGCCGTCGCGTTCCTCGGCTTCGGTTTCTGGCGCTCCTACCGCCGGGCCCCGGCCTGTTCGAGCGAGGGTCCGTGCGAGCGTCCGGGGGCCGGGCGGGTCGCCCGGATCGGGCTCTGGGTGGCGACCGTGCTCATCCTCGCGGCCGTGACCTTCCCCTACGCCGCCGACTTGCTGCTCTGACCCTCACCGAACCGCAGAAAGGAATTCCCATGAGAACCATGCTTCGCACCGCCATCGCCGCGTCGGTCCTGATGTCGGCCACGGGTGCCTTCGCCGTCCCGCGCACCGCCACCCTTGAGGTCCAGAACGTGAGCTGCGCCGCCTGCGCGCCCATCGTCAAACGGACGCTGGGACGCTTGCCCGGCGTCACCCAGGTCGCCGTCATCGAGCACGGAGGCGTCGCCACCGCGACCGTCACCTTCGACGATGACAAGGTCACCGCGCAGGCCCTGTCCGAGGCGACCTCCAACGCCGGCTATCCCGCCTCCGTGAGGGAGGTGAGGAGCGCGGCCGCCGACACGACAGGCAGCACTGCCCAGGTCCGCTGAGGAGGCGGGGCCTCGGGACGGGGGATTGCGTTCCCTTCGACCCGGTTCCCCTCGCGGCCGTTCGTTTTCCGGTCCAAGGGTCCGTCCGCCGAGGACGGCCGAACATCGTCGACCATACGGAAGCTGAGACCATGAGCGATTGCTGCAGCACCCAGCGGGAGAACGCCGGCCACGGTCGCCACGACCTCATCGTCGTCGGGGCCGGATCGGCCGGGTTCTCGGCCGCGATCACGGCGGCTGAGCAGGGCGCACAGGTTGCCCTCATCGGACACGGAACGATTGGCGGCAGTTGCGTGAACGTGGGCTGCGTTCCGTCGAAGGCCCTGATCCGCGCGGCCGAGACCATCCATCACGCCAACCGGGCCGCGGGCCGCTTCGACGGAGTCCAGGCTGAGGCGCGGGTGACTGACTGGCGTGCCCAGGTCGCCCAGAAGGACGCTCTGGTCGATAGCCTACGGCAGGCCAAGTACGCAGATCTCCTGCCAGCCTACAACAACGTGGTGTACCACGAGGGCCGGGCGCGCCTCATTCCCGGGGGCGTGGAAGCCGGCGGCAGGCGCTTCGCCGCGGACCGCGTCATCATCGCCACTGGGACGCGCCCGTCCTTCCCCTCCATTCCCGGGCTTGCCGACGTCTCGCCGCTCGACAGCACCGGAGCGCTCGCCCTCACCGAGCTTCCGCGCTCGATGATCGTGCTCGGCGGCGGCTACATCGGTGCGGAACTGGCACAGACATTTGCCAGGGTCGGCGTCGCCGTGACCCTTGTCTTCCGGAGCCGGCTCCTGCCCGAGGCGGAGCCGGAGATCGGGGAGGCGCTCGCCGGCTACCTGGCGGATGAGGGCATCACCGTCCTGGGCGGCTTGTCCTACGAAGCCGCGCACCTGACGAGGGGCGGCGTGAGCCTCACGGTTCGGCGGGGCGGTCGCCAGGAGACTGTCGTGGCCGAGCGCATCATCGTGGCGACCGGGCGCACGGCCAACACCGAGGATCTCGGCCTCGCCGAGGTGGGTGTGGCCCAGACCCCGACGGGCGCCATCGCAGTCGACGACCGCATGCGCACCTCGAAGCGGGGCGTCTACGCGGCCGGCGACGTGACCGGCAAGGACCAGTTCGTCTACATGGCGGCGTACGGCGCGAAGCTGGCCGCCAAGAACGCGCTCAACGGCGACAGCCTTCGTTACGACAACAGCGCGATGCCCGCCGTCGTGTTCACCGACCCACAGGTCGGGAGCGTCGGCCTGACCGAAGCCCGGGCGCGGGCGGCAGGGCATGATGTGCGGACGTCGGTGCTCACGCTCGATAACGTGCCGCGCGCCCTGGCGGCCCGCGACACGCGCGGGTTGATCAAGCTCGTCGCGGACCGAGGGACCCGGAAGCTGCTCGGCGCGCATATTCTCGCCCCCGAAGGTGCGGACAGCATCCAGACGGCAGCGATGGCGATCCGCGGCGGCTTGACCATCGACGAGCTCGCGGACGCGATCTTCCCGTACCTGACGACCGTTGAGGGGCTGAAGCTCGCCGCCCAGACCTTCGACCGGGACGTCTCCAAGCTGTCCTGCTGCGCCGGTTAGTGCAGGCGCGGCCTGCTCAAGGGATGAACGGCATGCCTGCCACGCCAGCGCCCGGACGCAAGCCTGTCGCCGAGATCAGGCCTGGGGTCCTGCGCCCGAACTGGTCAGCCCTGACGACGGATGCGGGGCGCGACGCGCTTGCCGGCCGCATGGCGGCCCGCTCGGGCCTTCTCGACAGGTGGCTACACGCGCTCGACCCTGACGCGGACCGGATGTGGCAGGCCGTCTTGCGGTTCTACGCCGCGCAAGGGCGCCCCCCGGGTACCGACGAGATCGCCGCGACTTTGCGAGTCCCCCCAGAACGAGCCGCCGCGCTCCTGCGCGACTTGCAGCAGCGGGACCTCGTCGGGCTCGATCCCACCTCGGGCACGGTCACGTATGCCTACCCGCTCGCGCCGGATGCGACTGGACATCAGGTTTGGCTTGGCGGACGCGTCCTCAACGCCTTGTGTGCCATCGATGCCCTCGGCATCGCCGAGATGTTCGACGCCGACGCGACGGTCACGGCCCGGTGCCGCTCCTGCGGTGACACGGTCACGGTCTCGACCGCGGAGCGGGGGCGCGTGCTCCGGAGCGTCTCTCCGGCGCTGTCGGTCGTCTGGTACGATTTCGCGTACGCCGGCAGCGCGGCCGCGTCCTGTTGCCCGCACATCGCGTTCTTCTGCTCGGACCAGCATCTCCGGGACTGGCTCGACGGCCAGCGACCCCCCCGCGTCGGAGCGCGCCTCACGATGCCGGAGGCCCTCGAACTCGGTCGCGCGATCTTCGGGCCCGTCATGCGTGCACCCGAGCGCCCGGACCACGATCAACCACTTCCCCGAGAGGAGACGATTGATGGGGTCCCATAACCTCCTTCTGGACATCGCCATCGGTTTGGCGGCCGGGTTCGTCGCGACGAAAGTCACGGAACTGGTCCAGGAAGCTTCGTACGGGCCGATGCCGCGGAGCGTGAAAAGGCGGGAGGAAGAAGTCCGTCCCGGACCGCCGCCGAAGATTGCGGCCCGAAAGTCGGCCGAGGCCCTCGGCCTTGAACTCGACGAGCGGCAGGCCATGCGGGCAGCCATGGCCATTCACTACGGTCTCGGCGTGACCTGGGGGCCGGTCTACAGCCTCCTGCGCCGTCACAGCCGGATGGAGCCGCTCGGTGCCGGCATCGTGACGGGCGCTGCCATGTCGCTCGTCGTGGACGAGGCGCTCGCGCCAGCCCTGGGCTTCAGCGCTCCGAGCCACGACTATCCGACGCTCACCCATGTGCGCGGCTTCGCCAATCACTTGGTGTACGGGGCCGTGGCCGCCCTGACGGCAGAAGCCCTGTATCACCTGACGGACGCGACCCCGGAAGACCTGTGACGGCACGGCTCCCCCGGGTCCGAGTCGGGCTTGGCGCCGCTCCCGACCGCACGGGCTCAGGGTTTTTCGAACGGCGGCATGTCCATGAGATCACGTGATGTCCTGCTGCCGGACAGCGAATGGAAGAGCTGTTTTTCTTCGCGCGTTGAAACCTGAAGCAGGTCCAGGTTTGTTGAGACCATAAATGCCTACGGACGGCAATGTGGTCCCGCCGGGCCGCTATTATCTGGAATTTTGTACAGAGGAGGTTCGATGCACGGCGATTTGGAACCTCCTGGGCCAGACGGAAAAGGCGTTAAGCCTGAGGAGGGCGGCAACCAAGGTGCCACTTTCCTTGTTTTCGCGACGCTGCACTTCGTCTGCTGTGGCCTGCCCCTTCTCCTATTCTCAGGCGTCTCACTCGCCTTCCTGGCGCCTTACTGGCCGGTTGCCGCCGGTATCTTCGCAATGCTCGGAGGAATCGGATTCGTCTGGTATATCCGGCGTGGCTGCGCCACTTGCCCCCGCAACGAGGGCCGCTGCTCCGCACGTCTGAAAACTTAGGCGACCCCGAGAAGGAGACACCTGTGCAGGGCGGATGGGAGCCTACCGCCGGCGCCCGGATTGGGACGGCCGCTCGGTCACGGACTCCACACTCTCGTCGGCTCTGCGGCCCATCCATCAAGATATGCCTCAGGCGGGAGGGACGCTCCCGTTGAGGCCCACAGTGAGCGCGTCGCCTAAGCCATAGGGCATCGGGAGCGTCGGACCTCCCGGAACAAAATCCGATCCGGGTAGCCGGGAGCGACAGCTATCAGAGGCTAGGAGAGCGGCATGAGCAAAAGCTACGATCTGATCGTCATCGGCAGCGGCACGGCGGCCATGGTGGCGACGAGCCGAGCCGCGGCTGCGGGTTGGAAGGTTGGCGTCACCGACTTCCGGCCGTTCGGCGGAACGTGTGCCCTGCGCGGCTGTGATCCCAAGAAGATGCTGGTCACCGGGGCCCAGGTCATGGACGACATCCGGCGCATGGCCACGCGCGGCGTCGTCGCGCCCGATGCGCGGATCGCTTGGCGCGACCTCATGGCCTTTAAGCGCACCTTCACCGGGCCGATCCCGGTGAAGCAGGAGAGGAACTACGCCCAGAAGGGCATCAACGCCTTTCATGGGCCTGCGCGGTTCACGGGACCCAACTCGGTCGAGATCGACGGCGTGGGAGTCTGCGAGGCGCGCCACGTGCTGATCGCCACTGGGGCCCGTCCCATCCCGCTGCGCTTCCCGGGCGCCGAGAACCTCATCACGAACGAGGAGTTTCTGGAGCTGGATGAACTTCCCGCCCGCATCGTCCTGGTGGGTGGCGGGTATATTGCGGCCGAGTTCTCACACATCGCGGCGCGGGCGGGCGCGAAGGTCACTATCCTTCAGCGCGGCGAGCGCATGCTGACCAATTTCGACGGCGATCTCGTCGGCTGGCTGATGGAAAGCTTTAAGGAAGCTGGCATCGACGTGCGCCTCGGCCATTCGGTCAGCGCGGTCGAGAAGACGGACGGGGGCTTCACGGTTCATACCAGAGCGAGGGATGGCGCCACGACGAGCGTCCAGGCCGATATCGTGGTGCACGCGGCTGGCCGTATCCCGGATCTCGAACCGCTCGATCTCGACGTCGCCGGGATCGAGCGCGACGAGCGCGGGCACCTCAAGCTGAACGGCTTTCTGCAAAGCATCTCGAACTCCGCCGTCTATGCGGCCGGTGACGCGGCGGCTGTCGGACCGGCGCTCACGCCCGTGTCGAGCCACGATGCCAAGGTCGCCGTGCGGAACCTGCTGGAGGGAAATCAGCATCGTCCGGATTACCGCGGCATCCCGAGCGTTGCGTTCACGATACCTCCGATTGCGTCGGTAGGCCTGAGCGAGCACGAGGCGCGGGAGCAGGGCCTCAGGTTCCGCATGAAAAGCGAGTCCGTTCCGGGGTGGTACACCGCTCGCCGTCTCGCGGAGACCGTCTACGGGTTCAAGGTTCTGGTCGACGAGGAGACTGACCGCGTGCTGGGCGCCCATCTAGTCGGCCCGCACGCTGATGAGGTGATTAACATTTTCGGTTTGGCAATCCGTCATGAGCTGACGGCCGAAGCCCTAAAATCCACAATGTTCGCCTATCCGACCGGAGCCTCTGATATCGGATATATGCTGTAGAGGCCTATTTTACTGCTTCCGGCAGATCAGCTCGCGACCACTCTCGCAAAATGTAGTACAATCAAAAGGGAGCATGTTTGCGCGGTTCCAACGCGCAGGCGAATTTAGAGTAGATAACAAACTGCTTAGCGCAAAGAAATTATTCGAATGTATTCTGACGGGATATTTATAATCTGGAATTATAGGAGAATATGTTCTATTAAGATCACAATATAATATTGTTATCAATTATATCCAACCGCGTAAGAACGAATTACTTGGCGCGTTCGGCTAGCGGTAGCCAAGGATCCTGCAGTCGCACGAGTTGTGCCCATCCTCCGGTGGTTCCGTAAGCGGCCCTTATGCGAATGCTGCAGTTCTTCGATCCTCGTACTTCGTTGCCCGCCGCATCGCGGGACAGATGGTCGAGCTTCGCGATCACGAGTGTTGCTCCGTGCAGCCGACAGAGCGCGAGGGCCTCGGCGAGCCGGGGCTGTGCATCCCGGGCCCCGCTCTCGACCTCGATCAACTCGGCGACGTGCCGCCACGAGCCGCCCGCGAGGAAATCAGCCACTGCCCAGCGCTGAGCCTCAAGTCCGAGACCGGATGGGCCCTGCCGCTCGGTCGAGACGCGCCGGTAGGCTCAGAAGGCCCATCCACGTAAAAGTGCACGGTAGCGTATTGCACGCAATGTCATGGGTCGGGTTAGCGCCGTCT
>NZ_VUOK01000004.1 GCF_009806555.1 Methylobacterium sp. 2A | reverse complement strand
GAGTGCCGAAACAGTCTCACTGCTGCTGGTTACGAAGATGACTTGGCCGTCGCTACATAGGCGGGAATAGCTCTAGCGGCCGCCTCGAGATCGTCTGCGACCGCAGCATCGAAGGCGGCGAGCGCACATTCGGCCCGGGCGCCGGTGCCCTCAACAAGACGGCGGACCAGCATCGCGGCGGCGGTCGGCGTAGGCTCCGAGCGGGCCGCGATTGCATCCAGGGCGGTGAGCGGCGTACCCGCATGGCCGAGCCCAGCGATGAGATTCGGAACCGCGGCGGCCACAGCAGCTTTCGCGGTTACAAATGCATTAAAGGCCCGGAAGCCCTCGACCGGCCCTCCTCCCCTGCAAACAAGGGTGGCCGACAGGCCGTGATCGTGATGCAGTTTGCTGACCCGCTCGAAGGCGGCAGCCAAGGACCGCTCCGCACTGGGTCCTTCGAAGTTCGCCCAGATCCGGTGTACGCGGATGAGACCGCTCTCCTCGAGCGGACGCAGGACGTGCTCGACGTCACGGCGGGCATCGCCGCACTCGGCTGCAATCAGTGCGATGTGGTGGGGATCCTCTGGTTCGACCCACGTCTCAGGACCGAACCGGCGTCCTTCCAGCCGGAGACGCTGTAGCGTTCGCTCCCAATCCAGTTCGCCATCGATCGGTACCTCACCGATCGAGAGCAGGGCGAGGACCCGGGCCTGCACTCCGGCCCCGCGACCGAAGCGCTGGCGCATACCGGTCTGCAGCCGTGCCTCGATCGTTCTGTTGACCAGGATCGCTGGATCGAAGCTTTCACCGGTCGGGCTTCGATAGATCTCAAGTTCAGCCGCATCGAGCCGAACCTTCAGCCGTGGCGGATCGGCGCTCCCGCTGGGGTCGGCCTCCCCGAGCAAGAGCAGGTAATCGCTGGGCCCGACGGGTTCGACGGTGAGGACGCAGGCCCGCACCGTGTGTTCGCCGCGCAGGCGCTGACGCAGCCAAGCGATGAGGTCTCGCAGGTCGCGCGCCTCATCGCCTGACTTGCACTCATTCTCGTCGTTCGCTCGCCCGAGGGGGCGACCCACATCGCCCACGAGCTGGCGACGCAGAGGCGCCCGGTCGGACGCGTTGAAGAAGCGGTGGTGTCTCATCTGTCATTCTTGTTTCGGGAAGGAGAGATGATCCGGCGGCCCTCATGCGGGCGGCCGGATCCCGGCGGTGGCGTCAGTCGAACAGCGGCCCGTGGAACGCAGGCGTTGTCCGTCGAGCGGAAGCCGGCTCGATCATCTCGGCGATCGCCGCGAGCCGCGGCGTGTTCGCCACGCGCACCTCTCCCCGGAGGATGCCGATCAGGAAGGCGAGGATCTCATCCGTGCCATCGAAACAGCGATGGGCCATGGTGTCGAGCAGGGTCGGAACGCCCGCCTTGCGCATGACGACCGGGACCGGAAGAACGGCGATCCGGCGCAGCAGCCCCTCGTCCGACAGGGCGCGGAACGCGAAGCCGGTACCGGGCGCGATGATCACGAGGTCGAGCGTGCCCCACTCGTACTGATCCCAAGCACAGCCGATCGCCTCCTCGAGTGCGGCGACCGATCCGGCTTCCTCGAAGGCGACCGGGTGCCGGATCAACTCGATGATTCCGTGCTCCCACCACCGCTCGAGTCTTTTCCTGATTGCGCTGGGCGAACCTCCGTCTTCCGGCTCGATCAGAAAGACCCGCCGAAGGCGATTCGGGACCGGCAGATTGTGCTGCCGGTCCCAGATCCGATCGGCCTCCAGCCTATCCCGGATCGCAGCATCCTGTTCGGCCCAGTCCGACAGGAAGGGTTCTCGCACGAGGCCTGCGACCTGTGCCGAGAGGTCACCCCGTGGTTCGGCCGTCGCGGTCAGCTTCAGCTGGTGTTCGCCGAAGATGTTGCTCGGATCGAGCAAGATGCCCGTCGCGTGCTGTACCTCGCGGATGAAGTCACCTGTCATGAAGGCTGTGAGCCGTCCGGGATGGCGTGGATCGACGGCTCGGAGTTCGAGGAGAAGGCTGTCTTGGTGCCTGCGAGGGCGTTCAACCCTGGCGCGCACCCAGAAGCTCGGCGGCTCGTGGGGACGGCCGGGCTGGTTCACGCCGGCGAGCGCGTTGAGGTCTGTCATTTTTCATGTCCATCATAAGGGGAAGGGGCGAAGGCACCTCACCGACTTCTCCCCGCGGGCGCTGTTCGAGCGCCGCGTTTCACCCCGTCCTTCCTGGGGTTTTTGGGCGAAGGGCCTTCGCCTGATCTGCTGTGATTGGACTGTCTTCCCCTCCGCTCTCGCAGCCGCAGAGGCTCGGGAGCGCGCCGTCTTCCGCTTGATCGTGTTGTTTGTAGCTTGATGAGTTTCTACTGGCTTCAAGGCTCTAGGATCGGGTCGCGATCGACGCCGAAGATCCTATGATTGAGCTATCGTGACGGGGCGAAGGCGCCGAGAGAAGCTCCCCCGGTGCCCGGGGCGCGCAAAATGGGTTCCACGGCTTCTGATGCAGGGCAATTTGGGGGGAGAGAGATCCGAAACGGCATAGCCTGTTTGATCGAAAAGGGATGTTGGGACGGGCTATCGAAATCGGCCCGGAGGGGCCGTCAGTTTTTAGCGCCTCTACAGAGGTGCGAAAAACTGAGGAATTGAGCCATCGAGCTTGCGAGCCAGGATCGTCGGATCCTGGGTCTCCTTTTGGGCCTTCCGGGGATCGTCATTTCGGGGGGGGCTCGGCCCGTACTGATCGTAGTTTGGGGGCCGAGAATGCCCGTCGGGTGAGCTCGATCGAGCTCCTAAAGGGCTGGATCGGCTATGAGGCACCGATTCCAACCTGGTTGCGCAAGATCGCCGGCCGTCGTTGGGGTGATCCTGGCATTTTCGGTTAGCATGAGGCCGCAAAATGCAGATCTGAAACCACGAATATTCGTGGTTGAGGCAACCCAATTTCGGGGCTGAGAGCCCGCCTGCTGAGGCACCTTGAGCGCTTCTCGAACGCCGTTCTCGGCAGCCCTAAGGGGCGGCCATTTGAGCTGCTTCAGTCAGGAACGGTGGGTGCCGTTGCATGTGTGAGCCTTGGTTCTGGGGTTTGTGCAGCCCGAAAAAATAAGAACCCGCTTACCGTACAAGAAAAATCAAAAAGCGTTTTAGCTCAAAGACATAGAAGGGTAGCTAATTTATCAGAAAACTCCGCCCAAAGCGGCCCTGCGTCAGGGCTGCCATTATACGATCGCGAAAATTGCGCGGACCGTTTCCGAGGTGGGCTGCTAATTTGCGCTACCAAAATTAGCGAACTCTAGCTGCAGAGTGGGCTGCTAATATGCGGATGATAATTTCGCCGCCGCTGCCGTGTATGGCCAGTCAGGTGACATGAATTTTGGCAGCCCACACGTTGAGCGTACTCCTGGGAATGGGTGGCCAATTCAAAACTTTAAATTGGCCACCCACCTTGGAACCCGGATCTGGCTAAGGCCGGCGGTAGCCTTCGAAGGGCTGCCAATTTCGCTGGGATAACCTCGGATCTCTGAAGACGCGGGGCCGAACTATCAGGGCTGCTAATTATCTCGGAAAATATCCCCTTCGGAGCACTTCCAGTAAAATTTGGACTCATGAAGGGTTCGGCCTACCAGACGCCGATTGCGAGACAGGGGGGGATCGTCCGCGTCAGACGTATTTGGGGGGGCAGTACGAGCGTCCCAACTTGGCGATGATGCGGCGTGATTGCGTGGGAGGATCGCGATCGTCGAACGATCCTAGAGCATGGCACTGCTACCATTCGGGCGGCTGAGCAGGCTTTGCTCGCGCTCGCTTAAGCCGCGAAGTAGGCGCAGATGCTGCTTGATGCGATGAGTCGATCACAACTGAGCTCGGGCGGAAAAATTTTGCTCAAGCCGCCTCCGAGCTGGCTTAAAGGCTCAGACTTTAGAAAGCTTTGTCAGGTGGAGACGTGCAGCATCTGTGTGGCCAGCGGCAAATGGTGGCCTTTTCCCGCTGGTTTGGCAGATCACAGGATAGGTGGTCGACATAGTCGGTGCGTTAGCCGTGAACGTAACGGTATATGTCACGAATTGTCAGTAGCGACCCGATCCGAGTAGCTATGATCTTGTCACGCATTAAATCACGAAAATGACCAAAAACGGGGTTGGCGTTCGGTCACGAAATGAGTCACAGTTAGACGGCGGTTTTTTCCTTTTTGGTAGAGAAGCAGGTTGGCTTGTTTGACACAGGAGAACGCTTCCGCCTCGATGATGCGACGAAGGACAGGCTAGAAAGCCTTCGTTGCGAGATGGAACCGGCATATGCGCGCCATCTCAACGAGCGCCTCAAGCCTGTATGTGAGCGATACAAGCGAGCGTTCGCTGGCCGGTCCGGCTTGAGAGACTTACCTGCTCGGAACCTTACAGCATCACCTTCGTGTTTACCGAGCGAGTACTTTCTCAGATTGAATGCGAAAATCGCGAATTACTTGGAGCGGCACCGTTGGCCGTTCATAATTGCTTACCATCGGCAGGCTTGTCAGGAGTATGGCCTCACGGGCTTATTGTGGTTTATGCACAGCATGCCACGAGGCATGAGGCCCCAAAAGCTATCTGCCGTGATCCTACTGATGATTACACGGCAGGATGATCCGACACCCGGTGCGACTATGCACTGGATCCGGCGATTGTACGGCGAAGGTCTATTAGTTGAGCCCATGACGAAGAGGCCGGGGCGCAGAGCAATTGGACCAACCGCGATGACACCCGCAGAGCGGCAACGTCGACGTCGAGCACGATTGCGGGAGACGTCGGACATTCCGCCGGTGGGTTTGGACCAACGGTTGGTATAAACCCTGGGTCATGTGGGGATGTCAGGATGCGCGGCGCAGATCGCTCATGTTCATGGAGGCACCGCCGGAGGGCACGGTGCGTTATACCCGAAGCTTAAGAATTGCCTGATCTGTTGCGGCGCTGGCCTTGACGGGTATTGATACATGTAGATACTTATGAATATATTGTCGGTACATTGACGCAGCAGAGTCGAAGAGCGTGACGAATCCGGTCTTGGTTGCGCAATTAGCAGAAAAGCCACGCTGGTTGCGTGACTTGCGGCGCTTTCTTCCGCTCAAGCCGCAGTTCGTCGTATCCGGCAATGTACGGGATCATCAGCTGTCGGAAGTAACGCCGGGAGCGCCTGTCCCCGTCTCGCTCGCGGCGGCGCTACGGAGCGAACTGCGGGAAGCGGGCTTCGCTGTTGTGCTCTACTTCGACCCCGTAAACGGCTTTCGCCCTCTGCTGGCGCCCGGGGAGGATCCCCAAACTGCCTTGAGCACGATGGCGGCGCTGGGCCTGCAACCGGATGCGCAGGGACAAGCACCCGCCGGGATCGAGTTGCTCGCGGCGACACTCGCGCGGATCGCGGCCAGATCCGGTGAGGCGATCGCTCTGCTAATCGACTTCGCGTCGAGACTGATCATTCGCAACGACGCCCTGAGCGCGGCCGAGCATCAAGCCTTCATGCAGGCGCTCGTCGCCTCCCACGTCGCGCGCTCCCGGCCGATCGGCACACCGCCGCGCCCATTCTTCAATTCCATTGTCTGGATCGTCGATAAGGAAGGCGACCTGCCGGATTGGTTTCTGATCGACAATCCTCGGATCAGGCACATCCCGGTCGGCAAACCCGACAATCTCGCGCGCGGTGTTCTCGCCCGGGTCCTGCTGAGAAGCCTCGCTGGCCATGCCGATGCGCGCGAAGACGAGAAGGAGTCCGCCGTAGGTGCCTTCGTCGATGGCACGGACGGAATGCTGTTGGTCGACATGTCCGCCATCGCGCAACTCGCCCGAAGCGAAGGCATTGGCCTGGCGGCAATCGGCGACGCCGTTCGGCGTTACAAGGTGGGGGTGAGCGAAGATCCCTGGCGACGGATCGATCGCACGAAAGTTCGAAACGGCACGGCGACGCTCCAGGCGCGCGTCAAAGGCCAGGACCATGCCGTCACGCACATGCTCGATATCGTCAAGCGCGCGGTCACTGGTGTGGGAGCACCCCGGCGCGGCAGCCGCCCCCGCGGCGTAGCCTTCCTTGCTGGCCCGACCGGTGTCGGCAAGACTGAACTCGCGAAGGCGCTCACGAGCCTGCTTTTCGGCGACGAGACGGCGTATATCCGCTTCGACATGTCGGAGTTCTCAGCAGAGCACTCCGACCAGCGCCTGATCGGGGCGCCACCGGGTTATGTCGGCTACGACGTCGGTGGCGAACTTACGAACGCGATCCGCGAAAGACCGTTCTCGGTTGTGCTTTTCGATGAAATCGAGAAGGCGCATCCGCGTATCCTCGACAAGTTCTTGCAGGTGCTGGACGAGGGGGTGCTCACCAGCGGCCGCGGCGATCGGGTCTATTTCTCTGAGGCGTTCATCATCTTCACGTCGAACCTCGGCATCTATCGCCTGGAAGCCGATGGATCTCGTGCGGCAAACGTCACGGCTGAGGATGCCTTCTTCGATGTCCAGTCCAAGGTGCGTGCGGAGATCGACCGGCATTTCAAGCTCGTTTTAAATCGCCCCGAGATCCTGAACAGGATCGGCGACAATGTTTTGGTCTTCGACTTCATCAGACCCGACATCGCCAAATTGATTTTCGAAGGTCAAGTCGATGACGTACTTCGCGGAATCGCTGCGGATCAGGGCATCGCTGTCACCATCACTGACGATGCCCGCGCTGCCTTGAGGCAGGCCTGTCTATCCGATCTGTCCAATGGCGGTCGTGGCATCCGCAACAAGGTCGAAAGCGGGTTGATCAGCCCGCTTGCCCGGGCCCTGTTCGATCGCGATGCCGAGCCTGGAGATGCCTTCAGCATCACCGCGCTTCATGTGCACCCCGAGGGCGGGACGGTCCTTGAGCTCACCCGATCCGGGGTGCCGAGTTGATGACTGCCCTGGCGCTCTCCCGCATCCATTTTCCCATCACGACGCTCGGCCCCGGTCAGCGAGTCGGCGTCTGGTTTCAGGGATGCTCGATCCAGTGCCCCGGCTGCGTGTCGATGGATACCTGGGCGGTCGGCAAGGGTATGACGACGGTTGCTGAGGTGCTGGATGCGCTCGCACCAGCCGTGTCGTTGGCCGATGGTCTGACGGTATCGGGCGGCGAACCGTTCGAGCAGCCCGAAGCGCTCGCCACGCTCCTGCGCGGCTGGCACCGGCTCGGCGGCGGGAATGTCCTCGTCTATTCCGGGCGCGCCTTCGAGGACTTGAAGCCCGAGCTATCCAAACTCGGCGGCCTGATCGATGCCATCATTGCGGACCCGTTCGTGCGCGATGCCCCACAAACGCTCGCGCTTCGTGGCAGCGACAACCAACGTCTCGTGCCACTCACCGCGCGGGGCGCGGAGCTCTTCTCGGCCTATGAGGCCCCCTTGCCTGTCGGAGCGCGCGCGCTCGACGTGCTCTTCGACGATGACACCGGCGACGCGTTCCTGGTCGGCATTCCGCGACCGGGCGATATGGTAAAGCTTGCTGCGGCGCTGAAAGCCGCCGGTCATTCGGCGGCGACGACAGAGGACGTGCGGTGACCGATACGACCAACGACCTTCCGGTGATCGTCCGCGTCTGCCCCTCTTGTCGCAGTGAGCGCCCTCCGTCGGAAATCACCTGCGCGAAATGCGACTACTACATCGGCGATGAAGAATTGCGCGCCGCTGGCAGTTCGCAGCCGCATCAGCCCGTCGATCCCCCGCCCTCGGAACCACGACCTGTCGAGCCGACGCCTTGCTGCGTCAACGGTCACCCGGTGGAGCCCGGGGACCAGATGTGCATGGTCTGCGGCGGCGAGATCGCGGAGGGCCATCCTGTCGATCCAGGACCTGCTTCGGAGCCTGATCGACCCGCAGAGGAAGGAGACGCTCCCGCCTTCGAGGGTTTTCGGGATATCCGTCGAGCGGCGGCGGGGACCGCAACAGGTCCCTGGGATGTCTACGACGCCGTGCGGGAAGCCGATGGCCGTCCGGCCCGGATCGTCCACTACCACGCGGGGAGCGAGCCCGACCCCGCCGTACACGAGGCCCTGCGGCGCCTGCCCACCGACCACGTCCCGGAGCTTCTGGCGACCGGGCGCATCGCCGGGCGCACCTTCGAGGCGGTCGAGCCGATGCCCAACGGCTCGCTCGCCGCCGCGGGATGGTTGGAGCCGGAAAGGCTGCGCACGGCCATCGATGAGCTTGGTCGGGCCCTACACTCTTTCAGCGAAGCAGGATTACGGCATCGCGACCTGCGGCCGGCGACCGTGCTTATCCGCGATTCCGAGAGCTTCGATCTCGTCGTCACGGGATGGGGCTCGGCACGGCTGTCGGATTTCGATCTGGAACAGGTCGCGCCGCTCGAATTGTCCCGCTACTCCGCCCCCGAGGCCATTGTCGGCGCAGTGAGCGCCGCGTCGGATTGGTGGTCGCTGGGGATGATCGTCCTGGAACAGGCAACGCGTGGGGCGTGCTTCGCCGGGACCGAAGACCTCGCTTTCCGACTGCATGTCGTCACGCGCGGTATTTCCCTCCCCGACACAATCGACGGTGAGATCAGGACGCTCCTTCGTGGATTGCTCGTCCGCGACCCGAACCGACGCTGGGGAGGCCGGGAGGTCAGCGCGTGGCTCAACGGGGCACCGCCTCGACTGCCCTTACCGGGCCAACCCGAACCCGACGAGCGAGCAGGGCCCGCTATCCGTCTTGCGGGTCGGAGTTTCACCGATCCGGCGACGTTCGCGCTCGCGGCGGCCGAAGCCGGCCATTGGGACGAAGCGGCGACGCTGACGGCCAATGGGACCACGGCGACGTGGCTGGCAGAGCGCAAGGAGGATGCGCGCATCCTCTCGCTGGTCAGAAGTGCTTCGACGGCCGACGGCCTCGACACGGATCTTCGGCACGCGATCGCCATGATGGCCATGAACCCCGCGCTGCCGTTGTCGGTCAGGGGCGAGATTGTTACCCCCGCTTGGCTGATGGCACACCCCGAGCAGGGCTATGCCCTGGTGACCGGCGATGCGCCCAGGCACCTGGAACGGCTCGGGCGCGAGGCATGGCTTCCCCGCCTCAAGGCCCGTGCGACCGCCGTCCGGGAGCGCGCCCAACGTCTCGAAATCGAACTCGACGAAGATCGGGCTCGCGTCGCGCTGCTTGCAACATCGCGAGCCAATCTGGACGCCGAGCGTGAGGCGAGGCGCGTCCTGTTTCCCGACACGGACCATGCCGGCCTTGCCATGCTCGTCGAGCGGTCCCGGCTTAGCGACGAGGACGTGATCATCCTCATCAGCGCCGCTCTCCATCAATTCGTGCCGATGGAGGCGCTGGTCGAAGCGACGCGAACGGCCGCTGCCTCGGCTGGCGTACCGACGGATGAGGCCGCACTGCGCGCAACGCTTGCTAGCTCTCGGCGCGAGATCTTCACGGCGGTCGATGCGCGCATCGCCAATTTCGCCCGCTGCGGCAATCCCGCGATCGACGAGTGGGCCGATGCTTATCGCGTCGAACGCAGGATGCCGCTGGCGCGGGCGGCGACCCTGCTGGCAGTGTCCGAAGACCAGTGGAAGGAGCCCCCGCGGCAGCAATACGTCGCTAAACTGATGGACGTTTTCGAGAAGCGGCTCTCCGCCACAGTGGGCCGGGGTCCACTCGTCCGCTTCGTGCTGGGTAAGACCACGCCCAGGCTCGACCTGATGGAACTCGGATCGGGCTCGCGCCCGGCCGAGGCGCTGCTGAACCAGATCCTGGCTCGGGGCGAAGCCGCGACGCCGATCGATCCCGATGCTCTGACAGTAGATCAGAACATCGGATACCGCCTTCGTCATCTCGTCAATTACGCCCAGACCTTCGTTCGCGATACCGGCATCGACGGACGGTACCTTGGCTTCCCGATACTGCACGCCCGCGACATGCGTCCCGGACGGGCCAACACCAAGCCGCGCATCGCGCCCATTCTGCTGTGGCCGGTATCGATCGATCTGCCGAGCGGTGCGGGTCAAACGGCAAGCCTGGCCTTCGACCGTGGGCGAGAGGAGGTGCGGCTCAATCCAGCGCTCGAAGGGCTCCTCGGCAAAGAGGCCTTCGCGCAATGGCGTTCGGCAGCCGAAGACCTCTTGAAGCGGCCCGCTCTGCGGCTTGGCGAGGCGATGGATGGGTTTGGCCATCTCGCTGAACCACAGGGACACGCCCTTGCCCGCTTGCCGGGCAAGGATGCGGTTCCTGCAGTGCCCATGGCGTTGTGTCCGTCGGCGGTGCTGTTCAACGCCGAGTTTGCCGGTCAATCGCTCGTCGAGGATCTCCGCCAGCTGCGCGCCCAGCCCGTGGCCGGGACGGCGCTCGATGCCGCTCTCAGGGTCTCCGGCACGCTCGCAGCTCCTCAACCGGAGCCCGTGCCAGAACGTGACCGCTTCGGCACGGCGGAAGGCGACCCGTCGCAGGATGCGGCGGTTCTCGCATCGCGGCTGGCGCCCGGCCTCCTCGTCGAGGGACCGCCCGGAACCGGCAAGAGCCAGACGATCGTCAACATCCTGGCCGACGTCATCGGGCGCGGTGAGACCGCTCTGGTCGTCTGCCAGAAGCAGGCGGCGCTCAAGGTGGTGCAAAAGCGGATGGACGCGGAGGGGCTCGGAGAGCGCCTTTTCATGGTCAACGATATCAACCGCGACCGCGAGGGCATCTTCCGTGCGCTGCGCGATCAGGTTGCGGCCCTCGGTGCCGGCGATGTCGAAGCGTTTGCCGCCCTGCGGAAGCAGCGGGATGCCAAGGCGGCACGCATCGAGGTCGTTGAAAAGGATCTCGACCGCGGACACGAGACCCTCCACGTCGTGGATGACGCGGCGGGCCTGACCTACCGCCAGATGTTGGGCGAGCTTCTCGCGATCGAAGAAGACGGTCTCGCGATCGATGCTCCTCAACTGCGCCGTATGCTGGCGAACGTCGGAGCCGACGCCGTGGCGCGTCTCGAAGAGGAATGTGGGCTCCACGCGTCCCTGTGGCTCGCGTCGGCCTTCGAGGGCAGCGCGCTGGCAGCGTTGAAGCCGTTCCCGGTCGATCACGCGACGGTCACGGAATTCCAGGCGGCCCTCGCCAGCTTCGGTGCGGCGGAGAAAGCCCGCGAAGCCCTGCTCGCCGACTTGCCTCCCTCCTTCGAGATCGAAGATCCCACTCCCCATCGAGCCTGGCTCGAGACTGGGGCTCGGCATTTGGCGGCCATGACCGACGAACGCCGTGAGCGGCTTCGTGCGTGGCTTCCGCTGTTCAAGAGCGAGACGGAAAACGAGACGCCCGGCAACCGCATCGCCCGCGATCTCGCGGCCCTCGCCTCCGACTTGCAGAATGCAGCGCCGGCCCAAGCAGAAGGCAAGCTCTTCGAGCCGGTGGCCGCGCTCTCCGATCAGGACTTGCAGGTCCGATCTGCCGAGGCGCGAGAGGCGACGGCTCCAGTCGGGTTCTTCGGCAGGCTGAGTCCGCGTCGGCGACGCATCAGGAAGTCCTGCCGCGATTACTTGATCGGTCTTGGACAGGCGGGCGACGAGTCCGGCCTCTCGGCTCTCGCGGCGGCGACGGCGCGGGAAGGCGTGGTCAGGCCGCTGCGCAAGCGCCTCGACAGCCTGCGCTCGACCCTCGGGCTGGCGCCAGCCTCGACACCGGCACCGTTGCAATCCCTGCGGGCCGAGACAACAGCCATCGCGTCGTCCCTGAGAGAAGCTGCGAAGGATTCCGAGGCGGCCTTGTCCTGCCCGCGACGCGCAGACGCCGAGCACGTGATCGAGTCCGCCTCCGGTTCGGCCCTTCATGCTCTGGCAATCGGCTACCAGTCCGCCTTCCGACGCCACGCCGCCCGAGAGGCGAGCCTCAGAGCCCTGGAGCCGTTGGCAGCATGGTTCAGCGACGAACTGACAACACGCTGTATCAATGCCATCCGTCGGGGCGGCCCCATGCCGCAAACGGTGCAAGCGATCATGGCGGCTCTGCCGACGCTGTCGGCCTTCCAGCACTTCCGGGCGCAGGCGGCGTCGCTCGACGCGGAAAGCCTCGCCGCGTTTTCCTCTCTGCGGCCGCACGCGGATGTGTTGAATCGCGCCCCGGCTGGAGCACTCGACGAAGTGGTCCGAGCCACCCTTCGGCGCGAGGCTCTGCTCGGTTGGAAAACGCGCATCGAGACGGAGCATCCGGAACTCTCGGCCGACATGGCCGAGACGGCGCGCAAGGTCGCCAGCTTGGCGCGGCTCGACATGGAGATGCGGGATCTGAACCGAAAGGTGCTGGCTCACGGCATCGATCCGGCTTCGATCGGCCGCCAAGCCGATTGGAATGTCGTCACGGCTCTACGGGGTCCGCGCCCGATGAGCCTTCGGGGCGCCTTCGAAAAGGGGGAAGCCCTCGGACTCATGCGCCTGCGGCCGGTTTGGCTCATGGGGCCCGATGTGGCGAGCCGCCTCCTTCCCCTGAAGCCCGGTATTTTCGACCTCGTGATTTTCGACGAGGCGTCGCAAATCCCCGTCGAGCAGGCCGTACCTGCCCTCTTCCGCGGGCGAAGGGTCGTCGTCGCTGGCGACGAGAAGCAGATGCCGCCGAGCGCCTTTTTCTCTGGAAGAGCGGAGGAGGAGGACGACGACGAGATCGACGAGCAGCCCGATGAAGCGGCCACCGAGGCCGAACGCTCGGCGCTCGAAGATGCCTGGAACAAGAAAGACGTCACCGCGTGTCCGGACCTCCTGCAGCTCGCGCGAGGATGCCTGCCGGCTACCACATTACAGATCCACTACAGATCGACCTACCGCGAGCTAATCGGCTTCTCGAACGGTGCCTTCTACGGCAACCGCCTCAGCGTTCCCGCCCGCCACCCCGACGAGGAGATCCGTCGCGGCAAGCCGATCGAGGTACTCCGGGTCGACGGCGTCTATGACGCGCAGACGAACCCGGAGGAGGCGGACCGCTTGGTCGAGCTCTTGGCTGAAGTTTGGTCAGCTCCCTTCGCGGAGAGGCCGAGCATTGGCATCGTGACCTTCAACAAGAAGCAGGCCGACCTCGTCACCGACAAGATCGAGGAGCGCGCCGGGGCGGACCCGACCTTCCTCGCTGCGCTGAAGGCCGAACGCGAACGGAATCAGGGCGGCGAAGACATGGGCTTCTTCGTCAAGAACGTCGAGAACGTCCAAGGCGACGAGCGCGATTGGATCGTCTTCAGCACCACATTCGGCCGTGACCGTCGGGGAGCCTTCCGCCGGTTCTTCGGCGTCCTCGGCCAGACGGGTGGCGAGCGACGGCTCAACGTCGCGGTCACGCGCGCCCGGGAGAAGATCGTCGTCGTAACCTCGATGCCGTTCAGCGAAATCTCGGACTGGCACGCAGCCGGACGCGTGCCGCACAAGCCCCGCGACTTTCTTCAAGCCTATCTCGATTATGCGTCGAAGATGGCATCTGGAGACGTCGCCGCCGCTCGGGCGCTCCAAACGCGCCTCGCGCCAGGCCAGGGCAAGATCAAGATCGGCACTGTCCAGCACGACGGCTTGGCTCAGGCCGTTGGGCGATACATCCGCGAACTCGGCTACGAGCCGGTGCCGTCTGCGGACGAAACCGACGTCTTCGGGTTGGACTATGCGATCGTCGATCCACGGACGGGCCTTTTCGGCCTCGGAATCGAATGCGACTCTCCGCGCCACCGTCTCCTTCAAAAGGCGAGAGCCCGCGAAGTCTGGCGGCCCAAAGTGCTGGGTCGCGCCGTGCCGCGCACGCACCGCGTCTCATCGAGCGCTTGGTACAGCCGGCCGGAAGCTGAGCGGGCAAGGCTTCGGGAGGCTCTTGCGACAGCCATTGTGAGGGAGGCGGCGGAATGAGCGGTCCCAAGGTCGTCAGGGTCGTGACCCGAGAGGAATTGGAAGCGACCTGCCAGCGCTGGCTTTTACTCGTAGGCGAGGCCGCCGCCGACCTGCTCCGCAACGCAACCCGCTTCGGACTGGCAAGCTCCGCCCTTGAGGCACAGCTGGCGACGCGACGGGCTGCCCTCGAAGCATTGTTTCACTCGGAACAATGGGTCGATCTTCAGAAGGACGCAGCCCAAGCGATCGAACACTTCCGCTTCGAAGGCGAACGTCTGAGAAGCGAAGCGGTCGCCGCCGAAGTGGCGCAACGCTCACGGCAGCGGCGAACGCTCGATGCGGCCCGTTCGATCGCGGCCTCGTTGGCAAAAGCAGGGCAACCGGTGCCGGTAGCCCTCACCGCTGCAATCGAGGGCGCGATGACGGCCACAGGCCCTGACTTGGATGCCATGCAGCGTACCGTGGAGGCCAGCATCGCCACGCTGGTACAAGGCCAGCCGAAGACGCAATCCTCCGGCCAGAGTGACCTCGCAGCCCGGCTCAATGCCGGCGGTCCTATCCCGGCTTTTGCTCAATGGCTCGAGGAGAATGCGCGACCCGACCCTCAGGTGGAACGGCTCGACGGGTTGCTCTCGGAGTTGAGGACGTGTGCGACATTTGTCGACATCACCGATCTGACTGCGCGGGCACTCTCGATTTCCGCCGAGCCTTCGGCGGACCGACGTGCCCTTCTGACAGACTCGCTCGTTCTTGAGGCTGCACGGCGCCTGCGAGACGAACGCGCCATCGAAGCTGCCACCGCTAAAGCAATGCAAGTCCGCGCTCAGTTGGCTGCACTGTCCTCCGAAAGGGGGCATGCATGCAGCATTCAACTCGATGCTGCGATCACCGACAGAAATGTCGCGGAGATGCGGGCGCGCATCACTGACGGGGAGACACTGCTCGATGAAGGGCGTCGCCAGGCCTCTGCTGTAGCCCGGCGGCGGGCTGTGCTCGGGGGGCTAGCATCGCTCGGCTATGAGGTTCGAGAGGGAATGGAAGCGGCTTGGGCGAAGGAGGGTCGCATTGTCGTACGGCGCCCCGGCACCGACGATTACGGTGTCGAACTCGCGGCTCCTGTCGATGCATCGCGCATGCAGGCCCGATTAGTCGGCTCAGACCAGCCGTCCAGTCCGCGAAATGCCATGCGCGACAAAGATCAGGAAACAATCTGGTGCGGGCAATTTGACCAGCTTCGTTCGGTCCTGGCGGATCGTGGCGGTCATGTCGAGATTGAACGTGCGCTTCCCGCAGGCGAGCAAGCCGTCAAGACGATCAGTCTTCCAAGCGCATCGCCATCGGCCGAGGCCGAAATTACAAGACTGCAAACCCGCGCTTTGCCCCGAAGCTGAGGTGTATGCCGATCGCTTCTTCAGCGTATCACGCCCATGCCGCGCGGCCGACCCGTCCCTTGAAGCTGCCGTGTCGGGCCAAGCATAACTCGGCATTGTCGGCCGCCGCCCAGGCCTGCCTCGTACCCTTCAGACCAGAGCGACCAAAAAATTAGAATACATAAGCTTGGTAATCGCGTGCATGTAAATAACCTGACCCTAAAGATTGGGCGGGCTTTTGATTTTCCTAATCTCCTTTGCGACAACGCTGATAAAGCGCTCTTCTCCATATCGATCGCTGATATGATTGTTGGACTGACCTACAATTGCGTTTCTGATTTCGGTATCGACTCGCGCATTCCGGCACAAAGTAATAAATCGATGCCGGAATGAGTGCGAAGATGCGAGATCATCGTCGTTAATCTCCAGATTGTTTCTCAACCATCGACTGAGGACCTTGGTAGCATTGCCGCCCCGGCTGCCATAGCGATCCGGTGTAATCTCTCGAAATAGCGGTCCTTCGGGCTGCGCAGCGACAAAATCAAGAAAACCTTCCGCAACAAGAGCGGGATGAAGAGGAACCTTGCGGTTTGCGTTCTTCGTCTTAACGCGCTTGATTCCCTTCTTGGGGTCAATCGCGGTCTTGTTCTTAGAGCTATTCCCGCAGACGTTGCGACGGATCAGCGTTTGCGGCGTTGACGGATGAAGGAGCCGGCGATGCCATC
>NZ_VUOK01000017.1:220-16378 GCF_009806555.1 Methylobacterium sp. 2A | reverse complement strand
TCGGGCCGCGGGTCGCGGCCCTCGCGCCAGCCGTGGACGAGGAAGTCGCGCACGGGATCGGCGGTGATGCCGTACCACGTGGCGTAGAAGGCGGCGTCGACGTGGGGCTCGAGCGCGGCGATCTGCGCCTCGGCGCTGGCGAGATCGTGGGCCGGCGGCAGGGCGGGGCCGGCGAGGCGGCGCAGCAGCGGCGCGCCGCGCGCCCGCACCCAGCGTGAGACCGGCCCGCGGGGGTACAAAGCTGTCAGCCGCGTCACAGAACCGGTCCTGCCGCGTCGTCAGACACCTTCGGCTTGCGATGCCGCCACGCTGCGATGGCCTGCTCCGTGAACCAACCGGTTCGGGGGGCCGAGATACGCCCCGGCACAGTGGACACCGGTTCGGCGCGAGACCCTGCGCCGCATTCGTCGAAGCTGAGAGCTCGGGTGAGCATGAGAGGGCGCAAGCTGGATCGAAGGTGCGGCGTCGCGTCGGCGGGCCACCGCCCTATCGGAACGCGCGCGCGGGGTAAACCACGCCGGCAGGCCGCCCCCTTCAGCGTCGCGTCGGGGCGCAAGACCGTCGGCGCGCGGCGTTGCAGGGAGACGGCACCAGTCCGGCGATCAGATCAGGTCCGCGCGCCACGTCACGTTCTCCCGCACGATGCGCGCCGGATTGCCGGCGGCCACGCAATGGGCGGGCACCGTCCCGGTGACGACAGCGTTTGCGCCGATGATCGCATTGTCGCCGATCACGCAGCCCTTCAGGAGGGAGGCCTGATTGGCGATCCAGACATGATTGCCGACCCGGATCGGCTTGGCCGCGTTCAGCCGCGCCCCGGTCTCGCGACAGATGATCGAGTGAAAATCGCTCGTCATCATCCAGACGCCCGATGCGATGGAGCAGTCCGTGCCGATCTCGATCGCCTTGGCCTCGATCAGATTGAGATGGACCAGCCCGGTGAAACCCGTCCTGTCGCCGATGCGGAGCACCGAACTCGGACCGATATAGATGTTGGCCATCGAGAGCCGCACGTCCTCGCCGACATCGAATCGACAATTCGACTCGATGACGATGTGCATGTCCTTATCGGAGACGCAGCCGCGCCCTATGCGAACGTAATTATTGTCGCCGTTGATATAGATTTTTCCGGCGTGGTTTTGCTGATCGCGGGAGTCGATATCGATAACATTATTCTCTCCCTTATCAAATATATTTAATTGCATTCCATGCTCTGCGGCGTTGCTTGGATATCCGATCGCCCCCGCGCCCGGCGCAGTCGCGGCCCTTGAGCCCGCGGCCGGGCCTCGTCGTCCCTCATGGCATCTGCGGTGATCTTATAGCCGGATCAAGACGTTCGGGGTCTGGCGGAGGTCCGGATGGTCCGGTATCCGGCCGACAACTGTTTCGATGTTTCTATGACATGGAGCGTGGACCTTACAAACGAACGGCCATTGCGTAGGCCTCGAACGATTCGGGTTCTGAGGGCTCCGCCTGCGCGCTGTTGACGGCGGGAAGGGCCTATGCCGTATGGCCTGCGGTGAGAGCGACATCAGACTATGAGGCTGTTCGGTGACCGAGGACAACACGCTGACGAAAGCGCTGGCCGACGTCCGAGCGCGCAGGGCCGCCCTTCAGAACGACTATGACCGGCTCGCCGCGGAATTGACGAAGCTGCGAACGGCCGAGGCCGCGCTGACCTCGATCGTCGAGGGCGTGCCGCTGGAGGAGATCGCCGTCCATCCGGCAGCGGACGGCTCGCGGTTGGCCGGTGAGCGCGCCGCGTCCCAGCAGGGTGGCCGACGCGGCGCCCGCGGCCCGCGGGCAAACTCGGCCAAGGGCCGCCTCAAGGCCCTCCTCGGCACGGCGGGGCCGCAGGGCCTGTCGCATGCCGAGATCGCCGAGCGGCTGTCCGATGTCGCGCCGAACACGCTCAATACCTACCTGAGCATGATGGTGACGAGCGGCGAGGCGGTCCGGAAGGGCGACTTCTTCTCGGCCGCCGCGGACCGGGATCCGGAGGCGGATTCCGTCGAGGACGACGTCGGCGACGAGGCCGATCACCCGGACGCGGCCGCGGCGGAATGACCACGACCGGCCGGTCCGGATGATCGAATCCTCCGGACCGGCGTCGCCATGATCGCTTGACGCTGCCCCGCACCTCGCGACCGGTCCGTGAGACTGATACCATGTCATCGCCGCCGGGTTGACGCGGCTTCACCGGGGACGATCCGCGATGCGGTCGATTTTCTTGCTCTGCGCCGTCCTGCTGCTGCCGAGCCAGGCCTGGGCGGCCTGCCGGTGCGCCTGCGTCAGGGGCGTGATGCGGCCGATCTGCCAGCAGACCGACCTGGTCGAGCCGATCTGCCAGGGCCTGTGCGAGGATGCCGTCCGGCCCAACCGGCTCGTGGTGCCGTTCGGCGGCGGCCTGCAGGCGATCAATCCGGTCCAGCCCTTCGATCCCGCGCCGGGTGGTCTCGTCGAGCAGGATCCCAATCTCAATACCGACACGCGCGGCAATCCCCTCGGCACCGCCGGCGTCCAGGGCGGCAACGATGCCCTGTCGAGTTCCGTGGGGGCGGCGGGGGCGGCGACGACGCGCTGACGCCGGCACACGTGCCGACTGCCGTTCTCCGGCGCGGGTGCCGGTCAGGACGGTGACGACATCCGCCGGATGATCGGCAGCATCAGGGCGCTGGGGGCCGCGGCCGGGACCGGGAAGATCGTGGCGGTCTGATCCGTGCGCACCCGCGGCAGGCGCTCGATCACGGTTCTCAGATTGGGGATGGTCTTCGCCATCGTCGCCGCGAGGGTCTCGCCCGCCATCTTCGCCATCACGTATTCCAGGGTGTCGCGGGGCGCGTCGTCGATGGCGGTGGTCGAGGGATAGAAGGCCGTCACGGCGCTCCGACGAGCGAGGCAGAACAGGCTCAGCTCGTAGAAGGCGTAATTGTAGATCCGCATCATCTCCTCGAAGCAGGCCGGCTCGAACGGGGCGCGCTTCTGGCGGAAGATGCGGGGCGTCGCGAAATGGTAGAGCTGGGACGGGTCGGTCTCCAGGGATCCGAGCTGCTCGGCCGCCGGCCGCGCGGCGTCATACCGGAGGACTTGGCAGCGGCCGCCGCCGTCGCGGATCTCACGCGCCACCGCCTCCGCCGCCTCCGCGCCGGACGCGTAGGTGATGCAGACCGCGCCGCCCCCCGCGGCGATCAGCTTGGCCGTCGCCGCGCCGAGGCCCCGCGAACCGCCGACGATGAGGGCGGACATGCCGGCGAACGCGCCCGGCTGCACCAAAGCCGCGAGGTCCTGAAGGGTCTCCTGCTCGACCGGGCGCGGGCGGACGAAGCCCTCGACCCGCGCCGCGAGGCCCGGTCCATCGGCCTCGATGGTCACCGACTGGAGCATCGGCTGGAACCGCTTCACCGCATAGGCGAGGCTCGATCCGTCGGCCTCGCCGGTGAGCGTCGCGTCGATCTTCGAGAGGATCGAGTGCAGCCCCGGCACGACCATGCCGACCAGGGTGGAGAGGCCGCCCAAAGCCGCCACCCGGTTCGGCCCGATCGCGCGGGCGAGGCGCGGCGCCAGGGCGGCAATCGCCCCTGAACCGGGGAGCGAGAACGCCCCGGCCAGACCGCTGATCGCCGCCGGGTCGACGACGACCGGCTCCGCCGGGATCGCGGCCGGCGCGGTCTCTGCCGGCTTGGCCGGCGGCCGCTCCGCGGCGAAAGCCGCCTGGATCGTCAGCGCACGAACGCCGTCCACCGACAGGGACAGGCGCATCTGCTGCGCGCCCGCCTCATGGATCGTCACCGCGGTGCGGTCCCCGACCAGCACGAAGCGCTCGAACCGCATCTGCAGCGTCGCGAGCCGTTCGAGCGGGTGCAGGGCCGCGCAGGTCTCGAGGGCCCAGAGCGCCGCATGGACGCCGTGGACGACCCGCTCGCCCGCCAGCGTCTGCCGGGCCACCCGCGCATCCATATGCATCGGGTTCACGTCGCCGGTGGCCCGCGCGAATGCGATCTGGTGCGCCTCGGTCCAGACGCGCACCATCGCGGGACCGTCGTCCGGATTGGTGTGGTCCATCGCGAAGCTCCTCGCCCTGCGCCCTGCCCCGGGTGGTGGCGGCCGGATCCCGAGCCCCGCCCTTTGATTCCAGCCCCTTGCTTTATGACAGGGGATCTCGCAAGAGGACGGCGCTCGCACGCACAGGAAGGGGCCGGTCGTTCGCCGGAGGGCAGGCATCCGCCGGGATGCCTCAGGGACCGGTATCGGGGATGACCACGGCTCGCGCCCTCTCGATCGGCTTCGTCGGAAACGTCGTCACCAACCCGTTCGGGAAGGTGGCGGGGCGCCTCGCCGATTTCGCGGCGGTCTCGGTCGAGCATTTCCCGATCGGACAGATCGAGCAGGTCCTGGCCGGGCCCGCCTCCGTCGACGTCCTCGTCGTGCATCTCGACCATCGCTGGTTCTTCGACGTCGCCCCGGACGAGGCGTCGGTCACCCGCGCGCGCGGCCTCGCCGAGCTGGTCGCGGCCCGGCTGGCGCGGGCGCCCGGCACCATCATCCTCAACACCGTGCCGTTCGTGCCGGTCTCGTCGGTGGAGAGCGATCTCCACGATCAGCTGGAGGCCCTGGCCCGGATCAACGCGGTGCTGTTCGACCTCGCCCGGTCGCAGGAGCGGGTCAGCGTCATCGATGCGGCCGGCGCGCTGGCGATCCTCGGTTTCGCCGGCGCCTTCCGCGAGCGCAACCGCTACATGTACCAGATGCCCTACGCCCCGGCCGCCGTGGACGCGCTGGTCGAGCGCTATGCCGACGCCGTCGCGGCCCGGCTGCGGGCGCGCCGGAAGGTCGTGGTGGTCGATGCCGACAACACCCTCTGGGGCGGCGTCGTGGGCGAGGACGGGGTGGAGAACCTGGAGGTCGACAGCGACTATCCGGGGATCGTCCACACCCAGCTCCAGCGCCAGCTGTTGCGCCTGAAGGGTCTCGGCATCCTGCTCTGCGCCGTGACCAAGAACAACGAGGAGGATTTCCGCGCCGTCTTCGCGCAGCGCGCGATGCCGCTCCGCCTCGACGACTTCGTGGCCTATCGCAGCAACTGGTCCGAGAAGAGCGAGAACATCCGCGACCTCGCCGCGACCCTGAACCTCGGCCTCGACAGCTTCGTCTTCCTCGACGACAACCCGTTCGAGATCGAGGAGGTCCGCGCCCGGCTGCCCGGCGTCGAGTGCCACCTGTTCGACCGGACGCGGCCCGAGCAGGCCCTGACCCTGCTCGACGGCATCGCCTCCCTGCGGGCCCGGAACGTGACCGCGGAGGATCTGGCCAAGACCGACCAGTACCGGGGCGAGGCGCAGCGCCAGGAGCTGCAGCGCTCGGCCGCCTCGATGGACGAATACCTGGCCTCCCTGGAGATCCGCGTTCACATCGCCCGCAACAATCCGGGTGCCCTGCGGCGGGTCACGCAGCTGATCAACAAGACCAACCAGTTCAACCTCACCACCCGGCGCTACACCGAGGACGAGGTCGCCACCGCCATGCAGGAGGGCAGCGTCTACGCGGCCCGGGTGGTCGACCGGTTCGGTGACATGGGCATCGTCGGCGTCGCCATCGTCCGGAACGGCGCGCTCGAGGCCTTCCTGATGAGCTGCCGGGCGCTGGGGCGCCGCATTGAGAGCCAAGTTCTGCGCTACGTGTGCCAGCAGGAGGCCGATCCGGAGCTGCGGGCGCAGTATCGCCCGAGCGCGAAGAACCGGATGGTCGAGACCTTCCTGGACGAGAACGGGTTCGCACTCCTCGGCTCTGGCCCCGAGGGCAAGGACTATCGACTGACCCGAGGACCGGATGACACCGCCTACATCCACATCGTCGCGGAGTGACGGCGCGGCCGCCGCGGCCCGCACCACCCTGGACCGCCTGATCGAGACCTGGGGGCGCCCGGAGCTGAGCGCGCTCGGCCCCGAAGACGACCTGTTCGACAGGATCGACTCCTTCGCGGTGGTGGAACTGCTGCTCGAGACCGAATCCGAGGTCGAGAAGACGGTGGGCCGCTACGTGCCGCTCGCCGACGAGAGCATCCTCGACAGCACCCGCTCGCCCCTGCGGCGGCTGCAGGGCTGGTTCGACTACGTGACGGACGCGGTCGCCCGTGGCTGAGCTGCGCTTCCGGAACGCCGGCCTCGCCGGCCTCGTCACCACGGTCGGCGGCCGGGCGCTCGCCTTCGACGCCGAGGCGGCCGGTCTCGGCATGGCGCCGGAGGAGGCCGAGCGGCTCAAGCGCGCGATGGGCTTCTCCACCCGCCACGTGGTCGTGCGCGACGACACGACGACGGCCGACCTCTGCCTGCATTCCGCCCGGCAGTTGCTCGACGGTCTCGACCTGCGGCCGGAGGATCTCGACGGGCTGATCCTGGTCACGCAGACGCCCGATTACAGCTCGCCCTCGACGGCGATCAGCCTGCAGCACCGGCTCGGGATGCGCACCGACACGCTGTGCTTCGACATGCGGCTCGGCTGCAGCGGCTTCGTGTACGGGCTCTCGGTGGCCTATAGCCTCGTGGAATCGGGCTTGAGCCGGATCCTGCTCTGCGTCGGCGACGTGGCGAGCCGGATGGTCGCCAGGGACGACCGGAGCATCACGCCGATCATGGGCGACGCCGGCGCCGCCGTGCTGATCGAGCGGCGCGCGGCTTCGAGCGTCTTCCAGCTCCACAGCGACGGATCGGGCGAGAAGGCCCTGTTCATCCCGCATAGCGGGCTGCGCACGGACGCCGAGGATGCCGACAAGCCCGCCACCATGCATATGGACGGCGCGCAGGTGTTCAACTTCTCGCTCAAGCGCGTGCCGGGCCTGATCACCGACATCCTGGCGGCCGCGGGGCTGAAGCCGGAGGATCCGGACTTCTACGTCCTGCACCAGCCGAACAAGTACATCCTGAAGAACCTGCAGCGGCGCTTAGGGCTCGACGACGGCAAGCTTCCCTCGGGCACGCAATCCGTCTACGGGAACCAGAACTCCGCCTCGATCCCGGGCACGATCTCGGGGTTCCTGGCGGAGGATTTTGCGCACCGGCCCCTGCGCGCGGTGCTGGCGGGGTTCGGCGTGGGTCTGAGCTGGGGCGCGTGCGCCATCACCACCGACCGGATCTACGCCCCCCCCGTCCTGAAGTTCGAGGAGACCGCGTGATGACCGAGGCTGGGTTCCTGGATGAGCTCGGCGCGATCCTGGATCAGCCGGGGCCGCTGGCGCGCGGCCAGAAGCTCGGCGAGATCGAGACCTTCGATTCGCTCGGCATCCTCAACATCATGGCGCTGTTCGACACGCTGGGCCTCGAGGTCGAGCCGGCGCGGATCGCGGAGGCCGCGACCACCGACGACCTCCTGGCCATGGCCGGCACGAAGCTGGCCGCCTGAGGCCGGGCGATGGCGGATCCCGCGGGTCATATCCTCGTCGTCGGCGCCAGCAGCGGCATCGGCCGGGCGGTGGCGGAGCGGTTCGCCGGACAGGGTTCGGTCACCGCCCTCGCCCGCCGGGCGGACCGGCTGGCGGACCTCGCCGAGGCGGGGATCGCGACGGTCCCGGCGGACGTGACCGACCTCGCGGCGATCGGCGGCGTTCTGCAGGCCGCGGTCGCCGCGCGTGGTCTGCTGACCGGCCTCGTGTACTGCGCGGGCGTGCAGGTCATCAAACCGATGCGTAGCCTCGGCGTGGATGAGGTCGAGCGGCTGTACAAGACGAACCTCGTTGCCCCGACCCTGTTCGCTGCCGCCTTCGGCAATGCCCGGATCTCGACGCGGGATGCCGTGTTCTGCGCCGTGTCGTCGGTCGCGGCCCAGCGCCCCGAACCGGCGATCGTCCCCTACGCGGCTTCGAAAGCGGGGCTCGACGCGCTGATCCGTGGTCTCGCCCGGGAACTCGCGCCGCGCCGCGCGGTCGGCGTCGCGCCGGGCTGGCTCGACACCGAGATGACCCAGGCCCATGCCCGCCTCTACGGCGACGAGTTCAAGGCGGCGCTGGAGAAGCGCAGCCCGGCCGGCGCAGCGACGGTGGACTCGGTGGTCGATGCGATCGCCTTCCTGATTTCGCCGCAGGCGCGGCACGTGACCGGCGAGATCCTGCGGGTCGACGGCGGGGCGACGCTCTGATGGATGGCTGCCGGTGACGTCCGAGACCAAGCGCCTGGCCCTGATCGGCGGCGGCGGCTTCTCCAAGGAGATCGCCGAGGTCGCGCAGCTCTGCGGCTACACCGTGGAGGCGACCTATTCGAGCCAGCCGAGCGCGCAGGTCGGAACCTATCGGGGGTATCTCGACGAATTGCTGGCCGATCGCGCGGAGTTCGCCGGCGTGGCGCTCGCCGTCGGCGGCGTGAGCCGGGCCGCGATCCAGGCACGCGCCGAGATCATCGCGTGGCTCGACCGGCACGCCCTGCCCTGCCCGCCCCTGGTCTCGCCGCACGCGATCGTCAGCCAGGGCGTGGTGCTGGGCGCCGGCGCGTTCGTGGCCCATGGCGTGATCGTCAATGTCGATGCGCGGCTCGGCCGTTTCAGCGTCGTGAATACCGGCGCCATCATCGGGCACGACGCGGAGATCGGTGACAATACGACGATCTCGCCGGCGGCCTTCATCGGCGGACGCTGCCTGATCGGTGCGGACGGTCTGGTCGGTCCGCTCGCGAAGGTGCTGCAGGGCCTCAAGGTCGGCGAGCGGGCGATGATCGGCATGGGCTGCACCGTGCTTCGGGCCGTGCCCGACGATGCCGCGGTTTGGCCGAAGCCGGATAACCCGGTCGCGGCGGGTCGCGGTTGAACTGATCCGAGAGCAGATCAGCTGCATGACAGCTCCCTGGCTTGAGTAGCTGTCTACTTGTCGATTCTGCCCCTATTGCAGGGCATTGCCGATCACACTGCGGGCTGACTCGCCCGGCTCCTGCTTCTCCAACGAACCCTCTCGGTCGGTTAAACAACCCGTATTCATCCGATCGCGCGCAGCACGCGATGAACCGAGGTTGACCACGCGCTCACGCTACGAACCCTATGTATTCAGCCCCCGAGGCCGATGCGATCGGGTTGGGCAAACCTGTTCATCAGGGAACTACATGCCTATTCATCGTTTTAGGCGGCGCGATGCCAAAAATGCTGTTGTTAATGAGCTATTTAGGTGAATGATTCCCGTCGCTTCGGAGCAGAAAATTATCAGGTCCTTATACCAACCCTCATTGATCAGAACCGACAGGCCCAGCTGCGCAGTCCGATGGACATGATGCGCCAGGCTCGGTCGCTGAGGGTGTTCCAGGCGTGGCAGCAGTGGTCGAGGATGTCGGCGTAGGATGTGAAGACGCGGTTTCCGAGCCCGTTGTCGCGCATGAACTGCCAGAGGTCCTCATCCTGAGCCTGTCGAAGGATCCACCGGGTTGAGTTCCGGCGAGCGGGGCGGCAGGGGCACCAGGGTGATGTTGGCGGGCACGGTAAGGTTCCTGGTTGTATGCCATCCGGCCTGATCGAACCGCAGCACGGCGTGCGCACCGGGGGCGACGGCCTGGGCGATTTCTTCGAGGTGCAAGGCCATCGCCGCGGTGGTGCAGCGGGGCATGACGAGGCTGGGCCATTTGCCGAGGGCGGGGCAGATCGCACCGTCCTTCGACAGGCTCAGGATGAGGCATGTAGGCGGAGGCCGTGCGCTGGTCCTTGGGCGCCGCAGGCCGCGTGCCGCGCCTGGCCCAGCGGCGAGTTATGGTGGTCTTTTGGCCCACCCGGCCCCTCATCCTGAGCCTGTCGAAGGATCGATGGGCTCGAACGCGGAACTCTCGGGCAAAAGGTACAGGATCCGTGCCCACCGCTTCAATGGCTTCACGCACGCCGCCGACTTTGCGGGCCTGCACATCGTCGAGAATCACGGCAGAGCGAGGTCGCAGCACCGGGACAAGACTGTCTACGACGTTGCTGCGGAAGCGTGTACCGTTCGCGGCGCCATCCACGAGGCTCAGTGCACACAAGCCGGTGCTGCGCAGGGCAGCGGTGACGCGGTGTCACTTGGGATCTTGTCATGCCCCTGGGACACGAGGAGCCAGCAGCGTGACCCACGGCGCTGCTCGTCCGTGTCGGCAGGCTATACCGTTGCATCGTCGCGCCCCCCGGGGTCATCCATCCGCGCGGAGTCGCCCTGGAGTACAGGCGCTTGGACAACTTTCTGGCAGACCTGCCCCCTATGGTTCTCGTCAGCCGCGGGCTCAGATAGATCGCCCCGCTCGCACTCTACTCACACCAGTCTCCCGGATTGCCCCCCACCTCGTTGAGCCACCGTCAAAGACCTGATGTTCAGCAACACGAATATCTCCGCGAGCATACGCTCAACCCTATTGCGGAAAAGGTGGTTCTCAGCGATGGTCAGGAAGCGTCTCACCATTGACGAACGGCCACCCAAGTCGAACTGAAAGACCGCTTCGTCAATCGCCTCTCGCAAAGACTGCAAATCACCAGGAATGTACTGAACAATCGGAAGATCGAACATCTCCGTATCGGTGAACGATTGACGCATGTCGGCCAAGCCATACGGGACAATCGGCACCGCACCCACTAGGGCGGCATCGAACAAGCGCGCGGGAACGTCGTTGAAAATTGTATTGCACAGGATGACCTTATTTCCCTGAAGTTCCAAGAACCGATCGTCGATCCCACGACGATGCCAATCGTTTTTGTCGGCCGAAATGACTTCGACGTTGGCGCTTACCTCTCTGTTGACCGACCGCAAAAATTCATCCCGCATCGCATTCCGGCCGGGATAAGAATTGAACCGCCCATACAACGCATTGCTTCGCTCGGTGCCGATATATTTATGGAAAAGATGACACGCCTCATCATAACTCCATTGCACCACACAACAGGGGACGACAGCTCCAATGACTGCCTGCTCTCCGTGGAGGTAGGAGTGACCATTACTGTGCGCCGGGAAGACAATATCGAAATTTTGCGCGCAGCGTGTCGACAAATCATATTGGTGATGGTTGTCCCACAACCAGACGGCGGAAATTGCCGGTGTCGAGGAAATTCTCTGCAATTGGTCGTCGAGCCGATCATATAAATTGTTGTTGCCAGTTATAAAAATATCAAAACCCTTTAAAGCATCATTTTCCAGTATTTCTTCCACATTGATACTCTTTATCAAAACCTCAACACCGAATCTGTTAAATAACCGGGAACTGATATAATTTCTGTCCGCCTCAGAAAGCCCGAACGAGTTAATTGCCACTTTCACGTGCCTGCTTTCCGCCACGCGTGACGCAATCTCAGATTTCGTTTTCAGCCGAACACCATGCCCCTGTCGCAAAGCAAATTGGTCAAGCAATTCTGTGCAAATATAAGTCTTTCTTTGCCGCCTAAAATCGTCGCCCGTCGAGGCCACAGTTACCGCATCACACCTATAGGACTCGAACGAATAAAGGAGGTTTTCACAAAGAGCATTTGTGCTCACAACGCCCAGCTCCAACCAGCGGCGAAGCTCAGCATCCGTGGGACTCCTGTTAAGGCAAATCCTATACAAACGGCGCAAGACCGACTCATCAATCCGGACTGATTTATCTAAAGCCGGATGGACAGTCGTTCCTGTAGGCGCATTGAGCATTAGGGTCTCATTTAACGCTCTCAGTGCCAGCTTAGTACAGAGCACACCTTCCGAGCTCCAGACTTCATGCTCAAACGGCAATCTCTTGAGAGCGATCAGAACGATAAGCTGGGTATCTGAGAGGCAGCCCAAATCAAGCGGGAGAACATCCGTAACAGGTTGATCTTGTGTCATAATGCCTCACCGTTATTCGACTTGACAGTTCGTTGCTGCTCGAAAACACACTATCGAGCCTAGCTAAAGCTAGGAGAATGATTGCATCCGCTGTTTCAACGCTCCGAGTGCCAAACGCGACGCAAGTTTTTGTTCGGCTGTGAAGTAGTCCCTACGCGGATTTTCACTTTGTGTAAACATTTAGACGTCGCATCTTGGCCATGCGTCTGTTCAACGCGGTACAAGTGCTCAGTAATCCCGCAGAGAAAAATATGAAAACACTCAATGCCGATCGCCGCCGTAGGTTAGAGCACTCTCGTTCTCGCCGATCAGAGTTTGCTACCAATTAAACGAATATCAAGACGAGGTTCGTTTCAGAGAGCGTCGGCTGCCAGAGGTAAACGGTAACCAAGAATGTGCATCTTGAAACAGTAAGCCTGCATTGACGCGAATGCAAATCCTCAGCTTACCCTACGTTGCCATACATTGCAGAAGGAGGTTTCGCCTCGACTGGCACCGCCAGCCCATCGGATAAAATACTCGTCACATTGAGAATGACGGCGATTAACTATCTAATCAAACGAAATTTTATGCAAGCAGCATCCTAGGAGCCGTTCGTCCGACGGCGGCTTGGCGAGCAGATCCACACGAAGCGCAATAAGCAAAAGTTGATTGAACGATCCATGGTCGATCGGGCGCTCATAAACGATGACATTTTTCTCAGCATCAAGCATCGCGTCGGCCACGGTGATGCCGTTTATCCCGATACCAATACGTCGGGCCGCGTTCGGAACATAGGGATTGCCACCAATCTCAAATCGAATTTTCTCTACCTCACGCCCGACTCGAAAACACACGTAAGCCGCATCCTCGATAGACCAGACGCGATCGTGTTCTAAGACAGACCAGCCCTGTAATAAAACGGCGTTGCTCTGAACGGATTGATCGGTGCAGAAGCACACGCTCTCTTGCCGACCGAATTGAGGAACATCCAGAAACATTCTGCCTGAACAAACGATTTTGCCAAGTGCGAGACTGACGGATCGCCCATGAGCTTCCTCCCGGGGACCAGTGTGTTGCAGGGAAAAAAGAAGTTCTGACTTGGGCTGCAAAGGATGGTCGAATCGAAACGATACGCTGAAATGGCCGTGCGGCAGGCTGATCTCACTTACTGGATAGCTGCCGAATGATATAGCGACCCGTTGCGGGCCAAACGGGTTGAACCCGACGAAACTGCACATTTCTGTAATTTGAAGGTCAGGGGTGATAAATGTGAAATTTGAATTGTAACACCATCTCAATTTATGTGTTTTCTCGAAATCACTGCGATCGATGTCCGTGTCAAAGCCTGTCAAGCAAAGTCCCGTCAGGGCCGTCTCCTCGGGGAACAAACGACTCTCTGCCCCTAGAAAGTACCGGTCAACATGATCAGGCTTTTTGCTATGCCGTCTATAGGTATCGACCAGTTCCAAACGCAACCGATCAGTCCTGCGAGCAGACAATCCACCGCCAAAATAATGGCATATAATTTCGTCGATGTATTGAAATTTGCATCCTTTTGAAAACGCCTGGAAAAGAAAATTGTGATCTGCGCAAAGTTCAAGGCGGGTGTCATACTGTATCGATTCTAGGAGCGATCGGCGCGTAAAAGTAGCTTGATGGCAAGGAATGCTTTCGTGCCATCTCGGACTAATGTCGCCAGAAACGAGACTTTGCCAAATAAAATCGAAACGCTGAGAACGGAAATATCGCTCCATCCCGCCATCGACATAGATATGCTCGCCGAACAGGACGTCGGGTTCGCCCAGCTTTCTGCGCCAGACTTTCTCCAGTACATCGCTCGAGTACAATCTGTCTTTGGCGTTCAGGAAGATAATATAATCTTTAGAGCATAATTTCACACTCCGGTTCATGGCATCGAAAATGCCCGCGTCCGCTTCCTGCACTATCGTTGTGATAAACTCAGCGTAATTCCGCAAGACAGACTTGGTGCTGTCGACGCTATATCCATCGAGAATTATGATTTCGAAATCTCGAAACGTCTGGTGCACGACGCTTTCGATCGTCAGCGCCAGATCTGCTGCAGCGTCCAGTGCAACTATAACGACACTGAAACTCATTGCTTACCTCTTGCAAAACGGGGCGATTTTTATGCGATTCTCAAACTGGCAGCCTTGCGGATTTCGGCAGCAAAATGACTGGAATAATCCCGAGTGGGCCACCTTCTATTATCTCCGAGAAGTAAACTCTCAAGGCGTGTCACATCCTTCACCCATTCCGACCGAAGATCCATAGCCTTCTGGAGAATTACGTGTCGCATAGATGCAATTTCTTCATCTGAGAGACTGAAGTTTATTTGGGGATCGTCCGGATTATACAAAACGCCGGTGATTCCATGACAGATATATTCACTCATGGTCGGCAAATCAGGCGCAACGACGATTTGACCTCGCCCCATCGCTTCTAGGAAGGACATTCCAATCCCTTCTCGCAGGCGAGGCGCGAAATAGAAGGATGGACGTGAGGAAACGTCGGTCAGTGCGGCCTTATCGTCGAACCAGACCGATGACGTAAGTTCGAGTTCCCCTGCTTGGCCAAGGTCGGTGAATTGATACGGGCCCGCGTCCGCGAAATCGTGCGCCCGGTGAACATGTAAGGAGGTGATCTTGAGGACTCGGCATATGTCGAGAACAAGGGACAGGTTCAATTTTTTGTCAGGCCGTCGCTCCCAGAAGAAAGCATCGCGCTTGGCCGTTCCGGGCAAATCGCGAAATTCCGTTGTCTGCTCCGGGAAATACCGGAAATAAGCAGTTTTACAATTGATCGATTGCAGAAGCTCATGATGAGCCCTTGAGAAAGATATGAACTGAGTGTTAACAAACCCCTTCCAATAATCGTTTGGACGCCCGACTGCGCCATCGTACATCGGTATGATAACAAATCGTCCGAGATTGAGCCCGGCAAGCTTCTTCGCAATGTATTCAGTCTGTAAAAAAACATAACAATCGAAATCGCTGTTTGCGAGTGTGCGCAGAAGTTTATCGTCGGCGCCAGCAGCGTCATCTGGCGAGGATGAGAATTCGGTGACAATGCCAAGCCTGGATAAGATCTCTTTGATGAAGATCGTGGACTTGGTTTGGTGGTGAAAACTGTGACCAACATAGCAAAACCGGATCATCGCTCATCTCATCGTACACTAACAATCTCAGGCCAAGATCTACAAAACAATGGGCGATATTATTTTGGCACGTTATGTTTCTCGATGTGCCTAAAATACTCAATGGTTTTGTTTAGTCCAGCTTCAAGTTGCGTGACTGGCTTCCAGTCCAAGATCTGCTGAGCTTGAGTGATGTCCGGCTTCCGCTGCTTCGGATCATCCGATGGCAGCGGGCAATGAACGATCTTGGATTGTGATCCGGTCAATCGGATGACCACTTCCGCCAATTGTTTGATAGAGTATTCCTCTGGATTGCCGATATTGACTGGTCCGACAACGGAAGGACCGCTATCCATCATCGCAATCATGGCCTGAACGAGATCGTCGACGTAGCAGAAGGATCGGGTCTGCGATCCGTCGCCATATACAGTTATATCTTTATTCTGAAGCGCCTGCATAATTAGATTGGAGACGACGCGCCCGTCGTTAGGATGCATCCTGGGGCCGTAAGTATTGAAAACGCGAACGACTTTTATCTCGAGCGCATGTTGCCGCTTGTAATCAAAGAACAGTGTTTCAGCACATCGTTTTCCCTCGTCGTAGCATGAGCGCAGGCCAATAGGATTGACCTTACCCCAGTAGCCTTCATGCTGTGGGTGGACTTCCGGATCTCCATATACCTCGGACGTAGATGCCTGGAGGATTTTTGCTTTGAGTCTTTTTGCAAGACCAAGCATGTTAATGGCGCCCACGACACTTGTTTTCGTGGTTTGGACGGGATCGTGCTGATAATGAATTGGAGAGGCGGGGCAGGCCAAGTTATAAATCTCATCTACTTCGACGTACAAAGGGAATGTAATATCGTGTCTGATCAATTCAAAATTGGCACGCGGAAGCAAGCCGGAAATATTATCCCGAGTTCCTGTAAAGAAATTGTCGGCACATAGGACTTCATGGCCTGCGTTGACGAGTCGCTCGCAAAGATGTGAGCCCAGAAAGCCGGCGCCTCCTGTGACGAGGATCCGTTTCCTCAAACTGTATCGCGTCGTCATTCGAACCTCGCTGGAATCAGGACCTACCGAAGCTGTGTGCCGACGCCGCAATAGATAAAGCCGTGGCGCGCGGCGCTTTCGGGATCGTAGATGTTGCGCAGATCGACCAGGACGGGGCTCGCGCCGCCGGACGCCATGGCCTGCCGCAGCCGGTCGAGGTCGAGCGCCCGGAACGCGTTCCACTCGGTGACGATCAC
>NZ_VUOK01000017.1:0-173 GCF_009806555.1 Methylobacterium sp. 2A | reverse complement strand
CAGGCATAGGCGTTCTCGGCGTAATCCACAGCCGGCATCAGCGCCCGCGCCTGCGCCATCCCTTCGGGATCGTAGGCCCGCACCTTCGCGCCCGCGTCCTGCAGGCCCGCCACGATCGCCAGCGCGGGCGCGTCGCGCATGTCGTCCGTGTCGGGCTTGAAGGTCAGGCCGAG
>NZ_VUOK01000057.1 GCF_009806555.1 Methylobacterium sp. 2A | reverse complement strand
GTGATGGCATCGCCGGCTCCTTCATCCGTCAACGCCGCAAACGCTGATCCGTCGCAACGTCTGCGGGAATAGCTCTAAGGCCCGGGAAGGCGAGACACTGTTAGACGTCGCCGCTGGGTCGCACGTCCGGATCGAGAGCGCTTGCCGGTCCGGATCGTGCGGAACGTGCATGGTGAAGCTTAAGAGCGGCCAGGTTCGGATGTCGGTGGAGGACGCCCTCGGCGAGGACGACAAGACGGAGGGCTTCATCCTCGCCTGCCAAGCCGAGCCCGACGGTGATGTCGTGCTGGAGGCCTGATACCCTACGTCGGCGGATTACCAATCCCGCCCGTGTCTGCTTCCGGACATGTCTGTCCAGAAGCGGACGGTCGGGAATCCACCCTGAGCGGACAGCCTCCTATCGACCCTATCCAGCCGTCCGGACCGCCGTCGTTAATCCCACAAAGCGGTCATTCGTCAGATTGCACTCACGCGGTCGCTTCGTTTCGCGTATCAGGCAGCAAGGACTGTATGACTGGTGCCAAATTCGCTGCCATAAGCTCGTGCGCCTCGGCGGAAAGATGTCCCGACCATTCTGACCAAAGCGATCGACGATCGTTGGTCGATAGCTTTTTCACGTCCGCAAAGAAATCGTAATGCCGGATACTGGTCGCATTCACGAGTTCCCGAAACCGCGTCCGGTAGCAGGTCGGATCCTGCCCCGACTCGAACGTGATGTAGTGCGGAATGGTCACTAGTAGCACCGGAGTGGGACTCGCTGCGATCCATTGCTCCATGATGGACCGCAGCAAAACCCAGCTCGGATGGTCTGCGTTGTTATATTCATGGAGCATTTTGAACTTCGGAAGCCGAAGGATGCCGCTTTTCACGATTTCGCGCAGGGGCTCCAGGGCTCGCGGCAATTTCGGGGCCGAACCCTTTCTCCCGGTAACTTGCGTGAAAAGATTGGTCTCATGGGCCGAGTAGATGTGTGACTTCAATTCCTCAGGCAGCGTCTGCTCGGACCAGATATGCTTTGGCACCGGAACATTGCGTAGTTCGAGACGGTCATCGACGATCTCATAATAAGGTTTTGCGTAAAAAACCGGCGAGCCATCAGATCCACGCGACTCGAAAACCCTGCGGGAGATACGCCTGATGGTCTCGACATATGTGACGATAATCAGCAAGTCGTGCTGAACGTTACAGAGGCGATCATATAAGAGATAGTGTTGGTCAGGGCCGGTGCCATGAATGCCGTAGTTATAAACTTCAAAATTTGGGATCTTCTTTTCTAAGAGATCGCTGAAACGTTTCGCGTTGGAGACGCCGTCACCTGCCGTTTGCGAGTCGCCGAACATCACTGCGCGCAACTTGCCAGGCGTCCGTTTGGGCGTGAATTCGCGTTCCGATCGAAATCCGGCGGCGTTGGTGCGGATTAGATAACCGCCGGTCTTCCCGCTCACACGGAGCTTCAGGCTCGGAATATAGAGGGTGCCGACGGCTGCATCATGTTGCATCATCGTCCGTGTGACGAAGGGGTCATACCGAGACGACGCGAAGTTCATATGCGGGTATCTTTCGATTGTTTGTAGCGTTCCGCCAGGTCGGCACGCCGATCGACGACGATCCTGCGGTGTGCCGCCGGCCATTTATCGTAGTAATTTGTCTTCTGGAGCGACTTTGCTCCGCGCAGGACGGCGGCCAGACTATTGACGACCACGATGAAATAGGGCTGACCCGCAGATCCGGGATACAGACTGTTTGTGGTTTTCGCGACGCCCGTGTTCAGAAAAGTATCGCCTGGTATGAGTTCGGTGTTGAGCGTATCGACAAAATCGCTGATGCCGAGGGACCACTGGACCCGCGGGGGGAAGACGATAACCCGCGTCTGGATCCCGGCGGAGTCGCGCATGGTCGAGGCTTGCTCGCGTATGAAGTGGCGCGGATCACCGGACCGCCACACGGCCACATCGACGGCGCGCGCCAACAGGGCGGCATGGGCATAGGGGCAGGGGGCGAATTTACCGTCGTAAAACTCATTTGGGACGACGATGAATTCCTTGATCCATTGCATGATCTCCTTTTCGATCTGCTCATGAAGCGTCATGATAAGAACCTGCTAGAACATGGCGTAACAGAAGACGCTGACCGACCCGTCTTGGTCGACGGCTTCTTTCTGCAGAGCGGAGGCGATCTTCCTCATCATGGGGGCGAGGGAGCTAAGGTCTCCATCGCCTGAAGCCTCCCAGAACGCGGTCAGTCCATCGATGAGCTGCTCAGGTGTGCTGAACACCGAACGCTCGAAGTCGGCCGCTGCCATCGACGCGGTGAACGGCCGCGAAAAATAAGACCCCTGGTCCTGCATGGGATCCGGCTGAAAGCAGACGGGCTCGCCACGCACCCGTCTCGCTTTTGCGAGCGGGACGAGGCCGCGATCGAACAGCTCTGCGCTCAGGCGCTGGGAGGGGGTCAGGTCAGTCGAGTTCATACTGCGTCTGCCATTCGCTATCGTCGCTCAGCACGGGCTGCTCGGATTTCCAGAGCAGTCTGTCTTCCAGAACGAGAAGGTCGACGTCGGTGCGCATGAAGCAGCGGTAAGCATCCTGCGGGCTGCAGACGATCGGCTCGCCGCGCACGTTGAAGGATGTATTGATCAGCACCGGACAGTCAGTATTCTTGTAGAACGCTTCCAGGATGCGTCGGAATTCGGGGCTTGCGTTGTCGCCGACGGTCTGCACACGGGCCGTAAAGTCGACATGCGTGACGGCCGGTATGTCGCTCCGGACTTGGTTGACGATCGTGAGCATGTTGTCATCATCGCCGAAGTGCAGCTCGACGGCGTGCCGCCGCTCCTCGCGAACAGGCGCCACGAGCAGCATGTAGGGACTTTCGCCCTCCAATTCGAAATAGTCCGCCGCGTGTTCTGCGAGCACCGCGGGAGCAAACGGCCGAAAGCTTTCCCTGAATTTGATCTTGATATTCATACGGCTCTGCATGTCAGGTACACGCGGGTCACCCAGGAGAGACCGCGCGCCCAGGGCCCGGGGACCGAATTCCATCCGGCCACTGAAGAGCGCCACGATCTTGCCCGCCGCCAGCGCGTCGGCGACGCAGCGCGCGCGCTCGTCCGGATCGACGACGAGGTGGCTGGGCGCGTCGGTACGGTCGACGAAAGCGGCGATTTCCTGGGGCGAGAAGGCTGGACCGAGCAGGCTGCCCTTGAGCGCATCCTGCGATCGCCCGGGGGGGCGGGGCACTCCGAACACGGTGTGTGAGGCCAGCAGAGCCGCGCCGAGGGCCCCCCCGGCATCACCGGCCGCGGGTTGGATAAAGAAGCCATCCAGCCCGGCCTCCCTCCAAACGCGTCCGTTCGCTACGCAATTGAGGGCGACGCCACCGGCCAAGGCTAGATTTCTCGACCGCGTCTGGCGCTTCACGTGTTTGACAAGCTTGAGGACGATTTCTTCGGCCACGTGTTGAATGGATGCGGCCAGATCCATTTCGCGTCGGGTGATCATCGTATCCGGCTTGCGAGCCGGTCCGCCGAAAAGGTCTTCGAACCGCGTGTTGGTCATCACCAGCGAGTCGACATACCCAAACGCGCGCGTATCGAGCCGGAAGGATCCGTCCTCGCGGATGTCGACCAGTTCATCGCGGATCAGGCCTGCATAGCGGGGCTCTCCATACGGAGCCAAACCCATCAATTTGTATTCGCCCGAGTTGACCTTGAACCCGCAGTGATAGGTGAATGCACTGTACAGCAGGCCGAGGGAATGCGGGTATCGTAGCTCCTGAAGCAACTCGATGTCGGAGCCTTTTCCGAGGCCAAGCGTACAGGTCGCCCACTCTCCGACGCCATCGATCGTGAGGATGGCTGCCTCGTCGAACGGCGACGGAAAGAAGCTGCTGGCAGCGTGAGCTAGATGGTGTTGCGTGCCGAGCAGGCGCGGGACCTCCCCGAGAACCAATTCCAGATCCCGCGCGAGCCAAGCCTTCGGACCCAGCAGCGCCCGGGATGACGCCATGAACTGATCGCGTCCCGCTGGTGCGACCGCCATAGCACTCTTGACCGCGCGATCCACCGTGAGCATCGAGTTGTCGTAGAAGACCACGCCGTCCAGTTCCGACGCGTCTATGAAAGCTTCACTCAAGCAGTAGTCGATGGCCCGTCGTGGAAAGCTGGAGTCGTGCTTCCTGCGCGAGAACCGTTCCTCCTGAGCCGCAGCGACGATTTCGCCGTCACATACGATCGCAGCAGCCGAATCGTGATAGTAGGCTGATATCCCGAGAACTTTGGCGGCCACCGGCGCATCCCTTGCTCATTGTCTTATTCGCATTTAGACATATTTTCTGCTAGATCTCGGCGAAATCGACGCAACTGAGTGAACACTCGCGCGATGTGCAAAATTCTATATCAAATTGCATCAATTTATTCTACGATTTGCTTGCAGCCATGGGGCTTGAAGGGTACTTGAATCCGCCTGGGTACTTAAGTACTGCGTAGGCAGCTCCCGAAGGGACTGACAGTCAAAATGAATAGAATTAATTGTCGCCTTGCCCTTACTTAAATTAGTATCATTTACCCTAAAACCTGGACTGCCAATATGTCGCACCACTTCATCGCTGAGGCGACTTGGATATAATCAGTTACAATGATGCGAATTCCCCATGTGGAGAGAGTGCTCGCAGTACATCGTTGATGTGATTAGAGTGAATAAGATGACTTTGACAATTCTGCAGGATGTATTCGATCATAATTATGGCGATGCGCAGTAGAATTTCGCGTTCATCAAAGCCACGCATCCGCCCAATGTGGCCGAAGGTCACCGATTCATGGCTTAAGCGCTCGTCTATTAAAGCCTATCCGCCCGGGGGGCAAAATTGAAGCGAACGTCTGGTATTGTGGCTTGAGGGTCTAGAAGCAGACGTGCAGGAAACCACCCCAAGCGGCTATCCCGCTTCCGATCCGGTCACTTAGCACTACTTTGGCAGATCAAGGGAACGAGGTAGGATCCTTGCGGATTCGGGTGCCATGGCGATGGTCATGGGGGATCACGATGTCAGGTGCTGGCGGATGGCGTGAGGATCTGGATCGGTGGCTGCAGCCATTCCTTGCGGGACTGTCCCATCCAGCCCGCCGGGCGATGTGCCCGCTCTATGTGGCCGGGTTGATCGGCCTCGGTGATCGCAAGAGCGTCCAGCCGATGGCCGCGCGGGCCGAGGGGATCCCTTACGACCGGCTCCACCACTTCATCGCGGCCGGGATCTGGGATGAGGCGCCGCTGCAGCGGGCGCTGCTCGGCGAGGCCGATCGCCTCGTCGGCGGCATGGATACGATCCTGGTCGTCGACGATCCTTCGACAAGCTCAGGATGAGGCCGCCTTGCCGAAGAAGGGCAACCGCTCGGTCGGGGTGGCGCCGCAATACGCCACGACGCTGGGTAAGACCGCCAACTGCCAGACGCTGGTGTCGCTCACGCTGGCGCGCGGCGAGGTCCCCGTAGCGGTCAGTCTGGCGCTGTTCCTGCCCGAGACCTGGACGCGCGACCCGGATCGGATGGTCTCGGCCGGCGTACCTGAGGGCCTGCGCGCGGCCCGCACCAAGCTGGAGATCGCGGTTGCGGAGATCGACCGGGTCCGGGCGGGCGGCGTGCGCTTCGGCTGCGTGTTGGCCGATGCCGGATATGGATCCGCCCCGTTCCGGCAGGCCCTGAGCGCGCGTGGCCTGAGCTGGGCCGTCGGGATCTCGGGACGCAGCAAGGTCTACCCGGCCGACGTGACGCTGATCTTCCCCGTCGCGGGGCGTGGGCGACCGCGCAAGCGTCACGTGCCGGATCAGGTCTCGGTCTCAGCGGAGACGATCCTCGCGGACATGAGCGGCCGGGCGGTGACCTGGCGGCGCGGCACCAAGGGCCGGCTGCGGGCTCGCTTCTGCGCGCTGCGCGTCCGGATGGCCGATGGTCCGACCCAGAGGATCGGCGGACAAGGCAACCAGCACCTGCCCGGTGACGAGGTCTGGCTGGTGCGCGAGGAGCGTGGCTCGGGCGAGCGCAAGTACTATCTCTCGAACCTGCCGGCCGAGGCCACCCTCAAGCAGTTGGCCGCAACCATCAAGGCGCGATGGATCTGCGAGCAGGCCCACCAGCAGATGAAGGAGGAACTCGGCCTCGATCACTTCGAGGGCCGATCCTGGACCGGGCTGCATCGGCACGCGCTGATGACGATGATGGCCTACGCCTTCCTCCAATCCCGGCGCCTCGCAGCGGCGGGGCGGAAAAAAAGAATCGCCTGCCCACCACCCCAGCCCTCGATTCCGACGATCCGGCAGGCCATCCTGGATCACCTCAGTCCGCCGCCACCGCGGCGATGCCCGCACTGTGACGCCGATCTCAACCTGCCACCCTGAAACCAATCTGCCAAAGTAGTGTTAGGCGGCACCACGGGCCTGCACCAGGGGCAGCGCCATGCTAATTTTGGCCACGGTGCCAGGCGTCAGGGCGAACGCAATTGGTCGGCCACGACCATCGGCCAAGCAACGGAGTTTGCTCGTGAAGCCGCCGCGCGAGCGGCCGATCGCCGGGCTCCAGCCCCCCTTTTCCGCCCGATGCCGAGATGACCTGCCCCGCCGGGAAGGCGACGGGTCGAGCTCTTATGTGACCGACGCACAACCGCCGACTCGCCTCGATGCTGCTTTTCGACATTCAAGCGTGCCTCATCACATAAGGCGGGTCATTGCTTCGGACCCTCAAATCGGAAACTCCGAGCGATCGATTAAATCCTGTTTGTGCTTCAGTATAAAATCTTGCAAGAAAACGTGCCTTTGTCAGAACGAAATTTGCTACATCTGTTTGCTTGCATACACCATCAGATTTGATTGAGTAGCAATTATGGTTCGTTCAGATCGCCAAATTTTAGCGATAGCAAGCTAGAGACAACCAACATTAAGGTACTGACCATATTTATATTCCGAAAAACCGAGATATACGCATAAAATAAAGCCTCTCGCCTCTGAAAACGAAAATTCCAGACGCGCAAATGGGAATTAATGAACGAATGATCCATTTCAAAACAAGCAAATGTAAATATTTCAAAGATCTGACGGGAATTTTGGGGATCCGTTTGCCGTTCGCCCCGGCGTAGGTGCGGATTGATACGTTACGGTGTTGGCGTCGTGCCTGCCAGTCGAAAGGACCACGCGGGCTGGCCAAAGCCACCAGGCGGGTCTTCCCGAACCGAAAGCGTCCTAACGTCGACGTTTCTGCTTTGCCCACTCCTATCTGATCGCCGGGCCCCACCGGCCTAGCTGGGCTGCTCACGCAACCTATGGTAAGCCATCACTCCGGGGCGGAAGGGATACTAGCGTGCGAATTTGTCGGATCGGGATACGCAATTTCACTAATTTCAGAAACTTTGAGGTCAGAACTGGAAGAAACGTCGTCGTTGTTGGTGAAAACAAAGTCGGCAAAAGCAATCTGCTCTTCGCCCTTCAGCTGATTTTCGACCCAAGCCTCTCGGAGCGTGACCGCCGGCTTGGTCTCGAACACTTCTGGGATGGGCTCGGCGACGACAAATTGGGGGAGACGATCGAGATTTCCGTCGACCTCACGGATTTCGATGTAGATCCGCGCCTGGTGGCCCATCTCGGCGGATACTTGATTGATCCGGGTCCCCCGATGATTTCCCGCCTTACGTACCGCTACCAGCCGATGGCCAGCCTCGAAGGGCAGCCCGGCAGCCTCGCGGACTACGAATACCTCCTGTTCGGCGGCATGTACCCGGACACCCCCGTCGGGAGCACGCTGAGGCGCATGCTGCCCCTCGATCTGCTGCCGGCCCTGCGCGATGCCGAGAAGGATTTGGCGAACTGGCGCCGGTCGCCGCTGCGCCCCCTGATCGAGGACTTGGCCGGAACCCTGTCGGTCGCCGATCGCGACGCTATCCTGGATGCCGTCGACGGCGCGCAGGCCGCGCTTTCGGGGCGCCCGGAGGTCGAGGCCGTGGCCCGGACCATTGGCGGACGGCTGGAAGGCATGGTCGGCCCGGCGCACGCGACCTCCGTCGCGCTCGGGCTGGCACCGTCGCGGTTGGACGCGCTTCTGCGGGCGCTGCGGCTCCTGATCGACCGGGGCGAGCGGGGGATCGCGGAGGCGAGCCTCGGGACCACCAATCTAGTCTTCCTCGCCCTGAAGAGCCTGGAGCTCGACCGGCTGATCCAGGACGGCGAGCGCGACTACACGTTCCTGGCCGTCGAAGAGCCCGAGGCGCACCTGCACCCGCATGTCCAGCGGCTGGTCTATCGGCATTTCCTCGAAACTGCCGAGGTCGACGATGAAGATGTGGACGAGGATCCCCCCGGACGAGCCGGCGACGCCACGGCCGGACGCCACGTCACCATTTTGACGACCCATTCGCCGCACATCGCGAGCATCGCGCCGTTGCGATCGATCGTACTTCTCCGACGTCAAGCCGATGGCAGCACGGAGGGCGTATCGACCGCCGAGATCCCGCTCGACGATGCCGAGGTCGACGATCTGCAGCGCTACATCGACGTCACACGAGGTGAGCTTTTCTTTTCTCGCGGCGTGATCCTCGTTGAAGGCGACGCGGAGCGCTTCCTCGTCCCGGCCTTCGCCGATGCCCTCGATATTCATCTCGACGAACTCGGGATTTCGGTGTGCTCGGTCAGCGGCACCAATTTCGCGCCGTACGTGAAACTGCTCGGGCCATCGGGGCTCAGGATCCCTTTCGTCGTCCTCACGGACCGTGACGAGCTCCCCGACGGCACCGTTCTCGGACCCGGGCGCGTAAGGGGTCTGCTCGGGATCTTGCGACCCGGTCGGGATTACGAGGCGATGGACGAAGCCGAGGTGTTCCGGCGCGGAGCCCTCCGCGGCATCTTCGTAAATTCCAGTACCTTGGAGCCGGCGCTGTTCGCGACGGGGATGCGGCGTCAGATGGTCAGGGTCCTAAAAGCCGATCTTCCCCTCAGGCGAGCGAACAGGGAGTTACTGGACGGGTGGGAGGCCCGCCCGTCGACGCTCGAACCGACGAGGCTCATCAAGCTGATCGAGCGCATCGGGAAGGGACGGTTCGCGCAACGCATCGCCCCCGCAGCGACCGCCGAGCGTTGCCCTGCCTATATCCGCGAGGCCCTGGAGCGGATCCGCGATGAGGTTGCGTAGCACCAGCGCGGCCTACCTCCGGCATGCCGGGGATCTCGCGGACAATCCCGGCCAGCAGGCGGCCTACGACTCGCGAGGCCATTGCGTCGTCTTGGCGGGGCCAGGCTCGGGCAAGACGAAAACGCTCATCCTGAAGCTCGCGCGGATGCTCGCGGAGGATGTGCGGGTCCCCCAAGGCGTGGCCTGCATCACCTATAGCCAGGAGTGCACCCGCGAGCTCAAGCGCCGGCTTGAGCCCCTCGGGCTCGGCGAGTCGCCGAACCTGTTTGTCGGGACGGTGCATGGGTTCTGCCTGCGCCACATCCTCATGCCCTATGCCCACCTCGCCAATATCGGCGTCCCGCGCCAGCTTGCTGTCGCCACGAGCCGGCAGGCCGACGTCGCCTTCAAGGGGGTGGCGGAGCGCCTTCTCGGCCTCAACCAGCCCTACAAGTGGGACGACATGGGCAAGTACCGCCGCGTCCACCTCGACCGGTTCGCGCCGGACTGGGACACCGATCCCGATCTCGCCCGGATCAGCGAGGGCTACGAGGCGGCGCTGCGACGGCAGGGACTAATCGATTACGACGACATGGTCGTGTGCGCCCATCGCTTGGTCAGCGCGCACGACTGGGTGCTGCCGGCTATCGCCGCCCGCTGGCCGATCCTTGCGGTCGACGAATACCAGGACCTCGGCGTCCCCCTCCATCGGATCGTGACGAGATTGGCGTTCGAGGGCGGGGTCCGGCTCTTCGCCGTGGGCGACGCGGATCAGTCGGTCTACGGCTTCGCCGGATCAGACGGCGACCTACTCCTCGAATTGGCGGAGCGGCAAGACATCCAAAGAGTGCGCCTCGAACTCAACTACCGGTGCGCTGGGCGCATCATCGAGGCTTCAGAGTACGCGCTGGGGGAGACCAGGGGCTACCGGCCCTACGACGAAGAGCGTCTGGCGGTGATCCGGTTCGTGGAACGCCCCGGAGGCCTGGCGGACCAGGCGGCACACGTCATCGACACGTTGATCCCCGAAGCCCTGGCGGCCAAGGACGGGCGGAAGCCCGGGGACATCGCGATCCTTTACCGCAACGCCGCGGTCGGCAACGCGTTCGCCGACGCGCTCACGGCCGCGGACATCGAATTCGTCAGGGTCGACACCGGGGCTCCCTACAGGAAAGTGGAGCTTACGAGCTGGATCGAGGATTGCGCGGCGTGGTGTTCGGGCGGTTGGAGACGTGGCCGGCCCCAGCTGGATGGCCTCCTTACACGGTGGGTGAGGTTCCGGACCGGCCTATCGAGCGAACGGGAGGCGAACAAGGCGAAGGGCCTCGTAACGGCATTCCTCATGCGGAACCGCTGCGACGAAGGACTGGCCGCACCGTTCGTCGCGGCGATCCGGCGGGACCTTATCGATCCGCTGGCGCGCGAGGAGCCGAGCCTCCACGACCAGATGGAGCAGGTGCATCGCATGAGCGCGGCCGTGAAAGCCGGCGGCAAGCTCGAAGGTTTGGACCTCGTCGGCCTGGGCGGTCGCGACGGTTCGCCGTCCCACATCAACCTCTTGACCCTGCACTCGTCGAAAGGCTGCGAGTACGACGTGGTGATGATGGTCGGGATGGATCAGGGCGTCATACCCTGGAACAATGAGAGCGCGGCTGAGCTTCGGGAAAGCCGTCGCCTCTTCTACGTCGGTCTCACGCGTGCACGCGACGCCGTTCACCTGATCTATTCCGGCTGGATCGATGGCCGGTACGGCCCCCGCTATTTCGGGAGATCCTCGTTCGTGGAGGAATTGGAGACGCGCCTGCTCGCCGCCGGTCAGGATCGGTAGCGACTGTCCGCGGTGAACAGGATTTGGGGCAACATGCGGGCCTCGCGCGTTGCGGAGGCTCCTGGTCTGGCGGATGGGCACTCCGGTGTCAGGGGTATTCGGGCATTCCGGAGCGTTTCATGGCGGCCTTCTCGGCGATGAAGGACGCGACGCGGAGGAACGGGTCGCGGGCAGCGCTACGGTGAGACCGCTACCCGAAAACGCCTTCGATCTTAATCTGGGACGCGCAGGATCCTGTGGTTCGGAAGCATCGGGATGGCGTTGCGGCACGAGGTCTTCGAGGTAGCAGACCGCCTGCGGGCGCGGGGCGTGGGGGTATCGCTGCATAACGTGATCCGGGAGCTGCGGTACGGGGGCTCGAAGTGTGCGGTGGGGCCGCACCTGCCGGACTGGAAGGCCGAGCGGACCTACCTGTCGCGGGCAGAGGCGGCTTGATTGCCGGAGCTGCTGCAGGGCCTACTGGGCGACTTCGCCTGGCGGCTGTGGGCGGTGGCGCAGGCGGAGGCCGCGGCGGCCCTGACGGCGGAGCGGGCCGCGCTTGAGGCCCGCGCCCGGGCGGGCGACGAGATCCTGGACGAGGCGCTGGCGCGGCTCGACGTGGCGGTGGACCAGGTCTCGCGGAGAGCTTCGTTGAGAAGGTCCTTCAGCTTGGGAACAGTCCTCTCTCTGCTCTATCGCTGGAAGCGGCATATGGTGTTCCCGCGCACCGTTCGTCCAATCCGCGCTCGCGCGGGGCCGCCCCGTAGCAGGAGACCGACGTCGATGGGACGCCGCCCGGCTACGCATCCCAGGTCGGCTGGACCGTGTCCTCACCCGTCTCATCTATCTCGTCCCCGGCTTGTACGACGTAGGCGCTCGCAGCGTCGCGATCGCCGCGGCCGGGATCGAGGTCGGCCCCGAGGGCGGCCGCTATCTCGGGCGGTAGCTGCGAGAGCGCCTGCATCGCCTTCCGTCGCCACGAGGGCCCCCGCTCGCAGAGCTCCAGCCACAGGTCGCGGAGATCGTCCGGCCTCGCCTCCGCAAGGACGGTGATCAGGGAGGCCGCCTGCTGCAGGTCCTTGCGGGCCTTGGCCTGGCTGCGCGCGTCGCGGGCCAAGCGCATCTGCGAGACAGTGAGCTTGTGGAGGGCGTAGCGGGTCGGATCCGGCACGTTGATGGGGATGCCAGCGCCGTGCAGGGCCACGCTGTTGACCTCCTGGTAGAGCAGGAAATCGAGGTAGCGCAGGAATTGCGCGTCCGATCGGATGGCAGGGAGGGATCCGATCCGGGGCAACTCGGGGCCTCGCATGGGACTGAGGATGTCGACGGAGAAAATCTCGTCCTGCCCGCGACGGATCGCGTACCGCATCGTCCGCCGCCCGTCGAACGCGTCCGGTACCGCCGTGAAGCGGTCGTCTACCTTCCTGAGCACGGTCTCCAGGTCGGACGCGATCCGGTCCTCTACGGCGACGGCGATGGACTGGAACTGTCCGACGTCGAGGTCGCCGGTACGGCTCAGGGCGGCCGGCATGCGCATGCCGAGTAGGCCGGGATAGGTCTGGAAAGCGACCGAGCCCACCACGACCGCCCTGAGGCGGAACACGCCGGCCTCGGCCATCGCCGCCATGACATCGCCGGATGTCTTGTCCGGTGCGTGGAGCCGCGCGTTCCTGAGGGCGCGCACCATGTCGCGCCGCTCGCGGAGGTTCGCAGCCGTGTCGGCCAGGGCCTGGATGCGCTTCCGGCTCTTCTCGTCGTCCTTCCCGATGTAGAGAGGTGACGCCCGCTTGCCCCCGATCGTCGGCGGTTGCCAGTACAGGTACTTCCGTCCCCGGGCTACGCGTTCGTAGGCGGACCCGCCTGTAGAGGTGAGGTTCCCCGTGTTGCTCGACCACGCCCTTTCGACGAGTTCAGCGAACATGGTTTGGATCGGTACGGGCAACGGATCCGGCATGTCACGGACCTCGTGTTGTAGGCAAAATTGGAAACTGCCTACAAAGGTAACGGAGACCGCGATCGTTGCAAGCACGTTGTAGGCAGATTGTGAAATTGCCTACAACGTGCTTGGCTGCGCACTTTCTCTCTGAAGCCCCGATTCCCGGACGTAAGCGGCCATTCCCCCACGGCGCTGACCTGACCGGCTGGCTTTGGACCGGGCTGATTGGGAGGATCAACTGGGGCCAAGGGAGTTGGACATGCGGCGAGGTCAGAAGACGAGCGCGGAGCAGGTGGCGCTGAAGCTGCGCCAGATCGAGGTGCAGACGGCACAAGGCAAGAGCTTGGCGCTGGCGTGCAAGGAGGCGGAGATCTCTGAGCAGAGCTACTACCGCTGGCGCAAGGAGTACGGCGGCCTCCAGGTCGACCAGGCCAGGAAGATGAAGGATCTGGAGCGTGAGAACGCGCGGCTACGCCGGCTCGTGGCTGACCTGTCGTCCAAAAAGCAGGTGCTGGCGGACGTCGCCTCGGGAAACTTGTAGCCCCCGAGCGACGCCGGCAGACGGTTGCTGGTGTCCGAGAGAAGTACGGCCTCTCAGAACGTCAGGCCTGCCGGATCGTCGGTCAGCACCGCGGCACGCAACGCTACGTGCCCACCGTGCCGGCCGACGAGGATGAGCTGACCCGCGCTATCATCGCCCTGGCGTCCGAGTACGGGCGCTATGGCTATCGCCGCGTCACCGCGCTGCTGCAGGCAGCAGGGTGGTAGATGGGCAAGGACCGGGTTCAGCGCATCTGGCGTTGCGAGGGGCTGAAGGTCCCACAAAGGCACCGACCACGCAGCCGTCTCTGGCTGAACGACGGCTCATGCGTGCGGCTGCGCCCGCTCCACCGCAATCACGTCTGGAGCTTCGACTTCGTGCCGGCCCAGACGCACTACGGCCGAACCTTGCGCATCCTGACGCTGATCGACGAGCACAGCCGGACCTGCCTGGCGCTGAAGGTGGCGCGGCGCATCAACAGCGTCGGCGTGATCGAGGCTTTGGCAGACGCCATGTGCTTGCACGGCATCCCGGAGTACATCCGCTGCGACAATGGCCCTGAGATGATCTCGAAGGCACTGCGCAAGTGGGGCGCTAAAGCTGGCTCGCAGATCCAGTACATCGCACCGGGCTCGCCGTGGGAGAACGGGTACTGTGAGAGCTTCAACGGCAAGCTGCGCGATGAGTGCCTACGCCAAGAGATTTTCTACTCGCTGAAGGAAGCGCAGATCGTGATCGGTCTATGGCAAACCACCTACAACCGCGTCCGGCCGCATTCGTCGCTTGGCTATCGACCGCCCGCGCCCGTCAGCTACCCGGATCTGGCCTTCCGGCTACCCATGGCCGCTGCCATGCAGTAGCCTCTCAATTAGCTCGGTCCAAAATATCGGTCAGGTCAGTCAGCGGAGCCGGCCTTCCAGAAAATGGCGAAGATCGCCGACATGGAGTTGCTGGCCGAGGAGCGGCCCGAGCAGCTGAAGAAGGTGATCGTCGACCTTCGTGCCGACATCGCGGCGGTGATGCACGACGGACTGTCGGAGACGTCGCCGCTCGCGCAAATGCCCTCCGAGAAGCGGTCGATGTACGAGTACCTGTTCGACCTCGTCTACGAGGCTCGGCAAACCGCGTCGCAGCGAAGGCATTGGTCGACCGCATTCTCGACAGGTTGCGAGCGGAAGCCGAGCCCACCTCCCGCCCTGATGAACCGGCAACCGCTGCCAAACGACCACGATAGCGCAAGCTAGATGTCGTTTCCAAGGAGGTTGTCCTTGGGGAGCCTGCTTGTTGGCGGTTGTCCACCGAGTGCCGAGTGAGGTCTGCGGCTGTTGTAGTCGCACAGCCAGAGGGTCATTGCGGCGGTGCGTTCCTGGGATGAGGCGTACGGGGTGGCATAGAGCCATTCGCGCAAGGTGGTCTGGATGAAGCGTTCGGCTTTGCCGTTGGTGCGGGGCGTGTAGGGGCGGGTGCGCTTGTGGGTGATCGCCCTGGCCGCGAGGGCGTCGCGGAACAGGTGGCTTTTGTAAGCCGAGCCGTTGTCGGTCATGACCCGCTCGACGGTGACGCCGAGGCTTTCAAACCAAGCCAACGCCCGCTCCAGGAAGGCGGTGGCGCTTTCCTTCCGCTCGTTAGGCAGGATCTCGGTGTAGGCGAGCCGCGAGGCATCATCGACGGCCACGTGCAGGGCCTCCCAGCCGGTGCCGCGCTTGCTGCTCTGGCCGGTCCGGTCGCCGGTGATGCGGTGGCCGACGCCGTCGATGCGCCCGAGCTTCTTCGTGTCGAGGTGGAGCAACTCGCCCGGTTTGTCGCGCTCGTAGCGGATGACGGGCGACTTGGGATCGAGGGCGGCGAGCCGGCCCAGGCCGAGGCGGCGCAGCACGAGGCCCACCGTCGAGAGCGGCAGGCGCGCCTGCCGGGCAATGGCTGGCCCGGACAGGCGCTCGCGGCGCAGCCGGGCGATCTCGGCGACCGCAGCGTCATCCAGGCGCGTGGGTGAGGTGTGCGGGCGCGACGAGCGATCTGCCAGACCCGCTGCGCCTTCGGCGGCGAAGCGGTCACGCCACTTGCGCACCGTCTTCGAGGTGATCCCCAGCGCAACGGCGACCGCGCTCACCGTCCAGCCCCGAGCCAGTCGATCGACAATCAGCTGTCGACTATGGGGCGTCGTGCGCGCATTCTGGTGGACGTCCATCCGAGGCTCCGGGTCCGAGGTTGCAGGCTTCGCAACCACAGCCTCGCTCGACACCCTCGGATGGACAACCTCCATAGCAATGACAGCTAGGGCGCCAGAGGGTGACGGTAGACCCCGTCACCTACGAGGTCGGCCCCCCAAACTTCAAAGGCATCAAGGCTCGTCGCAAGGGGATGGCCGGCGATCGCGGCCGGTGAATTGAGCGGCCTGTATAGATCGCCCGCCGCTCGGTTTCGGAAATGGTAGTTTAAGCTGTTGGCTAGAACATCGGCCGCCAGGACGAGTCCATCGCCTTCACAGACGGGGACGATGGTTAGTTCTTGGACGCTCGCCTCGATCTGCATGTCTGGCGAAAGGTGAGCTTTGACCGAGATCGAGCCGGTAACGATCTTGTTTTCGACCGTATCGAAGCCCGTGACCGTCTTTAGGGTCGGATCGACGCTTAGCAGGCGCTCGGCCACGCTCGTAAATTTCTTGATTATCGGGCTGTCGATCTGATCGGAGCGAATCTCAATCTCGAGTAGTTTCCTTTTTTCTCCTCGAGGAACGCGATGAGGTGGCCGTATAGCCCGGCGAAAAGCTCGACGTGCATGGATGCTGGCTCTTCTCGGGGACTTCCCCGTTTGACCCTCGGCGGCTCCCCTCCCCGCGCCTCTTCAGCCATCTTCTTGGCCATTTGGCGCAACTCCTGATGCCGTAAATGGAATGCGTGCAAACCGGCGACATGGATCGCGTACCAGAAGCACGGGAGCTGGAGCCGACTTATGGCATCGTAGATGTCGCGGCGTAGTTTCGCCTTCGCTGCATCATCGAGGTCAGTAATGTGCAACTTGCCTGTGGCTGGCTTGTAGCGGTCGTAGATCGACTTGAAGACCGGCTCCACCGTCGGCAGGTGGGTATCCGGGACCATGATGCCGGCGAACACGCCGACCTCCCCCGGGTAGGTTTCGTTCTGATCCGCATACCCTTTGGCGCCCGATTCGTCGCAGGCGAGGATGACCTTCGTGAATTGCTGCATGGGCGTCACTCCCCCCGAGGCCCCGCGGACCACCAGAGCTAGGGCGCTGCTACGTTCTGATCACGGGCATGGACGCACGCGCCGCGCAGCGAGATAACCATATGGCAATTTGCCTGAGCGTTGAGCGGTTCTTTGAAAGGGCTCATTGAACGCTAGAGCTATTCCCACCTATGTAGCGACGGCCAAGTCATCTTCGTAACCAGCAGCAGTGAGACTGTTTCGGCACTCGTCTGGTGTGAAGCGG
>NZ_VUOK01000007.1 GCF_009806555.1 Methylobacterium sp. 2A | reverse complement strand
TCAGAGTCGATCGCCGATGACAGAGCAACTGCCAATCTACTCATATGCAATCGCCCTCCCCCACAGGGGGGGAGGGAGGGCGCGGAGCCGCTTTCGCTTCGCCAACGGAGGTGTGTGTTCCGGCAGCCCCCTGCGGGGGAGGAAGACCAGCGGGACTGCTCATCCCGATCCTTGAACCGGGATCTTCGAATCCACCCGCCTCCTGGCCCTTCGCCTTCGGCCCTACGCCCCGCGGCCCGGCGCCGTTCCGCCGAGGTGGAACACCCGGTGCGGCACCAGCTCGCCGCGCTCCACGTCGCCGACCGCGACCAGGATGCCCGCGCAGGTGGCGAAGGCCTTCCCCGCCACGGGGGCGTCCCGGCCCCGCAGGATCACCGGCTGGCCGCGCATCAGGCGCAGGCCGAGATCCCGGGACACCGCGACCTCCGGAATCGCGTCGAGGGCCGTCTCCACCGGGCGCAGATGGGCGAGCGCCGCCTCGGGTGTGCCCTCCGACAAGATCGCGACCGGGCAGGCCTCGGCTTCCGAAAACGGCCCGACGCGGGTCCGCCGCAGCGCCGCCACGTGGCCGTAGCAACCGAGCATCCGGCCGAGATCGCGGGCGAGCGCCCGCACATAGGTGCCCTTGCCGCACTCGGCCTCGATCACCGTGCGTTCGCCGTCATGCTCCACCACGGCGAGCCGGTCGATCTGCACCGGCCGGGCGACCAGCTCCACGGTCTCCCCCTCCCGGGCGAGGTCGTAGGCCCGCTCGCCCTGGATCTTGATGGCCGAGTAGCGCGGCGGCACCTGCTCGATGGCGCCCACGAAGGCCGGCAGCGCCGCCTCCACGGCCGCCCGATCGGGTCGGGCGTCGCTGGTGGCGACCGCGCGGCCCTCGGCGTCATCGGTGTCGGTCTCGACGCCCCACTGGACCGTGAACCGGTAGGCCTTGCGGCCGTCCATCACGAAGGGAACCGTCTTGGTCGCCTCGCCGAGCGCGATCGGCAGGATACCGGAGGCGAGCGGGTCGAGGGTGCCGGCATGGCCGGCCTTCTTGGCGTTGAAGGCGCGCTTCACCACCGCGACCGCGTGGGTCGAGGTCATGCCGACATGCTTGTCGAGGATCACCCAGCCCGAGACGTCCCGGCGCTTGGGGCGGTCGGGGCGCGGACCGCGCTGCGGGCGGCGGCCCTCCGGTCCCCGGCGCTCGCCGGGCGAGCTGATCGCCGGGCGCTCGCCCTGCGGATGGTCTTCGATGGAAACCGTCATGTCCTCGCGTCCCCCGGGGGCGTGCCCCGTCCCTTTCGTCTTGGTTCGGGAGTCAATGTCCCGGTTCGGTCTCGGGTTCGTCGCCATCCTGGCCGTGATCGAGGTCGCGCTGGACGCGCTCGTCCCGCAGCAGCCGGTCGATGCGCGCCGCCTCGTCAAACGTCTCGTCGCGGCGGAAGCGCAGCTCGGGCGCGAATTTCAGGTTCACGCGCCGCGCCACCTCCTGGCGCAGCACCTTCCGGTGGCGCTCCAGGGCGGCGATCACCGGCGCCTCGTCGAGGCCGCCGAGCGGCATCACGTAGGCGGTGGCGAGCTTCAGGTCGGGCGACATCCGCACCTCCGGCACGGTCACGACATGCGTGCCGAGCACCGGATCCTGAATGTCGCCGCGCTGGAGCACCTCGGCGAGCGCATGACGGATGAGTTCGGCCACGCGCTGCTGGCGCTGCGAGGGGCCGGTGGTGGTCGGTTTCTGGGCCATTCTGTCTCGGGCCGGCGCCGCGAAGCGGCCGGCTCACGTCCTGAAAAAAGAAAGACGGCCGCGGCAGGTGCCGCGACCGCCCTGTCCGGACGGGTCCGGAGCCTCAGAGGGTGCGGCGGATCTCCTCGACCCGGTAGCACTCGATCGTATCGCCGGCGCGCATGTTCTCGAAGTTCTCGAAGGCCATGCCGCACTCCTGGCCGGAGGTGACTTCCTTCGCGTCGTCCTTGAAGCGCTTGAGCGTCTTCAGCTTGCCCTCGTGGATCACCACGCTGTCGCGGATCAGACGGACATGGGCGCCGCGCTCCACGATACCGTCGGTGACGCGGCAACCCGCGACCTTGCCGACCTTCGAGACCTCGAACACCTCCTGGATCGTCGCCTCGCCCAGGCGCTCCTCGCGCAGCGTCGGCGGCAGCATCCCCGACAGCGTGGCTTTGATGTCGTCCACGAGGTCGTAGATGATGTTGTAGTACCGGATCTCGATGCCGGCCCGCTCGGCGGCCTCGCGGGCCTCCTTGTGGGCGCGCACGTTGAAGCCGATGACCACCGCCTTCGAGGCCTGCGCCAGGGTGATGTCCGACTCGGTGATGCCGCCGACACCCGAGAGGAGGAGACGCGCCCCGACCTCGTCGTTGCCGAGCTTCTCCAGGGCGCCCGAGATCGCCTCGACCGAGCCCTGCACGTCGCCCTTGACGACGATCGGCAGTTCCTTGCGGCCGGCGCCCTCCTTGAGGTCGCGCATCATGTCGACGAGCGAGCGGTTGGCACCGCCGGTCCGGGCCGCGAGGCGCTCGCGCTTCACGCGGGCGCGGTACTCGGTGACCTCGCGGGCGCGGGCCTCGTTCGGCACCACGATCACGCGGTCGCCGGCATCCGGCGTCCCGTTGAAGCCCAGCACCTCCACGGGGACCGAAGGACCCGCGTACTGCACGTTCTCGCCGAGATCGTCGATCAGGGCGCGCACGCGGCCCCACTCGGCCCCCGCCACCACGATGTCGCCGGTGAACAGGGTGCCGCGCTGGACCAGGACCGTGGCCACGGGGCCGCGGCCGCGGTCGAGCTGGGCCTCGATCACGGTGCCTTCGCCGTCGCGCTTCTCGTTGGCGCGCAGGTTCATGATCTCGGCCTGGATCTGGATGCCCTCCAGAAGCTGCGGCAGGCCGGCGCCGGTCTTGGCCGAGACCTCGAATTCCAGGGTCTCACCGCCCATCGACTCGACCTGGATGTCGTGCTGCAGCAGCTCCGTGCGGACCCGCTCCGGCTTGGCGTCCGGCTTGTCGATCTTGTTGACCGCGATGATCATCGGGACGCCCGCCGCCTTGGCGTGCTGGATGGCCTCGATGGTCTGGGGCATGACGCCGTCATCGGCCGCCACCACGATCACCACGATGTCGGTGACCTTGGCGCCGCGGGCGCGCATCGACGTGAACGCCGCGTGGCCCGGGGTGTCGATGAAGGTGATCATGTCGCCGGACGGGGCCGCGACCTGATAGGCGCCGATATGCTGGGTGATGCCGCCGGCCTCGCCCTCGACCACGTTCGCCTTGCGGATCGCGTCGAGCAGCGAGGTCTTGCCGTGGTCGACATGGCCCATGATGGTGACCACCGGCGGACGGGGATCGAGATCCTCCTCCAGATCCGGCTCGTCGGAGGACAGGCCTTCCTCGACGTCGGACTCGGCGACGCGGCGCACGGTGTGGCCGAGCTCCTCGGCGATCAGCTGGGCGGTGTCCGAATCGATCACGTCGGTGATCTTGTGGATCTGGCCCTGCTTCATCAGCAGACGGATCACGTCCACGGCCCGCTCCGACATGCGGTTGGCGAGTTCCTGGATGGTGATCGTCTCGGGGATCGTCACCTCGCGGGACAGCTTCTCCTTCTGCTCCACCTGGCCGCGGCCGCTCATGCGCTGCTGGCGGCGGCGGAACGAGGCGACGGAGCGCGTGCGCTCCTCCTCGCCGGAGGTGGCGTTGGCGATGGTCAGACGGCCGCGGTTGCGGTCGCCGCCCGGCGATTTGGGGGTCTTGGGCGGCGCGATGATCTTGAGCGGCATGCCGGGACGGCGGATCACCCGCTTGGTCTCGGACTCGTCCTCGTTGGTCTGGGCGGCGCGACCGGCGGGGCGCGCCGCGGTACCGGCACCGGCGGGACGCGCGGCGGTCGCCGGCGTCGCGGCCTTCTCCGGCTCGGGGGCCGGGGCGGGGCGCGCCATGAAGTTGAGGTCGCGGGGCTTGCGCGAATCGGCCGTGATGGTCTTGCGCGGCTCGCCCGTGGAGGGGCGCGGCGTCAGCGGCGGGCGCGGGGCCGCGGCCGGAACCGCAGCCTGTGCCGGGCGGGCGGCGGCCGGACGCGCGCCCTCGGGCTGACGCGGGGGCGCGGCATTCGGACGAGCCGGCGCCGCAGCGGCGGCCGGACGGGCGGCCGCCGGGGCCGGAGCGGGCTGGGCGGGGGCCGGCGCCGGACGGGCGGGAGCAGCCGGCGCGGGAGCCTCCGCGGCCGGGGCCGCAGCAGCCTTCGAGGCCTCGGCGGCGGCCTGCCTGGCGGCCTCCTCGGCGGCGCGGGCGGCTTCCGCGGCGGCGGCCTTGCGCTCCTCCTCCTCGCGGCGGCGGGCCTCGGCGGCCTCACGCTCGCGGCGGGCCTGCTCCTCGGCTTCCTTGCGGCGCGCCTCGGCTTCGGCCTCGGCCTTGCGGCGGGCCTCGGCCTCGCGGCGCTGCGCGTCGGCGAGGGCTGCGGCGCGGGCGGCGCTCTCCTGCTCGCTCAGGGTCCGCAGGACGACGCCCGAGGCGGCGCGCTGGGCCGGGCGCGGAGCCGGCGCCGTCGGCGCGGGGGCCGCCGGACGGGGTGCGGGGGCAGGCTCACGGGCAGGGGCGGCCGGCGCCGCGCCGATGACGCGACGCTTCACCGTCTCGACCACGACCTGCTTGGAGCGGCCATGGGAGAAGCTCTGACGCACGGTGCCCGCCTCGATCGGCCGCTTGAGGGAGAGCGGCTTCGGGGAGTTCCGATTCAGAGTCTTGTCGCCCGGGTTGTTCGTATCGCTCATTCAGCCTGAACCCTGAGGGTTTCCATCGTCCCGTGAACCGACGCCCGGTGGCGCCGGTCAAAATAGTCCTGCGTCGTCAACGTGAGGCTTCGTCGATCCCGCCGATTCGGGCTGGATCGGGCTCCCCGGTCGCCGCGGCGGCGCCCTCGAAGGAGCGTAGCCGACGCCAACGCGACAGGCAGCCGGCGGCTCCGGCTCCTGCGACGAGCGCAGCGTGTATCACATGATCCCGACCCAAGGCCATGTCCAATTCATCTTCGGACAGGTCGTCGATGATCGGTATCCTTGACATGGTCTCACCGTGACGCCGGTACAAGGCCGCCGCGATCTTGCGCCGCCCGTCCGCGCTGGCCTCCGCGGCGTGGATCACCGCGACCGCGCCGGGCTGGCCGCCGATCGCCGCCTCGACCTTCGAGAATCCCGCCACGATGCAGCCCGCCTTGTTGGCGAGCGCGATCGCCTGCCGCAGATCCTCGCGCAGCCCCGCGGCGATCCGGTCCGGAAGGTCGGGATCGGCCGGGGCCGGCCCCTTGAACGCCCGGGAGAACAGGTTCTTGCGCACGGCGGTGGCGACCGCGTCCCGCCGGGCGCTGACCCAGGCGCCGCGGCCGGGCAGCCGGGCACGCAGGTCGGGCACGACATGCCCGTCCGGCCCGCGCACGAACCGGATCATCGCCTCCGGTGCCTGGGCGACGCGCGTGACGATGCAGGTCCGTTCGGACGCGCGGCGGCCGGGGCCGGCATCGAGCCCCCCGGCTTCCGGTCCGCCCCCGGGCGGAATCGCCTCGATCTCGCTCACCGCGCCTCCGCCGCCCGTCCGTTCAGGCCTCGGCCTGGGCGGGGTTGGCCTCCTCGCCATCGCCGACCTGCTCGGCCTCTTCCTCGGCCTCCGGCTCCGGCAGGGCCTCGATCCAGCCGGCCTTGAGGCGGGCGGCCATGATCAGGGCCTCGGCCTCGGTGCGGGACAGGTCGAACCCGTCGAGATAGCCGGCGTGGCGCTTGGCCTCTGGGCCGCGGCCCTCGGTGTAGCCGACGAGGTCGTCGGTGGCGCAGCCGGCCAGATCCTCGACGCTCTTCACGTCGTTCTCGCCGAGCGCCACCATCATGGGCGTGGTGATGCCCTCGATCTCGCGCAGATCGTCGGAGACGCCGAGCTCGGTGCGGCGGGCGTCGTGCGCCTGCTCGATCCGGGCGAGGTGATCCTGGGCGCGGGCCTGGATCTCGGCGCCGGTCTCCTCGTCGAGCCCCTGGATGCCGGACAGCTCCTGGATATCGACGTAGGCGATCTCCTCGACGTTGCGGAAGCCTTCCGCGGCGAGCAGCTGGCCGACGGTCTCGTCGACGTCGAGCGCCTCCATGAACACCTGGGTCCGCTCGGCGAACTCCTTCTGGCGGCGCTCCGATTCCTCGGCCTCGGTGAGGATGTCGATGTCCCAGCCGGTGAGCTGGGAGGCCAGCCGCACGTTCTGGCCGCGGCGGCCGATCGCCAGCGACAGCTGGTCGTCCGGCACCACCACCTCGATGCGGTCGGCCTCCTCGTCGAGCACCACCTTCACCACCTCGGCGGGCTGGAGGGCGTTGACGATGAAGGTCGCCTCGTCCTCCGACCAGGGGATGATGTCGATTTTTTCACCTTGCAGTTCACCCACGACGGCCTGCACCCGGGATCCTCGCATGCCCACGCACGCACCGACCGGATCGATGCTCCCATCGCGAGAAATCACCGCGATCTTGGCGCGGGAGCCCGGATCGCGGGCCACCGCCTTCACCTCGACGATGCCGTCGTAGATCTCGGGCACTTCCTGGCCGAACAGCTTGGCCATGAACTGGGGATGCGAGCGCGACAGGAAGATCTGCGGCCCGCGGACCTCCGAGCGCACGTCGAACAGGTAGGAGCGGATGCGGTCGCCCGGGCGGAAGGTCTCGCGCGGGATCATCTCGTCCCGGCGCACGATGCCCTCGCCGCGGCCGAGATCGACGATCACGTTGCCGTACTCGACCCGCTTCACGATGCCGTTGAGGATCTCGCCGATCCGGTCCTTGTACTCGTCGAACTGGCGGGCGCGCTCGGCGTCGCGCACCTTCTGGACGATGACCTGCTTGGCCGACTGGGCGGCGACGCGCCCGAAATCGAAGGGCGGCAGGGTGTCGGAGATCACGTCGCCGACCAGCGCGCCGGGGTTGTAGCGGCGGGCCTGATCCAGGGTGATCTCGCGGGCGTCGTTCTCCACCTCGTCGACCACCAGGAGGTGGCGCGAGAGGCGCAGCGCGCCGGTCTTCGGGTCGATCTCGGCGTGGACATCCGTCTCGGCGCCGTAGCGGGAGCGGGCGGCCTTGGCGATCGCCTCCTCCATCGCGTCGATCACGATGGAGCGGTCGATCACCTTCTCGCGGGCGACCGCGTCGGCGATCTGGAGGAGTTCGAGCCTGTTGGCGCTGACGACGGCCATCGGTTTCGGTCCTTCTCTTCCGTCAAACTTTTTTGGGCCGGCCTCATGGGCCGACGCTGGCGTGTTCAGTGCAGCGAGTCGCGGTCCTTGAGCCGGGACGCCTTGGTCACCACCGGCTTCCTGGGACCGGTCCGCGCCGGTTTCTGGGTCTTGGCCGCGGGGCTGGCCTTCTTCGGCCCCTGCGGGCGGAAGGGGCTGCGCGCCGGCGCCGCCGGCTCCTCGGCCGGCTCATCGTCCCCGGCCTCATCCGCCTCGTCCCCGGCAGGCGGGCCGCCGCGGCGGAGCGACTCGCGGATCAGCTCGTCGGTGAGGACGAGATGGGCCTCGGCGAGGTTCTTGAGCGGCAGCTCGATGCGGCTCGGCAGCCCCTCCTTCACGTCGGGCAGGTCGATCGGCACGATCTGCCGATCGAGATCCGGCGCGCCGAGGATGCCGCGAAACCGCTTGCGCCCGTCGAGCGGCGGGCTCAGCTCAACCTTGGCCTCGTAGCCGGCCCAGCGGGCGAAATCCGAGACCCGCACCAGCGGCCGGTCGATCCCGGGCGAGGACACTTCGAGGTTGTAGGCGCCGCCGACCGGATCGTCGACGTCGAGAAGCGGCGAGATCGTGCGGCTCACCGCCTCGCAATCGTCGATGGTGAAGGTGCCGTCCGGCCGCTCGACCATGATCTGCACGGTGCAGCCGTTGATGTTGGACATCTTCACCCGGACCAGCCGGAAGCCGAGGCCCTGGAGCGGCCCCTCGATCACCTGCGCGACGCGCGCGGCGACCCCGGCCTCGCGGACGAGGCGCTTCTCGGACAGATCCGCTTCGATCTCGGACGACATGTGTGGTGGTGAACACCCTTCGCGGCGTTCTGCGTGGCCCGCCCGCGGGCGTTCGACGAAAAAGACGTGCGGCGAAAAAAAAGAGCGGACCCGGTGGGGCCCACTCCCGAACCGCAGCCTCTCGACTGCCATCAGAACTGTTGACGGCTAGATAGCGATCCTTCGTCGGAAGCGCAAGACGGATCCGGCGCACCCCGCAGCCCGGTTCTTCCAAATCTCGGCCTCATCCTGAGGTGCCGGAGCGAAAGCGGAGGCCTCGAAGGAGCCCTCCAGGGATCGCGCGGCTGACTGGAGCCCTCCTTCGAGGCTCGCTACGCTCGCACCTCAGGATGAGGGAATGGTCTGGAGATCTGCCGCTCTTGAGCCGCCTCAGCCGCTCCGCGGCACCCGCCCCTCCAGCGGATAGGCCGGATCGTTGTAGCCCGGCGTCGTCGGGTGTCCCGCGGCCACGAACCCGTCGACCAGCGCCTCGTCCTCCGGGGTGAAGGCGTAGTCGAGGGCGCCGAGATATTCCTGCCACTGCGCCTCCGTGCGCGGGCCGGCGATGACGCCGGTGACGAGGCGGTTGTTCAGCACCCAGGCGGTGGCGAACTGGCCGGCCGTGATGCCGCGGGCCTCGGCATGCTCCTTGAGCGTGCGGGCGATGCGCAGGGATTCCGGGCGCCACTCGGTCTGCATCATCCGCGTGTCCTGGCGGCCGGCGCGGGATTCGGCGGGCGGCGGGGCGTCGGGATCGTACTTGCCGGTGAGCACGCCGCGGGCCAGCGGCGAGTACGGCACGACGCCGAGCCCGAAATGCGCGCAGGCCGGCAGGTGCTCGGTCTCCGGCATGCGGTTGAAGGCGTTGTAGTAGGGCTGGCTCACCACCGGCCGGTCGATCCCCAGCTCGTCGCAGAGCCGGCAGATCTCGGCGACCCGCCAGGAGCGATGGTTCGAGACGCCGAAATGCCGGATCTTGCCGGCCCGCACGAGGTCGGCCATCGCGCGCACGGTTTCGGCCAGCGGCGTGTCGTGGTCCTCCTTGTGGAGGTAATAGATGTCGATGAACTCGGTGCCGAGCCGGCGCAGGCTGTCCTCGGCGGCCTTCATCACGTGGACGCGCGAGAGGCCGCGATCGTTGATCCCCTGCCCGGTCGGGTTGGCGACCTTGGTGGCCAGGATCCAGGCGTTGCGCTCCGCCTTGATGGCCCGGCCGGTGATCTCCTCCGAGCGGCCCTCCGTGTAGACGTTGGCCGTGTCGATGAAGTTGATCCCGGCCTCCCGGGCGCTGGCGACGATGCGGCCGGCGGTCGCCTCGTCGGTGGGGCCGCCGAACATCATCGTGCCGAGGCAGATGGGCGAGACCTTGAGGCCTGAGCGGCCGAGCGTGCGGTACTGCATGGGATCCATCCGGTGTCCGTCACCCCGCTATCTCGCCGCGGCGCGGCCGAGGTCAACCACACAGGTCGACCCGCCTGTAACCGTCGAGCCGCCGCGGCGAACCGCCCCGTGACGGCACCGGCGCCGGAAGATAGCCGTTTCCGGAAGCCTGTTCGCGCTCCCGCCACCGATCCGAGCCCCGTTCGCGACCCATGATCGACCGCTTGGCCGGCTCGCTCGGCATCCCCCTCCCCTGGCTCGACCGGGCCGGACGCCTCTCCTGGCTGAAGCTCGCGGTGTTCGCGGGCTGCGTCGCGCCGGCGCTCTACCTCGCCGCCGCCTACCGGCTCGACGCGCTCGGCGCCAAGCCGATCACCGCCCTGATCCACGCCACCGGCGAATGGGCGGTGCGCTTCCTGCTGTTCTCCCTGGCGATCTCACCGCTGCGCCGCATCGCCGACTGGCCGAAGGTCATCGGCGTCCGGCGTATGCTCGGCATCACCGTGATGGCCTACGCGGTGGCGCATCTCACCCTCTACGCGGTCGATCAGAACCTGATCCTCACCAAGGTCGTCTCGGAGATCGCGCTGCGGCTCTACCTGACGATCGGCTTCGTGGCGCTGATCGGCCTGATCGCCCTGGGGCTGACCTCCACGGACGCGGCTTTGCGCAACCTGGGGCCGAACTGGCACCGGCTGCACCGGCTCGTCTACACGATCGCGGTGCTGGCGCTCGCCCACGACTTCCTGCAATCGAAGATCGACGTCACCGATCCGGTCTTCTCGGCCGGGCTGTTCCTGCTGCTGATGGGCTGGCGGGTGATGCGCCGGTTCAAATGGCCGGAGCGGCCGTGGTCGCTCCTGCTGCTCGCGATCCTTGCCGGGCTCGCGACCGCGGGGCTGGAGGCGGCGTGGTACGGGCTCGCCAGCGGCGTCCCGGCGAGCCTCGTGCTCGCCGCCAACCTGGATTTTTCGGGTCCGATCCGTCCGGCCTGGTGGGTGCTGGCGATCGGCCTCTTGCTGCCGGCTGTGGCGCTGGTGCGGGGTCCGCGGGCGCGCACGGCGCCGGGGCAACCCGCGGGCGGACGGGCGTCGGCCCCGGCCCGGCGGCCGGCAGCCCGGGAACCCGTGCCCGAGCCCTTGTCGCCGCGGGCGTGATGTCGCAGAACCCGCGGCCGGCCCCCGCATCGACGGTCCGGGGCCGCAGCGGAGCTCGTCACGACGCCATGCGCGGCACCCTTCTCCTCATCGCGGGCCTGCTCGTGACCGCCGCCGCCCAGGCGGCTCCGAACGCGGCGCCGCCGGCTTCCGCCGCGAAGCCGGCCAAGGCCGCACCGGCCGCGCCCCCGGCGGCAACCGCACCAACGGTCGCGGCCTGCACCCCGCCCGAGCCGCCGCCCGCCTCCGCGCGCCCGGCGAAGCCCGCGCTGCCGGAAAAACCCGCCTGCCTCGACACCAAGGAGGGCTGCCCGGGCTGGGAGGCCTACAGCTACAACGACGCGATCAAGGCCTATAACCTGCAGGCGCAGGCCTTCCGGCCGATCGCCGAGGCCTACCTGCAGAAGCTCAACGCCTACGTGAAGGCGAGCGGCGAATACGCGCAGTGCGAAGTGAACGCGATGCAGAAATAGCCGGCTGAACGGCGGCCAACACGGCACCCGGGGGCGGTTCAGGCGACCAAATGCAAGCTCCGGTGATGATGGCCGCGATCCCCGCGCGCCCGATCACGCCGAGGCCACCCGTGCCCGCCCGCCGTCTCCCCATCCGCACCGGTTTTCTCGCCCTGCTTCTCGCCGCCGGTCCGGCTTTGGCCGCCGATTTCGACGGTCCCTATCCGCCGGAGCACCGCTGGAGTGGACCGCCCCCGGAGGAGTTGGAGCACCGGCCTCCGCCTCCGCCCCCACCGCGTCCCGAGCCCGCGTTCCGCGGGCCGCGCTTCACTGCGGCGCCCCCCGAGGCGTGCCGGGAATTCGTCCGGCGCCGGTTCGATCCGGACGGTGCGCCGGTCGTGCGCCGGGTGCGGGTCTGCGACGAGCCGGGCTTCGACCGCGGCCCGCCGCCTCCGCCTCCGCCTCCGGAGGACGTCCCGCCCCGCCGCTGGGGCGGGCCGCGCTGGGACGGCCCGCGCTGGTAGGGCGCGCGGGAAGCCGCTCAGATGCGGGCGGGCGCCTTCTTGAGGGCGGCCGCGAAGGCCTTGAGCTGGCGGTTCAGATCCGCCAGCTCGTTCAGCGCGATGGTCTTGTGACCGTCGCGGACCGCGCGCTCGATATCCTCGACCTGCGAGGCGACGAGGCGGCGGATGGCGGCGGCAACGTGCTGTCGGTTCATCGGTTCGAGCGTCTCGTGCGAGCGTCCTGGCGGGCCTCAACGGACGGCCGGGGCGCGGCCGTCGACACGTTTCGGTGATAGGTCGGTAGGCTTAACCGTTGGTGTCCGAACCCGTCGCCGTACACATCCGAATTTAGGATCCTACACCTAATAAGAGCTGTCCCGGCAGGCCACCGGATCCACGACGCGAGACCGGGAGCTTCCCGGCCGTCCAACTCTCCACCTCATCCTGAAATGTGAGCGCAGCGAGCCTCGAAGAAGGGATCCAGCCAGCCGCGCGATTCCTGGAGGGCTCCTTCGAGGCCTGCGCTGCGCTCCGTCGCCTCAGGATGAGGGGATTGGGTGGGATCGCTCGATAACCCTGTATGGGATTCTCCCGTGGACCGTGAGCAGGCCAAGGCTTCGTCCGCTCAGGTCTTCGGTTGGCCGCAGATTTTCGCCTCAATGCCGGCGGCCGTCACGAACCCTGCTCAGCGGCGCTCCCGCATCTCGCTGCGCCGCATCGGCATCGCGTCGATGGTGGCGAATAGCGTCTGAGGCGGGATCGCCGCCGCGGCGGTGAGCTTGGCGCCCCCGTCCTTGCCGACCAGGACGGCCCGAAAGCTGTCGGCCGCCAGCCCGAGCGCGGCGCGCAGGGCACGCGCCTCGGCGCCGGAACCGATTGCCTCCAGCACCACGAGATCGCGCTCGGCGACGCCGTCGCGAACCGGACCCAGGGCGGCGCGCTGGGCCTTGAGCTGCGCGTCCATGGCGTCGGGCGCCGACAGGACGAGCACGCGGGCACGATCCCGATAGGTGTCGAGGGGCGCCGCGGAAGCTGCCGCCGTCAGGGCCGCCAATCCGAGGCCGAGTGCCGTGCCGCGCATACCGTGCCTCCGCATGAGAAGGCTGGACAACGCGCGATCCACCCGAGAGATCGGCCCCCTGAGATCGCCCGAGCCTTTGCGAGTGCCGGCCGGCACCCCAGATCGGGGCGGGCAGCCATCCTCCGGGAGTTTCGTCATGACCGCCATGAACCGCCGCATCGTCCTGGCCTCGCGCCCCCACGGCGAGCCGCGACCCGAGAATTTCCGCCTGGAGGAGGTGCCGGTGCCGCAGCCCGGCCCCGGGCAAGTCCTGCTGCGCACCCGCTGGCTGTCGCTCGATCCCTACATGCGCGGCCGGATGAGCGACGCGAAATCCTACGCGGCGCCCGTGGAGATCGGCGCACCGATGACCGCCGAGACGGTGGGCGAGGTCGTGGCCTCGAACCATCCGGACTACGCGGTCGGCGACCTGCTCACCGCCTTCGCGGGCTGGCAGGAATATTTCGTCACGGACGGCAAGGGCTCGCGCAAGGTCGATCCCGGCGCCGCGCCGCCCTCGACGGCTTTGGGCGTGCTCGGGATGCCGGGCATGACCGCCTATACCGGCCTGCTCAACATCGGCCGGCCCAAGGCGGGCGAGACCGTGGTGGTCGCCGCCGCGGCGGGACCGGTGGGCTCGCTCGTCGGGCAGATCGCCAAGCTGAAGGGCGCCCGCACCGTCGGGATTGCGGGCGGGCCGGACAAGTGCCGCTACCTCACCGAGGAACTCGGCTTCGACGCCGCCGTGGACCATCGCGGCGACGACCTGCCGGGGGCGCTGGCCGCCGCCTGCCCGAAGGGGATCGACGTCTATTTCGAGAATGTCGGCGGCGCGGTCTTCGCCGCCGTGATGCCGCTGCTCAATCCCTTCGCGCGGATCCCGGTCTGCGGCCTCGTCTCGGCCTACAACGCCACGGAGGTGCCGTCGGGCCCCGACCGCCTGCCGGAGCTGATGCGCTCGGTCCTGACCAACCGCCTGCACATCCAGGGCTTCATCGTCTGGGATTTCGCCGATCAGGCCGAGATCTTCCGCAAGGAGGTCGGCGGCTGGATCCGGGAGGGGCGCGTCCGCTACCGCGAGGATGTGGTCGAGGGCCTGGAGAAGGCGCCGGAGGCCTTCATCGGCCTGTTGAAAGGCCGCAATTTCGGCAAGCTGGTCGTGCGCGTGTCCTGAGCTGCGGCTTGCTGCCCACCAGGAACGGATATAGAACAGAAATCCGGCGGCGCTGCGGAAAGCGGGCACAAGCTCGAACCGCAGGTTGCCGCTCCGGAGGCCCGGGCGCATGGTTCGCGCGCCGCCGGGCCGATGCCCTGTGAGATCCGTACGATAAGGAGAGAGCGATGGCGGGCAGCGTCAACAAGGTGATTCTGGTGGGCAATCTCGGGCGCGATCCCGAGATGCGCCGCCTCGGCTCGGGCGATCCGGTGTGCAACCTGCGGATCGCCACCTCCGAGTCGTGGAAGGACAAGGCGACCGGCGAGCGCAAGGAGAAGACCGAGTGGCACTCGGTCGTGATCTACAACGACAACCTCGCGCGCGTCGCCGAGCAGTACCTGCGCAAGGGCTCGAAGGTCTATATCGAGGGCCAGCTCCAGACCCGGAAGTGGACCGACAATTCCGGCGTCGAGAAATACACGACCGAGGTGGTGCTCCAGCGCTTCCGCGGCGAGATGACGATCCTCGATGGGCGCGGCGGCGGCGGTGGCGGTGACTTCGCCGGCGAGGACGAGGGCGGCGGGCAGATCAGCCGCGGCGGCGACTTCGGCGGTGGCCGGGGCGGTGACCGGGGTGGCGATTTCGGCGGCGGCCGCGCCCAGGGCGGCGAGCGCCGTCCGGCCCCGGCCTCCTCGGGCGGCGGCGGCAGCCGCGGCGGCTACGACCTCGACGACGACATCCCGTTCTAGGCCGCACGGATCTTCGTCAGAGAACAGGAAGCCTGCGGTCCCACGTCTCCCCCTCCCCCCTCTGCGGGGGAGGGAAACGCGCTATGCCAGCTCTCGATGTCTGACCATCGTAGCTCCGTCAGGCTACGGAATCCGCGCCGTCAGAGCATCGGCATGCCGCCCGTGACCGGCACCAGGGCGCCCGACATGTAGCTGCCCTCCCGCGAAGCCAGGAGCACGTAGGCCGGGGCGAGTTCCGCAGGCTGGCCGGCGCGGCCGAGCGGCGTCTGGGCGCCGAGTTCCTGCATCTGCTCCGGGCTCTTCACGATCGGCTGGATCGGCGTCCAGACCGGCCCGGGGGCGACGCAGTTCACCCGGATACCCTGCGGGGCGAGCAGGTTCGACAGGCCGATGGTCAGGCTCGCGATCGCGCCCTTGGTGGCCGCATAGATCAGCATGCTCGGGCCGGCGACCTTGGCCTGCACGCTCGTGCTGTTCACGATCGCCCCGCCGGGCTTCATGTGCGGAACCGCCGCCTGGGCGAGGTAGTACATCGCGAACACATTGGCCCGGAACGAGCCCTCGATATCGGCGGCCTTCAGATCCTCGAGCCCCGCATTCACCACCTGGGCGGCGGCGTTGTTCACGAGGATGTCGAGGCGGCCGAAGGCGTCCACGGTGCGCGCCACGAGGCTCCGGCAATGGCCCTCGTCGCGGATGTCGCCGGGCAGCAGCAGACAGCGCCGGCCGGCCTTCTCGACCCAGGCCTTCGTGTCCTCGGCGTCTTCCTGCTCGGCGTCGAGATAGGAGATCGCGACGTCCGCGCCCTCGCGGGCATAGGCGATCGCCACCGCCCGGCCGATGCCGGAATCGCCGCCGGTGATCAGCGCGGCCTGACCGGTGAGAAGGCCCTTGCCGACGTAGCTCTCCTCGCCGTGGTCGGGCCGCGGCGTCATCCGCGTGGTGAGGCCCGGGCGGGGCTGCTGCTGGTCGCCGGGGAAAGGCGGACGCGGGCCGGCCTCGCGCGGATCCTGGGTCATCGGTACGGCTCCTGGGCGGATGGGATCCGGTGGATCTAGGGCTGGAGGAGAGGCCTCCGGCGCCCATCGCGGAGAACTCCGATGGCCCCGTGCCGCTTCCAGCGCGTCCATTAGCTTAGCCGAGCGCGTGAACCCTTATCAGCAGATCACCGACCGGATCATCGCTCAATTCGAAGTCAACTGCGTCCCCTGGATCCGGCCGTGGGACAGTGTGCGTGGAACGGCCACCGTCACGATGCCACGCAACGCTACCACGGCCCGGGCTTACAGCGGCATCAAAGTCATGCTGTTTTGGGATGCCGCGGTCGCCAAGGGCTACACCAACCCGCGCTGGCTCAGCTTCAACCAGGCTCGCATATTCGGCAACGTGTGCGTCACCCCACCGGTTACTGCCATCGGGTCCAGATCGGACCTCGGACAACCCCAGCCTATTCTGCCACTACGGCCGAGCTCGGCTGCCGAAGTTTCGAGGCCTCGCCACCCCCGCCGACACCGCCCAGAGGAGGGGGCTTCGCATCGCGACAGGATGGTAGAGTAGAAAATACTTTAAGACTAATCAAGCAGATCTTGCAATGCGCCATATATATGTGCTACAACAATGCTCTCTAATGTCTCGTTGATCCGTTATAACTGCATTGTTTGCGTCGCTAAAGCTAGGAAAATCAGATATGCATAACAAAGAGTCTTTTAGATGCTGCATCTGCGGACATGAAAATAAGCGGTCACGTAGTGACATGCACCGAGAGGTCTGTGATTGCTCTTGTTGTGAAAGCAGTCCGCGCTCGCGAGGTGTCGCTCTGGCCGTTATGAAAGGGATTTGCGCAGATGCATCCGTTCCTTTCGAGCTCCAACGCCCCCGTAAGGATCTCCGTGTTGTTGGGATGTCAGATGGTTCTCTCATCGAACGAATAATGACGGAAAAATTCGATTACACTAATACGTTCTTTCATAAGCAGCCTTTTTTGGATTTGTGTTCTCAGGTGTCTGCAGCGAACTACAAAGACTTAGACATAATTATATGTTCCGACGTTCTTGAGCATACGTTTGCAACGCCAATCGAGGTTTTGCCAAATCTTCGTCAAATGCTTCGACCGGGCGGGTTGCTAATATTAACGGTCCCGACAAACCACATGCCGAATACAATCGAATGGTATGGCGGAGCAGTATGCCCTCCTGTTCCAGAAAAACAAGAATTGGGATCATGGGTCGTCCGCTGGTCTGATCGCCGGGGCAATGACTACATCGACCAACATCCTTCTTTTCACGGTGGCCCAGGTGATACCCTTGAAATGCGGATGATTTCGCACTCACAAATTGCTGCGGAAGGCAAAAGGTGTGGCTTCGAAGTTTCAAATTTAGAGTTTAAACCGGATGCGGGCTACTACTGGTCGCTGTTGGTGGCTGAAAACTACTTCGATAGACGTGATGCAAGAGTGTTCATGATGCGCCGCGAGTCTTAACGACAAAGAGGAGGAGACGGCGCTTCGCCTCGTGACGGGATCATCGATCGGGGGAGGGGCCTCCGACGCCCGTCACGGAGCTATCCCACGAAACGCCAACTGCCGGCCAACCAAGAGTATCCATCGAAGCGGAGATGCGCAGCGCGTCCACAATCGGCCAACTCGAACGTATGGCCGGGATCGGGCCGGACCACGACGAACGGTTCGCCATCTGGATCCAATACAAAGATTTGGAGACAAGGCACGTCATACCGACAGGAGTCGCCGAACTGAAGAAGCGCATCAGAGCTTTTCATGGGCTCGCCTGAATCGTGTGGAGAGCGATCACCTCGTCTGCACAGCCGCTGGAGCAGAGATGCGGTTGCCGCTCAAACGACGGGGACCGTGCGAGTTCTCAGAAGTGACTTTGCGGTGCCCGACCTTCGGGCCGCGGCCGTTCCGGGTTGCCCCGTTCAAGGCTCTGGACCCGTAGGGTCTGGACTCGATCAGGACCAAAAAGCGATGACGGCGGCGAGGGCGACGGCTGAGGCATAGTTGCGGGCGAGCTTGTCGTAGCGGGTCGCGACGCGGCGGAAGTCTTTGAGGC
>NZ_VUOK01000024.1:6710-18767 GCF_009806555.1 Methylobacterium sp. 2A | reverse complement strand
ACCAGCCTACCCGCCACGCCCGCTTCGTCACCTCACACCCTCGACAACCCGTCAAAATTGGCCAAAGTCGAGCTTAGCAGGAGGCGCTGGTCGGGCAGCCATTTCATGATGACCCTGTTCCGTTCGTTCTGGCCGGGGCGCCATAGCTACTTGCTGACGTGTTGACACGTCAGCGCGTTGATCTGTCACCGCGTCTTCGCGATGCGACCCTTTCCCTTCTTGGCCAGGAGATCGTTGATCGCCTCCATCATCACGTCCTGCGTGGTCATGTCCGCATCGAGGCCCACTAGCTTAATCATCCGGTAGACCTCGGGTTCGACCCAGACGGTGATGCCGCGCGCACCCTGGCGGGTGGTGGGCCGCTTGCTCTGCACCGCCTCGGCAGCAGCCTTCGGAGCCCGCCGGGGCGGCGGTGGCAAGGCGGCCTCGGGAGCGGCATCGGCCTCAATGGCTTCCACGGACTCGGGTGCATCATTGCGGCGGCCAGTCGACACGCTGTCGGTCACCGCGGCCCGGAGGCTGAAACGGGGTGCGGCGTTCATCAGGCGGCCTCGATGCTAGCGGGCTGTGGGAGGGGGAGGCCCATTGTGTCGGCGGTCCACCGGAATAGCTCGTCGATTTCGGCAGCCGCCCTCCCCCCGGGTTCGATCTCCTGCGCCGTCCGGCCGGGGATGAAGCCCCGCGAGTAGGACACCCGTTGATAGACCGCGTTCGGGTAGACGGGGATGCCGCGCTCCCGCAGGCCGGCGCGCGCCTCCTCGAGGTCGTAATCCGTCGACGTGTTGCACGAGTTGAAGACCACATGCGCCGGTTTGCGCGCGATCGTCGTGAGATCGTGCGTCTGGCCGATCGCGTCGATGTCTAGGATCGAAGCGCGGCACGGGATCAGGATCAGGTCTGCGGCCTTGCAGGCTACGAGCGCAGGCCGATCGGCGTGCGGCGCGGAGTCGATGATGAGCAGGTCGAGGCCGCCGGCCGCGGCCTGGGCTTTTACATGGTCGAGCTGCTCGGCCGAAGTGACAACCGCTTCCGGGTGATCCTTCCGTCGCTCAGACCACTTCCAGGCAGACGACTGTGGGTCGAGATCGGCAATGGCAACCTGCAGGCCAGCGCGATGCGCGGCCACAGCCAAGTGCAGGGCTAGCGTCGTCTTGCCGGCGCCTCCCTTCTGCGAAACGAGGGCGAGCGTGCGCATCGCGTTGACCTTCTGACAGTGTGACGAGCAGACAATCTGCCATAACATCACGTCCACAGGTTTACATTTCATCAAGGCGACAGGATGACCCGTCAACCCGTCAACCCGTCAACCCGTCAGCCCGTCGAATTGTTGACACGTCAACTCGTCAAAGCGACAACGCGTCAGCAGAGATTTTGCTGCGAGTGTAGGGCTAAGGCCGGGCCTAGCACGGTGCTTGTGGTTCAAACGATCGTTCGACTTCCTCTTGCAGTATATACGGCAATGCCGTATATACTGGTTATGCACGCGGTTCTCACCACCGACACATTCGAGGCCGATGCAGCGGGTGCCGGGCTCTCCGAGGAGGAGATTGACGCCATGGTCCAGTGGCTGTCCTCCAACCCCCTGGCAGGTGCCGTGATGAAAGGGACCGGCGGTGCACGAAAGGTGCGCTTTGCCGGCAAGGGTAAGGGTAAGAGCGGGGGCTACCGAACGATCCACTATTACGGTGGTGACGACGTACCTCTCTTCCTCCTGGCCCTGGTCGACAAAGGGGAGCGGGACAACCTCTCCAAGGCCGAACGAAACGCCCTTGCCGACGAACTCGCCGAACTGGCGGACGACTACCGTGCTGGTGTCGCGGCACGCCTTGCCAAGCTGAAACGGAGGACCTGATGAGCAAGCTCGGAGAGCGCCTGCTGCGGAGCGCCAAGGAGGCCCGAGAAATTGCGCGCGGCGAGGCGCAGCCTGCGCGGGCGTTTACGCCTCCCGCCATCGACGTCGCGGCGATCCGGAAGAGGACTGGCCTGTCACAGGACCGCTTCGCCCAGCGCTACGGCCTGTCTGTCGCTTCCGTCCGTGATTGGGAGCAGAGCCGCCGCACGCCGGACCCCGCCGCCCGTACCCTTTTGTTGGTGATCGACAAGGAGCCGGAGGCCGTGGCGCGGGCTCTAGAGACGGCTTAAGGCCGCTTCGGCTGGAGCCTACCGTGAGGCCACGTAATAAACCAAGGCGCCGGTCGCGAAGAGGGCTGTCGGAGCGGCGTACAAGAACCACAGGACTTCGTGTGAGCTCATGGCGTGTCCTCCAGGCGCCTCAGAAAGGCGTGCGTTCCTTGTGTAGGCACGCTCCAACCAGAAGCCAAAACGGGGCGAGGCTCGCGGTGAAGGGGTGGCTCGTCACCCCAGTCGTGACGCATCTGCCGCTTCGGACCCAGCCTCGCCCGTCACAGCGTTCAGCGATCCGAACCAAGCCTCAACGTTGACTTAACCGTGCGTGCCAGCCGACATGCGCTGTCCGGCTACGCATCGCCTCGCGCGAGTCGCCGGCACCATCAGGAGACACCGCCGCCGCAAGTCGACCCCTGAAAGGCCAACGGCCCCCCAGTCGCCAAACTGGAGGGCCGTCAAAACCGATAGGCCTGTGAGGCCGGAGTGAATACCCCTCACAAGCCATGAGACGCCCCCGGGCGTCAAGCGAAAGCGCCAACTTTCGCAACGGGAGGCCTATGCCTGTGGACTGGGCGCCCTGATCGGCGGCCCAGAACGACCTGTCGCGGCCCGAAGAGGGCCGAAGAACGATGTTTGCCGACCAGTTGAGGCGGGCGATCGAGGCCGCGAGCCGAATCACCCTGCCGCAGGTGACCGCGCAGCTCTGGCGCGCGTTCGGGGAGGGGCAGATCACCGAGTCCGAGGCCGAGCGCCTGTCCGGCCTGATCGAGGCGCGCACCCTGACCGGCAAGGTGTCCCGTGTGGGTCAGCCCACGGGCCTGGCGGAGCCGCAGGCCGGCCGGGAGGCGGATGCCCCTCAGGATCGCTCAGGAAGCCTCGGGAGGTCCGTGGGCTCACGCCCGCGCACGGACGCGTCGATGGAGCGCCGCCGCCGCTGGGCGGCCTCAGGGCGGCTGCCGCCGGGGATCGCGGCGCGGTTCACGCTGGCCGAGCAGGCGGTGCTGGCGCTGGTGGCGGCCGAGACCGCGCGCCGGGGCGACTGCCGTCTGGCGGTCGGACACGTGGCGGCGATCGTCGGTGTGGCCGAGACCACCGTGCGCAACGCCATTCGCGAGGCGAAGAAGCTCGGCCTCGTCACCGTCGAGGAGCGGCGCGTCACGGGCTTTCGCAACGACACCAACATCGTCCGGATCGTCGCCCCTGAGTGGACCGCTTGGCTGCGGCTCGCACGCAAGAGCGCGTCGCCCAAACCGTCCCCGCGCCCCGACGTGGCGGAGGGGGGAGGGTGCAAATCCGCAAACCCCACGCCTACTCAGATTCCAGTCCTGTTAGATTCGCGCATAACCCACCCGTCAAAAAGCTGCCGGAGGGCAGCGAGCGACCTCGACCAAAGCCCGCGTTCGAGAATCCGCGCGGGTGGTGGAGCGGTCCGAGCCATGCGCTGAGGGTCTGCACCCGGACGGTCTGACGAACGCCGGACATTATCACCGCAGCCTCTGCTCACCGGCACCCAGCCGGTCGATCCCGCGCGGCCGTGCGAATCTGGCGGCCCGTGAACTGCGTCGACACGGGCGCAGGGCTTGGGTAAGCGCGCCGCTTCCGATTCCGGAGTGACCCGACGAGCGACGACCTGCCCGTCCTGGACCGGGGCTCAAACCACGCCAGGCTGAGCGATACCGGAGCTGACGACGGCGGCCGTGACGCCTGCTATAGTGGCGGTTCTCCCTGCCGATGCGCCCGAGGTGTTCGCGACCCGCACGGCGCTGTCGCAGGTGGACACGCGGCGACAGGCGGGACCGGGCCAGTTCCCCGTTCCCAGCCCGTGAGGCCGAGGCCGGGCGGTCGCGTGAGGGTCGGTGCGGTGCGGGGGAACCGGACACCGCGGAGCGTCGGCCCACGGCCGCCAGCGCAGCTGTGATCGGGACGATCCTGCTGTGGACGAAGCCACTCCGACGGCTTCAGGCGCGCCATCCTTTCCGACGCGGTAACCATAGCCGCCTAACCCACCTGCTCCCGGCCGTGAGGAGGCATGCATGGGCGATGACGTGGCCGTTTTCTTCCTGGGTCTAGCCGCTGAGAACGCCGAGCTGCGCCAGCAACTCGGCACCGCCCAGGACCTGCTGATGGAGACCGCCATCGACGCCGGGCAGCTGCACGCCCGCATCGAGGAGATTCAGGCCGAGCGCGACGCGTGGCGCCGCGAGGCCGAGCGGTCGTCGAACCGGCCGGCGTGATCCGGCTAAACCCGATGACGTCCGGAGCCGGCTCGATCTGCCGCCGGTGTGGAGCCGGAAGGCGATCGCGAGTTCCTCAGGGAGCCGGACCTGGAGACGTGTGAACTCGCCGTCGGTCGCCGGAGTGGCCCGATCGTGGTCTCTCTCCTCCCGGCCCAGGGTCGCAGCCGGCATGGCCCTTCTCAGCGCCTTGCACGGCCTCGTCGTTCATTAAGTCGACTCATCGAAGGCACCGCGCGTTGATGGTCCCGCGCCGCGTGAACCGGCGCCTGGCTTGCCGATGCACCATGCGACCAGAACCGAGGGACCGCTACGCCGCATCAGTAGGTCAGGAGGCTGGGAGGCCAGGAGGTTGTAGGCTGGGAGGTTTGTAGATCAGGAGGTCAATAGGTTTGTAGGCTTTGAGACTTTGAGATCTGTAGGTCTTGAGGCTTTGAGGTGTTGAGACAAGTAGGCTGAGAGGCTTTGAGATAAGTAGATTTGTAGGGAAATAGGCTTGTAGGGCAGTAGGTCTGTCGGTGTGGGGGCCAGGTTTTATTGACAAGATACGCAATGTGGGTCCACATTGCTTGGCAGGCCGGGCGTTGCCCGACCTGGACCGGCTTCGCCGGGACCCCACCACCCCCTCGGAGCCCTCCGCATGGCGAGCGCGACAGCTCGTGGTGATGCGCGTTCGCGTGCCCGGATCGACCTGACCCCGGAGGTCAGTGCGCTCTCGGATGAGGCCGCGGCGGCATTCGGTCTGAGCCGAGCGGAGACGCTGCGCCGGCTGATCCGGGCGGCGCTCGATGTCGGGCCGGCGCTGTCGGCGGAGAACACGCGCACCGTGGCCGCGCTCGCATCCCAGGTCCGGATGGTGGGGAGGAACCTCGATCAGCTCCTGCACGCGATCCATGCCGGCCGGGCTGTGCCGATAGAGGCGGCACAGCCGATCTGGGAGGCGCTCGACGCGCGGGTGAGCGCAGTCAACTGCGAGCTGACCGCGATGACGGTGGCGCACGGGATCAAGCTGCGCCGGGCGGCGCACCTGCCGGAGGCGGTGCCGTGAGCCCCGGCCCCGCGGTGATCGCGCAGATCGCAGCCGGGATGTGGGGGCGGGCCGAGAAGGAGGTGGAGGACCGCCCCCGCCGGTATCCGCGTGCGCCGGAGATGAGTGTTCCGGTCAGGCCGCAAGAGGGCTTGGGACGGTCCGTTGCCCGGACGAGCGGCGGGCGGCCGGCCGGTCTGTTTGCGCTCGAGGGGCCGCCACGCAGCAAGCGGGCGCCGATCCTCGTGGCCCCCGGTGGATCCCTAGGTCCAAGCGGACCCGGCCGCGGCGCGGGTCGCGGCCAGCCGAGCACGGCCGCGCGGCTGGCCGGCATAGGGGCAGCCGTTCGCATAAGGGCTGGTTACGGAATGCGGCACGACATCGAGAAACGATCGAAGTCCCGGTTGTTCCAAAGATTCGACGCCTGAGACCGCGCTCTCGATCCGGCACCTGCACTTCGCTGAACCGAAATCCCGCCGGCGGAACAGCAACGCGAACGAAGGAAGCTCCCCTCTCGGGCCTGCATCCGTTGCCCCGCGATCAGGATTTCTCCCGGGCGAGCGCGTCGAGGGCAGGGCCGAGCCCGCGGAACGAGACCGGTACGGCGACCTCGCGGCCCTCCGCGTCCTGGAACCCGATCCGGCCCGCCTCATCGGCCTTGCCCCAGGACTGCAGGATCGGTTCCTGAACCGGCCCATCCGCAACGCAGCCACCCGGCAGGCAGCGCCGCCAGGTCAGGTCCACCCCGTGGTCCGTCTCCTTGGCCGTATCTGCACCGGTACGGCCGGCCTCGCCGACCCGCACGCTCGAGGGGAAGGTGACGGAAGGTGGCAACAGCACGGTCACGCGCAGGCCGCCCTGGCCGGGCGGCCGGCCGATGGCCAGGTGCGCCACTGGCGCGGTCTGTCCCTGCACCCGCATGCTCTGGCCGACCTCGCAGACCTGCTGGCTGCCACCACCCAGGCGCTGGCAGCGCAGCACCCAGTCGCCGTAGCTCGCCGTGGTCGCCGTCGGCTCGGCCGGCACGGGAGGCGTCTTGGACGGCGCGCCGGTCTGCGGACCTGCTGCGGGCTTAGCCGAAGCTTGGGCGAGCACTGCCGGCACGAGGCCGTCGGCCCCGGGCCAGCCGCCGGACATCCCGAGCATCAGTACGGCGAGCCGAGGCAGGGGCTGAAGCCCGCGGCCCGCGATCATGCACCCGGCCAGGCGGAGGTTGAGGTTCGGAAGGGGCATCAGGCTGCGTCGTCCGTGCGGGTGTCGGTGCTTGCGGGATGCGCAGGGACGGCCCCGCCCGGGGGCTCCGTTGCGTCGGCCCGTGCTGCCGCGGTGGGGAGAAGGAAGTCGGAGATGGCCTGCAGGCTGATCAGGTGGGCGTAGACCGCCGCCAGGAAGCCCGCCCCGCGCAGTTGGGCGAACGCCGCCTCGGGCAGACCGGCCAGCGCGGCTTCGTCCACGCCCAGTACCCCGTGCAGGGTGTGGCCCTCGCCCGTGGCCGGGTGCTGCAGCCGGACGGTGAGCGGCCGTAGCACCCCGAGATCCCGCAGCAGGCGTCCGAACGCGGCGGTGCGCCGAGCCGCCTCGGCGTAGTCGGACACGAGGCGGATGCGCTCCTGCAGCAGCGGGGTCGCGCCGCCATCCTCGGCAAACAGCGGCAGGCCCGGACCCGCGGCGGCGTCGGGCAGGAGTAGATCGCTCTCGGCGTCGATGCAGATCATCGGCTCGACGCCTTCGCCCTCGCCGAGGATGAAGGGGAAGCGCCGCAGGTAGGCCGGCAGGTAGCGCGCGGTCCAGGCCCCGGCCTCATCGACCAGGCCGCATTGCTCAGGTGCGGCTCCGACTAGGAAGACCGCCACCGGTCCTGCACTCTCGGGCAGGAAGACAACGGGCAGGTGGCGGCAGGCGGCCCCAAGCTCGTCGACGAGCGCGGGTACGAGGTGGCTGCCGCAGGCGAAGGCGAGGCTCTGCGGCTGGGCGAGGCGCCAGGCGCGATGGGCGTGCCGGTCGAGGGGCACGACCGAGCGGTAGAACAGGGGCAGCGTCGACATCGGTCCTATCGGGTGGGAACGAGGGAAGCGCCCGCGCTGTCAGCGCGCGGACAGCGTGTCGGTGGCCGACGCTTGCGGACCCGGCGCGGTACCGAGCGGGACGGCGAAGCAACCGCCAGCCTCGGACAGGCAGACCCGGGTTCCGTCGAACCGAGAATTGCTGAGCATGAGCGTGCCGTCGGCCGCGCGCGTGAGGATGATCTCGGCGGGCTGCCCCGCGGTGAGGACATCCCGCACGAGGGAGTTGGCCAGGTTGGTGGGTACGATGGATGCCGGCGTGACACGCAGGTCGGCCTGGGAGCCCGCGACGGCGTTGGCCACGGGGACTGGCGTTTCCTGTATCGTTGCGCCGGCCGCGGCCTCGCCGGCACGGGATGTATCGCTCGAAGCAGCCTGGGAAACCACGGCGGTACCGGCCGAGTCGGTTGGCGACCCCTGGGCGGTCGTGTCGGCGGCGACCCCGCTGGTGCGGGTGGCCGTCGTCGCGGCCTGCCCGCCCGAGACCGCGTCGCCGTCGGCGAGGCCACGCCCGCCGACCGTGGATGTCGGCGTTGGGCCGGCACTGCTGGGGGCTTGGGTCTGAGCATCCACCGTGGGTGTGATCGAACGCGCGGTGACGGTCAGGACGGCGCCCCGGTAGGTCACGGCGTAGTCGGGCGAGGCGGCCAGCGTGCCCTGCGTGATCGCGTAGCTGCCGATCGCGCTGGTGCCGGTGGCCATGGTGGCCAGGGTACCGGTGAGGGCGTCGCCGTCCACGAGGCCGCGCCCGCCGACCGTGTAGGTCAGGCTCGGGTTGGCATCGCCGTACAGCCTGGTCTGGGCGTCCGCCGTGATCGTGATCGGGCGCGGATCGATGATGAAGCCGCCGGGGTTGCGCGCCGTGACGACGTAGTTGCCATTGCTCAGGGTGCCACTCACCGCCAGGGCATAGCGCCCCGCTGCGGTCGCCGCGGTGAGGCCGAAGCCGCTCGACAGACCGGTGAGCACGTCCACCCCCTGGCCATTCTGCAGGCCTGTGGCCGACCAACCAGGATCGACTGGGCTATCGCCGTAGATTGAGCGTCCGCTGTTGGCGGTGACGGTGATCGGCACGGGCGTGATGCCGAGTGCTGTCTCGTTGCCCACGGCCTGGACGAAGACGTAGTTGCCGTTGACGGCGGTCAGGCCCGATCCAGTGACGGCATAGCGGCCGACATCGCTGCCGGGTGTGGCCCCGGTGGTGAAGGCCAGCGTTCCGGTGGTGGCGCCGGACTGGTTCTCGCCGTTGACGAAGCCGGAGACCGTACCGGTGAGCGTCGGGTTGGCCGCGCCGTAGGCGCGGGTGGCGGCATTGGCGGTATATGTCAGCGCTGCGGGATCGATCGTGCCCGAGCCCGTGACCGCGGTGGCGGAGAGCTGGTAGTTGCCGGCCTTGGCGCCGGTGAGCGCGAGGCCGGAGACCAGCACGGCGCGGCTGCCGGCATTGGCGCCGTCGTAGGCCGCACTCGCCGCGCTGACGTCGACCGCGTCGCCGAACAGCACGCCGGAGACGGCGACGCCGCTGGCCTTGGCCGGCAGCGCGGCGGTGCCGTCGTAGGTCTTGTTGACCCCGGTCGCGCCCGTCACCGTCAGGGTGGCTGGCGTGACGGTCAGCAGCCCTGGGCGATAGGTGATCGCATAGTTGGCCAGCCCCGTACCCTGCGCGTTCGCGGCGGTGATCGCGTAGGGACCGCCGGCCACGTCGGCCGCGGCGGCGGCCCCCGCGCTGCTCAGGCCGACGCCGGTGACCGCATCGGTGCCGAGGATGCCGGCGGCGGTGAAGCCGGTGCTGCCGAGGTCGAGCGTCTGGCCGTAGGTCTTGGTCCGGTCCGCGGCCGTGATGGTCAGCGCCGCGGGATCGATCGTGCCCGAGCCCGTGACCGCGGTGGCGGAGAGCTGGTAGTTGCCGGCCTTGGCGCCGGTGAGCGCGAGGCCGGAGACCAGCACGGCGTGGCTGCCGGCATTGGCGCCGTCGTAGGCCGCACTCGCCGCGCTGACGTCGACCGCGTCGCCGAACAGCACGCCGGAGACGGCGACGCCGCTGGCCCCGGCCGGCAGCGCGGCGGTGCCGTCGTAGGTCTTGGTGACGCCCGTGACGCCCGACACCGCGATGGTGGCCGGATTCACTGTGAGGTGGCCGGCATTGACGGCGGAGAGCGCGTAGCCGGCCGGCGAGGTCAGCCCGGTGAAGTCGGCGACGATCGCGTAGGGCGAACGCGCCACGTCGGCCTGCGCCCCAGAGCCGGCGGAGGTGACCAGCTGACCGGCCGGGAGAGCGGTCGCGGCCGTGTCCGCGCGGTAGGCACCGGCGCCCGCGGGTCGGAGGCCCGTGAGCGTGTAGGCGTCGGCCACCGAGGCGGCGGCGTCCTGGCCGTAGGTCTTGGTCAGGTCCGTGGTGGTCACGGTCAGCGTGGGCTGCTCGGCGAAGACGTAGCGGTTGCCGGACTGTGTCACCGCTCCGCCGGCGGCCGTGTTCCAGACGGCGGTGTTGCCGCTGTCGAGGCCGCCGAACGTGTCGCCGGCCGCGTTGGCCGAATAGATCAGCCAGCGGCCGCCGCTGGAGCTCACCGCGCCGCCGCCCGCGTCGTTGACGAAGGCGCCAGAGGTCGCGAGGGCGATGTCCCCGGCCGCCCGGACCTGCGCGCCGGAGGCCAGCGTCAAGTCTCCGGACGAGGTCAGCGAGAGGGTTTGGCCCGCGCTCACGGTCCCGGCCACGGTGAGCGCTTGCGCCGTGGCAAGCGACAGCGCGCCGCCCGCGCTGAAGGGTCCGAGCGTGGCGATGGCGTTGCCGGTCTGCGTCAGGGTGGCGGCGCCGCCGGACGAGCCGGTCAGCGTACCCGCGGTGATCGTGCCACCGGTCTGGTCGATCGCGCCGGCGGCGGTGAGCGTGAGGGTGTTGCCAGCCCCGACGTCGAGATTGGCGCCGAGCGTGAGCGGCGCGGCGCTCCCCGTCGTGACGAGGGTGACGTTCGCGCTCGCGGTGAGGGCTTGATCGAGGATGAAGCTCGCCCCCGTGGCGGTGACGATCAGCGGGGTGTTGGCCAGCGCCGTCCTCAGGGTGGCGAGGGGGCCGCTGCCGAAGGTGGCGTCCAGGTCGGACGGCAAGGCGCTGGCGAGTGTCCGCGCCGTGGTCTGCCGGTTCTGCCCGGCGGTGATCGAGCCCAGCGCCAGGACGGGACCGGAGAGCGTGGCCCCGTCGGTATAGGTGAGGCCGGTCACGGCGCTGCCGCCCCTCGGCGTCAGGCTGGCGCCGATCTGGACGCTGCCGGAGGCGGGCAGCGTACCGGCCGCCACGGGCTGATAGACATATCCGTTGGCGCCGGAGACGAGGGTGCCGCCGACCGGATTGCCGCCCGTGTAGATGTCGATCCGCGCGCCGGCCAACGCTCCGCCATCCGCGGTCTGCGCGGTGCCGGTGATGGCCTGGACGCCGGCGGGGAAGAAGCTCTTCAGGTAGGGGTAGAGGCCGTTCGTGCCGCCCGCGAAGGCCGAGCCGAGGCCGGAGGCCGAGCCAGACTGCAACTGCGCCGTGGTCAGGCCGGTCCCGCCGAAACTGTCCGTCCGGCCGCTGGTCTGCGTGTCCCAGTAGCTCTGCGCGACCGTGCCGTTGCTGGCCCCGATGAGCCCGCCGACATAGCTCGATCCCGAGACGGCACCGGTCGCGTAGGTTTGTCTGACCGTGCCACCGTCGTTGAGGCCGATGAGCCCGCCCACGAAGTCGCGGCCCGCGACGGGGCCGGTCGCGTAGGATTGCGTGACCTTCCCACTGTCGTTGACGCTGACGAGGCCGCCGACGTGGTCCTCGCTTCCCGAGACGGCGCCGGTGGCGTAGGCCTGCACGATCGTGCCTTGATCGTTGTAGCCGACGAGGCCGCCGACATATCCGGTGCCCGAGACGGCACCGGTTGCATAGGCCTGCGCGACCGTGCCGCCGGAGTTGTACCCGACCAGCCCGCCGACCTCGCCCCGCCCTTTGACGCTGCCGCCGAGCAGCCCGATGTCCCGCACCGTGCCCGTCGCGTAGCCGATCAGGCCGACAAAGTTGTTGCTCCCGCCGTCGATCGTCAGGTTGCTCACCGTGTGGCCGAGCCCCTCCAGCGTGCCGCTGAACGCCGTCGGCGCGGTGGTCGAAGTGGTGCCGCCGGCGATCACGGCAGTGGTGTAGGTCTTCGGCGTGCCGCCCGCGGTGCCGTCGGAGGTCGCGAACAGGTCGGTGGCGAGCGCGACGCGGTCCCCGAGGCCGATGCCGGCCAGCTGGCCCATCGTGTAGACCAGCGTGTAGCCCGTGCCGTTGATCGTCAGCGCCTGGCCGGTCACCGCGGCGGTGGCGGCGCTGCCGTCGGCGTTGGCGAAGCGCAGGCTGCGCCCTTGCGCGAAGGACAGGTCGGTCGGCGCCGGCGTGGTGGTGTTGCGGTCGTAGGCCAGCGCCACTGGCACCGCGCCCTTGGCGACCACGTCGGTGTTGATCGCCAACGCCCCAGCCGCCGACAGGCTCAGACTGCCGCCATCGGCGACAGTGACCGGCTGCGCCACGGTCAGCCCTGCGCCCGGGGCGGTGGTGCGCACCAGGAACGCGCCGTCGGTGTTCACCGCCTGGTCGATCGTG
>NZ_VUOK01000024.1:0-6612 GCF_009806555.1 Methylobacterium sp. 2A | reverse complement strand
ATCGTGCCGGTGTTGTTGTACCCGACGAGCCCGCCGACGGTGCTGGATCCCGCGACGGCGCCGGTCGCGTAGGCCTGCGTGACCGTGCCGCCGGAGCTGTACCCGACCAGGCCGCCGACGTAGTTCCGCCCCGTGACGCTGCCGCCGATCAGCCCGATGTCGCGCACCGTGCCGCCGCTGGCGAGGGTCCCGATCAGCCCGACCCTGTCGGTGCCTGAAGTCGGGTCCATCGACGCGGTGATGGTCAGGCCGGTGATGGTGTGGCCGAGCCCCTCCAGCGTGCCGGAGAAGCCCTTGGCCACCGCATCGCTGTAGGCCGTGCCCGGAGCGTTGAGGTCGCCCGCCAGCGCATAGGCTCCGGACTGGCCGTTCAGCCCCGCCACATCCGCCATCGAGCGCAGCAGCGTGTAGGCCGTGCCGTTGACCGTCAGCGCCTGGCCGGTCTGCCCGGGAGCAAAGGTCACGCTCCCGCCGGTGCCGAACGACAGAAGCGGCTGCGTCCCGCTCCCGACGCTCGTCGTGCCGGTGGTGAGCACGAGCTGGCCCCTGAACATTAAAGGGGCACAGATATACGGTAGAAAGTTCAGATCACGAACAGCGACGGGCTTCCGCGCCACAGTCGAAGGTCGTAGAAGGGTGGAACTTTGCCGTTCGTCTCGCCCATCGGAACGAGACGCCATTCACAACACAAGCACCTAGGTTTGAACGCGGAAATGAGACATTTGCGGATGTAACAACCTTGCCGCAATGCAGCATCGTCCGCCTTGCACGCGGCGAAGGGTCACTTCACTGACGGATAGAGTCACAAAACCTTCGCGACCTTGACATCGAAGTGTCATCCACGAGCCCTACTGTATTGCGAAACGCAATCTCTGCGTCATTCACATTACAGATGGTGATCCATGAAGCCCAGCGATGCCGAGACCGACCGCAAATACGTGTTGCGGCTCAGAAATGTCGGTGTGACCTATTCAGGCGGAGTGGTGGCGCTCAGATCGACCACCCTCGATTTCTTCCAGCGCGAGTTCTCCGTTTTACTCGGCCTGTCGGGTGCGGGGAAATCGACACTTTTGCGCTCCCTGAACCTCCTTGTTAAACCTACCTCCGGCGAGATTGTCTCATCGGATTTCGGTGTCCTTGGCCCGACCGGCGCACTCCGCCAGCACCGGCGCCGAACGGCACTCATTTTCCAGCACCATCAGCTGATCGAGCGACATACGGCCCTCGCCAACGTCCTCACCGGCCGACTCGGCTATCACAATACCTTGCGCAGTTTCTTCCCGCTGCCCCGCGCGGACCTGGAACTGGCTCTCCACTGCCTCGAGCGCGTCGGTCTGGCCGACAAATCCATGACGCGTGTCGATCAGCTCTCTGGCGGCCAGAAGCAGCGTGTCGGGATTGCCCGCGCGCTGGCGCAGCAGCCCAACATCATTCTGGCCGACGAGCCTGTCGCCAGCCTCGATCCCGCCACCTCGGAGAAGATCCTCGAACTGCTTCGCCAGGTGTGCAAAGAAGACGGCATCACCGCCATCGTGTCGCTGCACCAGCTGGAATACGCGCAGCGCTTTGCAGACCGGATCATTGGCCTTGCCGGTGCACATGTTGTGTTTGACGGCGCTCCTGATGAGCTCAATGACGACAATTTCGCCGCGATATACGCCGGGCACCGCCGTGAGCCAATCGCACCCAGCCGGACGAGTAACCCCGCCTACGCCCAGCCACCGTTTACGCCTGAGATGGAGATGTCCCTATGAACCGCCTGCTGAAATTTGCCATTGCTGCCGCCCTTGCCATGGGGCTGGCAGCGCCAGCCCACGCCGCCAATCCGAATCCAGAGACTTTAAAGGTCGCACTGTTACCGGATGAGAATGCGTCCGAGTTGATCAAGCGCAATCAACCGCTCAAGGACTACCTCGAGAAGGAACTGGGCAAGAAGGTCGATCTGGTTGTGACAACAGACTACTCGTCGATGATCGAGGCAATGCGTTTCGGCCGGATCGACATAGCCTATTTCGGTCCGCTCTCGTACGTGCTTGCCAAGGGCAAAGCCGATATCGAGCCGTTTGCGGCAATGGTCAGCGACGGCAAGCCGACTTACCGCTCTGTCGTCATTGCCAACGCGAATGCCAATGTGAATTCGCTCAGCGACATCAAGGGCAAGAAGGTCGCTTTCGGCGATCGCGCTTCCACCTCCAGCCATCTGATTCCGAAGACGTTGATGGCGGAAGCCGGTGTCGTGAATGATCGCGATTACCAGCAGCACTTCGTCGGCAGCCACGATGCGGTTGCGGTGAATGTCGCCAACGGCAATGCGGAAGTCGGGGGCCTTTCCGAGGTGATCTGGAAAACTCTTCTTGAGAGAAAGCTCGTCGACGCAGGCAAGGTCAAGGTCATCGCCTACAGCAAGGAATATCCCCAATACCCGTGGACGATGCGCTCCGACCTGAAGCCGGAGCTGAAGGACAAGATCCGCACCACTTTCGTGAACCTGAAGGACCCCGCAGTTCTGAAGAACTTCAAGGCGGACGGTTTCGCCCCGATCACGGACAATGATTACGACGTGATCCGCGATATGGGAAAGTTGCTTGGAATCGACTTCGGAGCGATGTGAGGACGTGATGACGACGCTCGGCGCAACCACAATCAACACAACAAACCATTATCTCGATCAGTACAGTCGGGCGTGGATCCGGCAGTCTGCCCAGGTTGCTGCGGTACTCGCTATTGTGCTGGTTGCATTCTGGTATGTTGGTCTTCTGGATTTCGGGACCCTGGCAAACGGGGTTCCGGCCATCTTAACGCTGGCCCGCGAGGCGATGCCGCCGGATTTCACCAATGCGCGCGCGTGGCTCAAGCCGCTGGTGGACACCTTGGCAATGAGTATTGCCGGAACGGCAATAGCGGTGCTTCTGTCATTTCCGCTGGCTTTTCTTGCTGCCCGGAACACGTCGCCGCACACGATCGTATTTCATGTCGCCCGTACCCTGCTAAACGCTCTTCGCTCGGTCCCGGAGCTGATTATGGGCATCATTTTCGTTGCTGCCGTAGGCTTTGGTGCTTTACCCGGCGTTCTGGCATTAGGCCTGCATTCGGTCGGTATGGTCGGCAAGTTTTTTGCGGAAGCAATTGAGCATGTCGATGAGGCCCCCATAGAGGCTGCGCGCGCCGCAGGTGCAACTCCGGTTCAAGTGTTGTTCCACGCCGTCCTGCCACAAGTGTCATCGCAGTTCGCAGACGTATCCGTCTATCGCTGGGAATATAACTTCCGCGCATCCACGATAATGGGAATGGTTGGCGCAGGCGGTATTGGGTTTGAGCTGATGGGATCGCTTCGAATCATGTTGTATCAAGAAGTCAGCGCCATTTTACTCGTCATCCTGATAATGGTGACAATCGTCGATGGCCTGAGCGGCTATTTGCGGAAGAAATTCAAGTAAGGACCGGCCATCGTGAAACCGCGCGTCGTCATCACCCACAAAGTGCATCAGGAAACCTTGGATCTCCTCTGTGACCATTGTGAAGTCACTCCCAATCAAACTATGGAAACCCTGCCCCGCGAAGAGATTCGCCGCCGTGTCGGCACGGCGGATGCAATGATGGCCTTCATGCCGGACTGGGTCGACGCCGATTTCCTGGCAGCTTGCCCGCAGATGAAGGTCATCGGCGCGGCCTTGAAGGGCTACGATAACTTCGATGTCGCGGCCTGTACGGCCCGGGGCATCTGGCTGAGCATCGTGCCTGACCTCCTGACCGTGCCGACGGCTGAGTTGGCCATCGGCCTTACCATCGGCCTCACCCGCAAGATGATCCAGGCCGATGCCAGGGTCCGCTGCGGCAAATTCGCCGGTTGGCGGCCGGAGTTTTTCGGCCTGGGCATCGCGGGGTCCGCCATTGGTATTCTCGGAATGGGGGCGATTGGGCAAGCCATCGCCGAACGGCTGAATGGCTGGGGCGCAACGCTGCTATACAACGACCGGGTGCCGATCCCAGCACCCGGCGGCGAAGCTCGACCTAGTGTTGCTCGGCGCAGCCTGGAGGAGGTATTATCCGAATCCGATATCGTCATCCTGGCCCTGGCGCTGGCCCCAGACACCATCCATCTGATCAACGACAGGACGCTCGCCCTGATGAAACCAGGCGCATACCTCGTGAATCCATGCCGCGGCTCTGTCGTGAGCGAAGCTGCTGTTCTAACTGCGCTCACCAGCGGTCAGCTCGGCGGGTATGCCGCCGACGTGTTCGAGCTGGAGGATTGGGCTCGCGAAGACAGACCGCGGGAGATCGCTCCGGGCTTGCTGGGTCACCCAAACACGATGTTCAGCCCGCATATTGGCTCTGCTGTTAAGAAAGTTCGCTTGGCAATCGAACTGCGCGCTGCAGAAAATATCCTGCAGGCCCTTTCGGGTAAGCCGCCAATGGATGCCGTCAACAATCCGAGACAAGTGGCTTAGATCGGCAATGCTGAATCTAGTATGGGTGCGGACATTTCTGGCCCTGGCGAAGCATAAGAGCTTTCAAGCGTCCGCAGAATATCTTCGGATCGCTCAGCCGACGGCCTCATCACATATCCAGAAGCTTGAGGAGCAGCTGGGTGTCCTGCTATTCCATCGCTCCCGAACGGGGTGCGAGCCGACGCGGGAAGCGATGAACTTTCTGCCTTATGCCCAGAGCATCCTTAGGGTTAACGAGCGTGCACTCGCCGCGGTCTCTGGGGAGCGCACGCGGATCGGTGCCAGTTCCAATATCGGAATCTATCTGCTGCAGCCCTATGTCCGGTCATATCTGGAAGGCCGCGATCCAGCGGCTTTTGATATGGTGATTGACCGCAATCCGTCCATCGTCGAGAAACTGGAGAATGTCGAAATAGATGTGGCCGTGTTGGAATGGTGGGACAACCGCGACGGCTGCCAAGTCGAGCGCTGGAGAAGCGAGCCCGTCGTCGTCATCGTTCCGCCCGATCATCCATTGGCGTCTCAAGACCACATTGATCCGGTTCAGTTATCCGCATTTGAGCTTCTCGGCGGCGAACCTGGCACCGGGACCGGGCGGATGCTTGCGAAATATTTCGGCGATCACGCTCAAATGCCGCGGGTTTCCCTACAGTTGGGTAGCACCGAGGCTGTCAAGCAGGCGGTAAAGGCTGGAGTTGGCATCTCTCTAGTTCTGGCGTCAGCCGTATCGGACGAGGTGCGGGCCGGAAGCCTGCGTGCCTTACCCTTCCCTGACCCGCCGCTACGAAAGGACCTGTTTGTCGCTTGGCGCACCGGCATTTCGGGCATGCCTATACCGGCCTTCGCCCAGCATCTATTGAACGCTCACTGCAATGAGACGGTATCCGCTCGCTGACGTCAGCGCCTCTCGAATCGGCTACATGCGCGTTTTGTTGGTCATGAACGCGTATTTCGCACGGTCTAAGCGGTCGCTCAACCGGTTCGATGATTGAGTGAGGAGCTTAAATGCGACGTCAAAGAGCGTGGGTACAGGCGATCTGTTTTCGCATGCGCTCTGCGGTCAGCTGAAGGCGGCCCAGCTCCATCAACCCATGTCATGGGTTCGTGTTTCTTAGTCGATCTGGCTAGCTTCTCCTGTGGCGAATGTCCGCAAAGTGGCAACCAAGCCGCCCTCGGCAACCAATCGAAAGCGCAGAATTCCACTCCACCGCGACGTTCCTGCCCTCTGCCGGAAAAGGCCGCAGTGGCTCATGGCTTGCCGTACAACTTTCTCGAACCAAGGTCCGAAAGGGGTCCGGGAGCGGCCGGAGAAGGCACGAAGCTGTCCCCCTCGCATACTTCAGGTTTCGCGCTTGCGACGACTGAGCAGCTTTTCACCATCGGCTCTCAACTCGCCTTCTGGCCCGACAAACCGGTAGAGCGTCTGCCGGGTAATTCCGAGTTCGGCACAGAGATCGCGCACCTTGGTTGCCGGTTGTCCCATGGATGCGGCGGCAAGCCGCAGCTTGGCTGGCGTCATCTTGAAGGGGCGGCCGCCGTTGCGCCCTCGGGCGCGGGCTGACGCCAGGCCTGCCTTAGTCCGTTCGACGATCAACTCACGTTCGAACTCAGCCAGCCCGGCGAAGATGGCGAATACCAGTCGGCCGTTGGTAGTGGTGGTGTCGATCGATGCGCCTTCGCCAGCCAATATCTTCAGACCAATGGCGCGTTTGGTTAGATCGCCGACCAGGTTGACCAGATGACGTAGATCACGGCCGAGCCGATCCAGTTTCCAAACCACGAGTGTGTCGCCAACACGCAGCGCCTTCAGGCATGCCTCAAGACCGGGTCGGTCGTCGCGGCGGCCCGAGGCTGCATCCTCATAGATATGGTCAGGCAGAACGCCGGCCCTGATCAGGGCGTCGCGCTGCAGGTCGTGGGCTTGACTGCCATCAGCTTTCGAGACCCGTGCGTATCCGATCAACAATGTCATTTATACGTCCGTCTGCGTGACGGAGCGGCATTGCCCGCCGATCGGTCAGCATAATGTCACACAACTCGTCTTGTAGTCTACGCTCCGTGAACAGGCCCGCATTTCTGTTTCGTGACGGATGGGAAGCGGATGCCGGCCAAGACTATCTTGTCACCGGCGCAGCGCGCCGCGATCTTCGACCCGCCTGCC
>NZ_VUOK01000047.1 GCF_009806555.1 Methylobacterium sp. 2A | reverse complement strand
CTCCGACCTGCCGATCCGCAAGAAAATAAAGCAGGCTTCTTGGAGCAAAGACTTCCTCTTCAATGCCTTTGCTCATGTGCAATAGCCCTCCCCCGCAGGGGGGGGGAGGGAGAGACGCGGAGCCGTCTTGTCTCCCCTCCAGCGGCAGGCGTGTGACCATCGTACCTTCTTACGGGAAGGGGTATCAGGCGGTTCCGAGATCTCATCTTCGCAGCCCCCGCCACCCCGGCTTCAGCTGCGAAGCCGATTTTCAACGATTGAATGTCACTCTCGCGGCTGCGGGCCTGCGTACTCGGCCCGCGGAGCCCGCGTATCATGGCCCACAGCGCAGCCGCCGGAACCGCGCCCGGAATTCCGCTCCTCGTGGCCGTGGAGGGGCTGGCGAAGGCGCTGTTTGCCGCCTTCATCTTCTTCGCCTGTTTCGCCTTCTCGGAGACGTCGCCCTACGACGCGGTGGCGATCCCCACGATCGTGCTCTGGCTCTGCCTCGGCGTGCGCCTGCACCGGGGGGCGGTGCCGCTGCTCGCCCTGCTGCTGCTCTACCTCGCGGCGATCGTGGGCGCGCTGCTGCCGTATCTCGACGAGGAGTTTCCGGTCACCTGGACGATCCAGCTGATCTATCTCACGATCACCTGCATCTTCTTCGCGATGTTCTTCGCGGACGACACCCACGCCCGGATGGAGCTGGCGCTCAAGGCCTACACGGCGAGCTGCGTGTTCTCGGCAATCCTCGGCATCGTCGGCTACCTGCAATGGCTCGGCATCGAGGACCTGTTCTACAAGTACGACCGCGCGTCGGGCACCTTCCAGGATCCGAACGTGTTCGGCTCGTTCCTGACGCTCGGCGCCCTCTACCTGATGCACGACCTGCTCACCGGCGCGGCCCGCCGGCCGCTGGCTTCGCTCGCCGGCCTGCTGATCATCGTGGCCGGCATCTTCCTGTCGTTCTCCCGCGGTTCCTGGGGCGGGAGCGCCGTCGCGGTGCTGCTCATGGTCGGCTCGGTCTACGCGGGCAGCCGCTCGGTCCGCCTGCGCCGCCGCATCGTGCTCCTCACCCTCGCGACCCTGGTCCTCGGCACCGTGGCGGTGGTCGGCCTGCTCTCGGTCGATCACGTGCACAAGATGTTCGAGACCCGCGCGGCCCTCACCCAGGATTACGACGAGGGCGAGACCGGCCGCTTCGGCAACCAGATCCGCGGCCTCGCCATGCTGCTGGAGCGCCCGTTCGGAATGGGGCCGATGCACTGGCGGCTGGTCTTCGGGCTGGAGCCGCACAATTCCTATATCGGCTCCTTCGCCAATGGCGGCTGGCTCGGGGGGGCGGTGTTCATCGGCCTCGTGCTGACGACGGGCTTCGTCGGGTTCCGCCTGCTGGTCCGTCCGTCGCCGTTCCGGGCGCATGCCCAGATCGTCTGGCCGGCGCTCTTGATGTTCTTCCTGCAGGCCTTCCAGATCGATATCGAGAAGTGGCGCCACGTCTACATGATGCTCGGCATGGTCTGGGCGCTCGAAGCCGCGCGGCTGCGCCTGGGTCGTCCGCATCGGGAGGCGCTTGAAACGCGGTCCCGGGCGGGCCATCCCTCGCTCCGGGCCAGCGGATCACCGGTCGGAGGTCCGCAGCCGGAGACGGTCACGTGAGCACACAGGCGGACAGCGAGGGCGAACGCGAGGGGGAGCGGCTCGCGGCCCTCCAGGCGCTCGGCATCCTGGGCACCGCGCCCGAGCCGCATTTCGACGCCGTCTGCCGCACCGCCCGCCGCCTGTTCGGGGTGCGCACCGCCCTCGTGAATGTCATCGACGCGACGGCGCTGTGGCCGAAAACGCCGTGCATCGACCTGCCGGGGGCGATCCCGCGCGCGGACGGCATCTGCGATCACACGATCCGCAGCGATGCGCTGCTGGTCGTGCCCGACGCCCGGGCCGATCCACGGTTCCGCGACCTGCCGGGAGTCGCCGCGGAGGGAGGCTTCCGCTTCTACGCGGGCCTGCCGCTCAACCTGCAGCCGGGCCTGCGGATCGGCACCTTCTGCCTCATCGATCCGGAACCCCGCGACGGGCTCTCGGAGGACGAGGTGGCCGCCTTCCGCGACCTCGCCGAGATCGTCCTCGCCCATCTGCGGCTCACCGAGGCCAATGCCCGCCGGGCGCACGAGGTCGAGCGGGCGACGATCCGCGAGGCCCTGATCCGCGCGCAGCACCGGGAGATCAACGCCCGCGCCCGGGCTCAGCAGGCGGCCAACCAGCAGCTCACCATGGCCGAGCAACTCGCCGGCGTCGGCAACTGGCGGGCGGACCTCGCCGACGGCCAGCCGATCTGGTCGGCGAGCCTCTACGCGATCGCCGGCCGCGATCCCGGGACGCCGCCGCCCCGCCTCGACGGCTTCGCGCAGCTCTATCACCCCGACGACCGGGCCCGGCTCGAAGCGATCGTGGCCGACGCCATCGCGCGGCGGACCCATTTCGACTTCGAGGCCCGGCTGCTGCGCCCGGACGGCGAGATCCGCGACGTGGTGGTCCGCGGCGTCTGCCGTGAGGACGACGGCAGGGTCGACCTCGCCGGGGTGCTGATCGACGTGACCGAGCGGCGCCGGGCCGAGGACGAGGTGCGTCGCAGCGAGCTGCGCTACCGCAGCCTCGCCGACGCCCTGCCGCTCCTCATCTGGACCATGCAGGTCGGCGACGGGCGCTCGACCTACGCCAACGCCCAGTTCCAGGCCTATTACGGGCCGCTCGGTCCGGACCGGGCCGAGCGCCTCGCCCGCAACCACCCCGAAGATGCCGCCGCCATGGAGGCGGCCTGGACCCGGGCGGTCGCGACCGGCGAAGGCTTCAGCGGCCAGTGGCGGATCCGGCGCCGCGACGGGGTCTACCGCTGGCACAAGCTCTCGCTGACTCCGATCCGCCTCGATCCCGCGGACGGCGCCGTGCTGGAGTGGCTCGGCACCGCCCTCGACGTGGACGACATCGTGACGGCCCGCCTCGCCGTCGAGGAGGCGCGCAGCCTCCTCGGGATCGCCCTCGACGCCGCCGAGGCGGGGACCTGGGACTGGGACATGCGCACCGGGCTCGCCACCTTGAGCCCCGAGAGTGCGCGCATGCACGGGCTGCCGGAGACCGGCGCGCCGCACGTCCTGCCTGCCGCCTCCTGGACGGCGCTGCTCCAGCTCGAGGATGTCGGCGACGTCTGGAACGAGGTGCGGCGGGCGGTCGAAACCGCGACGCCTTACGCGGCCGAGTTCCGGGTCGGCGAGCGCTGGCTCTACGCACGCGGGCGTACCGTGGTCGGGTCGGATGGGCAGCCGCAGCGCATGGTCGGGCTCCATCTCGACGTGACCGAGCGCAAGGCGGCCGAGGCGGCCCTGAGGGCGGCCACGCGGGATGCGGAGGCGGCCCGCGCCGAGGCCGAGCGCGCGAGCGCGGCCAAGAGCGAGTTCCTCGCCGCCATGAGCCACGAGATCCGCACGCCGCTCAACGGCATCCTCGGCTATGCCGATCTGCTCCTCGACGAGGGCCATCTCCAGAACGAGGACCGGCGGCGCCTGGAGCTGATCCAGAGTTCCGGCGCGGCGCTCCTCACCGTCGTCAACGACATCCTCGACTTCTCCAAGATCGAGGCCGGCGAGCTGACCCTCGATCCGGTCAGCTTCCCGCTGGTCTCCACCGTCGATGCCGCGGTCTCGATCGTGCGGGGCAGCGCGATCCGGAGCGGCCTCGCGATCGAGGCCCGGATCGATCCGGCGCTGCCGGATCACGTCGTCGGCGATCCCGGCCGCCTGCGGCAGGTGCTGCTCAACCTGCTCAACAACGCCGTGAAGTTCACGCCCGCGGGCTCCGTCACCTTGACAGTGCGGCGGGAGGGCGCGGGCACCGCCCCCGACGGCAGCCCGGGCGACGTCATCCGCTTCGCCGTCACCGATACCGGCATCGGCATCGCGCCGGCCCAGCAGGAGCGGCTGTTCAAGCGCTTCAGCCAGGTGGACGGCTCGATCAGCCGGCGCTTCGGCGGCACCGGCCTGGGGCTCGCCATCTCCCGCCACCTCGTGACGCTGATGGGCGGCGAGATCGGCGTCGAGAGCCGCGAGGGGCAGGGATCGACCTTCTGGTTCCGCCTGACGCTTCCGAGGAGCGCCGGAGCGGCCGGAAGCCACGCGGCGCGGGTCGAGCAGGCCGCCGGCCGCAACCCGCCGCGGACGCAGATGGTGGCCGCGGCGCCTTCGCGTCCCGCACAGGTGCGCCTCCTGCTGGTCGAGGACGTACCTCTCAACCAGGAGCTGGCCTGCGCGGTGCTCGAATCCCAGGGCTACGCGGTGGAGGTGGCCGGAGACGGCGCCGAGGCCATCACGATGGTCGCCGCCGCGGTCGCAGGCGGGCGCCCCTACGATCTCGTGCTGATGGACGTCCAGATGCCCCGGGTCGACGGGCTCACGGCCACACGCCGGATCCGGGCCCTCGCGCCGCCGGCCTGTGACATCCCGATCGTGGCCATGACCGCGAACGTGCTGCCCGCCCAGATCGAGGAGCTGCGCGCGGCCGGGATGGACGATTACGTCGGCAAGCCGTTCCGCCGGGCCGATCTCTTCGCCACGATCAGCCGCTGGACGGCACCCGGCGCCCGGCGCCCGGCGCGGACGGAGGAGCCGAGCCGGGCCGCACAGGTCGATTCCGCCATCCTCGACGCCGCGGTGCTCACCGAGATGGAGGCGAATTTCGGAGCGGACCGGGTCGGCGCGCTGCTGGATCTCCTGGCGAACGAGCTCTCCGAGCGGTTCCGGCCGAGCGAGACCGACCGGCGCCAGATCGCCCACGACGCGCACGCCCTCGTGGCGGCGGCGGGTCTTCTGGGATTCGTCGGCCTGTCGAGCCTGTGCCGGGAGGTCGAGGCGGCCGCCCATGCGGGGACCGACCTGATGCCGCTGATCCGGCGCCTGGAGGTGCAGCGGGCGACGGCTTTGCGCGCGATCCGGCAGCTGCGCGCGGCCTGATCTCCCACCCGCGAGCTTGCGCGCCCGCAGGGGGCTGCCTCAGGCCGACCGTGCCAGCGGAACCGCGAGGCCGGCTCCGCCGCTGCGCACCGGCCCGGAGCGGGCGAGGTCGTCCACAGCCGTCAGGGCGGCCGCCAGGGCGTCGCGGCTCGCGAAGGCCGCCTTCAGCGTACCGGCGCGCTGCCGGAAGGCGGGCTCCGTAAGCACCCGGGCCACCGCGTCCCGCAGGTCCTCCCGGCTCGGCGTGTTGGTGGCGAGGTTGATGCCGGCGCCGGACCAGCCGACGCGGGCATTCACCTCGGCCTTGTCCTCGGTGAGGCCGGCCGAGACGATCGGCACCCCGGCGGCCAGCGCTTGGCTGACGCTGCCGTAGCCGCCATTGGTCACGAGCACGCTGACCCGCGGCAGCAGATCGCGGAACGGCAGGAAGCTGGCGAGGCGCGTGTTGGCGGGGATCGGCCCGCCCAGGGCCGTGACGGGCCGGCCGCCGGTGGTGGCCAGGACGAGGAGATCGCTCCGGTCGGCCAAAGCGGCGAGAGTCGGTTCGAGCAATTCGCCGAAATCCGCGTTGGCCAGCGTCCCCTGCGTGACCAGCACGACGGGTTTGCCCGCGGCGTTCGCCGCCTCCAGCTCCGGCCACCATTCCGGCAGGGGCGCCGGTGGGGCGGGCGGCTGCAGCAGCCCGATATAGCGCACCCCCGGGGGCAGCGCGCCGTAATCGTACTCGAAGCCCGGCACCGTCGGCTGGAGGAACAGGTCCGGGAGCACCACGACGGAGTGCGGCAGCGAGGCCGGCAGCGGCGGCAGGCCGAGCTTGGCGAGCTGCCCATCCACGTAGGCGCGCACCGGATTGGTGAAGGCCGCGTCCATGCCGGCCTTCACGGCGGCGTAGCGGACCCGCTCGGACCGGTCCCGGGCGGGCGGCAGGCCGGGGCCGACCGGGGCGTGGTCCGGCCGGTCCAGGAACAGGAAGCTGATATTGACGGTCACGATCGGCGGCCGCGGCGCCGGGTCGAGGAGCAGCGTCAGCATGCCCAGGAACATGCTGCCGGCCACGATCACGTCCGGCGCCTCTTCGGCGATCAGCCGGCGCAGCACCTCCGCCTGATCCACCATCGGATCGATGAAGCGCCGCTCGAACTCACGCCGGTAGCGCTCGGGGCCGGCCGGCAGCTCGGTCTCTCGAAACGTGGCCGAACCGTTGTCGGCGTAGCCCGTGAAGCGCAGGCCCGCCGCCTCGATCTTCGCGCGAAACAGCGCGTCGGACAGCACGAGCACGTCGTCGCCGCGCGCGGCGGCGGCGCGGCCAATGGCGAGCATCGGGTTGACGTGGCCGGTGAGCGGCGTCGCGGCGATCAGGATCTTCATCACGGCCTCCTCGGGCGCGGCCAGCGGCATCGTCCCGGATCGGGATTGCGGCACCCTTTCGAAGGGCGCCCGGGGCGCGGGCGTGCGCCGGTCTCGGAGGGCAAATCGTCCGCGGTCCCATGTGGTTACCACGCCGGACGCGTTTTGTGCGGCGGCGCACGAAGGCGCCTGTCCGACGGGGTGAGCGCGCCGCCCGGAGGGTGCGTGAAGCCCCGCCCTCGACCGGTCGGGGCATCCCCCATGCCCCCGAAACGTTTGACTTGCGGCGCGGCACGGCAGAGGTCAGAACCAGGACGGGTCGGCAGTCACCCAGGCGTCACCGCCCCGCGAGGGGAGCTAAACCTGCATCCGTCCATCGGACCGTCATCCCGTCCGTGCCGCGTCGAAAGCCGGTGACCATCGACACCCGATCAGGAACGGCACGCGGAGAATGGCTGTGCCGAGAGAACCGATCCCCTTCACGACCCCTGACGTTTCGGCGCTCGCGAAGTCGCTGCGCGCCCAGCTCGCGTCGCGCCAGACGCTGCCGACCCACGTGGAGATGCTGAACATCCTGGCCCGCGCCACGGGCCACCAGAACTTTCAACATCTCCGCGCCCGCGGGGGCTGTCAGCCTCAGCGCGCGCAGATTCCCGAACCGCGGACCGCGCAGAGCGTGCCGGAGCTCGTGGTCCGCGCGGCCCGTTACTTCGACGAGCAGGGCCGGCTGCAGAGCTGGCCGGCCAACAGGTCCATCCAGGATCTATGCCTCTGGATGATCTGGACGAAGGTACCGCCCAGGCAAGCATTCAGCGAGCGCGCGATCAGCGCCCTCCTGCTCGAACACCATCTGTTTGGAGATCCCGCCATCATCCGGCGCCAGATGTGCCACACGGGCCTGATGACGCGCACGGTCGATGGGCGGGACTACCGCCGCATCGAACAGGCCCCCCGCCGGACGCCGCCGCGCTCATCCGGCATCTCCGCGCCCGGGCGCGCTGATTCGAGGATCCGCCGCTGCCCCTCACGAGGCTCCGGCGTCTCACGCCACCACGATCACCCGGTTCGGCAGCTCGTCCGGATCGTCGGGCCCGGCCGGCAGATGCTCGGCCAGGCAGGTCCCGATGGCCTCGATCGCCCCGGTCAGCCCGGCCTCGATCGCGCCGCGCCCGAGGGCTGCGATGAGGTCGGCGAGGATGCCGTCCCAGGCGGCGGGCGAGACGTGGCGCAGCACGCCGAGATCCGTGACGATCTCCGCGTGCCGCTCGGCCAGCGACAGGTAGAGCAGCACGCCGGTACGGGATCGCGTGAGGCTCAGGCCCCGGGACCAGAAGGCCCGCTGCGCCGCCTCCCGGACGCAGGCGCTGCGCAGGCGGGCCGGCACCAGGGCGAGGCGCAGCCGCTCGCTCTGGCTCGCCAGGAGGATCGCGGCCACGAGGGCGGCCTGTGCCAGGGCGACGCCGGCCGGTCCCCAGGCCGTCAGCGCGATCAGCGGCCAGGGCAGGATCAAAGCCGCTACCAACGTCGCCAGGAGGACGAGCGAGCGGTAGGCACCTGCCCGCCCGCTCACCATCACGACGATCTCGCCGGCCGTGCCGGCCTCCGCCCGCGCCACGGCCCGGGCGAGGCGGGCGCGCGCCTCCGGCGTCAGTGCGTGGCTGAGGCTACCAGCCATCGGAGGCTCCTCCGCCGCCCGACGAGCCGCCCCCGCCCGAGAAGCCGCCGTCGAACCCGCCCGAAGGACCCCCATCCGAGAAGCCGCCGCCCCAGCCGCCCGAGCCTGGGCCGGGCAGGATCACGATTCCGCCGCCCCGTCCGGCCCGGTTGCCGAGCCGGCCCATGCGCCATGCGACCGCCAGCACGACCAGGAGCAGGATCACGAAGATCGCGACCTGAACGGGATCGGCCTGCTCGTCCTTCTTCTCCGGCGCGCGCTGCCACTCCTGCGCGTCCCGCGACAGGATCGCCAGGATCCCGTCCACGCCCGCGTCGAGCCCGCCGAACCAGTCGCCGGTCTTGAAGCGCGGCGTGATCGCGCTGGCCGTGATGGTGCGGGACTGGGCGTCGGTCAGCGCGCCTTCGAGCCCGTAGCCGACCTCGATGCGGACCTTGCGCTCCTGCGGCGCCACCAGGAGGAGGACGCCGTTGTTGGTCTTGGCCTGCCCGAGCTTCCAGGCCCGGAACAGGCGGTTGGCGTAATCCTCGATGGTCGTGCCCTGGAGGTTCGGCACGGTCGCGACCACGACCTGATCCGAGGTCCTATCCTCATGCGCCTTCAGCTTGGCTTCGAGCGCGTGGCGCTGGTCCGGCGTCAGGAGGCCGGCCGCATCGACGACGCGACCGGTGAGCGTCGGGAAGTTCAGCTCGGCTGCGAGCGCCCCGACCGCGTAGATCGCGAGGCAGGCGGCGATGACGGCGAGCGCCAAAGCGAGCCGCACCCGCACCGGGATGTTTCGGCTCACGGACGGTTCCTAGAATTTCACGTTCGGCGGCCGGTCGGCATTCGGCGTCGCCGTGAAGGTCTCCATGGGCTTGGCGTCGGGATAGAGGAATGCCGCGATCCAGCGGCCGGGGATCGTGCGCACCTCGGTGTTGTAGGCCTGGACGGCGTTGATGTAGTCGCGCCGCGCGACCGCGATCCGGTTCTCGGTGCCCTCGAGCTGCGATTGCAGCGCCAGGAAGTTCTGGTTCGACTTCAGGTCGGGGTAGCGCTCCACCGTCACGAGCAGCCGCCCGAGCGCGCCGGAGAGCTGGTTCTGCGCGTCCTGATACTCCTTGAACTTCTGCGGGTCGCTGACCGTGGAGGCATCGACCTTCACGCTCGACGCCTTGGCCCGCGCCTCCGTGACGCCGATCAGCACGTCCTTCTCCTGCTGGGCGTAGCCCTTCACGGTCTCGACGAGGTTCGGGATCAGGTCGGCCCGGCGCTGGTACTGGTTCTGCACCTCGCTCCAGGCCGATTTCGCCTGCTCCTGAAGGGTCGGCACCCGGTTGACCGCCCCGCAGCCGGACAGGCCGATGGCCACCAGGACGATCGAGAACACGCCGAGGAGTCGCGCCGCGGAGGGCTGGCGCTGGGCGCCGGCCGTCAGTGTCGTCATCATTCCGTTCCCTGTCCGCCGGGCGAGACCCGGCCCGCTGATGAGGAAAGCAGCAGATACCGATTCGATCCGCCGAGGTAAGCCCCACCCCGCAATGAAGGGTGGGGAGGACCGGTTTGATCGGGGCACGGCGTACGACCATGCACGTTCGGGATGTCGCGGATCGATCCCGATCGCGTTGCAATCGGGACGGCTCTCGGTCCTTGTGCTCGCGGCGCGGGCCCTCGTGCCGGAGCGGCGTCCTTGGGGCGCCCGAAGCGGTGCCGCGGAGGTCAGAGATGGATGCAGTGCTTGCCGATCACGTCAGGGCCGCCAGCGCGGTCGCGCGGCGCCACGCGCTCGCCTTCCAGGCGCCGTCCGGCAAGGACGCGCTGCCCTGGTCGGTCATCGAGGCCTACGACGCCCGGGTGCGCGGCCATGTCGAGCGCGACCCGCGGATCGAGGACGAGCGCGACCGGGTGCTGATCGCCGCCGTGAAGCTCGCCGAGACTCCGGTCGAGGAGGGCGATGACAGCATCGCGGCGGCCCGTGCGCATCTCGTCGACGCGATCGACTATCTGGAGCAGGCGGTGATGCGCTTCGGCCGCGTCAACCGGCAGGGGGCGAAGCTCGGCTACGGCAGCTACGGCCAGCCGGTCGGTTCGCCGGACTAACCGGGCCGGGGCACCCGATGTCCGCAGGCCAGCCCATTGCGGCGACCCTGAGCCGCCTCGACCTGAAGACGCTGCGCCTGTTCGCGGCGATCTGCGCGGAGGGCACGCTCAACAGCGCGGCCCGGCGGGCCGCCATCGCCCCCTCGGCGGTGAGCAAGCGGCTCGCCGAGCTGGAGCACGCGCTGGGCTGCACCCTCCTCACGCGCGAGCCCCGCGGCATGCGCCTGACGCCGGCGGGCGAGACGCTGCTGCACCACACCCGCCGCATGCTGGCGAGCGCCGAGCAGATCGCCCTGGAACTCGCCGAGCACGCGAGCGGCGTGCGCGGCTTCGTGCGGGTGCTCGCCAACCTCTCGGCCATCGTGGAATTCCTGCCCGAGGACCTTCAGGCGTTCCTCGCCGCGCAGGGCGGGATCCGGGTCGATCTGGAGGAGCGCCCGAGCGGCGGCGTCGTCGCCGGCGTGGAGGAGGGGCTCGCCGATCTCGGCATCTGCGCGGGTGGCACCGATGCGCGAACGCTCGTCGCCTACCCGTACCGCGCCGACCGGCTCGTCCTCGTCATGCCGGAAGGCCATCCCCTGAGCGATTGCGCCGCGCTCGCGCTGGCCGAAACCCTCGATTACGACCATGTCGGGCTGCACGTGGAGAGCTCGATCTACGCGGCCCTGCGGGACGAGGCGCGGCGCCTCGGCCGGCCGTTGCGCCTGCGCATGCACGTGCCGAGCTTCGACGCGATCTGCCGGATGGCGCAGGTCGGGATGGGTCTCGGGACCGTGCCCGAGCATGTCCACGCCCTGCTCGGGCCGTCGATGCGGCTCGTGGCGGTGCCGCTCACCGACCCCTGGGCGCAGCGCATGCTGAGCCTCGTCGTGCGCCCCGGATTCCTTCCCCCGGCCGCCCGGCTCCTGCTCGATCATCTGCGGACCGCCGAGGCTCTGCGTTCTCCGGCCGAGAACGCAGGATGATGGATCGTGTTTGGACTTCGGGTCGCCGATCGCAGTACGCATCCGTCAACAAACATGGAGGAGAGAATGTCCGGCCCGCTCAGCGGCATCCGTGTTCTCGAACTCGGTCAGCTCATCGCCGCGCCCTTCGCGACGCGGCTGATGGCCGAGTTCGGCGCCGAGGTGATCAAGGTCGAGCCCCCGGGCGAGGGGGACCCGCTCCGCAAGTGGCGCAAGATGCATGAGGGCACCTCCCTCTGGTGGTATCTGCAATCGCGCAACAAGAAGTCGATCGCCGTCAATCTGAAGTCCCCGGAAGGCCTCGACATCGTCAAGCAGCTCGCGCAGAGCGCCGACGTGGTGGTCGAAAACTTCCGCCCCGGCGGCCTGGAGAAGCTCGGCCTCGGCTATGACGTGCTCTCGGCGCTGAACCCGAACCTCGTGATGGTCCGCATCTCCGGCTATGGCCAGACCGGCCCGTACCGCGACCGGCCGGGCTTCGGCGCGATCGGCGAATCGATGGGCGGCATCCGCTTCACCACCGGCAGCCCGGAGGCGCCCCCCGCCCGGGTCGGCGTCAGCATCGGCGACACGCTGGCCTCGCTCCACGGCGTGATCGGCGCGCTGATGGCGCTGCTGCGCGTGAAGACCGGCCAGGGCGCCGGGCAGGTCATCGACGTCTCGCTGGTCGAGAGCGTGTTCAACGTGATGGAGAGCCTCGTCCCCGAATACGACCTGCTGGGTGAGGTCCGCACCCGCACCGGCGGCGCGCTCCCGGGCATCACTCCGTCGAACACCTATCCGACCCGGGATGGCGGCTACGTCGTCATCGCCGGCAACAGCGATCCGATCTTCCGCCGCCTGATGACGGCGATCGGCCGGCCCGATCTCGCCGAGGATCCGGCCTTGCGCAACAACGAGGGCCGCTCGAAGCAATCCGCCATGCTGGACGCGACGATCGCGGACTGGTCGAAGACCAAGAGCGTCGAGGAGGCGCTCGCCGTCCTCGACGCCGCCGACGTGCCGGCCGGCCGGATCTACTCGGTGGCCGACATCGTGGCCGACCCGCACTATCAGGCCCGCGACATGATCCTCCAGGCGGAGCTTCCCGGCGGAACCCCGGTGAAGATGCCCGGCATCGTGCCGAAGCTGTCCGACACCCCCGGCGAGATCCGCTGGCAGGGTCCGGCGCTCGGCGCCCACACGGATGCGGTGCTCGGCGAACTCGGCCTCGATGCCGAGCGCATCGCCGCCTTGCGCGCGAAGGGAGCGGTGGCATGAGCGAGCGGATCATCGTCCAGGAGGTCGCCACCCGCGACGGCTTCCAGATCGAGCCCGTCTTCGTGCCGACGGCGGAAAAAATCCGCCTGATCGACGCGCTCGCTGAGGCCGGTTTCAGCCGGATCGAGGTCTCGTCCTTCGTGTCGCCGAAGGCGGTGCCGGCGCTTGCCGACGCCGCCGAAGTCTTCGCCGGCATCCGGCGGCGGCCAGGCACCGTCTACGTCGCCCTGGTGCCGAACCCGAAGGGCGCCGAGCGGGCGCTCGCCGCCAAGGTCGATGAGATCAACCTCGTCGCCTCGGTGAGCGAGACCCATAACCGCGCCAATATGGGCATGAGCCCGGCCGATTCGATCGCGGGCTTCGCGCGGATCATGGATGCGGTGCGCGGCACGCCGGCGAGCACCAACGCCACGGTGGCGACCGCCTTCGGCTGCCCGTTCGAGGGCGACCAGCCGGTCGAGAAGGTCATCGCGCAGGTGGAGCGCTATCTGTCGCTCGGCGTCGACGGGGTGACGCTTGCCGACACGACCGGCATGGCCAACCCCAGGCAGGTGGCGCGGCTCGTCGCGCGGGTCCTGCCGCTCGTCGGCGCCGGGCGCCTGACGCTCCACTTCCACAACACACGCGGCCTCGGCCTCGCCAACGTGCTGGCCGCCTACGACACGGGCGCCCGCCGCTTCGACGCGGCGCTCGGCGGCCTCGGCGGCTGCCCGTTCGCGCCGGGGGCCACGGGCAACATCTGCACCGAGGATCTCGTCAGCATGGCGCACGAGATGGGCGTGCCCACGGGCCTCGACCTCGAGGCCCTGATCGGCCTGGCGCGGGACCTGCCCCGCCTCGTCGGCCACGACGTGCCCGGGCAGGTCGCCAAGGCCGGACGCCCCTGCGACCTGCATCCGCCGCCCGCGAAGGTGGCTTGAGCTGGCGCAGCGCAGACACAGTCCCGCCCACGAGAGTGAAGCGCCGACCGTTCCAACGAACGCAACGCCCTCCCTCCCCCCTCTGCGGGGGAGGGTGGCCCGCGAAGCGGGCCGGGAGAGGGGAGCGACGGTGCAGAAACTGGCTGCGCCCGTCATGAAGGTCGCGACCTTTCCTGAACCCGGGTTCCCCGCTCCCGACCCCTGCTGACGCAGGGCCCACCCTCCCCCGCAGAGGGGGGAGGGAGACGCGCTACGACCGGCAGAGACAGCATCGCCTTTGTTCACCGCGGACGAGCCGCCCACCCGAAGGCGGCCCCGCGCCCGACACGCCCCAAGAACACACCACGGAGGAAACCATGACTGCAGCCCTGTCCGGGTCGCCGGCCGCCGTCGAGGCTGGCGCGGTGACCGAGAACGCCGTCGTCCGCAAGGTCGCATGGCGGCTCATGCCGCTGATCATGATCTGCTACATGTTCGCGTTCTTCGACCGCATCAACATCAGCTTCGCCAAGTTCCAGCTCCAGAGCGATCTCGGCTTCAGCAACGTCGCGTACGGGCTGGGCGCCAGCATGTTCGTGATCGGCTACGTGATCTTCGAGGTGCCCTCGAACCTGTTCCTCTACCGGGTGGGCGCGCGGCGCTGGATCGCCCGGATCATGATCTCCTGGGGCATCGCCACCGCGCTGATGATCGTCATCCGCAGCGAGTGGCACTTCTACGCCCTGCGCTTCCTGATTGGCGCCATGGAGGCGGGCTTCGCGCCGGGCATCCTCTACTACCTGACCATCTGGTTCCCGGCCTCGCATCGCGGGCGCATCACCTCGTTCATGTTCGTGGCCTCGGCCTTCTCGGGCATCGTCGGGGCGCCGGTGGCGGGCCTGATCCTCGGCGGCCTCAACGGGGTCGGGGGCTTGGCCGGCTGGCAATGGCTGTTCCTGGCCGGCGGCCTGCCCTGCCTCGTGCTCGGCCTGCTCGTGCTGATGCGTCTCGACGACCGGATCTCGGACGCACGCTGGCTCTCCGAGCCCGAGAAGGCGCTCCTGTCGAGCCGGATCGCCCACCACAACCGCGAGATCGGCGACCACTCGCTCCTCGGGGCGATCCGGCAGCCGGGCTTCCTGATGATCGGGCTGATCTACTTCCTGCTCCAGATCGGCTCCTACGGCCTGAACTTCTGGGGGCCGGACCTGATCAAGACCGCGAGCGGCGGGCAGGCGGCTGCGGTCGGCTTCCTGACGGCGATCCCCTATATCTGCGGGGCGATCAGCATGGTGGTGATCGGGCGCCTGTCCGACGCCTCGGGCGAGCGGCCGAAATTCGTCGCCGGCCTCGCCGTCGCGGCGGCGCTCGGCTTCTTCGGCGCCGGGATGTTCGACAAGCACATCGTGCCGCTGATGGTCGCCCTCGCGCTGCTCGGGGCCGGCATCGTGGCCTCGATCCCGACCTTCTGGACCCTGCCGGCCAAGCTCGTCACCGGCGTCGGCGCGGCGGGCGGCATCGCGCTGATCAACACGCTCGGCCAGTTCGGCGGCATCGTCAGCCCCGTGATGGTCGGCTGGGTGAAGGACCTGACCGGTTCGACCACGCCCGCCCTCTACGGGATCGGCGTGCTCTGCCTCGTGGCCGCCGGGCTCGCGCTCTTCGCCATGCCGGCGAGCCTGCGCCGCAGCGACCGCGCGGTGTGAGATGGGTCGCCGCCCCGGTGCGACCCGGGGCGGCGGCTCACGGAACGCCTCCCAACGCGGCTTGGCGATGTTCGCGCGGCGTCAGTGCTTGGTGCTCCTTGGACCCGATGTCAGGATCGCGGGACGGGGGCGATCACCCCGACGTCACCCACCCGCTGCTCCGCGCCCCGGTCCTCCTGCTGAACCGGTCAAGGTTCCGGTAAGCTTGAACAGGACGACGAGCCTATCGCCCTTCGACAGTCGCCACAGTCACTCCGGTGCCGTTTCGCTACGGATACCTCCGTGATCGAGGCGCATTAAAAATACTGGACCAATCTCCGCGATGTTCGTCCTGCCCTCGAACGGCGTGTGATCGGGCCGCTCTGCTTCGCCAGGCGGCGGCTGCTGGCGCAGGATGTCGGGTCAGATCAGTAAACTGTTTCTCGCGTGAAGTCTCGCGATCGAAAACAGTGGCTGCATTGGTATTTTTAACCTTGTTTCCGCCCCGCTGCGCAGGTGGGCAAAAATCCTCGCGCCGTCGGACAAGCGCCGCCCGACACATATTGTATATCTTCTGCATCCTCAGGAAACGAAACGAAACAAGCTTGAGGTTGGACCAATCCCCACCACCCGAGCGGCTTTCGGCGTCGATCTATTCCCATGAAATCATGGGGCAAAATCAACCCGATCGGCGATCCCGCGAAGGTCTAACAGACGGCGAAGCTCGAAATGAACAACGTGAAAGAAACGCATCCGGTTTTCGTGCTGGAGAAGGTCGGCGCCATCGTGGCGGCCTACGTGTCCCGCAATGCGGTCGAAGCCGCGGCGCTGCCGAGCCTGATCGATCAGGTGCACTCGGCCCTCGCGGATCTGCGCGAGCGGGCGGGGCAGGGCGGTTCGCGCTGGGCCGGTGCGGATGCCGCGAAGGTGGAGGCCTCGATCCAGCATGACGGCCTGATCAGCTTCATCGACGGCCGGTCCTACAAGACCCTGAAGCGCCACCTCACCGCGCACGGGCTGACGCCGGAGCGCTACCGGCTCCAGTACGGTCTGCCGGCCGATTACCCGATGGTGGCCCCGGGCTATGCCGCCCGGCGGTCCGAGATCGCCAAGGCGATCCAGCTCGGCCACAAGGCGGCCTGAGCGATGACGCCCGGCTATCCGCAGGGGCCGGCTTCCGCGCTCTTGCCGGAGGCGGCCCGAGCCCGGGACAACCTCGCGCGCCTCGCAAATGTGCTGGGCGTTCCGGTTTCGGCCTTCTCGCCGGCGACGGATGGACAGGAGGAGGCGATCCTGCAGGCAGCGGATCTCGTCACGGTCTTCGCGGCGATCGAGAACCCCGCCGCGCGCCGGACCTGTCTGGCGTTCGTCCGGGCGATGGCGAGTTCCTGAGGCGTCGGGGGGCGCCGCAGCCGGCCGGGCGATACGCCGCCCGCTCCGCGCCCGGGGGGCGCGCGGGGCAGGCCCGGCGAACCCGGCCGGTTGCGTAATCCTGGTGTTCCGCGTCGCGCGCAGAGCTCAAGCCGTGGTTTCGAAAGCTCGAAACCGTCCGCGGGTCCGGTGCAGCGCCCCGCCTGCGCGCCCGTATCTCGGGGACCTGCTCCGAGCGCCTCCGAAGGGCTTCAGTCCTTCGGAGGCCCGAATCCCGGGCCGAACAGGCTCGCAGCCAGCATCGCTTCGGCCTCTCCCGAAGCCGGCCAGCACCGGCCGGGATGAGGCCCGCGCGCCTCAGAACACGTGGCGCAGGATGAAGAACAATCCGGCCGCGAGGGTGATGGCGGCCGGCAGGGTCATGATCCAGGCCAGCGCCATGTTGCGCACCGTCGACATCTGCAGACCCGAGCCGTTGGCCGCCATCGTCCCGGCGACGCCCGACGACAGGATGTGGGTGGTCGAGACCGGCAGGCCGTAGAGTTCGGCGAGCCCGATCGTGCCGGCGGCCACGATCTCGGCGGAGGCGCCCTGCGCGTAGGTGAGGTGCGCCTTGCCGATCTTCTCGCCCACCGTCACGACGATGCGCTTCCAGCCGACCATGGTGCCGAGGCCGAGCGCCAGGGCCACGCAGATCTTCACCCAGCCCGGGATGTAGCGCGTGCCGTCGTTGAGCAGCCCGGCGTAGCGCTTCAGGGCCCCGGTTTCGAGCTCCGAGAGGTCGACACCCGTCTTCGGCAGGAGCCGCACCGCGTCGGCAGCGAGATACATGTCGCTGCGCAGGTTCTGCGTCTGGGCGGCCGGCACCGTGCGGATCGCGCCGTAATTCTTCACGCTGGCGGCGATGTCGGTCGCAAGCGCCGCGAGCGCCGCGAAGACCGGGGGCTTGTTCAGGTCCTTGGTCTTCAGCGCCTCCGTCACCGTCCGGCGCGCCTCGGCGGCCTCCGGCACCGGGGCGCCGGGGGCGCGGGCGGAGAAGACCTCGCTCGCCGCCATCGAGGCCTGCACGAAGGCCGGCGTCGTGTCGTCCGCCATGGTGCGGTTCAGCGCGTAGGCCGTCGGGGCGGCGCCGATCAGGATCAGCATGATCAGGCCCATGCCCTTCTGGCCGTCGTTGCCCCCGTGGAAGAACGAGACCAGCGTGCAGGTCAGGATCAGCAGGCCGCGGATCCACAGGGGCGGCGGCGTGTCGCCCTTCGGCGCCTCGTAGAGGTCCTTGCGGCGCACGGAGAATTTCAGCGCGAGCAGCAGGAGCGCTGCCAGCACGAAGCCGCAGATCGGCGAGAACAGCAGCGCCTTGAACACGTTGAGGGCCTGATTCCAGTCGACGCCGGAGGTGCCGTCCCCGCCGCTCATCAACTGGTTGGCGAGGCCGACGCCGAGCACCGACCCGATCAGCGCGTGGGAGGACGAGTTCGGCAGCCCGAACGCCCAGGTGCCCAGATTCCAGATGATCGCGGCCAGCAGCAGCGCGAAGATCATCGCATAGCCCGCATGGGAGCCGACGTTCAGGATCAGCTCCACCGGCAGCAGCGTGACGATGGCGTAGGCCACCGCGCCGGAGGACAGCAGCACGCCGAGGAAGTTGAAGAAGCCCGACCAGATCACCGCGATCAGCGGCGGCAGCGAGTGGGTGTAGATCACGGTGGCCACGGCGTTGGCCGTGTCGTGGAAGCCGTTCACGAACTCGAAGCCCAGGGCGATGAGGAGCGCGAGCCCCAGCAGCGCGAAGGCGCCATAGGCCAGGGGCGCTTCGCCCACCGCATTCATGTCGGCGATCAGGCTCAGGACCGCGTAGCCGAGCCCCGCCACCAGCACGGCGAGGAAGGCGATTACTCCCCCGGGATGAATCCCGCGATCGAGGCGGGGGGCGCCGGCCGGTCGACTCCCCGCGACCCCCGGTGACATCACGGCGGAATCGGACATGAACCCTCGCGCGGAATCAGATCTGTTGGCGAAGCCGGGATTAGGATGGGCCCGTGACGCTTCGGTGACGCGGCTGCACGAAAACGGTTTACGGGAACAGCATTCGTGTGATGAACGACTGCACATCCCCGTTATTGATCTTGCCAACCAAAGATTTTAGTTCGATGACCTCAAGCCTCGAAAGCGGTCCGAAGTGTCGCAACGGCCTGCCGGATGGCGATGCTCCTTGAGTTGAGGCCAAGGTGATCCATGTGTTTTGAAAGCTGAAGGCACGGTGATCTGGCCTAATATCATGTGTTGGCTAAGTATTGTTCTGTTGCGTGAATGCGACAGGGAGCGATTCTGCTTATTGTGACTGAAGTATGACGTCGCGGGATTTGCGGTTTTCGCTAAACCTCCCGCCGCAGCCGGACGGCCGCGGACTTTGGGGGGCCAAAGATGAAAGTACGGCACGGGGCTTCGATCGCGGCCTTGACGGTCGCGGCATTCGGTTCGGCGGCGCAGGCGCAATCCGTCAACACGACGCCGTCCGATGTGAATGTGCTCAATCTTCTGGCGCCGTATCTGGCTCTCAACGCGACGGCCACCGGCCAGCAGACCCTGCAACTCAATCTGTCGCAATCGGCCGCGGTCAATACCGCTGCCGGCCTCGCGCAGCAGCAGCTCGCGATCAGCGATAAGAACCTGCTCGGCTCGGCCAGCAACAACCTGTCCTCGGTCGGCCTGAGCACCTACGGCGTGGCCGCCAACCTCGCGGGCGGCCTGCCGGCTCAGACGCCGATCAACGGGATCGTCCCGCAGCAGCTCGTGGGCGGCCTCGGCGCCCAACTCGGACCGATCTACCAGCGCGGCGTCGCGCAGGGTGCCAATGGCCCGCTCGGCAGCGTGGTCAACCTCCTGGCCGGCGCCTACAATGTCAGCGGCAACAATCTCGGCGTCGCCAAGAACTACTTCGCCAACGGCGCGGCCAACAACCCGAGCGTGACGCCGAACAAATACGTGGCCGCCCCGGCGGTGGCGCCCGCCGGCTACAGCCTGCCGACCTACAATGGCCTGCCCAACACCCGCGACAGCGTGTACGACCTCGCCTACGGGGTCACCAACACGCAACCGGGCCAGGACGTCTACGGCTCCTCGCGGCCCGTTCAGGCGGCGCCCGCCCGCTTCAACATCTACGATCCGACGGCGCTCAGCGGCATCGCCACCAACCCGTCCTTCCCGAGCGGACACACCACCTACGCGTTTACCGATGGCATCCTGCTGGCGATGCTGGTGCCGCAGCAATACCAGAACATGCTCGCCCGCGCGGCCGATTACGGCAACAGCCGCATCGCGCTCGGCGTGCACTATCCGCTCGACATCATCGGCGGCCGCGCACTCGCGACCTACGACCTCGCCCAGGCCTTCACCAATCCGGCCTATATCGACAACGCCGCGGTGACCGGCACGGCGATCAACCTGCCGGCCCAGTTCGTGAAGGCCCAGGGCGAACTCCAGGCCTACCTCGCCGCCCAGTGCGGCAACACCGTCGCCGCCTGCGCCGGCAGCGCCGCCAACCAGGCCGGCA
>NZ_VUOK01000033.1 GCF_009806555.1 Methylobacterium sp. 2A | reverse complement strand
GGGCGAGGCCCGCAACGCGCTCGCCCGCGCCATCTTCTTCAACCGCCTCGGCGAGTTGCGCGACCGCACCTTCGAGAACCAGCGCCATCGCGCCTCCGGCCTGACCCTCGTGACCGCAGCCGTCACGCTGTGGAACACCGTCTATCTCGATCGCGCCATCCGCCATCTGCGCGGCAGCGGCGTCGCGGTGCCCGACGACCTGCTCGCCCACGTCGCCCCGCTGGGTTGGGAGCATGTCGGCCTCACCGGCGACTATCTCTGGGCCGAAATCGACAAGCCCCGCGAACGGTTCAGGCCGCTGCGCCTCCACCAGCAAGGCCGCGACGCTTAGCGTACGTTTTCGACCATCCTCTCACCGGGCCCCTGCTCGCCGCTGACCATATCGCCGAGCGGCATGTGATCGCCGCCTTCCTCGCTCAGACCGCGACGCAGCCTGCGCCGAACCCGTTTCCGGAAACAAGCGTCGGCGCCGTCTCTCAGGTGTGGCGGCAGCGAGCCGCGGAGTTCCAGTCGTTTGCCGTGGAGGCGGCAGGCCTTACCTGCCTGCTCGCGACCTTGTCCGGCCTCAGCCTCGACGAGCGGCTGATGCAGGAGATCCTGCGGGCTGGACCGCATACGGTGAACGTGTTCCACCGTGGCGACGGATGCCGGATCGTCGGGGCTGTGCTCTACGGCAAGCCTGGTGTCGCCCTGCCAGTTCTGCCGATACCGCGGACTAAGCGTCTCGGCCCGGCGCCGCGCTCAGGGGCCCTTGGCATGCCTGGCCAACTCGACCTGTTCGCGTAGGTGAGTACTCGGTAGCGGGTGTGGCCCGGAGGTGTCGCCTGTCAGATCTGACGAATGCCCGCGTGGCACTCGTCAGGCATTTATGCGGGCACGTTCCGGCCGCGTCTGACCTCTCCCCGCCACGATGCCCGCTGGTGACTCTGGCCGTGGCCTGCGGTGCCGCACGGGTCTAGGGCAGCGCCCTGCGGCCCGTGCTGTCACGGTCAGTGAGCCTGCCAGTGACAGCACTGCGGTCGCGCCGGGTGTTTCATTCTTACAGGCAGTGGCGAATGGCAGCCGCCGCGCGATAGCCGCCTGCCGGCGGCTGGCGGGGCTGCCGGCCCCACACCCCGGCCCCCGGCCGGGGCGGCTCCGCCGTCCTGCCTGCGCTCGATCCTGAACCCCGCCGGTCCTAGTCTGCGCTCCCGCGCAGCCTGTCCGGCTCTCCGCCCTGGCACCAGGTCGGGCCCGTCAATAGCCGCCCCCGATCCTTCCGACGTCCAGTGAACGCCGGCCGGGGGTGGTGGGTCTGTGTCTGTTGCGGGTGTTACTTGTCGCCAAAATTCGGTATAAGACTTTGATTTTTATGGCGTTTTATGCTATAAAAGCATGTTCACCACGGCCCAAAAGGCCCACTTTAAGAGATCCCAAATGAACCCCGCCAGGATGTTTAAAAATAACGCCAAGTATATTTCCGAGGGTATTGCTCGGATATACTTGCTTTTCAGGCGACAATACAGGTCATTTGCCACCGTTAGGGCACGCGTACCCGCTTTGCGGGCCGGCCTTCGGCCTACGCGTGCCCTAACGGTTCGCAAATATCATATTTTTACTTGAAAGTCAAGGTGTTGGACAGTTTTCGCCGTCTTGCCACCGACCTTCATCCGTCGCGGTGCCAGCCGTCCGGTCTGGCCTTAAGGCACGCTAAGACCCCGTTTCATAAGGCTCTGGCGAGCCGCCTGACGAGGATCATGGCCGCAGCGAGCACGAAGAAGGCAAGCGCGGAGGACGGGGTCGCTTCGTGGTCGCGTGCGAGCCTGCGGCAGCGGCTGATCCAACTGAATGTCCGCTCGATCACCCATCGCCTGGGCTGAACGGCAAAGCCCTTCTGCCCGGCTTCCGCCGCGACGATCTCGACCACGATGGCTGTGGCCGTGCCGACGCGCTCACCTCTGTAGGCGCGGTCAGCGAAGCAGTGGGCCAAGAACGGGAATAGCCCGCGTGAGGCTCGCAACAGGGCGATGCCGCCGTGACTGTCGTGAAGGTCGGCGGTGGAGATCCCAGCCACGAGCAGGCGGCCGTCTGTGTCGGTCAGCGCGTGGCGTTTGCGCCCGACGACCCGCCGGGCTGGATCGTAACCGCGCTCGCCTGCCATCCCCACGCCACCCGCGCGCGCGGCTTGCGCATCCACGACACAGCCGGTCGGGCTGGCCTCGCGTCCGACCCGCTCCCGGTCGGCCATCGTGAGGGCGTGAGCGAGGCGCTCGAACACGCCTGCCTGCGACAGGCGCAAGAACCAGCGATGCACCGTGCTCCAAGGCGGGAAGTCCAGCGGCAGGTGCCGCCACGCGCAGCCGGTGCGCAGTACGTATAGGATGCCGCCGAGGATCGCCCGCACGGGCCAGCGCCATGGGCGGCCGGTGCTGGACGGTGCAGGGAGCAGCGGCGCGAGCACCGTCCATTCGGCATCGCTCAGGCAGGTTGCATAGGGCAGGCTCTCGCGCGCAAGCTCCGCGCGGGCGGCGGGTGTCCACATCAAGGTTCCTGGGTGAGCGTCAGACACTCTCCCAACGCCCGCGATGCTCGCCGCTCACCCAACCGCTAAGCTGTTTAGCCCGTTATGAAACGGGGTCTAACGCTCTCCGGTCTTGACCCCATACCGGCCCCACTATGGCGCCTTTGGCTTCTGATAAGCGAACGGTATCGGAGGCCAGAGATAAGCGTCATGATGATGACGCTATCAGGGACGAGCGGAGCCAATCGCCGTTTCGGGATCGCAGGCCAATCCCGCGCCCTCAAAACCAGCGTCGTTGCGTGATGCGGTGGCGCCATAACTGGCTTCCAAGCCATGTAAATTCATCGCATGCTGGATCTCGCAGATCAGGGAGGGCGAGACACATGAAGCACGAAGTGGCACTCTCGAAGGCTCTTTCTACCCAAAACGAGAAGAAACAAGCAGCAGCTCCGAGCGGCTTCGATGGAGTCTGGAAAAATCAACTGGGATCCAGTATGGATCTAAAAATTGACGGCGCAAATGTCACTGGTATTTATACAAGCAAGAAGAGCCTAAAAAAAGACGCCAGAGAAGCAATCGGTGACATAGTCGGGTTTGTTGATGATGATATTATTTCGCTTGTTGTAAAATGGCGCGGGGTGAGCGCGATGACATCATGGGTTGGGCAAATTGTTACTCAGAATAAGAAAGACAGCCTTAGTACCCTATGGCATCTAATATCCAACACGCCTGAGGAGCAAGAAGAGGATTTAGCGTGGGCTGCGATATTGACTGGTGCGGATATATTTCATCGCTGATAGCAAATTTAACAGCTGCGAGAACGCTGAGGTTATTCGTTTGAAAAACACGTGGATGGCGCGTTTTAACACGCGCCATCCACGTGGATTAGATGGCAACTGACTGATTAACTCGAAATGGGAACTAGACTGCCTCTTCCGCTTCCAGGAGAGCTGCTTCAACATTTTTGGGCACACTCTCAAATAACGCCATTAACTTGGCCTGATCTAACAACGGCGCCGATCGCATTTGATCTTTTGCACTGGGAGAACTTACATCAATTTCGGTAAAGCGGTCTTGTAATTTTCTGAGGTGCGCATAGCAGCCGATGTCTATCGCGAAAGCTTGATAGGTTCCCTCCTGAGACTTATGGGTCAAAGCGGTCGCGCAGTTGTGAATAATTCTGTAGTCGAGCAACCTGTTAAAAAGAGCTCGCCACTCATCGCTCTGCTGAAGCATTCTCTCTCTAACTAAGAACAGGTTCGTTTTCCGGTCAAGGCAAAATTCTCGGATAATATAGATACCTTTCAGCAAATCGTCTTGCTCGTCGCCCTTCGAGTCCTGTTTCAACTCATCGATTTTTCGCTCGAAATTGGCTCGTGACAAAATTCTAACTTCATCTTTGCCAATGCGTCCGCCGCGAGAAGCATCGACATCTGACAGCACCTGCAGAAATAGAGACAGTACGTCCCTGGGAACACCTCCGCCGGCCATCACAAGGCGTTCAAATCCCTCACCCTTGAAAAGGGACTGCACTTCTGCTTTTGTAAGTCCAGCTTTGACGCCAAATTGCTCAAGTATCTGCCAGTTCTGATTTGAAGTCTTTTTGAAATCACTGAACGTATAATCGATGTTTATTGGCTGATAGTCGTGCCGCTCTTGGGCCCCGATGGGTTGACCGTCCCGATCTGCATACAGTGTAGACGCGTGTCTAAGTGTAGCAATCTTAAAGTAAAGAGGTACATCTTTACACAACCTATGTATATAATCTACAACAAAAGCCTGGTCAGTTCTTTTGAGATGATATAGATCATCGATGTGAATTATTATTGCACTTGTAGATTGCGACAAAGCGAAAAAATTTCTGATTTGATCTTTCAGTTCTGGCAACCAACGGTCCAGCTCCTGAAGTTTCTCGCGGTGAATTTTGAACGAGCGCTCAATTTCTTCCTTGTTTTTGGTTTCATCTTTAGCCCCAAATTTTAGATTTAGTTTTTCTATATCTGCGCCCGCAGATCCTTCCAGTGTTGTTCCAGTTTCGGCAGATATTTTCTTGCGGATTTCTTCGTCTTGTACATCTGCCGATTTTTGGAGAGCATCTAGACGGGACAGGATCTGGCCAATAATCAAGCGAGAGCGTTTCTTCTTCCCAAACCAACCAGGAAGATGTTTTTCAATATCCTTAAATAACGATGATACTATCTCAATGAGAACGTTTGGGAAAGAGTGCCGCTTAAAATCTTCGCAGTTGAGATATACCGACCTAATATCGCTTTTTAGAACTCTTGACGAGTGATGAAGTAGCAGGGTTTTCCCGCATCCCCTGCGGGCAAAAATGGCGTGATTTTGTTTCGAGCACGCATCTTGGAGAGCTGTGCCAACATTTATGTAATCAATGGCTTCGCCATCGCGCTGGACACGTAGGTTCTCTGTGATTACCTCGCGTAGCCGGCCTAATTTTTCGTCGCTAACCACGTTTCCTCCGCTTTGATTATCAGGCGGCAGCTTCGCCGGTAAACGGCAATTCTAATTTCTGAGCGCCTTGTCCCGATCAGGATACAGAAGGATCCCCCGCACGGTGGCTGCATGCCATGAGCGATCGTTCAACTGCACCGCCTGCGGATTGTGAGACACCGATCTGAAGCCTACGCGGCGATGGCCGCGGGTGGTAGCTGCGCGGCGCGGATTTCGGCCGGTGGCCGGAACCCGTGTCGCTCGATCAGCCACGTCTCATTGTAGAGATCCCGGAACGCCAGCAGGGCGTGGCGCAGATCCTCGACCGTATCGAAGTGCTCGACCCACAACAGGTTCTCCTTGAGGGTGCGGATGAAGCGCTCGGCGCAGCCATTCCCCTCCGGGGCGCGCACGAAGGCGGGCGAGCTCGCGATGCCCAGGAACGCGAGCTCCGCTTGGAAGGCGTCCGCCATGTACTGGCTTCCGTGATCGTGCCGGACGCTCAGGCCAGAGGCGATCTCGGCCGCGAAGCCGCCGAAGCGCTGCCGCACCCCTTGGCGGATCGGCTCCAGCGCCTCGAAGCGCGTGGCCCGGCGCGCCGCATGGATGCCCACGCACTCGGCCGAGCAGTGATCGATGGCCACGAACACCGCGACCTGCCCCTCGGCCGTCCAGGTGGTCGTCAGGTCGGTGCCCCACATCGTGTCGACCCTGTCCGGGATGATGGTGCCGTCGTGGTTGCGCGGACCGCGCGGTGTGCCGACCCGCGTGGGGGCCAACAGGTCGTGGGCGCGCATCAGGCGCAGAACCCGGCGCTTGGAGGTGCGCACGCCCTTCATGCGCAGCCGTGCCCAAACCTTGCGATGGCCTTCGCCGTGGAAGGGGCTATCGGTCAGGATGGCGCGGATCCGGATGAGCAGTGCTGCATCCGGCATCGCCCCGACCGGGCCGGGCCGCCGCGCGGGATCGGACGCGGCCTCCGATCCGAGCCTCGAGCGGGGCGGTGAGAGATGCCGGTGGACTGTGGCGCGCGACACGCGCCAGATCCGGCACACCCGAGCCAGCCCGTAGACGCTGCCGCTGGCCGGCGAGACGGTCCGGCTCATGGCCGCGACCGCCTGCGGGCCAAAGGGCCGGAGCCACGCGCCTCCAGGGCGGCGACCTTGGCCTCCAGCAGCTCGCGCTCCAGCAGCATCTCGCCGAGCTTGGCCTTGAGACGCCCGCTCTCCAGCGCGTCCGCATCGAGGGGCCGGGTGGACAGGCTGGCCTCGCCCGCCGTCAGGAAAGCATCGCGCCAGCCCGACAAGGTCGCCGCCGTCACGCCCAGGCCGCGCGAAACGCTCTCCAGGTCCTCACCACGCAGAAGCCGCAACACCGCGTCCCGCTTGCGCTGCCGGGACATGCGCCCACCCCGGCCAGGTCCGACCGCACCGGCAACCGCTCCTGTATTCGTCGTCATCGTTCTCACCCCTGAGGCGGAGACCGTCCGCTAACGGGGTGTCTCAAGCAACCGTGGGGCGGAGGACAACGTTGGAATGCGCCTACTGTTCAGATCGTCAGCGATTGCGCGCAACGAGCGTCCATTTGCTCTAAGCGATTGGATCAGGGGCATCATGGATGCCCGGAACCGAGCGGCGCGCTCCGCCGCTCGGCCGGTAGCCTTTGCCAAGTTGGGCCGGGGGTTCCCGAGCCGCACCCCCCTCGCCTTTGCGGCCTCAAGGGCTTCTTTGGTGCGCTTCGAAATCACGCCACGTTCGTGCTCCGCTATGGCTGCCATCATGTGAACCGTCACTCGTTGCGCCTCCGGCATGTCTGCGGCGATGAACTCGATGCGGCTCTCCATTAGGTTTGAGACGAAAGCGACGTTGCGCGCTAGGCGATCGAGCTTAGCGATCACCAGGATCGCCTTATGTTTCCGGGTCAGCTCGATCGCGGCAACGAGTTGAGGTCGATCGGCCTTTCGGCCGCTTTCGATCTCCGTGAACTCCGCGACCAGTTCGCCACGCCCTGCCGTGAAGCGCCCAACGGCCAACCGCTGGGCATCGAGGCCTAAGCCGCTATAGCCCTGGCGAGCTGTCGAGACACGGTAATAGGCGACGAACGAGGCCACGTATAAATCCGAAACGGTTGTTTCGGATTTATACGCGGGGGATCGGTGAAGGAAAGCGTAGTCGCATTTAGTTTGTCTCGATACCGCCGCGCCTATGATGTCGGAGTAGGCATGACATGAGAATGGACGCCGGTGAGCTGCAGGCAGCTGAGGCAGCGATCATCGATCTGTGCGGCGGCATCCAGCCGCCGCTTGAGATTTTCTACATCCAGTCGATCATATACGCGGCCGAGCGATCCTTCAGTGCCTTCGAGCGGTTCGACGCTGCTGTCACACGCGGTATGTCCGACGCGCTGATTTTCGCCACCGTGCAAGAAGCCCTAACCCACGCCGGGGCCCTGTCGCGCTTCTTCTGGCCGGTGAAGAAGGACAGTTTGCTCGCGGCGGCGCGTGGAGAGAAGCTGCGTGAGGCCTTCGCCCTTACTGACGCGTCACCGCTCAAATGGCGGCGGTTGCGCAACGCGTTCGAACACTTCGATGAGGATCTCGACCGTTATCTGATCGTCAACGCGGCCGGCTTCTTCTTCCCAGGACCACGCGTCGGCGATCACAGAAGCGCCGGTCCGCTCGACAAGGTCTTCAAGCTGGTCGACCCGGAGCGCGGGGTCTGCGTCCTACTTGGCGAGCAGTTCGAGTACCGGCCAATCCAGCGTGAGGTCGAGCGCATGCTTGCTCTGGCCGTTCAGGCGGACGCGAATGGAGGACGCCTTCGGCCGCTAGGTACACGTTAACCCGTGTCGGGACGACCTCTGTTGATCTACCGCTTACCCTGCTTCTGATCATTCTTCAGTCGAGGCCCGATGACCTCGGGTACATCGGCCGACATCGGCGCTAGTTCGTGCACCCACGCACAGGCATCCGGCGGCAGCACGTTCAGCCGCTCCAGGGCTGCGGCGAGGCCGCCGTTGGGAATAGCCGAAAGATCGGAGACCGGTTCGGCCGTGCGAGCCTTCTCCCGTACAGCCACGAACCGGCCGGTCACGGCGGACCGTACCAGCAGGCTACGGCCAGATCCGCGATCTGTCTTCCTGACTCCCCCGGATGCTCCGGGCCGCTGCGCGCTCATGGTATCACCTTGCGCCCAAAGTACCCTTGGAACGGTGCCTCTGTCATCCAGGCGTACCCTGGCCCCGCACCGAGGCGATCGACGAGGGCGGAGATCGGGTCGTTCAGCAGCACAGTCGGTGCACCTAGGGCACGCGCGTAAACCTCGGCCGTTGCCACGCCGATGTCAGCCACACGCCCCTTCAGAGGGTGGGTAGGATCCGGCGCGCCTTCAAGATAGCGTAGCACGACAGCGGCCGCGCCGGCCGAGCCGCACATTAGCCCGCACAGGCGGTCTCTGTGCCAGATCGCGGTGTTGATCTGATGCTCCGGACGACGTGTAAGGCCGCGCCAGTTCCAGTCGACGGCGCGAACCTGCAGACGCCAATCACCAGCGACCCGCAGAGCCGTGGCGTCGATCTCGGTGAGACGTAGGTCGGGCACGCGGATCACCGCCTGGGCTTCGCGGTGGACCGCGGCGCGGAGCTGTTGCCACTCGTTCGGGTTGGGGGGCGGCATCGGGTTGGCCCGGCGTTCGTCGGAGATCGATCGGCAGATAACGAGATCGGCCCTTGAAGACAACGGTTGATGATAATATATCTCCAGACATCTCTAGAGATGCATCGAAGCATTTGCACTAATGCAAATGCGATGCAAATCGAAATGCAAATATAACCTGTCGCCCAGGTCATTGAATGATCGCATAAGGTCCAGAAAACGCAGAATGCCCGCCTCCGATAGACAGGAACGGGCCTCATCCGCGATGACGTCAACAAGACCGCGCGGCTGATCCTGCCTTGAGAGCCATCGCGCCCATTTGGGGGCATGCGGGCCTGGGCCCAGGGATGATTGCTCGTGATCCAGGATCACCCTCACCGTTCGATGTGGCGACCCCGCTCAAGCTGGGGCAGCGGATCGGGGCGACCGAGGCGGCTAGCAAGCTCGCCGACCAGAGCACGGGTCACCCGGGCCGGTGCTTGCGTCAAACGACGCCCGTAGGCATCCACCAGCCGCCACATCGGCACGATGAGTTGCTCGACGCCGAGCCACGCTGCGGCCTCACGCAGAAGCCGTGTTGCACGCATCACGCGCCGCACATCGATCCCTTGGTCGACGGGCTCACGCGTTCCCAGCGATCCATCCCGCACGAACGCGACCCGGTCGGCGGCGTGATCGACCACGTTGACCTTCTCACTGTAGGTCCGCGCCTCTCGGAACAGGCGTTCCAGCACCATCGCGTCGGTCGCCGGCATCCGCGCATCTTCTTGCCGTTGCCGGCACAGGGCATCGAGCCGATCGCGCTCGACCACTACCCTGGCCTCGTGTCGGTGCCGGGTCAGACCGACATAAATCTCCCGCGCGTCCGTGGCCGCCCCGACATACATCACCGCCGCGGAGGAGGTCCGGCCCTGCGCCGCGTAGGCCGTGCCCGCATAGGCATGCACGATCCTGGGCTGCGACCGCTTCCGGCCGAACCGCGGCTGTTGCGCCAGATCCGACCACGCCACCTCCAACGCGCGACCATCCTCCAGCGCCAGGCGCAGGCGTGCTCCTCCCTCCGGCTCGACCGTGATCGCCTCGACCCGGGCGCGATTGCCATTGCGCAACCCGAGATGCGGCAGGCTCTCGCCGAAGCGGAGGGCGTCGCCGACCGCGAGCGCGAGCGCCACCGGCCTGTCGTCTCGGTCGTGCGCCGGCAGGGTGATCAGGTCGGGGCCGAGGCGCCCCTCCCCCCGCAGCACAGCCCGCGCCTGGACGTTCAAGGCCGCGGCGTCGGCGTTACGCCGGGTCACGATCAGCACATCCTCGCCGTGGGCCGCGCGCTGCTCGCTCCAGACCGCGAGCGCGCGCACCTGCGCGGCCTCGGCGCCGGCGATCAGCTCGATCCGGTCCCGGGCCGCGTAGGCGCGCAGGGCCGCCTCGACCTCACCGCGCGCCATCAGCACCGAGGCGGCGCGCTGCCACTCCACCGTCTGTCGGCGGACCTGTTCGAGCACCGCCGAGCGCCCGACCACGTCGGCGACCGCACGCAGGGCGCTCGCGCCCCCGACCGAGGCGAGCTGCCGCCGATCACCGATCAGAACCACCTTCGCCCCGGCTGACCGGGCCGCGCTCAGCACGGCTTCCATGTCGCGGGTCGCGACCATCCCGGCCTCGTCGACCATCACCAGGGTATCGGCGTCGAGCACGGCCGATCGGTCGGGGTGATGGATGGCATCCGGACCTGCAGCCTGCGTCTGGTCCTGGCGCCAGCGCGCGATCGCCTGCGCCGGGATTCCGGTCGAGCGCCCGAGCTCGTCGGCGGCCACCCACGACGGCGCGAGGCCGATCACCCGCAGGCCGGAGCCGCGGGCGGCGGCTACCAGGGCAGCCGCCGTCGTAGTCTTGCCGGTCCCTGCCCCGGCCTGCAGCAGCGCCACCCCGTCCCGACCAGCGGCGTGACGCACGGCCTCGCCCTGCTCGGGGCTGAGATGAGGGGCGTCCGCCAGCGCAGCCTCGACCGCCTCGGGCGTGATCCAGGTCCGTTCCAGGGGCCGATCGGCCGCGCGCAGCATCGCGGCCTCGCACGCGGCGATGCCCGGGCTGGTCCAGCACGCACTAGCGCCCGGTACCAGCTCGGCGTCGGCAAGCAGCAGCAGCGCGCCATCCCGCTCGAGCTGGGCGAGCTCCGCCTCCACGGCGTCGACCCCGATACCGGCGACACCCGCGACCTCCAGGGCACGCTGGAGCAGGTCCTTGCGCGCCACGACGCTCTCGTGCCGGAATAGGGCCGAGGCGGCGCGCGCCACCGGGCCGTCACCGGGGATCTCGGGCGGGTCGAACGGGGCCTCTCGCTCCCGATCGCGCTCGGCGGCCATCACGAAGGCGGGGTCGCGCTCGGGGTGACGCGCGGCTAGCCACGGATCGATCGCGCACGCGGCGAGCTCCTTGCGCCAGCGCGCCTCCAGCTCCGGCCCGGTCGGCAATTCCTCCTTTCCCCGGCGAGTCGCCAGGGCGGCGATCTCGCGCTGGGCGCTGCTGGCCCCGGCGCCCGCGTAAGCCAGGATCTGCTCCGAGCGCTTGGAGAAGGCCGCGAGCAGCGCCTCCGGCACGCCGGCGACCTCCCACTGCCCGCGTCCGGCCTCGCGATACTGCAGACCGAACTGCTCGCGCAGCCCCTCGGCCAGGGCCGCCCTGTATGCCGCTCCCACTCCGAGCTGGGCGGCGTACAGCCGCTCAGGCTCGATGGTCAGGTGCGTCCGCGACTTGTACCGACCGGCGCCGGCATTCTCGGGCGCACCGGCGACGTTGATCAACACGCAGTGCGTGTGAATATTCGGATCACCCTCTCTGGTTGTATAGTGATCGAACCGACCGACGATCAGGTCGCGCGGGCGATGCTGCTCGGTGCCGCCGGCGCCGGTCCGGACGGTGACGAGTCCCTCCGCGGTGACAAAACTCAGCGCCCGCTCGACGGCAGCGCGATGGGCGGCCTCGATCGCCGCGCGCTGCTCAGGCGTGCCGGCCATCCAAAGCACCGACACGCTCTTCCCGGGGGTCATCGTACAGTCGACACCGGCCCAGTGCCCCGGGCCCGCACCGCGGACCAACGGCTTACCCGTGCCTGGGTGGAGCCCCGCACACAGCTCGCGGAACGAGGCGGCGTCGATCGCCGCACCGTGGCGCACGATCGTGCCGCCGCTGCTCCACCACACCCCGCCGCCGTCCGAGAGGTAGTAGTTGTCCCTCTTATCGGGTCTGGCTTCACGCTGGCTGTCCTGCGTGTAGTAGGCCGCCGCCGGTGAGCCGGCACCGAGCCGGTGCAGCGAGGCGGTCACGGCGCCGGATCGGCGACGCCGTCGCCCTTGTGCAGGCGACAGACCTTGGAGAGGTCGATGCCGGCCGACGGCGCGCCGAGTTCGCCGACCGCCTGGGCCATGTCGAGGATGGCGCCGTCGATCTGCTCCATCCGCTCGACCAGAACGCGGTGACGGATCGCCACCTCCAGGTGCTGAGCGACGCACGCGGCAGCCAAGCTCTCAGCGGACCAGCCGCGCTCGGCCGCGGCGGCTCGCAACCGGGCGGCGAGCGCCGCATCCAGGGTCACGGTAAGCTCGATCTCCTGGGCCATCGGCGCACCTGCTACACGTGGATCAGATCATCAGCCGTGGCGCGAGCGCCAGGAACAAGTCGACCGCCACCCGTTCTCATCAACCACACGCTGAGACCCCATCAGAATGGGAGCTAATTTTTCCGCGCGTCAACTGGAACACTTTCCTTATCAAGAAAAACTTAGGACCAAACACCGCAAACGACTACGTAGTCGACTACAGCATGTGCAAATTTTGTAGTCGAGCCCCACCGATTTTGGAGTCGACCAAAAAAATTCGCTTGGCTTAGAGGATTTCATCCACTCAAGCCTTGCGTTTATTTCAAAATCGATGAACGCTATCCATGGGACAGCGTCTCAAGAGCTGATCCTGATATGCAATACATGGACATATTTATTGAGGAAAAGCTATGGAAAATCCTCGCGCAAATAAGCTGCACGGCCCGGAATATTCGGAAGAAAAACTTTCACTCACTATCAATGATCTAGTCAATGAACTTCGAGCTATATTTAATCCATACACTATGCAAGGCCGCAAGAGTGCCAGGGAGGTTCTGCGTTCAGCATTCCAGATAGAAGCGGAAGAAGGCACCGCCTATCGGACGAACCAGGAGGCGATCGGCACTCTGCAGCCACGCCTGGAAGGTGCTCTGGCACTTCTTCGCGCCCTACGGGCAAAGCGCCCACCGTCCGTATTCTGAGCCGGGACAAGTAGGCAGTCGCGTACCGTTCGGATGCTGAGACACACTCAGTGCGTGAGGTGTGATCCATTCCGATGATGGTTCGTCGATGGCAAACGCAGCGGCAAAGACTGGCAGCCCTGGCCAGCACCGGTCAATCGTTCTCGCATCGCTCTCGGCAATGACCCTCGATCCCAAGCGCCTCGCCCGGGACGCCAAGCGCGTGCAGGCCACGCGTCCCACAGCCGGCATCGGCCGGGAGACCACGGGCGTGACCCGCGCCGTGCGCGATGGCCTGCCGATGATCCGCCAGTTGCGCGCGAGCGGCATTACCTGGGCGGCCATCGCCGCGGCGATGAGCGCCCAGGGTGTCACCCAGGGTGCGGGAAAGCCCCTGACCGCCTCCCGCCTCACCGCCATCGTCGGTCAGGTCGAGGCGCAGCTGCGCCGGCAGGCCGAGCGGGCCGCCGCCCGCCGCGCGCGGCCCGACCTCGCCGATCCAAAGCCGCCGCTCGCCGGCGACACCGCGACCCCGGCGCCGGTCGCACCGGTCCCGAATACTCCGTCACCCGCACCCGGCCGCCCCGCGCACACCAGCGAAGAGGCGATCCGGCGCGCGGGCCTCGACGCCCTGCACAAGCTCCTGAAGAAGGCCTGATCCGATGCCACGCATCCTCCTCGTCGCCCAGGACAAGGGCGGCTCCGGCAAGACCGTGTTGGTGCGCGCGCTCGCCGAGTGTCTGCCCGCCGCCCGCCTGATCGAGATCGAGGCCGGCCGCCGTCTGGTCGAGCTCGACGACCGCCTCGCCTTCTTCCCGGTTCGGGCCGAACGCGGCGAGATCAACCGCACCGGTGGCCAGGCCGCGCGGGCCGAGTTCGACGGTGTGCTCAACGCCATGGCCGCGGCCGAGGGGCCGGTGATCGTCGATGTCGGGGCCAACACCGCCGGCTCGCTCCTACCGCTGATCCGTGAGGCCAGCGGGCGCTACGGCCGGCGCGGCATCACCTTCGCCCTGCTGGTCGTGCTCACCAGCGAGCCCGGTGCCCTGGCCAACGCCCCAGTCCTGCTCGACCTCGCTGCGCCGTTCGCGGCCGCCCGGTTCGTGGTCGAGAACCAGATCGAGGGCCCGGTCGAGCCGGCCGCCCTGAAGGCTCTGGGCAAGGGCGTCACCCTCAGCCGTCTGGAGCGGCTCAGCCTTGACGCGCGCGCCAACGAGCTGCTGCAGAAGGGCGGGTTGCGGTTCATCGGCGAGGACCTCGCCGGGGCCGAGGACAACCTCGCCGCACAGTTCGGCTTCGCCGAGGCCGGCCGCATCATCGAGGATCTCACGGCGTTCCGCGCCCGCGCGATGGCAGCCGCCGCCCCGGCCGCGGCGTGGCTGGAGGGCTGAGCCCGTGGCCCGCGCTCCCGGTACCGTGCAGGATCGCGTGCGCGCCGCCCAGGAGGCCGAACGCGCGGCCGCGCGCCGGGTCCGCGCGGCGAGCCGGGCGCGGCTGACCGAGCTGTTGCGGCTCGGGGCAGTTGAGCGCATGGCCCATCTCGACGACCCGGCCCTGACCGGTCCCGACCGGGTCAGCCTGCGCCGCTCGATCCAGGTCGCCCTCGCCAAGCCCCAGCGCCGGTGGTGGCCGCAGGGCCGGCTCCTCGCGCGGGGGCGACGCCTCAGCATCGCGCTGCTGCGCGGAGTTCTGCATCCGTCCGTCCTCGTCCTCCTGGTGATCGCTGGGGGCTGGTTCGAGCTCGTCCGCCGGGCGACGCCCCAGATCGGACGCGCAATGTATTCGCTGGCCGCCAACCTCTCGGGGCCGGATGGCTCCGTGTGGGCCTACACCTTCCCGAGGAATTCCTGGGTCTCAGTCGAACGCCTGGACGGCGACCTCGCCTGGGTCCGGGTCTGGGATAAAAGGCAAGGCTACCTGTGCGGTGCGGTCTGGCGCGTTGGCCTCGATCTGTCGCCCACGCATTGAACCGAGTGGCGCCAGCTCGCGACCCTGCCCCGGTTCAGACGGCGCGCCAGTGGTCGGGCTTCCTTGCGGATCCGTGGTCAGGCGTAAGGCCCCCGGAACAGGTCGCCGAGCGCCTTGCGCCGGAACAGCGTCGCCCACCGGCGTCGGCGATGCTCGGGGCGGTCGTGGATCATGTGGCACCGCTGACAGAACGCGGCGAGGTTGGCCCCGGCGTTGTTGGCCGTGTCGTGGTCGCGGTGGGCCGCAGCCAGGACCACGCAGGTCCGGCGCACGCGCCCGAGGATGTCCACGGATCCGGGCGTGAGGCGTACGCGCCGCCCGCTTCCGTCCCGCCAGGACGCAGCCTCCCCGTCCCACCAGCGGCCATCGCCGAGGTGGACCACACGCCGCCCATGCGGTCGGCCGCAACGCTCGCAGCGCCCTCCCGCCCGGTCGAACCGGATCACCCGGGAGAGTTGCGGCCAGTCGATCGGGTAGAAGAAGCGGTGCTCGGGCCGGATCGGCATGGTGCGGGTCGAGGTCAGGGCGTCGAAGCGTGACCGTAGAGCGGAACCGGCTGCGCGCCCAGGGATCTGCGTTTGCGGCCGAAGCGTCAGCGGGACATCGCGCGCATCTGGAACCAATCCGGGCGTCAGGAGGCCAGCAGATCAGCCGCTGGCCGCGGCAAGTCCTGGGCTATGGCGGGCCCTTCATCCGGGCGCTGCCGGGCTGATCGCCCGGCACATATCGGCCGACACTTGGCTGAGCATGGCCTCTCCTCGGACGCCTACGTGTCCGGAGGTGCGGACAAGGATCACACGCCGTCGCGCACCCGTCCGCTCCGGCCAAAGGCGGTCGCCTGCACCGGCTTCACGAAGTCGAGCAGCCCGGTGCAGCGTGCGTCTTCGTGGGCGAGCGTCTTTTTGAGCTTGAGCGGGTCGGTGGTGTGCGCGCGGCTGTTGAGGAACACCAGCGTATGCCGCTGCGTCAGCGCGGCCAGGTCCGAGGCCGGCACCAGGGCGTCGGCCACCGCGGTCGAGCTCCGGCTCACCTTCCCGGTGGCGGGATCGGCCGTCTCGGTCGTCTGCACCCCGGTGAACGTCCCGAGCGCCTTCGACCAGCGCTCCCGCTCCTCGCCCTGCGCCATGGACAGGTTGAACAGCATGATTACCTCGGCGGTATCGCGCAGGATCGTAGCCCCAGCTTGGCCGTAGGCTTCGACCATCTGGGCCTCCGACTGCCAGAAGGTCCAAAGCGATACGCCGTAGCCCGGCAGCTCGCCCGCCCCACGCAGGATCGCGTCGAAACGGCCGAGCACGAACGCCTCGTCGATGGCCACGAGCACCCGCTCGGCCACCGGCGTGCGCCGCACCGTGCTGAACAGGCTCGCCAACAGCCAACGCACGTAGGGGGCGATCTCCGTGCGCCGGTCGTCGGCCGGCAGGACGATGAACAGGTCGGTGTCGCCCGCACACACCGCGTCGAGCGCGAAGGTGTGGCCGGTCACGACCCGCTGCATGCGCGCATCGAGCAGCCAGCCGAACGCCTGGGCTGCGGTCGAGAGGATGTTGGCCCGGCTCTTCTCGTCCTTCGAGCGGAGGATGCCGCGGGCATCCTTGGCGACCGGATCCGTACGCCCCTTCAGTGCAGCCAGTAGCTCCTCACCGCCTTCGCTCACCAGGGCTGCGGCTTCGGTCACCCCCTGTCCTTCCCGGATCACGACCTGCAGCGCGGCCACGATCACGACGACGGCGCGGTCGCGGAAGAACGTTCCTCCCTCAGTGGTCTGGTCGACATCTGGGAGGAGCGCGCGAGCCATGCTCTGGAGTTCGAGCACGTCCTCGGGATCGAGCCCGAGCAGCGGATCCCAGCGGTCGGAGCCGCCTGACAGACCGAGAGGATCGAGGACGCGCACGGTTTGGCCGATCGCTTCGCGCCGCCGTCGTGCGGCGCGCAGGGCGTCGCCCTTGGGATCGATGACGACGACCGGGCCGCCCCAGGCGCCGGGTTCCAGGAGGGCGAGGTTGGGCAGGATCAAGCCACCGGTCTTACCGGTGCGCGGAGGCGCGATGGTGATCAGGTTGCCTTCGACGGGGACCCTGACGGCGCGGCCGGTGTCCGGGTCGAGCCCGAGCTCGAGGCCCCGGCGCATCCGCGCGAGCTCCCGCCGTCCGGCGAAGCGGGCATCGCCGTAGCGCTTGAGGCGGTGGCGCAGCGGCACGAGCCGGCCGCCCATGACGAGAGGGACCATCAGGACGATCCCCGCCCCCCAAATCGCCACGAAGGCGGGGAGACCGCCACCGCTCAGGCTGTTCGTCTGGCCGCGCAGCATGTTCCAGTAGGTCGAGGCCATCTGCAGGAGACAGCCAAGCCAACCCGCCAAGCCGGGCCCGGCCAGGGAGAACCAGTCGTAGGGCGTGCCCGGGATGTTGGGCCAGGCCCGCGGGTCGAGGCTGTGAGTCGCGAGGTACGCGGCCGGATAGCCGATGAAGAAGGTCACCAGCGCCAGCAGCAGAACGAGGCCGATGCGGCGGGGGAGGTCTGGGCGATGCATGCGGGCGCCGTAGCCCGAAGCTCCTGAGAAAAGCCGCTCGCGATTCCGATCAAGTTGAGCGATGTGACCGCGGGACCATGCGGTGTCGCCGACAGCCCCGTTACCTGGCGGGAAAGACGGCTCTTGGAGCAGGTCGGCGCCGGGCTACCGCTGATCAGCTCACACGCGCGCTGCGGGCCTGCAGCCGCTCACCTCGGCGCGCCACGCGTCGCGTTCGGCTTGAACCGCCTCGATGCGCGCATGCAGGTGACCTGCATCGATGGCCGTCTCCATCAGCACGTCCTGAGCGGCGGCGAGTTGCTGGCGCAGCTCGGCGTTCTCGGTGGCGAGAGCGAGGAGGAGTGCGGCCACGTCGTCGCACATCCACGCTCCTGCACCCAGAATCCGAGCGGGCGCGTCTACGCGCGTTGAGCCGCGGCTTCAACAGCGTTCGTCAGACCGGCCGGCGCTAGACTGTCAGCGCATGGCTCTGGCCGTCCCACCACCCACTCGGATTCTCGGAGGCGTCGCACGGTCGAGGTCGCCCGCTGCCCCCCGGCAGCTTTTTGAGGGTTCCGTTTTCCCCGATTCTGACAGGATTAGAACTTCAGTAGGCGTGCTGGTTACGCTTTTGACCCCTCCCCCTTGCTGAGGAGAGGCTGCGCCTTGTCCCTTCCAAGCCGAGATTAGATCACTGCGCCGCGCCAGCCGGAGCCAAGCCAGCCACTCGGCCGAGACGATGCGGACGATGTTGGTGTCGTTTCGGAAGCCGGTGATCGCCCGCTCTTCGACGGTGAGCAGCCCGAGCTGGCGCGCCTCGCGGATGGCGTTCTTCACCGTTGAGCGACACACGCCCGCAACTGCGGCTAGGTTCTCGATCGACAGCCGGCAGTCCTTTCGCCTGGTGGTCTCTGCCGCCACGAGGGCGAGAACCGCCTGCTCGGCCAGCGTGAACCGGGCCGCGAGCCCTGGCGGGAGCCGCCCCGAGGCGGCCCAGCGGCGACGGCGCTCCAGAGATGTGTCCGTGCGTGGGCGTGCGCCGACAGCCCTCCTGGGTGCTACTGCCCGCTCCTGCGTCGATGGACGATTGCTTGGATTAAAGACAGTCGGCTCGACCGGGGAGAACCGCCGGGCCGCCGACGCATCCGTGCGTGCCTCAATCAGCCCGGACAGCACCTCGGCTTCGGCCTCGGTGACCGTCCCCTCCCCGTAGGCGCGCCAGAGTAGTGCCGTCACCTGCGGCAGAGTGATTCGGTCTGCCGCCTCAATGGCGCGGCGGATTTCGTCTGCAAACATCCCTACTCGGCCCTCGTCGGGCCACGACAGGTCGTTCCGGACCGCCGGTTAGGGCGTCCGGTCCACAGGCAAAGCCTCATCGTCGCGAAAGTTGGCGCTTTCGCTTGACGCCCAGGGGCGTCTCATGGCTTGTGAGGGGTGCTTGCGGCCTCACAGGCCTTTCGATTTCGACGGCCCTCCAGTTTGGCGACTGGGGGGCCGTTGGCTTTTCAGGGGTCGACTTGCGGCGGCGTGATCTCCTGATGCCGGTTCGCGACTCGCGTTCACGAGCAGCGCCGACACAGCATGTCGGCTGGACCGAACCGCTAAGTCAACGTTGCCACCTCAGCGAAGGAACGGAGTCGGCCAAGGAAGGAATGGCCGAAGGAACGATCGATCCGGCGATCCACCAGGTGGTTCGTCTGAGCTGCGAATCACCGACGTTCTACTTAGCTGCCGAAAAAGAATTTCAGCGCTTGCGCGGTAAGGATCTGAGCTGACCGGTTGGCTTCAGAGCGAGCTGATCGAGAGGATCAGCTGGGAGCGAAGGCGGCGGACCTGAGTGCGCGCCACATACTCCGAAGGCAGGCCGGCATTGATACGCGAGAGGCGGGCCCGGACGTTCTCGGGGCTGGTCCTGCGTAGCACCTCCGTCCATCGCCGCTGCTGTTCCGGGTTGCCCCACGAGCTCTGCGAGTAACCTCCGCCACTTACGTCCCGCTTCCTTCCGGGGTCTAGTGCTAGCTATCATTGCATAGCGTATGGTATCGGTGGGGATAAACGTTGCCTCTACGCGTTACTCGGTTAGGATCGCGGAGCAGCCAGTGTGATTGAGGTGCAGCGTATAGGATCTCAGCCCAACCACTTCTCTCCGCTCCGCTTCACGCCGCTCGCCACTCCTATGGGATTAACCCTTCGGTAACGAAGCCATCCCTACGGTTACGGCCTTTACGACGCGATAGGAGAGCGGCGACATGCCCGTCATATCGATCGCCAACCCCAAAGGCGGCGCAGGGAAGTCGACTACAGCCCTCGTGCTGGGAACGACGCTGGCAGCTCACGGCGCCACCGTGACCCTGCTCGACTGCGACCCGAACCGGCCTATCGCCACCTGGGCGAAGGGCGGCAGCTCCACGACGATGAGAGTGATGGGCGATGTTGGTGAGAGCGGCATCGTCTCCGCAATCGATGCGGAGCGGGCTTCCCAGCAGTTCGTCCTAGTCGATCTGGAGGGCACGGCGAGCCGTATGGTCTCGCGGGCCATTATGCGCTCCGACTTGGTGTTGATCCCGATGCAGGCCTCTGCCGTCGACGCGGCCCAGGCCGCCCGCGCGGTCAGCCTCGTGCAGGAAGAGGAGCAGGTGGTTGGCCGGACGATCCCATTCCGAGTCCTGTTCACCCGCACGTCGCCGGCAATCCCAACTCGGAACGAGAAGATGATCATCGACGAGTTGCGCGGGGCAGGGATCCCGGTTTTGACCTCGCACCTCAACGAACGCGCCGCCTACAAGAGCATGTTCACCTACGGCCAGACGCTTGCCGAGCTTGACACGTCCCTCGTGAACGGAGTGCCGGCCGCCCTGGAGAACGCCGAGCGCCTCTCAGGCGAAATCATCGAGCTCGTCACCAGCCTCAACCGCAAGGCTGCCGCGTGAATACCAAGCCATCCTTCGGTTTCGGCAAGCTGGCGGAGATCCAGCCGGCCACGTCTGAGCCGGCTCCGGCCGTCGCTCGAGAGGTCGATCGTGTCGCGGAGAAGCTCGGATTTCCGAGCCGCGAGGTTCCTACCCGGCGCAAGCGGCGGGTCGCTGTCGACGAGCCGACGGACCAGCTCAACCTCCGGGCGGCTATCGCCGACATCAACCAGTTCGTGGAGTGGTGCGAAGCCGAGCGCATGTCCTACCGCGAGGGCTTCGGCCGGCTGGTCGCCAAGATCGGGCAGGCTTAATCATGATTGAGGTCGCCCTTGTTGCGATCCTGGCGGCGACTCTGAGCGCCGCCGCTGCCGGCGCAGTCGCTGGATCAGGCGCGGAATAATCACCACGGCGCTCCTCGTTCGGCCGGATGTCACGGAGGGGAGGCGGCGCGTTCTAAGGTGCCTTCGCGTCGTACCGGGGTCAGAAGGCCCCGCCTCGTAAAAACGCACGTTAACGACAGCCGTTTGGAGCGATTTCGGGTGCCGATGGGCCGGACTCTGCTCATTTTAGCGTGATTTCGATCCATTCCTCGTTTTGTTGCGTGCAATAATGGCGTGCAATCTGCATTGGCTGGATTGTTGCTGCTCGCCGTGGCATCTTGCACGCAACAAACGGGGTGGCTAACGCGGGGGATGACTTTGCGTGCAATACATGCAGCGGACGCGGAGGCCCTTGACGAGGCGGAATGGATGGCGCCGTTCCTTGCCAATCTGGCCCGCGACGATCTCGCGCCGGCGACCCTGCGCGGCTACCGCTACGACCTGCGCCATTTCCTCGCCTGGCACCGAACGGTCCAGGACGATGCCTTCACCCTCGATGGCCTCGCCGAGTACGAACTGATCGCCTACCGCCAGCACATGGTCGCCGCCGGTCGACGCCCCGCCACGGTCAACCGCCGGCTGGACGCCCTGCGCCGGTTGTGCCGATGGGCGCGCGGGACCGGAGTCCTGGCCGCCGACGTCGCGCGCGACGTCCGGCCCATGCGCACCGAACGCAATCGCCAGCCCGTCGGCCTGACCGACATCGAGGTCCACGCCCTGTTGCGCGCCGCCGGCGCCTCCTCTCACGGCCTTGCAGCGCGCAATTACGCGATGGCGCAGCTCCTGCTCCAGGCGGGCTTGCGCGTCGGCGAGGTCGCCGCCCTGCGTGTGGCCGACATCACCATGAACGACCGCTCCGGCAGCGTGCGCATTCGGCACGGCAAGGGCCTCAAGGCGCGCGAGGTGCCGCTGAACGCCACCGTGCGCCGCGCCCTCAGGCAGCATCTCGACCGTCGCCAGGCGCCGGGCAAGGATGCGGCCCTGTTCGTCAGCAGCCGGGAAACGGCGATGCCGGTGCGCACGATCCAGGCCGTCGTCACCAGCCTTGCCCGGCGGGCCCGCCTGAAGCGGGTTGCCGTGTCGGCGCACACGCTGCGTCATACCTTTGCGCTCGGCTATCTGCGCGACAATCCAGGCAAGCTGGTCGAGCTGGCCAGCCTGCTCGGCCATGATTCACTCGACACGACCGCCATTTATACGCGACCCTCACGCGATGATCTGGCGGCCGACCTGGAGCGCTCGCACCTGAATGTCGATGGATGATCCCGCAGCCACGACGACGCGAGACCGGCGGCGACCGCCAATTGCGGCCGACCCGAGCGAGGACGAACTGGCGCGGCACTGGAGCCTGACGCCTTCGGATCTGGCCGAGATCGTCCGGTGCCGCGGCTCCGACCATCGCCGCCGCTTCGCCGTGCAGCTCTGCGTGCTGCGAACCCACGGCCGCTTTCTCGATGATTACCGGCACGCGCCGATCAAGATCGTCAATCACCTCTCGCGCCAGCTCGGCCTGGCGCCGGTGCTGTTCCTCGACCGACCGGGGCGGACGCAGACGGAGCGCACCCAGGCGTTACGCATTCGCCGCCATCTCGGCCTGCGCGGCTTCGATCGTCAGGTCGCCGCCGATCTGCGGGACTGGCTGCGTCAGGGCGCCATCGAGGGCCGCACCGCCGCCGACCTCAGGCTGCGCGCCGAGGACCGGCTGCGCGGCTGGGGGATCATGCTTCCGGCGGCCAGCACGCTCGACCGGCTGATCACGGCCGAGGTGACGCACGCCACGACCCGTCTCTACGAAACGGTCACCAGCCGATTGCCGGCGAACTTCCGCGCCGCCATCGATCTTCTGATCGAAGTGCCGGAAGGGGACGCGCGCTCCAGCCTGTTCCGGCTCAAGGACTATCCGAAGTCGGCCAGTGCCGCGACGATCAAGGGCGACATCGTCCGCCTGCGGCTGATCGAGGATCTTCTCGACACCGGCGCCGGGCTGGAGGACCTCGATCCGCGGATCGTGCGCCAGCTCGGCCAGTTGGGCCGCCGCTACGATGCCGGCGACCTCCGTCGCTTCGCCAAGCCCAAGCGTGACGCGCTCGTCGCCTGCTACCTGGTCGAGGCCCGCAAAACGCTGCTCGACCAGCTCGTCGCGATGAACGATTTGTTCCTGACCGGCATGAACCGGCGATCGCGCAATGCGGTGGAGAAGCAGCGCAAGAGCCTGCGCCGCCGCTCTCGTGACGGGCTGACCTGCGTCCTCGGCGCGGTCGATGCGCTGGTGGAGGCCGATGGCGATGAGACCGTCGCCGCCTTCCGCGACGCGCTGGGCACGCCGGCGCTGGTCGAGGCGAGCCGGGCTTGCCGGGCCTATGAGCGGCTGGAGACCCGCGGGCATCTCGACGCCATGCTGGCGCGCTACGGGACGCTGCGCCAATATCTGCCGGCGTTCCTCGCTCTGCCATTCCAGGCCGCCGCCGGAAGCGAGACCCTGGTCCAGGCGATCGAGATCTCGCTCGGGCTCGATGCCGGCAGGCGCGGCGCGCTGACGCCCGACGATCCACACGACTTCGTGCAGAAGGAATGGCGGCCTCACCTGGTCAGCGACGGCAAGCTCGACCGCGCCATCTGGGAGATCTCGCTGGCCTTGGAGGTGCGCGATGCCCTGCGCGCCGGCAGCCTGTTCCTGGCGCAAAGCCGCGATCACGTCTCCTTCTGGAACCTGATCTATGACGACCGGAACTGGCGAGAGACCCGCACCGAGGCCTATCGGCGCCTCGACCTTCCGCTCGACGGGCGAGTGTTCCTGACCCGGATCGCCGCCGAGCTCGACCAGGCGGCGAAAGCCGCGGCCCGCGGCTTGCCCGGCAACCGCTTCGCCAGCGTCCGCAATGGCCGGCTCAAGCTCAAGCGGCGGGACGCGCTGCCGGTCCCGCGCGCCCTGCGTCGGCTGCGCACCAGCATCAGCGCCAGTCTGCCCCGGGTTCGCATCGAGGATCTCCTGCAGGACGTCGACGAATGGTGCGGCTTCACGCGAGCCTTCCAGCCGCTCGGCGGGTACGAGCCGCGCGGCGCCGACCAGCATCGCTCGCTGCTCGCCACCCTGATCGCCCACGGCACCAATCTCGGCCTCGCCACGATGAGCCAGAGCGTCGATGACCTCACCGCCGAGACGCTGCAGGACACCAGTCGCTGGTTCCTGCGCGACGCCACGCTCAAGGCGGCCAACACCATCCTGGTCGATCATCATCACGGCCTGAAGCTCAGCGCCGTCTGGGGCGACGGCAGCCGCTCTTCCTCCGACGGCCAACGGTTCGCGGTCGAGCGCGACGGCCTGCTTGGCAGCTTCTATCCGCGCTACTTCGGCTATTACGACCGGGCGCTGGCGCTCTACACCCACACCTCCGACCAGCACAGCGTCTACGCCACCCAGGCGATCTCCTGCGTCCCGCGCGAGGCGGGCTTCGTGCTCGGCGGCATTCTCGACAACGACACCGCCCTGCCGATCCGCGAGCACATGTCAGACACGCACGGGTTCACGGAACACCTGTTCGGATTGTGCGCGCTTTTGGGCATCGCCTACATGCCGCGACTGAAGGACCTGCCCGACCAGGTTCTCTGCCGCGTCGACCGCACGGCCGACTACGGTCCGCTCCAGCCGCTGCTTCGCGGCAAGGTCGACCTCGATCTCATCGCCGAGCAGTGGGACCAGCTGGTGCGCCTCGTCGCCTCGCTGCGGGACCGGCTGACCCCGGCCCACGTCGTCATGCAGCGTCTGGCCAACGCCAACGGTTCCGACCGCCTCGCCGGCGCGCTCAGAGCGCTCGGACGCCTGATGAAGACGCTGCACATCCTGCGCTACATCCATGAGGAGCCACTTCGCGCGGCCATCCAGCTGCAGCTCAATCGCGGCGAGTTCCGCCACATCCTCGCCAAGTGGCTGTTCTTCGCCAACCAGGGCGGCTTCCGCTCCGGCGACTACGAGGAGGTGATGAACAAGGCCAGCTGCCTCAGCCTGCTCTCCAACGCCGTGCTGATCTGGAACACCATCCACATCGCCCGCACCCTCGACCAGTTCCGCGCCGCCGGGCAGGAGGTGAAGGACGAGGACCTGGCCCGCGTGTCGCCGCTGGCGCACGCCCATGTCATTCCCAACGGCAGCTACTTCCAGTCTCCCCGCCGGCGCGCCGAAGCGACGCCTCAACCCGTCATGGCCTGAGCAAAAGGAAGCCTCCATGCCGCATTCCGAGCCAGTGAACTGGCAGCCGATCACCCTCATGCCGCTCATCGCCAACATGATCGCCGGCGCCCTGACCGACTCGCGCGATCAACTCGGAACGCTGACCCAGGCAAGGGCGCGGCCGCATGTGCTCGATGATGCCACCATCGATCGGGTCGACCGGGTTTACGGCGAACAACTCGAGTTCGTCGACATCTATACCCAGCAGATCCGCCGCTGGCGAAGCGAAAGTCCCTCAGCGGATCATATCGGCGAACTGGACCGGATGGAGAAACAGAATCAAGAATTACGGGCCGTCACCGCGGAGGTCCTGGCGCTGGCCCGCGAGCTGCGCAAGGGCACCATCGACCGCATCATGGGCATGAGCGATCTCGAGCTCGGCCTCCAGGCAGTCCTCGGGAAGTCGCTCTGACAGACGGCGCTAACCCGACCCATGACATTGCGTGCAATACGCTACCGTGCACTTTTACGTGGATGGGCCTTCTGAGCCTCGACGCGCGCAGCACCGCCTCGAACCGGCTTGGACGGCCCTCGATCACCAGGGCGGGGGTGTGACCATCGGCCCGCAGCCGGGCGAGCCCGTGGGCGTCCAGATCGCGCAGCACGACATGGTGCTGGTCGCGCGCGGCGAAGAGCAGCTGCACGCTCGCGCCGAGGCGTGCCAGCGCCGCGATCCGCGGCCACGCCGCCTCCACCGCGGCCAGCGGGCCGAGCGGGACCTGCAGCAGGCGGTCGTACGGCTCGGCCCGCGCCCGATCTCCAGCGGCGGCAGCGGCCGTTTCCGGGTTCGGCGACGGTCCGGCCGGCGGCATCCGGATCAGCGCGCCGTAGCGCTCGGCCCGCAGTGCCGCGTGGCAGGTGCCGAGCGCCGAGCCCGGATGGACCGGCGTCAACTGTGGGCGGGCCACCGGGGCCAGGCGCGGTCGTGGCAGGCCGAGCCGATCCGCCACCGCCCGGGCATCCGGGGCGGCGCGCGGAGGCTCTCCGAGCAGGGCCGCAGCCCGCCACGACGTCAGCGGCAGCGGCGCGCAGGCCTCGGCGAACCGCGCACGCGCACGTCCAACCACACCTCGGTCGCGCCGGAGCGCCTCGAACACGCGTGGGTCGGTCCCGGGCGCGGCCTCGATGCCGCGCATCGGAGCCGTCCCCGTCGCTTCGTCGGGTGCGGCCCGATAGGGCCCCAGCCGTCCAATCAGGGCGCCGAGTGCGGCCCGGCGGTAGGTCGAGGCCTTGACGGCCACCCCGCCGACCAGCAGCACCGCCCCGGAGCCCTTGCGCCGGTAGGCGATCCCCTCGCGGGCGAGCGCGGCGTGCAGCGCCGGCCAGGACGCGGCCGCGTCGATCAGCGGTCCGGCGACCTCGATCGCGACGCGCTCGGGGCTGCGCTCGCCCCGGCGCACCTCCCGGGCCGCGGCCGGCGCCGATAGGGTGTCGGCCTCGGTCAGGGTGCGGGCGAGGGGCAGGTCGTCCCACCGGCCGGGATGCGCGCCGCGCAGGCGCACGGCCAGGGTCTTGCGGGCGATCCGGGCCGGCGCATCGTCGCCGACCATGATGGCGAGCCGGGCGCGGGCGCGCGCCCGGCGCAGGACCCCGGCTTCGCGATCCGGCTCAGTCGTCGGCCGGACCCAGTCGAGGTCCGAGCCGAGCCGCCGCTCCCAGTAGGCGGCCCGCAGCCTCAGTGCGGCCCACCGGCCCCGGGGTTGGCCGACGGCAGGATCCGGACCATGCTGAGGAACTGCTCCAGCCGCTGTGTCTGCGCTTGGGTTGCTTGATGTAGCTGCTGCTCGCGCGCGGCCGCCTGCGCCTGCTCGGCCCGGATCTTCGTCGCGATGTCGCTCAGCTCGTCCAGGATGCCACGCATCGCCGTGATCGCGTCCGCCATCGCCGCGTCCCGCTCCTCGGCCTGCATCAGCATCTCGGCGATCGCCGCGGCGGGATCGTCCGGATCCGGCTCGCCCCCGCCCTGCCGCATCATCGTCAGGATCGCGTCTGTTCCCCGATGCGCCGCCTGGGCCTCCCGTGCCGAGACCGTGAGCAGCCCGTCCACGGTGGCCGGCAACGCCGTCCCGTTCCCACTCAAAGTCGTCGTACCCGTCCCGTCCGCCATCGTCGTCTCTCCTCTGTTTTGTGATGCCGTCGACCACGCGGAACCGCGCGTTGGCCTCGGGCTGCCAGCCCTGTGCGTGTTCGATCCGGGCCACCGCCCGGTCGAGTGCGTTGATGAACAGCCGGATTTTCGCCGGCCGTTTGGTGTCCGGGTCGACCCGGGCGACCACGAGGTGCAGGTGCGCGCCCGCGGCGTCGCCGTGCAGCGCCCACAGCGCCTGGTGGCGGGCGAGCCCGAGCCCGCGCACTAGGATCGCCACCGCCTCAGCGACCTGACGCAGGTCCGGCTGCTCGTCCGGACGCCACGACAGGACGAGATGCTCCAGCGGTCGGCGGGCGCGAGGACAAGCGGTCAGCGTGGCGATCATCTCCCCCATCTGACCCGCTCGCGCCGTCGAGACGAAGTTGCGCCCGCCGACCGCCACGAGATCACCCCGGCTGGCCTGGCGGCCGGCGCGGTCGACGTAGCCGAGCAGGTCCTCGACCTGCCGGGCGACCGCCGTGCCGTCCCCGCGCAACGGCATCCGCTTACAGATCATCGCGCCGGTCCGGCGTACCCGCTCAAGTGGGCGATCGCCGCGCCGATCTCGGCCAGGGTGCGCCGCGCCTCATGCGCCAGGTGGGGCTTGTGCTTTGTCTGAATCAGCTGACCGCCGAGCCGGCGCAGCTCGCGGATCAACTCGGCGTCGACGCGGGCGACGACGTGCTGCTGAGCCAGCCGCCTGCGGGCCAGCGCGGCCAAGGTCAGGCCGGCCATCGCGGCCTCGGCTGAGTACTGCAAGCGTTCGTCGGGGTAGAGACGCAGCTGCACCTGCTCGGTGCGACGGCGCTTCTCGGAGCGTCGGGATCCGGTCATCGGGCTGTCCTCATTGGGCGGTTCTGGGGGAGGTGTTCGGGGAGGGTTCTGGGATCAGGGTCCGGGGCTCGGCCCCGGCAGTGCGAGGCGGGTGTGAGAAGCGGGACGCGCCGAACGACCGCCGACCGCTCGCAACCGGCGGGTTGCGAGGGGCGACCTGCCCCCCTCTCACCCCTTCCTCCTCGCCGCGGGGCCCGCCGCGCCCTCGCCCCGGTTGCAGGACCGGGGGTTGTTCTCATGCTCGTTCGCATCGTGGCTGTTCCTCGCGCTGCTTGGCGTCACCCGGTCGGCCGTCGACCGGGCCGTGAGCCGACCGGCGCTCGGCCGGTACGGCTACGCTTAGGCTTGCGCAAAGTTGAACCGACGTCAAATCCAGTATCGATTCGCAGCTTTCACCACCTCTTGAGCTACCTACGTAGCTATCACCGGTATCGTCATACGGTGATATCCGGACGATGCGAATCGAAAGCTAATTTTCCTAATGCTTCGTCTTTGTACTGCCCGAAATCGCGCTTCCGTCAAGCCATGAAATCTTCGCCGCGGCGCTTGCGCGAACCGCTCGCCGGTGCCTAGCTTGACCGTATCCCGTACCGACCGCGGACATCGGGTTCGACGGCGGCCGGGACCAAAACGGAGACGGATCGTGAACACACATCCAGACGACGCCCTGGCCCGGGCCGTCGCAGCCGGGCTAGCCAGCTTGCAGGCGATGATGGAGCAGCCACCCGCGGCACGACCCCAGCCGCTGACTCTGAGGGCCTACCTCGCTGGGGTCGGCCCCGCCGTCGCCCAGGCTCGTAGCGAGGGCTACAGCGACGAGGAGATCGCGAAGTTCCTGACCATCGACGCCGAGCAAGCCAAAACCCTGGACATTGAGGTGATGCTGGTCAGGAAGCGCGCGCTACGCCAAAGCTGTGGCAACGCCGACAAGGTTGCGGTATCGACCTCGCTCAAGACCAGGAAGCCGCCGGCGAAGCCCGGCGACGCACGCGTCCGGAAGCCGGTCGACCCCGAGCGGCGCGTGGACCAGGGACCGGTCCAGGCACGCGGCGAAACCGCTGGTTCGGCCAAGGCTCCGGTTTCATCGCCCGCACCGGCCGATCCGGTGGTCGGACGCGGCCCGAGCACAGCCACCGGATCCCCTGGATCCGCCGCACGACCGGTGGACGGGCGCGATGCCGCACGAGCCCAGCCCCCTGCGACGGCCGACAACGTGACCGCGCCTGCCACCGCGGAGCCGACCGGTGGATCACCGGCGCCGGCATCGCGTGCGGTCCCCCCTACGGAGCCGCTGGGTCCAGCAGCCAAGCATCAAGCTGAAAAGGCGGCGCTCCTTGGGGTGGCTCGAGGCTTCCATGACCGCGTCGTATCGACGGATCCCGCGAACGCTGCCAGTACCAAACCGTCCGGCGACCGCCGGCCGGATCCGGCGGTGGCCCAGCGGGGCGAAACCCAACAGACGATGTTCTGATCCGAGTGCTCGATCCAACCCAGGCTGCGCGCTGCGCCACCGGTGCGCTCTCCGGGGTACGACAGATGTCTGGAACGTGGGGCCGGTTCGTGACGACCCGGCCCTCACATCGTCCAGCCCGAGCCGTGCGCAGAGAGCCGGCCCGACGGTCGCCATCGCGCGGTATACGAGCGTGGCGACCAACCGCGCCGAGGGTCATCCGTCCCGAGCGCCGCACAGGCCCCGAGCGAACATGATCAAACCCCTGCGGGGTCGATGCCGGAGTTGCTCCGTTGCCTGTGGCGGCCCATTCGAAACGGGCGCGAGGGCGTCGAGGCAGTCCTCACCGCCGCCGTGACGCCAGCATCGGCTGATGGCATGTGCCACAGACGAGTCGTGTCTCCGGCTTGGCCCAGGCGTTGGCCTCGCAGGCTGGACATGTGTACCGGGTCTTGCTCGCTGCCTTGCGCGTCCGTGCCGCGTGCTCGGCCTCGTCGGTGCATTCGACGTACGGCACGATGAAGCCGCGTTCCCCGACCAGCTCGGCGCAGGCTAGCGCGAACCGTCCCCCCGGTTCGATGCGATGCTCGACCCGCTGCCCTGTCGCCTTGCCGCCCGGCTCGCCCGTTGTCGGGATCAACCCGACCGCGCGCATCATCGCGGCCCATTCTCGGTTGTGGTAGCCGGGGCGGGACGGGGTGCCGAAATGCTCCTGCTCCAAGTGGACCATCTCGCGCACCAGCGTCGCGAGCGTCTCCTCGGTCGAGCACTCGGCGAAGCGGCTCGGGTTGAGCGCGATCTCGTCCGTGACCTCGACGCCGTCGCGCGTGCTGAAGCGGCGGCCGGCGAAGTACCCGTAGGTCCGGTTCCGGCGCTGCATGGTGATCAGGCAGTCCGGCAGACGATCGGCGAATAGCCAGGCGTTGAAGAACGCGAAGGCCTGCCTCAGTCCGATGTAGGTCCGCGTGGTCGGGTCGGTCGGCGACATGGCTATGCGGTACGAACCGAGAAGCTCACGTTCGATCTCATCCTTAAATGTATCGTACGATACACGGCTTTTCAGACCGGCTTTGGGAAGAACTCGACCTACCGTCGCGGCTCTCCCCATCCTGGAAAACCCATCGCCACCGCTGTGTCGTACCCGGGGTATTTAGGGGTTTGGATCGGTGCTCAGACGTGAAGACCGGCTCCTTCCGGACCGGTCTTCGTGTCGTACGATACAGGTAATTGGCGGCGCGTGCGAACCGGTCGATCTGGACCTTGAGGTCGCTTATTCAGGCGATCCGTTCGTCAGCCCGTCGCCTCCTCGCCGGCGATCTCCCGCTCCAGCGCGTCCAACCGGTCGCGGCACTCCGCTAAGGCCGCCTTGAATTGGCGGTAGCGCTCGATCGCGCCATCAATGCCGGCCGGACCGGCCTCTTTGAAGTGCTTCGCGGCCTCGGTCACGAACGTGTACGCTTCCAGGTACGATTTGAATTTCATCGGTGTTGTCCTCTTCACAGGGTCATGTCAGCAGCCGTCGGGGACGGCTTGGAATGGTCGCCGGGGTGAGTAGTGTCCTCCACGCGGACGGCGACCGGGCCATCGCGGAAGATCAGGTGGGCGCGGCCTTGCGCCCGCAGTGCTGCGGCGGTGGCGAGCGGCGCACCATCGTCGTCGAGCGCGAGGCACCAGCCCGGGCCGGGCAGCGCCTCCGGGTCGAGCGCCGCGGCGCCCTCGGCCAGATGCGACAGCGCCGCGCGCGCCGTGCCGGCCAGCCGCTGCAGGGCACACACGGCCTGGAGCTCGTAGCGGTCGAGTTCGGTGCGCTGGCGCTCGACGTAAGCCAGGGCCGCGTTGGTGCCACGCACCCGCCCGAGCTCGAGGGTATCGCCGCGCAGGACCTCGCGCAGCCGGCCCCGCGCCTCGTGTGCGCTCGCGGCCAGGAGACCGCGCTGGGTCGCGGGCAGCTCACGCAGCGCGCCCGAGAACTCCCGCGCGAGCCGGTCGAGTTCGGCCCGCCGATGGCGCAGTTCGAACCGCACGTCCGCGAGCGCGGCCTCGCCGCGGTGCGCCGCCCGGGCGATCTCCGCCCGACGCGCCGCGACCGCGGCCCGGGCGGCGTGCGTGCCGGCCTCGACCCGGGCCGCGAGCAGCGGCCGCGCTTCAGCCAGGACCGCACGGGCGGCGGACCGCACTTCGACCTCCGCCCGTCGGGCCGCACTGAGTTCGGCGCGCAGGCAATCGTGCAGTCCGGCCAGGGCGGCGGTCGGCGTCGTGAACGCGCGTGCGGCGACTTCTTGGATCAGTGGCTGCGTCGAGGCATGACCCAGGCCTGTCCACACCGGGATGCGCAGGCGTGCCACCGCCCGTAGCAGTTCGGGATCGCAGAATGGCCGGAACTCGGACGCGACCCCGCCGCCTCGGATGAGCCAGACCAGGTCGAGCCCGTGACAGCTGCGCTGATCGTCGGCCCGACCGAGCGCCGCGATCAGGCCGCCGATCGCGTCGACGCCGGAGAACGCAGCGTGCGTGATCACCAGGTCGAGGACGCCGGCGGCCTCGAGGCGGCGCAGGCCCGGTTCGACGTCGCCGAGCCCGTCCGCGCCCCGCGGCGCGATCACCATGATCCGCCTCACGATCCGCGGTGGTGGCAGGCGTCCTTGCGCGTCCCAGAGCCCCTCGGCGCGCAGGCGCTCGCGCACGAGCGCGTCCTGGCGGTCGATGATCTTCGCGACGATCCGTGGGTCGATCGCCGTGACGCGAGCCTCGAAGCCGTAGGCTTTGTGGATTCCGACCGTGACTTGGACGACGATCCGGGCGCCCTGCAGCAGGGCGGCGTCGAGGACGACGCCTTCGGTGTCGCGCAGGGTCCTGATCAGCTCGGTGGGGATGAACGCACGCAAGGCCGCGGCCTCCGCCGGGGTCCGGGCCTCGGCCTCGCCGAGATCGAGGCGCAGGCCCGCGGCGACCGGGGCGACCCGACTGACGGTGGCGGCGACCCACTCGGTCCTCCGGACCGCGTGGTGGCACTCCCGCAGGAACGTCGCCAGCGAAAGCACGCGGTCCGGGAGCGTGGTCGGTGGATCGGTGCCCGGTTCGCGGGTCGAGACAGTGGTCATGGGTACCTCATGTGCAGGTGCAGTCAGGTTGGGGGCGATCCCGCGACGTGCGGATCCGGATCGCGGTGCGCGTCCGGGGTGCGACAGCGGGGCCGGGAGGCGTTCAGGCGGCGTCGGTCGCGGCCGGGGCGGTGAGTAGGTCGGCGATCGTCTCGAGGCGATCGGGCTCGGCCAGGCGCAGCTCGTGCGCGAGCAGCGCCATCACGAATGCGTCGAGATCGTCCACGTCGGCGAAGACGCGCCACGCCACCGCGTCGATCAGGGCGCCACGCGACCCGGCCAGGGTCGCCACCGGAACCGGCAGGCGGGCGAGTTCCGCCAGGATCTGTGAGTCGGACAGCGCCCGGACCGGCAGGCCACGGCGCTCGCGGTCGCAAGCCACGACGACGACGTCGGGCCGACACCACGTGACGTGGTCGCGCACGACCTCTAGCGCGGCCTGAAGCGAGCCGAGATCCTCGGGGTCGATCCGTACGCGGCTGACCACGGTAATGCCCTTCGCCTCGAGATCGCGGAGCAGCGGCTCCGGGCTGTCCCCCACCGGTCCGTCATCGTGCAGGACCATCAACCGCCGTGCCCGGACGGGATCGGCGAGGGCTCGCTGGCGGTCGAGGTCGCCCGTGGCGATCAGCGCGGCGCGGGTCGCCCGGTCGGCGGCGTCCTGCTCGGCGAGGAGCTCGTGCTGCGGGACCAGCCGGAGGATGATGCCGCCACCACCGTCGCCGGAGGCGAACACCGCCAGGCTGTGACCGCCGTCGGGCTCGGCCGGCGGTAGGAAGCCGGCCGCATCCATGATCAGGTCGGCGAGCGCGCCGCTGGTCCAGAGGTGGGCATGTCCGGCCCCGCCCGGGCCTATACCCCTGAGCCGCCAGTCCGGGTCGGACGGGCGCGGCCCGCTCACTTGGACGTGGACCGCGGTCGGGCGGTAGGCGGGCCGTGCGAATGGGTGCGCGCCGCCGGGCGCGTGGATGTCGTGCATGGTGCTGTCCTCGTGGGGTGTGGGATCGAAGGAGCCCGGTCCCGGCGCTGTCGGGCGCCGTCCGTCCTTCGGGGGTTTCTCAGGCGTGAGCCCCGTTTCGCCCTGTGACGCCCTCATCCCCGCCCCGGGCGAGCGCAGGCGAGGTCCGGAGGCGGTCCGTTTCGTCTCAAACTCCCGGGCCTGCGTCGAACACGGCGGGAGGCTGCGGCGTGTGGGATCCGGGCAGGCGTGCGCCGCCCCTGGCAGGCCCGGCCGCGCCGCGCCCGGGCCGTGTGGCCGGTCAGAACGGTGCGTCGGGCCACGCCGCGTCGCCGGGGGCCGTCGGGGGGCCGGCAAACGTCTCCGCGATGCGGTCTAGACGGGCGCGGTCAGCTCGCGCGAGCTCACCGCGCAGGGTCGCCTCGATCGCGGCCAGCACCGCGCCCGGGACAGGCGAGGAGCGCCAAGCCAGCGCGTCGACGAGGGTCGGTGCCGGGCCGGCGAGGGTCAGGAGCGGCGTGCCGAGATCGCAGACGGCCTCGACGACGCGGGGATCGCTGAATGTGCGGCAACCGATGCGGCGGTCGCCCGTGACGATCAGCACCGCGTCCAGCCCGGCGAAGTGGGCGAACTTGGCGGCCTCCCTGAGGGCCTCGTGCACGGCATCGGCATCCTCGAAGTCGACCGGCCGCTCGGCGAGGCTGATGATCCGGCGCTCGTGCAGCTCCAGGAGCCCGGGTGCCAACGTACCCCAACATGGCCCGCCCGCCTCGGGCACCAGAGCGTAGAGCTGGCGCAGCGTGTCCGGGGCACGGCTCGGACGCCACCGACCCTGCCGCTCCAGGCTCTGCCGCAGCTCCGCATCCGCCGCGGCCTGGGCCGCCGTCGGCCAGGCGCTGGCCGAGACGACGAGGTGCGGCCCGCGCTGAGCGTCGTAGTCGTAGCCGATGCGGATTGGGATCGGCTCGCCCTGACTTGGCTGGGACCAGGATCGCCCCATCCCGATCAAGGCGAGCACGGAGGCGAGCCATTCCTCCTGGACGTCGATGCGGCCCCAGCCCGGGCGATCGGGGCCGGGACCCGAGAGCAGGGCCCGAAGGCCGGGCTTGTACCGGTGCGGCAGGATCTCCAGCAGCGCTTCCAGTCCCTCATGTGGGGCTGGTGGGCGTGCGGGATCGTGCGCGCCTGCAGGCACGGTGTTGGTCATGATGAAGTTCCTGAGGTGCGAGGGGAGCGGAGCGAGCCCGAGCGGTCACCTGGCGCGTCGGCGCCGGAGCGTTCGTCCTGGTCGTCCTTTCGGGATTTGTGTCGGATGTCCCGACACCCCCTTCCCTCTCGTTCCTGTCCACCGGCCCGCGCGCAGGCGTGGGGCTCCACCCTCTTCGACCGCGAATCCTATCTGATCCTGACGTTCGTTCCCTGAGACGATCGAGCCTTCACCGGCGTTCGGGCGGACTCCTCCCGTCGAGCCGCCACCGAGCCCGTGCGTTCGTCAGACCGTCCGGCGTTAGACCCTCAGCGCATAGCTCGGCCCGTGCCACGACCCGCGCGGATTCGCGTTTGCTCGGATCGGTCGAGGTCGCCCGCTGCCCTCCGGCAGCATTTTGAGGGTTCCGTTGTCCCCGATTCTGACAGGATAAGAACTCCAGTATTCGTGCGCTTCGCGGATTTGCACCCTCCCCCGCCGCTCGGTGCGGCGCGGTTATCCCTACTGCTGAGGAGTTCCCGAGCGGGCTTGCGCGCCAACCGCATCCACGCCTGCCACTCGGGCGAGACGATGCGCACGATATTGGTGTCGTTCCTGAAGCCGGTCACCCGCCGCTCCTCGACGGTGACCAGCCCGAGTTTCTTGGCCTCGCGCAGGGCGTTGCGCACGGTGGTCTCGGCCACGCCCGCGACCGCCGCGAGCTGACCGACGGCCAGCCGGCAATCGCCCCGCTTTGAGGTTTCCGTGGCGACCAGGGCGAGCACCGCCTGCTCAGCCAGGGTGAACTGGGCCGCGAGCCCCGGCGGCAGCCGCCCCGAGGCAGCCCAGCGGCGGCGACGCTCCAGCGAGGCGTCCGTGCGCGGGCGTGAGCCGACGGCCCTCCTGGGTGCTCCTGCGCCGTCCTGGAACGTGGGCGCGATTGCAGCCTCAGGGCTGGGTCGTAGACCCGCCGGTAGCCGACGAGCCGCGGGCGCGTCCGTGCGCGCCTCGATCAGGCCGGACAGCGCCTCGGCCTCGACCTCCGTGACCCTCCCCTCCCCGAAGGCGCGCCACAGCAGTGCCGTAACCTGCGGCAGGGTGATTCGGCTCGCGGCCTCGATGGCGCGGCGGATTTCGTCTGCAAACACGTTTCTCGGCCCTCATCGGGCCGCAACAGGTCGTTCCGAGCCGCCGCAGGGGCGTCCGGTCCACAAGACAAAGCCTCATCGTCGCGGGAATTGGCGTTCCCGCTTGACGCCCGGGGGCGTCTCATGGCTTGTGAGGGGCAGCTACGCGGCCTCACAGGCCCTTTTCGATTTCGACGGCCCTCCAGTTTGGCGACTGGGGGGCCGTTGGCTTTTCAGGGGTCGACTTGCGGCGGCGTGGTCTCCTGATGCTTCCGGCGACTCGCGTGAGGCGTGCGCCAACCGGACATGGCATGTCGGCTGGGCTGCACCGTTAAGTCAACGTCGGGAGCGTGGCGGCGCGTCGTTACCGATGGCAGGCAAGGGTAGGCACGCACGCTCGGAGCCCCTAACGAAGCTCTTTCTCAACGCTCTTTATCGCTATTTCTGAATCCCGAAGCATCCAAAATGAAACGAACTGGACGCAACTGAATGCGTTTGATATCATTTGAGTGAGTCACATAAGGGTTGGGCTTCTGTTAACGAAGTACGGCTAGCGCAGAACCGGTGCGGCTCATTTAGGGCCGGAGCCTTGTCAATGGATTGGACATGCCCGTCATTTCGGTTGCCAACCCCAAAGGCGGGGCAGGCAAATCCACTGCAGCTCTGGTCGTCGGCACCACACTGGCCAGCAAGGGGGCAACCGTCACCATCCTGGACTGCGACCCCAACCAGCCAATCGCGGCCTGGGGGAAGGGCCAGGAGCGCCCCGGTCTCCGTGTCCTCTCAGAGATTAGCGAACGCGAGATCATCTCGGCGATCGACGCCGAGAGCGCCGAGCGTCAGTTCGTCTTGGTAGACTTGGAAGGCACTGCAAGCCGAATGGTTTCGCGGGCGCTGTCCCGGTCAGACTTGGTTCTCATTCCGATGCAAGCTTCCGCGGTGGACGCGGCGCAGGCCGCCCGCGCCGTGGGCCTCATCCGTGAAGAGGAACAGGTAATTCGGAGGCCGATTCCCTATCGGGTCATGTTCACCCGCACGTCCCCGGCAATACCGACGCGAGCCGAAAAGGCGATCGTGGCCGAGATGCAGCGCAACGGGATCACGGTGCTCTCGACGCACTTGAACGAGCGAGCCGCCTTCAAGGCCTTATTCGCCTACCGGCACACGCTGGCTGAACTGGACCCAGAAAAGGTGAGTGGAGTGCCGGCCGCGACCGAGAATGCCAACAAGCTCGCGGGCGAGGTCGTGGGCGTTGTTCGTCAACTGGCAAAAGGGGAAGCGGCGTGAGTGACGAGACGTCATTCGGATTTGGTGACATACAGCCCAAACGAGTCCGGCGCGAAGCCGAAGACGTGGCAGCGGTCGATCGCATCGCCGATGAGCTGGGCTTCGTCTCGCGAGAGACGACCACCATCCAGCGCAAAGCGAAGCAGGGTCCGAGCGGTCCCGCCGGCCAGTTCAACCTTCGCGCGGCTGTGGCCGACGTAAATGAGTTCGTGGATTGGTGCGGCCGCGAGCGGATGAGCTACCGAGAGGGATTTGGGAGACTCATGGAAATGAAGAGAAAGGCCGAACGATCGTAGCGGATGTTGCCGCTGGAGACTTGGCCAAGGTGAGGGCCGCACTCAAGGCACTCGGTTCGTCGACCTTCCCGTAGTGCTCCATTCGCATAAGGGCAGCTTATGGAGCTTGCGCGCAATTCAGGTGTAGGCCGATCGCATACTCCGATGAGCGACGCGTTTAATGCAACCCCAAGGTTATAAATCGAGAGATCGGTTAGTCGCTGCCGTTGTCAGGAACATCGCTACGGTGGGCCAGCCGATCCTCAAGGTGGTTCGCGGCATCTGCGTACAATTCAAAGCGGCGTAGCTGGATCGCGCGCTTCGTCTTGTTTTGCGTCATATCAATTTTACCTTTAGCGTGTTCAGCCTTGGCACGGAGCTTCTTGGCGAGCTTCTGGAACACATCATCAATCTTGCCTGAGACTTTATCGGTCTCTTGCTCTAGCGCGCTCGCATGATCGTCGTCGGTCTTTTTCGCACTCTTACTCATGGTTTTGATCCTACATTCACGGTGCAGTACGAGATGCATACCGCCGTGACGCTCGGATGTCGCCTGGCGGACTTATCGAATACGAGGATCGCAGAAGCCCACGCCCGCGACACCGCGGCGTACCCCTTACTCGTTCTAGGGCTTTGACGGACTGGGTTGCGCATCGCAACATAGGTTGTCCTCCCAAGGGACACCCATCGGCCCAGCCCTTCTATGCCCCCCAATCTCACGGGCTGGGTCGGTGGGGCCTTGTATCGCGCGGCACCATTCTTGGAACCATGCGGTGCACAACGGATTGATGCAGCGCAGCGCGATACGCATGCGTGCTGCGCCCTTCTTGGCTCAGAAGGCCCATCCACGTAAAAGTGCACGGTAGCGTATTGCACGCAATGTCATGGGTCGGGTTAGCGCCGTCT
>NZ_VUOK01000020.1 GCF_009806555.1 Methylobacterium sp. 2A | reverse complement strand
GAGGCAAGCCGCCGCCTGAATCACAAAACGCCCCGACCGCGAACCTAAACCTCCTCACGCTGAAGCGATTGCCCTGGCGAAGCGGACCGCGCCGCTTGTGGCGCCGGCCGCTTCGGTCTAACCGTCCTCCCCTCGCGGGCGCCCCGTGCCGCCCGCCAACCCCCGACAACCCGGCCGGACGAGAGCCATGGTCGCCCATACCCGCGCCGATTCGGCGCCGAAGCCCCAGGACCCGGCGCTCGCCGGGGCCCGCATCCTCGTGGTCGAGGCGCGCTACTACGACGGCATCGCCGACGAGCTGCTGACCGGCGCCCGCGCGGCGATCGAGGCCGCCGGCGCGCACGCGACCGTGGTGACGGTGGCGGGCGCCCTGGAGATTCCCGCAACCGTGGCGATCCTGCTCGACACGCAAGCCTACGACGCCGTGGTGGCGCTGGGCTGCGTGATCCGCGGCGAGACCGGCCATTACGACATCGTGGCCGGCGAGAGCGCCCGGGCGCTGATGGACCTCTCGGTCGACCGCCGGATCCCGCTCGGCAACGGCATCCTCACCGTCGAGACCGAGGCGCAGGCGCTCGCCCGCGCCCGGGTGGCCGAGATGAACAAGGGCGGCGGCGCGGCCGAGGCGGCGCTCGGGGTGCTCGCCCTCAAGCGTGCCGCCGAGGCCGCCCGCTCGCGATGACGGATCGTCAGATGACTGGGACCACCGACACGAAACCGGAGACCGCCAAGGCGATCAGCCCGCGCACGGGGGCGCGCCTCGCCGTCGTGCAGGCGCTCTACGAGATGGACGTGTCCGGCAAGGGCGTCCTCGATGCGCTCGCCGAGTTCGAGGCGTTCTGGATCGGCCAGGAGGTCGACGGGATCGCGCATCCCCAGGCCGAGACCGCCTTCTTCCGCGACCTCCTGCGCGGCACCGTCGAGGAGCAGCGGGCAATCGACCCGAAGCTCGATCAGGCGCTCGCCCAGGGCTGGCCGCTCCGGCGGATCGAGATCGTGCTCCGGGCGATCCTCCGGGCCGGCGCCTACGAGCTGATGTTCCGGAAGGACGTGCCGGCGGCGGCGGCCATCTCCGAATATGTCGACGTGGCCCACAGCTTCTATCCCGGCGACGAGCCGGGCCTCGTCAACGCGGTGCTCGACCGGCTCGCCCGGGAGGTCCGGCCCGGGGAGGTCGGTCCCGCCAAGGGCTCGAACAAGCCGGGCTCGTCCAAGCCGCTCCCCGCGAAGCCTGCACCCGGGAAGGCCTGACCCGTGGCCGGGCCGGTCCGCGCCTCCGAGGAGGGGCTGATCGCCCGCTACTTCGCCCCGCTCGCCGGGCCGGGCGCCGACGGGCTCCGGGACGACGCCGCGATCCTGACGCCCTCGCCCGGCCACGACCTCGTCCTCACCGCGGACGCCATCGTGGCGGGGATCCACTACTTCCCGGACGATCCGCCGGCCTCGATCGCCCGCAAGGCGCTCGGCGTGAATCTGTCCGACATCGCCGCCAAGGGCGCGGTGCCGCGGGGTTTTCTTCTGACGCTGGCGCTGCCCGACGACTGGACCGAGGACTGGCTCGCCGGTTTCTCGGCCGGGCTCGGCATGGCGGCCGAGGAGGCGGGATGCCCGCTGCTCGGCGGCGACACGGTGCGCTCCGGCGGCCCGGCGCTGATCAATGTCAGCCTCATCGGCGAGGTGCCGGCCGGCGCGATCGTCCGGCGCAACACCGCGCGGATCGGCGACCGGATCTGCGTCACCGGCACGATCGGCGACGCGGCGCTCGGCCTCCGGCTGCGGCTGGAACCGGAAGCGCGCTGGGCGACCGGCCTCGACCCGGCTTTGCGGGCCGTGCTGGCCGACCGCTACCTGCATCCGCGCCCGCGCCTCGCCGCGGCCGCCGCGGTGCGCCGCCACGCCACCGCCTCCATGGATGTCTCCGACGGGCTCGCGGGCGACCTCGCCAAGATGCTGGGCACGGGCCGCTCCGCCCGGATCGACCTGCCCACCGTGCCGCTCTCGGAGGCGGCGCGCCGCGCCTGTGCGGCGGATCCGGGCCTGATCGCGGCCGCGCTCACCGGCGGCGACGATTACGAGATCCTCTGCACGGTGGCGCCGGAAACGTTCGAGGCGCTCCGCGGCGAGGCCGAGGCGGCCGGGGTGCCGCTGACCGCCATCGGCACAATCGTCGCGGGTGAAGGACCGCCGCGCTTCGAGACGGCGGATGGCGTGGCGCATGTGTTCGCCGCCGGGGCCTTCAGCCACTTCTGAGGCCGTCTCCCGGTACGGGATCCACACCCGTCACGAAGGCGCGCCCACAATCAGCAATATAATTCAGATATTGCCGCTGGATATGACGGACGCCTGTCGGCCGACCCGCGGACAACCGAAACGCAGCGTTTGCGCTCCCCGGCGAAGTTTGGCAATCAAGGTGTTGTTCTGGGAAGGAAAGCCCCGAATCCGAGCACCGCGTCCCATGGCCGTTTCCCAACGGTCAAGCTCGACAAGCACACGCCCACGCCAGGCAAGATAATAACAAGGACGGTCGCATGATTCCCTTGCTTCTGATCATCGTGGGCGGGCTCTGCGCCGTCGCCTACGGCATCGTCACGATTCTCGACGTGATGCGGCGCGACGCCGGCACCCAGCGCATGCAGGAGATCGCCGCCGCCATCGCGGAGGGCGCTCAGGCCTATCTCCGGCGGCAATACACGACCATCGGCCTCGTCGGCGTGGTCCTGTTCGTGCTGCTCGCCGCGTTCCTCGGGATCAAGGTCGCCATCGGCTTCCTGATCGGCGCCGTGCTCTCGGGCGCCGCCGGCTTCATCGGCATGAACGTCTCGGTCCGGGCCAACGTGCGCACCGCCCAGGCCGCCTCGACCTCGCTCGGCGGCGGCCTCGACATGGCTTTCAAGTCGGGGGCGGTAACCGGCATGCTGGTGGCCGGCCTCGCGCTGCTCGGCGTCGCCCTCTACTACCTGTTCCTCACCCGCGGCGCCCATCTCGACCCGTCGAGCCGCGAGGTGATCGATGCCCTCGTGGCTTTGGGCTTCGGCGCCTCGCTGATCTCGATCTTCGCCCGTCTCGGCGGCGGCATCTTCACCAAGGGGGCGGATGTCGGCGGCGATCTCGTCGGCAAGGTCGAGGCCGGCATCCCGGAGGACGATCCGCGCAACCCCGCCACCATCGCCGACAACGTGGGCGACAATGTCGGCGACTGCGCCGGCATGGCGGCCGACCTATTCGAGACCTACGCGGTCACGATCGTCGCCACCATGGTGCTGGCCGCGATCTTCTTCTCCGGCCCCACCGGCAGCGGCCGGGACGTGCTGGAGCCGATGATGCTCTACCCGCTCGCCATCGGCGCGGCCTGCATCGTCACCTCGATCGGCGGCACCTACGCGGTGCGGCTCGGGGCCAACCAGTCGATCATGGGGGCGCTGTACAAGGGCCTGATCGCCGCCGGCGTGCTCTCGATCGCCGCCATCGCCATCGTCACCATGACGCTGCTCGGCGGCTTCTCGACCGCCTTCACGACCTCGACCGGCGTCACCTTTACCGCGGGCGGCCTGTTCGGCTGCGCGGTGATCGGGCTCGCCATCACGGCGCTGATCGTGGTGATCACCGAATATTACACCGGCACCAACTTCCGCCCGGTGAAGTCGATCGCCGACGCGTCCGTCACCGGCCACGGCACCAACGTGATCCAGGGGCTGGCGATCTCGCTCGAATCGACTGCGCTCCCCGCCATCGTGATCGTGGCCGGCATCATCAGCACCTACGCGCTCGCCGGCCTGTTCGGCATCGCCATCGCGGTCACCGCCATGCTGGCGCTCGCGGGCTTCATCGTGGCCCTCGACGCCTTCGGGCCGGTCACCGACAATGCGGGCGGCATCGCCGAGATGGCGGGGCTGCCCTCCGAGGTCCGGAAGTCCACCGACGCCCTCGACGCGGTCGGCAACACCACCAAGGCGGTGACCAAGGGCTACGCGATCGGCTCGGCGGGCCTCGGCGCGCTGGTTCTGTTTGCCGCCTACACGTCGGACCTGAACTACTTCATCGCCCATGCGAGCCCGACGCAATACCGCTTCTTCCAGGGCGTCAGCGTCGATTTCTCGCTCTCCAACCCCTACGTGGTGGTGGGGCTGCTGCTCGGCGGCCTGATCCCGTTCCTGTTCGCCGGCATCGCCATGACGGCGGTGGGCCGCGCGGCGGGCGCGGTGGTGGAGGAGGTCCGGCGGCAGTTCCGGGCCAAGCCCGGGATCATGCAGGGCACCGACCGGCCCGATTACGGGCGGGCCGTGGATATGCTCACCCGCGCAGCCATCAAGGAGATGATCGTGCCCTCGCTGCTGCCGGTGCTGTCGCCGGTGGTGCTGTTCTTCGTGATCCAGCTCATCGCGGGCAAGAGCCAGGCCTTCGCCACGGTCGGCGCGAGCCTGCTCGGCGTGATCCTGACCGGCCTCTACGTCGCGATCTCGATGACCTCGGGCGGCGGCGCCTGGGACAACGCCAAGAAGTACATCGAGGACGGCCACCATGGCGGCAAGGGCTCGGACGCCCACAAGGCGGCGGTGACCGGCGATACGGTGGGCGACCCCTACAAGGATACCGCAGGCCCCGCCGTGAACCCGGCGATCAAGATCACCAACATCATCGCCCTGCTGCTGCTGGCGGTGCTGGCGCATAGCTGAGGAGGGATATGGCCGCGGCGGGATCTTTGGGTCCAGCCGCGGTCATGAGGCGGGGCCCAGGCCTCGGGCAGGCCGGGATCATCCACGCGCGAATCGTCCGGATCGCCGCCGGGGATGAGTCTGGGCGCGGCTCCATCCGCTCGTGCAGAACCCGAGGGCGTGTCGGCTCTTCAGCGATCAGGGCGATCGCCCGATCGATCGAGTCGGCGCAGGCCTGCACTTGGCGGGGACCGAATTCGCGGCGCGTCTCCTGAGCGGATCCGCCATGTGCGCCCCCGCACGCCGCTTTCGTTCCGGTTGCGCTGCACCTTGGCATCGCCGCGCCGCAGCGCCACCTCGGCCGCGGATTGAACCGGACGCGGCCCCGCCGCACCAGCACGAGGTACCCCATGCCGTCCCTGCTCGACCCGATCCGCATCGGTGCCATCGAGGCGAAGAATCGGATCTTCATGGCCCCGCTCACCCGCGCCCGCGGCACCCGCGAGCACGTGCCGACCCCGATCATGGCCGAATACTACGCCCAGCGCGCCGGCGCCGGCCTGATCATCAGCGAGGCCACCGGCATCTCGCAGGAGGGCCTCGGCTGGCCCTACGCGCCGGGCATCTGGTCCGACGCGCAGGTCGATGCGTGGCGGCCGGTGGTGAAGGCCGTCCACGACAAGGGCGGCAAGATCGTCTGCCAGCTCTGGCACATGGGCCGGGTCGTCCATCCGGACTTCCTCGGCGGCGCGAAGCCCGTCTCCGCCTCCGCCACCACGGCGCCGGATCAGGCCCATACCTACGAAGGCAAGAAGCCCTACGCCGAAGCCCGCGCCCTCGAAATCGCCGAGATCCCGCGGCTGCTTTCCGATTACGAGCGCGCCACCGCGAACGCGCGCGCGGCCGGGTTCGACGGCGTGCAGATCCACGCGGCGAACGGCTACCTGATCGACCAGTTCCTGCGCGACAGCACCAACCACCGCACCGACCAGTACGGCGGCACGATCGAGAACCGCGTGCGGCTGCTGCGCGAGGTCACCGAGGCCGTGGCGAAGGTCGCGGGGGCCGAGCGCACCGGCGTGCGCCTGTCGCCGAACGGCGCGATCCAGGGCTGCAACGATTCGAACCCCGAGCCGCTGTTCGTGGCCGCCGCCCGGACGCTGGCCGATCTCGGCATCGCCTTCCTGGAGATGCGCGAGCCGGGTCCGGACGGGACCTTCGGCAAGCCCGACCATCCGCCGATCGCCCCGGCGATGCGGCGCGTGTTCCGCAACCCGATGATCCTCAACGCCGACTACGACGGCATCAGCGGCCAGAAGGCGCTGGATGCCGGCGAGGCGGACGCCATCGCGTTCGGACGCACCTTCATCGCCAATCCCGACCTGCCTGAGCGCATCGCCCAGGGCGCGCCGCTCAACAAGGACGATGCCGCCACCTGGTACGTCCCGGGTCCGAAGGGCTACATCGATTATCCGACCCTCGGGCAGGCCCGCGCCGCGTAGAGCCGCAAGGCTCGACCGGCCGCCGCGCCCGTCATGGGCGCGGCCACCGAAGAGCAGCACTGGAAAGCGTCGCGAACGGGTGCAGATCAAGTCTTCGTGGTGTCGCGCCGTCTAATACCGGATCGACATCCACTTCGGTGGAGATCGCTCTAGGCAGGGGTGCTCGACAGGCCTATGTGACGGCCGGACCATGGATGTGCCGGCACCTCACGCGCTCGCGGCTTCCCAACCGACCGGCGGCGCCTGGAGCTCCGCCGACCGGATCGCGGAACTGCGCGACCTCGCGATCCTCGATACGGAACCGGAGCCGCTCTACGACGATCTCGTGCGCATCGCCGCCCATGTCTGCCGCGTGCCGGTCGCCCTCGTCAGCCTCGTGGATGTCGATCGGCAATGGTTCAAGTCGGAGGTCGGGCTCGGCAAGCGCGAGCTGCCGATCAGCTGCTCGGTCTGCGCCCACACGATCGAGTCCGGCGGGCTGCTCGTCATCCCGGACCTGACCGCCGATCCGCGGACCGTCGAGAACCCGCTGGTGACCGGTCCCGAGGGCTTCCGCTTCTACGCGGGGGCGGTGATCCGGGGCGGCCAGGGCATCCCGCTCGGCGCCCTCTGCGTGCTCGATCAGGCACCGCGGCCCGCGGGGCTCGATTCGGAACAGGCGGCGACCCTCACCGCCCTGGCGCGTCAGATCTCCAGCCTGCTGGAGCATCGCCGGACCCTGGCCCAGGTGGCGAGCCGCGAGGCCGAACTCGCCGCGAGCGAGCGCCGGTTCCGGGTGATGACCGCGGCGATGCCCCAGATGGTCTGGACCACCCAGCCCGACGGGTTCCACGACTATTACAACGACCGCTGGTACGAGTTCACCGGCGTGCCCTACGGCTCCACCGACGGCGAGGGCTGGAACGACATGTTCCACCCCGAGGACCAGGAGCGGGCCTGGGCGCGCTGGCGCCACTCGCTGGCCACCGGCGAACCTTACGAGATCGAGTACCGCCTGCGCCACCACAGCGGCGCGTACCGCTGGACGCTGGGCCGCGCCATGCCGATCCGCGACGCGCAGGGGCGGATCGAGCGCTGGTTCGGCACCTGCACCGATATCGACGACCTGAAGCGGGCCGAGGCCGAGGCGCGCAAGCTCGCCGCCATCGTGGAGACCTCGAAGGACTTCATCGGCCTCTGCACCCTGGACGGCGCCGTCACCCATCTCAACGAGGCCGCCCTGGCGCTGGTCGGCCTGCCCGACCTCGCCGCCGCCCGCCGGCACCGGATCCCCGACTTCTTCACCGCGGACAGCCGGCGCATCCTGGAGGAGACGGCGATTCCCGCGATGCGCCGGGACGGGTTCTGGGAGGGCGAACTGGCCTTCCGGCATTTCGGCACGGGCGAGCCGGTGGCGGTGCTCTACAACATCTTCCCCGTGCGGGACCCGACCGGGGCGGAGATCGGCTACGCCACCGTCACGCGCGACCTGCGCGAGGCCAAGCGCGCCGAGGAGGCCCGCGACCTGCTGATCCGCGAGCTGTCGCACCGGATCAAGAACATCTTCGCGGTGGTTGGCGGACTCGCGGCCTTCACCGCGCGGAGCGACCCCGCGGCCCAGCCCTTCGCCCGGGCGTTCCGCGAGCGGCTCGGCGCCCTGGCGCGGGCCCACGAATATGTCCGGCCCCACTCCCCCGACAGCGCCCCCGCGGTGGCGGGGCAGACGGTGCTGGGCCTGATGCGCCTGATCATGGCGGCCTACGAGGAGGGCGGGCAGGCCCGGGTCGCCATCTCGGGGGACGATGCCGAGATCGGCGAGCGCAGCGCGACCGCGCTGGCGCTGATCATGCACGAGCAGGCCACCAACGCCATGAAGTACGGCGGCCTCTCGACGAAGGAGGGCGGCGTCTCCCTGAGCGGGCTCCGGGAGGCGGAGCGCTACACCCTGACATGGCGGGAGGCCGGCGGGCCGCCGATCACCGCGGCCCCCGCGCGAAAGGGGTTCGGCACGGTTCTGGCCGAGCGCAGCGTCGCCGGCCAGCTCGATGGCGTTCTGGAGCACGATTGGACGCCCGGCGGCCTCCTGATGCGGCTCAGCGTGCCGATCGAGAACCTCCGGGCCTGAGATGACCGGTCGGGCTACCGGCGCCGGGCCGCGCCTCGTCGTGCTCGACTTCGACGGAACCCTGGCCGACAGCTTCGACTGGTTCTGCTCGGTCATGAACGGCGTCGCCGCGCGCTACCGCTTCCGCCGGGTCGAGGCGCACGAAGTCGAAGGCTTACGCCTCCAGGGTGCCCGCGCGATCGTGGCCTATCTCGGCATCCCGCGCTGGAAGCTGCCGCTGATCGCCCGGCACATGCACGCCCTGGCGGCCCGCGACGCGGCGCGGATCGCGCTGTTTCCGGGGGTGCCGGAGATGCTGGCCGGCCTCGCGCAGGCCGGCGTGCCGATGGCGATCCTGTCGTCGAATCGCGTCGACACGGTGCGGCGTGTGCTCGGGCCGAAAAACGCGGCCCATATCGACGCCTATGCCTGCGGGGCTTCGCTGTTCGGCAAGGCGCAGCGCTTGCGCAAGCTTCTCGCGCGCCGGGGCGTGGCACCGGCTCAGGCCCTGTGCATCGGCGACGAGATCCGCGACCTGGAGGCGGCCCGCGCCCTCGGCTGCCCGTTCGGCGCGGTGGCGTGGGGTTATACGGACCCGCAGGCGCTGGCCGCACTGGCGCCCGAATACCTGTTCTCGGAGCCTCGGGAGATCGCCCGCCTGCTGGCGGGCGCGCCGGCTCACATGCCGCGGTTGGCGCCCGGCACCACGCTGGCGCCGTTGCCGCTGCCGAACGGCTCGTAGCGGGTCAGGCCACGGAACAGCTGGCTGAGGAAGGCCCGGTCGGCGCCGCTCGTCGGGGTGGTGCGCTCGATGAAGTCGAACACCTTTCCGTCCTGCAGGCCGTAGAGCGCCACGCGCACGACCTTGAAGGCGGGGGTGAAGTAGACGGCCGTGACCTTCTGGTCCTCGACCTGCTCGCCCATGAACATGATCGTGCGGCGGGTGTTCTGGGAGATGTAGTACCAGGACTTGTTGCCCACCGTGGAGACCGTGGAGGGCGTGCCCAGGATCTGCAGCACCTGCTCGGGGCTCATGCCGGGCTTGATCGTGGCCAGCGCCGCCTGATCGACCTGATAGCCGTGGCGCAATTCCTCGCCGATGCAGCCGGACAGGCCGGCGCCCGCGAGGCCGAGCAGGGCGAGGCGCGCGAAGGACTGGACGAAACGGCGCCGCATCGGGCCCCCAGGGAACGTGTGGACGGACGAGGCGCAACCGATGCCGCCGGCACGGAATTCCGGCGACGCTTGCGCCCTGGGCGTGGGTTGCCGTACCGCGGGGTTATGGCTTTGACAAGGCAAGCTTGGCCACACTCTCCGAGGGTGTGGCGGCCGAGGGCGTGGCATCGATGATCGGGCGGCTGTTCCGGCAGGCGAACGCGCGGCGGCGCGCCGTCGAGACCCTGCACGTGGCGCTGAGCATGGCGGCCCGCCGCCCGGGCCTCTACACGCGCCTCGGCGTGCCCGACACCGTGGAGGGCCGGTTCGAAGCCCTGTGCCTGCACGCCATCCTGGTCCTGCGCCGGCTGAACCGCCTGCCGGCCCCGGCGGCCGAGGTGGCGCAGGATCTGGTCAATTCGGTCTTCACCCAGCTCGATGCGTCCCTGCGCGAGCTGGGCGTCGGCGACATGGGCGTGTCGAAGCGGATGAAAAAACTCGGCGCCGCCTTCTACGGCCGGGCCACGGGCTACGACGCGGCGCTGGACGCGGGCGACACGGAGGCCCTGCGCGCGGCGCTCGTCCGCAACGTGCTCGGCAGCGAGGGGGACGGGGCGGGGCTCGCCGCCTACGTGCAGGCGGCCGACGAAGCGCTTGCCGGCGCGGATCTCGACGCGCTGCTCGGGTCCGGGCCGCCGTTTCCGGAGCCGGACGGCTTCGCGCGGGACAGAGAAGCAGAAGGAGCGATCGCATGAGCCGGGACAGCCGCCGGGAGAGCACCCAGGACAGCTTTCCGCTCGCGCGCTGGGTCAATGTCGAGCGCCTGCCCCAGGGGCGGGGCGCCGTCACCGTGGAGGCGAGCCCGGCCGAATGCGCGGCGCTCGCGGCCGATTTCAAGATTCCGGGCATCCGCGATCTGGTCGGACGGTTCGCCATCTCGGGCCCCACCAGCCGCCTCACCGTGACCGGCACCGTGGACGCCCTGGTGACGCAGGTCTGCACCGTCAGCCTCGAACCGTTCGAGGCGCCGGTCCACGAGCCGGTGGAGGTCGTGTTCACCGACACCGACCAGCTCGCCGGCACCGATGCCGAGGATGCCGACATCCCCGATCCGTTGGTCGGGGGGCGCATCGATTTCGGCGCGCTCACCGCCGAGTTCCTGGCGCTGGGCCTCGATCCGTATCCGCGCAAGCCCGGCATCCGTTTCGAACCGGTGGTGGTGGGTGACGATGCGGGGCCGCTCGCCGCGCTGGCCAAGCTGCGCGACGGAGAAGCCTGAGAGCCGGAACCGTCCGGCGGCCGATTTCATTTGCCCGCCGGGCCGGTATCGCTATGGTCCGCCGCGCCCGGCGGGGCCTCGCCCGCCTTGTCCCCCGCCGAGATCCGCGACCCGCTACCGACATGTCCCAACGCGTGTGCATCTCGCTCGACGCCATGGGCGGCGACCACGGGCCCTCCACGGTCGTGCCCGGCGCCGCCCTGGCCCGCGAGCGCCATCCCGAGACCACCTTCCTGATGTTCGGCGACGAGGCGGTGATCGCCCCGCTCGTCGCCCGGGAGCCCCGGCTCAAGGACTGCGTCGAGATCCGCCACACCAGCGTGGCGGTCGCCATGGACGACAAGCCGAGCCAGGCGGTGCGCCAGGGGCGGGGCAAGTCCTCCATGTGGCAGGCCATCCAGGCGGTGCGCGACGGGCAGGCCCAGGCCTGCGTGTCGGCCGGCAACACAGGCGCCCTGATGGCGATGTCGAAGATCTGCCTGAAGACCATGTCGGGCATCGAGCGGCCGGCCATCGCCTGCCTGTGGCCGACCGTGCGCGGCGAGAGCATCGTGCTCGATGTCGGCGCCACCATCGGCACCGATGCCGAGCACCTCGTCGAGATGGCCGTGATGGGCTCGGCCATGGCGCGCATCGTGTTCGACCTCGACCGGCCGACCGTCGGCCTGCTCAACGTCGGCACCGAGGAGATGAAGGGCAACGAGGCGGTCAAGGAGGCCGCCCGGATGCTGCGCGAGATGGAGAGCCCGGGGCTCGCCTATCACGGCTTCGTCGAGGGCACGGATCTCGGCCGCGGCACGGTCGACGTGGTGGTGACCGAGGGTTTCACGGGAAACATCGCCCTCAAGACCGCCGAGGGCACCGCCAAGCAGATCGGCACCTATCTGCGCGCCGCCATGACCCGGACGCTGTCGGCCAAGATCGGCGCGTTCTTCGCCCGGCAGGCCTTCCGGGCGCTCAAGGACAAGATGAACCCGAGCCGGGCCAATGGCGGCGTGTTCCTCGGCCTGGAGGGCATCGTCATCAAGAGCCACGGCTCGGAGAACGCGCAGGGCTTCGCGGCGGCGGTCGATCTGGCGCACGACATGGCCCGCCACGACATGATCCGCACGATCCGCGAGATGCTCGACCAGACGGCGGCCCTGGCGCCGGCCTGACGCCGTTCAGGATGGAAAACGGATCGCACCGGCACCACACCTGACGGTTGTGATGTTGGCGCAGTCCGGGAAGGACACAGATGGCAACCCTCCGCACTGACCCCGACCAGAGCCGGCGCGCGCCCCAGCTGCGCTCGGTGGTGGCCGGGACCGGCTCGTGCCTGCCCGAACAGGTGGTGACCAACGCCGATCTCGCCGCGCGGGTCGACACCTCCGACGAATGGATCGTCCAGCGCACGGGCATCCGCCAGCGCCACATCGCGGCGGCCGGCGAGACCACCGCGGTGCTCGGGACCCGGGCCGCCCGGGCGGCGCTCGACGATGCCGGGCTGACGGGGGACGACATCGACCTCGTCATCTGCGCGACCTCGACGCCGGACCACACCTTCCCGGCGACCGCCACCCAGATCCAGGCCGCGCTCGGCATCGGCCAGGGCGCGGCCTTCGACCTGCAGGCGGTCTGCGCCGGCTTCGTGTTCGGGGTCTCGACCGCCGACAAGTTCCTGACCACCGGGGCGGCCCGCCGGGCGCTGGTCATCGGCGCCGAAACCTTCTCGCGGATCCTCGACTGGGAGGATCGCACCACCTGCGTGCTGTTCGGCGACGGGGCCGGGGCGATCGTGCTGGAGGCACGGGACGACGCGGCAGGCCGCGGCGTCCTCAGCACCAGCCTGCGCTCGGACGGGCGGCATCGCGAGAAGCTGTACGTCGATGGCGGGCCGGGCTCCACCGGCACCGTGGGCCACCTGCGCATGGAGGGGCGCGACGTGTTCCGCTTCGCGGTGGGCCAAGTCACCGACGTGATCGTCGAGGCCTTCGCGCAGGCCGGCCTCGCGGCCGGGGATCTCACGTGGTTCGTGCCCCATCAGGCCAACCGGCGGATCATCGAGGCCTCGGCCGACAAGCTCGGGATCGCCCGCGAGAAGATCGTGCTGACGGTGGATCGCCACGGCAACACCTCGGCGGCCTCGATTCCCCTGGCCCTCGACGTGGCCCGGCGGGACGGGCGCATCCGGAAGGGCGATCTGGTGATGATCGAGGCGATCGGCGGCGGCTTCAGCTGGGGGGCGGCGCTGATCCGCTGGTAACGGACGCGAAACAATTCGTTGCCGCCGCGCGGTTGACCGGGGGCTGGGCGCCGATTAGCGTGCCGGATCATAGGGATACGTCTTCAGCATCCGGTGCGGCCGCGTTCGCCGCACCCGATGCCATGGGACGAGAGACGCGGGCGAGGGGAGACGGCATGGCAGGCAAGACGGTGACGCGCGCCGACTTGAGCGAGGCCGTCTACCATCAGGTGGGCCTGTCGCGGACCGAGTCGGCCGCCCTCGTCGAGACGGTGCTGTCGGAGATCTGCAGCTGTCTGGCGAGCGGCGAGACGGTGAAGCTGTCCTCGTTCGGCTCCTTCGTGGTGCGCAGCAAGGGCAAGCGCGTCGGGCGCAACCCCAAGACCGGCGTCGAGGTGGCGATCGAGCCGCGCCAGGTGATGGTGTTCAAGCCCTCGAACGTGCTCAAGGCCAAGATCAACGGCCTCAACGGCGCGAACGGTCACGACGACGACGACGCGTGAGGTTTTTTGCGCGGACCGGCACGGGACGCGTCGCGCAACGCCCTCGAACACTATCCCACCAGCGGCGGCAGCGGCGGGGCGCTCCCCTCCGGCACCGACGTGCGGGCGACGTTCATCGTCATGGCCAGCAAGGCGTAGTAGCCGTTGATCCCGGTGAGATCGATCACGCCCTGCTCGCCGAAGCGCGCCAGGGCGGCCGCGTAGGTGGCGTCGCTCACCGCGCGGTTGTGCGTCAGCTCGGTCGAGAAATCATAGGCCAGCGCCTCGTCGGCACGCATCGTAGCGGGGCGCCGCCCCTCGGCGAGCGCCTGCGCGGTCTCGGGGGCGAGTCCGGCCTTCAGGGCGATCGGCTGATGGATCGCCCACTCCACCGGCTGGCTCCAGGCCCGGGCGACGATCAGGATCGTGAACTCGCTGATGCGCAGCGGCAGGGCGCTGCCGTAGCGCAGGTAGAGCCCCATCCGGCTCGCGCACAGCATCAGCTCGGGGCTGCGCAGGAGCGGCACGAACGGCCCGAAGACCGGGACGCCGCGCTCGGCCTCGAAGGCCGCGGCGGCTGCGGCCTGCGCCGGCGTCAGCCTGTCGGCCGGGATCTCCGGCATGCGCTCCGTGCTGTCCTGCTCCCCGGCCATGGTGGCCTCCCCTTTCCGCGCCGCAGCACGCTCTGGATTTCCGGCCCCACTGCGCCTAGACCATTCAGGCTCGCCGGCACGACCCGCGCCCGGATCGGACCGCACTCCCCAGAGCGCGCTCCGCCAAAGTGGATGCCGGTTCGGCGCAAGAGAGCGCGTCAAAACGAAGACTCATAGCCAGCGAGGCTTACGGCTTTGGCCCTCCCCGTCAACGATCGCCGGCGCATCATGCTGCTCACGGGCGCGAGCCGAGGCATCGGCCACGCCACCGTCAAGCGGTTCTCGGCCGCGGGCTGGCGCGTGATCACCTGCTCGCGCCACGCCTTCCCGGAGAACTGCCCCTGGGAGATGGGCCCCGAAGACCACCTTCAGGTCGATCTCGCGGACGCGCAGGACACGATACGCGCCGTCGAGGAGGTCCGCGGCCGCCTCGCCGCCGAGGGCGGGATGCTGCACGCGCTCGTCAACAATGCGGGGATCTCGCCCAAGGGGCCGCAGGGCGAACGCCTCGGCGTGCTGGCCACCGAATTCGACATGTGGCAGCGGGTCTTTCAGGTGAACCTCTTCGCCACGATCCTGCTGGCCCGCGGCCTGCGCGACGAACTCGCCCGCGCCAGGGGCTCAATCGTCAACGTGACGTCGATCGCGGGCTCGCGCGTCCACCCCTTCGCGGGGGCGGCCTACGGCACCTCCAAGGCGGCGCTCGCCGGCCTCACCCGGGAGATGGCCGCCGATTTCGGGCCGCTGGGCGTGCGGGTGAACGCGATCTCGCCGGGGGAGATCGACACCTCGATCCTGTCGCCGGGCACCGAGAAGCTGGTCGAGCAGATCCCGCAGCGCCGGCTCGGCACGCCCGACGAGGTCGCCAAGGCGATCTACTTCCTGTGCACCGAGGCCTCGTCCTACGTGAACGGGGCCGAACTCCACATCAACGGCGGCCAGCACGTTTGACCGGAACCCGTTTCCCCTCGGACGCGGGTCACGCGGCGCGATCGGGCGGTCGGAGCCGGGCGCTCCTCCTGGTCCTGCTCCTGTGCGCGGCCCCCGCGGGGGCCCGGGCGGAGCCCGGTGTCCGGATCCTCGACCTGCCCTTCACCGTGCGGGCGCTGCGCGGCCCCCGCAGCGAGGTCGCGGTCTCGGTCGCGACCTCCGGGCTGCTGCCGATCGCCGGCGCGAAGACCGGCCATGAGGCGGGCGACGAGGAGAGCGCGCCGGTCGCCGTGGTCTGGGGCGACGAGGGCGGCGCGGTGCTCGCGCTCGCGGACGGCACGATCACGGTGAAGCCGATCGGGCGCGAGGCCGTGGAGGGCCTGAGCGCCGCCGAGACGCCGCGCGGCGCCCTGCCGGGCACGCGGCGCGCGCTCTCGGGACCCGTGAGCGCCTATCTCACCGGACGCACCCGCGCGCCCGATGGCAGCGAGGCCGCCGCCGTCCTGACGATTCGCGAACGCCAGCCGATGGCGGTCAGCTCCGATCCGAAGCCCGTCCCGGTGGTCACCGCCACGGTGCCGGCGGGGGGCGAGGCCGTGTTCGCGCCCCTGCGGCCGCGCCTGCTGCGCCTCGCCGGCCGCCCGGCCCTGCTGGCCGCGACCCTGTCGGGCGCCGATTCGGGCGGGCTCGCGCTGATCACGCATCCGGGGGCGGAGGGGAGCTGGAATGTCGCGGCGCGCACGCCGCCGCAGCCGGGGCCGCCCCTGAAGATCGCCGGCATCGCCGACTTTTCCGGATCCGGGACGCTCCAGGCCGCGACGGTCAGCGCGAAAGGCCGATTCCAGCTCTGGACGCTGCGGCCCGACCGAATCGAGGCCGCCGGGGAAGCTGCGGGCTACGCGGCCGGCGCGGGCGATTCGGATCTCGCCGTCACCGCGCCGGCCGGGGGGGCGCCGCCCGAGCTGGTGCTGCCGGTGGCGGGCCGTCCCGAGATCGCCCTCGTCTCGGCGAAGGGCGCCCTGCACGAGCGCCTGCGCGTGACGCTGCCCGCGCCCGCCACGACCGGTATCGTGGCCCTCGGCGAGGGGAATGCCGCGCGGCTGTTGGTCGGCCTCGCCGACGGGCGCGTGGCGGTGATCGCACCCGACGGGGGGACGCCGTGAGCACGGAATCCGACAGCCGCCTGTTCCCGGCGCGGCCCTTCGTGGGCGCCTCGATCGCGGTGATCCGGGACGACCGGGTCCTGCTGGCGGCCCGGGCCAACGAGCCGATGCGGGGCGTCTGGACCCTGCCGGGCGGTCTCGTGGAGGCCGGCGAATCCCTGGCCGAGGCGGCGTTGCGCGAATTGTCCGAGGAGGTCGGCCTGGGCGCCGAGGTGGTCGGCGTGCTCGCGCCCACCGAGATCATCGTCCGCGACGAGGCCGGCCGCGCCCGCCACCATTACGTGGTCCATCCGCATGCCGCCCTCTGGCGCGGCGGCGAGCCGGTGGCCGGCCCGGAGGCGCTCGGCACCCGCTGGGCGACGCTTGCGGAGGTCGCCACCCTGCCGACCACGCCCGGGCTGATCGGCACCCTGCACGAGGCGTTTGCGCGGATCGCCGCGCGGGCCGGGGAGGCGACGGCGTGAGGCGACCGGCCGCGATCCTGTGTCTGCTCGCGCTCCTCGCCGGGACGGCCACCGCGCCGGCGCTGGCGCAGCAGCGTTCCGGGCGGACGACGACGCCCCCCAGGGAAACCGCGAAGGAGGCGCCCAAGGAAACCAGCGCCCCCGCCGATATCCCCGCCCCGTATGACCGCGACCTGATGCGGATGTCCGAGATCATCGGGGCGCTCGCCTTCCTGCGCGGCCTCTGCGGTGCGCCGGACGCCGCGGACTGGCCGGCCCGGATGAAGGCGCTGATCGAGTCCGAGGGCGTGGTCCCCGCCCGCCGCGACCGGCTGGCCGGCGCCTACAACCGCGGCTACCGCGGCTACGCCCTGACCTACCGGGTCTGCACGCCGGCCGCCCACGAGGCTGCCGCCCGCTACGTCGCGGAGGGCGACAGGCTGTCGCATGCCCTGGCCGGACGTTTCGGGGGGTGACGCAGGCGCGCAGGGGGTGATGCCCGTACGACACACCCCGCCGCGATGCCGGCGAAGCATCGGATTTGAGCCCTCGCGTTAACCGATCCGAAATTCCCGGCTGGCCGAGCCGCCGGGACCCGCCTATCATCCGTTGGTCCACCGGGTCCTGGGCCCGGCGCAACGGAAGTATTGGGTCATGCAGCACATCTCTCACACCGCTCCTCTCGAGGTCGATGTCGAGGAGAAGCGCGTCGCGCTGAGTTACGTGTCGGAAGCCTTCGCGGAAGGCTGTCTGGACGGGCTCGACGGAGATTGCATGGCCCAGGCCGCCCTGTTCGCGGCCTTCCAGGAACTGGTGATGACCTACGGTGAGGAGGCCACGGCCCGCTACGCGGAAGGATTCCCCGAGCGCATCCGCGGGGGTGCCTTCACCACGACGCTCCAGCATTGAGGTCCTGATCGCGCATGGTTGAGGCGCGGGCGGGGAGCACCTACCTCCCGGCTCGCCAGACCCGCCCCGCTGCGTGAGGAATCGCCTGCCATGCCCGTCGCCCTGCTGCCGGACCGCGCCCTCGTCACCGTCACCGGGCCGGACGCCACCGCGCTGCTCCAGGGCGTGCTGACCTGCAATGTCGAGACGCTCCAGGATGCGGAGGCGCGTCTCGGCGCCCTGCTGACGCCGCAGGGCAAGATCCTGTTCGACTTCCTCGTCTCGCGCCTGCCGGACGGATTCCGGTTCGACGTGCAGGTGGACCGCGCGGCCGATCTCGCCAAGCGCCTGACGCTCTACCGCCTGCGCGCCAAGGCGACGATCGCCGCCGACCCGACCGTGGCGGTGGCGGTGGCCTGGGACGGCGCCGTCCCGCCCGCGGCCGAGGCGGTCGCGGATTCCCGCCATCCCGATCTCGGCGCCCGGCTCTACGCCGAAGAGGGCGCCTTCTCGGCCGACGCCGCGGAGGCCGATTACCACGCCCACCGGATTGCGCTGGGCATCCCCGAGGGCGGGCGCGACTACGCGTTCGGCGACGCCTTCCCGCACGAGGCGCTGATGGACCAGCTCGGCGGCGTCGATTTCAGGAAGGGCTGCTATGTCGGCCAGGAGGTGGTCTCGCGGATGCAGCACCGGGGCACCGCCCGGACCCGCATCCTGGCGGCCACCTATCCGGACGGCGCCCCCGCGCCGGGCACCGAGATCACGGCCGGTGGCAAGGTGCTGGGCACCACGGGCAGCGTCGCGGGCCAGCGGGGCCTCGCCCTGGTGCGGATCGACCGTCTGGGCGATGCACTGGCTGCCGGCGAGACGCCGCGGGCTGGTGAGCATCCTGTGCAGCTGGAGCGACCCGGCTACGCGACCTTCGTGATGCCGGAGGGTGCGGCAAGCGCGGCCGGATGAGCTTGGATTGACAGCTCCGGAAAGTCTTAGACTGTCGCGGTTTCAAAAGGTCTGCGACCTTTTGCGGGTGCAGGGCAGAGCCCTGCGAAAATCTGTCAGGGCTTTGCCCTGACGACCCACCAAAGGGCACAGCCCTTTGGAAACCCTAACGATGGCGTTCCGCTCCTGTTCTCGTTAAACCGGTCCCATGTCCGAGACCGGCCTGATCGAGCATCCCGATGGCTGCGCCCGTTGCTGGTGGGCGGGCCTCGACCCGCTCTACGTCGCCTATCACGATACCGAATGGGGCGTGCCCGAGCGTGACGGCCGGGCGCTTTACGAAAAACTGATCCTCGACGGCTTCCAGGCCGGGCTCTCGTGGATCACCATCCTGCGCCGCCGCGAGGGGTTTCGCGACGCCTTCGCGGGCTTCGAGCCCGAGCGGATCGCCCGCTTCACGGAGGACGACGTCGCCCGGCTGATGCAGGATGCCCGGATCATCCGCAACCGCGCCAAGATCATCGGGACCATCGCGGGCGCCCGCGCGTGGCTGCGGATCGAGGAACACGGCCCCGGCTTCGCGCGCTTCCTCTGGGACTTCGTGGACGGACGGCCGATCCAGGGCAGCGCCCGAAGCCGCGCCGAGATCCAGACCGAGACGCCGGTCTCCCGGGCGATCGGCAAGGCCCTGAAGGCGGAGGGTTTTTCCTTCTGCGGGCCGACCATCGTGCACGCCTTCATGCAGGCGGTCGGCATGGTCAACGATCACCTCGTCGGCTGCCACCGGCACGCGCCCTGCGCCGCGCTGGGGCGGACCTCGTGAGCGCCCCGGCCACCCGCGCGTGGCAGCGGATGCTCTCCGGCCGGCGCCTCGACCTCCTCGATCCGGCGCCCCGCGACATCGAGATCGCCGACATTGCCCACGGCCTCGCCCGGGTCGCCCGCTGGAACGGCCAGACCCGGGGGCCGCAGGTATTCTCGGTGGCCCAGCACAGCCTCCTGGTCGAGGCGGTGGGGCGCCACTTCGCCCCCGGCTGCACCGATCCGGAGAGCCTGGAGCTGCTGCTCCACGATGCGCCGGAATACGTGGTCGGCGACATCATCTCGCCCCTGAAGGCCGCGATCGGCGATGCCTATCGGGGCGTCGAGCTGCGCCTGCTCGACGCCATGCGCCGCCGGTTCGGCCTGCCCGCCCCCTCCCCCGCCCTGGCCGGCCTCGTGAAGCGCGCCGATCGGGCCGCAGCCCATCTGGAGGCCGTGCGGCTGGCGGGCTTTGCGCCGGAGGAGGCCGAGCTTTATTTCGGCCAACCCGCAGACCTGCCCGAGGCGGTCGTGGCCCTCGCCGAGCCCTGGCCCACCGCCGAGGCCGAGGCACGGTTCCTGGCGCGGTTCCGCGCGCTGCGCCCAGCCTGACGGCCGCCCTCGATCCGTCACGATCGCACGGCAGAGGCGCGGTCACGATGTCGACCCTCCATGTCTGCCCGCTCTCGCGCCTGCCCGAGACCGTCACCGCCACCGGCGCGAGCCATGTGCTCACGCTGGTCAATGTCGGGACGCCGCTCGAACGGCCCGCATTGATCGCGGCCGACAACCACGCCGTCATCGGCGTCAGCGACATTGCGGAGCCGCGGGATGGGCACGTTTTGCCGGCTGAGGAACATGTGGCCGGGATCCTGGCCTTCATCCGGGCCTGGCCCCGGGAGAAGCCGCTGGTCGTCCACTGCTATGCTGGGATCAGCCGCTCGACCGCGGCGGCCTACATCGCGGCCTGCGCGCTGGCGCCGGAGCGCGACGAGGGCGCGATCGCCGACGCCCTGCGGGCGGCCTCCCCCTCGGCGACACCCAATCCCCTGTTCGTGGCCATCGCCGACCGGATGCTCGGACGGGACGGCCGCATGGTGGCGGCTGTCGCGCGGATCGGCCGCGGCGCGGAGGCCTTCGAGGGCGAGCCGTTCTGCCTCCCGCTGACGTGAGTGAGGGTTCGGTGTGGCGGAAAGGCCGCCGCACCGCTTCAAAACGGCCCGGCGCGGCCCGGCGTTCTGGTCCCCTGGGTTGTGGCCCCGGGGGCTGGCACCGTAGAACCGGTTCAAAGGACGGATCTGGAATGAGTGCGAGCAGACCCGAGGTGGCCCAAGCCGCCGGCGACCTGCCCTTCGAGAAGGCCCTGGAGCAGCTCGAGGAAATCGTGCGCCGGCTCGAGCGGGGCGACGTGCCGCTCGACGAGTCGGTGGCGATCTACGAGCGCGGCGAGGTGCTGAAGAAGCACTGCGAGGCGCTTCTCAAGCGGGCCGAGGCGCGGATCCAGCGGATCACCCTCGGCTCCGACGGGCGGCCCGAGGGCGTGGCCCCGCTCGATATGTCCTGAGGCTCGGGCGTCGAACCGATCCCATCCGTTAGAGGTTGATGCCGTGGCGATTACCCCCGAGCAGAGCGCGCTTCTCGACCGTGTCCCGAACCCGGCGGCTTTGCGGACGCTGCCCGAATCGGAACTGCAGGCGGTGGCCGATGCCGTGCGCGCCGA
>NZ_VUOK01000058.1 GCF_009806555.1 Methylobacterium sp. 2A | reverse complement strand
TGGCGCCACGAGCGGTGGACGAACAGCGGCGCGAACGCCAGGATGATCCCGGCGAAGCGGGTGGGCAGGGGCAGCATGGCGGTGTCTCTTGGCGGGGACACCCACCAGCCTACCCGCCACGCCCGCTTCGTCACCTCACACCCTCGACAACCCGTCAAAATTGGCCAAAGTCGAGCTAAGTATCCGGCCGGCTCACGCCGCGAACCGCCGCCCGTCGGCGCGCCGCAGGGGCTGCTCCTCGGCCCCGACCCATTCCGTGCGGTGCCGCGGCAGGGCCTCCGGATGCTCGGCCTGGAGCCATGTGATCATCGCCTCGCGGACTACGCAGCGCAGATCCCAGGCCTGGGGCGCGTTGCGGGCGCTCACCAGCATCCGGATCTCGATGGTCGTCTCCTTGGCGTCCGAGACCTGAAGGTTGACCACCTTGCCGTCCCACAGCGGCGTGGCCCTGGCGATCTCGCTGAGCTTCTCGCGCATGGCCGCCACCGGTGCCCGGTGATCGACGTAGAGGAAGACGCTGCCGATCAGCGAGGCGCCGTCCCGGGTCCAGTTCTGGAACGGCTTCTGGATGAAATAGGTCAGCGGCAGGACCAGCCGGCGCCAGTCCCAGAGGCGGACCACCACGTAGGTCGCGGTGATCTCCTCCACCCAGCCCCACTCGTTCTCGACGATGACCGCGTCCTCGATCCGGATCGGCTGGGTGATCGCGATCTGGATCCCGGCCACGAGGTTCGACAGGACCGGCTGCATCGCGAGGCCGAGGACGAGGCCCGCCGCCCCCGCGGAGGCCAGCAGGCTCACGCCGTATTGCCGCACCGGCTCGAAGGTCATCAGCGCCACCGAGAGCGTGACCAGTGCCACGAGGGTGACGCCCGCGCGCTCCAGGATGCGCATCTGGGTGAAGTGCTTGCGCGCGAGCAGGTTGTCCTCGGCGTCGAGCTTGAACCGGCGCAGGTAGATCACCGTGGCGATGTGGAGCGCCGTGGCACAGCACCAGCCGGTCAGGGTCACGAAGGCGACCAGCAGGATCTGGTTGAGGGCGATCCGCACCTCCCAGGACAGGTGCACGATGGTGGAGGCGAGGCTGATCGCCACCACGATCAGGCCCAGCCGGCTGGGGCCGTGGGTGCGCGACACCAGGGAGCGCCAGAACAGGCTCTTGCCCGCGACGGCGCGCTTCATCGCCCGGTAGACGACCCCGTGCAGCGGCATCACCACGGCGCAGCAGGCGACGATCAGGATCAGGCTCTCGGCCCACCACGGCAGGTAGGCCAGCACGCGGGCGGCGGGGCCGGTGAGCGCGTCGAGGTCCGGCATCGGGCATCACCTCCACGGGTTCCGAACGGGACCGGAGGGAATGACGCCGTGGCGGACGCGGTTCCGCATCGCACTATGTTCATGCCGCAACGCAGCGGTCCGGCCCGGTCACTTGCTAAGGGGGAACGCGCCGGCGCGGAACCGGCACGCCCTACTTCGCCCCCACGGTCACGCTCCCGGTGGCACTCCGGCCGAAGCGCGCCGGCCGGTACATGTCCTCCACGGTCGCCGCCGGATGCACGTAGGTGCCGGGCGAGACCGCCCGCACCGTGTAGGCCACGGTGAAGAAGGCCGGTTGGCTCGCGTCGCGGTCGTAGGCCGCCACGAACCGGTCGTCGCGGAACTCGGTATGGACCGGCTGCACGTCCGACTTGGCGAAGGCGAGACCCTGGAGCACGTCGGCGTCCAGCAGCTTCGGGTTGTCGATCTCAAGCCCCGCCGGCAACGGATCGACCAGCAGGAGGCGCGCGGCCTCCGCCTTGGCCTCGGTGACCTTCAGCACCACCACGAGCCGGTCGTTCTGACGCAGGCCCGCCGCCGGATCGACAAGGCTGCCGTCGAGGCGGTGGAAGCTCCGCTCCAAAGTGTAGCCCTGCGCGGCCGCCGGCTCCGGCACCAGGGGATTGCCGTTGACGGTCACCGCCACCTGCACGGGGCTGCGGCCGGTATTGACCAGCTGCACGCCCCGCTCCGCCAAGCGCGCCTCGCGGTAGACCCGGGCGAGCGTCCCGGTCTGCGGTGCGCCGTCGAGGCTGAACGAGAGGGCGTCGGCCTTCTTGGACAGGCTCTCGGCGGCGAGCACCATCCAGGCATTCTCCTGGGTGCTCGTCGCCCGCTCGGTCTGCTGCTCCTCACCGAACAGGGCGGCGACCGGGCCTAGGGCGCCCTGGGTCATCCCGCTCTCGGCCGCCAGCGTGATCAGCCCGGCGCCGTCGCGCAGGCGCGAGCCGTAATCGGCGCGGTACAGGCCCTTGTCGCGCTCAGCCCGCAGCACGGTGAGCGCCGAGTCCATCGCCCGGGCGGCCCGGCCGCGGTCGCCCAGCAGCGCCAGGGCGGCGGCGAGCTGCGCGCGCCCGAGCGCGGAGGAGAAGTCGGTGAGCTTGGTGTCGGCGAGGTAGCGCAGGTCGCCCATCACCGGGCGGCCGTTCCGGGCGAGCACGTAGGCCGCGTAGGCGAGGTCGGCGCCGCCGTTGCGCACCTCCGAGGCGTTGGCCACCGCGTTGCGCAGGTAGTCGAGCGCCTGGGAAAAAGCCTTCTGCGGCACCGCGAAGCCGCGCTCCCGGGCCCGGGTGAGGAAGTCGGTCACGTAGGCGTCGAGCCAGAGGTCGGCCGCCCCCTGCGCCGACCACAGGCCGAAATCCCCGCTCGAATCCTGGCGGGCGAGCAGCCGCTCGATCGACTCGCGCACGCGCTCGTCCGCGCCCGAATCGAGGGCGAGTTTTTCCAGCGCGGCGAGCTTGTTGACGTAGAGCAGCGGCATCGCCCGGCTCACCACCTGCTCGGAGCAGCCATAGGGGTAGCGGTCGAGGGCCTGGAGCAGGGCCGCCACGTCGAGGCCCGGCAGGGGCGTGACCGAGAGCGAGACGCTGCCGGTACCGGGAAGCAGGTCGGCCAGCAGGTCGGACGTGAGCGTCAGCGCCACCCCGGGGGCGAGGCTGCGCACGGAGCGGCGCAGCAGGGCGACGGTCCCGGGCGCGATCCCGAGGGCGAAGCTCTGGTTCAAGGTGGCGGGAAGGCCGGGTCCCGATACAGCGAGGTCGAGCCGGGCCGTGCCCGGCCCCGCCGCGGTGAGCGGGATCACGAGCTGGCCCTTGGCGCCGGCCTCCAGCCGGAACGTCTGGCGCAGGGCGCCGGCGCCGACCAATACCGGCCCGGCCGGGCTCAGATCGACCGTATAGTCGCCCGCCTGCCCCTCGACATTGTCGAGGGCCACGAACAGGCGCGAGCGGTCGCCGGTGTCGAGGAAGCGCGGCAGCGTCGCGGTCAGCACGACGGGATCGCGGATGATCACGTCGGCCTGGGCCTGTCCGACCCGGTCGCCGCTCCAGGCGGTGACCATCACGCGGCCCGTGCCGTTGAAGGCGGGGATCGGAAAGGTGACGCTGGCGGCGCCGTCCGGCCCCGCGGTCACGAGGCCGGAATAGAGGGCGAGCGGCGCCTGGGTCGGCGGGGACTCGGCGAGTTCGCCGCCGCCCGCATCGCCGCCGGAGCGGATCGCGCCCACGGAGCCCTGCATGCCGTCGATCAGGTAGCCGTAGAGGTCGCGGAGTTCCGGCCCGAGCGCCCTCTGGCCGAGGAAATACTGGGTCGGGTCCGGCGCGGCGTAGCGGGTGAGATTGAGGATGCCGACATCGACCAGCGCCACGGTGATCCGCGCGGCCTCGCCGGACTTCAGACCGGTGAGCTGGACCGGCAGGGTCAGATCCTGGCGCGGGCGCGCCCGCTCGGGGGCTTTCAGGGTGACGCCGAGGCTGCGCTTCTCCCGGTCCACCGAGAACCACGCCAGACCCAGCGCCCGGCCCGGCAGGCGCTTGGCCGCCTGATCGAGGGGCCGGTAGGCGGTGGCGATCAGGTAGGCGCCCGCGCCCCACTCGGCCTTCACCGGCAGGCTCACCGTGGTGCCGCCCTCCGGCACGCTGACCTCCAGGGTCTCGTGAACCCGGTCGCTGACCACCATCAGGCTCGCCTGACCCTTGAATTTCGGGCTGAGCTTGGCCCGCAGGGTGTCGCCGGCCGCGTAGGCGGGCTTGTCGAGGGTCAGGTCGAGCAGGTCCGGCGCCTCGGCCGTCTGGGATCCGCCCCAGCCGACATCGAAGCCGAGGCTGACACTCGCCTCCGGAGCGCCCGGGGCCGAGACGTCCAGCCTGTAGCGGCCGAGCCCCACCGGCGCCGCGATCCGGCTCGGGACCCCGGCCCGGAGATCGACCGTGCCACTGGCCATGCGCTTGGTGGTCTTGACCGGCTCGAACGACCAGCGCCCGTCCGCCCGGTACCATTGGTAGGCGGACTCGACCCGCGACAGGGTCCAGCTCACCCCCGGCCGGGCGAGGAGCGCGCCTTCGGGGCTCGCCAGCACCACGTCGAAACCCGCGATCCCGCCATCCTGGAGCTCCGCAAAGCCCTTGCGCAGGGCCAGCACCGGGCCGGCGGGGAGGATCGGCAAGGTCAGGCTGCGCGACAGCGCCCGTCCGCCCGGCTCGCCGACCGCGAGCGTGATCCTCGCCTCCAGCGCCCGCGGCACCGCCACCAGCGGAACAGGAACCGTGACCTCGGTGCTGCCCTGCGGGTTCGTGGTCGCGTGCTCCTGAAGCTCCTGCGTCGCCGGCTCCACGGATTCGTCGTCGAGGCCGATCGCGTAGCCGTCCAGGCCCTGGATGCCGCTCGTCGCGGCCGCCTGCACGGTGACGCTGCCGGACACGTCGAGATCCGCCCCCGGGGCGCCGTAGAGGTAGCGGGCGGCGACATCGACCTGCGCGGCCTCGCCCCGGTGCAGCGCCGCCTGCCGGGGCTTCAGGGTCACCTCCAGTCGCTCGGGGACGTAATCCTCCACGAGGAAGCTGGTCTCGCCGATCGCGGGCGCCTTCGGGTCGGTATAGGCCGAGACGCGCCACGTTCCGTGCATGGACCCCGACAGGAGCGGCAGCGGCAGCGCCCGGCCGCCGAGCCCCTGATCGGGCACCGAGACGCGCCGGTACTCGACGCCGTCCGGCCGCTTGACCACGAGGATCAGCGGCAGGTCCGGTACCGCCGTCCCGCCCGCATCGCGCAGCAGGGCGGTGAGCTGGACGGTCTCGCCGGAGCGGTAGACCCCGCGCTCCGGGAACAGGTAGGCGTCGAGCCCGCCGGTCTCGGGCCGTCCCTTCACGCCGCGGTCGGTGAGGTCGAAGGCGCCGAGATTGAGGTCGAGGAAGCCGTAATCGCCGCCGATCTGGGCCACCACGAGGCTCGGCGCCAGACCGCCCTCCCCGCGGGCGAGCCCCGGATCGAAGGCGGCGTGGCCTTTCGCGTCCGTGGTGCGGGTGCCCAGCACCTCGTTGTTGCGGGCGACGAGCCGGATCTCGGCGCCCGGCAGCACCTGCGCGGAGGCGAGCGAGCGCAGGACCACATGGACCCCGTCCCGCCCCTTGGTGGCGGTGAGCCCGAGGTCCGAGACCACGAACCACTGGGTCGCCTGGGTGTCGTAGTCCGCGTCGTCGGAGGCCGTGCCGGAGGGCTTGGCCAGCAGCACGTAGATGCCGGGTTCCAGCTTGCCCACTGCCTCAAGGACCGGGAAGGCGGTGACCGCCTCCTGGTTCAGCTCGGCCCTGGCGGTGTCGAGGGTGCCCGTCCAGACGCGCACGCCTTTCTCGGCGGCGATCGATTTGGCGGTGGCGCCGCTGAGCTGGCCCAGAAAGTCCTCGGAGCGCAGGGTCGGCAGCAGGCCGCGGTCGCCGATCCGAAGTACTTCGACATCGAGCTTCGGCGCGTTCACCGAGACCAGGGGCACGCCCGCCTGGCCCGTGCGCGGCAGGACGTAGTTGCGGCCGGTGACGCGCACCTGCGGGGCGCGGTCGCGCACGTAGATCTCGTAATCGGCGGATTTGAGCAGGCTCTCGCCCACCGTCGAGGGCAGACCCTGGCGCAGGACGATCGCGTAGCGCCCGCCATGCTTCAGCCCGTCGACGCAGATCTGCGTATCCTCGGCGGTCACGGCGGCCGCGCTCGCTCCCGAGACGGCCACGAAGGGCGCGTAATCGGTCTTCGGCACCAGGGCTTCCGAGAGGGTGAAGCAGGCGCGCGGGGCGGCCGCGTCGGCATCGACCTTGTAGCCGAGGACGCGGAAGCCGTGCTCGGCCCGCAGGGTGTCGTAGGTCTCCCGGACCCCCTCATCCGCGTTCAGGGCGAGGCTCGCCGCGTAGGCGTCGAGGGCCGGGCGCCAGGATTCCTGCGCGGCTTCCGCAGCGCCCACCAGCGCCAGGGACGCAGCGGCGTCGATGGCCGCACCGGCGCGCTCGTAGGCGCGGTAGGCGGCCGCGATCGCCCGCCCACGCAGGCGAGCCCGGCCCTTATAGTCGTTCTCGTCCAGGGTCTCGAACGCCGCCGCGGCCGCGCGGGCATAGGCCTGCCAGTTGCGGATATCGGCCGGGTCGGCCGCCACCGCGGCGGCGAGGGGGGCGAGCGCCTGATCCGGCTTGCCGGCGGCGAGCAGCGCCTGCCCGGCGGCGCGGGACTGGCCCGCCGGCCGGAGCGCCGTGCCGGCCTCGGCCTTGAGGGCTGCCTCGAGGCGGATCGCCGCGCTGGCGAGATCGTCCCGGATGAGGGGCTTGGCGAACGGGGCCGGCGCGACGGCGGCCGGCCGCGGTGCAGTCTGAGCGAAGGCCGGACCGCCGACGAGCCATCCGAGCAGCACCAGGGCACCCGCGAGCCGTCCGAGCCGCGCCATCAGCCTGCTCCCCGCCTGCCGCGTCCCGATGATTCGCATCGGGATCGGTCGGGCGGGAGCCTAGCACCGGCGGCCTGCGCCGCAACGCTCCGGGTTGGTGTGGCTTTGTTCGGAGCCGCTGTCGCGGCACGTCTTGTGCTGGATCCCGGATCAGGTTCCGCTTCGCTTCACCTGTCCGGGAAAGGGCGGCGCAGGATCGATCGCGACGCCCTTTCCCGGGCGCATGCAGCGCCAGCGGAATGCGACCCGGGACCCAGCGCGGGACTCGCCGCAGAGCGGGGCCGCTCAGAACGCCTTCAGCACCTGCTCGGTGTGCTCCACCGAGACCGGCCCGGCGAAGCAGTGCGAGACCAGGGCGCGGTAATCCTGCCAGGGCTGCGAGCCGGTGAAGTCCTTGGTGTGGGCCTCCAGCGTGTCCCAGTGGATCAGCAGCCGGTAGCGCTGCGGGTGCTCGATCGAGCGGCGGACCTCGAAGGCCCGGCAGCCCTTGGCCTGCCTGAAGATCGCCGAGGCCTCGGTGATGCCTGTCTCGAACTCGGCCTCCATGCCGGGCTTGATCTCGATCTGCGCGATTTCGAGGATCATGGTCTCACGTGCCTCTCAGGTCCGAAGGGCGCGGCCGAGCTTGGCCGCCAGGATGTGATGTGGGCTCAAGGACGGGTCGGCCTGGGCGGCGACCGGCAGGTAGGCGGTCTGCTCCAGCATGTAGCGGCCGCCCATGGCCCCGTGCATCACGAGATCCGAGAAGGTCACCCAGGTCTCGCCGGGGCGGAATTCCACGTCGGCCTGGGGGGCTGAGGCCTGATAGGTCTCGTCCTGCTTGAGCGCGTCGTGCAGGTGCAGCATCAGGTGGTCGTATTCGGAGCGCTTGGCTTTGGTGACGCCTACAGCCGCCAGCAGGCGCGCCGAGAGCGGCGAGTAACCAGGCAGCCGCGGCAGGAATTTGTCCGCCATCGACCCGAAATCCTCGCCGACCCGCCAGCGCCGCGGCTCCCCGGCGGGGTTGATGTTGCGAAAGACCCGCAGGATCCGCTTCTCGCCGATCGGGTTCGACGGGAAGGCATCGACATGCAGCCGCGTGTCGTCGCGCCGCCAGCTGAGCTTGCGCCGATCGACGTCGAAAGGGCGGTAGGAGGTGCCGGCGAGGCTCACCCGGTCGGCATAGTCGGGCAGGTAGGTGCCGATCAGGTCCCGGGCGAAGGCGCGGTAGCGGATCAGGAGCTGGCGCAGGGCCTCCTGCTCCTCCGGCGTGCCGGCCGCGCCGCGCAGATGCGCCGCCTCGCCGCGGATGCTGACGTTCTTGGCCTTGCCGTCCGCGAAGGGGCGCTCGGTGAAGCGGCGCTCGAACTCGGTGAACGGGAACGGCAGGTCGGGGAACAGCAGCACCGCCCCGGCCTCCAGCTCCCGGGCCAGGGAGCCGGGGCTCGAACCGGGCGTCTCTCCGGGGGCGATTCTGCGGATCGGACTGATCATCGGGCCGGGCTGACTCTGCCGTTTCGGATGCCCACCCGCTGTAGCGGAGCGACCGCGGGGAGGCCAGAGCCCGCATTTCCGGTGGATGACCGCAAGGCATCCGGATGGCCGGTCCGGCCCGGCTTGCGAAACCGAGCCGTTCCCGGCACGTTCTCCCGCCAGTAACCGGCCCGAGTGCCCGGCGGAGGATGGCGCCGATGGCGACCCTGAAGGAATTCGAGGAAGCCCTGCGCGAGCACGGCATGAACATGGCGCTGGCGCTGCTGGAGCGCCTGCGCGAGCGCGACCGCGCGACCCGCACGGTCAAGCCGGCCCGGCGGCTCACGGGCCAGAAGATGACCCCGGAGCTCGCCCGGGCGATCCTGGACCTGCACGCCACGACCGGCATGACCCAGCAGGAAATCGCCTTCAAGGTCGGGGTGAATCAGGGCCGGGTGAACGAGGTGATCAAGCGCGGCAAGTGGCTGACCGACGATCCGAGCGCCCCCGAGGCGGTCGCCCGCGACAAGGCGGTGGCGCGGATGCGCGGCGATCCGAAGCCGAAGAAGCCGCCCGTCGCACGCGCTGCCGCCAGCCGGCCCAAGGAGCGCAAGGCCGCGCCGCCGAAGGCGCGCAACCAGGGGCAGCTGGCGCTGGGGGATCTGTAGGAGAGGGCCTGAGGGTTTTTCATCTGTCCCACCCACCCCCCTCATCCTGAGGTGCCCGCGCAGCGGGCCTCGAAGGAGGGCTCCAGGGATCTCGGAGCAATCTGGAGGGCTCCTTCGAGGCCTCCGCTGCGCTCCGGCACCTCAGGATGAGGGGGTTTGAGGGGATGATATCGCCGCGGCGCCCCCTCACCCCGCCGGCGCGAAATGCCCCCGGTAGCGCGCGCCGATCACCTCCACCGGCAGCGTCACGAACACGTCGGTCGTGCCGAACTGCCGGTCGATCACCGCGCCCTCGCCAAACGTCGCGCCGAGGCGCAGGTAGCCCTTGATCAGCGGTGGTAGCGCCTGGAGGGCGGCCTTCGGATCCACCGCCTCCTTCGGCAGCCGGTCCATCGCCACCGCGCGCTCCGGCAGCGGGCGGACGCGCCAGCCCTCCGGGGCGCGGGCATGGTGGTGCAGGAAGGCCAGCGGCAGCGCCAGCCGGTCTGGATCGGTGCCCTCCAGGCTGGCGCAGCCGATCAGCGCGTCGATCCGGTGATGCAGCACGTAGGCGTAGATCCCCTGCCACAGCAGCTCGACCGTGCGCTTGCTCCGGTACGGCTTGAGCACGCAGGAGCGGCCCAGCTCCAGGAGCCGCCGGTGCCCCTGGGCGGCGAGCAGCGGCGCGAGGTCGTACTCGCCCTCGGAGTAGAAGCCCGCGTGGCGCGCGGCCACGTCGCTGCGCAGCAGGCGGTAGGTCCCCACCACCTTCGGCCGCGGCTTGGCGAAGGGCTTCTTCCGCTTCGGCGGGGTGTGGTCGAGGACGAGGAGGTGGTCGCAGACCGCGTCGTAGCCGTCCGCGTCCCGGCGCGACAGGGCGGCGAGCCCGGTCGGCACAGCCGACATCTCCTCGTAGAACACCTTGTAGCGCAGGCGCTGCGCCCGGCGGATCTCGGATTTCTTCCGGGCCAGCCGGACTTCGAGGTTGCCGATGCGGCCGAGGCTGCGCGCCGCGAACGGCTCGGGCAGGCGGATCGCCCGCTCGGCCGAGAGCACGTCGGCGATGCCGGCCGGGCCGCCCTCAAGGGTGCGCAGATGCGCTTGGCGGCGGCGCAGCTTCGCGATCGGCGCACCGACGCCCCATTGCACGCCCTTGTGCCAGCCGGCACCAAGCGCGCTGTAGGCTCCGCGGGCGAGATTGGCGACCATGGTCCGGTTCACTCCGGGGGCGTCGTGCATTGTCCCATCGGAATCAGAGCACGACGCGGACACGCCAATATGACAGCCGCCATACGAAAGCGCCCCGGCCTGGGGCCGGGGCGCTCGTTGGATCCTGATGCCGCGCAGGCGCGTCAGGCGGCCTGCTGGACCTCGTCCTTGCGGACGTCACCCTCGATCACCGGGGCGCTGGCGCGGCCCGCCGTGGCGATCTGGATGCGGCGCGGCTTCTTCGCTTCCGGAACCTCGCGGACGAGGTCGATGTGGAGCAGGCCGTTCTCCAGGGCCGCACCCGTCACCTGGACGTGGTCGGCGAGCTGGAAGCGGCGCTCGAAGGACCGGGCCGCGATGCCCTGATGCAGGAACTCGGCCTTGCCTTCGGCCTTGCGCTCGCCCTTCAGCGTGAGCGCGTTCTCCCGCACCTCGATCGACAGGTCGGCCTCGGTGAAGCCGGCGACCGCGACGGTGATGCGGTAGGCGTTCTCGCCGGTCCGCTCGATGTTGTAGGGCGGGTAGGTGGGCGCAGCCTCGGCGCTGGCGAACTGGTCGAGCGCGGAAAACAGCCGGTCGAAGCCGACGGTCGAACGGTAGAGGGGCGCGAGATCGAACTGACGCATGACATATCCTCGTGTGAGCAACATGCAATTCCGGTCCGCCCCGAGGGGCCGGACCCGTCTTTCGTGCCGCCAGATGGCCGGCACAGACGGGATATCGGAGGGGGAAAATCGGGGTTCAAGACCCCGGATCGTAGGGAAAAGCGAGATTTTTTCGCTACGCTCATGCGGTGCGTGGCTGTGCGTGAGGAGGGCCCATGGGACGGTTCGAGGGGAAGGCCGGGGGTGAGCCGCCGCTGCTGACCCTGCGCGACACGCCCGACAATCCGGTCCCGCCGGGCGGCACCCTGATCGCGGTCGGCACCCGGGACGACTGCACCCTGCGGGCCGCCACCTGGCAGGCGACGACGCGCAGCTGCCGGGGCACGGTCTGCCTGCTCCAGGGTCGGGCCGAGTTCATCGAGAAGTACTACGAGACGATCCAGGACCTGCGCACCCGCGGCTTCGCGGTGGTGGCCTTCGACTGGCGCGGCCAGGGCGAATCGGACCGGCGGGTGGACGATCCCCACAAGGGCCACGTCGCCCGGTTCGACGATTACCGGCTCGACCTGCGGGCCGTGGCCGAGACCGTGCTGGTGCCGCTGATGCCGGAGCCGCATGTCGGGCTCGCCCACTCGATGGGCGGGTGCGTCGCGCTGCTCGGGGCGCTCGACGGATGGCTGCCGTTCCAGCGCCTCGTGACGGTGGCGCCGATGCTGTCGATCCGGATGATCCGCTGGCCGGCCGGGGCGTCCCTCCTGTCGCGGGGCCTGCACCGTCTCGGGCTCGGGAGCCGCTACATCCCGTTCGGCAAGCCGGTCTCGATCGCCACCAAGCCCTATCCGGGCAACCGCCTCACGCGGGATCCCGTCCGCTACGCCCGCAACGCCGCGGCGGCCCGGCAGGTCGGTGCCGGCGCGGTCGGCGACCCGACGATCGCGTGGCTCGCCGAGTCGTTCCGGGCGATGGCGCGCCTGCGCGACCCGCGGGCGGCGCCGCGCATCACCCTGCCGACCCTGATCATCGCAGCCGGGGCCGACCCGGTCTGCGGCACGCCGGACACCGAACGCTTCGCCGCGCGGCTCAAGGCCGGGCACATCCTGGTCCTGCCGGATTCGCGCCACGAGATCCTGTCCGAGCGCGAGGCGATCCGGCAGGATTTCTGGGCGGCCTTCGAGGCCTTCGTGCCGGGCTCGCCCCTGCCCTCCCACGCGGAGGTCGCGACCCACGCCGCGGTGCCGGTGGCCTGACGGGGTTTCGAAAGGGCGAGCCCTTTCGCGGGTGCAGGGTGGAACCCTGCTGGGCTCGGGCGTCGCCCGACATCGGGGTTTCACCCCGATACCCCACCAAAGGGCTCGCCCTTTGGGATCCCGGACACTTCAGCCGCCGAGATCCGGGTCGATGTCGCGGGGGCGGACGAACCGGTCCAGGTGCCCCTGTCCGGGGGCGACCTCGGACCAGTGGTCCGTGTCGAAGTCGATCACCGCATAGGCGGCGGTGGGGAATTCGAGGGCGAGGCGGTTGAGCGCCGCGCGCGGCCCATCCCCGGCGAGGTCCGATGCGAGGTCGCCCAGGCCCGGATTGTGGCCGACGACGATCACCGTGGTGGCGCTGTCGGGCGCGTTCCGGATCACCGTGAGGATCCGGTGCGCCGGGGCCTCGTAGATCTCGCGCTGCCAGCGGGTCTCGGGGTTGCCGAGCGCGGCCGCCATCGCCGCCCAGGTCTCGCGGGTGCGCTCGGCCGTCGAGACCAGGGCGAGATCCGGCCGCAGCCCGTCTTGCGCGAGATGGGCGCCCACGGCCGGTGCGGCCCGCTGGCCGCGGTCGTTGAGCGGACGCTCGTGGTCGGCGACGCCCGCCGGACGGTCCGACTTGGCGTGCCGCAACAGGATCAGCCTGCGCATGACGTCAGCCCCTGGCAAGAATGGTTCGGATCGGTGCCGCTTTGTCCCCGGCGCGCGTCAGCCGCCCCGCTGCTCGCGCCGCATCATGAAGGCGAGCTTCTCGAACAGGCTGACATCCTGCTCGTTCTTCAGGAGCGCCCCGTGCAGCGGCGGGATCAGCTTGCGGCCGTCCTGCTCGCGCAGGGTCTCGGGGGCGATGTCCTCGGAGACGAGGAGCTTCAGCCAGTCGAGCAGCTCGGAGGTCGAGGGCTTCTTCTTGAGGCCCGGCACCTCGCGCATCGCCAGGAAGGTCCGCAGGGCCTCCTCGACGAGCCGGTGCTTGATGCCCGGATAATGGACGTCGACGATGCGCTGCAGCGTCTCGGAATCGGGGAACTTGATGTAGTGGAAGAAGCAGCGGCGCAGGAACGCGTCCGGCAACTCCTTCTCGTTGTTCGACGTGATGATCACGATCGGCCGACGCACGGCCTTCACGGTCTCGCCGGTCTCGTAGACGTGGAACTCCATCCGGTCGAGCTCGGTCAGGAGGTCGTTGGGGAACTCGATATCGGCCTTGTCGATCTCGTCGATCAGCAGGACCGGGCGCTCGGGCGCGGTGAACGCCTCCCAGAGCTTGCCGCGCCGGATGTAGTTGGCAATGTCCGAGACCCGCGGGTCGCCGAGCTGCGAGTCGCGCAGGCGCGAGACCGCGTCGTACTCGTAGAGCCCCTGCTGGGCCTTGGTGGTCGACTTGATGTTCCAGACGATCAGCGGCGCGTTCAGCCCCTTGGCGATCTCTTCGGCCAGCACGGTCTTGCCGGTGCCGGGCTCGCCCTTCACGAGGAGCGGGCGTTCGAGCACCACGGCGGCGTTGACGGCCGCGGTGAGGTCGGGGGTCGCGACGTAGGTCTCGGTGCCGGAAAATCGCATCTGTGTGTGCCTCGGCCAGGAAACGGCGCGCGGGGCGGCGCGCATCACGTGTGAGCAGCCTTCCGCGGGCGTCCACCCCGCGCCCCATTGGCCCGCGCAGCCGCGGCCTTGGCGGTCGAGGTGGCCCGTCCGGCCCGTGCAGCCATGTAGGCGCGCGTGCCGAAAATCCCGGCTAGCAGGCCCGATATCGAGATGTCGACATCGAGGGATTCCCAGTGCAGGCCGTAGCCGGCACCGAGCAGTTCGATTTCCGCGAGCTGATCCTCGCGTGCGCTCTCCAGACCTTGGACCAGTCGCGGCGGGAACGCGAAGGTGCATCCGTTGTCGAGGTCGAGCACGACGCGGTCCCGGAGGGGATCGTAGCACGCGGTCTCCGCACGAGGGCCGGCGACCATGCCGCTTGTCCCGGTGTCGTCGGTCGGATCAGCCATGGATCGCCTCCCAGCGCGCCAGAAACAGCTCCCGATGCTCCGCGACGAGGCTCAAGGCTCGTCGGCGTTCGGCCCCGTTCATTCCCGCCGACCAGACGAGTTCGGGGCTGCCGGAGCGTGATACTAGATTGATCTTGGCATGTCCGTCGCCAAAGACGTGCACATGGGCTGGTTCGTGGTCGTCCACGAAGATGATGACGCGCAGCCCACCCGCACGGAAGATTGTTGCCATCGATAACCCATCGCGTTGGGTTATCTAGCAACCTTGCCCATCGTCGTAAATGAAGGGCGCGGCGGGGAATCCGACCTATCCCTTCTCGTGCCAGACGCAGTTCCGGGCCAGGATCTCCAGGTTCACGTCCGACTTCTGCGGCTGCGGCAGGGTCCTGCCGTCCATGGCGAGGTCGATCTTGATCTCGACCTGGCCCTTCGACTCGTTGGAGCGGCGGGAGAAGTAGCAATATTGCTGGTAGGGCTGGTCGGCGTTGTCCTTGAAGTTCCAGCCGGTCACGATCTGCCCGTCGAGATAGGGCACCTGCTTGAACACCGTGAAGGTTGTGTTCACCGCGGCCTTCGAGGCCGGGGCGGCGTCGCTGCCGAGCTGCGCCTTGGTGGGGGTCGGCGTGGCCGGGGCCTTGGGCAGGCCTTCGAGCTTGAGCGTGTTGTCGGTGAGCGTGACCTCGCCCTTGGTCTTGAGGGTCACGTCCGAGAGCGCGGCCTGCATGGCGGCGGCGATCTTCTCCGCGGCTGTGTCGAACTGGTTGAGCGTCGCCCAGCCATAGGCCGCAGCGCCCACACCCACACCGGTGAGGCACAGGAAGGCGCCGAAGCCCAGGGCCCGGAACAGGAAGGCCCGGGCCGCGACGTAGCTCGAATCCGCCCGCAGGCGGGAATTCACCTGCTGGGCGAGGGCGATGTTCTCGGGCGTTCCGCCGGCGACGTAGTTCATGCGCCGGCTCCCGCGGCAGGCAGGGTCGGACCCTGGACGTTCTGTCCGGGCAGGGCCGGCTGGCCCGGCGCCGGCCGGTTCATCGGGATCACCGCGCCGGAGGCGTTGGCCGCGTTGGCCGCCCGCGGCAGGATCGGCTCAGGGTTGGAGCGCAGGGCATCCGCGATCGCGTCCAGCATGAAGGGGGCGGCCTCGGGGTTCACGGCGGCGCCGAGATCGTCCTCGTCCATGAAGGTCCGGCGGGTCGAGACCGCGCAGAGCGCCAGGATCGTGGACGCGAAGGCGGCGCAGACCGCCGGCACGAACACGAAGATCCGCAGGAAGGCGTGGACCTGGCTCTCGGTCACGTCGATCGGATCGACGCCGTACACCATCGCGGTGAAGGAGTGGAGCTGCGAGCGGTTGACCGCGTTGCGGTAGCCCTGCTCGGCATCGGCCACGCGCCGGTCGGCGGCACCGGGATCGAGCGCCGCACGGGCCTTGCGGGCCTCCTCGAGGTTCTTGATCAGGGCGGCGCGGTCGGCCGAGGCCTTGCTGACGCCCGCCGACAGGGCGGCCACCCGCGGGTCGGCGAGGCATTTCAGGTTCTGGTACTTGCGGCCCTTGCTGTTGGTGCCGAAGACCCGCTCGCAGCGCTGGGCCGGCAGGCCGGCGAGCTGCTGGGCGTTGTCGGCGGCGCGCTTCTCGATCTGGTCGAGCTCGGTCGTGTACTGGGCGACGCGCTCGTCCGCCGCCTTGATCCGGTCGCCGATCGTGGCGCGGTCGGCCTGGGCGTCCTTCAGGGCGGTCTTGGCCTTGGCGGCCTCCATCAGGCGGGGATGGAACATCATCTCGCCGAGCTGCGACACCGACTTGGTGGTCACGCCCGCCGCGAAGACGATACCGACCGCCGCCAGGACGCGCACGAACAGCGAGCGCTGGGTGCGGGCCAGGATGCCGAGCGGCACCCGGCACAGCTCCACCGCGGCGTAGACCATCGGCGCCAGCAGCATGAAGTAGAAGGCGTGCCAGTCGCCGTCGCTGTAGACGCTCGCGAACAGCCACGCGCCCCAGAGCGAGGCGCCGATCACCATGAACTCGACGAGGTAGGCGATCGCCACGTAGCCCCACTTGACCCGGTAGCCGCGGTCGACGTGGCGCTGGTGCCGCCAGCGGTCCGATTCGAGCTTCCATTCGCGCTGCTCGCGCTTCCGGTCGCGGTTGGGCGGTGCCTTGGGACCCGCAAAGATCGATTTGATGGAGATCATCGGCCTCGTCACATCCATCGGGTCCGGTTCCGGGCACAGCCAGCCGAGCTTAACCCCGGTTTAACTCCTGCGTGTATGCGCGCATTGTGCCGATTTTGGGCCGCGTTGCACGCCTGCACTGTACGATACCGGGCCTCCTGTCCGGGTGGCCGAAATGTCTCACCCGGTTCATGTATCCGGCTTGTGTCGCAGCACACCTGCCCCACGCCGGAATCCGATTGCTCCCGGTCGAGCAGGGACCCATGATCGCGCAGCCGTGATCGGCATCCCCGCCGCCGCCAGAGACGAGGTTCGATCCGCCGCCGATGCCAGAGGTCCATCCGGGTTCCTACAAGGAAGCGATCCTGTTCCTCATCACGGCGGGGATCGTGGTGCCGCTGTTCCACCGCCTGCGGATCTCGCCGGTGCTCGGCTTCATCGGCGCCGGCGCCCTGCTCGGACCCTACGGGCTCGGCCGGCTGGCCGAAGCCCATCCCTATGTTCACCTCTTCACCATCGGCAACCGGGCCGAGATCGCGCACCTCGCCGAGTTCGGCGTGATCTTCCTGATGTTCATGATCGGGATCGAGCTGTCCTGGGAGCGCCTGCGGATCCTGCGGCGGCTGGTCTTCGGTCTCGGGGCGCTGCAGGTCGGCTGCTCCACGCTCATCCTGGCGATGATCCTCTACGGGCTCAACGTGCCGCTGGTCGGCGCGGCGATCGTGGGGATCGGGCTCGCGCTCTCCTCCACCGCGGTGGTGCTCCCGGTCCTGGCGGAGCAGAAGCGGCTCAACGCCCCCACGGGGCGCACGAGCTTCGCGGTGCTGCTGTTCCAGGATCTGGCGGTGGCGCCGGCCCTGTTCGCCATCGCGGTGCTCGGCCGCGACGACGGCGGCGACAAGGGCTGGGCGCTCGCCATGGCGCTGGGACAGGCCGCGGTCGCCCTGGTTCTGATCGTGATCGCCGGCCGCCTCGCCCTGCGGCCGCTGTTCCAGCTCGTGGCGCGCACGCGCTCGACCGAACTGTTCATGGCGGCCTGCCTGCTGGTGATCGTCGGCACGGCGCTGACCGCGGCGGCGAGCGGCCTGTCGATGACGCTCGGCGCCTTCGTGGCCGGGCTGCTGCTCGCCGAGACCGAGTACCGCCGGGCGATCGAGGCGACGATCGATCCGTTCAAGGGCCTGCTGCTCGGCGTGTTCTTCGTCTCGGTGGGGATGAACCTCGATCCGGCCCAGCTCATGGCGACGCCCGGCGCGATCCTGAGCCTGTCGCTCGCCCTGGTCCTGATCAAGGGGGCCGTCGTGGTGATGGCGGCGCCCGTGATGAAGATCCCCCGGCCGGTGGCGATCGAGACGGCTCTGCTGCTCGGGCCGGGCGGCGAATTCGCCTACGTGCTGATCGGCGGCGCCATGGCCACGGGGCTGGTGCCCGAGGAGGTCGGCGCCGCGGCCCTCGTGGTGACCACCGTCACGATGATCATGATCCCGGGGCTGGCGGCGATCGGCCGGCGGCTCAAGCAGCGGGCGGCGGCCCAGGCCCAGGCCGCCGCGGGGGCGCAGGCGCCGCTGCCGGAGCGGGTGGAGAACCGGGTGATCGTGGCGGGCTTCGGCCGGGTCGGGCGTCAGGTCGGCGAGATGCTGGAGCGGCACAAGATCCCGTATCTGGCCCTCGATTCGGATCCGGCCCGGGTGGCCGAGCAGCGGCGCACCGGGGCGCCGGTCTATTTCGGCGATTCCGGCAACACCGAGATCCTGCGCCACTGCGACATCGCCTCGGCCCGCGCCCTGGTGGTGACCCTCGACAATCCCCGGGCGGTCGAGGCGGCGGTGGCGGCGGCCCGCGCCGAGCGGCCCGACCTGACCATCGTGGCCCGGGCGCGCGACGCCCGCCACGCCACGGCGCTCTACGAACTCGGCGTCGACGACGCGGTGCCCGAGACGATCGAGGCTTCGCTGCAACTGTCGGAGGCGGTGCTGGTCGATGTCGGCGTGCCGATGGGGCTCGTCATCGCGTCGATCCACGAGCGGCGGGACGAGTACCGCGCCCTGCTGAAGAAGCGCGAGAACGAGGCGAAGCCGGTCTTCCGCGCCCGGCGCACCGTGGGAAAGGCGCTCGGCAAGCCCGCCCCCGTCAAGCGGGAGCCCGAGCCTCAGGCGGCGGCCGGCCAGGAGGCATGAGCCGCGTTCCGGAGGCCGGACCCCGGATGATGCGGTAAGTCCTTGATCCCGGGTTGGCTTTTTCGAACGTCCGAAGCCGCCTTCCACGGTGACGCTCTCAAGCCTTGGGCTCAGCCGGGTACCAGACCCGGCGAAGTGACCGCGTGCTGGACCTCGTCCATCGATGGCCGGTTTCCGCTGCGCCCCTGCGCCCATACGCGCTACGACCGCAACGTGGCGCGGTCGTAGCGCGCGTATGGGCGGCTCTGGGACGTATCCCTGCGGCCGTGTCGACCCGCAGGCCGCGCGGTTGCGTATGGTTTTCGACATAAGAAAACCGTAAATTCATAACTTATATTGTTTCTATATTATTTCTATAAACCTTCATACCGACTGACATTTACATTGTACCGATATTTACTGGGAAATACTAGTGTATTAGTGGATTGACTAGTTGTCTCGAAATTGTGATTGTCGACGCAGATTGTTTAATATTTTTAATTACTGTAGCGTGTTTCCAGTAGCCCGGTCTGGATCCGCGGGCGAAACCCGTGAAGGCCGGAACGCGTGTCGTGTTGTTGATTGCTGCGCGTCGAGTTCAACAGACCGCGACGAAAGGCGCGTCGTCGCGCTGGAAACTTGATTTAAGTGGTTTGGACATCATCGGGCACGGCCGCGATGTATGAAGGCGACGGCCGGTTCCCCCGGATTGGCGGCAGGCGCGACATCTCCGCCTACGCGACACAGAAGATGAGCACCGACGACGTGCCGCTCGGGGCGCGCTTCGAGTACTGGATTGAGACCTGCCGATCCAGGTTCGGCGGCTTCGAGTTCGTGGATCTCGAGCGGAAAGGGTTTCACGCCGCGTTGAACACGCTGACCGTCGACAATCTCACGATCTGTCATTACGTCGGCGCGCCGCATGCCATGAGCCGGACGAAGTCGCATATTCGGTCCTCGGATGACGATTTCTATCTTGTGATCCTGGCCTCCGAACGGATTTTCCATTTTGAGCACGGCCGATACTGCAGATCCAGTCCCGGCGGGATCTCGCTCCTGGACAACACCCAGCCCTTCCTGGGTGGTCATCCCGAGGGTCTGGACATCATCAATGTCTTCATCCCGCGGACCGTGCTGGAGCGGGCGGTCGGGCCGGCCCGATCCCTGACAGGCTTGTCGATCGACGCGTCGCAGACGAGCTTTCCCATCATCACGTCCTACCTCGCGGCCTTGATCAAGCACGGCGCAATGCTCGATCCGGAGCGGCAGGCGCGCATGGCCGCGGTCGCCGTCGAACTCATCGCGGCGGGTTTCACTGAGAAACTGCAGACCGACCCACCCAGGTCCCTGAGCGGCGCCGCGATCGTCAGCCGGGCGCAGGCCTTCATCACCGAGCACATCGGCGTCGAGGGCCTGTCGATCAACGATGTCGCGGCCGCGCTGAATATCTCGGTCCGTCGCCTTCAGGAGGTGGCCAGCGCGGAGCACATCGCGCTGATGGACTGGATGTGGGAGCGCCGCCTGCGAATGGCCCAGGCAAAGCTGGCGGACGCGGCTCACATCGTCATGCCGGTCGGCCTCATCGCGTATCAATGCGGCTTCGCCAGCCAGGCCCATTTCTCCCGTCGCTTCAAGGAACGCTTCGGGCAGACGCCGAGCGAGTTCAGGGTCGCGGCCAGTTTCCAGAGAAGGCGGCACCAGACAGCGCTTTCCGCCGAAGTGGATACCGGTTCGGCGTAGGAGAGCGTGTCAAAAAAAGCTTGGCGCCATGCCAGACCGTGTTGCAATCGGGCATCGATTCAAGTGCCGCTTCCGGTCGCGTTCCGTCAGACGAAGGCGGGCTGGGCCTCGGCAAGCTTGGGGCGGCGCACGGCGCGGCTGCGCGGGGCCGGCTCGAACCCGTCGGCGAAGCTGCAGCGGTAGACCAGCTCGTCCGCCGGCCCGAGGCCCGTGACCAGCGGCACCGTCACGGTGTCGCCGGAGAAGCGCCAGCCGCGCGCACCCTTGTCCCAGTAGAGCCAGACCGTGCCGGGATAGCCCCGCAGGGTGAACACCGCCGCCTTGCGCGACAGGGCCTGCACGGCCCGCGGCGCGTACATGCCCTTGTCGCGGTAAGCCTGTTGTGTCGCCTCGGGCTGCCGGTCCATGAAGGTGTTGCGTAGCAGCTGAATCGTTGCGCCCGGCTTCCCGAGAAACCGTTTGAATTCCGTCAGATTCCGCAGGACGACCGCCATCGCAGGTCTCCTCGCTTGCCCGGTACGGCCCGCGTCGCCGCGCCCGCACCCACTCGATCCGTCGAGTTGAGCGATTCCCATGACTGATTGCGTGACCGGGCGAGGGGTGCCACGGCACATATCAACAGATTCGGCGACTTATGCCCAGATTCTGCGAATCGAGGGCTCGGAGAGACTCTCTCCGAGATCGGAATCGACTCTGCGTACGGCGCTGAATCCTGTCGGCCATCCGTGAAGATTCGGAATCGATTCCGGAAAGTCCCGCCAAGCTTGGCCCCAGTGAGTCCGATTCGGCTGGACTTGACCCGCTTCGCCAAGTGGCGCGTTCTTCCGGGATGCTGCTGCAGTTCTTCACGGCCCTGCGGGACGCCAAGGTCCCTGTCTCCTTGAAGGAGTACCTGACCCTGCTGGGCGCCCTCGACCGGGGGCTCGCGGAGCACGACGTCGAGGCGTTCTACTTCCTGTCCCGCACGGCGCTCGTGAAGGACGAGGCGCATCTCGACCGGTTCGACCGGGTGTTCGGCACGGTGTTCAAGGGGCTGGAGACCCTCGGCGAGGCGGTGGGGCCGACGCCCATTCCCGAAGAGTGGCTGCGCAAGCTCGCGGAAAAATACCTGACCGAGGCCGAGAAGGCGGAGCTGAAGGCGCTCGGCTGGGACAAGCTGTTCGAGACCCTGAAGCAGCGTCTGGCCGAGCAGAAGGAGCGCCACCAGGGCGGCTCGAAATGGATCGGTACCGGCGGGACCTCACCGTTCGGCGCCTACGGCTACAATCCCGAAGGGATCCGCATCGGCCAGGACGGCAACCGCAACTTCCGGGCCGTGAAGGTCTGGGACAAGCGGGAGTTCAAGGACCTCGACGACGACCGGGAGATCGGCGCGCGCAATATGCGCCTCGCGCTGCGGCGCCTGCGCCGCTTCGCCCGGACGGGGGCGGCCGAGGAGCTCGACCTCGACGGCACGATCCGCGCGAGTGCCCGCCAGGGCTATATCGACGTGAAGCTGCGGCCGGAGCGGCGCAACGCCGTGAAGGTGCTGCTGTTCCTCGATGTCGGCGGCTCGATGGACTGGCACATCGAGCAGGCGGAGGCTTTGTTCTCGGCGGCGCGCTCGGAGTTCAAGCACCTCGCGCATTACTATTTCCACAACTGCCCCTACGAGGCGGTCTGGACCGAGAACCGGCGGCGCCACGAGGCGAAGACGCCGCTGCTCGACGTGATCCGCACCTATGGCAGCGACTATCGCCTCGTCTTCGTTGGGGACGCCTCGATGAGCCCCTACGAGATCGCCACCCCCGGCGGCTCGGTGGAGCACTGGAACGAGGAGGCCGGCGCCGTCTGGATGCAGCGGCTCCTCGACCACTTCCCCAAGGCGGCGTGGCTGAACCCGGTGCCCGAGACGCATTGGGGCTACACGCAGTCGATCGGGATGGTGCAGCGGCTCGTCTCGGGGCGGATGTTTCCGCTCACCCTGGAGGGGATCGACGCGGCGGCGCGGGCGCTGGTGCGGTGAGAGCCAGCAAAAGGAGCTAGGGCGTCAAGGGCTGTCCGGGTTCTGGCCCGGTCCAAACACGCGAAGTCCGTCGACCGTCGCCGTGCCTTCATCGTCTGTGACGGCGTACAGAATACGGTGACCCGCTACGCTGCGAGACCGTATTCCTTCAAACTCGCCTTCTGGCCACCTCAGCGGATGATATCGTAAGTCACGAACGGCTTCGTTGACCCGAGCAAGCCGGTGTGCCGCCTTTTCCCCAGCCCCGGGTTGGCGAAGCCACTGCCGTATATGAACAAGGTCGGCGGCGGCCGCACGGGAGATTCTGACGCGAAACGCCATAGTCCGAAGTCCGCAGGCAGGAGATCAGGGCCTGGGCGAACTCGCTGAAGCCTCAGGTAGCTCGACAGCCTCTCCGCTTTCCCAAGCCGCGAGCCATGCATCCACATCCCCATCCGCGATGTATCGACCATGCTCGATATCCGCCCTGGCGACCGCCAGCATCGACGCCTCAGCTTCGAGGCGCGCCTCACGCTGCTGTGCGGTCTGTCCGGACGGCTCCACATCCCCTTCCCGCCGCACTCTGGCTATCGTCATGCGCAAGCTCCCAGAGCGTCATCCCGAAACATGGCGTCGCCTTTCAGGATATGATGAACCCCACGCTTGAACATAGCGCCGCGCGGATTTCACGGAGAGTCGAATGCGACTTCGCGAGCACCGTGCAAATCGGAAGCGAAGCCGAACTGGGCGAAAGGCGCTTCTCGTGCGCGGCTCAACACAGGATCACCTTCGCGCGTGTCAGACCGAAGGAAATGCCCGTCCCGCTGAGGCAGCGCCTCCTCGCGCTTTAGCCGGATGGCCGGTTGCCTACCCCTGCTGCGACGGCGTCGTCACCCTGAGCCCGTCGAGCGCCGGGGTGATCTTGATCTGGCAGGAGAGGCGGGAATTCTCGCGCACGTCGCTGGCGAAATCGAGCATGTCCTGCTCCATGTCCTGCGCCTTGCCGACCGCCTCGATCCAGTCCTCGGCGACGTAGACGTGGCAGGTGGCGCAGGCACAGGCACCGCCGCATTCCGCGTCGATGCCCGGCACGTTGTTGCGCAAAGCCGTCTCCATCACGGTCGCGCCGACGCTGCCTTCGACGGTCCTCTCCGTCCCGGCGTGGTCGACGTAGGTGATCTTGGGCATGCTGAGGCTCCGGGCTCGCGTCGGGCAAAACCAGTCCAACGGGCGGCGTGACTGCTTGGCGGTTGAACCCACGGAATGCAAGCGCGGCGATTGACGCCCGTCCCGGATCGATCGCCGCATCGCCGCGCGCGCCGTTCCGGAGCGATGCGCGCGGCCTCCGGATACCGGCGACGCCCTCAGGCTCGCCCGGCCGCGACGGCGCGGAGGGCCGCCTCGACCGCATCCACCAGCTCGTCCAGGGGGGCCTGTCCCTCCCCGCGCAGGCGCGTCTCCGCGACAGCCGCCAGCGCATGGACCCGCGCGGCCCCGACGCCCGCGGCCGAGCCCTTGAGCGTGTGGGCGAGGTCGGCGCGCTCGCTCCGCGGCAGAGCGGGATCGGTCAGACGGGGCAGGAGCGACCGGCACTGGCCGGCGAACAGGGCCAGCACCTCGCGGGCGAGATCGATGTCACCGCCGGTCTGCGCGTCGAGGGCTGCACGGTCGATCGGTGACCCGTCGGCGCCCCCGGATTCCGTGTTCTCTGGGGATTGCGGATCTGATCCACACAATTCACCCCCTGATTCGCCCGCGGGGGATCGCGCCGGACCCCTCCCCTGCGGCACGATGTGGAGGCGGTGAGCGGCAGGGTCGGTAACCATTCGGTTAACGTTTTCTGGGGCCGACCGGGGGCTCGGGTATCGGCAATCGCTGCCCAGGTCTAATCTTGTAATGGTAAACGGGGTGTTGCGTCTCCGGCATCAGCCTCCCCCAAGGTGCCGGTGAACCCGTGTCACGAGGCGTTGAATGGCGACCGAGAAGAAGCTGAAGGACCCGGCCGAGGCCGCGCTCTCTGCGATCGAGCAGGCGCTGAACCTCGACGCCCTGACGCCCAACGGCCTCGAAGGCCGCGCCGAGCCGCGCCTGCCCGACGTCGGCGACGCCGATCCGCTGCTCGACGGCGGACTCGACATGGGCGGCCGGACCATGCCGCCGCGCCTCGATCTCGATCCGCCGCTCGCCTCCGACCTGCCTCCGCCCGGCCTTGATCGCCCGCGCCGCGAGGGTGGGCTCCTGCCCCCCGACCGGTCGCTCGTGGCCAATGACGACCGGCGCAACATCGGCATCCTGCAGCAGACCCTGCGGGTGCGCTCCTCGCCCAAGCCCTATCTGTTCGCCCTCGCCGCCGGCCTCGCCTGGATCGGCGCCCTGGTGCTGATCGCCTGGACGAAGTCCGGGGGCGACCTGCGCGGCGTCGTGGCGGGGCTCTCCGCGCTCCAGGCGAGCGTGGGGGCGGCGGCCCTGTTCGGCCCGGTGGTGCTGTTCGTGATCGCCGCCATGCTGGCGGTGCGCGCCCAGGAGATGCGCCTCGTCGCCCGGGCGGTCGGCGAGGTCGCGGTGCGTCTGGCCGAGCCCGAGAGCTTCTCGACCGACGCGGTGCTGACCATGTCGCAGACCGTGCGCCGCGAGGTGGCCGCGGTGGGCGACGGCGTCGAGCGGGCGCTCGCCCGCGCGGGCGAGCTTGAGACTCTGGTGCGCGGCGAGATCGCCACCCTGGAGCGCGCCTATTCCGACAACGAGATCCGCATCCGCTCCCTGGTCGAGGAGCTGGTCGCCCAGCGCGAGGCGATCGTCACCAACGCCGACCGGGTGCGCAACGCCATCACGGGCTCGCACCAGAGCCTGAGCCAGGAGCTCGAAGGCGCCTCCGACCGGATCGTGACCGCCCTGAACGGCGCGGGCGAGCGCGTGACGGGCGCCCTGGAGACCCGCGGCGCGGCCATCACCGCCTCCCTCGGCGAGGCCGGGGACCGGGTGGTCGGCCTGATGACCGCCCGCGGCAGCGACCTGATCGACACGCTGACGGCCACCAGCGAGGCGGTGCGCGGCAGCCTGCAGGAGGTCGGCGCGGACCTGACCCGCGCCTTCGAGAGCCGCGCCGGCGAGGCGACCGGCGCCTTCGAGGCAGCCGGCGCCGCCCTGGCGGGCCGCCTCACCGAGAATGCCGGCACCCTGGCCCGCAGCATCGAGGAGACCGGCGCGCAGGTCGGCGCGGCCTTGGAGCGCCAGGCCGGCGCGGTGCGCGAGAGCTTCGAGCGCTCGGCCACCGGGCTGGAGAGCGTGTTCCTGTCGCGCGGCTCCGAGCTGACCGACCGGTTCGGCGCGATGGGCGCCGAGATCACGGCGCGCTTCGCCGAGACCGGATCGGCCCTCGCCCAGGACATCGCGGGCCGCGGCACGGCGTTGCGGGCCGAGATCGAGACCACGGGTCTGTCGGTCGCCGAGGCGATCGAGGGGCGCGGGCGCGACGCGCAGGCGGCCCTGGCGCTCGCCGCCGGCGGCGCGGGCGAGACCCTGGCGGTCCGGGCCGGCGAAGTCCGCGACGCGCTGATCGGTACCGCCGAGCGGATCGCCGACGCGCTGACGGAGCGCGGCGGCGCGGTCGCCGAGCGCATGGACGGCATCGCGGCACGGCTCGACGAGACCGTGACGGTGCGGGCCGCGGATCTGGAGACCCGCGTCGCCGCCGCGGCCGAGCGCGCCGGGACCGGCATCGCCGAGCGGACCGACACGGTCGCGGCGAACCTGGAGGCCGCCTTCACGGCCCTGGGTCGGGGCTTCGAGACGGGGGCTGCGGCCGCCGTCCAGTCCCTGCGCGGCACGGTCGAGGGCCTGTCGGGCGAGATCGACGGCCGCACCGCCGAAGCGGTCGCGGCGCTCCGGCGCGGCGCCGAGGAGGCCACCACCGCCCTGCACGGGACCACCGAGGCCGCCACGGGCGCGGTCGAGGCCCGGACCCTGGAGGCCGTGCGGATCCTGGAGCGGCGGCTCGCGGAGTCCGCCGCCGCCCTGGGGGCGCGGACCGAGGAGGCCGCCGAGGCGCTGCGCGCCGCCGCCGAGCAGACCGGCACCGCCGCCGAGGCGCAGACCCGGGACGCCGCCGCGCGCCTCGCCGCAACCCTGGAGACCCTGCGCACCGCCTCGACCGAGGTGGCGGGCGCCGTGGAGGCCGAGACCGCCGCCCTCATGGCCCGGTTCCTCGAAGCCGCCGACCGGGCCGGCACGGATCTCGGCACCCGCGGCACCGAGGCGGTCTCGGCCGTCCGCGCCGCCCTCGACGACCTCAACCGCGAGCTCACCGCCCGCACCGGCGACGCCACCGGCAGCCTCGCGGAGGCCGCCCGCGCGATCTCGGCCGACCTCGCCGCCCGGATCGGCGAGATGGAAGCGGCCTTCGGCGAGCACGGCCGGAGCGTCGCAGAGCTGCTCGCCGGCCACGCCGACGAGACCCAGGCCCGGATCAGCGTCACCGGCCGCGACATCGTGCTCGCCGTCGCGAGCCAGGGGGCGCGCATCGCCGACACGCTCAGCCAGACCGGCGCGAGCTTCGCCGAGACCGCCGACGGGCGGGTCCGGGCGATCGACGAGACGCTGGGCAACCGCCTCGCCGCCCTGCAGGAGACCATCGCCCGCGGCGACATCCTGGCCGACCGGATCGGCCGCGACACCGCGGCCCTCGGCGAGACCGTCGGCGCCCGGCTGGAGGAGATGGACCGTCTGCTGACCGGCAAGGGGCAGGCGGTGGCCGAGACGATCTCGGCCCGCGCCCACGAGGCCGGAACCCTGATCGAGACCCATCTGGGCAGCCTGGAGGAGCGTTCCGCACGTCGGGCCGCCGAGATCGGGGCGGCCGTGGCGGAGCTCGTCGGCCATATCGACAGCCATCTCGGCGACCGCGCCCATGCGGTGGACGAGACGCTGCGCGCCCGAACCGACGAGATGGCGCGCATCATGGCCGAAGGGCATCGCGGCTTGGTCGAGATGCTGGAGGGCCGCACCTCCGGGCTCGGGCAGGACATCGCCCGGCACACGGGCGAGATCGCCCGCCGGATCGAGGAGAGCGCCGGCCAGTTCGATTCCGGCGTGGTCAGCCGCCTCCAGGCGATCGCCGAGACGCTGGACGAGCGCGCCCGCCTCGTGGACGAGAGTTTCGGCGTGCAGGCCTTCGAGGCGATCCGCGTGATCGAGGCGCGCACCCGCGCGGTGGATGAGGAACTGGCCGGCCGGACCCGCGACCTCGTGGCGACGATCGCCGACCGGACCGGCGGGCTCGACGGCGCCATGGCCGAGCGCGTCCGCGCCCTCACGGCGACGATCGAGGAGGCCACGCGCGGCCTCGAGACCGCGCTGTCGGCCCGCGGCGAGGCCCTCGTCCGTCTGATGGACGAGCGCACCGAGAGCGCCGACGCGACGTTCGCCGCCCGCGCCGAGGCGGTCCGCACCGCCTTCGCGGAGCGCGCCGATCTGCTGGCGCGCGAGATCGACGAGCGCATCGCCAGCCTGTCGGGCGAGCTCGACGAGAAGGGCCGGGCTGTGTTCGGGGCGATCGGCGGCCGGATCACCGAGCTGGCCCGCCTGTTCGACCGGGGCGGCACGTCGCTCGCGGAGCTGATCGACCAGCGCGGCGAGAGCGTGCTGGCCAAGCTGCAGCAGACCATCGCGGATGCCGAGCGGATGCTCGACGACGGCGAGGGCCGCCTGGGCCACACCCTGTCGAGCCGCACCGCCGACATCAGCGGCCTGCTCGACGACGGCGTGCGCACGGTCCACACCTTGCTGGACGACCGCACCAACCAGATCCGCGTGATGCTGGACGGTCACGCCGGCACCCTGGCCGCCACCCTCGACGGCCGCATGGGCCCGATCAAAGACGCGCTGGACGGCCGCGGCCAGGCGCTCGTCGCCGCCCTGGACGGCGTGTTCGGCACCGCGACCGGCGCCCTGGAGGACCGGACCCGGCAGCTCGGCAGCCTGTTCGACGAGCGGCTCGGCCATCTCGAGACCCTGGTCGAGGGGCGCGGCAACCGCCTCGCCGACACGCTCAGTGCCCGGGCCCAGTCCCTGCGCACCCTGTTCGAGGAGGCTCAAGGCGCCCTCGACGCCCTGGTGGAGGGCGGCGGCGGCCGCTTCGCCGCCACCGTGGATGCCCGCATCCAGTCCCTCCGCACCGTGCTGGAGGAGGCCCCCGCCGCCGTCTCGGCGCTGGTCGAGACCCGCGAGCGCCAGCTCGCCGCCACCCTCGACGCGCGCACGCAGCGGCTCCAGACCCTGTTCGAGGAGGCTCAGGCCGGCCTGCGCGACCTCGTGGATGTCCGCGGCCAGGAAGTCGCCGACGCCATCGCGGCCCGGACCGAGGGCCTGCGCACGACCCTCGACGCGGCGCCGACCCAGATGGCGGACGTGCTCGACAACCGCCTCTCCGACCTTCAGGGCCTGTTCGAGCGGGCGCAGGGCGAGATCGACCGCCTCGTGGATACCCGCGGCCGGCAGATCGCCGGGGCGATCGAGCAGCGGACCCAGGCGCTCCAGGCGACCATCGACCATGCGCACCCCGCCATCGCGGGCCTGCTGGAGGCGCGCGAAGATCAGATCTCCGAGACCCTGCGCGCGCGGACGGGCGAGCTGCAGGCCCTGTTCGACCGGGTCCAGACTCGCCTCGGCGCCGTCGTCGAGGGGACCGGCCGCGACGTGTCCGAGCGGGTCGATGCCCGGATCGCGGCCCTGCAGACCACCTTCGAGGAGGCGCGCGCGGCGATCGAGGGGCTGCTGGACGACCGCAGCCAGGCCCTGATCGACACCGCCCACGGCCGCACCGGCGCCCTGGTCGAGGTGTTCGACACCCGCCTGCGCACCCTCGACGAGGTCGTGCAGGAGCGCGCGGCGTCCCTGGCGCAAGCCGTGGCGGCGCATAGCGAGGCCCTGGCCCAGGACGTCGATGCCCGCGCCGACGCCTTCACCCAGCGCATCGACAGCCGGATGCGGCTGTTCGCGACCCTGGTGGCGCAGCGCGCCGACACCTTGGCCAACGCCTTCGACGACCGCCACGAGGCCTTCGCGAGCCTCGTGGACGAGCGCACCGCGAACCTCGTGGCCGCCCTCGACGAGCGCGCCCGCGCCCATGCCGAGCAGGTCGACGCCCACAACGCGGCCCTGGCCGAGACGCTCGGCCGGCGCGAGGCGATCCTGGGCGGCCTGATCGATGCCCGGATCGAGGCGCTGGGGGCCGCCTTCGAGCGGCGCACCGAGGCCCTGGGTGCCCTGGTGGATGCCCGCGGCGAGGCCCTGTCGCGTCGCCTCGCGGAGAGTGCCGAGGCCCTGGTCCGTGGGATCGAGGAGCGGGGCGGCGCCCTGCTCGCCGGCCTCGACGACAGCGGCCGCAATGTCGGCGACGCCCTGGAGGGGCATGTCGAGCGCCTGCGCGGCGCCATCGACGGGCCGATGCTCGACCTCGCCCGCGCCCTGGCCGACCGGGCCGAGGCGATCGAGCGGGCGCTGTCCGAGACCGGCATGCCGCTGGCCGAGAGCCTGCGGGAGCGGACCGAGGAACTGGCCGTGCAGTCGCGGGCCTCGGCCGAGCTGCTGCGCGCCGCCATCGAGGACGGAGCCGGCCGCACGCTCTCGGAACTGTTCGAGACCAACGACCGGATGGGCCGGGAACTCGGCAGCCTGCTCCAGCGGATCGAGGCTGCCAACCGCGCCCTCAGCGATCTCGTGGCCGGGGCCGACACCAATCTCGGTGCGATCGAGCAGGGTCTGGCGGGCCGGATCGAGCAGGTCCAGACGGCCCTGGAGCGCATCGCGGCCGAGACAGGCCGGGCGAGCGCGGGCGTCTCGTCCCAGGTCGAGGCCCTGCGCGGCGCGGCCGACGGGGCGCTGAGCGAGGCCTCCCGCCTGGCCGAGACCCTCGACGGACGGGGCCGCTCGCTCGCGGAGCAGACCGGCGCACATGTGGCGGCCCTCGATCGGGCCGCCGCCTCGCTCGCCGCCATCGAGGAGCGGCTGGGTTCGGCCCTGTCTGGCCGCGAGACGGCGCTCACCCAGGCGCTCGCCGCCTTCGAGGCCCGCGCCGCCGCCCTGGAGCAGAACGGCAAGGCCCTGGAGCGGACGATCGAGCAGACCCTGCGCGCCGCCGAGGAGCGGGCCCGCAGCGTCGGCGAGACCCTGACCCGGACCGCGGAGGGCGCCGGCGCCTCGGTGACGAGCGCCTTCGCCGACCTGAAGGAGAGCGCCAGCGCCGAGGGCGAGAAGGCCGCCCAGGGCGTGCGACAGGCCCTCGAGGAGGCGGCGCGCGACATGCGCACCGGCTTCCAGGAGGCGCAGGCCAGCTTCGGCGACTCCTTCTCGGCGCTGCGCGAGATGGCGGGCTCGATCCGCGGCGAACTCGACGCGACCCGCGCCGAACTCGCCAAGGGCGTGCTCGAACTGCCCCGCGAGACGCAGGACGCCACGGGCGAGATGCGCCGGGTGGTGGCCGACCAGATCAAGGCGCTCAACGAGCTCTCGTCCCTGGTCTCCCGCTCCGGCCGCACGGTGGATGTCGCGCAGCCGCAGGCGCAGCGGCGGACCGCCGAAGGCGGCGGGCGTTCCGTCGCGGCGCCGGCTGCGGCTCCGTCGGCGCCTCTGGCCTCCTTCGCGCCGGCGCCCTCCGCTGCGCCGCCCGCCCCGGCTCTGCCGGCTCCGGCGATGCCGCGGCCTGCCGCGTCCGGCCAGGCCCGGAGCGAGGCGCCGCGTTCGGCCGCGCCGACCCGCACCGCCGGCCCGGCACGGGCCGGGGACAAGCGGGGCTGGCTGTCCGACCTGCTGACCCGCGCCTCGCTGGACGACGACGAGGAGGTGCCGGCCGCGGACGCGCCGGCCCCCGCCCCCGCATCCTCGGCGCGCCGGCCCGCCGTGGCGGCCGCCGAGACCGGGCGGATCGCCCTCGACACGATCTCGACCGACATCGCCAAGATGATCGAGCACCGGACCGCGGTCGATCTGTGGGAGCGGTACCGCCGCGGCGAGCCGAACCTGTTCGACCCGCGGATCTACACGGCGCAGGGGCGGGCGACCTTCACGGAGATCCAGCGCCGCTACCGGACGGATGCGGAGTTCCGCCGCAGCGTCGACCGCTACGTCAGCGAGTTCGAGCGCCTGCTCGGCGACGTGGTCAAGAACGACAGCGACGCCAAGCGGACCGACGCCTATCTCACCTCGGAGACCGGCAAGGTCTACACGATGCTGGCCCATGCCAGCGGGCGGTTCGACGGCGCATAGGGGCGTGGCATTGGTTGTGGGTGGAGCTGCGGCTCTCCCTCCCCCCTCTGCGGGGGAGGGAGAGCCGCGAAGGGAGTCGGGAGAGGGGAGCGACGGTGCAGAACCGAACGCTGGCCTTCATGAGGGTCGCGCCTCCATCTGAAGCCGGGTTCCCCCTTGCGGGACTTCGTCCCGACCCGACCCCTGCTGACGCAGGGGCCACCCTCCCCCCTTTGCCGGGGAGGCAGAGCGCCTAGCAGGTCTGGATCGCCAGATCTGCCGATCGGCGATGGCCCCAAATTCGATCTGGAAATCCGCCAGCCCCTCTTCAGGGGGAGGCTCGGATCCGCGCCAAAACCAGGACGCGGACCCGGGCTTACCCTTCGTCGCACCGCTGTCACAGCAGCCCGAGGCCGACCAGCTCTCGCCGGAGGGCTTCCGGCATCTCGGCGAGGTCGCCCCAGGCTTCGGCGCCGAGATCGGCCGGCGCGTCGCGGGCCGGGAGGTAGCGCCAGCCCTGGAACGGGCGGTATGGCCGCGGGGCCACCGGAACGAGGCGCGGATCGAAGACCAGCCGGCAGCGCGGAATGCCGTCCTCGCCGGTCAGCGGCTCGATGGCGGTGATCGCCTGCCGGCAGGAGAGGGTCCCGCGGATCACCCAGTAGATCGAGCCCCGCCCGGTAATCTCGCGGTGGCGCTTCGGCAGGGTCCGGGTGACGTGGAACGGTGCGGCGGGCCGCCCGTCGCGCTGCGCCTCGGCAAGGAAGCGGGCCTGCCGGGTCTCAAGGTCGGCGATCGAGGCGGGGCCGACGCAGAGCTTGATCAGGTGCAGGGCCACGGGGCGCGGTCTCGGAGGTCTCGGCGGGGCGCCCGTGATAGAGCATGCCGCGCGAAAGGGGGATCCGGTTTCACCGATCCGTGACGCGCTGGCGGATGTTGGGGCGTCTCGCTCAGGCGAACAGCGCCAGCCGCTGCTCCGGCGGCAGGGCATCGATCTCGGCGAGGCTCAGCACCGACTCCGGCTCCTCCGGCTCCGCCTGAACGCCGTCTGGTTCCGGGGCGTCGGCGTCGAACCCGGCCCGGTCGCGCTCGGGCACGTCGCGGGCCGGCGCGTCGTCCGCGGCGCTCTCGATCACGGCGTTCTCAGTCACGGCGTTCTCGGGGGCGGCCTCGTCGGCCTCGGGTTCGCCCGCGACCGGCAGGAACACGAGATCCTCGTGCAGCGGCAGGCTGCCCGGCCGGGCCACGAGGGCGGCGGCCGTCACGGCCGGGACATCCATGCCGATGTAGCGGTCGATGTCGCTCTGGCAGAGATCGGACGCGCCGATCTCCGCGGACCCGGCTTCCGTCAGCGGCGGGACCGGCTCGGCTTCCTCGCCCCAGATCGCGATCATCGCCGAGAGGCGGTCTTCGAGGTAGCGCAGGGTGTAGACGATCCGGGCGGTGCGCTGCGCCGTGAGGTCCTGGAACGAGCAGGCCGTGTAGATGGCGGTCGCATGGTGATCGAGGGCGTCGCAGGCCGCCTCGTCGGCGCCCCGCTCCCGCAGGGTCCAGGCCGCCTCCTGAATCGCCTCGGCGGAGCCGAGGATGTCGGAGGTCGCCCGCTCGGTCTCGCGCACGATGCTGTCGAGGGCGAGCGAGGCCTCGGTAAGGCGGGTCTGCTCGTGGTTGGCGGCGCTGATCGCGGCGATTTCGGCCTTGGTCCGACTGATCGCGTCGGCCATCTCGACGAGGTTGCCGCGCAGCTGCCCGAACGCCTCGTGGCTGCGATCCTCCGTGACCGTCCGCTCCAGGCGGGCGATCGCCCCGAGCAGCATCTCGGTCTCGGCCCCCCGGTTGCGGCGGGCATGCTCGGCCAGGAACCAGCGCCCCCGCTCGGTGACCGAGATCGCCGCCTCGATGGCCTCGTACTCGGCCGACGCGGTCTGGCTCGGGGTGGCGGGACCGGACATGGGTTTCCCTGAACGCGGGTGCTGTCGTCCCGATCGGTGGGCCGGCCCTCGGAGGACGGCCATGCGGGAGCGCCAATTTGACAGGATCCGTTTAACGGGCGCTTACGGTTGCCGCCCGCCGCCGGGCTCTCGCCCGAAACGCCCTCCCCGCCCCTCCCGCCGAGCCCCGTCTTGTCCCGCCCGTCCGGCCCGGCGCGCCTGTCGCTGCTCTACGCCGTCGTCTTCACCGAGATCGGCATCGCGATGCCCTTCATGCCGCTCTGGCTCGATGCCCTCGGGCTCGATGCCGGGGTGATCGGCGTGCTCCTCGCCCTGCCGATCGCCACCCGGATCGCCGCGACCGCGCCGCTGATGAGCCTGCTCGACCGGGGGCTCGGGCCGCGCCGGATGATCCTCGCTGGCAGCCTCGCTCTCAGCCTGACCTACGCGCTGATGCCCGGAGCCGCGGGGATCGGCTGGCCGCCGCTCGCCCTGTTGATCGTGCTCAACGCGGTGGCCGGGGCGCCGCTCGTGCCCTGCATCGACTACCTGACCCTCGCGGCCGTGCGCCAGGACAGCCGCCTCGCCTATTCCCGGATCCGGATGGCGGGATCCATCGCCTTCCTGCTGGCGAACCTCGCGGGCGGGTTCCTGCTCTCGGCGCTCGGCGGCCGGCTCGCGGTGCCGCTGCTGCTCACCGGCCTCGCCCTCGGGGCGGCTCTGGTGGCGTGGCGCAGCCGCTCGGTGACGGGCCTGCCCCGGGCCGAGGACGGGACCGGGCAGCCGCGGCTACCCGTGAAGCTCTGGCTCTGCATCGGCGCGGCCGCGGCGATCCAGGCGAGCCACGGGGCAATCTACGGATTCGGCAGCATCTACTGGACGAGCGAGGGCATCCCGACCGCCTGGGTCGGGTCGCTCTGGGCGGTCGGCGTGCTCTCCGAGATCGTGCTGTTCGCCGCCATGCCCGCCCTGCCGGCGGCGTGGCGCAGCCCGGTGCGGCTCCTGAGCCTCGGTGCCGCGGCCGCGATCCTGCGGGCTTGCGGCATGTTCCTGATCGGCGACCGCCTCGCCGCCCTGGTGCCGCTGCAGGCCCTGCACGGGCTGACCTTCGGGGCGACCCAGCTCGGCGCCATGGCGGCGGTCTCGGCCTACGCCCCGGACGGGGCGCGGGGCCGGGCGCAGGGCACGCTCAGCGCGGTCAATGCCAGCATCTCCGTGGCCGCCACCCTGGTGAGCGGCCTCGCCTATCGGGCCGGCGGCCCCCTCGCCTTCCTGCTGATGGCGCCGCTGGCCGCCGCCGGGCTCGGGCTCGCCCTCGCCTCCCGCCGTGCGACAGGGGTGACGGTGGACACGGATCGTCAACCGTAATGTCGACATAACCGCCCGGCAGGGTGGTGCCTCGATCGAGGAGAGAGGGTCTTGCTGAGTCAGGGCACTGTTCCCGCCGCCCCGGCGGGCGCATCGGTGCGGGACCGGCCGGAGGACGGCCGGCTGCAGCTCGACGGCCGCTGGACCGCCGACCAGGCGCCCGCCGTCGAGGCCGCGGCCGCGCGCATCGCGGCGTCCGGCCGGACGGGGCCCGTGGCCCTCGACCTGTCGGGGATCGAGCGCCTCGACACGCTCGGCGCCTGGGTGCTGGAGCGGACCCGGGCCGAGATCGAGCAGGCCGGCGGCGCCCTCACCTATCACGAGGTCCGGCCGGAGCACCGCACCCTGCTCGGCGAGGTCCGCCTGCGCGAGCCCGAACAGCCGGCGCCGCGGCGGCACGGCCTGATCGTCGGTGCCCTCGACGCCACCGGCCGCCAGACCGTGCGCGGCGGACAGGAATTCGTCACCGCCCTCGCCTTCCTCGGCGAGCTGATCGCCGCCTGCGGCCGCGTCGTCCTGCGGCCGGGCACGTTCCGGGGCAACGCGCTCGTCAACCAGATCCAGCAGGTGGCGCTCAACGGCACGCCGATCATCGTGCTGATCTCGTTCCTCGTGGGCGGCATCGTCGCCCAGCAGGGCATCTTCCAGCTGCAGCGCTTCGGCGCGCAGACCTTCGTCGTGAACCTGATCGGCCTGCTGATCCTGCGCGAACTCGGTGTGCTGCTCACCTCCATCATGGTGGCGGGCCGCTCCGGTTCGGCGATCACCGCCGAGATCGGCTCCATGCGCATGCGCGAGGAGGTCGATGCCCTGCGCGTCATGGGCCTCGATCCGGTCGAGATCCTGATCGTGCCCCGGGTGCTCGCCCTGATGATCGGCCTGCCGATGCTGACGCTGATCGGCGACCTCGCGGCTTTGGCCGGCGGCGGCCTCACCGCGATGCTCTACGGCGGGCTGACCCTCGACCAGTTCCTCGCCCGGCTCCAGGCGGCGGTGGGCGTCCACCACGTGATGGTCGGCCTGATCAAGGCGCCGTTCATGGCGCTGACCATCGGGGTGATCGCCACGATCGAGGGGTTCGCCGTGGAGGGCTCGGCGGAATCCCTCGGCCGCCACGTCACAGCCTCGGTCGTGAAGTCCATCTTCATGGTCATCGTCCTCGATGGCCTGTTCGCGGTCTTCTTCGCCGCGATCGATTTCTGAGACCGCCCCCGATGTCCGCCTCGCCGAGCGCCCCTGCCCCGATCATCCGCGTGCGCGACCTCGTGGTCGGGTTCCGCGACCGCAACATCCTGAAGGGCCTGAGCCTCGACATCCGGGCCGGCGAGATCCTGGGCTTCGTCGGGCCTTCGGGCCAGGGCAAGTCGGTGCTGACCCGGACGATCCTCGGCCTCAACCCCAAGCGCGCCGGCACGATCGAGGTGTTCGGGCGCGACGTCGATGAGCTCACCTACGCCGAGCGGCGGCGCATGGAGCAGCGCTGGGGCGTGCTGTTCCAGCAGGGCGCCCTGTTCTCGGCGCTCACCGTGAAGCAGAACATCCAGGTGCCGATGCGCGAGCACCTGAACCTGTCCGAGCGCCTGCTCGACGAATTCGCCCGCCTCAAGATCGAGATGGTCGGCCTCAAGCCCGACGCCGCCGACAAGCTGCCCTCGGAGCTGTCGGGCGGCATGATCAAGCGCGCGGCTTTGGCCCGCTCCCTGGCGCTCGACCCCGAGATCCTGTTCCTCGACGAGCCGACCTCGGGCCTCGACCCGATCGGCGCGGGCGAGTTCGACGACCTCGTCTCGACCCTCAAGGAGACGCTGGGGCTGACCGTCTTCATGGTCACCCACGACCTCGACAGCCTCTACACCGCCTGCGACCGCATCGCGGCCTTGGGCGACGGCCAGATCATCGCGGCCGGCACGATCGACGAGATGCTGGCGAGCGACCATCCCTGGCTGCGCTCCTACTTCCACGGCAAGCGCGCCCGCACCATCGCCACGGGCGGCACGGCCCTTCATGCCTGAGCGCCGCCCCACCCCAATCCCACCCTGCTCCCGTCGGGGAGCCGGATCCCGTCCGACGGGCAGACACACAGGCTGACCGCATGGAAACCCGCGCGAACTACGCCCTGATCGGGGCCTTCACCATCGCCGTGATCCTGGCGGGCTTCGGCACCGTGCTGTGGCTCTCCGGCGGCTCGTCCCGGCAGGTCAGCCAGACGGTGCGGATCGTCTTCTCCGGCTCGGTCGGGGGGCTGTCGCGCGGGTCGAGCGTGAACTTCAACGGCATCAAGGTCGGCGAGGTCACCGATATCCGCCTCGCCCCGCAGGATCCGCGGCGGGTGCTCGCCCAGATCAAGGTCGATCCCGCGACCCCGCTCCGGGCCGATACCCGCGCCCGGCTCGATTCGGCGATGCTGACCGGCGTCTCGGTGATCTCGCTGTCGGGCGGCAACGCCGACGCGCCGGTGCTCACCCCGATGGCCAACGGCGAGCCGCCGACGATCTTCGCGGATTCCTCCGACATGCAGGACATGATGGCGCTGGCCCGCCAAGTGGCGCAGCGGGCCGACGACATGCTGGCCCGGCTCGACCGGCTGGTCTCCGCCAACGAGGGCGCGATCAACCGCTCGCTCGCCAATGTCGAGACCTTCTCCAAGACTCTGGCCGATGCCGGTCCGAATATCTCGGCCCTGGTCAAGGCGGTGGACGGGGCGAAGCTCGGCCGCGTGATCGACAACGCCGACCGCATCTCGGAGGCGCTGTCGAAGGCCAGCCCCGACATCGAGGCGGGCCTGCACGATGCGCGGTCGCTCGCAGCCAAGCTCAACGCCTCGGCCGACAAGATCGACGCCGTGCTCAACGGCGCCGAGAGCTTCCTCGGCTCGGCCTCGGGCCAGGAGGGCTCCAGCACCTTCGCGGAAATCCGCGCGGCGGCGATCTCGGTGCGCGACGCCGGCAAGGCATTCCGGGTCATGTCGGAGAATCTCGACAAGCGCACCGCCAGCATCTCGGCCAATTTCGGCCGTCTGAGCGGCACCGGCCGCCGGGAGGTCGAGGCCCTGTCGGGGGACGGCCAGCGGACGCTCAGCACCCTCAACCGCACGGTGCGCAGCCTGGAGCGCGACCCGAGCCAGGTGATCTTCGGCGGCAAGCCATCGTTGCCGGAATACAACGGCGGCCGCTGAAATCGCCCGCCGCCGGGTCGATGTGTCCCGGCGCACGGCACGGATACCGGGGCGGGGTAGTTTTAACCGCATAGCTTATACAGCTCCGCCGTTCGTCGGCGGGGTTTATCAGGTCATGCGTATGGTCCGCTCGTCCCACATCGCCGCCGCCGCGCTGTTCGCCGCCCTTCTGGGCGGCTGCGGCGGCGGTGCGGCGCCCCTTACCTTCGACCTCGCCGCCCTGCCCCCGGCCGGGCGGCCGGTGGCGGCGGCGCGGTCGATCGTGGTGTCGGAGCCGGTGGGCATCCAGCCGTTCGAGGCGGACCGGATCATCGTGCGCGAGCCGGGCGGCGCCCTCTCCTTCCTGGGCGGTGCCCAATGGGCCGACCGGTTGCCGCGCCTGATCCAGACGCGGATCATCCAGAGCCTGGAGAATTCCGGGCGGCTGCGCTCGGTGAGCCGGCCCGGCGACAAGGTCGTGGCCGATTACCAGCTGATCAGCGAGATCCGCGCCTTCGACGTCCAGGCGGGGACGGGCGAGGCGGTGGTCGACCTGTCGCTGAAGCTCGTGGCCGACGGCACCGGCAAGGTGGCGGCGGCGCGGATCTTCACCGCCCGGGTGCCGGTGGCCAAGATCGACGCCGGCACCGGCGCCCACGCCCTCGATCAGGCGCTGATGACCGTGCTGGCCGATGTGGTCCGGTGGGTGAATACCGGGCGGTGATTTTTTTCGGGCTCGCCCGGACGCACCTAACCCAACACCTTCGTGAGCAAGACGTTGAACGGCCGGAAACCGCGCCCCTGGAAGAAGCGGAGGGCCTCCTCGTTCCGCGTCCACGCGTCGAGAACAAGCTGGGTCACGTTCTTGGTGCGGGCGTTGGCTTCGACCGCGTGCAGCAGCGCCGTCGCCACGCCTGAGCGGCGCGCGGACTCACGGACCGCAATGTGTTGGACGTAGATGCGCCTGCGGGCCTGTGTGAGCACTGTTGGGAGCCGCTCCTGCAGATCGAACCAGAGATAGCCGACCGGTTCGGCGGAAATCTCCGCGATCAGGAGGCCGGTATCGGGCTTATCGATCAACGCCGCGAAGAAAGCGCGCAATTCGACCGCGTCGACATCGGTTCGGAACACCTCGGGTTCAAGCCTGACATGCAGGGACTGAACAAAGGCGTTCAACACACTTAAGGCGTCAAGATCCTCTGTTGTTGCGGGACGCACGATGACTTTCGGTTGTTCAGCCACGTAGCACCACGCGTCTTGATGACTGCCATGCTCAGTTCGACGGTAATTTTATTGCAGATGATTCGGCGATAGGAAAACTGCATGGCCAGAGCGATTTTCTGGTAGCCTTTAGGGCTACCCCCATTCTGGCACGAACGCCGGCCTTCCCAAGCTCGGCTTGAAAAGTCGAAGCCGCACCAGTAGCTTTGACGCTGCATCAAGAGTTGGGCCGACGCCCAACGCCAACCTGCCGATCCGGGCAAGGTGGCGCTCCGCAAGGAGGATGTGGCCGACCCGGCAACCAAGCGGATCAAGCCACACGCGTCGGCTCATGTCAGAGGGCTGACGCGCCGTGCCGATCAAAATCCCCGACGATCTTCCTGCCGCCCGTGCCCTTGAGGCCGAAGGTGTCGTGGTGATGCGCGAGACCGACGCCGCCCGTCAGGATATCCGCCCCCTGCGGATCGGCCTGCTCAACCTCATGCCGAACAAGATCAGCACGGAGACACAGCTCGCCCGCCTCATCGGGGCGAGCCCGCTCCAAATCGCGTTGACCCTCGTCCGGATGACCGATCATGTAGCCCGGAACACCTCTGCCGAGCACATGTCCGCCTTCTATCGTCCGTGGAGCGACGTGCGGGAGGAGCGGTTCGATGGGTTTATCATCACGGGCGCGCCGGTCGAACAATTGCCTTTCGAGGCGGTCCGTTACTGGTCCGAGCTGTGTAGCGTCTTCGATTGGACGCGCACGCACGTCCATAGCTGCCTGATGATCTGCTGGGCGGCGCAGGCCGCGCTCTATCACGTCTATGGGGTTCCGAAACGAACACTGCCCGTCAAGGCGTTCGGTGTGTTCCGCCAGAGAAACAGAGCCCCGACTTCACCTTATCTGCGTGGTTTCTCCGACGCATTCTGCGTCCCGGTCTCCCGCTGGACGGAGGTGCGCCGGGAGGACATTCCGGTGGGGAGCAACCTGACCATCCTCGCCGACAGCACGGAGACCGGCCTGTGTCTCCTGAGCGATTCGGACCGCCGATCTCTCTATATGTTCAATCACTTGGAATACGACACCGGTACGCTCGCAGACGAATATGCGCGCGATGCCCACGGTCGCGTGCCGGCGAACTACTTCCCCGAGAATGACCCGACCAAGCCGCCGGCGAACGCGTGGCGGAGCCACGCCCATCTGCTCTTCGGGAACTGGATCAGCGAGATCTATCGCACCACGCCGTTCGACCCGCAGCAAATCGGTCAGTGCGGCTGACTCACTCCATCACGGCGGCCTTCATGATCACCACCATGGTGGCCCGGGCCGGGCCGTCGGTGCAGCGCACGAGGTGGGGGCGGTCGCAGCGATAGCGCAGGGTCTCGCCGGCCCGCGCCCGCTGCACGATGCCGCCGATCTCGACCTCGAACGCCCCCTCGGCGACCGACAGCGATTCCACCGAGCCGCGCTGATGCGGGTCCGAATCGAGGACGCCGCCGGGATCGGCCGTGACCTCGTACCATTGCAGCCATTCGATCGTCTTCAGCCAGCCGATGATGGCGAGCCGCACCTTGCCGTCCTCGGAGACCAGGATCGGCGTATCGGCCCGGGAGGTCTTCTCGATGAACGGCTCCTCGTCGCCCGCCGCCAGGACCCGCTCGATCGACACGTCGAGCGCCTGCGAGAGCCGCCAGATGGTGGCGAGCGTCGGGTTGGTCTCGTTGCGCTCGATCTGGCTGATGATCGACTTGGCCACGCCCGACTGCTCGGCGAGTTCCGAGAGCGAGAGGTTGTAGGCCTTGCGCAGCCGCTGGATGGTCTTGCCGAGCTGCCCGGAGAGCGCCTGCGCCCCCGTCAGCAGGTCGCGCCCGCGCGCCCGGTCTGGCCGTTCCGCCTGATCCTGCATCGTCACCGGCCCGCCTGCGCCGTTCCGTTATCCGAACGATCGTGCGCTTCTTCAAACGCAATCGTCGCCCGGTTGCAAGGCGGTGGAGATCGCCTCAGTGCGCCGATCTACGCCCAATAGCCGTGAAAATGATGGACCGGCCCATGTCCCGAGCCGATCGCAAGCGCATCCGCGGCGCCGAGAGCCGCCGTCAGATAGGTCTTGGCCTCCGCCACGGCAGCCGGCAGCGACAGGCCGCGGGCCAGACCCGCCGCGATGGCGGACGAGAGGGTGCAGCCGGTGCCGTGGGTGTTGGCGGTGGCGATCCGCGGCGCCACCAGGGTCCGCAGCGTCCCGTCCGCCGTGACGAGGTGGTCGATGCTCTCGCGCCCCGTTCCGTGGCCACCCTTGATCAGCACCGCCCGGGCGCCGAGCGCCACGAGACGCCGAGCCTGGGCGGCGGCGGTCGCCGCGTCCTCGGCCACGGCCTCGCCGAGCAGCACCGCCGCCTCCGGCAGGTTGGGGGTGATCAGGTCGGCCCGCGCCAGCAGCCGGTCCCGGAGCGTCGCCACGGCGTCGTCGGCGATCAGGCGGTCGCCGCTGGTAGCCACCATCACGGGGTCGAGGACGACGGGGATTCTGTCGGCATGGCGCGCCAGCCCGTCCGCCACCGCGGCGATCACCTCGGATCGGGACAGCATGCCGATCTTCACCGCCGTCACCGCGAGATCGGAGAAGACGCTGTCCATCTGCCGGGCGACGAAATCCGCCGGCACGTCGTGGATGCCCTGGACGCCCCTTGTGTTCTGCGCGGTGAGCGCCGTGATCACGCTGGCGCCATAGACGCCGAGCGCCGAGAACGTCTTCAGGTCGGCCTGGATGCCGGCACCCCCGCCGGAATCGGAGCCCGCGATCGTCACGGCGATCGGGGTGGGGCCGCTCATCGCGCCGCCCGCTCGGCCAGGGCCGCGTCGATCCGGGCGCGCAGATCGCGGGCGCGCTGGCGCACCGGCTCCGCGCCGAACAGGGCGGTGATCACCGCGACCCCGTCCGCCCCGGCGGCGACCACGGCGGCGGTGTTGTCCAGGCCGATCCCCGCGATCGCGCCGAGCGGCAGGCCCGCGCCCCGGGCGAGCCGGGCCCGGAAGGCGATGCTGGCAAATCCTTCGAGGCCGACCGGCGGATCGGGATTGTCCTTGCTGGTGGTGGCGAACACGCCGCCGATGCAGGCGTAATCCACCGGCAGCCGGTACAACTCGTCGGCCTGCGCGGTGGTCTTCACGGTGAGACCGATGATCGCGCCCGGTCCCAGGAGGCGCCGGGCATCGGCCGGGTGGAGGTCGCTCTGCCCGAGATGCACGCCCTCCGCCCCGGCCGCGAGGGCGAGGTCGACGCGGTCGTTGACGAGGACCGGCACCCGTCCGCCCACCGCCTCGCGGATCGCCCGGATCCGCGCCAGGGCGGCGCGGGCATCGGGGATGTCCTTCTCGCGGTATTGCAGCAGGGTGCAGCCCCCTGCGACAGCCTCGGCGCCGAGCCGTGCCAGCCGGTCGCCGTCGCCGCCGCACACGCCGACATCGAGAAGGCCGTAGAGCCGGAGATCGACCGCCGGACCCCCGGTCGATGCGGCGTTGGCGCTGGCTGGCATCGCTGTCGCTCGGTCCCTGCCATTCGGATGGCCCCTGTTTGGTCAGCCGCCGCCGCCTTGGCAAGCGTCCATGATCCTGCCTCGGCGACCGTGCGATCATCGACCGTCATACGGCGGCGTTGACGCGCGACGATCCTGTCCCCCTATAGACGCGATCCGCCGGTACGCGCTGGATCGTGTGCGACGACGAGCGGTTGACAGGGACATTCGCAGGCGAGGTGGTCGAGGGGCGATGGACGGTGCCGCGGTGCAGACGGATGCGCGCGGGGCGCAGGCCCTGCCGGAGCGCTCCTCCGTAGGCCTCGTGGCGGTGATCGTCGCCGCGACCAGGGGGGAACCGCGCGCCCTGACGATCCGCGTGCCCGATCAGGTCCCGGGCCGCGGCGACGGCCTGCCGGCCGGGCCCCTCGTCCCCGAGCACGCCACCCTGGAGCGCGGCCTGCGCGCCTGGGTGGAGCGGCAGACGCACCAGCGCCTCGGCTACGTGGAGCAGCTCTACACCTTCGGCGACCGCGACCGCTCCGGGGCTGCCGGCCAGTCCGGGGTGCATTCGCTCTCGGTGGCCTATCTGGCGCTGGTGCGCGAGGAGCGGCCGGCCGGCCTCGCGGAGGCCGCGTGGCAGAACTGGTACCGCTACCTGCCCTACGAGGATTTCCGCCAGGGGCGGCCGCGCCAGCTCGACGCGATCGAGGCGCGGCTTGCCGCCTGGGCGGCCGAGCCCGAGGATTGCGCGATCCGCACCCGCCGCCTCGACCGGCTGGGCCTGACCTTCGGCATGAATGGCGGCACCTGGAACGAGGAGCGGGTGCTGGAGCGCTACGAGTTGCTGTTCGAGGCCGGGCTGATCCCGGAGGCCGGCGGCAATGCCGGCCCGGCGCTGCCGAACGACCCGACCGGGGTGCCGATGGCCTTCGACCACCGGCGGGTTCTGGCGACCGCGATCGGCCGGTTGCGCGGCAAGATCAAGTACCGCCCGGTGGTGTTCGAGCTGATGCCGCCGGAATTCACCCTGCTCCAGCTTCAGCGCACCGTGGAGGCGCTCTCGGGCACGCAGCTGCACAAGCAGAATTTTCGGCGTCTCGTGGCGCAGCAGGGGCTGGTGGAGGAGACCGAGAGCGTCACCAGCGGCGCCGCCGGGCGGCCGGCGCGGCTGGTGCGGTTCCGCCGGGAGGTGTTGCTGGAGCGCCCGGCCCCGGGGTTGCGGCTCCCGTCGCGGCGGGTGGGGTGATGGAGGCGCTCGGCTGCGCCCGGTCGACGCTTGCCCTTCAGGCGACGGCTTTCGCCACCATATCGGGATGCTGCCCGATCACCCGCACGTAGGCGATGGCGAAATCCGGGGCCGTGGTCCGCGCTTGCTCCCAGTCGCGCAGCGTGCCGATCGGAACCCGGAAGCGGCTGGCGAACTCGGACTGCGACAGGCCGAGCCCGGTCCGCGTCCTGCGGATCAGGCGGGCGCGCTGGCTGCGGTCCAGTGCCTCGGCCGTCACGTCGAAATCCTCGGCATCGGCCGGGTCAGCCGGCAGCGCGATAGGCTCGCTCTTCACCCGTGTTGCTCCTTCTCACCGCGATGAAACGTGGCTGGTCCGCCCGCCAGACGAACACGCCGGTGAACAGTTTTTCTTCCACCAACCCGACCACCTTGAACCGTTCCTCTCCGTCGATCTCCCGGATGGAGGGGATGAGCGGATGATGGTCGTCCTCGAAGATCCGGTCGCCGAACGCCTGGGACAGGTTGTGCTTCGCACGATTGATCGCATTCTTGGCGGGATCGAACCGGTCGGCCGTCATCGCGCGAGATGATACGGAATTTCCGTGTCATCGATAATGGTAACTCTTTACGCCACCGTTATGGGCGCGGCGTGGGCACGGATCGGCACCCCTCCACCCGGCATCGCAGGAGAACCCGCATGACTGCCAAGATCGAGAAGCAAAACATGCTGTCCGGCGAGCCTTATCGGCCGGGCGACCCGGAACTCGCCGCCGATGCGTAGCGCGCCCGCGCCTGGATGATCCGCTACAACGCCACCCTGGCCGCCGCCTCCCCGACGAGCGGCGCGTTCTCCGGCGCGAGCTCCTCGGCCATGTCGGCGCGGGCGCGGTGATCCGACCGCTGTTCCTCTGCGATTACGGCCCGCACATCGCGGTCGGCGACGGGGTGTTCCTCAACTTCAACTGCGTGATCCGCGACGTCGCCCCCATGTCGATCGGCGCTTTCACCCAGGTTGGCCCCGGGGTGCAGTTCCTGACCGCCGACCACCCGCGCGATCCGGAGCTGCGCCGGGCGGGCGTCGAATCCGGCCGGCCGATCACCGTGGGGGCAAATGTCTGGATCGGCGGCGGCGCGCTGATCCTGCCTGGCGTCACGGTGGGCGACGACGCCATCATCGGCGCGGGCGCGGTCGTCACCCGCGACGTGCCCCGGCGGGGGCGACCGTCGTCGGCAACCCGGCCCGGCTGCTGCCGCGGGGCTGAGGGTGGGCCTATCCGTAGGTATGATCCGCCGCCGGGAACCGCCCGGCCCGAACCTCCTCCGCGTAGGCCTTCACGGCATCCTCGATATGGCCGCGCAGGCTCCCGAACTGGCGCACGAATTTCGGCGTGCGCTCGGACAGGCCGAGCATGTCCTCCAGCACCAGGATCTGCCCGTCGCAGACCGCGGAGGCGCCGATGCCGATCGTGGCTGCCGTCACCCGCGGCGAGGTCGCGATCGCCCGGGCCACCGGCTCGACGATGCCCTCCAGCACAATCGCGAAGGCCCCGGCCTCGGAGATCGCGCGGGCGTCGTCCAAGAGGCGGCGCTCGTCGTCGGGGGCGCGGCCCTGAACCTTGAAGCCGCCCATCGTGTTCACCGCCTGGGGGGTCAGTCCGATATGGCCCATCACCGGCACGCCGCGCTGGACCAGGAACGCCACCGTCTCGGCGAAATGCGCCCCACCCTCCATCTTGATCGCGCCCGCGCCCGTCTCCTTCAGCACCCGGGACGCGTTGAGGAAGGCCTGTTCCCGGCTCGCCTCGTAGGAGCCGAACGGCATGTCGACCACGACGAGGGCCTTCTGCGTGCCGCGGATCACCGCCTGCGCCTGGAGGATCATCATCTCCAGTGTCACCGGGATGGTCGATTCCATCCCGTGCATCACCATGCCGAGGGAATCGCCCACGAGGATGAAGTCGCAATAGGGATCGACGATGCCGGCCGTGTGGGCGTGATAGGCCGTGAGCGCGATGATCTTGCGCCCCTCGGCCTTGCGCTTGCCGATATCGATCGCCCGGAGCCGGCGCGACTGCACGACCTGCGACATGGTTCCGATCCCTTTCTATCGGCGCCGTTTCTCTCCCTCCCCCCTCTGCGGGGGAGGGTGGCCCGCGAAGCGGGTCGGGAGAGGGGAACCCGGCTTCCGGAAAGAGCGCGGCCTTTATGCAGGAAAGCGATCCTTCCTGCACCGTCGCTCCCCTCTCCCGACCCCTGCTGACGCAGGGGCCACCCTCCCCCGCAAAGGGGGGAGGGAGAGGCGCGCGCCCTGCCTCATCGCACTTCTCTTACACCCCACAACGCGCCGGGTCAGCGCCCCGCCTGTGGCTCGGATGCAGCCTTCCAGGCCGGATCGACGCGCAAGTTCGCGGTCTCATGCTTGTCTTGCCAGCCCTCGACGCCCTCGGGAAACCACCGGATGCCGGTATAACCCTTGCGCACCAGCCGCTTGGCGGCGTTCCAGCTGCCCCAGCACTCGACGTGGCAGAACACCACCACGGGCCTGGCCTTGTCGCCTCCGGTCAGCGCGGCGACGCGATCGTAGAACAGGGCCTCGCGCTCCGGCGCCAGGGGCTCGGCCCCGGCCTCCGGCATCCAGACCGCCCCGGGGATCGAGGGATGGACCGGCAGCCAGAGCCGGCCCGCCGGAAAGTTCGACGGCTTGCGGTCCGGGGCCGCCACGTCGATCAGCACCGGCTTGTCCGGCCCCGCCATCAGGCTGGCGAGGGCGTTGGCGTCGATCACCGTCGCGCCCTTGAGGGTCGACGGCGTGTAGCCGTGCGGCGGCCCCGCGTAGAGCCCCTCCGGCTCCGGGACGTTGACCGGGGAGTCGGCCGGGGCGGCGGCGAGGCAGCCCAGGGCCGCCAGCACCGCCGCGATCCGCACGAACATGCGGGCCTGAGTCATGCGTCCCTGACCCATCGCTCAGTTCGTCGGGCTCGGCGGGGTGAAGCTGTGCTGCCAATGGCCGCCCTGGTTGTCGGAGGCTGCCACCTGGATCGGCTTGCCGTCCGGCTTGAACGCGAAATTGATCACCGGATTGGACGAGATCGAGATGTCGCCCGTCAGGGTGAAGACCGTCTGGTCGCCCGCCGAGACGGTGAGCTTGTCGATGTAGCGCGCCGGCGTGAAGTCGCGGGTCACTTGGTTCATCTGCATGCCGGAGAAGTTCGGGTGACGCACCATCAGCGTCGCCTCCACGGGCTTGCCGGCCCCCGTCTCGGCGAACTTCATGCGCATGTCGCCCATGCCCTTCATGGCCTCCTCGTCGCTCATGCCCATCGGGGCCGAGCAGCCGCCGGAGGCCTTCACGAACTGCTTGGCCTCGTAGAGCTTGCCGTCCTGCGTCTCCACCACAGCGTGCATGTCGGTGTAGTTGTTGACCCGCACGCGCAGCTTCAGCTCGGTCGGATCCGCCGCCGGGCCGAACTCGAACTTGGCCGCATAGGGCGCCGGGTTGTCGTCGATGATCAGCGAGACCGCCTTGATCTGCCCGTCATTGGGCATGGTCAGGGTGATCGGCACCAGGGCGGCGTCGAGCGCCCGGGCCGGCGCGTCGATCTTCACGAGGCTGTCGGTCGGGGCGATCTGCCGGTCGCCGAAGATCGACTTGGCGATCTCCTGCCAGCGGGCGGCCCGCTCCTGGTCGGTATCGGAGGCGCCCGCGGCCCAGGCCGCGGGGGGGAGCGCCGTCGTCGCCAGAGCGAGGCCGAGGGCGAGGCTGGAGAGTGTCTGTCCGATCCTGAGCATCATGGCGTACCTCCCGATTGTCTCGGATATGGGGACTTCAAAACCTATTCCCATTCGAGTTCCTGATAGGCCACGGTGACGTTGCGGCCGTTATAGGTGTCGAACAGGACCCATTTGTCCCGCTGGTCCCGGGCGACGCTGTCGACCGCCTTCTCGATCGGGACGTCCTTGGCGATCGCCGCGCGGGTGCCGTCGCGCAGCGCGGTCAGGTAGCCGATCAGATCGGCGAGCGCCGGGGCGAGGTCCACCGCCACCGACCCGTGGCCCGGCACGGCGCGGTGGGGTCCCATGGACTTCAGGCGTTCGGCCTCCTTGAGCCAGCCTTTCAGGCTGCCGTCGAGGGACGGGATCCGGTTCACGAACAGCAGGTCCGCGGGGAACAGCAGGCCGCTGCCGGACTCGATCATCGACAGGTCCGAGGTGGTGTGGGCCGGCCCGTGCGCCGTGAAGGTCAGACGGCGGTCGCCGAGATCGACCTCGGCCGTGTCGGCGACCGTCATGGTCGGGTAGACCACCGGTCCGGTCCGCTCCTCGCCGAGCAGGTCGATCAGACGCTTGCGGTAGAATTCGCCCCGGGCGGCGAGCGCCTCGGTGAGCTTGGCGTGGCCGATGAAGACCGGCTTGTCCTCGACGAAGGCGCCGGCACCGAAGGCATGGTCCGGATGGACGTGGCTCAGGACCACATGGGTGATGGGCTTCTGCGTGCGCTTGAGGATCTCGGCGCGCAGCCACGCACCGTCCGCGAGGCTGCCGCCCGATTCCGTCACAAGCACGCCGTTCTTGCCGATGATGAAGCCGATATTGGCGATGGCGTCGGCATTCTCGGCAGTGGCGTCGGCGATCAGGCCCTTGCGGATGAAGATGCCGGGTCCGACCTCCTCCATCGCGAAGGATTCGGCGGCGCGGCCGAGGTTCGGCATGCAGCACAGGCAGAGGCCGCCGAACAGGGCGCTGCGCCGCGAAAATGCCCTCGGTTGGACGGCGGGGGCCGTCATGCCGAATCCTCCTGATTTTTCTTGTCTACCATTAGGTAGGTAGATTTCCGGCTCGTCAAGTGGCAGATTGGACGGGGCATGGGCGCCGGCCGCACGTTCGCGTGAGCCGCGACCCGGATGAGGCTGCGATGAGGGACACCCGCGCCGAACTGCTGATCCAGGCCGAGACCCTGGTCCGGGGGCGGGGCTATGCCGGGTTCAGCTACGCCGATCTCGCGGCGGCGGTGGGGATCCGTAAGGCGAGCATCCACCACCATTTTCCCAGCAAGGTCGATCTCGGTGCCGCCCTGGTGGCAGCTTACGCGGCCCGCTACGCCGCCGCCCTGGAGACGATCCGGACGGATGTGGCGGACGGGCCCGGGCGGATCGAGGCCTATGGCCGGCTCTATCTCGGCGGGGTCGAGCAGGGGCTCGGCTGCCTCTGTGCGGCGCTGGCCATCGAGGGGGAGGCCCTGCCCGAGCGTCTGCGCCGGGACATCGCGGCCTTCTTCGCGGATCACCTCGCGTGGCTGGAGACAATCCTGCGGGTCGGTCAGGCGGATGGCAGCGTGCGCGCGGACGCCGATCCGGCCGGGCTCGCCCGCTACGTCATCGCCACCCTGGAGGGGGCATTGCTGATGGAGCGCCTGTTCGCGAGCCCCGCTGCCTTCCAGGGAACGCTGACGGTCTTGGTCGAGGGGCTCAGGCCGCGCTGAACCGCGCGAACCCCTCCGCCCGCAGGCGGCAGGCGGGGCAGGTGCCGCAGCCGTAGCCCCAGGGATGGCGCTGCCCGCGCTCGCCGAGGTAGCAGGTGTGGCTCTCCTCGACGATCAGATCGACCAGCGCCCGGCCGCCCAGGGCCTCGGCCAGCCCCCAGGTCTGGGCCTTGTCGAGCCACATCAGGGGCGTGTGCAGCACGAAGCGGCGCTCCATGCCGAGATTCAGCGCCACCTGCAGCGCCTTGATGGTGTCGTCGCGGCAATCGGGATAGCCGGAATAATCGGTCTCGCACATGCCGCCGACCACGTGGCGGATCCCGCGCCGGTAGGCGAGCGCCGCCGCGAAGGTCAGGAACACGATGTTGCGCCCCGGCACGAAGGTGTTGGGCAGGCCCGAGGCCTCGTAGCCGATCGCCGCCTCCCGGGTGAGCGCCGTCTCGGAGATCTTTCCCAGTGCGTCGAGCGCGACCGTGTGGTCCTCGCCGAGGCGGGCCGCCCAGGCCGGGTTGATGCGCGTCGTGCCGGCCCGCAGCGCGGCGCGGCGGTCGAGCTCGACCCGGTGGCGCTGGCCGTAATCGAAGCCCAGCGTCTCGACATGGCCGAACCGGTCGAGCGCCCAGGCGAGGCAGGTCGCCGAATCCTGTCCACCGGAGAACAGAACCAGGGCCGACCGGTCGCCGGCAGTCTCAGTCGCCATCGTATTCCGCCCAGGACATCGGGGTCTCGGCCACCCGCACGCGGGCGAGCCCCGGCAGGTCCGGCCGGAGGCGATGCCAGATCCAGGCCGCGATGTTCTCGGCGGTCGGGTTCTCCAGCCCCTCGATCTCGTTGAGGCAATGGTGGTCGAGCCGGGCGAGCAGGGGCCCGAAGATCTTTTCGATGTCGTAGAAGTCGATCACCCAGCCGGTATGCGGATCCACCGGCCCGGCCACCGTCAGCTCGACCCGGTAGGAATGGCCGTGCATCCGATGGCAGCGGTGGGTCTCGGGCACGTTCGGCAGCCGGTGGGCTGCCTCGAAGGTGAAGGCCTGGGTGATCTTCATGGACGGGGTTCGCGGGCTGAGGACGGTCGCGCCCCCGCCATAACGCCGACGGGCCGTTCCACGCAAAGGCGCGTGGCGCCGGCCCGTGTCGCAGCCCCCGCTCCTGTCGACCGGGGCAGGCTGCCGGATCGACCGGTCAGGCCCGGCCCGTGTCCTGCGCGCGGGCCTCCGACCACTGCGCGTACCACGCCTTGAAGATCCGCAGCTGCGTCTCCGCGTAGTGGCGCTGTCCGGCGCTCAGCGCGTCGGAGGCGTTGAAGTGCAGCGCGTATTCCGGGTTCCCCTCCAGCACCATCAGATGCTTGTAGTAGAGGACGAGGTCGGGCCCCTCGTCGAAGCTCGACAGGATCGCGAGGGCCGCGTCGAGTTCCGTCGCCCGGCGCCGGGCCAGGGCATCGCCCGTGGCCGCCTTCTCGCACAATGCCACGAGGCGCAGCACCTCCTGCGGCAGGACGTTGCCGATGCCCGTGATGGCGCCCCGGGCGCCGCAATTCACGTAACCGTGCAGCACCTGCGTATCGACGCCGACCATCAGGGTGATGTCGGGCGACTGGCCGGTGATGTGCTCGGCCGCGTAGGTGAGCGAGGCCGCGCCGCCGAATTCCTTGAAGCCGACGAGATGCGGATAGCGGGCGCGCAGGCTGAAGAACAGCTCCGCCCGGGTCTCGAAGCCGTAATACGGGCTGTTGTAGATCACCGAGGGCAGGTCCACCGCCGCCTCCAGGATGCCGGCGAAATTGGCCTCCTGCGCCGCGGTGGAACTGCCCCGCGACAGCACCCGCGGGATGATCATTAGGCCGTGGGCGCCGGCCGCCTTGGCGTGGGCGGCGAGCGCCGCGGCCCGCTTCGGGTTCTGGGCGCCGGTCCCGACGATCACCGGGACGCCTTCCGCCAGCAGCCGCTCGACGCCCGCCATCCGTTCCTCGTCGGTGAGCAGCGGCCAGTCGCCCATCGAGCCGCAATAGACCACCGCCGACATCCCCGCCGCGACGAGTTCCTTCCCCTTGCGCGCGAGCGCCTCGAAATCCGGCGTCCGGTCCGGTCGGCAGGGCGTCATGAGGGCCGGGATCGTGCCGGAGAAGATCTGTCGGTCGGAGGCCATCGGCGGTTCGTCCGGTCGGAAGAGGGATCGGGGCCGCGGCGGGGGCGCGCCGGACAGCGGACCTCTCATGGCAGCGCCGGACGATTCGGGCAAGTATTTTATACAATCACGTGCGACGGGGCCGGGGTCTGGGTCGCGTCGGCGGGTTCGCCGAGAAAGGCCATCAGCGCGGTGGCCACATGGTTGATATGGTCGACCAGGAGGGCGCAGGCCGCCGAGACGTGACCGTTCCGGCAGAGCCGGACCATCTCCCGGTGCTCGCGGTCGGCCCGCTCCAGCTCGGCCGGATCCGTCGAGAGCTGCAGGCGGGTGTAGCGGTCGCATTCCGCTAGCAGGGAGCCGACGAGGCCGAGGGCACGGGGGCGATTCGCCCGGCCGTACAGGAGGAGGTGCAGCTCCGTGTTGAGTGTCCCCCAGCGCGCCGTGTCCCCGTCGCGCAGGGCCGCCGCATAATCCTCCAAGATCCCGTGCGCGCGATGGAAATCCGGCTCGGTGAGCAGCGGCGCGGACAGCGCCAGGAGGCGCGGCTCGAGGGCCGCCCGGAGTTCCAGAGCCTCGGCCGCGTCGGCGGGCGAGAGCGGCGCCACCATCGCGCCCCGATGCGGGTGGATCCGCACCAGGCCCTCGGCTTCGAGTTGGAACAACGCCTCCCGGACGGGGATCCGGCTGGCGCCGAACTCCGCGGCGAGCCCGTCCTGGCGCAGTTGCGACCCGGCCGGATAGCGTCCGTCGAGGATGCGCCGCCGGATCTCGGACCCGATCGAACCCGCCATGGTCTGGTTCTTCATCGTCTCGCTCCCTGTCCGGCTCGGGCCTCGGCTGGACCCTTGACGGCGGGCCCAAGGCTTGAAATTGTATAAAATAATTCAGGCCCCGGGGCCCGATCACGAGAGGGGTCGACCGCGATGACGCTCCACCGCCGCCAGTTCCTGGCGGGCACCGCCTCGGCGGTCGCCGCCGGTATCGGCCGCCCGTCCCGCGCCCAGGCCGGCGGCAGCGTGCTGCGCTTCATCCCGTCGACGCCCTTGCCGTCCCTCGATCCGATCGTCGCCACGAGCTACGTCATCCGCAACCACGGCTATCTCGTCTACGACACGCTGTTCGCCACCGACGAGAACTTCCGGATCCAGCCCCAGATGGTGAGCGACTGGCAGACCGCGCCCGACGGCCTGCGCTGGACCTTCCATCTGCGCGACGGCCTCAGCTTCCACGACGGCTCCCCCGTCGAGGCCAAGGACTGCATCGCCTCCATCGCGCGCTGGTCCAAGCGGGACGCGTTCGGCCAGACCCTGGCGGGCTTCGTGGAGGCGTACGGCCAGGAGGACGTGCGGACCTTCACGATCGCCCTGAAGAAGCCGTTCCCCCTGCTCCCGGCGGCTTTGGGCAAACTGTCGTCCAACGTGCCGTTCATCATGCCGGAGCGCGTCGCGCTTCAGGACGCGTCCAAGCCGATCGCCGACGCCACGGGCTCCGGCCCCTGGCGCTTCGAGGCGCGGGAATGGATCCCGGGCCAAAACGCGATCTACACCCGCCATGCCGGCTACCGGCCGCGCGAGGAGGCGCCGTCCTGGGCGGCCGGCGGCAAGGTCGCTAAGGTCGACCGGATCGAGTGGCTCGCCATCACCGAGGCCTCGGCGGCGGTCGGCGCGATGATCCAGGGGGCGGTCGACTGGTACGAGCAGCCGGCGATCGACCTGATCCCCGTCCTCAAGGACAAGCCGGGGATCGAGATCCGCAACGTGCCGCTCGGGCTGATCCTGCTGATGCGGTTCAACCACACGCAGCCGCCGTTCAACAATCCCGAGATCCGGCGGGCCGTGATGATGGCCATGAAGCAGGACGACTACATGCAGGCGGTGGTCGGCAGCCCGGATTTCTACCGGGAGGCCAAGACCTTCTTCACGCCGGGCTCGCCGATGTCGAGCGGCGCGGGCGGGGCCGCCGCCATGCAGGAGGATCTCGCCAAGGCCAAGGCGATGCTGGCCAAGGCCGGCTACAAGGGCGAGCGCGTGGTGCTGCTGGCCCCGGCCGACCAGCCGATCGCCTACAACCAGTCCCTGGTGACCCAGGATCTGCTGAAGCAGCTCGGGATGAACGTCGATCTGGTCTCGACCGACTGGGGCAGCTTCATCGCCCGCCGCGGCAACCGCGGGCCGGTCGATGCCGGGGGCTGGTCGGTGTTCCACACGCTCTGGTCGGGCGCCGACGTGCTGAACCCGGCCCTGCACCCGCTGATCCGGGCCAACGGTCAGGCCGCGTGGTTCGGCTGGCCGGACGATCCGACCCTGGAGAGCCTGCGCAGCGAATGGATCGCCACGAGCGACGAGACGCGCCAGAGGGCGCTGGCCGCGCAGATCGAGGAGCGGGCCTTCGCGGTGGTGCCCTACGCCCCGGCGGGCCTCGTGCAGCAGCCGATGGCCATCAGCACGAAGCTCAAGGGCATGGTCATGGCGCCGGTCCAGTTCTTCTGGAACATCGAGAAGACCGCCTGACCGGGGATTCCAAAGGGACCGGGTCCCTTTGGTGGGGTGTCGGGGTGAAACCCCGACGAACAGCTCTCCGGCCCCTTCCGGGGCTGGAGAGCTGTTTTGCAGGGCTCTGCCCTGCACCCGCCAAAGGACTCATCCTTTGGAATCCGGGGCCTTCGCGATGAGGCGACGCCCTGGCGGATCAAGCGGTGGGCGCCCCCTGCTTTCCGGATACCCCGGCCTGCGCGAAGGTCGCCATGCCGGTGTGGCAGGCGAGCGCGCCCTTGAGCAGGCCCATCGCCATGCCGGCACCGGACGCCTCTCCGAGCCGCATGCCGAGCGCCAGCAGCGGCACGAGGCCGAGCCGCTCCAGCACCTCCGCGTGGGCGCCCTCCGCCGAGACGTGGCCGGCGAGGCAATGGTCGAGGGCGCTTGCATCGGCGGCGTGCAGCACGGCGGCCGCGGCAGTCGCCACGTAGCCGTCGATCACCACCGGGATCCGCTGCAGCCGGGCTGCCAGGATCGCCCCCGCCATGGCGGCGATCTCCCGGCCGCCGAGGCGCGCCAGAACCTGGAGCGGGTCGTCGAGATGTCCGGCATGGTGGGCGAGCGCCGCCTCCACGGCCGCGACCTTCCGTCCGAGCCCGTCCCGATCGACGCCCGTGCCGTGGCCGACCCAGCGGGCGGGATCGCCGCCGAACAGGGCGGCGTAGAGGGCGGCCGCCACCGTGGTGTTGCCGATGCCCATCTCGCCGATGCCGAGGCAGTCGGTGCCCGCCGCCACCGCCTCCATGCCGAACGCCATGGTGGCCACCGTCGCGCGCTCGTCGAGGGCCGGCCCTTCCGTGATGTCGCCGGTCGGCATGTCGAGGGCGAGGTCGAACACCTTGAAGCCGAGCCCGTAGGCCGCGCAGATCTGGTTGATCGCCGCGCCCCCGGCCGCGAAATTGTCGAGCATCTGCCGGTTGACCGCGTCCGGGAAGGCCGAGACGCCCCGGCGCGTCACCCCGTGGCTGCCGGCGAAGACGCAGACCAGCGGCCGGTCGAAACTCGGCGGCGCCTTGCCCTGCCAGGCCGCCAGCCAGGACACGAGACTTTCCAGCCGCCCGAGGGAGCCCGCCGGCTTGGTCAGGGTCGCGTCCCGGGCCGCAACGGCCTCCTGTGCGTCCCGGTCGGGGCCGGGCATGGCTTTCAGCAGGTTGCGGATGTCGTCGAACGGGCCTGGATCGGGCATGGGCCGATGATTTCCTGTGGGTGCCCGCGGACGGGGAGGCGGAGCCGGAGCAGGCCGCGTATACTGGACCGGCTCGCCCCATACGAGCGTGGTGGCGGGCGATGCGGGAGACCGCGATGGACAGGCAGACCGGCGGGGAGGCCGACTGGCCCGGGCGCGGCGCCCTCTACGACCTCGCCGGGTGCCTGCGCTTCTACTCCCGCCTGCCGGTGCCGCAACTGCCCGGCGAGCCGGACCCGCATCGCAGCCCCGACTTCACCACCCTCCCCCGGATGCTGCCGCTGGCCGGCCTCGTTCTCGCCCTGCCGGCCGGACTGGTGATGGCGGCGGCGTGGTGGATCGGGCTCGGGCCGTTCCTGGCCGCGACCCTCGCGGTCGCGACCCTGGTGGTGGCGACCGGCGCGCTGCACGAGGATGGGCTCGCCGACGTGGCCGACGGCTTCGGCGGCGGCGCCACCCGGGAGCGCCGCCTGGAGATCATGCGCGACAGCCGGATCGGCGCCTATGGCGGGGCCGCGCTGGTCCTGGCGCTGGCGCTGCGCATCGGCGCCCTGGCGACGCTCCTCGACCGCACCGGCTACGCCGCCGTCACCGCGCTGATCCTGGGGGCCGCCCTGTCGCGGGTCGCCGCCCTCGCCCCCCTGGTGCTGCTGGCGCCGGCGCGGCCGGACGGCCTCGCGGCCTCGGTCGGACGGCCCAGCCGGGCGAGCCTCACCACGGCCCTCGGACTCGGTCTGGCGCTGGCGCTGGCCGCGTGTCTCCTCGATCTGCCGCTCGGTGGCGTCACGCTGATGATCCTGTGCGCGGGCCTCGCGTCCTGGGGCCTGACCCGGCTGGCCCGGGAAAAGATCGGCGGCCAGACCGGCGACGTGATCGGCGCCTGCCAGCAGGTGGCCGAGATCGCCGCCCTCGTGGCCCTGGTGGCGGCGGTGGCGAATTAGCGCACCGGTGAAGGTCATCACGCGGCCACGATCCGTCCGCCAAGATTTTGCGATGCCGCCCGCGCCAAAACCCTCCTCGCCCTGCACCAAGGTCTGCGTGCTCGATGCTGCCACCGGGCTCTGCTGCGGCTGCGGCCGCACCCGCGACGAGATCGCCGCCTGGGGCGGGATGTCGGAGGGCGAGCGTCGCACGGTCATGGCGGGGCTGGAGGCCCGGATGCGCGCGGCCCGCCTGATCCCGCCGGAGGGGGCGCTGCCGTCATGATCTATGTCGGGCTCGGCGCGATCGCGCTGATCCTCGTCGCCCTCGTGCTCAGCGACGGCAGCGACAGCGTCGGCGGGGTGATCGGGCCCGATCAGTTGGTGAGCCTCGCCTGGACGGGGATGATCCTGATCCTGGTGGTGGCCGGGTTCTGGCGGCAGTTCACGGCACGGCTCGGCGCGAATCTGCGGGCGCTGCTCGCCTGGGCGCTCATCGGCCTCGCCCTCGTGATCGGCTACAGCGAGCGCGACCGGATCCAGGGCGTGACGTCCCAGGTGCTCGGCGCGGTGCGGCCCGGAACCGCGATCCCGGGCTCCGGCGGCCTCGTCACGATCGTCCGGCGCGCCGACGGCGACTTCCGGGTCGAGGCCGAGGTCAACGGCCGCCCGCAGCCATTCCTGTTCGACACGGGCGCGAGCAGCGTCGTCCTGACCGCCGAGAACGCCGCAGCGCTTGGGCTCACGCCCCCGACGTCCGAGTTCACGGCCCGGGTCTCCACCGCCAACGGCATCACCTACGCGGCGCCGGTCCAGCTGGATTCGCTCAGCGTCGGCACGATCACCGAGCGGCGGGTGAACGCCATGGTGGCCAAGCCCGGGGCGCTCTCCGCCAATCTCCTCGGCCAGACCTTCCTGACGCGGCTCTCGGGCTACGAGGTCCGCGGCGACCGCCTGATCCTGAGCCCGCCGTAAGGCGACCGCTCAGGCGGCCCGCGCCTCGGGCGCCACCCGGGAGACGAGCGCGACAGCCTCCCGCAGTGTGCCGAGCCCGGCTTCGGGCCGCATGCCGTGCGTCGAGAGGTGGCGGCGGTAGGCCCGGGCGCCGGGCCGGCCGTTGAACAGCCCCAGCATGTGCCGGGTGACCGCGTGCAGGCGCTCGCCGCCGGCCAGGACAGACGCGATGTAGGGCTCGAACGCCTCAACCGCCGCGAAGGCGTCGCAGGCCGGCGCGGGCACGCCGAACAGGTCGGGATCGACGTTAAGCAGCAGCGCCGGCTCGGTATAGGCGGCGCGCCCGACCATGACGCCGTCGACCTCGGCGAGGCGCGCCTGCACGGCGTCGAGATCGCGCAGGCCACCGTTGACCGCGATCGGCAGGCCGGTCAGCCGCCGCTTCAACCGCGCGGCCCGGCCGTAATCGAGCGGCGGCACGTCGCGGTTCTCCTTGGGCGAGAGGCCCTGGAGCCAGGCCTTGCGGGCATGGACGATCAGCCCATCGACGCCGGCCGCAACCACGGCGTCGGTCAGGGCATCGAGGGCCGCCTCGGGGTCCTGATCGTCGACCCCGATGCGGCACTTCACCGTCACCGGCACGGCGACCGCCGCCTTCATGGCGGCGACGCATTCGGCCACCAGGGCCGGCTCGCGCATGAGGCAGGCGCCGAAGCGGCCCTCCTGCACCCGGTCGGACGGGCATCCGACGTTGAGGTTGATCTCGTCGTAGCCGAAATCCGCGGCGATCCGCGCCGCCTGCGCCAGTTCCGCCGGGTCCGACCCGCCGAGCTGGACCGCGACCGGGTGCTCCACCGCCGAGAAGCCGAGCAGCCGCTCGCGCGGCCCGTGCAGCACGGCGCCGGTCGTCACCATCTCGGTGTAGAGCCGCGCGCGGGCGGACAGCGTCCGATGAAACGCCCGGCAATGGCGATCCGTCCAATCCATCATCGGGGCGACGCTAAAGCGCCAGCCCGGAAGTGCGCTGCAGAGGCCGGTCGCGGTCACGTGTGCCAGATCCGTGTTGTCCCGCGCGCCGCCTGCGTCGGGTGTGGTCCTGCGGGTTGGGATTGGTGGCACCGATATCACGGCAGGGGGCCGGGCGAACAGCGCCCCTCACCGGCCCCGGCTCCCCCGGGGCGGACCGGGATGCGACGCGCTGATCGAGTCGAGACTCGAAGTTGGAATGGCAATTCCAGTAGACTCGTCCAGTCCTTTTGGCGGCGCGCGCGAAAGTTGAAAGCTTGTAAATTGGCTCGACTATCGATGGTCGTTCTCTCGGATTTTGAAAATTGACTTGAAGCCAAGATATGAAATCTGCATATGTGGAATCACAGAAGAGAAAATCTCAGACAAATCGGAACCTTGTTTCAAGGATATCCAAGAATGACGATCGGTAAAAAAATATTCTTTATCCTGGGCGGGATCTTGCTGGCATTCGCGGCGATCTTGGCTGTCGAGTTCCGATCCGTCGAAGGTCTCCTGATGGAGGACCGCCGGGCCGCCATCCGCAATCAGGTCGAGGCGGCGCACAGCATCGTGGTCGCCCTGGCCAAGCAGGCCGAGGCCGGGACCCTGACCCAGGACGAGGCGAAAAAGCGGGCCGGCGATGTCCTGCGGGCGATCCGGTTCAACGGCAACGACTACGTCTTCGTCTACGGCACCGCCCCGGGCCATGTCGGGCGCAACTTCGTCCATCCCGATCCCAAGATCGAGGGCACGAAGAGCCGCAGCGATGAGCAGATGAGGGCGACGTTCGTCGGCCAGATGATCGAGCACGGCATGGCTGGGGGCGGCTTCACCGAGTATCGCTGGCCGCGGCTCGGCGAGGGGGAGCCCGCACCCAAGGTGGGCTATTCCCTGGCCTTCGCGCCGTGGCAATGGTCCATCAACGCGGCGCTCTACGTCGATGACGTCTACGCGGCGAGCCGCCGGCGGATGATCCAGTCCCTGTACTGGCTGGTGCCGCTGTTCCTCGGGATCGCGGCGGCCGGGATCCTGGTCGTCCGCAGCATCACCACGCCGCTGAGCGCCCTCACCAAGGCCATGCGCAGGCTCGCCGAGGGTGAGATCGCGACCGCAATCCCGGGATTGGGCCGACGCGACGAGATCGGTCAGTTGGCCGCGGCGGCGGGGGTGTTCCGCGACAGCATGGCGAAGGAGCGAACCCTCGCCGCCGGCCAGCTGGCCGAGCGGGCCGAGCGCGAGGCACGCGCGCACCGGATGGAGGACCTGACGCGAAGCTTCGACCACACCGCGAGTGCGCTCCTGCAGCAGGTGGACGGCGCCGCGGCCGGGATGCGCGAAGCCTGCCGGGCGATGTCGGAGACCGCCGTGGAGGCGGCGCAGCGGGCCGGATCGGCGGCCGACGCCGCCCAGGAGGCGGCCGCCAACGTGCAGACCGTGGCCGCGGCGACCGAAGAGCTGTCGGCCTCGATCGGGGAGATCGGCGGGCAGGTCACCAAGTCGGCCGAGATTGCCGAACAGGCCGTCAGCGAGGCGGAGCGAACCGACCGGCAGATCCGCGGTCTGGCCGGGGCGGCGGAGAGGATCGGCGAGGTCGTGCGGATCATCTCGGCCATCGCCGAGCAGACGAACCTGCTGGCGCTCAACGCCACGATCGAGGCGGCCCGGGCGGGCGAGGCGGGCCGCGGCTTCGCCGTGGTGGCGGCCGAGGTGAAGGGACTGGCCGGCCAGACCGCCAGGGCTACCGAAGAGATCACCGCGCAGATCGACGCGATCCAGGGAGAAACGACGGAGGCGGTCGCGGCGGTTCGATCGATCGGCGAGACGGTCGATCTGATGAACACCATTTCAAGTGCGATTGCGGCGGCCGTCGAGCAGCAGCGCTTCGCCACCGGGCACATCTCCCAGAACGTCGATGCGGCCTCGCAGGGGACCGGGGCCGTGAGCCAGAACGTGGTCTCGGCCTCGGCGGCGGCCGAGGCGACGCGCCGCGTGGCCGGCGATGTCGGATCGGCCGCCGCCGACGTCTGCCGCAGCGCCGAGGCGTTGCGCGCCGAGGTTCTGCGCTTCCTCACCGCGGTGCGTGCCGCCTGAACCGGGAGAGGGGGGCGCCGGTGGCCCGCCGCCTGCTCGCCCCCTCAGGCCGGGCGGACGCGCCGTGCCCGGCCCCGTCCGTCTCAGAGCACCGGCATCGCCCCCGCCACCGTGACGAGCGCCCCCGAGGTGTAGCTGCTCTCGTCCGAGGCCAGCATCACGTAGGCCGAGGCGAGCTCGGCCGGTTGGCCGGGGCGCCCGAACGGCACTTGGCTGCCGAACGACGTCACCGCGTCCTGGCTCATCCCGGAGGGGATGAACGGGGTCCAGATCGGCCCGGGCAGCACGCCGTTCACGCGCACCCCCTTCTCGGCCAGCAGCTGCGCGAGGCTCAGCACCATGTTGCTGAGGGCGCCCTTGGTGGCGCTGTAGGCCATGAGCGTCGGCATCGGGTGCTTCGAGTTGACCGACGAGGTGAAGATCACCGAGGCACCCGGCTTCAGGTGCGGGAGCGCCGCCTTGGTCACGTAGAACGGCCCGAACACGTTCGTGCGGAAGTGATCCTCGAAGATGGTGTCCTCGATGGCGTCGAGGCCCTGGTTGGGCTGCTGGAACGCGCCGTTGTTGACCAGCACGTCGAGGCGCCCGAACGTCTCCACGGTCCGGGCGACGATCTGGCGCCCGTAGGCGGCGTCCTTGAGGTCGCCGGGCAGGAGCAGGGCGCGCCGTCCCGCCTTCTCGATCCATTGGCCGACCGCCTCGGCATCCGCCTGCTCCTCCGGCAGGTAGGAGATCGCGACATCCGCCCCCTCCCGGGCGAACGCGATCGCGACGGCGCGGCCGATCCCGCTGTCGCCGCCGGTGATCAGCGCCGCCCGCCCGGCGAGCTTGCCGGACCCGGTGTAGCTCGCCTCGCCGTGATCGGGCTCCGGCTCCATCCGGCCGGTCTTGCCGGGGAAGCTCTGCGGCTGTGCCGGGAAGGGCGGGCGGGGATATTTTTGCAGCGGATCCGTGGTCACGCGTGGTCTCCGGTTGGAATGCCGGTCCAACGGTGGGAACTCCGGGGTGTTCCGGGCCGCGTCGCCGCGGCCGGTCCGGCGGGGCGCGGATCCGGTGCCGGACCGGAGCGCGGAATGTGGGCCGCGCTCGCTGCCGACACAGGTCAGCAACAGGGGCGGATCAGTCTTGGAGCCAAGGAGGCACCACGATGATTGAATTGCAGCCTGACGATCCGGCGGCTCGCGTGATCGACCGAGTCCTGCTCTGCGCCGCGATGCTCTCGCTCACCTTCGGCGTGGCCACCGGCCTCTGGGGTCTGCTGCAATGAGCCCGCTGCGGCGTGCGCTTGCGGACCATGACCGGTGATCGGCCTCGGTCGCTCCGGGCGACGCGGCTCCGACGGGACCGCCGGCGCGCTGATCGGTGCGGGGCTCGTGCTGCTCGTGCTGGCGCTCCTGCTCGCGGGCTTCCCGTGACCGGCCGGTTTGGCTCGTGGCGCGATGACGGCGCTCGGCCGTGATGGTGAATCGCGCCCTGGTCGTGCTCGCGCTGCTCGCGGTCGCTGCCTTCCTGATCTACCTGGCCAATCTCGCCCGCGACGCGCTGTCGCCGAACGAGACCTATGCGGCCAGCATCGGGCTGACGCTCGACCAGTGCGTCTCGGCGCAGGATGGCCTCGCGCCGGAGGAGGCGCGCGCCTACTGCCGGCGGCCCGTGCCGAAGCGCCTCTGAAGCGGCGCCGCCAGCCCGGATCCAGGAACGCGAAACGTCCCGGGTGAGGAGTCCCGGGACGTTCGATCGGATCGGGGCTGGGCAGCCCGGGCGAGGGCTGCTGGAAGATCGCCGTACGGCGCCGGGTCGTCTCCGCTCCGGCGCGCTGCGGCTCAGCTGCCGAACTTGTAGTTCAGGCCCACGCGGCCGAGCACACCCTCGTTCTGGAAGCGCGTGACGTAGGCGCCCTGGCCGCGGCCGACCGCCGGCAGCAGCAGCGTGCTGCGGCCGAGGTCGTAATACAGCGCCTCGGCCTTCACCGTGACCGCGTTCGAATGGAAGACGTTCACGAACGAGTCGGTCGGCAGGGCGTATTCGATGCCGCCGCCAACCGCGTAGCCGGTATCGACGCGCGCACGGCTTCCGAAGAAGGTGGGATCCCCCTGGGGCGCCTGGAAGGTGGCCCGGTCCTTGACGGAGGCGTAGGCGAAGCCGCCGGTTCCGTAGACCAGGACGCGATCGAAGGCGTAGCCGACGCGGCCGCGCACGGTGCCCAGGAAGTCGCCCGCCTGCCGATAGGTGCTGATGCCGCCGCGTTGGCCGACGCCGCCGCGGGTGCGGTTCAGGTCCGTGTAATTGGCGTCGGCCTCGGCACCGACCACGAAGCCGGAGCCGGGGGTGAACTGATAATTGTAGCCGAGCTGCCCGCCGCCGGTGAAGCCGTCCTGCGGCAGCGGCAGGGCCGCCGGGCGGTTCCCGACGCTGACGCCGTCGTTGCGCCGGAAGACGCCCGCCGTCTGCACCGTGTCGCGGGTCGTCGTGATGTAGCCGGCGTTGATGCCGAAATACGCGCCCGTCCAGGTGAAGATCGGCACGGGGATCGGCGCAGGCGGGAGCGCGCGGCGGGGCAGATCGGCGGCCGAAGCCGCGACCGTCAAGCTCGCGAAGGCCGCTGCGGAGACGATAACCTTGTTCATGTGGGCCGTTCCAAGAGTAAGAACCTGGAGCGGATGTAACAACGGGGCGTGATCGACGCTGTGATTGAACGGCAACAGTTCAGGCAAGAGCACATTGAGCAAATATCAGCAAAATATACGGCGGACTGAGCCTTACATTGCGGTCGAAGCTCGATTTATGCGCGCGATCCTGTGAGTTATGCGGAGTTTATGACGGAGGCTGATTTCGGAATACTGCCCCTTGATCGCGCCGAGGCCGGCACGCCGCCGAGCCCCTTGCGGGCCGCGCGAGGCACGAGCGGCGCCCGATCGGGCCTTGTTCCCGGCCCTGGGTTTCGACGCGCTGGCGCTGCGCGCCGCATCGTCCCGCCGCGGCGTGCCTCTGGAACGCGCTCCGCCAAGGTGGATCCGGTGCGGCGCAAGGAGGCGCGTCACGACAAGGGCTCAGGGCCGCGACCGATCACGGTGCGCTTTGCAGGTTGCGCTTGGCACGGGGCGCTTGGCACGGGGCGCTTGGGCGCGGCTCTAATGATCGTGTCCGCAACCCGGGCCATGCACGTGACCGTGGTCATGGCCGTGGTCATGGCCGTGATCGTGTGTGTGACCGTGGTGCTGATGGTCGTGCCCATGAGCATGGGCATGACCGTGATCATGGGCTTCGTGGTCATGCCCGTGGTGATCGTGTCCGTGCGCATGCCCGTGATCATGGCCGCAGGTGCTGTGATCGTGGGCCGCGCGCTCGGGCCGGAAGGATCGTGAGACCGGGCTCGCGAGGCAGCCCTGACCGCGCACCAGCTCGGCTGCGGCGGCGGTCGCCGGGATGTAGAGCGCGTCCGCGGCGATCTCGGCGGGCACGTGGTTGCTGCCGAGCTGCCAGGCGAGGCGCATCAGACGGGCCGGATTCTCGGCCCGCACTTCGTACAGATCCTGGGGGGCGGCCCGCACGGCGACGAGCCGGCCGTCGTCGAGGCGCAAGGCGTCGCCGTCGTCGAGGCTCGCGGCCTTGGTGAGCGCCACCGTGAAGCTGAGGCCACCCTCGGCGGTCAGACTCTCGGGAAGCGCGGACCGGCCCTCATGGTCGAGGCTCACCGTGTCGGCGACGCGGTCGGCCCGCACCGCGGCCCGGCGGACGATCGTGGTGGCTTTCGGCAGGGAAGTCGGCATGGGGGTAGGCATGGGGGTAGGCATGGGCGTCGACATGAGAACAGACCCTCGGACATGTTGCCACGGCCCCCGGCCGGAGCGCCGCCATGAGGGGCGAGGCATAGGGCGAGAGGGGAACCGGGCGCAACTCCGGTCCCGCGCGGGTGGAACCTTAGCCGTAGGGTCGCTATTGCATAACTGCTAAGCTCGGGGCGATCCGCCACGATCACGGCCATCGGCCGGACCGGATGCACAAGGGAGTTCTGGGGACCATGAAGAAGCTCACTGCCGCCGCCCTCGCCACCATCGCCGCCCTGTCGCTCGGCGCCTGCAACACGCCTGAGGACCGGGCGCTCGGCGGCGCCGGCCTCGGCGCGCTCACCGGCGCGGCGATCGGCGCGGCCGCGACGGGCCGCGCGGGCGGTGCGCTGGCCGGCGCGGCGATCGGCGGCGCCGGCGGTGCCATCGTGGGCGCCTCGACCGCGCCGCGCTGCCCCTACGGCACCTACCGCGACGCCTACGGCAACATCTACTGCCGCTGAGCCAAAGCGGGGCCGGGCTGCGTCCCGGCCCTTCCGCGGGCTCTGAGGAGCGGTTATCCCGGCGCTCGGCCGGGGCGTCCCGGTGCCGGACGAAAAGCCGCCCGCGATGATCGTACCGCGTCCACGTTTCGCCCCTGAACCGGGTCGCCCATGACGGCGGCCGAATCGCACGGGGTGTGGGGCAAGATCGGCGGGGCCGGCATCGGCCTCGCGATCGGCGGCCCCCTCGGGGCGCTGATCGGCGGCGTCGCGGGCCATCTCCTGATGGACCGGGTCGGCGCGCCCTTCGGCCGGACGCCGCGCGACGTGGTGTTCACCACCGGCCTCGTGGCTTTGGCCGCCAAGATGGCCAAGTCCGACGGTGTCGTGCTCCCCTCCGAGGTCGAGGCCTTCGGCCGGGTCGTGCAGGTGGAGCCCTCGGCGCGGCCGGGGGTCGAGCGCCTGTTCGATCTCGCCAAGCGGACCACCAACGGCTTCGAGGCCTATGCGCGCCAGCTCGCCACGACCTTCGGCGACGAGCCGGCCCTGCTCGAGGACGTGCTCGACGGCCTGTTCCAGATCGCGGGCGCCGACGGGGCGCTCCACGAGGCGGAGGAACGCTATCTCCGCTCGGTCTCCGGCATCTTCGGCTTCGACGAGGCCGCGTTCCAGCGCATCGCCGCCCGGCACGTGCGTCTGCCGGACGATCCCTACGCTGTCCTCGGGCTCGACCGGGACGCCGATGACGCGGCCCTGAAGGCGCGCCACCGGGCGCTCGTGGCCGAGCATCACCCCGACCGGGCGCTGGCCCGCGGCCTGCCCACGGAGGCAGTGGCGATCGCGACCCGGCGGCTCGCCGCGATCAACGCCGCCTACGATCGGATCGTGGCGGAGCGCGGGTTGCGGTGAGCCACCTCACGCCGCCGGATCCGAGCAACTCAGGACGTGTACCGCATAGCGGGCCGCGTGCGGATCCTCGGACACGAAGGTGGCATCCTCGCTGATCGCCTGGGCGATGAGCAGATGATCGAACGGGTCACGATGATCGGGATGCTTCGGCAGTCCGCTCAGCACCGCGAGATGCGAAGGTCGGATGTCGAGCCTAAGGAAGTCGTCCCGTGCGATGGCCTCCTCGATCTCCGCGATGTCGGCCTGAAGCTTGCCGACCCGCACCTTGACGACGATCTCCCAGAGCGACGCGACACTGATCAGCACGGTGTTGCCGGGATCCGAGATCCGACTCCGCGCGTGTTGACCGAGGCGCGCCTCATCGCCCAGCCACCAGAGCAGGGCATGCGTGTCGAGGAGGAGCTTCAAGGCTCCTGGCCATACATCGCCGCCAGCACATCCGGCGGCAGCGTGTCGAAATCGGGCGCCATGTGGATTCGGCCGCGGAGCGCGCCGGGCTTGCGGGCGACGCGGGGAGCCTGCGCGGGTGGGCGGATCTCGGCCAGGATCTCCCCCCGCTCGGTCACGAGGAACGCGGCGCCCGCCCGGGCCTCCCGAAGGATGGCGTCGAGATTTCCGCGGAACGCGCGCACGCCGATGCGCCGCGGTGTCGTGTTGGGTTTTGGATCGGCCATCGGCGGTTTCCGCTTCCGGACTTCATCTGCGTGCATCGTTCGAACGCCGTCAACGGCCGATCTGCGCGATCCGGTGCGTTGCGGCCCCAGCCATGGCACAAGCGCGCCATGACGCTGACCCCAGACAGCCCCCTCGCCCGCCGCGTCGCCCCCTCGCCGAACCACGGCGAGCGCCGAAAGGGGCGGCCCGACATGCTGATCCTGCACTATACCGGCATGGAGAGCGGGGCCGCCGCCCTGGCGCGGCTGCGCGATCCGCTGAGCGAGGTCTCGGCCCATTACCTCGTGTTCGAGGATGGCGGCATCGTCCAGCTGGTGCCGGAGGCGCGCCGGGCCTGGCACGCGGGTGTGGGCACCTGGAAGGGCGAGACCGACATCAATTCCCGGTCCATCGGGATCGAGATCGTCCATCCGGGCCATGCCGGCGGGCTGCCGCCCTACCCCGCGGTGCAGGTCGATGCGGTGATCGCGCTGGCCCGGGACATTCTTGGGCGCTGGCCGATCCCGCCGGAGCGGGTGCTCGCCCATTCCGACATCGCCCCCGAGCGCAAGGAGGATCCCGGCGAGACGTTTCCGTGGGAGCGCCTCGCGGCGGCGGGCATCGGCCATCATGTGCCGCCCGCGACCCTGCGGGACGGCCGCTTCTTCGCCCAGGGCGATGCCGGTCAGCCGGTGGAGGCGCTGCAGGCGATGTTCGCCCTCTACGGTTACGACCTGCCGGTCACCGGGCTGTTCGACGCGCGCACCCGGGCTGTGGTCACCGCGTTCCAGCGCCATTTCCGGCAGGCGCGGGTGGACGGCGTGGCCGACGCCTCGACCATCACCACCCTGCGCGACCTGATCGCCGCCCTGCCGGCGCAGGGCTGACGGGTGCTCAGGCCCGGTGCGCGCGCGCGCCGTGCGGATGCCCGGGCTCCTCCGGGAGCGCCGGCGCGTCGGTGCGGGTCCGCCACAGGCTGTAGGCGACGCCCGCCGCCAGGAAGGTGAGCGTCACCACCAGCGAGACCCAGGGCGGGACCGCGATCAGCCCGAACGTGTCGGCGACCACGATCTTGGTTCCGATGAAGATCAGGATGAAGGCGAGCGCCGTCTTGAGATAGGCGAACCGGTCCACCATCGCGGCGAGCGCGAAATAGAGGGCGCGCAGGCCTAAGATCGCGAAGATGTTGGAGGTGTAGACCACGAAGGTGTCGGTGGTGATCGCGAAGATCGCCGGCACGCTGTCGACCGCGAAGATGACGTCGGCGCCGTTGACCAGCACCAGGGCGAGCGCCAGCGGCGTGAACCACAGGGCCACCTTGCCGGTTTTCGGGTTGGTCTTGCGGATGACGAAGCGCTGGCCGTGCAGGTCGGGGGTGACCCGGAAGGTCCGCTTGAACCAGCGCACCACGGCGCTGTTCTGGAAGTCGCCCTCGTTCTCGTCGCCCGAGATCAGGATCTTCAGGCCGGCATAGATCAGGAAGGCGGCAAACAGCGAGAGCACCCAGTGCACCTGATGCACCAGGGCGGCGCCGAGGCCGATCATCAGGCCGCGCAGCAGCACCGCCGCTAGGATGCCCCAGAGCAGGACCCGGTGCTGGGCGACCCGCGGCACGCCCAAGGCGGTGAGGATCATCGCGATGACGAAGACGTTGTCCATCGACAGCGACTTCTCGACCACGAGGCCGGTGACGTATTCCTCGCCGGCCTGGGGCCCGAGATACCACCAGATCCAGCCGCCGAAGGCGAGGCCGAGGCTGAGATAGAAGCCGGTGAGAGCCAAGCTCTCCCGGACGCCGATCTCGTGCTCCTTGTCGCGGTGCAGGAGGCCGAGGTCGAAGGCGAGCAGGCAGGCGATCAGGACGTGGAAGCCGAGCCACATCCACAACGGCTTGCCGAGCCATGCGATGGTGAGAACGTCCATCATGCGCGGGACCTGATGCTGATTCCGAATGGAAAGCATCGGCTCCGACATCACGGGCGCTGGGAAGCGCCCGCCAGAGGGGCCCGCAGCCGATGGGGTCGAGGTAAGCGGTGATCCGGGCGAATCAAGGGCAGGCGCGCGGCCACGCTTCGCTCAAGGTCTGATCAGCCCTGCGGCGTCTCCGGCGCGCCGCTCATCCTCGGCGTGCCCTGCCCACCCAGCGGCCGCTCCTCCATCAGCGCCAGGAACGCGAAGGCGGCGAGCAGCCCGAGGCAGGCCGCCCCGAACACGAACCGGAAGGTCAGGGCGAGCTGCGCCGGATCGGCGCCGCGGATCAGGCTCTCCACGTCGTGCCCTTCTGCTCCGCCCGAGGCGCCGCCGAGCACGATCGTGCCGAAGGCCGCCACGATCAGCGCGCCGCCCAGCGACCGGAAGAAGTTCATGGAGGCCGTGGCGATGCCGAGCTGGTGGCGCGCCACCGCGTTCTGGATCGCGATGGTCGAGAGCGGCAGGATCGTCCCGATCCCCATGGAGAGCAGCGCGAACAGCGCCTCCATCAGCCAGAAGGGCAGCGCGTGGCCCCGCCACGCGATGACGGCGCAACAGGCGAGGCTGACGCACATCATGGCGAGCGGCACCCGCTTGTAGTGCCGGAAGTAGATCATCGACCGGCCCGACAGGGTGGCGCCCGTCACGGTGCCGACCATCAGCGGCACCAAAGCCACGCCGGACTCGCTCGCCGAGAGGCCGATCACCCCTTCGAGGAAGATCGGCACGTAGATGGTGAGCCCGATGAAGGTGCCCATGGCGAAGCAGGCGGCGAGCGTCGCGCTGTAGACCACTTGGTTGCGCAGCACCTCGGTGGGGATCAGCGGCTCCGGCGCCGTCGCGAGCCGGGCCGCGAAACCGCCGCCGAGCACGAGGGCCAGGGCGAGGAGGCCCAGCACCGGCGCCGAACCCCAGGGATAGCGCACGCCGCCCCAGCTCAGGGCGAGCAGCAGGGCGATCGAGCTTAAGACCATCAGGGCGGCCCCGGGCCAGTCCAGCCGGTGGCGGCGCTCGTGGCGCGGCAGGCGCTTCAGATTGGCGTTCGTCAGCGCGAAGGCGAGGCAGCCGATCGGCAGGTTGATCCAGAAGATCAGCGACCAGTGCAGGTGCTGGGCGAAGAAGCCGCCGAGCAGCGGCCCCGCCACCGAGGCCGCCACGAACACCCCCGCGATCACCACCTGATAGCGCGCCCGCTCCTTAGGCGACATGATGTCGGCGAGGATCGTCTGCGACAGCGCGATCAGCCCGCCGCCGCCGATCCCCTGGAGGCCCCGGGCCAGCGCGAGGGCCACCATCGAGGGGGCGAGCGCACAGGCGACCGAGCCGATCACGAAGGTCGTGATGGCGATCAGCAGCATGATCCGCCGACCGTGGATGTCGGAGAGCTTGCCGTAGAGCGGCGTCACCGCCGTGGAGGCCAGCAGGTAGGCGGTGACGATCCAGGGGAGGTTGGCGGCGTCGCCCAGAGCCAGCCCGATGGTCGGCATCGCGGTCGCCACGATGGTCTGGTCGAGGGCCGCGAGCAGCATCGCGGTCATGAGGCCGTAGACGATTGCGCGGATCTCAGCCTGGCCGAGCTGGGCCTGCGCGGCGGGGATGCTCGGACTCCCGGTGATGGCGGCGGGGCTGGCCACGTGTCTGAGCCTCTGCGGTTCGGGGTGGGCGCGGCCGAGCCTGGCGCGTCGCGTGCGGCAGCTTCGGGATGAAGGAGAATTTTGTTCTGCGGGTCCGGGTTCCGCTGATACGGAGCCGCTTCGCCGCGAGTCCCGTGCTAAGGCCCAGATCAGATTCCGCTGTCGCTTCACCTGTCCGGGACAGGGGTGGTGCCGAAGGAAACGCTTCCCTGTCCCGGGCGCATGCAGCGCCAGCGGAATGCGATCCGGGAGCCGGCGCGGGACGCGCCGCGAAGCGGCTTCCACGTCAGCCCGCTCGCCACGGTCCCGCCCTTGACAGGACCGGCCTGCCTGCCGCTCTCCGGGCGGATGCCGCAGGACAGGGACGAGATCGCCATCGTGGGCGGCGGGCCGGCCGGGCTCGCCGCGGCCGAGGTGCTGGGCGAGGCCGGCTGCGCGGTCACGGTCTACGAGCGTATGCCCTCGGTCGCCCGCAAGCTGCTGATCGCCGGGCGGGGTGGACTCAACATCACGCACAGCGAGACGCGGCCGGACTTCCTCGCCCGCTACCATCCGCCGGGATACCTCGACGCCGCCATCGCGGCCTTCCCGCCCGAGGCCCTGCGGGACTGGTGCGCGGAGCTCGGCGAGCCGACCTTCGTCGGATCGAGCGGGCGCGTCTTCCCGCGGAGCTTCAAGGCCTCGCCCCTGTTGCGGGGATGGCTGGCGCGGCTCGAACGCCTCGGCGTCCGGTTCCGGACCCGGCACCGGCTCACGGCCCTGGGTGCGGCGCTGACGTTCGAGACCCCGGACGGCCCCCTTGAGATCCGGCCCCGGGCGACCCTGCTGGCGCTCGGCGGGGCGAGCTGGCCGCGGCTCGGCTCGGACGGGCGCTGGGTGCCGCTCCTCGAAGGGCTCGGCGTGGCGGTGGCGCCCCTGCGCCCGGCCAATGTCGGCTTCGCGGTGGCGTGGTCCGACCTGTTCCGGCAGCGCTTCGCCGGCGCGCCGCTGAAGCGGATCGCGCTGGCCTGCGACGGCGCCAGCGCGCGGGGCGAGGCCGTGATCACGCAAGACGGCCTCGAGGGCGGCGCGGTCTACGCCCTGTCCCGCACCCTGCGCGAGGCGATCGCCGCCCGGGGCAGCGCCGAGCTCGTCATCGATCTGCGCCCCGACCTGACCCAGGACGCCCTCGCCCGCCGCCTGTCCGGCGCCCGGCCCGGGGACTCGGTCGCGACCCGGCTGCGCAAGGCCGCGGGGCTCCCGCCCGTGGCGGCTAGCCTCCTGCGCGAGGCGGCCGACGCCACACTCCCGGCCGATCCCGGAGCGCTCGCCGGGCTGATCAAGGCCGCGCCGCTGACCCTCACGGCCCCGGTGCCGATCGAGCGGGCGATCTCGACGGCGGGCGGGGTCCGGCTCGACGCGATCGACGGGCGGTCGATGCTACGCGCCCATCCCGGCCTGTTCCTGGCCGGCGAGATGCTCGACTGGGAGGCCCCGACCGGCGGCTACCTGCTCCAGGGCGCCATCGCGGGCGGCCGGGCGGCCGCCGCCGGGATGCTCGACTGGCTGGCCGAGACCGGCGGCTGAGGTCGGTGATCTATGGCCGCGTGCAGAAGCCCACGATCCCCGCCGCCTCTGCCGGGCAGGCGGCGCCCTCCCCGTCATAGCTCGGCGTGCCGGCCTTGAGGCAATGGGCGGTGACCAGCGTCTCGCCGGCCTCGCAGGTCACGGTGCAGCCGCCCGCGCAGCCGGATTTGCGCACCGGCCGCAGGGCGGCGGACGCGCCGGCCTCGCCCCGCACCCCCGTCCCGCCCGCCGGACCGGCCTGACCCCGCGGTCCCGGAATGCCCTGAAGGCCCGGAGCCCCCCTCTCGCCTGGCTCGCCCTTCGGGCCGGGGGCGCCCTGCGGACCGGCCGGACCCTGAGGGCCGGCCTCGCCCTTGGGACCTGCTTCCCCCTTGGGACCTGCTTCCCCTTTGGGACCGGCATCTCCCTTGGGACCCGTCTCACCCTGGGGACCTGGATCACCCTTGGCCCCCGGCTCGCCGGGCGGCCCGGCGGCGCCCTGGGGGCCGGGCGGGCCCGGGGGGCCCTCGGGGGCGCAGTTCGCCACCACCGCCTCGCGCTCGTCCGGCTCGGATTTCAGCGTCACCACGCAGGTCGCGGGCCGGTAGGGCACGCGGAACACGAACCGGCCGCGCCGGTCGGCCTGGATCGAGATGTCGTCGTCCAGCACCACGATGGCGCCGGGCTTGCGGACCGAGCCCGAGACCCGCAGGTCGCCGGCCTCGATGCGGGCGTCGTAGACCATGATCGGCTGGTTCGGCTGCTGGGGAGGCCGGCCCTGTGCCCGATGCGGGCGCCCCGGGGCGGATGGAGCCGCGCCCCCCGGATCCGCCGGTTGCTGGGCCAGAGCCGCCCCCGACAGGGCGAGCAGGAGCGTGAGGGCGAGGGGCGAGCGCATGCGCGGTCCGTATCGACCGCGTCCGGCACGCGGCAGCCGACTTGTGGGCTCGCCCTGCGATTGCGGTCAACCGGGGCCGTTGAAACCGGCAGCGACGGCCGATTCCACAGGCGTCCACACCCGTCCACAGGCCAAGCTGCTGCACGGACGCGCGATTCCAAGACCCCCCGGAAACCGTTTGAATGTGTTCCTGTTATGTTCCTATCGTCCGCCATGACCGGAGCCGACGGAGATGGGGCTGGACCCTGCGGACGAGACGGGGCGCGCGTCTGGGCGGACCCCCGCGCGCGGCGAAGCCCGGGCGCGGCTGGCGGCCCTGCGGGCGCAGCTCGTGCCGCCGGCCGACGGGCGAGTCTCATGCCCGATCCTGCCGCTCGGCCTGCCGGCCCTCGACGCCCACCTGCCCGGCGGGGGCCTCGCCCTCGGGCCGCCGCACGAGATCGCGCCGGCCGGGCCGGCGGACGGGGTCGCGGCCCTCGGCTTTGCCCTCGCGCTCTGCGCCCTCCACCTGTCCCGGGTGTCCGGGGAGGCGCTGATTGCCGCCGCCCCCGGCGAGCCCCTGCCCTACGGCCACGGGCTCATGGGCCTCGGCCTCGATCCCGGCCGCCTGCTCCTCCTGGAGGCGGGCGGCGACGGAGAGGTGTTTCGCGCCCTGGAGGCGGCCCTGCACGCCCGCGCCCTGGCGGCCCTGATCGGCCTCCTGCGGGACGGGCTGCCGCTGAAGCCCGGCCGGCGCCTGCAACTCGCCGCGGAAGGCCCCGACCCGCCGCTGCTGCTGCTCCTGCGGCCCGCGGCGGCTGGGATGCCCAACGGCGCCGCCACCCGCTGGCGGATCGCCGCCGCCCCCGCCTCCCGGGACCGGTTCGGCACCCTCGACAGGCCGCGCTGGCGGGCGCGGCTCGAACGTTGCCGCAATGGGCGCGGCGGTGACTGGCTTCTGGAGTGGGACCATGCCGCGCATCGTCTGCATCTGCCTGAGCCACTGGCCGGTGACGCGGCTGCGTCGGGCCGGTCTCGCGCCTGAGGGCGGCCCGATGGCGGTGGCGGCCGAGGGGCCGGGCGGCCTGCGGCTCCTCGCCCTCGATCCGGCCGCCCAGGCGCTGGGCCTGCGGCCCGGTGAGCCCCTGGGGCGGGTCCGGGCGCGGATCGGCGTGCCGCTCCGGGTCCATCCCGCCGATCCGGATGCCGACCGGGACGCCCTGCTGCGCCTCTGCCGCTGGGCCTCCCGCTACGCGCCCCTCGTGGCGCCGTTCGGGCCGGCCGAGGCCTCGGACGGGCTCTACATCGACGTCGCCTGGGCGAGCCATCTGCGCGGCGGCGAGGCAAATCTCGTCGGCGATCTGGCGGGCCGGCTCGCGCGGGCGAACATCCCGGCGCGGATCGCACTGGCCGACACCCCCGGCGCCGCCTTCGCGCTGGCCCGCCACGGCGGGGCCGACCGGATCGTCGTGCCGCCGGGCGGGGCCGCCGAGGCGCTGCGGGGATTGCCCGTGGAGGCCCTGCGGCTCGATCCCGGCACGGTCGCGGGCCTGAAGCGGCTCGGCCTGCGCCGGATCGGTGCGCTCGACGCCCTGCCCCGCGGCCCCCTCGCCCGCCGGTTCGGCGAAGCGCTGCTGCTGCGGCTCGATCAGGCCCTGGGCCGCCGGCCCGAGCCGCTGGCGCCCCTGACGGAGGCGGCCGACTACGCCGCCGCCCGCGGCTTTCTCGACCCGATCGGCCGGCAATCGGATATCGTCCGGACCGCCCGGGACCTGATGGCGGAGCTCGCCCCCCGGCTGGAGCGGGACGGGCTCGGCGCCTGCGCCCTGCGGCTCACCCTCCACCGGGTCGACGGGGCCTTGCGCGCCCTCGATCTCGGCCTGTCCCGCCCCGAGCGCGATCCGGAGCGGGTCGCCGCCCTGGTGTCGCTGCGCCTCGACCGGCTGGGATCGGGCCTCGATGCCGGCTTCGGCTTCGAAACGGTGGCGCTCGCCGTGACGGTGACCGGGACCATGCCGGCCCGGCAGACGGATCTCGGCGCGGCATCCGTGGGCGACGGGGTCGGGTTCCTGGCCGACGCCCTGGCGCAGCGGCTCGGGCGGGCGCTGCTGCGGCTCGAACCGCGGGCGAGCCACCTGCCGGAGCGGGCGGGCCGGGGTGTTCTTTGGGTGGCCGGAGAGGGGCATGGATCGGTGCCGGGTTTGGGCCGTGGCCGGACACAGGCGCCACTCCCTCCCCCCTCTGCGGGGGAGGGTGGCCCGCGAAGCGGGTCGGGAGAGGGGAGCGCGGGTTCAGGATCTGGCGGAGCAGATGTGAAGGCCGGCGCCCCGTTCTGCACCGCCGCTCCCCTCTTGCGGGACTTCGTCCCGGCCCCCCCTGCTGCGCAGGGTACCCTCCCCCGCAGAGGGGGGAGGGAGAGGCGCGGGTCCGACAGCTCCCTGTCTGCCTCCCCCTGGCCCGATCACCTCCCGCCCCGCCCCCTGGTGCTGTTCCCCCGGGGCGAGGCCGCCTGCGACGTGCTCTCGACCGTGCCCGAGGGGCCGCCCCGGCGCTTCCGCTGGCGGGCGCAGATCCACCGGGTCGCCCATGCCGAGGGGCCGGAGCGGATCGAAGCCGAGTGGTGGCGCGAGCCGGGCGAGCCCCGCGACTATTACCGCGTCGAATGCGAGGCCGGGCACCGGCTCTGGCTCTACCGCGACGGGCCGCACGCCCCCGGCCGCCCGGCCGCGTGGTACGTCCACGGGCTGTTCGCGTGACCGACCTCGCTTACGCCGAACTCGCCGTCACCACGAACTTCTCCTTTCTGCACGGCGCGTCGCACCCGCAGGACTACGTCGTGCAGGCGGCGTCCTACGGCCTGCCGGCGATCGGCATCGCCGACCGCAACACCGTGGCCGGCGTGGTCCGGGCGCATGCGGCGGCGCGGGCGCTGGAGGCGGAGGGGACAAGAATCCGGATCCTGCCGGGGGTGCGCCTCGTCACCGAGGAGGGGTTCGAGGCCGTCACCTACCCGATGGACCGGCCAGCCTGGGGGCGCCTGTGCCGGCTGCTCACCCTCGGCAACCGCCGCGTCCGCAAGGGCGCGTGCCGCTTCGCCTTCGCCGAGATGCTGGAGGCCGCCGAGGGACAGATCTTCGTCGCCATGCCGCCGGCAAGGCGCCTGCCGGAGGGATTCCGGGCGCGGCTGGAGGCGCTCGCCGCCGCGGCGCCGGGCCGGACCTTCCTCGGGGCGAGCCACACGCGCCGGGGCGACGAAAGGCGGCGCCTCGGGCTTCTCGCCGAGCTGGGCGCGGCCGCCGGCGCCCCGATGGTCGCGGTCTCGGACGCGCTCTATCACCATCCCGAAAGGCGCCCGCTGCAGGACGTGGTCACCTGCATCCGCGAGGGCTGCCGGATCGGGGAGGCCGGCTACCGCCTGGAGGCCAATGCCGAGCGCCACCTGAAGCCGCCGCCCGAGATGGCGCGGCTGTTCGCCGACCATCCGGAGGCCCTCTCCCGCACCGTCGAGATCGCCGAGGCCTGCGGTTTCAGCCTGTCGGAGCTGCACTACGAGTACCCGGAAGAGCCCGTGCCCCCCGGACGCACGCCGCAGGAATATCTGGAGGAGAAGACCTGGGAGCGGGCGCGCTGGCGCTATGCCGGCGACATCCCGGATGCCGTCGCGAAGACCCTCCGCGACGAGCTGCGGCTCATCGCCAAGATGGATTACGCCCGCTACTTCCTGACCCTGTTCGACGTGGTCGAATTTGCCCGCAGCAAGGGCATCCTCTGCCAGGGCCGGGGCTCGGCGGCCAATTCCGCCGTGTGCTTCTGCCTCGGCATCACCGCGGTGGACCCGTCGAAGCACCGGCTGCTCTTCGCCCGCTTCATCTCGGAGAACCGGGGCGAGCCCCCCGACATCGACGTCGATTTCGAGCACGAGCGCCGGGAGGAGGTGATCCAGCACCTCTATGCCCGCTACGGCCGGGAGCGCGCCGCCCTCTGCGCCACGGTGATCCACTACCGCCCGCGCATGGCGATCCGCGAGGTCGGCAAGGTCTTAGGGCTGACCGAGGACGTGACCGCGGCGATCGCCGACACGGTCTGGGGCTCCTGGGGTACCGGCATGCCGGACCAGCACGTGCGCGAGGCCGGCCTCGACCCCGCCAACCCCGCGATCCGGCAGGCGCTCGACCTCGCCCACCAGCTGATCGGCTTCCCCCGCCACCTGTCGCAGCATGTCGGCGGCTTCGTGCTGACCCGCGGGCGCCTCGACGAGACCGTGCCGGTGGGCAACGGCGCCATGGCGGACCGGACCTTCATCGAGTGGGACAAGGACGACATCGACGCGATCGGCCTGATGAAGGTCGACGTGCTGGCGCTCGGCATGCTGACCTGCCTCAAGCGCGGCCTGGACTTTTTGGAGAAGGATCACGGCACCTTCTACGCGACGCTCGCCGACCTGCCGCAGGAGGATTCCGAGACCTACGCGATGCTGGCGAAGGCCGATTCCGTCGGCGTGTTCCAGGTCGAGAGCCGGGCGCAGATGTCGATGCTGCCGCGCCTGAAGCCGAAGGAATTCTACGACCTCGTGGTGCAGGTGGCGATCGTGCGCCCCGGCCCGATCCAGGGCGACATGGTCCATCCCTACCTGCGGCGGCGCTCCGGGATCGACCCGGTGGAGTATCCCTCGCCCGATCCTGCCCACGGCGACCGCGACGAGCTGAAGGAAGTCCTTCAGAAGACTTATGGCGTGCCCCTCTTCCAGGAGCATGCCATGCAGATCGCCATCACGGCGGCGGGCTTCAGCCCGGCCGAGGCCGACGGCCTGCGCCGGGCCATGGCGACCTTCCGCCATGTCGGCTCGATCGGCGGCTTCGCGGACAAATTCGTGGGCGGCATGACCCGCCGGGGCTACCCCCAGGACTTCGCCGAACGCTGCTTCGCGCAGATCCGCGGCTTCTCGACCTACGGCTTCCCGGAAAGCCACGCGGCGAGCTTCGCGCTCCTCGTCTACGCCTCGGCCTGGATGAAGTGCCGGCACCCCGACGTCTTCCTGGCCGCGATCCTCAACGCCCAGCCGATGGGCTTCTACCAGCCGGCCCAGCTCGTGCGCGACGCCCGCGCCCACGGGGTCGAGGTGCGGGGCGTCTGCGTCAATGCCAGCGACTGGGACTGCACCCTGGAGCCGGCCGGGGATCCGGAGAGGCACGCCGTGCGGATCGGCCTGCGCGTCGTGCGCGGCCTGCCCGAGGCCGCGATGCGCCGGCTCGTGCGGCTGCGGGCCAACGGCTATGCCAGCATCGAGGGCCTGCAGGCGTCCCTCGCCCTGCCCCGCAACGCCCTGGAGCGGCTGGCCGAGGCGGATGCGTTCCGCTCGCTCGGCCTCGACCGGCGCGCCGCCCTGTGGATGGTCCGCACCCTGGAGGGGACGTCATCCCGCAAGGCCGCCAAGGGGGATCTTGCGGCCGACGGCTCCAAGCGCCGCGCCCATCTCCTCGACGCGCCCCTGCCGCTCTTCGCGTGGCACGCCGATGACGGCCTGTTCCGGCACGAGCCGGCGGTGGACCTGCCGGCCCTGGCCCCGTCCGAGGCGGTGGCCGAGGATTACGCCGCCACCGGCCTGTCGCTCCAGGGGCACCCGGTCGCCTTCTTCCGCGGCCGCCTCGCCCGGATCGGCGCGATCCCGGCCCGGGCCCATTGCGATCCGTCCCTGCCCCAGGGCGCGCGGGTGACGGTGGCGGGGCTCGTGCTGATCCGCCAGAGGCCGGGCACCGCCAAGGGCGTGGTCTTCCTGACGCTCGAGGACGAGACCGGCATCGCCAACGTGATCGTCTGGAAGGCGGTGTTCGAGGCCAACCGCCGGGCCGCCATGCAGGCGAGGTTCCTCGCGGTGCGCGGCCGGATCCAGCGGGCGGGCGGGGTGGTCCACCTCGTGGCCGAGGGGTTTCGCGATCTCACCGCATCGCTCCGCGACCTGCGCGAGGCCGGGATGAAGCTGCCGCCCGAGAATACGGATTTCGGCGTGCCCCCGGACCGGCGGGTGTATCGCAGCCGGGATTTTCATTGATCCTCACATCCTGGCCGAATCGGCCGGAATCGGTGGCGGTGCGGCACTCTGTCCATCGAAGTTCGTCAGGAAAGCGCTTCAGGTCCGAACTCTTGCCGCAGCTGACCCGTTAAGGTCGTGGTCTGCGGCAACGCGGCCAGGATTCGATTGCCGGAGGTGACGAACGCCGGGCAGGAGAGAGCAGGTTCCATGGAACAGCCCGACGCTTGGCATCAGACGGACCGGCTCGACGCCGAACAGGGCAAGGGCGATCCGTTCGCCGCCGCGGTCCGCGCCACGCGGATGCCGATGATCATCACCAATCCCCGGCTCCCCGACAATCCGATCGTCTACGCCAACGACGCCTTCCTGCGGATGACCGGCTACGGCCGGGACGAGGTGATGGGCCACAATTGTCGGTTGCTCCAGGGCAAGGATACCGACCGCGGCGCCGTCGCGCTGATCCGCCAGGCGGTCGAGGCCCGCACCGACATCTCGATCGACATCCTGAACTACCGCAAGGACGGGACGCCGTTCTGGAACGCGCTCTACCTGAGCCCGGTCTTCAACGAGGCCGGCGAATTGCTGTTCTTCTTCGCCTCGCAGCTCGACGTCACCGACCGGGTGGACGCCCATCTGCGGGTCCAGCAGGAGAAGGACCGGTTCGAGACCGAGGTCGCCAACCGAACCCGCGACCTGACCGAGGCGCTCGCCACCCAGACCATGCTGGTCCACGAGGTCGATCATCGGGTCAAGAACAACCTCCAGATGATCGCGGCGCTGCTGTCCATGCAGACCCGGGCGATCACCGATCCGGCGGCACGCACCGCCATGGAGGCGATGCTGACCCGGGTCGAGGCCCTGGGGACGGTCCATCGCCGGCTCTACCAGTCCAACAACGTCGAGCGGTTCGACGTGGCCGAGTTCGCCCGCGACCTCGCCACCGACCTCGTCCGCGGCTCCGGCGACCGGATCCGCCTGCACCTGGACCTGGAGGCCGTGGAGATCCCGGTCGCCAAGGCGCCCCCCGTGGCGCTGATGATGAACGAGCTGATCACCAACGCCCTCAAGCACGCCTTCCCGGACGACCGGCCCGGCCGGCTCTCCGTGACGGTGGCGCCGGACGAGGGCTATTTCACCATCAAGATCGCCGATGACGGCGTCGGCATGCCCGTTCAGGTGATGGAGCAGCGCTCCTTCGGGAAGCGCCTGATCGGCACGCTCTGCCGCCAGCTCAGCGCCAGCATCGCCTGGATGACCAACGATCCCGGCACGATCGTCAGCATACGCCTGCCGCGCGAGATGGCCGGCGGTCTGGAGGCCCCGTGACCGAGCCGCTGAGGATCCTCGTCGTGGAGGACGAAGCCCTCATCCTGATGCAGATCGAGATGATGCTGGAGGAGGCCGGCCACCACGTCGTCGGCACGGCCATGACCGCCCGGGAGGCCATCGCCCTCGTCCGCGAGACCCGGCCCGAGCTGGTCCTGATCGACCTGCGCCTCGGCGACGGCTCCTCGGGGCTCGACGTGGCGCAGGCCGTGCGCGACCTCGGCGGCATCACGGCCGCGTTCATGACCGCCAACGGTCAGGCGCTCAGCGACGACATGGCGGGGGCGACCGCGGTGATCGCCAAGCCGTTCACCGGCACGGTCCTGGAGGAATCCCTGACCTATCTGGAGGATTGCGTGCGCCGACCGCCGCCGGCCGAACTCGTCCCCCCGGGGATGCGCGTCGCTCCGGCGTGGCTCGCGAGCTTCGCCCAGATGCGGGCTGCCGCCCCTCGACAGTAGCCGCGCCGCAGCTAGAGTGCCGCCATGCCGAGCTCGACCGTTCCGCGGCTCCTCGCCGCCCTGGCCTGCCTGCCGCTCCTGGGGGGCGCGGCCCACGCCGATACCTGCGACGACCTCGCCCGCCAGATCGCCGGGGCGATCGGCGGCAAGGTCGGCAAGCGCGCCGGCCCCAGCATCGACCTCCGCCTCGCCGGGCCGATCAAGTTCGACGTGACCTGCCGGGCCGAGCCGATCGTGCAGGCGACCTCGGCCGAGCCCGCCCCCTCGGCGACCTTCTTCCGCGACCTGTCGGTGGCCTCCGAGATCCTGATCGGCGAATCGGCCTCGACGGTCGAGCCGATCATCGCCAACGCCTACCGGACGTCCCTGTCGGAGCGGCGCAAGTCGTTCATCCAGCAGAACGGCTGGTCGGCCTCCTGCTACACCGATCCGGGCAGCACCACGATGCGCACCCTGTGCTCGGTGGGACGCATCCCGCCGGGATAGGGCGCCCTTGACCGGGTGGGGCGCCAGCGGAATAGTTGAGTTCACGTCGACTCGGCCCGGGCTGTCCCATGACGATTCTCGAGACGACACGCGCTCCTGGCATTGATCCCCATCGGAACTTCTGGGACTTCATCGGGACGCGACCCGATGAGGAAAAGTGGGAGCTCGTCGAGGGCCAGATCGTGATGCAGGCCCGGCCGAGCCTCATCCATCAGGTCGTGGTCGTGAATCTCCAGCGCCTGCTGAACGAGTCTCTGGAGCGGTCGGGCTCGTCGTGGATTGCCATCCACGATCCCGCCATCGACCTCAGGCCGTTCATCACCGGCCACACCTACGTCCCGGATGTCGCAGTCATCGATGCGGCGTCCATAGAGCCTGATCAGAACGTGGTCGAGGGCTGTTACCTTGCCGCCGAGATCCTCTTGCCGAGCGACCATCGGAAGCTGCCCGGCACGCGCCGGACGAAGATCGACGTCAAGCGTGACGGCTACGAAGCGCTGCCGCTCTGTCAGGCCGTTCTCCTGATCGAGCAGAAGCGCCCCGCGCTGACCCTTTCGGTGCGAACCGGCGAGACCTGGACCCGCACCCGCCTGACCGGGGATGACCGTCTGGTCCTCCCCGGCTTCGGCCTCGACTGCGCCGTGGCCGACCTCTACGCCCGCACGCCCGTGGCGCGCGGCTGATCAGTACTCGATCACGCCGTCCAGCGCGTAGTGCTTCACGGTCTTCCGGTTGGCGATCAGCTCGTCCACCGTCGGCTCGCCCCTGAGGGCGCGGGCGATGGCGAGCTTCGTCGCCTCGTAGTTGGTCCGGTAGAGGTCCTTCTGGTCGAGGTCGTCGTCCTCGGCGCAGCGCGGGTCGAGCCAGATCATGATGATCATGCACAGCTCGTCGAGCCCGTCCTTGGGCAGGATGCCTTCGATGATGCAATCCACGATCGCGTCGCCGGTGGCGGCCTGGACCACGCCGCCGAGGAGCTCGACATACTCGGCCGTGTGGATCGTGGCCTTGGTGGTCATCATCGTGGCCGGACGCACCAGCTGGTTGAGGTCGCGGACCACGAACATCCGCGTATGGCCCTGCACCTGCCCCATCATCGATGCGAAGGCCTGACCCACCGGCCCGCGCACGGAGCCGATCAGCACCTCCGGCATCGCGTCCGTGTACTGGCCCTCGGCCGCCAGCACCGTGGCCTCGCCCGTGCGGAACCAGATCTCTTGCATGTGTCGACTCCACCTGATCGGAGCCCGCGGGAGACATCATCGCGCCGCCCGCGTCAATCGCTCAGAGCAGGCCGACCCCGTCGAGCACGCCGACCAGGGCGAAGGCGATCGTGACGCCCGAGACCGCGTAGACCACCCACTTGTAGGCGCCGTCCACGCGCTTGCCCTCCGGCAGGGCGCGGGTGGCGAGCAGGATCAGGAGGCCGAGCGCGAGCGGCAGGAGCAGGGCGTTCATCACCTCGACCGCGATGTTGAGCGCCACGAGGTTCGGCACGAGCTGGACGGAAGCGGCCCCCGCCACCACCGCCAGCGCGAAGGCGCCGTAGAAGGCCGGCGCCTCCCGGGGCGACTGCTCCAGCGAGTGCGCCTTCCCGGTCACGTCGCCAAACCCCCAGGCCAGCGCCAGCGCCACGACGTTGAGCGCCACGAAGGCCGCCGCGATGATCCCGATCCCGAAGACCGCGTGGCCGAGCCAGGGTCCCAAAGCCGGCGTGAAGGCGCCCGCGAGGTCGCCCACGGTCTCCAGCCCGGTCTTGGTCCCCTGCCCGGCCTTGCCGATCGTGGCGGCGGCCGCGATCAGGATCGCCCCCATCACGCATTGCGAGACGACCGCGCCCGCGATCGTGTCGAGCCGCGAGGTCCGCGCGTGGTCCCAGCCGAGGCCTTTGTCGACGATCGCCGATTGCTGGTAGAAGATCATCCACGGCATGATCACCGCGCCGATATTGGCGGCGATCAGCACCCGGAACTGGCCGTCGCCGAGCGGCATGTGGGCGAAGGACGCCACGATATTCGAAGGGTTCGGCCGCGCCGCGATGGCGAGGCCGATGAAGACCAGTTCGAACAGGCCGACGACGATCGCGACCCGCTCGACGCGCCGGTAGCTCCCGGTGAAGACCAGCCCGAGCAGCAGGAGCGCCGGCAGGCCGAGGCTCACGAGCCGGGGCACCCCGAACAGGTCGCCGATGCCGGCGATGCCGGAAAATTCGGTGACGATGGCGCCGATCCCGGCGACCACGAGGCCGCCATAGGAGATCCAGGCCCAGACCGGCCCGTAATGCTCCCGGATCAGTTCGCCGTGGCCGCGGCCGGTGGCGGTGCCGAGCCGCACGGTCAGCTCCTGGACGACGTAGAGGATCGGGATCAGCAGGATCTGTAGGAGCAGCAGTGAATAGCCCCAGCGGGCGCCGCTCTGGGCCGCCGTGATCAGGCTGCCGACATCCGTATCGGCCAGCATCACCACCAAGCCGGGGCCTGCGGTCTTGAGGAACGTCGCGAGGCGGGGCAGGGAAGCGCTGGGCACGGCTCGGGAACAGTCCCGGGTGCAGGCGGTTCCGGCGGGGGCCTGCGGCGTTTTCCCGTGTGCGGAAGGGGTTGAACGATGGCGGAGAGCGCGGAGCGGGGGCCCGGCTGGAGCCTTCAGGCGAGCGCCGTCCCCGAGGGGGTGCGGCTCGAACTCGCCCTGTCCGACCTCGGCGGCGGGCCGGTCACCGCCGCGATCGTGCTGGAGCGGGCCGAGGCCCGCGCCTTCGCACGCGCCCTCCTGGCGGCGGCCGGCGACGCCACCGAGCGCACCTTCCCGAAGCCCGGGACCTGAGCCGGCCTCAGCGCTGGGCCGGGCCCGGGTTGCGGCCCGGCAGGCGCGGCACCACCGTCCCGCGCTTCTCGATCGGCGCGTCGCAGGCGTAGGCGAACTCGGATTTCAGCGGATCGAACACGGTCTCGCCGGTGATCCGGCAATCCTCCCGCACGGTCTCGTCCAGATAGGCCCGGGCGGCCGTGCGGAAGCGCGTCACCCGGGTCGCCCCCGGCTCCGGATCGAGGCGGACTTCGCTCAGGTTGCAGCCGGCATATTCGCGCAGGGCGTTGGAGACGATCAGCATCCGCCGCAACTGCCGGTTGTCGTAGACCTCGTAGGGCTCCTTGCAGCCGATCGTGACCACCTGCGGCGTGAGCGCCACGTAGTTCCGCGAGATGTAGGAAAATCCGGTGGCCGTGCAGCCGGCGAGTGCCGAGCCCAGGATCAGGGCGCCGAGCGGGAGCCGGAGGGGCCGGAGAGCCGCGCGCTGTCGCATCCTCGTCATCTCAAGCCCGATACCGCTCCGCCGCGCTCCCCGGCGGGGCACGGGACGCATTGAAACGGCTCCGCTTGTGCCGTCAATGCGTTTGTGATCCGCCTCATCCGGACCGCAATCAGCGTGGCCATAACGCGCTTGCGGAACACTTCCGGAACGTTTAACCTGTTCGCGATTTGTTTCAGAGGCCGCCCCCGGGGCAGCCCGCCAAGCCGCGAGACCCCCGTCGATGCTCACGCGCAAGCAGCTGGACCTCCTGCGGTTCATCCAGAGCCGCATGCAGGAATGCGGCGTTCCCCCCTCCTTTGACGAGATGAAGGATGCCCTCGACCTCAAGTCGAAGTCGGGCATCCACCGGCTGATCACGGCCCTGGAGGAGCGCGGCTTCCTGCGCCGCCTGCCGAACCGGGCGCGGGCGATCGAGGTGATTCGCATCCCCGAGAGCCTGTCGCAGACGGCGCCCGCGCCGGAGCCGCGCCGCTTCACCCCGAGCGTGGTCGAGGGCGGCAAGTCCCGGCAGCCGGCCGCGCCGCCGATGCCGGCGAGCGCCCGGATGATCGACGAATCCGGCCGGGCGGTCTCGATCCCCGTCATGGGCCGGATCGCGGCCGGTACGCCGGTCTCGGCGATCCAGAACCAGAGCCACGCCATTACCCTATCGCCGGACTTCCTGGCGGGCGGCGAGCACTACGCCCTGGAGGTGCGCGGCGATTCGATGGTCGAGGCCGGGATCCTCGACGGCGACCTCGTGGTGATCCGCAAGCAGGACACGGCCAATACCGGCGACATCATCGTGGCGCTGATCGACGACGAGGAGGCGACGCTGAAGCGCCTGCGCCGCCGCGGCTCCTCGATCGCGCTCGAAGCCGCCAACCCGGCCTACGAGACCCGCGTCCTGGGTCCCGATCGGGTCCAGATCCAGGGCCGGCTCGTCAGCTTGGTGCGCCGCTACTGAAGCGGCTCGGCCGGAGCTTCGGCGGCATCCGCCGGGGCCCGGGGCGCTTCGGTTGAGGCCATGCCGCCGGCCGCCTCGGCGGCGGGATCCGCTTTGGGTGCAGGCCGCGGGCGCCAGGGGACAGACCGGCCGTCGCCATGGGCTGACTGGATCCTGAATCCGGTCCCGTCGGCCCGCAGGGCGACGGCCCCGTGCGCGGCCAGCACCCGGCGGTCGATCACCAGCGGCCCCGTACAGGTCGGCGGTGCGGTGAGGCTCGTGACCAGCACGGCGGCGCGGGCGCAATCCTCCGGGAAGGCACGCCGGTCGCGGACCAGGGCGACGGCTCGTCCGTCCGGCAGGAGGGCGGTGCAGCCGAGCCGGTCGCAATTGCCGCCGGGCGCCGAACCGGACCCGCGCTCGGGCCGCCGCCCGTCGCCGTCCGCCTTCAGCCATTGCTCCAGCACGAAGCCCGAGGGGCTGCCGAGGACCGCGAGGCTTCCGTCCGGGCCTCGCACGGCCGCACCCCAGCCCTGGCGGTCGACGTAGAGGTCGTGGCGCTCCGGCCGGGCCAGCAGGCCGAGCCCGAGCAGGGCCGGCGGCAGGGCGAGCCAGCGCAGCCGCGAGACGGGCAGCGTCGCCAGCAGCAGGGCCGCCGTCAGGGCGGCGAGCGCCCCGGTGCCGAAGGCCGGCACCACCAGGCTCGCCCGCTCGAATCCGGCGATCCAGTGCGAGATCGCCAGCATCCCGCCCACCGCCTGCCCCATCAGCCACCAGACCGGCCGGTCGAGGGCGAAGGGATAGGCGAGGCACCCGATCACGGCCGCGGGCATCACCACCAGCGAGACGAGGGGCAGCGTGAGGGCGTTGCCGACGAGGCCGAAGGGCTGGATCGTCTGGAAGTGGTAGGTGGCGAAGGGCGCGGTCGCGATCTGCGCCACCAGCGTCGTCGCCAGGGTGCCGGTGACCGCCGACAGGCCGGTCCCGACGAGCCGGCCGATCCGCCCCGCCCCGGGCCGCACGAACAGGCGCCCGTCGATCAGCCGGGCGCAGGCGATCAGCCCCGCCACCGCGCCGAACGACATCTGGAAGCTCGGCCCGAGCAGGCCCTCCGGCTCGCGGGCCAGCGCGATCAGGGCGGCCAGCGCGAGGTTGCGTATCGACAGGGCCGGCCGGTCGGCCAGGATCGCGCCCAGCATGATCAGCGTCATGATCAGCGAGCGCTCGGCCGCGATGTCCCAGCCCGAGAAGGCGCAGTAGGCGGTGACGCCCACCATGGCGAAGCCCGCCGCGATCTTCTTGATCGGCCAGAACAGCGCGCAATGCGGCACGAGGGCGAGGCCGGCCCGCACCAGCCAGAACACGACGCCTGCGGCCAGCACCATGTGGAGGCCCGAGATCGAGACCACGTGGTAGATGCCGGCGGCGCGCAGCGCGTCGTTGGAGGCCGGGCCGATCAACCCGCGCTTGCCGGTCACCAGGGCGGCCGCCACCGCCCCGGCCTGTCCGCCCTCAGCCTCCGCGATCCGGCGGGTCAGGGCGTTGCGGGCCTCGTCCAGCAGCGCGGCGAGGCGCAGGGGCAGGGGCGGCGGTTCGGTCGGCGCCCGGACCGTGACCGCGCCGAGGAGCGAGCCGACAGCGCCGATCCCCTGGAAATACGCGTCCCGGGCGAAGTCGTAGCCGCCCGGCCGGGCCGCCTCCGGGGGCGGCAGCAGCCGGGCGGTCGCCGCGACGGTCTCGCCGGGCCGTGGGATCGGTGTCTTGCGGAACGAGACCCGCGCCCGGGCCGGCCGCGCCTCGGGCCCGAGGCCGGCAAAGCTCTCCACCCGGATCACCAGCCTCGCGCCGACCTCGCGCTCATCGAGCGCTTCGACCGTCCCGATGAGCGGCCCGATCGTGGTCCGGGCCAGGATCGGCGCGGCGACCTGCGAGACCCGCCACGTCGCCGCCGCGAAGCCGAGGAACGCGAAACCCGCCGCCAGCGCCAGGGCCGTCGCCACCGGCCGCGCGCCCAGGAACGGCACCGGCGCGAGCGCGAGGGCGGCTCCGATCAGCGGGGCGGCCAGGGCCGGCGTGCCGTCGGCCGCCCCGAAATAGACGAGGATCCCGGCCCCGAACGCCACCGCCAGCCAGGGGAACAGGCGGCGCTGCTCCGCCTCCCGGGCGAGGCCCTCGGCCACCCAGTGACGGAGAGCCGGCAGCGCGGGCACGCGTGGGCCGGCGAGCGCCAGGGCGCCCCCCGTCAGCCTCGCGCCGATCCGCCGCATTGCCCCTGCCCCGATCCGCGCGACCTGTCGTCGGCGGCCGGGCGATTCCTTGGCCGATTCTTAACGCATCCGTGGCCTCGTGCTACAGGCGGCGCTTCGTGCTACGGGCGCCTCCATCGGGCACCCTCGTCGAGCCCGCCCTTTCCGCGCTCCCCGCCTCGCCCCGAACACACCGGACCGATGTCCTCAGCCGTCGTCACGCGCTTCGCCCCCTCGCCCACCGGCTACCTGCATATCGGCGGGGCCCGCACGGCTTTGTTCAACTGGCTCTACGCCCGCCACACCGGCGGCAAGATGCTGCTGCGCATCGAGGATACCGACCGGGAGCGTTCGACCAAGGGCGCGATCGACGCGATCCTCGACGGCCTCACCTGGCTCGGCCTCGATTGGGACGGGGACGTGGTGTTCCAGTTCGCCCGGGCCGAGCGGCACCGCGCGGTGGCCGAGGAACTGCTGGCGGCGGGCCGCGCCTATCATTGCTACGCCACCGCCGAGGAACTCGCGCAGATGCGCGAGACCGCCCGCGCGGAAGGGCGCGCGCCCCGCTACGACGGCCGCTGGCGCGACCGCGACCCGTCCGAGGCGCCGGCCGGCGTGAAGCCGGTGATCCGCCTGCGCGCGCCGACCGAGGGCGAGACCGTGGTGGAGGATGCCGTCCAGGGCCGGGTGACCTGGGCCAACAAGGATCTCGACGACCTCGTTCTGCTGCGCTCGGACGGCACGCCGACCTACATGCTCGCCGTGGTGGTGGACGATCACGACATGGGCGTCACGCAGGTGATCCGCGGCGACGACCACCTCACCAACGCCGCCCGCCAGACCCAGATCTTTTCCGCCTTGGGCTGGGACGTGCCGAAGATGGCCCATATCCCGCTGATCCATGGGGCCGACGGGGCGAAGCTCTCGAAGCGCCACGGGGCGCTCGGCGTCGAGGCCTATCGCGACCTCGGCTACCTGCCGGCGGCGTTGCGCAACTACCTCGTGCGGCTCGGCTGGAGCCACGGCGACCAGGAGGTGTTCTCCACCGAGGAGATGGTCGCGGCCTTCGATCTCGGCTCGGTCGGGCGCTCGGCGGCGCGATTCGACTTCGCCAAGCTCGCCAACCTCAACGGCCTCTACATCCGCGGCAGCGCGGATGCCGACCTCGTTTCGGCGATCGAGACCATCCTGCCGCAGGTCGGTCCGGAGCGCGGCCTGTCGGCGCCGCTGCCGCCGGATCTGAAGGCCAAGCTCACCCAGGCCATGCCGGGCCTGAAGGAGCGCGCCAAGACCCTGATCGAACTCCTCGACAGCGCCTACTACCTCTACGCCCAGCGCCCGCTGGGGCTCGACGACAAGGCCCGCGCCCTGCTCTCCGACGAGGGCCGCGCGCGCCTCGCCGGGGTGAAGCCGGCCCTGGAAGCTCTTCCTGACTGGAGCGCGGCCTCGACCGAGGGCGCCGTGCGCCAGTACGCGGAGGAATCGGGCTGCAAGCTCGGGCAGGTGGCCCAGCCCCTCCGGGCGGCGCTCACCGGCCGGACCACCTCCCCGCCCCTGTTCGACGTGATGGCGGTGCTCGGCCGGGACGAGACCCTGGCCCGCCTCGGCGATCAGGGGCCGCAGGGCTGAGGTCGCCGGCCGGGCCGGGAACCGCCGGCTCCGGCCCGGATTTCGCTTGGTGGCATTCATTTAACGATTTCGCTTGGCGTCGGGGGCCGGTTGTCACCGACGCCGTTGCTGCTGCAGTGCCGTTTGAGTAACCCATGCCTGTGAGCACCCGCAGCATAACACGGGTGCTTGAGGCCCCCGGGGCCGTTCGGCGCAGCCCGGGGCCCGCACCCGCCACGTCGCCAGAGAAGGGTCCACGATCCATGAGCGCACCCAGCACCATCACCGTGGGCGGCAAGACGATCGATTTGCCGGTGAAATCCGGCACGATCGGGCCGGACGTCGTCGATATCGGCAAGCTCTACGCCCAGACCGGTGCCTTCACCTTCGATCCGGGCTTCACCTCGACGGCGAGCTGCGAATCGAAGATCACCTACATCGACGGCGACGAGGGCGTGCTGCTCTACCGCGGCTACCCGATCGAGCAGCTCGCCGAGAAGGGCGACTTCCTCGAGACCTGCTACCTGATGCTGTTCGGCGCCCTGCCGACCGCTGCCCAGCGGGCCGATTTCGAGTACCGGGTCACGCGCCACACCATGGTGCATGACCAGATGAACCGGTTCTTCACCGGCTTCCGCCGCGACGCGCATCCGATGGCCGTCATGGTGGCCTCGGTGGGCGCCCTCTCGGCCTTCTACCACGACTCGACCGACATCACGGACGAGAGCCAGCGGATGATCGCCTCGATCCGCATGATCGCCAAGATGCCGACGCTGGCCGCGATGGCCTACAAGTACTCGATCGGCCAGCCCTTCGTGTATCCGAAGAACGACCTCGACTACACCTCGAACTTCCTGCGCATGTGCTACGCGGTGCCCTGCGAGGAATACGAGGTGAACCCGGTCTTCGCGCGCGCCCTCGACAAGATCTTCATCCTGCACGCGGACCACGAGCAGAACGCCTCGACCTCGACGGTGCGGCTCGCCGGCTCCTCGGGCGCCAACCCGTTCGCCTGCATCGCGGCCGGCATCGCCTGTCTGTGGGGCCCGGCCCATGGCGGCGCCAATGAGGCGGCGCTCAAGATGCTGATGGAGATCGGCACCCCGGAGAACGTCGGCAAATACGTCGCCAAGGCCAAGGACAAGAGCGACCCGTTCCGCCTGATGGGCTTCGGCCACCGGGTCTACAAGAACTACGACCCGCGCGCCCGGATCATGCAGAGCACGACCCACCAGGTGCTCAAGGAGCTCGGCAAGACCGACGACCCGCTGCTCCACGTCGCCATGGAGCTGGAGCAGATCGCCCTCAAGGACGAGTACTTCATCGAGAAGAAGCTCTACCCGAACATCGATTTCTACTCGGGCATCACCCTCAAGGCGATGGGCTTCCCGACCGACATGTTCACGGTGCTGTTCGCGGTGGCGCGCACGGTCGGCTGGATCGCCCAGTGGGCCGAGATGATCGAGGATCCGTCGCAGAAGATCGGCCGCCCGCGCCAGCTCTATGTCGGCCCGGCGCAGCGCGACTACGTGCCGGTGGACCAGCGCGGCTGAGGCGGGACCTGTCCCGGGACACGATCAGCGGGGCGGCCGGGAGGCCGCCCTTCGCGTTTGTGGGGGCGTGCGATCTCCGCCTCTCCTACCGGCCGCCCTACGACTGGGCGGCGATCCGCGCCTTCCTGGCCAAGCGGGCGATCCCGGGCGTCGAAGCGGCGGACCCGGCGGCCTACGCGCGCACGGTGAGCCTCGCGGGGCGCCACGCCATCCTGATCGTGCAGCCCGGGGCGGCGGGCCTGCAGGTCGGGCTCCGCGGCGTCGATCCGGGTGATGTCCCGACCGTGACCGCGCGCCTGCGCCGCCTGTTCGACTGCGATGCCGACCCGGCCGCCATCGCGGACCGCCTCGCCGGGGACCCGGTTCTGGCGCCCCTCGTGGCGGCGCGGCCGGGCTTGCGGCTGCCCGGCGCCTGGGATCCGTTCGAGACCGGCTGCCGGGCAATCCTCGGCCAGCAGGTCTCGGTGGCCGCCGCGATCGGGCTCGCGGGCAAGCTGGTCGCGGCCTTCGGGACGCGGCTCGCCGAGCCTGTCGGCGGCCTGACCCATGTCTTCCCGGCGCCGGCCGATCTCGTCGAGGCGGATGTCGCCCTGGCGCTCAACATGCCCCGCGCCCGCGGCGCGGCGATCCGGGCGCTGGCGGCGGCTGCGCTCGCCGATCCGGACCTGTTCGCCCCGGCCGAGTCGCTGGAGGACGCGGTGCTGCGCTTCACGGCGATCCGCGGGATCGGGCCCTGGACGGCGCAGTACATCGCGATGCGGGCGCTCAAGCTGCCGGACGCCCTGCCGGTGGGCGATGTCGGGCTGCTGCGGGCGCTGGAGGACGGCACCGGGCGACCGAGCGCGGCGGCGCTCCTGGACCGGGCCGAGGCGTGGCGGCCGTACCGGGCCTACGCGGCGCAGCACCTCTGGGCGGCGGACGAGGCGGCCGTGAAGGGGCGGTGAGGCGAGGGGCGTCGTTCATTCCCCGCATCGCCAGGGTGGGTTAATTCCATGGCCGGGGGGCTCGGATTCGATGTCGGACGGGGACGAGGACGCGCGCGACAAGCTCGTCGCGAACGAGCGCATCAAGTTCTCCGCTACCTATGCCAACGGTCTCGCCGTCGCGATCTTTGCCGTGGGCGGTTTCGCACCGTTCATATCAACCGCTCTATCGGACCGGCCGCATTTCGAGCCCGTGCTCTTCGCTACGGTGGTTTGTTGGATCATGAGTGGCGCCAAACATTGGGGTGTGCGGCACGCGCTTCGGGATCTTCGCCCATGACGACAGCCCAGTTCCTCCTTCTGCTTTCGGTTCCAGTTGCCGGAGGCGTCCTGGCCTTTGGCGCGCTTTGGCTCAATCAGCGTTCGCACTGAAACAGGGTTTGCCCCCCCCGCGCCCTCATTCTGAGGCGCCGGAGCGTAGCGGAGGCCTCGAAGGAGGGCTCCAGGAACCGCGCGGCCGGCTGGAGGGCTCCTTCGAAGGCCGCTGACGCGGGCACCGCAGGACGAGGGAACGAGGGCGCGGGCTGGATGCCCGTCACCCACCCGCCCTCCTTCAGCGCCCGAACCGCTCGAATTTCGGGAAGCTGCGCGCCATCATCAGCCCAACCTCGGCCCGATGGCCGAGCCACTTCTCCAGCACCGCCGCGTTGGCGAGCCGGCCTTCCGGAGAGCCGTCCTGCCAGGGCAGGCCGTCGGCCAGCTTGAACACATGCGCGTCGAGGAGCCCGCCGCTGCGGCACCGCTGGAGCCGGACCCCCTTGCCGCGGGCGAGTTCCGCCACCTCGGAGATCGGGAAGATCAGCAGCAGCTTCTCGGTGTTCACCACCGCCACGTGGTCGCCCTCGGCCGGGACCAGCACCGCCGCTTTGGCGTCGCCGTCGAGGCCGAGCACGCTCTTTCCCTTGCGGGTGTTGGCCACCAGCGCGTCGGCGGGCGCCACGAAGCCGCGGCCGTCCGAGCCCGCGATCAGCAGCTTGGTCTCCGGCCGGTAGGGCAGAGCCGCCACGATCTCGGTACCGTCGTCGAGGTCGGCCATCAGCCGCACCGGGTCGCCGAAGCCGCGGCCGCCCGGGAGCTTCGAGGCCTCCAGGGTGAACACCTTGCCGTTCGTGGCGAGCAGCAGGATCTTTTGCGTGGTCTCAGTCGGGAAGGCGATCTTCAGGGTGTCGTCGCCCTTGAAGGCCACGCCGGAGAGATCGGCCACGTGGCCCTTCAGCGCCCGGATCCAACCCTTGGTCGAAACGATCACGGTGATGGGCTCGCGCTCGACGAGCGCCGCGGTGAAGTCGATGCCGCCGACATCCGGCGGGCTCGCCAGCTCCGTGCGGCGCTTGCCGAGCTTCGTCTCGGGTCCGAAGGTCTTCTTCACGGCGCGGATCTGCGCCTGGATCGCCTTCCACTGCGCCGGCTCGGAGGCGAGGAGCGCATCGATCTCGGCCTTCTCGGCGGTGAGCGCATCGAACTCGCGCTTCAGCTCCATCTCCTCCAGCTTGCGCAAGCTACGCAGGCGGGTATCGAGGATGGCGTTCGCCTGGATCTCGGTCAGCTCGAACCGGGCCATGAGGGCGGGTTTCGGCTCGTCCTCCTCGCGGATGATGCGGATCACCGCGTCGAGGTCGAGATAGACGATGAGCAACCCGCCCAGGATCTCCAGGCGCCGGTCGATCTGGCCGAGGCGGTAGCGCGAGCGGCGCTGAAGCACCACGCGGCGGTGGTCGACCCATTCGCGCAGGCACTCGGCGAGCCCGATCACCTTCGGCACGAGGCCGCCGACCAGGACGTTGAGGTTCAGGGGGATCCGCGCCTCCAGTTCGGTGAGCCGGAACAACGATTCCATCAGGATCACCGGATCGACCGTGCGGGAGCGCGGCTCCAGCACGATGCGCACGTCCTCGGCCGATTCGTCGCGCACGTCGGCGAGCAGCGGCAGCTTCTTCTCCTGCAGCAGCTCGGCCATCTTCTCGATCAGCCGGCCCTTCGGGATGCCGTAGGGGATCTCGGTGACGACGATGTTCCAGGTGCCGCGGCCGAGATCCTCCTTGGCCCAGCGGGCGCGGACCCGGAAGGCGCCGCGGCCGGTGCGGTAGGCCTCGGCGATCGACTCGGCCGAGTCCACCAGGATGCCGCCGGTGGGGAAGTCCGGCCCCTGGACGAACTTGGCGAGCTGGCCCGAGGTCGCCTCGGGGTGGTTGATCAGGTAGAGCGCCGCGTCGCACAGCTCGGCGGCATTGTGCGGCGGGATCGAGGTCGCCATGCCGACCGCGATGCCCTGGCTGCCGTTGGCCAAGAGGTTCGGGAAGGCCGCCGGCAGCACCACCGGCTCCTCCTTCTCGCCGTTGTAGGAGGGCCGGAAATCGACCGTGTCCTCGTCGATCCCGTCGAGGAGCAGGCGCGCGACCTCGGTCAGCCGCGCCTCGGTGTAGCGGTAGGCGGCCGGGCCGTCGCCGTCGATGTTGCCGAAATTGCCCTGTCCGTCGACCAGCGGGTAGCGCTGGGCGAAGTCCTGGCTGAGCCGCACCAGCGCGTCGTAGATCGCCTGGTCGCCGTGCGGATGGAAATCGCCCATCACGTCGCCGACGATCTTGGCGCATTTCTTATGCGCGGTGTTCGGGTCGAGGCGCAGCAGCCGCATCCCGTACAGGATGCGCCGATGCACGGGCTTGAGCCCGTCGCGGGCATCCGGCAGCGCGCGGTGCATGATCGTGGAGAGCGCGTAGGCGAGATAGCGCTCCTCCAGCGCGGATTTCAGCTCGACGCTCTCGATCCCGTCGCCGGACGGCGGCTCGAAGGGCTGGCCCATGACGGCTCCTCAAATTCCTATCGCCTTTGCCGGCCGGGCCATCGGTCCCGGGTGCGGCGGGGCACGAGGTCCGATCGCACCGCCTGCGCCGAACGATGCCGGGGCATCGCGCGCTGGAGGAATCCGGATCCCGGGCTTCGCCTGCGGCCCCGGACCGATTGCCGGCGGTGCGCAGAACATAACGCGAACATTACCCGGCCTCGCGGCCGAGCGCAACGAATCGCGCCCGCTCCTCGGGCATTCCGAGGCCGCGGGGGCCCCAGACGTGCCGGTCGAGGAAGTACCCCGTCAAGGTAAACCCTTGCGCAACGCCGTCGGGCCCGGGGGATCCGCCCGCATGCAGGAAGGTCGGCAGCGCCAGCAGCCGGTCGCGGTAGGGCTCGCCCGCCGAGGCGCTGACCGCCCGCCCGCTCTTCGGCGAGACATAGGCCAGGGCATCGTTGCCGCCGGTCGCCGCGCAGGCGGTGAGATCCAGCCCGAAGCCGAGTTCCGACAGGATCGCCAGTTCGAACCGCACCATCAGGGGCGGCGCGATGGCCGGATCGTCGAGATGTTCGATGAGGATCCCCGCGGCTTCGTAGAGTTCCGGATGCGGATCGCGCTCGGGAAGCAGCCGCAGCAAAGCCGCGAGATGCCCGATGCCGTACAAAGCGAGGCTCGACCCGATCAGCCGCGAGACTTGCGATTCGAGGGGCTCCACCGCGAAGGCGCCGAGCCCCTCGTCGAGCCGCGCCCGCCAGGTCAGGCGGACCCGGTTGCCGGGCTGGAGCACCGGCTGCATCCGGCGCGAGCGCCCGCCATGCACGAGGCCGAGATGGCGCCCGTGGGATTCGGTCATCGCCTCCAGGATGACGCTGCTCTCCCCGTGCCGGCGCAGGCCGAGCACCAGGGCATCGTCGGTCCATTGCATCGAAAGTCGCGTCGCGGGGGTGTGAGGGGCGCGGTTGGCCGGGATAGCCTCATATAGGCATTCGCGCCGCCCGGCGCTCCAGCCTCGGGCAGCCTTGTCCGGGTAGCGTTGGCGGATGCCGCCCCGTGCCGCCCTCGCCCTTGTGCTTCTCCTCGCCGCCGCCGCGGCACAGGCCGCCCCGCGGAAGGCGGCGGCCGGCTCGGAGGATGCGCCCTCCCCGGCCCTGCTCCAGCGGATCGCCGCTCTGGTGCTGAAGCAGGTCGAATTCGGCTCGGTGTCGCTGCTGCCGGTGCGGTTCGAGGGCAGCCGGATCGCCGGGCCGATCGAGGAGAGCGGCAAGGTGATCTACTGCGTGACGGGCCACATGTACGGCCGGACCTTCGGCAAGCCCGAGAAGCCGAGGGTGGCTCTGCGCTACGAGGCCGACCGGCTCACGGTGCTGGACGACGACGAGGTCTGCACCGGGCACCGCACCCGCCCCTTCCCCGAGCTCGACGCCCTGGGCAACGCCCGGTGAAGCCGCCGCGTTGAGGGCCCATGCCCTCTGACCAGCCCCTCGCCCGCACCCTCGATCTCAACCTCGACCTGATCGCCCGCGCCCATTCCGTCCCGGTGCCCGACGACCCGAGCGCCCTCGACGTGCTGTCGGACGCGGAGCTGCGCCCGGGTCTGGAGGAGATCGTCGCCGGCCGCGAGGGCGGCGCCGTCTGGGTCTTCGCCTACGGCTCGCTGATGTGGAATCCGGAATTTCCGGTGGCCGAGCGCCGGATCGGGACGGTCCGCGGCTTCCACCGGCGCTTCTGCCTGCTCCAGCGGCGCTTCCGCGGAACGCCGGAGCGGCCGGGCTTCGTCCTGGCGCTCGACCGGGGCGGCCTCTGCCGGGGCGTCGCGTTCCGCCTGCCCGATTCGGAGATCCGCGCGGCGCTGATGCCGGTCTGGCGGCGGGAGATGCGCGGCCGGGGCTACGTCGCCCGCTGGCTGCCGGTCGCCACTGAGGCGGGCACGGTCTCGGCGCTGACCTTCCTGGCCAACCGCGCCAGCGACCGCTACGCCGGCCGCCTCTCGGATGCCGAGATCGCGGACAAGATCGCGGCCGCCTGCGGTCATAAGGGACCGAGCGCCGAGTACCTGTTCCGGACCGTGGAGGCCTGCGAACGCCTCGGCATCCATGACCGACACCTCTGGAGCCTCCAGGCCCTCGTGGCCGAGCGGCTGAGGGCCTGCGCGCCTGAACCGTGAAGCTCAGGCCCAGGCGCGCTTCATCACGACGGCGACGCGCCCGCCCGCATGCTCCGCATCCGGGTTGCGCGGCTCGCGGATGCCGGGGGCGCGGCCGGTCGTGACGTAGACGACCAGGGTGAGGACGAGCAGGATCTTCGTGCGCATCGCGACGCTCAAGCTTGAGCGAGCGTGCATAGGATCGATCGGTTTTTACGGAGTTGCTGCAACGTACGCGGGTGCTGTCGCGGTGCAGTTCGCGTGATCATGGTGAAGGAAGGGTTGCGGCGAGGCCGCGATCGTCTATGCCGCCGGCCCGGGATCTCCACAGGCGAGGACAGGATGCGGCTTCGGATCGGCGTGGGCTTGGGCGTCGTGATCATCGCGGCCGTGGCCCTCCTCGCGGGACCGTTGAGCCGTGGCGAGCGGCTGTCCGACATCCTCACGGGGCAGACGCCGCTGTTCGGCGGCAACCGGGCGCCCGGCGGCAGCGCGGACCTCACCGGCGCCGCCGATCTGGGGACGGATCAGAGGTCGGCGACCCTGCATCTCGCCTGCGATCCGGGCGGAACCGGCCTGTCGGCGGCGCTGATCGTGCCGCGCTTCGCCGAGCTGGCGCCGCGCTTCGACTTCGCCGGGCTCGAAGGCTCCGCCAGCGAGACGCCGCTCACCGGCATCCTGGTCTCCAGCGCCGGCAGCGTGCGCTCGGTGCGCATGCCGGTCCGGGGGGCTGCGGCCGGCGCGGATTCGGGCTTCACCCTGACGGTGACCGGGGCCCGCCGCGGCGAGGATCCGCTGCGCGGGGTCGCGCTGGCGCTGACCCAGCCCGGCACCAAGCTCACCTGGACGCAGGCGAGCCCGCGCAGCGGCGATCCGGCCCTGACGGCGGTGTTCACGGTGGCGGAGGGCGACGCCGCCGCGCTGAAGGGTGCGCTCGGCGGGTGCCTCGCGGCACCGTTCTGACCCGCCGGCCGGGCGGCTGCCCCGTGTCAGGCGGTCGGGCTGATCCCCTCCACGGCGCGGATGCGCGGCACGGCAAAATCCGTGAAGGCCCGCACCGCCGGGCGCATGTGGCGCACCGACGGATAGACCAGATAGGCGTCCGTCGAGCGCAGCGCGTAGTCCGGCAACACCCGGACCAGCCGGCCGGCGGCCAGATCTTCCGCGACCAGCAGGTGCTGCACCGGCCCCATCAGCCGGCCCTCGCGCAGGGTCGCGAGCAGGATCTCGGCGCTGTTGGTGCGCAGGGCCGGGCGGACCGGGACGCTCACCGTCTCGCGCCCACGCTGGAGGACGAGGAGGTCGCGGCTATCGGCGGCCGCATTGGTCACGACGCGGGCGGTGGTGCTGGCGGCGAGCGGGACGGCGCCTCTGGTCCTGTAAGCCTCGCCCTTTCCCGGACAGGTGGAGCGTCAGCGGAACCTGATCCGGGATCCAGCACAGGAAGCGCCGCGCAGGCGGCACGAGTTTATCCAGTTGGACGCTTCCCGGGGTCCCGTGCTGGGTCCCGGGTCGCATTCCGCTGACGCTGCATGCGCCCGGGAAAGGGCGGGTGCGCCGCCCCTCAGCTCACCTCCACCTGCACCACCCCCGGCACGGTCCGGAGCTGGCCGGCCAGCGCCGGGCTCGCCTGGAATTTTCCGGGCAGCCGGATCTCCACTTCGCGCTCGCCGCCGTCGAGCTTGAGGATCAGCGAGACCTCGCTCTCGCCGCGCATCGACAGCCGCTGCTGCACCGGCGCGACGCCGCGCGGGTCGCTCAGATGAATCCGGATCCCCTTCTGGTGGCGGGCCACCGCCTGATCGAGGGGTTCCGCGGTGAGGATCCGGGCGCGCACGTCCTCGCCCTCGAGGTTCGCCTGGAGCTGGAGCACCAGCGGCCGGCCCGGCTCCAGGATGTCGCGGTACTGGCCCAGCCCCTCGGAGAAGATGATCGCCTCGAAATGCGCGGTCCGGTCCGACAGGGTGACGATGCCCATCTTGTTGCCGGTCTTGGTCCGCCGCTCCGCCCGGTCGAGCACCGAGGCCGCCACCCGGCCGACGCTCGAGGTCCCGGCCCGCACCGCGCGGCAGAAATCCGTCCAGCTCTGCACCCGCAGCTTGTCGAGAAGGTCGCCGTACTCGTCGAGCGGATGGCCCGAGATGAAGAACCCGATCGCCGCGTATTCGCGCTTGAGCGTGTCGGCCATCGGCCAGATCTCGTGGGGCGGGATGCGCAAGCTCACGTCATCGGCCACGACGCCGCCGAACATGTCGGTGACGCCGGCCGATTCCGCCTCCGCCGCGCTGGCGGCGAGCTTCATCATCGGCTCCACCGCCGCGAAGGCGCGCGCCCGGTCGGGCTCGATGCAGTCGAGCGCCCCGGCCTGGACGAGGCTTTCGAGCGTCCGCTTGTTGATCATCCGCGGATTGAGCCGGCGGGCGAGGCAGGCGAGGTCCTTGAACGGCCGGTCGCCCCGGGCCTCCACCAGCGCCCGCACCGCCTCGCGGCCGACGCCCTTGATGGCGGCCAGCGCGTAGAAGATCTTGCCGTCGCGCACTTCGAACACCTCGCCCGACGTGTTGATCGAGGGCGGCTCGACCACGATCTTCAGGCGCTGCGCGTCCTGGCGGAATTCGGCGAGCTTGTCGGTGTTGTCGATGTCGAGCGTCATGGCGGCGGCCAGGAACTCGACCGGATAGTTCGCCTTCAGGTAGGCGGTCTGATAGGTCAGCAGCGCGTAGGCCGCCGCGTGGCTCTTGTTGAAGCCGTAATCGGCGAACTTGGCCAAGAGGTCGAAGATCTCGTTCGCCTTCGCCTTGGTCAGGCCGCGCTCGGTGCAGCCCTTGAGGAAGCGGTCGCGCTGCGCATCCATCTCGGCGCGGATTTTTTTACCCATGGCGCGCCGGAGCATGTCGGCCTCGCCGAGCGAGTAGCCCGCCAGGACCTTCGCGATCTCCATCACCTGTTCCTGGTAGACGATGATGCCGAACGTCTCCTTCAGCATCGGCTCCAGCTTCGGGTCCGGATACCAGGACATCTCGTTGCCGGCGTCGCGGCCGAGCTTGCGCTCGCAATAGACCGGGATGTTGGCCATCGGGCCCGGCCGATAGAGCGCCACCAGGGCGATGATGTCCTCCAGCCGGTCGGCCTGCATCTCGCAGAGCGCCTTGCGCATGCCGGCCGATTCCACCTGGAACACACCGACCGTCTCGCCCCGGCCCATCGGCCCGTAGGTGTTCGGGTCGTCGAGCGGCAGGCTCGCGAGGTCGATGTCGATGCCGCGCTGCTTCAGCAGATCCGTGCAGCACCGCAGCATGGTCAGGGTCTTGAGGCCCAGGAAGTCGAACTTCACCAAGCCGGCCTGCTCGACCCACTTCATGTTGAACTGGGTCACCCGCATCCCGGTCTTCGGGTCTCGGTAGAGCGGCACCAGCTCTTCGAGCGGCCGGTCGCCGATCACCACGCCGGCGGCGTGGGTCGAGGCGTGGCGGTGCAGGCCCTCGAGCTTCTTGGAGATGTCGATGAGCCGGGCGACGACCGGCTCCTCCTCCATGGCCTGCTGGAGCTTCGGCTCGCCCTCGATCGCCTGGGCGAGGGTCACGGGGTTGGCCGGGTTCTGCGGCACGAGCTTCGTCAGCTTGTCGACCTGCCCGTAGGGCATCTCCAGCACGCGGCCGACGTCGCGCAGCACGCCGCGGGCGAGCAGCGTACCGAAGGTGATGATCTGCCCGACCTGCCCCTCGCCGTAGCGCTGCTGCACGTAGCGGATCACCCGCTCGCGGCCCTCGACGCAGAAGTCGATGTCGAAATCCGGCATCGAGACGCGCTCGGGGTTGAGGAAGCGCTCGAACAGCAGGCCGAAGCGCAGCGGGTCGAGGTCGGTGATGAGCAGCGACCACGCCACCAGCGAGCCCGCGCCCGAGCCGCGGCCCGGACCCACCGGGATGTCGTGGTCCTTGGCCCACTTGATGAAGTCGGAGACGATCAGGAAGTAGCCCGGGAACTTCATCTTGACGATGACGTCGAGCTCGAATTCGAGGCGCTTGCGGTAATCCTCCTCCGAGAAGCCCGGCGCCGTGCCGTGCTGCTTCAGGCGCAGCTCCAGCCCGGCCTCGGCCTGCCGGCGCAGCTCGGTCGGCTCGTCGGCCGAGACCGCCTGCACGCCGGCAGCCGCCCCCTCCGCCAGGGCGTCGGCCATGGGCGGCGCCGCGCCGGCCGCCACCGCGCCGAAATTGGGCAGGATCGGCTTGCGGGTCCGCGCCCGCACGGCGCAGCGCATGGCGATCTCGACCGAGGCCTGGAGCGCGTCCGGCAGGTCGCGGAACAGATCGGCCATCTCGGCGCGGGTCTTGAAGGCGTGGCTCGGCGTCAGCCGGCGGCGGCGCTCGTCCGAGACCAGGCGGCCTTCGGCGATGGCGAGCAGGGCGTCGTGGGCGTCGTAATCGTCGGGCTTGGCGAAATAGGGCTCGTTCGTCGCCACGATGCCGAGGCCGTGCCGCCCGGCGAGGTCGAGGAGCGCGGTCTCGATCCGCCCCTCCTCCGGCAGGCCGTGGCGCTGCAGCTCGACATAGAGCCGATCCTCGCCGAACGCGGCCTTGAGGCGCTCGAGGCGGGCCAGCGCCAGCTCCGGCCGGCCGGCCCGGAAGGCGGCGTCGAGGGGACCGGACGGGCCGCCCGTGAGCGCGATCAGCCCGTCCGAGGATCCCGCGAGCGCGGCCGCATCGAGCCGGGGAGACTCACCCAGCGCCGTATCGAAATAGGCCCGGCTCGCCAGCCGCAGCAGGTTGGCGTAGCCGGCCTCGTCCTGCGCGAGCAGCACGATACCGTGGCTCGTCGGCGCCTGCCGCTGATGCGGATCCGCCGCCTCGAACCCCACCGAGAGCTGCACGCCGGCGATCGGCTGCACGCCTTCGCCTGCCGCCTTCTCGGAGAATTCGAGCGCCCCGAACAGGTTGTTGGTGTCGGTGAGCGCCAGCGCCGGCTGCCGGTCGGCCACCGCGGCCTTGATCAGGGAGCCGACCTTCAGGGCACCTTCGAGCAGGGAATAGGACGAGTGGACGTGGAGGTGGACGAATCCGACCTCCTTGAGCTGGCGTGGCATGGCCGACCTTGTTCCGGGGACGGACACCATCCCCGCTCGACCGGCCGGAGTCGACGGATCAGGAGCCGTCTCGGCATGATATCCACCGGTCGTGCCCCGGGGGCATCAGTTCAGGCCACCTCTGTGGACAATCGACCTCAGCGGGCCGATCGGCTGTGCATAACCCCATCCCGGCGGGAACCGGCACGGAATCCGCAGCTGCGGGCTAATGAACCGGTGCCAAGGCTATCGCCCAGGCGCCCAAAGCCGCGAACAGCATTCCGAACGCCATGAACTCGACCATGAGCTCGACCATCCCGGTCAGGACCAACCGCTTCAGCATCGTCGTGCCTCCGTATTGCCGCTCCAGTATGTTCATGTTTTGTTCTAGCGAAAGGGGGCAGGCGCGATCGGCGGCGGCGTCTTTTTCAGTACAGTAAAAAGTGTCTTGATACCGGCCCAACGGGCTGGCATGCCCCGCGCTCAGACGCACTCGTCACTGGGGTCGGGGGGTCGAAGGAGCAGGCTATTCCCGCGCAACGGACCGTCGAACGGCAGCACGTCGCCCTCGTGGCTGTCGGTACGCACGGTGACGTGCTGCCGTTCATCGCGCTGGGCCACGAACTCCTCGCGCGCGGCCACTGGGTCTCGCTGGCCGCGCCGGCGCCGTTCGAGTCGATGGCGCGCCGGGCCGGCCTCGACTTCCAGCCCCTCGGGACGGTGGCGGATTACGAGGCGGTGATCCGCAGGCCGGACCTGTGGGATCCGCAACTGGGCTTCCGGCCGATGTTCGACTACGCCCTGCAGGTGGCCGAGCCCGCCTGCCTGTGGCTCGGTGCGACCTGGGCGCGGGGGCTCGACGTGCTGGTCGTGGCCTCGCCGCTGGCCTGGGGGGCGCGGCTCGCCCAGGATCTCTACGATCTCCCGACGGCGACGCTGCACGTGATGCCGTTCCTGATCGAGAGCCGGTTCGATCCGCCCGTCCTGCCGGGCCTGCCGCTGCCGCGGTTCCTGCCCGCCGCGTTCCGCGCCTATCTCAACCTCGGCGCCGACGCGGTCGCGGTGGGACCGTTCACGCTGCCGCCGTTGAACGCCCTGCGCGCGCGCCTCGGCCTCGACCCGGTGCGCCGGCTCCGGCACTGGTGGAACAGCCCGACGCGCCTTCTGCTGATGTTTCCGGACTGGTACGCCGCGCCGCAGCCGGACTGGCCGGCCCAGGCGATCCAGCTCGGCTTCCCGCTGGTCGATCGGTTCGGCGATCTGCCGGCGATGCCGCCGGAACTGGAGACCTTCCTGGCCGCGGGTGAGCCGCCGCTGGTGTTCACCTACGGCTCGGCCATGCGCCAGGGGGCGAATTTCTTCGGCACCGCGGTGCAGGTCTGCCGCCGGATGGGCCGGCGTGGGGTGCTGCTCGCGCCGCAGGGCGGCCAGATCCCGCAGCCGCTTCCGCCCGGGATCATCCATCTGCCCTATGCACCCTTGAGCGCGCTGCTGCCCCGGAGCGCCGCCCTGATCCATCACGGCGGCGTCGGGACGGTGGCGCAGGCGCTGGCCGCCGGGATCCCGCAGCTCGTGGTGCCGGTGGCGTTCGATCATTTCGACGAGGGGCGGCGGCTCAAGGACCGGACGCTCGGCACGACCTTGAGCCGCCGCGCCTTCCGGCCTGCCCGGGCGGCGCGCGTCCTCCGGCGGTTGCTCGCGGATCCGGCGGTCGCCCGCGCTTGCGCCGAGGCCCGAGACCGCATGGCCGTAGCGCCCGACGCCATCACGGAGGCCTGCGACCATGTCGAGGCGCTGGTCCGCGGCGTCGCGGACGGCCCGCACCGGGCGGTGGCCGGTCGCCGGCCGGGGCGCTGATCCCCGGCCGGGCACGGCAGTATCATGGGCCGAGCAGCACGCTCGCGGAGCCGACCAGGGTCATGAGGAGGCCGCTCACGAAAGCGCCGATCATGACGTACGAGAGGGGCTTGAGCTTCATCCGTCGTGAGATCGGATCAGCAGCGGTAGCCACCGGCGGTCTGGCCGTACTGCTTGAACGGGCGGGTCTGCTGATTGGCATTGCCCTCGGCGGCCGAGCTCATCGGGCAGCCCTCGTAGAAGGGCGCATCGTGGACCCCGAGGCCGATCGCGCCGGTGGTCTCGGGCGCGTAGGTGCTGAAGCCGGTCCAGCGGCCCTCATGGGGCGCGACATTGCCCGCGAAGGCCGACGACAGGGGCGCGGCGACAAGGACAAGCGCAGCGATGGCGGCGGGAATGCGGTTCTTCATGCGTTGGCTCCTGTATTGTTCTGAAAGATCGGGCTGATCTGCCTCGGCTTGTCTTTCACAAGACCAATATAGGAACCGAAGATGTCTCAGGACGTGATGCGGCGCACGCGGCGCAAGGGATTAAAAGATTGTCCGCGTCGGGGCGCACCGTACCGGTCAGACCGCCGAGAACGGCGCAGGTGATCGGCCGGCCGATGTGCCGCGAAGATGTGCCGATGCGAGGGCTGCCGCTCAGTCGAGCTGGGTGATCAGCCCGTCCCGGATGGTCACCCGCCGGTCCATGCGGGCGGCGAGATCCAGGTTGTGGGTCGCCACCAAAGCGGCGAGGCCCGAGGCGCGAACCAGGGCCATCAGCACCGAGAAGACGTGGCCGGCCGTGCCCGGATCGAGATTGCCGGTCGGCTCGTCGGCGAGCAGCAGCCGCGGCCCGTTGGCCACTGCCCGGGCGATGGCGACGCGCTGCTGCTCGCCCCCCGACAGTTCCGCCGGGCGGTGCGGCAGCCGCTCCTTGAGGCCGAGGAAGCTCAGGAGCTCGGTGGCGCGGGCTTTCGCCTCCGGGGCCTTCAGGCCGCGGATGAGCTGGGGCATCACCACGTTCTCCAGGGCCGAGAATTCCGGCAGGAGGTGGTGGAACTGGTAGACGAAGCCCATCTCCTCGCGCCGCAGGCGGGTGCGCTCGGCATCCGCCATGCCGGCGGTGGGCTGGCCGCCGATATAGATCTCGCCCCCGTCCGGCCGCTCCAGGAGGCCGGCGAGGTGCAGCAGGGTCGACTTGCCGGCGCCGGACGGCGCGACCAGCGCCACCAGCTCCCCCGGCCAGATGGCGAGGTCGGCGCCGCGCAGGATCTCCAGCGCGCCCTCGGCCTGGGCGTAGCGCCGCTCGACGCGGGAAAAGAACAGGGCCGGCACCGGCTGGCCGCCGGCTGTCTGGCTCGAATCGGTCATGGGGTCGGCCCGTCAGCCGTAGCGGAGGGCCTGCACCGGATCGAGCCGGGCGGCGCGCCAGGAGGGATAGAGCGTCGCCGCGAGCGACAGCAGCAGGGAGGTGACCACCACGGCGGTGATCTCCTTCGGGTTCATCTGGGCCGGGATCTCGGCGAGGAAGCGCACGGTCGGGTCCCAGGCGCCCGGAAACAGCACGTGCTGAATCGGCTTGATGTTGAGGGTGATCAGGATGCCGAGCAGCAACCCGCCGAGCGTCCCGACGACGCCGATCAGCGCGCCGTTGATCAGGAACACCCGCATGATCGTGCCGGGCGTCGCCCCCATGGTGCGCAGGATCGCGATGTCGCTCGACTTGTCGCGCACCAGCAGGATCAGGCCGGAGACGATGTTGAGCGTCGCCACCACGACGATCAGGCTGAGGATCAGGAACATCACGTTCCGCTCGACCTCCAGCGCCCCGAAGAAGGTCCGGTTGCGCTGGCGCCAGTCGGTCAGCAGGATCGGGCGCTCGGCCGCCATCTCCAGGGGCTCGCGCATGTCGCCGACATGGTCGGGATCGTCGACGTAGATCTCGATCATGCTGACGTCGCCGTCCTTGTTGAAGAAGGCCTGGGCCTCGGCGAGCGGCATGAACACGAAGGTCTGGTCGAACTCGGTCATGCCGACTTCGAAGACCGCCTTGACGGTGTAGCTCTTGGTGCGCGGCGCCGTCCCGAAGGGCGTGGACGAGCCCTTGGGCGTCACCAGCGTGATCGTGTCGCCGGCCTGCAGGCCCAGCGTGTCGGCGAGCCGCCGGCCGATCAGCACGCCGGTGCCGTCGTCGAAGCCCTCCAGGGTGCCGCCGCGGATCGAGGAGGAGACCGCCGCGAGCGCATCGAGATCGGCCGCCCGCACGCCGCGGATGATCACGCCCGAGCCGCCATATTGCGACGAGGCGAAGGCCTGTCCTTCCACCAGCGGCACCGCCGCGCGCACCCCCGCCACCTTGGACAGGCGGTCCGACAGGTCGGTCCAGTCGTTGAACGGCCGGTCGATCGGCGTCGCGAACAGGTGGCCGTTGATGCCGACGATCTTCGAGAGCAGTTCCGCCCGGAAGCCGTTCATCACCGACAGCACGATGATCAGGGTGGCGACGCCGAGCGCGATGCCCAGCACCGAGAAGAACGCCACCACCGAGACGCCCCCGCCCCGGCGGCGCGCCCGCAGGTAGCGGCCGGCGAGGATCCACTCGAACGGCGCGAAGGGCGCGGTCCCCTGGCGGAACGAGGCTGCGAAGTCCCTCACCCGGTCGATCGCCGCGGATGCCGCCATGTGGGGTCTCAGGCGCGCTTGATGCGCGCGAGCAGGTCGACGACCGCGAGGCTCTCGCGCTCGCCGCCGGCGCGCCGCTTCAGCTCGACCTTGCCCTCGGCCAGACCCTTCGGGCCGACGATCACCTGCCAGGGCAGGCCGATCAGGTCGGCGGTGGCGAACTTCGCGCCGGGCCGCTCGTCCCGGTCATCGTACAGCACCGACAGGCCGGCATTCTCCAGATCCGACTGGATCTGCGCGCAGGCGGCGTCGGTGGCGGCATCGCCGGTCTTGAGATTGATCAGCGCCACGTCGAAGGGCGCGACGGAATCCGGCCAGATGATCCCGGCCTCGTCGTGGCTCGCCTCGATGATCGCGGCGACCAGCCGGCTCGGGCCGATGCCGTAGGAGCCCATATGGACCGGACGCTCGATCCCATCCGGCCCGGCGACCTTGGCGCCCATCGGCTCGGAATACTTCGTGCCGAAGTAGAAGATGTGCCCGACCTCGATGCCGCGGGCGGCCAGACGGCTCTCCTCCGGCACCTCGGCGAAGGCCTCCTTCTCGTGCATCTCCTCGGTGGCGGCGTAATGCGAGGTCCAGGCATCGACGATGCCCTGGAGGCCGGCCACGTCCTCGAAATCGACCGTCTCCGGCGGGATGGCGAAGTCGAGATAGGCCTTGTCGCAGAAGACCTCGCTCTCGCCGGTCTTGGCCAGGATGATGAACTCGTGGGACAGGTCGCCGCCGATCGGGCCGGTATCGGCGCGCATCGGGATCGCCTTCAGGCCGAGGCCCGCGAAGGTGCGGAGATACGCCACGAACATCCGGTTATAGGCGTGGCGGGCGCCGGCCTGGTCGAAATCGAACGAGTAGGCGTCCTTCATCAGGAATTCGCGCGAGCGCATCGTGCCGAAGCGCGGCCGCACCTCGTCGCGGAACTTCCAGGAGATCTGGTAGAGGTTCTTCGGGAGATCCTTGTACGACCGGACGCTCGCACGGAAGATCTCGGTGACCATCTCCTCGGCGGTGGGGCCGTAGAGCATCTCGCGGTCGTGCCGGTCCTTCAGGCGCAGCATCTCCTTGCCGTAGGCATCGTAGCGGCCGGATTCCCGCCACAGCTCGGCGGATTGCACCGTCGGCATCAGGATCTCGATGGCGCCGGAGCGGTTCTGCTCCCGCCGGATCACCGCGCAGACGCGCTCCAGCACCCGGAGGCCGAGCGGCAGCCACGCGTAGATGCCGGCGGCCTCCTGGCGGACGAGGCCGGCACGCAGCATCAGCCGGTGCGAGACGATCTCGGCTTCCTTGGGCGTCTCGCGCAAGGTCGGCATGAAATAGCGGGAGAGACGCATGTCGTGAGGGTCTTGGACGTGGGGCAGCCGGGAGGAGCCGCGGCGCGCGGTCACACAACACGCCGGAGACGCAAATTACAAGCACTGCGCGACCACGGCGCGGCGTAATCGCGGCGAAGCCATGGCGCGGGAGCCGTCAAGGTCCGGTTGTGCTCGGCCCGAGAGCGGTCTGCCCATTTGCCGGCAAGAAAGCGCAGTTTTTTCTCACAGACCCGGTGACAACACGAATTGTTGTTCCTATAAGCATCCGGCGATGTTTGCGACGCCCGGAAGAGGTGGCGCAAGGTCCGAGTCTCGGGAGGAAAAACGACCGCCCCGCAAGCAATGCGGCGGATCTTCAAGGTCGAGCCACTGAAGCTTGAAAGCAAGGCCTCGGGCCTTGCTTTTTTTATGCGCGCCTGCGGACCGTGACATCGTGGGTCCCTGTGAAGAGCGTTGATAGCGCGGATAACGGACCGGCCGGCCGGGTTTTCGCCCCCCGCGGGCAACGCTTTAACCGGTCCGGGTTTTTGTGCGGCGCAGGGTAGTCCGGTCCAGCCCGGGTGAGCCCGCCATGCATTTCGAGATCCGCCGGGCCGACGCGCGCTGGGCCTGGGTCCTGCTCAACGACGTCAACGAGACGATCGCCGAGTCGGACCAGACCTATCCGTCGGCCGCACAGGCTTCCGCGGCGGCCCTGGCCTTCGCCCATCTGGTGGCGCGGGCGGGCAAGTCCCTGACCGTGGCACCGCCCTCCGGCACGCTGCTCTGAGCGCGCTACAATCCGGTCAAGGGGAACACCGCCAGCGCGATCAGGAACGCGGCCCCCGCCACCAGCGTCGTCCAGATCGCCTTCTCGCGGAGCCGCGGCGCCGCGGGCGCGCCGGGATCCTGCCCCGGCACGACATGGGTCGGCCGCGTCTCGGGCTGGTTGCGCAGCGGCAGGACCGCGAAGAGCAGCGTCCACCACACCACGAAATAGAGGGCGATGGCGCCCCCCACGGTCAGCCCGAACAGGCGGACCCCCGCCGCCACGAAGGCGGCGACCAGCAGCGTGACGACGGCCAGCGTCCTCGGCGTCGAGCGGACCAGCGCGGGCATCATCCGGGTCAGACCTGCTCCAGCTCGACCAGGGTACCCAGAAAGTCCTTCGGGTGCAGGAACAGGACCGGCTTGCCGTGGGCGCCGATCCGCGGCTCGCCCGTGCCGAGCACCCGGGCGCCCTGCTGTTTGAGCTTGTCGCGGGCCGCCAGGATGTCGTCGACCTCGTAGCAGACGTGGTGGACGCCGCCGCCCGGGTTGCGGGCCACGAAGGATTCGATCGGCGAGTTCTCGCCGAGCGGCGCCATCAGCTCGACCTTGCTGTTCGGCAGTTCCACGAACACGACCGTGACGCCGTGCTCGGGCTGCGGCAGGGGCGGCGTGACCGTGGCGCCGAGCGTATCGCGGTAGATCGCGCAGGCGGCGTCGAGATCCTGCACGGCGATGGCCACGTGGTTGAGACGGCCGATCATTCTCTCTTCCTCCCCGTTCGCGCACCGATCGGCAGGCTGCGGATCCCAAGAACAACCTCATCCTGAGGTGCCGGAGCGCAGCGGAGGCCTCGAAGGAGATCTCCAGGGATCGCGCGGCCGGCTGGAGGGCTCCTTCGAGGCCCGCTGACGCGGGCACCTCAGGATGAGGGTCTGGATTGGACCTGCCGTGGTCCGTTCTTCAGTCTTCGTACCCTAAACCTCCACAACCTGCACGTGGCAGGCGGGCTTCTTGCCCCAGACCTCGTTGACCGCGGTGCGCACCGCCCGGTCGACCGTCTTCTCGACGCCCTCCGAGTCCTTGAGCTTGCCCCGCGACATCCCCGACAGGGTCCGGGTGACCGCATCCACCACCGTCTCGATCAGCGGCTCGCCGGACCGGCCGCGGTTCGGCAGGCCGATGATGTCCACCGCCGGCTCGCCCAGTACGACGCCATCCTCGTCGATGGCGATCGCCACCGAGACGAGGCCCGCCTGCATCAGCTTGCGCCGCTCGGGGATCGCCCGGTCCTTCTCGTCGATCAGGACATCGCCGTCCTTGTACAGACGGCCGGCCTTCACGTAGTCGATCACCTCGGGCTTGCCGGGGCTGAGGCGGATCAGGCTGCCGTTGCGCGCCTTGACGATGTTCTGCACGCCCTGGGCGCGGGCGAAGCGGGCATGCTCGTCGAGATGGAGCGCCTCGCCGTGGACCGGGATCGCGGTGCCCGGGCGCGTCCACTTGTACATCTCGACCATCTCGTCTCGGCGCGGATGGCCCGACACGTGGACGAGGGCGGTGCGGTCGGTGATCACCTCGACGCCCTGCTCGATCAGGTCGTTGATGATCGCGCCGACATCGCGCTCGTTGCCGGGAATGGCGCGGGAGGAGAAGATCACCCGGTCGCCCGCGGTGAGGCTGATATCCGGGTGGTCGCGGCGGGAGACCCGGGCGAGCGCCGCCCGCGGCTCGCCCTGCGAGCCGGTGAGCAAGGCCACGACCCGCTCGCGCGGCAGGCTCTTCCACGAATCCGACCGGCGGAATTCGGGCAGGCCGTCGAGGTAGCCGCATTCGCGGGCCACATCGATCACCCGGTCCATCGCCCGGCCGACCGCCACGATCTCGCGGCCGCAGGCCACGGCCGCCTCGGCGACGGCGCGGATACGGGCGACGTTCGACGCGAAGGTGGTCACCGCCACCCGGTGGGGGGCGTCGGCGATCACCGTCTTCAGGGTCTCGGCGACCTCACGCTCGCTCGGGGAAAAGCCCTCGCGGACCACGTTGGTGGAGTCGCAGACGAGCGCCAGGATCCCCTCGTCGCCGAGTGCCGTGAAGGCCTCCGGCGAGGTCACCTCGCCGGCCACCGGCGTCGGGTCGATCTTCCAGTCGCCGGTGTGCAGCACGAGGCCGGCGGCCGTGCGGATCGCGATGGCGTTCGACTCCGGGATCGAGTGCGAGACCGGCACGTATTCGAGCTCGAACGGGCCGACGGTCACGCGGCGGCCGGGCTTGACCTCGCGCAGGTCGACCTTGGGCGCACCCGGATCCGAGAGCCGCCGGGTCTCCAGCAGGTTCTTGGCGAAGCGCGTCGCGTAGACCGGCGCCTTGAGGCGCGACCACAGCTCCGAGATCGCCCCGATATGGTCCTCGTGCGCGTGGGTGATGAAGATCCCGAGCAGGTCCTTGCGCTTCTCCTCGATGAAGGAAAGATCCGGGAACATCAGATCGATGCCCGGCATGTTCTCCTCGCCGGCGAAGCCCATGCCGCAATCGATCATGATCCACTTGCGGCCCTTCTCCGGGCCGAACCCGTAGAGCGCCGCATTCATCCCGATCTCGCCCACGCCGCCGAGCGGCAGGAAGACCAGCTCCTCCTGTCCTAGTGCCATCTGTGTCGTCGTCCAAACTCAGGCCGCCGTCGCGGCCGATCCGAAATGCACCTCGCCCGCCGTCACGGTATGCCGGTTCCCGTCGGGGGCGAGGATCACGAGCCGCCCCCCCTCGTCGATCGTCTCGAACACGCCCTTGAGGCTATGTCCGCCGCTGCGCACCGCGATCTCCGATCCGAGACCCGCGGCCCGCGCCAGCCAGTCGGCGCGCAGGGCAGCAAAATTCTGTCCCCGGTCCCAGGCGCGCGCCCGCGCTGCCATCCGGTCCGAGAGGTGTTCCAGTAGCGCTTCGGCGTCCGCGGCGTAACCCATAGCCGCCAAGCTTGTGGCGGGGAGGCCCTCCGGGGCTGCCGCCACGTTGACGCCGAAGCCGATCACCACGGCGCGCCGGCCGCCCGGCAGCGTCTCGGCTTCCAGCAGCAGGCCCGCCAGCTTGGCGCCGCCGAGCAGCACGTCGTTCGGCCATTTCAGCCGGAAAGATCGGGCGCCGTCGGCGGATCCGGTATCCGGCAGGGTGCCGCAGGCCGCCTCCAGCGCCTCGATCAGCGCGAGACCGGCCACGAAGCCGAGTTCGGCGAGGTGATCGGGCGCGACCCCGGCGACCGGCCACAGCACGCTCGCCGCGAGGTTGCCCGGCAGGGACGACCAGCTGTTGCCCCGGCGGCCCCTCCCCGCCTCCTGGCGGTGCGTCGCGACCCAGAGCGGCCCGGTCTCCCCAGCCCGCGCCTGCGCCATCGCCTCCGTGTTGGTGGAGCCGAGGCTGTCGTGGACATGCAGGCGGTGGCCCGCGGCGCGCGCCGCAGGCCCGAGGCGGTAGCTCAAGGCCGTCCTAGAACAGCGACCTGGCGGCCCGGCCGGCGGCGCCGACCAGCGGGCCGGGCAGCAGGAAGAACAGCACCACCACGACGCTCGACAGGGCGAGCACGACACGCAGGCCCGGCGCCATCGCCTCGTAGGGCTCCTTCGGCTCGTCGAAATACATGATCCGCACCACCCGCAGGTAGTAATAGGCGCCGACCACGCTGGTCACCACGCCGATCACCGCGAGCGTCACGAGGCCCGCCTTGATGGCGGCGGCGAAGACGTAGAACTTCGCGAAGAACCCGGCGAGCGGCGGGATGCCGGCCAGCGAGAACATCATCGCGGCGAGGCAGAAGGCCAGCCACGGATGAGTCCGGGACAGGCCCGACAGGTCCTCGATCTTCTCGAACATCACGTTCCGGCGCCGGAGCGACAGGATGATTGCGAAGGAGCCGAGCGTCATCGCGAGGTAGATGATCATGTAGGTGACGAGCCCGCTGATCCCCTCCTCCGAGCCGCAGGCCAGCCCGATCAGCGCGTAGCCGATATTGGCGATCGACGAGTAGGCCATCAGGCGCTTGATCGAACTCTGGCCGATCGCCGCGAAGGAGCCCAAAGCCATCGACACGACCGAGACGAAGATGAAGATCTGCTGCCAGACCGCCGTCACGTCCGGGAGGGCGCCGATGAAGACCCGCACCGTCATCGAGACGGCGGCCATCTTGGGCGCGGTGGCGAAGAAGGCCGTCACCGGGGTGGGCGAGCCCTCGTAGACGTCGGGCGTCCACATGTGGAACGGCACCGCCGACATCTTGAAGCAGACGCCGGCCGCCACGAACACGATGCCGAGCACGATGCCGAGGCCCGCATTGGCGTTCAGCGCCGAGACGATGCCGGGGAACGAGACCGTGCCGGTGAAGCCGTAGATCAGCGAGGCGCCGTAGAGCAGCATGCCCGAGGAGAGCGCGCCGAGCACGAAGTACTTCAGGCCGGCCTCGGTCGACTTGATGTCGTCCCGGTGGAAGGCGGCGATGACGTAGGCGGCGAGCGATTGCAGCTCCAGGCCGAGATAGAGCGCGATCAGATCGTTGGCCGAGACCATCACCATCATGCCGATGGTGCAGAGCACGATCAGCACGGGGAACTCGAACCGGTCGATGCGCTCGCGCTTGAAGAAGTCGTGCGCCAGCAGGATCGTCGCCGCGGAGCCGAGCAGCACCAGCGACTTCATCACCTTCGAGAAGGAATCGGACACGAAGGCGCCCGAGAGGGTCGTGATCCGGCCGTGGACCGGCTGGGAGATCACCACCGAGAGGGCGACGAGCAGGAGCGCGAGCGCGCCGATGCTCACGGTCTCGGCCGAGCGGTCGCCGCGCCACGCGCCGTAGAGGATCAGGAGCAGGACGCCGACGCCGAGGATCAGCTCGGGCAGGAGCGGCGCCAGCGAGGGCAGGACGGAGTGGACGGTTGTCATGGTGTCCGCCTCAGCGCGGGATCGGCAGCGCCGCGGCGGCCGTCTGGGTGTTCGAGAGCGCGGTCTTGATGCCCGCCATCAGCGCGTCGGTCGAGGGCGCGAACACGTCGAGCACGGGGGCCGGATGCACGCCGTAATAGATCGTCAGCGCCACCAGCGGGGCCAGGATGATCTTCTCGCGCAGATCGAGATCCAGGATGCCCTGGAGATTCGGCTTCTCCAGCTTGCCGTAGATCACCCGGGCGTAGAGCCACAGGGCGTAGGCCGCCGAGAGGATGATGCCGAAGGTCGAGAAGAAGGCGACGTTCGGGTTCGCCTTGAAGGCGCCGAGCATCGACAGGAACTCGCCCACGAAGCCCGAAGTGCCCGGCAGGCCGACATTGGCCATGGTGAACACCATCATGGCCACCGCGTAGAGCGGCATCCGCTTCACGAGGCCGCCATAGGCGGCGATCTCGCGGGTATGCATCCGGTCGTAGACCACGCCGACGCAGAGGAACAGCGCGCTCGCCACGATGCCGTGGGAGACCATCAGGAACAGCGCGCCCTGGATGCCCTGCTCGTTCAGGGTGAACAGGCCGAGCGTCACGAAGCCCATATGGGCCACCGACGAGTAGGCGATCAGCTTCTTGATGTCGGTCTGCATCATCGCGGTGAGCGACGTGAAGATGATCGCGATCACCGACAGGGCGAAGACCAGCGGCGCGAAGTCCTGGCTCGCCACCGGCAGCATCGGCAGCGAGATCCGGATGAAGCCGTAGCCGCCCATCTTCAGGAGGATGCCGGCCAGGATCACCGACCCGGCGGTCGGCGCCTCGACGTGGGCGTCCGGCAGCCAGGTATGGACCGGCCACATCGGCATCTTCACCGCGAAGGAGGCGAAGAAGGCGAGCCACAGCCAGGTCTGCATCTGCACCGGGAAGCGGTACTGCAGCAGGGTCGGGATGTCGGTGGTGCCGGCCTGCCAGTACATCGCCATCACGGCGAGCAGCATCAGCACCGAGCCGAGCAGCGTGTAGAGGAAGAATTTGAAGCTGGCATAGACCCGGCGCGCCCCGCCCCAGATCCCGATGATCAGGAACATCGGGATCAGGCCGGCCTCGAAGAACAGGTAGAACAGCAGCAGGTCGAGGGAGGCGAACACGCCGATCATCGTCGTTTCGAGCACGAGGAAGGCGACGAAATACTCCTTCACCCGGACGTTGATCGAATGCCACGAGGCACCGATGCAGAACGGCATCAGGAAGGTGGTCAGCAGGACCAGCGGCATCGAGAAGCCGTCGACGCCGAGCTTGAACCGGATCGTGTCGGTCAGCCACGCATGGCTCTCGACCAGCTGGAAGCTCGACGAGGCCGCGTCGTAGCGGCTCCAGGCCACCAGGGACAGGAGGAAGGTGACGATCGTGGTGGCGAGCGCGGCCCAGCGGCTGTTGCGCGCGACCGAGGCCTCGTCGCCGTTCAGCGTCAGGATGAAGGCCGCGCCGCAGAGCGGCACGATCAGCAGGCCGGAGAGGATGCCGAGGCCGAACATCAGTGAGCACCCTTGGGCAGGCCGGACATCAGGTACCAGCTGATCAGGCCGGCGACGCCGATGAGCATCACGAAGGCGTAGTGATAGAGGTAGCCGGTCTGGAGGCGGACCACGCCGCGGGTCACGTCCACGACGCGCGCCGCGATGCCGTTCGGCCCGAGGCCGTCGATGATCCGTCCGTCGCCCTGCTTCCAGAGGAACAGGCCGAAATCCTTGGCCGGGCGGACGAAGATCCGATCGTAGATCTCGTCGAAGTACCACTTGTTGAGCAGGAACCGGTACAGCGACGGCTGCTGCGCGGCGAGTTCACCCGGCAGTTCCGGCCGGCGGATATACATCCAGTAGGCCAGGACGAAGCCGAGGATCAGCATGATCAGCGGCGAATAGGAGACCAGCGCCGGGACCTCGTGGATCTCGTGCATGATGTGGTTGTGCGGCCCGTGCGCCAGGGCATGGCCCCAGAACGCGTCCATCCCTTCGCCGATGAAGCGGTTGTGGAAGATGATGCCGGCGAACAGCGCGCCGAAGGCGAGGATCGCCAGCGGGACCGTCATCACCAGCGGGCTCTCATGGGGCGTGTGGTCGCCGTGGTGGCCGTGCCCGTGATGGTCGTCCGCGACCACGTCGCTCCTGTGGGCCGGCTCGATGTCGTGGCCCTTGTCGTCGTGGGCGACGCCCTCGGTGTGACCGGGAGCCCCATCCGCCTCGTGCGCCATGGCGGCGTGTGCGACCGCGGGGGCGTCGTGATGGTCATGGGCCGCGTGATCGTGTGACCCATGGGCGCCCCAGCGGGCCGGACCCTCGAAGGTCATGAAGAACAGGCGCCAGGAATAGAACGAGGTGAAGAACGCCGCCACCACCACGCACAGGAAGGCGAGCGTGTGGCCGGGCCGGGTCGAGGCGTAGGCCGCCTCGATGATCGCGTCCTTCGAGTAGTAGCCGGCCGTGTAGGGGAAGCCGATCAGCGCGAGCGAGCCGATCGCCATCATGGCGCTGGTATAGGGGATGTAGCGGCGCAGGCCGCCCATGTTCCGCATGTCCTGCTCGTGGTGCATCGCGTGGATGACCGAGCCGGCGCCGAGGAACAGCAGCGCCTTGAAGAAGGCGTGGGTGAACAGGTGGAACACGCCGGCCGAGTAGGCGCCGACGCCGAGCGCCACGAACATGTAGCCGAGCTGCGAGCAGGTCGAATAGGCGATCACCCGCTTGATGTCGTTCTGCACCAGCCCGATCGTGGCCGCGAAGAAGGCCGTGATGCCGCCGATCACCGTCACGACGATCAGCGCGTTCGGCGCCTCCTCGAACAGCGGCGACAGGCGCGCGACCATGAACACGCCGGCGGTGACCATGGTGGCGGCGTGGATCAGCGCCGAGACCGGAGTCGGGCCCTCCATGGCGTCCGGCAGCCAGGTGTGCAGCAGGAACTGCGCCGACTTGCCCATGGCCCCCATGAACAGCAGCAGGCAGGCGAGCGTCAGGGCGTTCCAGTCGTAGCCGAGGAAGTGGAAGGTCAGCGTCTTGATCGCGTCGACCTTGCCGAAGATCGCGTCGAACGCCACCGAGCCGGTGAGCACGAAGGTCAGGAAGATGCCGAGCGAGAAGCCGAAATCGCCGACCCGGTTGACGATGAACGCCTTCATGGCGGCGGCGTTGGCCGAGGGCTTCTCGTACCAGAACCCGATCAGCAGGTAGGAGGCGAGGCCCACGCCCTCCCAGCCGAAGAACATCTGCACGAGGTTGTCGGCCGTCACCAGCATCAGCATGGCGAAGGTGAACAGCGACAGGTAGGCGAAGAACCGCGGACGGTGCGGATCCTCGTGCATGTAGCCGACGGAGTAGAGGTGCACGAGGGTCGAGACCGTCGTCACCACCACCAGCATCACCCGGGTCAGGGTGTCGACCTTGAAGGCCCAGTCGACCTGGAGGTCGCCGGCCGAGAACCAGGAGGCGACCTGCACCCGCTCGGCATGGCCGCCGTCGATGAATACGCCCCAGGCGATCAACGCCGTGAAGGCGAGGAACGCCGTGGTGATGTACTCGCAGGCCCGCGCCCCGATGTACCGGCCGAACAGGCCGGCGATCAGGAAGCCGATCAGCGGGAAGAAGACGATCGCGTGATACATCGCTCTCTTGCAGTCCGTCCTCCGGGCCGGCCGCGGGGCGGCGGCGTCCGGATGTGAATCGGGGCGGCGGGGAAGGAGGCCCTAGCCCTTCATCATGCTCACGTCCTCCACCGCGATCGAGCCGCGGTTGCGGAAGAACACCACCAGGATGGCGAGGCCGATCGCCGATTCGGCGGCCGCGACGGTCAGCACGAACAGGGCGAAGACCTGTCCGGTGATGTCGTTCAGCTGCGTCGAGAAGGCGACGAGGTTGATGTTGACCGAGAGCAGGATCAGCTCGACCGACATCAGGATGACGATGATGTTCTTGCGGTTGATGAAGATGCCGAGCACGCCGAGCGTGAACAGGATCGCCGCGACGGTGAGATAGTGGCTCAGGCCGATCATCGTTCGAAACCTCCGGCGGACATCAGACCTCGACACCCTGGCGCGACGGGACCTTGCGGGTCTCCACCGCCATCGCCTGGGTGCGGGCGTTCTGGACCGCGATGTTCTGGCGCTTGACGCCGGGCCGGTCGCGCAGGGTCAGCACGATCGCGCCGATCATGGCGACCAGCAGGATCAGGCCGGCGAGCTGGAAGAAATACGCGTAGTCCGTGTAGATCACCCGGCCCAAAGCCTGGGCGTTGGTCAGGTTCTCGGCCGAGGCGACGTTGCCGAGCGGCGCCTGGACGAGGCCCGGATCGATGCTCCAGGAGCCCACCACCAGCAGCAGCTCGACCAGGAAGATCGCGCCGATCAGGGCGCCGACCGGCAGGTATTGCTGGAAGCCCTGGCGCAGCTCGGCGAAGTCCACGTCGAGCATCATCACGACGAAGAGGAAGAGCACTGCCACCGCGCCCACGTAGACGACGACGAGGATCATCGCCAGGAACTCGGCGCCCATTAGGACGAACAGGCCGGCGGCGTTCACGAAGGCGAGGATCAGGAACAGCACCGAGGCGACGGGATTGCGCGAGGCGATCACCATGAAGCCTGACGCGACCGTGATGCTCGCGAACAGATAGAAGAAGGCGGCTGCTGCGGTCATGCGCTGGTCGGGATCGGCCGCCGGAGCGGCCCCTTCTGCCGTGCGTGGAGACGGTCCGCAGCGGGCGGGCCGTCTATAGAACCCGGTCGGCGGGGGCACAACAGCGCCCCCGGCATGAGTCAGCGATAAGGCGCGTCCATCGCGATGTTGCGGGCGATTTCGCGCTCCCAACGGTCGCCGTTCAGAAGAAGCTTTGCCTTGTCGTAGAGAAGCTCTTCCCGGGTCTCTACCGAGAATTCGAAGTTCGGACCCTCGACGATGGCGTCCACCGGGCAGGCCTCCTGGCACATGCCGCAATAGATGCATTTCACCATGTCGATGTCGTACCGAGTCGTGCGACGCGTGCCGTCGTTGCGGCGGGGACCGGCCTCGATGGTGATGGCCTGGGCCGGGCAGATCGCCTCGCAGAGCTTGCAGGCGATGCAGCGCTCCTCGCCGTTGGGATAGCGGCGCAGAGCGTGCTCGCCCCGGAAGCGCGGGCCGCGATGGCCCATCTCGAAGGGATAGTTGATCGTGGCCTTTGGCTTGAAGAAGTAGCGCATGCCGAGGATCATCCCCGACACGAATTCCTTCAGCAGAAGGCTTTTCGCAATCTGATCGAGCTTCATGCCGCGATCTCCGGTTTCATATGTCAGGCGCCCGGGGCCAGGCCGGTGAGCTTCAACACGAAGGCCACGACCACCACCGAGACGAGCGAAATGGGCAAAAACACCTTCCAGCCGAGGCGCATGAGCTGATCGTAGCGGTAACGCGGCACGATCGACTTCACCATCGCGAACAGGAAGAACAGGAAGCTCGCCTTCAGGACGAACCAGATCACGCCGGGCACCCAGGTGAAGGGCGCGAACGGGATCGGCGAGAGCCAGCCGCCCATGAACAGCACGGTGCCCAGCGCGCACATGCTCATGATGGCGACGTACTCGCCGAGCATGAACAGCAGGTACGGGGTCGACGAATACTCGACCATGTAGCCGGCCACGAGCTCCGATTCGGCCTCCGGCAGGTCGAAGGGCGGGCGATTCGTCTCGGCGAGCGCCGAGACGAAGAACACCACGAACATCGGGAACAGCCACAGCCAGTACCAGCCGAAGATCCCGAGGCTGGTGTCCTGCGCCATTACGATGCGCGAGAGGTTGAGCGAGCCGGCGCAGAGCAGCACGCAGATGATCACGAAGCCGAGCGAAACCTCGTAGGAGATCATCTGCGCCGCCGAGCGGAGCGCGCCGAGGAACGCGTATTTCGAGTTCGACGCCCAGCCGCCCATGATGACGCCGTACACGCCGAGGGACGAGATCGCGAAGATGTAGGTGATGCCGACATTGATGTCGGCGATCGCCCAGCCGTCGGCGAGCGGGATCACCGCCCAGCTCGACAAGGCGAGCATCGCGAAGACCAGCGGTGCCAGCAGGTAGATCGCCTTGTTGGCGCCCGCCGGGATCACCGGCTCCTTGAGCACGAACTTGATGAGATCCGCGAAGGATTGGAACAGGCCGAAGGGTCCGACCACGTTCGGGCCGCGCCGGAGCTGCACCGCCGCCCAGATCTTCCGGTCGGCGAGCAGCGCGTAGGCGATGAAGACGAGGAGCGCGGCCAGGAGCACGAAGCTCTTCAGCACGATCAGGAGCACGGTCCCGAGGATTTCGAGCGGCGTCATCGGTCAAAAAGCTCCTACTCGGCCGCCGCGAGGGGCCGCGCCTCGGCGGCGCGCTCCCGGGCGAGGCGCGAGCACTCCGCGAGGATGCGCGAGGCGCGGGCGATCGGGTTGGTGAGATAGAAGTCGGTCACGGGCGACGCGAAGGCCGGCCCGGTCAGGGTGCCGCCGAGGCCCGCGAGCCTGTCCACCGCCTCCGCGACATGGCCGGGCTCCACGGTTCCGACGGCCGCCAGATGCGGGTGGGCGGCGTAGAGCGCCCGGCGGAGCGCGCTGAGCGAATCGAACGGCAGGCGCTTGCCAAGCACGTCCGACAGGGCGCGCAGGATCGCCCAATCCTCGCGGGCATCGCCCGGCGGGAAGGCGGCGCGGTTGCCCATCTGGACCCGGCCTTCGGTGTTCACCCAGGTGGCCGACTTCTCGCTGTAGGCGGCACCCGGCAGGATCACATCGGCGCGCGAGGCGCCGCGGTCGCCGTGGCTGCCCTGGTAGACCACGAAGGCGCCGGGAGCCACGTCGCGCTCGTCCGCGCCGAGGTTGAACAGGACGTCCAGCGCCCCCGGCTCCAGCATCTGCCCGAAGGTCAGGCCGCCCGCCCCCGGCACGAAGCCGAGATCCAGCGCGCCGACCCGGGCGGCGGCCGTGTGCAGCACGCCGAACCCGTTCCAATCGCCCGAGACGGCGCCGATCTCGTCGGCGAGCTTGGCCGCCGCGGCCAGAATGCCCGGCTCGGCATTGGCACCGACGATCACGAGCGGCGCCTTCGCCTCCTTGAGGATTTCCAGGAAGCTGTGCTCGCCCCGCGCCAGTGCGGTCAGAGAATCGGGGCCGGCGCCGATGTAGTGGCTCGGGTAGGTCAGATCGACCGGCTCGCCGATGACGCCGACCGCCAGGGGCGCCATGCGCCAGCGCTTGCGGATGCGCACGTTCAGCAGCGAGGCCTCGGTGCGCGGGTTGGCGCCGACGATCAGGATCGCGTCCGCGGCCTCGATGCCGGGAATCGTCGGGTTGAAGATGTACGACGCGCGGCCGAGCGCCGGATCGAGGCCGGCATCTGTCTGGCGGCAGTCGAGATTCGGCGAGCCGAGGCTCCTGATCAGCTCGCGGAGCGCAAAGATCTCCTCGACACCCGCGAGGTCGCCGACGATGGCGCCGATGCGCTTCGGATCCGCACCCCTCACCTTGGTGGCGATGGCCTGGAAGGCCTCACCCCAGGAGGCGGGCCGCAGCCGGCCGTTCTCGCGCAGGTAGGGCCGGTCGAGGCGCTGCATCCGCAGCCCGTCGATGTGGTAGCGGGTCTTGTCGGAGATCCACTCCTCGTTGATCTCCTCGCTGATCCGCGGCTCGATCTGCATGACCTCGCGGCCGCGCGTATCGATGCGGATCGCGGAGCCGACCGCGTCCATCACGTCGACCGATTCGGTCTTGTTCAGCTCCCAGGGGCGCACGTTGTAGCTCTGCGGCCGGTGCACGAGGGCGCCCACCGGGCAGAGGTCGGCGACGTTGCCCTGGAGCTCCGAGGCCATCGACTGCTCGAGGTAGCTCGTGATTTCCATGTCCTCGCCGCGGCCGATGGCGCCGAGGTCGGGCACGCCCGCCACCTCGGCGAGGAAGCGCACGCAGCGGGTGCAGTGGATGCAGCGGTTCATCGCCGTCCGCACCAGCGGGCCGATATGCTTCTCCTCGACCGCCCGCTTGTTCTCCTTGTAGCGGGTCGAATCGACCCCGTACGCCATGGCCTGGTCCTGCAGGTCGCAATGGCCGCCCTGGTCGCAGATCGGGCAGTCGAGGGGATGGTTGATGAGGAGGAACTCCATCACCCCCTCGCGGGCCTTCTTGGTGCCCTGCGAGCGGGTCAGTACCTCCGGCGGCTCGCCGTTCGGGCCGGGGCGGCAATCCTTCACCGCATAGGCGCAGGAGGCCACCGGCTTCGGCGCGCCCTTCAACTCGACGAGGCACATGCGGCAATTGCCTGCGATCGACAGGCGCTCGTGGAAGCAGAAGCGCGGGATCTCGGCCCCCGCGGCCTCGCAGGCCTGGAGCAGCGTGTAATCGGCGGGGACGTCGACCTCGGTGCCGTCGACGAGAATCTTTGTCATCGGTGCAATCTCAGTGCGGGGCGTCGGCGAGATCGAGGCTGTGCTCGATCCGTTCGATGCGAAGCTCGACCCTGTCGATCCGCCGGTGGACGCCGGCCGAGTTCTCTTCGACCGCGGCCATTCGGCCCTTCAATTCACGGACATCATCGCCGAGGCGATCGACCTTCCCGTCGATCCGCCGCAGGTACACGAGCATCAGGTTGTCAGGCTGGCTCGTCATCGGATCACTCCGCGGCCATCGGCACAGGCTCGCTGTGCGGGTTCGCGGTGTAGCGGTCGATCCGCTTCTCGATCTCGGGCCGGAAATGCCTGATCAGGCCCTGGATCGGCCACGCCGCCGCGTCGCCCAGCGCGCAGATCGTGTGGCCCTCGATCTGCTTGGTGACCTCGAACAGCATGTCGATCTCGCGCTTCTGAGCGCGGCCCTCGGTCATGCGCTGCATCACCCGCCACATCCAGCCGGTGCCCTCGCGGCAGGGCGTGCACTGGCCGCAGGATTCGTGCTTGTAGAAGTACGAGATCCGCGTGATCGCCGCGACGATGTCGGTCGACTTGTCGAGCACGATCACCGCCGCCGTGCCGAGGCCGGAGCCCAGGCCGCGCAGGGTGTCGAAATCCATCTTGGCGTCGATGATCTGTTCCGCGGGAACAAGGGGAACCGAGGATCCGCCGGGGATGGAACACAAAAGATTGTCCCAGCCGCCGCGCATGCCGCCGCAATGGCGGTCGATGAGCTCGCGGAAGGTGATGCCCAGCTCCTCCTCGACGTTGCACGGCTTGTTGACGTGGCCGGAGACGCAGAACAGCTTCGTGCCGGTGTTGTTCTTGCCGCCGAGCCCCGCGAACCACGCGCCGCCCCGCCGCAGGATCGTGCCGGCGACCGCGATCGACTCGACGTTGTTGACCGTCGTGGGACAGCCGTAGAGGCCCATATTGGCCGGGAAGGGCGGCTTCAGCCGCGGCATGCCCTTCTTGCCCTCCAGGCTTTCGATGAGGGCCGTCTCCTCGCCGCAGATATAGGCGCCGGCGCCGTGGTGGACGTAGATGTCGAACGGGTAGTCGTGGATGTTCGACTGGCCGACGAGGCGGGCCGCGTAGGCCTCATCCACGGCTTTCTGGAGCGCGTGCTTCTCGGCGACGTACTCGCCGCGGATATAGATGTAGCAGGCATGCGCGCCCATGGCGAAGCAGGCCAGCATGCAGCCCTCGATCAGGAGATGCGGGTCGTGCCGCATGATCTCCCGGTCCTTGCAGGTGCCTGGCTCCGACTCGTCGGCGTTGACCACGAGGTAATGCGGCCGCCCGTCCGACTTCTTGGGCATGAACGACCACTTGAGGCCGGTCGGGAAGCCCGCGCCGCCGCGGCCGCGCAGCCCCGAGGCCTTCATCTCGTCGATGATCCAGTCGCGGCCCTGCTCCAGCAGGAACTTGGTCCCGTCCCAGGCGCCGCGCTTCTTCGCGGCTTCGAGGCCCGGGGAGTGCAGCCCATAGAGGTTGGTGAAGATGCGATCCTGATCCGACAGCATGTCAGGTCCTCACTGAGCCGGCGCCGACAGGGCCTTGGCCTGCCCCACCCAATCCTCCCGGTCGATGCGACCCGGGAACGCGAGGTAGGTGCCGACCCAGGTGATTTCGTCGCGGGTCCAGGCGGCGATCTGGTCGAAATGGTAGATGCCGAGCCCGTTCAGGCGCTGGCTGTTGCCCGGCCCGACGCCCTTGATCCGGGTCAGGTCGTCCGGCTGGCCGGCGCGGGCGGCGTCGAGCCCCGGCGGCCGGGTGCCGACCGCGTCAGCCTTCTGCTCCGGGCTCGCATCCTTCGGCAGGGCGGCCAGCGCCCCGGCGACCCGGGCCTCCTCGGCCTCGGCGGCCACCTCGGCGTCGCTCGCGCCGGAGGCCTCGGGCTGCTGCGGGACCGAATCGCGGTCCGGCCCATCCTGCTTCCCCTGCTCGCCCGCGGTGGGCTCGCCCTCGGCCACGCGCTTGGCCGGCGAATCGAGCACGTCAGCATCGCCCTGGCGGGCGCCGCCGGCCTTGGCGGTGGACCGGCCGCGCTCGGACGCGTCGGCGCGATCCTCGGGCTTGACCGGCGTCTCGCCATCAGCTGCGCGCTGGGCCGGCGCGTCGCTCACGGTCCGCTCGACCGGGCGTCCGGCATCGGGCCGGGCCGGCTTCGGGTTCGTCGCCGCCTGCTGGGCGCCGGCCGCCGCCTCTCCGGTCTGGGCCGCCGGCGCCTCGGTCTTCCCGGCCTCCTCGAAGCGCTTGCGCCACGCGCCGACCCGCGAGCCGTCGAAGAGCGTCGGGTCGGTGAGCGTGTTCACGGCGCCCTGGGGCTCGGAGGAGACGCGCCCGGTCTGCGAGCCGACCTTCACGGGCCGGCCGGCGGCGAGGTCGTCCATGAGCTGCCCGAGCGATTCGGGCGTCAGATCCTCATAATAATCCTGGTTGATCTGCACCATCGGCGCGTTGCAGCAGGCACCCAGGCACTCGACCTCGAGCCAGGAGAAGTTGCCGTCGGCCGAGACGTGGCCGGGCGGACCGAGCCGGTCCTGCAGCATCTCCTTCAGCCCGCGTGCGCCGCAGGAATCGCACGGCACCGTGCCGCAGACCTGGATCCAGAACCGGCCCACCGGCTCCAGGGCGAACATCGTGTAGAAGGTCGCCACCTCCAGCACGCGGATGTTCGGCATGCCGAGTTCGGCCGCGACCGCCTCGATCGCCGCGCGCGGCAGCCAGCCGCCGTTCTGCTCCTGCGCCTTCCACAGGAGCGAGATCACCGCGGAGGCCTGACGGCCCTCCGGGTACTTGGCGATCTGGGTCTTCGCCCACGCGGCGTTCTCGGGTGAGAACGCGAAGCTCTCGGGCTGCTCGGAGGCGGGGGCGAGTCTGCGGTTGGCCATCGCTCTGTCTTACCGATCCACTTCGCCGAACACGATGTCGAGCGTGCCGAGCACGCAGGAGACGTCGGCGAGAAGGTGCCCGCGGCACATCCAGTCCATCGCCTGCAGATGCGCGAAGCCCGGCGCGCGGATCTTGCAGCGATACGGCTTGTTGGTCCCGTCGGACACGAGATAGACGCCGAACTCGCCCTTCGGCGCTTCCACGGCGGCGTAGACCTCGCCCTCGGGCACGTGAAAACCCTCGGTGTAGAGCTTGAAGTGGTGGATGAGCGCTTCCATCGAGCGCTTCATCTCCCGGCGCGGCGGCGGCGCGAACTTGCCGTCGATCGAGGCGATCGGCCCCTGGCCGGCGGGCTCGCGCAGCTTGGCGATGCACTGCTTCATGATGCGCACCGACTGGCGCATCTCCTCCATCCGGATCACCTGGCGATCGTAGGTGTCGCCGTTCTTGCCCACGGGGATGTCGAATTCCATCTCCTCGTAGCACTCGTAGGGCTGCGCCTTGCGCAGGTCCCACGGGATGCCGGAGCCGCGCACCATCACGCCGGAGAAGCCCCACTGCATCGCCTCGTCCACCGACACGATGCCGATATCGACGTTGCGCTGCTTGAAGATCCGATTCGCCATGACGAGGTCGTCGAGATCCTGCACGACCTGCAGGAACGGGTCGCAGAACGCGTCGATGTCGTCGATCAGCTTCGGCGGCAGATCCTGATGGACACCGCCCGGCCGGAAATAGTTGGCGTGGAGCCGGGCGCCCGAGGCCCGCTCGTAGAAGATCATCAGCTTCTCGCGCTCCTCGAAGCCCCAGAGCGGGGGCGTGAGGGCGCCGACATCCATCGCCTGCGTGGTGACGTTGAGCAGGTGCGACAGCAGCCGGCCGATCTCGCAATAGAGCGTGCGAATCAGCTTGGCCCGGCGCGGCACCTCGATCCCGGCGAGCTTCTCGATCGCCAGGCAGAAGGCGTGCTCCTGATTCATCGGCGACACGTAGTCGAGCCGGTCGAAATAGGGCGTCGCCTGCAGGTAGGTCTTGTACTCGATCAGCTTCTCGGTGCCGCGATGGAGCAGCCCGATATGCGGATCGACCCGCTCGACCACCTCGCCGTCCAGTTCCAGCACGAGGCGCAGCACGCCGTGCGCCGCCGGGTGCTGCGGGCCGAAGTTGATCGCGAAGTTGCGGATGTTGTGTTCGGTCATCGGCCGGCTCCGCCGGAGAGCGAATAGGGAGTAGCGAATAGCGAGTAGGGATATGGGCTCATCGTCTACCCCTTTCGGCTCGCATCGTTTTTCTGGACCGCGCGGATCAGCGCGCGCAGCATCTTCCCGATCTCTTCACCACGTCCGAGAAGCGAATCGGCTGCCGCTGCTGAGACGAATCCGAGGCGGCTCGACAGGATGATATGTGTCTCAAGCTCCTTCAGGGAGCCTTGTGCGATGCGCAGGAATCGAACGAAGGCGCCACCGGTCTCCCGCCCGTGACCTTCCGCTATGTTGGCGGCGATCGACGTAGCGGCGCGGCGAATCGGTGCGGTCAGACCGAACATCTCCTCGCGCGGGAACGCCCGCGTCTCCCTGTAACATGCCTCAGCCAGCACCATGGCGTCCTGCCAAACCTTCAAATCCCGATAGGAGGCGATCGCAGACCGATCCACGACCGTACCCTATTCGCTACTCGCTATTCACTATTCGCTCTCATGCACTCTTCTTCTCGTCGCCCGGCAGCACGTAGTCCGTGCCTTCCCAGGGCGAGAGGAAATCGAAGTTCCGGAATTCCTGCGTCAGCTTCACCGGCTCGTAGACGACCCGCGCCTGATCCTGGTCGTAGCGGACCTCGACGAAGCCGGTCAGCGGAAAGTCCTTGCGCAGGGGATGCCCCTCGAACCCGTAATCGGTCAGGAGGCGGCGCAGGTCGGGATGGCCCGAGAACAGGATCCCGTAGAGATCGTAGGTCTCGCGCTCGTACCAGTTGGCGGCCGGAAACACCTCGATCACCGAGGGGACGGGCGTCACCTCGTCGGTCTGCACCTTCACGCGGATGCGTACGTTATGGCGCAGGGACAGCAGGTGGTAGACCACGTCGAAGCGCTTCTCGCGCTGCGGGTAGTCCACGCCGCAAATGTCGATGAAGTTGCGGAACGCGCAGGACGGGTCGTCGCGCAGGTAGGTCAGCGCGTAGACGATGTCGGAGGCCTGGACCTCCAGCGTCAGCTCGCCGAACGCGATTTTGTGCGCCACCACCGCCGGGCCGAGCGCGCCGACGACCCGCTCGGCCATCGCCGAGACGGCGTCCTCGCCGTAGGCCGGCTGGGTGTGGGGGAGGATCGAGATGCCGTTCGTCATGGCCGCCCCTCAGCGCTCGATCGTGCCGGTGCGGCGGATCTTCTTCTGGAGAAGCAGCACGCCGTAGAGCAGCGCCTCGGCGGTGGGCGGGCAGCCGGGCACGTAGATGTCCACCGGCACCACTCGGTCGCAGCCGCGCACCACCGAATAGGAATAGTGGTAGTAGCCGCCGCCATTGGCGCAGGAGCCCATCGAGATGACGTAGCGCGGCTCCGGCATCTGGTCGTAGACCTTGCGGAGCGCCGGGGCCATCTTGTTGGTCAGCGTGCCGGCGACGATCATCACGTCGGACTGGCGGGGCGAGCCGCGGGGCGCGAAGCCGAATCGCTCGCAATCGTAGCGCGGCATCGACATCTGCATCATCTCGACCGCGCAGCAGGCGAGACCGAAGGTCATCCACATCAGCGAGCCCGTGCGGGCCCAGTTGATCAGCTCGTCCGTGGTGGTGAGCAGGAAGCCCCGGTCGGCCAGCTCGTCGCTGATCGACAGGAAGGTCGGATCGTCCGCGCCGATCGGGCGGCCGGTGTTGGGATCGATGATCCCCTTCGGCTGGGGCGCGATCGCGGGGGCGCGGTTGGTTTCGGTGATCAGGGCCATCGGCGACTCAGGTGTTCGGTGCGGGCGGGGGCTGACGGGGCTCAATCCCACTCGAGGGCGCCCTTGCGCCACTCGTAGACGAAGCCGACGGTCAGCACGCCCAGGAAGACGATCATCGACCAGAAGCCGAACCAGCCCAGATCCCCGAAGGTGATCGCCCAGGGGAACAGGAATGCGACTTCAAGATCGAAGATGATGAACAGGATCGCGACGAGATAGAATCGCACGTCGAACTTCATGCGGGCATCGTCGAAGGCGTTGAACCCGCACTCGTAGGCCGAGAGCTTCTCCGGATCCGGGCTCTTGAACGCGACGAGGAACGGCACGACCAGCAGCGCCGTGGCGATGAACAATGCCACGCCGATGAACACGATGAGCGGCAGGTAATCCGCCAACAATCCGGTCATGCCAGGGCCTCGCGAGACAAGGAAAACCGCGGTGCGACGCTGACCCGGATTCGCCCGTGGAATTGTTCTTATGCCAGGATGCGCGCGGCCGGAGGCTTAGTCGAGCCGCCGGCCCGTGACAATGGCTTGCCGCGACGCACAAAGCACGCTGTCAGCGCTCCCCAGAGATGGGATCGCGCGGCGCGCCTGCAACACGACGGAAGCGCGCAGCCCCCCGGGTCGGGGTCCGTGCGAATCCGCGCCGGATGCGCTTGACAGGGCCGGGAGCGCCCCATAAACCCCGCCCCGTCGCCGGGCGAAACGCCCCTTCGAGGCGACCACGCCGTGCGGGCGTAGCTCAGTTGGTTAGAGTGCCGGCCTGTCACGCCGGAGGTCGCGGGTTCGAGCCCCGTCGCCCGCGCCACTTCACTGCATCTCCCCAAATGCGATCTGCAGGCTCCAGGCAGCTTGCCCGGGCCGCTCGGACTTCATGCCGCGCGGACATGGTCGATCCCGCGATCCTGCCGAGTCTGGAAACCCTGACGCCGCCGCTACCGCCCGTACGGTGCAGGAGCGGGTTTGGTTGTCGCCGCTCGGCAGCGCGGCGCAGCGTGTCTCGCAGAGGCTGATCGACGATTAGCGCGCGAAGGTCGCCGCATGGTCGCGTCAGGTCGATGCCTTCAAGGCACAGATCCAGGCGATCCGGCGTGCCGCACCGGAAAGCGCGGAGACCTTGGCGATCCTCGACCGCTTGATCGAGGACTACGAGGCCCAGGGGGATATCCGGGCTTTGCTGAGCGCACGCCTCGCCAAGCGGATCCGGCGCGACGTGACGGCGCTCTTCAAGATGGATCCATCGCTGGGAGCCGTCTGCCGAACCATCGGTGATACGCTGATCGCAACCGACAAGGGGATTGTCGAGCGCCTGCTCGGTTGTGCCCTCGTCCTGCGCGTCCTTCGCGCTGCAGCCTCAAGCGGGGATCGAGGCGCCCCGGCATGCGATGATCCCGGGGCGCTGAGACAGTACCTCGACGACCTTGCTGCGTGAGCATCCGGATCACGGGGGAGCCGGGTTATGCCCGTGGGCTGAAGGCGCTGCCGCCGGATCGCAGGAAGGCGGCCAACCAAGCGCTTCGTGTATCGCTGCTGGGGCCGGCAAATCTGTGCGCCCTGTGCCTCTGCGGCGAGGGTGAGGCGGCTCCTGGCTTGTGCGGAAGTGACGGCCGCTCCAGCAGCGCAGCCCGTGCGGCCTGCGCCTCGTCCGGGCAACCGCAGGGCGGCGCCGGCCCGCTCACCAACGCCATGTCGACCCCCGCGCGCTGCGGCGCTCCTCGCGGCGGCCGTTCAACAGGCCGACGGCATCGGAGACGCCCGGCCCGCAGGCATCCGCCACGTCCTGACGCGAGAGCCCGATATCCTTCAACTCGCGCTCCGACAGCGTCGAAAGCCGATGCAGCACGCGCCGATTCATCGCCGCACGTGACAGCCCGGTCCGGATCTCCGCGGCCGCCTCGACGATCGCCTGCGCCGCACGGACGATCCATTGAGGCCGGGCGCCGGCGGTCTGCGAAAGGCACTGGTCCATGATCCCCTCCTTCTCTCTGGGACGGGGCGATCCTGGCTTGGCAGGGCTGGCGGCGACAGGAACACTTCGGTACGGTTCGGACAAATTGTCCGGTCGGTCGAGCAGTACGGATGTCGGTCGCAGTCAGAAGCCCCGGGACGCGCGTCGAGGCCGTGGTCGGGGAGATCCGCGGGCGGATCGCGGCCCGGCAGCTCGTGCCCGGCGTCCGGATCCCGTCGGTGCGCGCCTTCGCGGAGGCGATGGGCGTGTCGAAATCCACCGTCGTCGAGGCCTATGAGCGGCTGGCTGCCGAGGGGGCGGTCGTGGCCCGGCCGGGCTCCGGCTTCTACGTGGCCGGCAAGACGCGGCCGCTCTCGCTCCAGGCAATGGGGCCGCAGCTCGACCGGATCGTCGACCCGCTCTGGATCACCCGGCAGGCGCAGCAGGCAGGCTCCGACCAGCTCAAGCCCGGGGCCGGCTGGCTGCCCGATTCGTGGATGCCCCATGAGGCGATCCGGCGGGGCCTGCGCCGGGTCGCCCGGGCCGACCTCGCCGAGATGACCAATTACGACCGGCCGCTCGGCTACGAACCCCTGCGCCGCCAGATCGCCCGCAAGATCGGCGAGAAGGGAGTCGGCGCCGAGCCCGATCAGATCGTGCTGGTCGAATCGGCCACCCAGGCGCTCGACCTCGTCTGCCGCTTCCTGCTCCAGCCCGGCGATACCGTGCTGGTGGACGATCCCTGCTACTTCAACTTCCTGGCGCTGCTGCGCGCCCAGCGGGTCACGGTGGTCGGCGTGCCGATCACCCCGGAGGGGCCGGACCTGCGGGCGCTCGCGAGCCTGCTGGAGCAGCACCGGCCGCGCTTCTACCTGACCAATGCCGCCCTCCAGAACCCCACCGGGGCGAGCCTCGCGCCGACCGTGGCGCACCGGCTCCTGAAGCTGTGCGAGGCGCACGACACGCTGATCGTCGAGGACGAGATCTTTGGCGATCTCGAGCCCGACGCGGCGCCGCGTCTCGCGGGCTTCGACGGGCTGGAGCGGGTGATCCAGATCGGCAGCTTCTCCAAGACGCTCTCGGCCGCCGCGCGCTGCGGCTGGATCGCGCTTCGGGCGGACTGGATCGAGCCGCTGGTCGATCTCAAGCTGGCGCTGAGCCTCGGCAACGGCCACGTCACCGCGGCCCTTGTGCACGCGCTGATCACCGAGGGGGCCTACCGGCGCCATCTCGCCGAGACCCGCCGCCGGCTCGCCTCCGCGATGGTGCAGGCCTCCGCGGAGTTGCGCGCCTGCGGCCTGGAGCCGTGGGCGCAGCCCCGGGGCGGGTTCTTCCTGTGGATGCGCCTGCCGGACGGGCGCGACGGCGCCGAGGTCGCCCGCCGGGCGCTGGCCCGCGGCATGGTGCTGGCGCCGGGCACCTCGTTCAGCCTGTCGGAGTCCTGGAACGGCTACATGCGCTTCAACGTCGCCCATTGCATCGACCCGCGCATCCGCCCGATCCTGCGGGAGGCGCTGAGTTAGGAGCGGGTTTCCAAAGGGCTCAGCCCAGCCCTTTTAAGGTGTTTGGGCTAGCTGCGAAAATCGCAAGTCGTGGCTCTAACGTCCTGAAAGAGCACCGCCTTTTCCCCTCCCCCTTGTGGGGAGGGGGCAGGGGTGGGGGTGGTGCAGGATGAGGCGCAGCGGTGCCGTCTGCACCACCCCCACCTCCAACTCCTCCCCACAAGGGGGAGGAGAGTGCGCTTGGCCCCTGTCTCGTTGCTTCCGCAAACACCTTAAAAGGGCTGGGCCTCAGCCCTTTGGCGGGGTGTCGGGGCGGAGCCCGGACGATCAGGCCGGAAGCCTCAGCTCCGAGCGCAGGCCGCCGAGATCCGAGCGGTCCAGGCTCAAACCCCCGCCGTAGAGTTCAGCGAGTTCCAGCGTGATCGGCAGGCCGAATCCGTGCCCCGGCACGCCCTCGTCGAGGCGCCGCCCCCGCGCCATGACGGCGGCCGCGGCTTCCGGGTCGAGGCCCGGCCCGTCATCCTCGACCCGCACCCGCACCGACCCGTCCTCGGCCGCCGCCGAGACCCGGACCCGCCCCCGGCACCAGCGGCAGGCATTGTCCACGAGGTTGCCGAGCATCTCGTCGAGGTCCTGGCCCTCGCACGACACCACGAGGCCGTCCGACACGGCCAGTTCGATCGCCACGCCCGTCTCGGCGTAGAGCCGCGCGAGGGCCTCACGCAGGTCCGCGAGCCGCGGCGCCAGGGGCGTGCGGGTGCGGGCCGAGCCTTCGAGCGCCGCTGCCCGAGCCCGGCGCAGGTGGTGGCGGACCCGGCGGTCCATATCCTCCACCTGCCGGCGGAGGTCTCCGTCCGGGTCGCGGGTGGGGGCTGCGAGCGCCATCGACAGGGTGGCGAGCGGCGTCTTCAGGGCGTGGGCGAGGTTGGCGACGTGGCCGCGGGCCCGCTCCAGGTTCCGGGCGTTCTGATCGAGGAGCGCGTTCAGTTCGGCCACCACCGGCGCGATCTCGGCGGGCTGCTCGGCCGGAACCCGCTCCCGCGTCCCGGCCCGGACCGCGGCGAGATCGGCCCGCAGGCGCCGCAGCGGCGCGAGGCCGAGCCGCACCTGAAAGGCCAGCCCGGCCAGCAGGCACAGGCCCAGGATCCCGAGCGCCAAAGCGAGGCTCGTCAGGGCCTCGCGCAGCGGTCCGTAGAGCTCGCCCTCCGGGGCCGCCACCACGATCGTGGCGGGGGACGGCCCCGGCAGGGTGAGCACGCGGGCGTAGAGCGGCTGGCCCCGGGGGCCGGTGCCCCAGGCCGGATGCGGGTGGCCGGGATCGTCCGCCGGCCCGGGATCGGTGAGCTGGATGTCGCCGCCGCGCAGGGAGCCCGAGCGGATCGTCCCGGACCCACGGCGCACGATCCAGGCCCAGCCGGGGCCGGGTCTGTCGTAGGGCGGCGCGTCGAGGTTTTCCGGCAGGATCCCCGCCTCGAGCCCGGCCCGGAGGGCGACGACCTGTGCGTCGAGCCGCCCGTCGAGCTGCCCGCGCACGAACCGGTGCAGGATCACCCCGATGGCGAGGCCCGCCACCACTAGGGCGGCCAGGACCAGCACGAGGGCGGCGGCGAGCAGGCGGGTGCGCAGCGAGCGGCGCGGGGTGCGCTGCCCCATCAGGCCGGCTCCGCGTGCAGGCGGTAGCCGTGGCCGCGCACGCTCTCGATCCGCGCCGGCGCAATCTTCCGGCGCAGGCGGGTGATGATCACCTCGACGGAGTTCGAATCGACGTCGGCGTCGCCCTCGTAGACCCGCTCGATCAGGTGCAGGCGCGGCACCACGGTCTCCCGGTTCAGCATCAGGCAGGACAGAACCCGCCATTCGAGGCCGGTGAGCTTGAGCGGGAGGCCGTCCTGCTCGAAGGCGCCGAGGCCGGGGTCGAAGCTCAGCGGACCGCAGGTGATCCGGCTGGCGCCCCCGCCCTGCGAGCGGCGCACCAGGGCGCGCAGGCGGATCACCAGCTCCTCCACCCTCACCGGCTTGACGAGGTAATCGTCGGCGCCTGCCTTGAAGGCCGCGACCTTATCGCTCCAGCCGTCCCGGGCGGTCAGCACCAGCACCGGCAGGGTCCGCCCGGCGCCACGCCACGCCCGCAGGACCGAGACGCCGTCGCCCTTCGGCAGGCCGAGATCGAGCACGACGGCGTCGTAGCCCTCGGTCTCGCCAAGATGCTGGGCGTCCTCGCCGGTGGCGGCGTGGTCGAGCACGAAGTTTTCGGCGCGCAGGACCTTGGCCACCTCGGCGGCGAGCGCCGCGTCGTCCTCCACCAGCAGGATCTTCACCTGTCCATCCTCCCCGCCCGAAACCGCGCCGGGGCAGGCATTTAGGGCCGGCTCCTCGCGTTGCCCGCCGGTCCGGACACGGTCGTGGCCCTGCTTCAACGGTCGCGGCCAAGTGCCTGCGGCCGCGAAGGCTTCGGCGCCAGATCGCCCTAAGCGGGCGGCTTTAACCGGGGCTGAACCGGGCGGTTCAGTCCGGATTGCCGAAGGCTCCTTACGAAGGGGCATCGGATCGGACGGATCCGGACCTTTTGAAGGACGACATCATGACCGACGACAAGACGATCGACGGCACCGCGCGGGAAATCCCCGGCCCCGCCAAGCCGACGCACCGGGTGATCTCCCGGCGGACCTGGGTGGTGGGTGCGCTGGCGGCTCCCTTGGCGATGGGCGCGCTCGGTCTGTCCCTGGCGCAGGGGACGAGCTTCCAGCCGACGCCGGTCGAGCCGGTGGCGATCCAGGCCCTGGCCCCATCGGGGGCGACCGCGATCCGCGGCACCGTCGCCGAGATTTTCGGCAACAAGTTCGTGGTCCAGGACCCGACCGGCCGCGCGCTGGTCGAGACCGGGCGCGAGGGCGAGGACGGCACGCTCGTCGCCAAGGGCGAGGCGGTCACGGTGCAGGGCCGGTTCGAGACCGGCTTCCTGCACGCCAGCGTGCTGACCCACGGGGATGGACGCACGATCCTGCTCGGTCCGGCCGGCGGCCCGCCCATGGGCAGCCTGGACTGGGCGAAGGACCGGATCGGCCTCGGACCGAAGCCCGACCTCCCCGCCCTGACGGCCGCCGTGCAGGCGGCCGGCTACAGCGACGTGCGCGTCACCGGCCGCGGTCCGCGCCACCTGGAGGTCGCCGCCAAGGATCGGGACGGGCGCGAGCACCAGCTCCATGTCGGCTTCGACGGGCAGGTCCGGGAGCAGCCGGTGCCGCCACGGCCGCCGGTGTGAGCCTGCCTCAAGCGGGAGGGCATGCAACCCTTCCCGCCCTGCCGCGTCCTCCTGTCTCTCAACCGGCAGGAGATGCGCGTCGTGGAGCCGATGAAACCGATGAAGCCCATGAAGGGGATGGAACCCATGAAGCCCATGGAGCCGATGAAGGGCATGGAGCCCTGGTGGCCGAAGGATCTCGGCGATCCCGCGACCAGCGGCGCGCAGAACGGGATGAAATACGCCGTCTTCCCCGACAAGCACCGTCTGCTGATCGAGCGCGACGGGCAGATCTCGACCTACGACAGCGGCGACCACCGGATCGGTGGTGTGTCGCAGGCGGACGGGTCCTCGAAGTCGCTGACCTTCTCCAGCCAGAACGGCGACGTGGATCTCGGCACGCTCAAGAAGCTGGACTGAGGCCGCCGTGGACAGGCCGGATCGGCGCCCTTAAGCCCGGCCCGGCCATGCGAGACGCCCGACCAAAGCCCCCGACGCCATGCGCGCGCTGATCGACCTCGTCCGCGCCATGCGGGCGCCCGACCGGCGGCGGCTGGCCCTGATCGCTCTGGGTCTCGCCGTGGCGGCGCTGCTGGAGGTGGTGGGCGTCGCCGCGGTGATCCCGTTCCTGACGCTGGTTGGCGATCCGGCGGCGGCGACCCGCATCCCCTATCTGGCGCAGGCGCGGGCCTTCCTCGGCCTGACCGACGAGCGCAGCTTCCTGCTGGTCACCGGCGGCGCGGCGCTGACGGCGATCCTGGTGACCGCCCTGGTCAATGCCGGGCTGACCTACGCGCAACTCCGGTTCACGCATCTGGCCGGTTACGGCTTCAGCCGGCGCCTGCTGTTCCGCTACCTCGACCGGGAGCGCCTGTTCTTCACGCAGGCCAACAGCGCCGAACTCGCCAAGAACGTGCTGTCCGAGACCGACCGGCTGGTGGTCGGCGCCCTGACGCCCGCCACCGTTCTGGCCTCGCGGGCGAGTTCGGCGCTCGCGGTGATCGCCTTCCTGCTGGCCTACGCGCCGCAGCTCGCGCTGATCCTCGGCGGCGGCTTCGGCGGGCTCTATGTCGGGATCTACCTCGTGATGCGGGCCCGCCTCGCCCGGCTCGGCGCGCGCACGGTGGCCGACAACGAGGCCCGCTTCCGGATCGTGCAGGAAACCTTCGGCGCCCTCACCGAGCTGAAGCTCTACGGCCGGGCGGAAACCTTCGCGGCCCGGTTCGACGCCCCGGCCCGCGCTTATGCGGTCGCCACCGCGGCGAGCCTGCTGACCGGCCAGATGCCGCGCTTCGTCATCGAGGCTTTGGCCTTCGGCGGCGTGATCGTGGTGGTGCTGTTCGCCCTGGCGCAGGGGCTCGACGTCGCTGGGATCCTGCCGCTGCTGGGGCTGTTCGCCTTCGCGGGCTACCGGATGCTGCCGGCCTTCCAGAACATCTTCACCTCGGTGGCGCTGATGCGCTTCACCCTGCCGGCGGTGCGGGTGATCGTCGACGAACTCGCCGACGAGCGCGCCCCCCTGCCCCGCACGGCCGAGCGCCTGCCCTTCGCGGAGGCGATCCGTCTGGACGGGATCGGCTTCGATTACGGCTCTGGCCGGCCGGCGCTGGCGGGGATCGATCTCACGATCCCGGTCAACACCACGATCGGCCTCGCCGGGCGGACCGGCTCGGGCAAGTCGACGCTCGCCGGCCTGATCCTCGGGGTGCTGAGCCCCGGCGCGGGGCGGATCACGGTGGACGGCCGCCCCCTCGACCCAGACACCCTCCCGGCTTGGCAGAACCGCATCGGCTACGTTCCGCAGGACGTTTTTCTGGTGGACGGCACGGTGGCGGAGAACATCGCGCTCGGCCTCGACGTGCCGGACCGGGCGGCCGTCGAGCGGGCGGCCCGGCTTGCGGGCGCGCACGACTTCATCGCGGCCCTGCCGCAGGGCTACGACGCGCGGGTCGGCGAGCGCGGGGCGCGGCTCTCGGGCGGCCAGCGCCAGCGCCTCGGGATCGCCCGGGCGCTCTATCACGACCCCGACGTGATCGTGTTCGACGAGGCGACCTCGGCCCTCGACGAGGAGACGCAGGGCGCGGTGATGCGGGCGCTGCGGGCGCTCTCGGGCCGGCGGACGCTGATCCTGATCGCCCACCGCCTTTCGACCCTGGAGGGGGCGGACGCGGTCCACGTGCTGGAGGCGGGGCGCCTCGTCGCATCCGGGCCGCCCGAGGCGGTGCTGCCGGGGTTGGGCACGGCGGCGTGACGAGGCCCTTGGTACCGTTCGGTGTGCTCAGGCGGCCCGACCGTCGATCCGTTCCGGATCGCGCCCCTTGGTTACGAAATCGGTCTCGATCGCGCCCCGCAGCCTGCGGACCAAGCCTTCCAAGCGCGGATCGATCGTCGGCGGCTGCGCACCGGCTTGGCCGAACCAGAACAGCGTGACCAGCGTGGACAGGCTGGCCGCTCCAACGGCGGACTTCAGGCGATCGAAGGTCTGATCCTTGTCCGCGCCCGCCAGGATATCCACGATGAAAGCAATGTGGTCGCTGAGCTCGGGCGTGCCGAGGCGATCCTTCGTATTGAGGAGCCAGTACCCGGTCTCCCCAATCTTCTCCGCGCCCCGCTTGCCAAGTCTGTACGGCTCGCCCTTTCGGTAGGCGAGCGTCGGCGTGACGCCCAGCATCTCCGACAGGGTAGACACATCAAGGCTGTCGCCCTCGAACCGGAGAGTCGCGAAGGCCTTCAGGGCCGGCGATGAATCAGTCCTCGTCATAGATGTTGCCGATCTCTTCGCCGCGTGAATCGGTTATGTCACCGTTGTCGTATATGATGATGCTGTCCGCTCCCCGGAGCCGGGCCGCCGCTTTGATCGCGTGGATTGCCGCACTGACATCCTCCTCTTGGAGCCCGAGCTTTTCGCTCACATAGGGGACGGGCTGTCCGCTCCTATTCCAGATGACCCGTCGGCGCGTGTGCTTCTGGGTCATGACGCGAAGACACGAGATCCCTGACCGGCGCGACTCGCGCCCCGGCTCGGCCGAGGATCTCGGCGAAGCCCTGCATGATCAAGTCTTTTGCAGCGGCGCATCCTCGACAGAGACCCCTTGCGTCCCGGCCGGCCTCCGTTACCTCGGCTCTCCGAAGCCTGACCGGGAGACCACCGTGAGCACGCGCATCGAGCTGACTGCCGCAGACGGCACCAGGGCTACGCTCGCCACGCACGGCGCCGAGCCGGTCTCCTGGCGGGTCGGTGGGACCGAATATCTCTGGGGCGGCGATCCGGCCCATTGGAACCGCCATGCACCCTGGCTCTTCCCGGTGGTCGGCGCCTCGGCGGGCGGGCGGGTCAAGGTCGGGTCCGAGAGCTACCCGATGGGTCAGCACGGCTTCGCCCGGGACCTGCCCTTCACGGTGGTGGAGCAGGGCGGCGACGCCGTGACCCTGCGCCTGACCGACGGGCCGGAGACCCGGACGCATTACCCCTTCGCCTTCCGGCTCGACGTCACCGCCCGGGTGCGGCCGGCGGGCCTCGACTTCGACGTCACCGTCACCAATTCCGGCGACACGCCCCTGCCCTACGCGCTGGGGTTCCACCCGGCCTTCCCCTGGCCCTTCGCGGGCGGGACGCGGGCGAAGGATGGCGGCTACGCGGTCGTCTTCGAGCATCCCGAGCGGCCCTTCGCTCCCCAGGTCGGCCCCGGCGGCCTGCTGCTGCGCGACGAGCAGCCGATCCCGCTCGCGGGCGACACCCTGCCCCTCGATCCGGCGATCTTCACCGAGGCCTTCGTGTTCCGGAATGCGCGCAGCCGTTGGATGCGCTTCACCGGGCCCGATAGGGCGATCCGCATGGAGATGGCGGATTTCCCGCATCTCGCCGTCTGGACCAAGCCCACGGCGCCGTTCCTCTCGCTCGAATGCTGGACCGGCTACGCCGACTGGGCCGACTTCTCGGGCGACCTGACCGAGCGGGATTCGCAGCGCCTGCTCCGGCCGGGGGCCGAGGCCCGCCACGGCGTCCGCCTGACCCTGGAAGGCTGAGGGTTGCGCGTCTGGGTGGCGCGGCCGGAGCCCGGCGCGACGCGGACCGGCGCGGCTTTGGCGGCGCGCGGCCACGCGCCGCTGGTCGCCCCGGTCCTCGCGGTGCGACCGACCGGCGAGCCGCCGCCCGATGGCCCGTTCGACGCGCTGCTGCTCACCAGCGCCAACGCGGTGCCGGCCCTGCGCGGCATAGCGGCCCTGCATGGACTGCCGGTCTTCGCCGTCGGTGCCCGCACGGCCGCGCTGGCGAGGGAGGCCGGGCTCGGGCCGGTGCACGAGGGGCCGGGCGACGCTGCCGGCCTCGCCGCCCTGGTGCGCCGGATGCTGCCGCCCGGCGCGCGCCTCGTCCACGCGGCCGGGGCTGAGCGCAAGCCCGAGCCCGCCGCGGCGCTCGCAGGGGGCGGGTTCCGGGTCGCGACCTTCGTGGCCTACGCGGCGGAGGCCCTTCCGATCCTGCCCGATTCGGTCGGCCGCGCGCTCGCCGGCGGAAACCTCGACGCCGTCCTGCATTACTCCCGGCGCAGCGCCGCGACCGCCCTCGCCCGCGCGGAAGAGGCGGGCCACGGCGGAGCTTTCCGCCGCCTGAAACATTACTGCCTGTCGGCGGATGTCGCCGCACCCCTGGAAGCGGCGGGTGTTCCGGTCCATTTCGTCGCGGCGCGTCCGCGGGACGTGGAGCTGCTGGACGCCCTTGCGCCGTCGCCCGGCCCGGCGTGCGGTGACAGGGAGGCTGGGCCGCCGTATCTCGCCCTCGCGCCCGGGGCCGGGGCGGTGCTAGGGGGGCGCGGCTGCGCCGAAGAGTTGGAGGACTTGCCTGTGACGCCACCACCCAGCGACGCCGACAAGCCCGGATCCGGCGGTCGCAAGCCGGATTCCGCGTCCGCCAAGCCCGGGCAACCCAATCCCGCCGGTGCGACGCCCCGGCCGGCGACCGAGCCGGTCGTCGCCGCCAAGCCCGGCACGACCGATGCGAAGCCCTCTTCCGGTCCGTCCGGGCAGCCGAATGCCGCCAAAGCCGATGCCCTGAAGACCGAAGCCGTCGGGACGATCCCGCCCAAGGACGCGTCCGCCAAGTCCGAGGCCGCCAAGTCCGAGGCCGCCAAGTCCGAGGTCGCCAAGTCCGAGGCTGCCAAGTCCGAGGCTGCCAAGTCCGAGGCCCCCAAGTCGGATCCGCCGAAGCCGGGACCCACCCCGGCGGCCGACGCCGCGAAGATGGCCGCCGCATCCGCCGCGTCCACGGCCTCGACCGCCTCGGCGACGGGCGCCGCGGCCGGCAAGCCGGAGGCCGCGCGGGCCGAGCCGCCGAAGCCCGGCCAGGCGGGTTCCGGGCCGCAGGCCGGCCCCCGTCCGGGCGGATCCCCCACGGGCGCCGCGGGCGCGGTCAGTAGCGGCACGGTCACGGCCGGGCCGATCCTCGACATGAAGGCCAAGCGCATCCCCGATCCGCCGAGCGCGGGCAGGGAGCCGAGCCAGGAGGCGAAGGCAGGCGGCAAGGAGCCGCCGAAGGATTCTGTGAAGGGGCCGATTCCGGGCGTCGCCGCCGGCACGACGGGTGCTGCGCCGGCGTCCCGGGCGCGGGCCGGGTTCGGCTCCCTGGCGGCCGCGGGCCTGCTCGGCGGCGTGATCGGCGCGGGGCTCCTGTTCGGGGCCGAGACGGCCGGGATCGGACCCGATCCGCGCCTGAACGCCCTGGACCAGAAGCTCTCCGGACAGATCGCCGCCCTGAGCGGTCGCCTCGATGGCCTCGCGCCCCGGGACGCGCTGGCGGCCCTCGACAAGCGGATCGGCACGGCCGAATCAACCGCCAAGCAGGCCCTCGACAAGGTGGGAAGCGCGCCGGCGCCGGACGGCTCCGCCTCCGGTCAGGCGCCGGCGGTGCCGGCCGATCTGGCGGCGCGCCTCGATAGCCTCGATCAGCGCGTGGCCGCGCTTCAGGAGGAGCCCGGCCGCGACCAGCCGGCCGATTCCAAGCTCAACGCCGTCCAGGACAACGGCACCCAGCTTGCCGATTTGGAGGCCCGTCTGAAGGCCCTGGAGGCGAACGGGGCCGACGCAGACGCCGCCAAGAAACTCGCCGCCCTGCAGAGCGAGGTGGAGCAGAAGACCAAGGCGAATGCCGATGCCGATGCCGCCCTCGGCCAGCGTCTCGACACGCTCCAGCAGACCCTCGAAGGCCGGGTGAAGGCCGCCACCGAGGCGGTCCAGGCGGCCACGCAGGCGAGCCGCACCGCCGCCGAGGCCGGGCAGGCCCAGGCCGCGGAGGCCGTGAAGGCGGTCGACCGGCGGCTTCAGGAGCAGGCCGACCGGATCGCCGCCCTGGACAAGAGCGTGGCGCAGCGTGCCGATGCCGGCACCGTCCGGGCGGCTCTCCGGGTGGTCGTCGCCGACCGTTTGGCCTCGGCGCTCGAATCCGGATCGGCCTATGCGGAGCCGCTGGCGAGCCTGCGCAAGCTCGATCCTTCGACGGAGGCGCAGGCCAAGGCGCTGGCCCCCTTCGCCCAGACCGGCGCGCCCACGGCGGGCCAGCTCGCCGACGAATTCCGGCCGATCGCCGAGCGCATCGCCGCCAAGCGGCGGGCGCAGCAGACCAAGGCTGCCGCCGAGACGGGCGATTTCCGCGCCAAGCTCCTCAGCATGGCCGACGGCCTCGTGCAGGTGCGGAAGGTCGATACCCCGGCTCCGGAGAGCGCCACCCAGCCGGAGACCAAGGTCCAGGCGGCGCTCGATCGGGGCGACCTGCCGGCGGCGGAAGCGGCCTTCGCGGCGCTGCCGGCGGACGCGCGGGACGAGGCCGGCGATTTCGGCGCCAAGCTCAAGGCGCGGGCCGAGGCCGAACAGGCCGCGCGGACGCTCATCGGAAACGCCTTCCAGGCCCTGCCGACCGGTGCGGAGTCCGGCACGCCGGCTTCCGCAACCAGCCGCTAGGATTGTGACGGCTTCGAGCCGCGCGCTGCGCGGCCGCAACTCCTCCGGGCGGGCGTGCAGGCGCCCTGCCCCTCCCGCACCCAGCGACCGTCGCCGCGCGGCCGTCGACAGGAGACTCTGACCCCATGTGGCGCGCCCTCGCCTTCCTGGCCCTGCTCGCACTCGCCGCCTTCGGGGCGGTCTGGATCGCCGACAGGCCCGGCACCGTCACCGTCGTGTGGAACGGCTACCAGATCGGCACCAGCCTGGCGGTGGCCCTCGTCGGCGTGATCGCCGCGGCCATCGTACTGGGTGTGCTCTGGGCGATCGTGCGCGGCGTGATCGGCCTGCCCGAGGCCCTGGTCCGCGGCTCCGCCGAGCGGCGCCGGACCAAGGGCCTCTCGGCCCTGTCCCGCGGCATGGTGGCGGTGGGCTCGGGCGATCCGATGGCCGCCCGACGCTATGCCGGCGATGCCGAGCGGCTGCTGGGCACCGAGCCGCTGACCCTCCTGCTCAAGGCGCAGGCGGCGCAGATCTCGGGCGACCGGGACGCGGCCGAGAGCGCCTTCCAGCGCATGGTCGACGATCCCGAGACCCGGGTGCTCGGCCTGCGCGGCCTGTTCGTGGAGGCCCGCCGCCGGGAGGACGAGACCGCCGCCCGCGCCTACGCCGCCGAGGCCGCGCGCCTTGCCCCAAGCGTCACCTGGGCCAACGAGGCCCTGCTGGAGGCCCAGAGCGCCGATGGCGACTGGGGGGCCGCCCTGGAGACCATCGAGCGGCGCTCCTCGCTCGGGCTGATCGACAAGGCGACCGCCCGGCGCCAGCGGGCCGTGCTGCTGACGGCGATCGCGGGCGAGCGCGAGGCCGGCGAGCCGGACCTCGCCACCGAGCGCGCCCTGCAGGCCGTGAAGCTGGCACCGGATCTCGTCCCGGCCGCCTGCATCGCCGGGCGGCTGCTCGCCCGCCGCGGCGACTTCCGGAAGGCCGCCCGCATCGTCGAGACGGCCTGGAAGGCGAACCCACATCCCGACCTCGCCAAGGTCTATCTCGGCCTGCGGACCGGCGACTCGGTGCGTGACCGCCTCGCCCGGGCCGAGGTCCTGGCGAAGCTGTCGGTCTGGGATCCCGAGTCGCGGCTCGCCCTGGGCCAAGCCGCCCTCGACGCACGCGATTACAAGCGTGCCCGGGAGGCCGTGAAGCCGCTCCTGGCCGACCGGCCGACGGCGCGCGCCTGCCTGATGATGGCCGCGATCGAGGAGGCCGAGCACGGGACCACCTCGGGCCAGGCCCGCGAATGGCTGGCCCGCGCCGCCCGCGCCCCGCGCGACCGCATCTGGATCGCCGACGGCATCGCGTCCGAGACCTGGGCGCCGGTCTCGCCGGTGAGCGGCCGGCTCGACGCCTTCGCGTGGCGGGAGCCGCCGAACACGCTGGCCTCGCCGGCCGCGGTCGAGCCGGAGGCCGAACGGAACGACGCGGCCGCGCCCGTCCTCGTCCCCGCCACACCGAACGGCGCCGGCCCGGCCCCGTCGCGGCCGAGCGCGACCGGGTCGGACCCGGTCGTGCTGCCGAAGGGCATCGCCCCGGCGCCCGGAACGGGGGCCAAGGCCACCGGTCCGGACCCGGTCTCGGCGGGGATGACGGCGGCCGCGCTGCCGCCCTCCAAGGCCGCCGAGCGTGCGGCGCTCAAGACCGGCTGATCTTCGCGCCAGAAACGGCTTCGAATTCGTTCTTGATGGGAGGCACAAGTCTTGTATCGGGGCTTGCAGTCCTAGTGTCTGGCGCGCAAGCGTCTGTACACGAGCATCGAGACCGTCATTCTGTGTGGCGCGCCGCTGCCACACCCGGAGGCCCGCTCATCCGCCCTCTGATGCCTGCTTCGGACACGCCGCCGGCGCGGTCGAATCTGAATCCCGTCCAGCACCGCGGGGTATGACCGTGATGAGTCTCGATGAGGACGGCGAGCCGCGGCGGCAGGTCGGCGCCCTTCCCTTCCGGTTCGGGCGGGACGGGAAGCCGAAGGTCCTGCTGGTGACGTCCCGGGAGAGCCGGCGCTGGGTCATCCCGAAGGGCTGGCCGATGAAGGGGCGCAAGCCGTTCCAGGCGGCGGCCCGCGAGGCCTACGAGGAGGCGGGGCTGCGCGGGGCGATCGGCAAGCGTCCGATCGGGCACTATCTCTATCAGAAGCGCCTGAAGAACCTCGACGCGGTCCAGTGTCAGGTGAAGGTCTTTCCGCTCAAGGTCCGCAAGCAGCTCAAGCACTTCCCCGAGGAAAATCAGCGGGATCTGCGCTGGTTCTCACCCGCGGAGGCCGCCGAGGCCGTCTCCGAGCCGGGGCTGGCCGCCCTCATCCGCGCCGCCTGCCGCTGGTAAAACCTCCGGATGCGGCGTTGCCAACGCGGCGGCGATCCGTTATGGCCCCACTCGACCGGACGGACACGCCCCGCGGGGCGCCCCGGCCACCGGCTGCGGTAGCTCAGTGGTAGAGCACTTCATTGGTAATGAAGAGGTCGAGAGTTCAATCCTCTCTCGCAGCACCATTCTCATCCCTCATCTCGGACGATTGACGACGCAGGCTCCATCAGAGTCTCGACGCTGACTTTTCGCGTCTGCGTCGACGATCGGGGCGCGGGCGGTTCATGCGGTCTGCCTGGGCGTCCGGTCGCTCGGGGGCGCGTGCAGGTTCGTCGCGCCGGATTTGGATCGGGACCCGCCGGTCCCATCGGAGCGAACCCCTCAGCGTGGCGGTACGCTCGGCCGTAGCGTCGCCGCGGCGGGACGGATCCGAACGGCAGGCAGATGCCCTCATGCGCCCTCCCTGGCCTCGGATGGGGAAGGGAGAGACGCGGAGTTGCCTTCCCCTCTCAGCGGAGACGTGCGCATCCGTGGGCTGATGGGGGCTTGGAGGCGCGGTCCACGGCCGTCGGGGCGCGGATCAGGTCGTGACCCGCGTCGCCCGCGAGACCGTGCTGCGGTTCGGCCAAGACGGCCAGCGGATCGGAGACGCGCAGGCCCGGGTGCGGGGACTGACGCTTGAACTCTTCCGCCGCGCCTGTTTATTGGACTTGGGACAATCGTGGAGGTCACGTCCCGTAGAGCCGCGGTCGTGCGGCCGCTCGTCAGGCGCGAGAGCCCGTTTCGAGCCTCGAACCGGCACCTGGGAGATCGGTCGCTCCGGAGCCGGACTGGATCCGCACCGAGCGCCAGAGGCGAAGGTCCCACGCATATGGCAGATCCCGGCGATGAGCCAGACAAGATGGCCGAAGTTGCCGGGCTGGCGGCGGCGATCGCCGATCGCATCCTCGATCAGCATGCGGCGGGCACGTCGATCCCGCCCGAGCAGTTCAGAATGCTCGTCCGCGCGGCCCGGATGCTGCTGGACCATGGGGTGCCCTGGCCGCACTCGGTCGAGCATGTCGTGATGGAGGTCGCCCGCCGCCTGGAAGGCGCCGAGGCGCCGTCCGCCGGGGCGCCGCCGATGGGCGACGACGTGGTCGTGCATCTGACGCGGAGCCTGGGCGCCGTGAAGCGGTCCTGACTGCACGCGATCCTCCGGGGGCGGCTTCTCCCTTGGGGGCTCCCTGGCGGGTTCTATCGCGGCGCGATGGCTCCGGACGGGATCCCTCGATCCGCGCTGCGGCCTCCGCACTGCGCGGCAGGCACCGCCCGATGGAGCAAAGCCTGCCGGATCTTCGTTGCGGTGGTCGAGGCAGACGGCGTCGCTTCCCCCGACGGTGCCGCCACGGGGCCAGGACATCTCGGTTGGGAGTGGGTCAGGAGGTCGGCCGGTTGGCTCATTTGACATCGATCGCCGCGGCGGGCGCGGCGGCCCTGATGATCTGCGGTTCCGCGCAGGCAGCCTCCGACATCACCATCGCGGCGATCGCGACGGGGCGGCTCTACGTGGTCGGCACGACCGATCAGCCGCACATGCCGGTGGTGCTGGACGGTCGATTCCGCACCGAATCCGACGATCAGGGCAAGTTCCAGTACGAGCTGGTCTATCATCCGCCGCGCTGCATCGTCTCGGCGGCGATCGACGGCCGGACTCACGAGGCTGTGGTCAGCAATTGCGGCGAGCCCTGTGCGCTCCCCGCGCCCGGCACGGGCAATGCCAGCGCCGACCGCGACATGCCGCGATCCGCAGCGCCGGAACCGGCCCGCTCGGCGGATTCGGCGGCCGGATCCGGTGGTCCGGCCGTGGGGGATCGTGAATCGCCGTCGCCCCGCTCCCGCATCGCGCGCCCCCCGCTCCCGCCGCAGAGGCCGACCTCGGGCCTCGGGACCTGAACGGCCTTTGCCGATGGGCCGGCCCGGCTCAGGCCGGTGAAGCGAGGGGCTTGCCCTCCTCCGCCGTGCAGGTCCCCGCCACGCGCGTGGCGCCGGCGGTCTGGCCGGCCGTGCCTGGACCGCGACCGCCGCGAAGCCGGCTCGGCGGCGTTCGCGCATCGTCGCCTCGGCCCCGGCACGTGAAAAAGCCCGCTCCGGCGAGCGAAGCGGGCTTGAGTCGGCCATTGGGGTTGGGAGGCGCCATGCGGCCACGGCGCACGCCAAGCCACATCACCCGTTTGAAGGAGGTTGGAAGCCGGCCGGCGCCGGGCCGCCGGCCGTCGCCTCCCTATCGGCTGCGGGCGTTCCGATCGCTCACGGCGCCCGCCGCGGCCGCGCTGAGCGCGGCACTGATCACGACGAGGAGACTTGTTGAGATCATGGAACAGGCTCCTTGGACTGTAATGAACCAGCGCCGAGGATCGTTAACGGTCCGTTAAACAGGCTCCCCCTTGGGCAGGTTTCATAAGGAATCATGGTCGTTTAGAGCGGTCGAGAACCATGCCGCCGCGCTTGCGCCACGGCGGGGCGGGCGCCCATAGCGTCGACAGGGAAAGATCGTCAACAGGAAAGCGGCCGCCGCCCCACCCGCCGTGTGCGCGGTGACGCCGATCTCAGAGCCAGCGCTCGTCGATGTCGGTGGCGTTTCGCTCGGCCAGGGGCTGCGTCTCGTCGCCCTCGGCGAAGACCACGATGTCGTCGGGGCCGACATCGCGGGTGGCGTAGAAGTCCCAGCGGCGATGGATGACCCGGGGGCCGCCGAAGATCCGGACGGCATTCCAGTAGCGGTCGTCCCGGAAGCCGACATAGTGGACGCAGGCCGTCGTCATCCGCCGCTCATGCGTCTCGCCGAGCCTCAATGGGCCGGCGGGACCAGGATCAGCTTCCCCTTGAAGGGCGCGCCCTGGTTGCGGATGCTGGTGCAGGCATACTCTTCCTGCCCGGCCTTCATGGTCCGCAGGCGCAGCGTGCCCTGGCCGTTCTGCTTGATCGTGTAGCCCTTCTCGCTCTCCACGTGGACGAGATCCCCGTCCGAATGCTGGACGAGGCCGTTCTCGAACTGGCCGGGCGCGGTGAGGATTACGGGGGCGTCGGCGCTGCTCCTGATGTGGAGCACGACGTTCGTATCCGCCGGGAGGCGCAGTTCGGCCGGATCGCAGACCGGCTTGCCATCCTTCAGGCTGACGGTCAGCTCCACGGGCGGCGTCGCATCGCTCGCCGCGGGCGGAAGGGGCTTGCCCTGCGCGAAGGCCGGCCCCGCGACGAGACAGGCGACGAGGGCTGCCGCGCCACGTGAGAAAGTCAGCATCAGGGGCCTCTCCGGGACAGGTTTTCGGCGCACGCCGAGGTCACCGTCAGAAAGGCCGCGCGCTCGGCACTGTTCCCGGTCGCAACGCCGCACCGGGGCGCCTCCGGCAGCGTCGTGCGGTTCAGTCGAGCGCGTAGCCGAGCAGCCCCTCGGTCGCCTGCCCCTCGCATCGTGCGTCGGTCGACACGAAGTGGTCCCGGCCGCCGGCGAGGCATCGGAAGATCGGATGGCTGCCCGGCTGCGCCGCTTCGTAGAGATAGCCGGTCTGCCCCAGCGGGGTCCGGCCCTCGCAGTTCGGATCGCGGCTGAGGAAGTGATCCGTGCCGGCGAGGCAGCTCATGAGCTGGGCGGTTCCCGGCCTCGGAAGGAGGAACAGCGTCCCGACCGCTCTTTCCAGCGTGTAGCCCGGGGCGATGTAGCCGGTCGTGACCCAGTGCCCGCCCGGTCCGACCGCCCGCTTCAGGGGCGCCCGGTCGGCGGACGGAGTCTCGGTCGCCGCGGCGATCCGCCAGGTGCCCGGATAGGGGTCGCCCCCGGAGAAATAGACCGTGATGGTCGGCAGGAACGGCGTGAGGCGGCCGAAGGGATCGCGCTGAAAGCCGGGGCTGTGATTGAGGTAGAACCCCGTCACGTCCGAGTTCAGAGAGCCGACCGGGGTCCAGGTCGCGGGCGCGCCGCTCAGCAGGGCCTTCAGCGGCATCCGGTAGAGACCCATCCGATAGGTCTCGCGGTCGGGGTTGCGGGCCGGATCCTTGCAGGCGACCTGCTGGCAATTGCGCCCCGGCAGGCCCGTGATCACGTAGATGTCGCCCGAGGACGCATCGTAGCCGAAATCGGAATTCGGATTGATGGTGGCACCGTCGCCGGCCCGGTTGGGCACCCGGACCGGCGGGTCGAAATGGACCGCGTCCGCGGTGCGCCGCACGTAGAGATCGCCGAAACCCGCCACACCCTGCGGGCCGGTCAGGTCGGTGGTGAACACGAGCAGGCTGGAGCGGCCGTCGAGGTTGATCGTCGCGGGTTGCCCGGCGCCGTAATTGCCCTGGGCGACCGCCGGATTGAGCGGGGCGATGACCGGCTCGGGATAATCGACCCAGGTCACCTTGTCGTTGGAGAAGGCCAGACCCGTGTGGTTGTTGTGGCCCGGCAGGTTGTCGGCGCCCGAATAGTACATGGCGTAGGCATAGGGCTGGCCGTCCGCGGGATTGCGGAAGCGGCCCCTGATCACGCTCGGATCGCAGACATACTGGCGGTTCCAGGACCCCGGCGTGGGTTGGAAGACGACCTGCGCCGGCGAGAAGCCGCCTTGAGCGGTGTAGGTCCGGTGGAAGATCACGTCGGTCTTGCCCTGGCCGCACCACCAGATGTCGGTCGTCCCGCCCTCGGTGATGAGGCTCGGGGCGTAGTTGTACCCGCTCGGATTGACCTCGTTGACGAACAGGGGCTGCGCCTCCGGCCCCTGCCAGCCCGCCTGGGCCGCCGAGGCGAACAGCGCCGCGACGGCGGCGAGGCATGAGAGGGGGAGCGTCCGTGTCACGGTCATCCTGTTCCGGCACCGGAGGGGGGCGACCGCCCGCGCCGCGCGGACCGGTGTCGCGGAGCCGGTTATACCGCGACGCGGTCGGGCGCCCAGCACGGCCGCGTCGCGACCCGGGCTCTCGCCCCGGCGACAGGCCGCGCGCTGTGGCGATCGGACCCGAAAGACACACACTCTCGCCATATCGGCATGGAAGTGCCTGCCCGGGCACGGGAACTGCGCCGGGGCGGGCGCGCCGTCCGGCCTCCGGGCGGGGTGAAGGGGAATCCCGTCAGGGGCTGCGGCGCCCCCGGGGCGCCGGATCGGCCGCGCCGCACTGACTCGCTGGAAGGACCGAGAGGACCGTGAATACGACAGCCCTGTTCACGATGGTGAGCCTCGTGCTCGGCTGGGCCGTCCTGGCCGGAGCCGCGCTCGCGAGCGGCCGGCTGCCGACCTTCGCGTTCCTGATCCTCACCCTGATCGCGCTCTATCTCTACGTGCCATGGGTTCGGCTCCGCGCCAGCGGGATCGACGGGTCCAGCCGGCCGGGCCGGTTCTGGACGAACGTCGCCATGCTGATCGTCACGGCGGCCGCTTGCCTCGCCTTCGTCGTGATGCTGGCCCGTCGGGCCGGATTGCTGTGAGCCGGGGCTGCGCCGCGGCGGATCAGGCGGGATTGGCCCAAAGTTCGAGGTAGGTCGGGTCGAACTGGGCCAGCTTCTCGAGGCGCGGCCGATCGAGGAGCGTCAGCTGGCCGCCCCGCAGATGGATCAGCCGGCCGTCGCGCAGGCCCTTCAGCACCCGGTTGACGTGGACCGGGGTCAAGCCCAGGGCGTCGGCGAAGTCGCTCTGTGTGATCCGCAACTCGAAGCTGTCCTCGGTGGCGAGGCCCACGGCCGCCAGCCGCCAGCGCAACTCGCACAGGAGATGCGCCATCCGCTCGATTCCGACACGCCGCCCCAGGCTGACGATCCATTCCCGGGCGATGGCCTCCTCGCGGCGCAGGCGATGGCTGAGGATGGCGAACAGGTCCTGATGATCGAGCGTGCCGATCCGCGCGAGGGGGATTTCGCCCACCGTGCATCGCGTGAGCGTATTGACCGCGTATTCGGTGCGGTGTGCCAGGATCGCCTCCGGATCGCAGATGTCGCCCGGGATCAGGATGGCGGTGATCTGCCGGCGCCCGTCCCGCAGCATGCGGTTGCGGCAGGCATGACCGGCGAGCAGCAGATGGGCGACATCCGGCTCGGCGCCGGGCAGCAGCAGATCGTGCTGCTTGGGAATGGCCCGTTCGCGCATGGGCAGGCCGAACGTTCGCGCGAAACCCTCCGGGGCCGCCGGACGGGTCATTCGTACCAGGGCGAAGGGGGCGCTCTGGGCAGTGAGCATTGGAAGCACTCCAAGCTGTTGTCGATGCGGCGCCTTGGGTTTTCACGCGTTCCCGGAACGAGGCATCTCCGTATACAAGTCGGTAGAGTGTAATTGGACCGCCGGTCGATCCGATATTCGGTGCAATGTCCGCGACCGGACACACAAGTATCGCGCCGTTCGAGAGCGCGTTGTTCCAGCGGTTGCCGCTGCGGTTCGATTGCGGGCGTGGGACCCGGATCCGCGCCGGCCGCTCCGCGTGCAAGCCTCCGCGCCGCGACGGGCCGATATACGATGCGCCTTCGGGCGGGAGCCGGATGACCCACCGGCAAGGCTTCCATCAGGCTATTGTGCGCCCAAGCTTCGACGACGCGCCCGCCGCCAACATGGATCGATGGGTGTAAACCTATGTTACCGAGCTAAAGCGCCGTCTTCTTGCGTGAAAATAGCGGCCTATAAAAAAATTATGCCTTGATTTCATGGCGTAAAATCGGATGCCGGGCACTTAAATCGTTCCAACTGCGTCCTTCGACTGAACCGATCTCCTGAGCCCGGGTTGGACAGGGTGCGAGGCCCGATGCTCCCGTGGAGTACGGGGCCCGCGCCCGATCGTGCGGTGGGCTTGAGCGCGCCGTGCCTCTCGCGAGGGACAGACATCATGTACTATCACGACAAGCGCCTGCAGTATCCGGTCAAGGTCGAGAGCCCCGATCCGGTCTACGCCCGCATGCTCCAGCAGGCGATCGGCGGCATCGAGGGCGAGATCCGCGTGGCGTTCCAGTACTTCTTCCAGGCCTGGGGCAACCGCGCCCCGACCACGAAGTACCGCGACATGCTCCTCAACACGGCTACCGAGGAGATCGGCCATATCGAGATGCTCGCCACCGCGGTCGCGATGAATCTCGAGACCGCCCCGACCAAGGTCCAGGAGGCCGGAGCGGCCGACGCGATCGTCGGTGCCGTGATGGGCGGCGAGAACCCGCGCCACGTCGCCGAGGGCATGCTGCACCGGCACCTGCTCTCCACCGGCATGGCGGCCTTCCCGGCCAATTGCGACGGCGTGCCGTTCGACATGAGCCACATCTACGCCAGCGGCAACATCGCGGCCGACATGTACTGCAACGTCGCCGCCGAGAGCACCGGCCGTGTCCTGGCGACGCGTCTGTATAACGCCACCAACGATCCCGGCATGCGCGACATGTGGAGCTTCCTCATCGCCCGGGACACGATGCACCAGCAGCAATGGCTGGCGGTGATCGAGGAACTGGGCGGCCACAAAGGGACGCTGCCGATCCCGAACTCCTTCCCGCAGGAGAAGGAGAACCAGAAGTTCAACTACAATTTCTTCGCGACTGCGGCGGACGGCACGCCGCCCCCGGCCGGCCGCTGGACCGAGGGACCCTCGCTCGACGGCAAGGGCCAGTACAGCGTCGTCCAGAATCAGCCGATGGGCGAGGAGCCGGTCCTCGGGCCGGCCCGTCCCGACAGCGGGGCTGAGACCCAGCAGATCGGCTGACGGCGGGGCGCTCCGGAGCACCGTCATCTCCTGGCGATCCGGGTCACGGCACCCGGATCGTCCCCGCCGCGAACGAGACAGGCAGGTCGCAGAACGGTGACGAGCGCCACATTCGTCGATGGTCGTGTATACTTGGCCCGCACCGAGGCGGAGCGCGCGCCGCTGATCCGGCGGCTCGGGCGGATCGAGGGGCAGGTCCGGGGCCTGCGGGCGATGATCGAGGCGGACCGGTACTGCCTCGACGAGATCCAGCAGATCCGGGCGGCCACCGCCGCGCTGCGCGAGGTGGGGCTCCTCATCATCGGCCAGCACCTCGCGGCGAGCCTCACCCTGGCGGCCCAGCCGCAGGATCGCGAGGCGGTGCTGGAGGATCTCCTGCGCGTCCTGCGGGCCGGCCTGGCGGAGACGCGCTAGGGCGGACGGGCCGCCGCGCTCAGTGCCGCGTGAGCGTCTCGATCACGGCGCCGGGCTCGACCGTCTCCGAGAAGCGGGCGAGGCGTTGCCGGCTCGCCTCGCCCAGGCCGCCGGCATGCGCGAAGGTGGTCAGCGCGATGCCGACGAGGAAGCGCGCCTCCTCCAACGTCACGGCCCGCCCGCTCAGGGTACTGGCCGCGCCGCGCACCGCCAGGACGGCCTGCTGGAAGGCCGGATCGTCTTCGAGGTCGGACAGGCGTGTCATAGGTGAAGTCCCGAGTTCGGCGTCCGGCTGCAGCGATACGGTCTAGCTAGGTTCGCCGGCCGTCGCCGCAATGTTCGTCCGCGCCCGTGGCTAGATGCGGCGCGGAACGGGACAGGTTTTCGCGAGGCACATCCGTATCCAAGTCGTGCCCACGGACCGTCCTTCAGCTCGGATTAGCAGTCGGTGCATCATGGATCAATCTTAAGATCTCGACCTTGGCTGATCTATGTTGCGGCGATTGTTCCGGAACCGGGTCCTAATGCCCGGACCGATACTCTTATTCCTCCCAGGCGATCGGCGATCATGCTTCAAGACGCGACCGACGGCGATACACTCGCCCCGCAGGTTCCCCGACTCCCGGACAGCGTCCAGTCTCACCTGGGTCATCTGCTGGCCGTGACCTACGCGCAGGATGCGGTCGAACCGGCCATCGCGGACCGCTTCGCCGATCTCCTGACGCTGCTGGACGCAGCCTTCGGCAAGGCCCAGGACGGCCGCGAGGCGGAGTTCCAGGCCGCCCTCCTGCGCCTGGTGCCGAACCTGCAGCGCTTCGCGCGCTCGCTGCTGCGCAACCATGTCGGGGCCGACGACCTCCTGCAGAACACGCTGCTGCGGGCGTGGCGCTCGCGGGCCAGCTTCGCGCCGGGCACGAATCTGGAGGCGTGGCTGTTCACGATCATGCGCAACCAGTTCTACAACGAGCACCGCAAGCGCGGCCGCGAGGTGCAGGACGAGGACGGCCAGCAGGCGGAGCGGATGGTGTCGCTGCCCGAGCAGGGCGGCCATCTCGACCTGAGCGACGTGCGCGCCGCCCTCGACCGGCTGGCGCCGTCGATGCGGCAGGCGCTGGTGCTCGTGGCGATCGAGAACCTGACCTACGAGGAGACCGCCGAGGTCATGCGCTGCCGGATCGGCACCGTGAAGAGCCGGGTCTGGCGGGCCCGGACCCAGCTCGCCGAGATGCTGGGCTATACCGGCCTGGAGGTCGGCACCGACGAGGTCATGCTGGCCGCGGCCGGGCCGCGGGGCCGGAGAGCGGCCACAATCTCCTGATTGCTGACCGGGTCGCGCCAGGCAACCTTGCACGCGTAGGGTGATGCAACCGTCACGCGCGCCAGGAGCCGCCGTTCCCGCATGCCATCGCTTGTCCCCGCCCGCCGGACCCTCCTTCTCGGTCTGGTCCTCGCCACCTGCGCGTCTCCGGTCGGGGCGATGCCCGGGCCGGCGGCGCGTGCCTGGCTCTCGGACCTCGTGACGCGGATCGATGCCGCGGACCGCGCCGAGCGGCGGGCGGGGTCCGGGCGGCGGGCCGGCACCGTGGTGGTCCATGTGGAGATCGGTGCCGATGGGGCGTTGCAGCGCGCCGAGGTCGAGCGCAGCTCGGGCTCCCCGGCGCTCGATCAGCGGGCGCTGCGCGCCGTCCGGGGCGTCGGCCCGCTCTCCGCGCCGCCGGCCGGTCTGTTGGGCAGCGCGGGCGTCGCCGACCTGAGCATCCCGGTCGAACTCGGCCGTTGAGCCGCGGGCAGGCGCGACAGCGCGACGGCGATCACCACCGGTGCCAGGCAGAGCGCCACGCGCAGCAGGATGCCGGCAAGGTCCCGGACCCATAGCCGCATCTCGTAGAGCGCGGCGCAGCCGAACGTGAAGGCGGCCGCCAGGAGGAGCGCGTCGGCTTGCCCGGTCATGGGGAGGTCTGCGGCATGGAACGGTCTCGCGACGGGCGGGGCACCAGGGTGGCGCGTCGCGGCCGCGCGTGCCTTGTCGCATGTTGAAAATGGCGGACAAATCTATGCTGCTCGGGCATAAGCTTGGCCATATAGTAATGATCTATGTTCGTATGAAAATATTCGCCTCAACAAACGATGTTATTTCTACGGGGGGACGGCTGCTGTACCTCGGGTCTCGTCCAGGGCGTCCCGCCGGGGCGGCCGCGGTGGCGGCTGGTTCGGCCGGTGAAGCGCCCCAGCGGTCGCCCCAGGGCGTCCGGGACCTGATCGGAGGCTCTGCATGGACGCTGTCCCGGCCCTGACTTCGCGCGGCACCGCCCGCTGCTCCGTGGCCTGACGCGCGATGCAGATCCGTTCCGTCCCTCCGCTCCGCCTCCTCCTGGTCGCCGCGGCGCCGGCGCTCCTCGGGGGCTGCCAGCAGCACAACCTCCTCGACGCGAAGGGCCCGGTCGGGGCGGCCGAGGCCAACATCCTGATCATCGCCACGATCATCATGCTGGCGATCATCGTGCCGACCATGATCGCCACGGTGATCTTCGCGCTCTGGTACCGGGAATCGAACCCCAAAGCCCTCTACCGGCCCGACTGGGCCTTCTCGGGCCGGATCGAGCTCGTCGTCTGGTCGGTGCCGTTCCTGACCATCACGTTCCTGGGCGGGATCGCCTGGATCGGCGCACACCGGCTCGACCCGGCGGTGCCGCTCGAATCCGACAGGAAGCCCCTCCAGGTGCAGGTGGTCTCCCTCGATTGGAAATGGCTGTTCCTCTATCCCGACCAGGGGGTCGCCAGCGTCAACGAACTGGTCGTGCCGGCCGCGACCCCGGTCACCTTCAAGCTGACGTCGAGCAGCGTCTGGAATTCGTTCTTCGTGCCCAAGCTCGGCAGCATGATCTACACGATGCGCGGCATGGTCACGACGCTCAACCTGATGGCCGATCAGGCGGGCGAGCTCCACGGCCTGTCGACCCATTTCAGCGGCGACGGCTTCGCCGACATGCACTTCCCCGTGCGGGCGGTCTCGGACTCCGACTTCGCCGCCTGGGTCAACGGGGCCAAGGGCTCGGGCGCTGCCCTCGACAAGGCCGCCTACGCCGAACTCACCAAGCAGAGCATCGCCGACCCGCCGCGCAGCTTCGGCTCGGTCGAGCCCGGCCTGTTCGACGGCATCGTCGCCCAGACCGTGCCCCCCGGGCCAGGACCGGCGGCGGGCGGCGTCGAGAACGTCCGGCCCAAGGGCGGGGCCTGACAGGCGCTCCGAAATCCGGCTCACGCGGCTCCCGACGGCGAGGACGACGATTCATGCTGGGTAAGCTCACCCTCGAAGCGATCCCGCTCCACCAGCCGATCCCGCTGATCGCGGGGGCGGTGGTGGTCGCCATCGTCCTCGGGGTCATCGCCTGGATCGTGCTCGCCGGGCACCTCCCCTATCTCTGGCGCGAATGGATCACGAGCGTCGATCACAAGCGGGTCGGCGTCATGTACTGCCTGCTCGCGCTGGTGATGCTGATCCGGGGCTTCTCGGACGCGATCCTGATGCGCTCCCAGCACGCCTTCGCCTACAGGGCCGCGGGCTACCTGCCCCCCGAGCACTACGATCAGATCTTCTCCGCCCACGGGGTGATCATGATCTTCTTCGGCGCGATGCCGTTCATGATCGGGCTGATGAACTTCGCGGTGCCGCTCCAGCTCGGCGTGCGCGACGTGGCCTTCCCGACCCTCAATTCCGTGAGCTTCTGGCTCACCGCCTCGGGGGCGCTCCTCGTCAACGCCTCGCTGGTGGTCGGCGAGTTCGCCCGCACCGGCTGGTGGCCGGCCCCGCCGCTCAGCGAGATGACCTACTCGCCCGGCGTCGGCGTCGATTACTACCTCTGGGCGATCCAGATCTCAGGCGTCGGCACGCTGATGACCGGGATCAACTTCGTCACCACCATCCTGAAGATGCGCGCGCCCGGCATGAGCTACCTGCGCATGCCGATGTTCTGCTGGACGGCGCTCGCCGCCAGCCTGCTGATCGTCGCGGCCTTCCCGATCCTCACCGCGACGCTGGCGATGCTGTCGCTCGACCGCTATCTCGGATTCCACTTCTTCACGGATTCCCACGGCGGGAATTCGATGATGTTCATGAACCTGTTCTGGGCCTGGGGACACCCGGAGGTCTACATCCTGGCCCTGCCCGCCTACGGGGTGTTCTCGGAGGTGATCTCGACCTTCTCGGGCAAGCCGCTCTTCGCCTACCGCTCGATGGTGCTGGCGACGATGTCGATCTGCCTGCTCTCGTTCACGGTGTGGCTGCACCACTTCTTCACGATGGGCCCAGGCGGCGACGTGAACGGCGTCTTCGCCATCACCTCGATGATCATCGCGGTGCCGACCGGCGTGAAGATCTTCGACTGGCTGTTCACGATGTACGGGGGCCGGGTCCGGCTCACCAGCGCGATGCTGTGGTCGCTCGGCTTCATGGTGACCTTCGTGGTCGGCGGCGCCACCGGCGTGCTGCTCGCGATTCCGCCCGCCGACTTCGTGCTCCACAACAGCATGTTCCTGGTGGCCCACTTCCACAACGTGATGGTCTCGGCCGTGCTGTTCGCGGCGTTTGCCGGCTACACCTACTGGTTCCCGAAGGCCTTCGGCTTCCGGCTCGACGAATGGTGGGGCAAGGCCGCCTTCTGGTTCGGGATCACCGGCTTCGTCATCGTCTTCGGCGCCTTCTACTGGCTGGGACTGCTCGGCATGACCCGCCGGATGCAGCACTACGACGTGGCCGACTGGCGGCCCTGGATCCTGGTCTCGGCCTTCGGGATCGTGGTGATGATCGCGGGCGTCGCCTGCACGATCATCCAGCTCGTGGTCTCGATCCGCCGTCGGGAAGAGCTGCGCGACGTCACCGGCGATCCCTGGGACGGCCGGTCGCTCGAATGGGCCACCGCCTCGCCGCCGCCGGTCTTCAACTTCGCGGCCCTGCCGGAGGTCCACGGCGAGGAGGCCTACTGGGCGATCAAGAGCCGCGCCCGGGAGCAGCTGCGCCTGCGCGAGGAGCCGGATTACGCGCCGATCGAGATGCCGCTCAACAGCGCGACCGGGTTCATCTGCGCCTTCTTCGCCACGCTGATCGGCTTCGCGATGATCTGGTACATCTGGTGGCTCGCCGCCGCGGGCCTCGTCGGCGCCTTCCTGACCTTCGTGGTCTTCGCCTGGCGCGACACGGTCGAGTACGAGATCCCGGCCTCCGAGGTCGCCAAGGTCAACCGCGCCAACCGCACGACCCGGCTCGAGGCGCTCCAGGGCATCGGGCAGCGGAGGGCGGCATGAGCGCCACCGCATCCCCCGGCTCCGTCACCGCGTTCCGCGGCGATCCCAACCATCTCGGCCACGGCCGGGACGGACGCGGCGAATCCCGCGCCACCGGGCGCGGGACCGGCGGCCCCTCGCCGAAGCGCATCGTCGTCGCCTACGGGTTCTGGATCTTCATCCTCAGCGACATCGTGATGTTCGCGTCGTTCTTCGCGAGCTACGCGGTGCTGCAGGGGGGCGTCTCGGACGGCCCGACGGGTCCGCAGATCTTCGACCTCACCAACACCGCCCTGGAGACGGGGCTGCTGCTCCTGTCGAGCTTCGCCTGCGGCATGGCGAGCCTCGCGCTCGGCGCCCGCCGGATGCTGTATTTCCAGGTCGCGATGGCGGTGACCTTCTGCCTGGGCGCGGGCTTCGTCGCCCTGGAGGTGATGGAATTCGCCGACCTGATCGCCCGGGGCATCGGGCCGTCCCGCAGCGCCTTCCTGTCGAGCTTCTTCACCCTGGTCGGCTGCCACGGTCTGCACGTCACCGTCGGCCTGCTCTGGCTGCTCACCATGATGGCCCAGGTGCTGACCAAGGGGTTCCGGTCCGACATCGTCCGCCGGACCCTGTGCTTCGCCCTGTTCTGGCACGCCCTCGACATCGTCTGGGTCGGGGTCTTCAGCATCGTCTACCTGATGGGGTCGATCACATGAGCCATGCGGATCAGGCCGGGGCGCACGAACTCGACCGGCACCAGACCGACCTCGCCCCGGGCGAGGAATACGGCGAGGAGGATATCGGCAAGGGTATCCGGGGCTATCTGATCGGCCTCGCCCTGGCGGTCCTGCTGACGCTCTGCTCCTTCGCGATCGTCCACACCAAGGTCGTCTGGGCGCCGGCCGTGCCCGTGGCGATCCTCATCTTCGCCATCGCCCAGATGGGCGTGCACCTCGTCTTCTTCCTCCACATCACCACGGGGCCGGACAACACCAACAACGTCATGGCGCTGGCCTTCGGCGTGCTGTTCGTGGTGCTGGTGGTCGGCGGCTCGGTCTGGATCATGAGCAACATGAATGCCAACATGATGCCGGCCATGCCCCATGCAGCCATGCCGAACTCGGCGACGCCCCATCAGCCGATGACCCAGCCGATGCAGCACTGAGATTTGTCCGGAATCAGACGCGCGGGTCTTTCCCTCCCCCTCTGCGCTGACGGAAGCGCGCATCTCTCCTGGAGAGGTGCCGGCCATCCCGTGGCAATGTTCCCGTTTTATCCTTCACGGCCGCGCCTGCTTGCGGCGCCTCGGGAGCGATCCCGAGGCGTGCTTCGGAGGCCTGCCCGCTGGCTGACCGGCTGGGTCCGGGGGCGGGGCGGTGCCCGCCTCGGTGGCTCTCAGCTGCCATCGTCCCGGGGCGGCGGAACCGGTATGGGGCATGTCTCGGATCTGGCGGGAGAAACGACGGGACCGCCCGGCCCGTTATTGATGTCATCAATTTTAGATATCGATACGATCTGTTTGGATCATGTTGCTCTGCAACGTAAATGTCTCCTCGACGCCGGGCCGTGACCCGGCCTTCGAGAGGATTGAGCATCATGACCCTTCGCACCCTTGTTCTCGCCGCCCTCATCGCCGCCCCCGGTGCCGCCCCGATGACCGGTGCGGCGCTCGCCGACGAGGCCCTCACCCTGACGCCGCCGCTGTACCGTGAGCAGGCCCGGACCACGGCCGCCACGCGTCCGGCCTCCGAACTCGTGACGACGCCGCGCCTCGTCCCGGCGGCGTCGGCCGCCAGGCGGGTCGTCGCCGCCGCGTTGCCGAATCGCTAATATCCGGCTCGACGATTGTCGTGAGCGCGCCCCTCCGCTCGCCGCGCATCGTTGCCATGCCCTGCGGGCGGGCGTTCGCCCTGCTCGCAGGGTGTATGGTTAGTCAACGATGGAGGGTGCGAGGGCCTACAGGATCTCGTTCCGGAAGGGGAAGCGGGTGAGCTTCACCAAGCTGTGGCCCTGCGATCTGGAGGCGGCCATCGCCCATGCCAAGGCTCAGCTCCCGGTTCAGCAAGCGCAGAACGGCGCGACCTCGGTGAATGTCGTCTGCGAGCGGACCGGTGCGGTCGTGTTCACCTTCACGGAGGAGCCCGAGACCGCCGACGAGACCGCCAATCCGTAACCGGCCGTCAGATGGTGCCCGGAAGGTGCACCGTCCAGGGCTGCGCGAAGGTGTGTTCCACAAGATTCGCGCCCGGTCCGCCGCGGTCGATCACCACGAAATCCTGCCGCGCTCCGAACGGCGTCAGCACGCCGTGCCACGTGCCGCGCGCGTAGCAGATCCCCTGGAACGGCCGGGTCGTGACGAAGGCCTGCGGCCGGCCGGGTTCGCCCCCCGCGTCCGGACAGACGACGACCAGGAACGGCGCAGGGCTCAACGGGACGAAGGCTTGGGCGCCGAGCGGATGCCGCTCGACGAGGCCGAGGCGCAGGGGCAGCGGATAGGGCTCCGCCTCGACGAGCCCGATCACCGCGCGGGCGCCCTCCCCCGTCACCTCGATCGCCGCGAGATCGTGGAAGCGGCGCGCCATGCCGCCATTCATCGGGCGCGGCGCGACCGCCGTCGTATCGATCACGGATCCGAACGGCGCGAAGGCCGCCTCCGTCAGGGGCTCGGCCGTGATGGATCGGTTCTCGGGCGCCATCCTCATCGCCCCGTCCCGCGCAAAGAAGCCAGGGCGGGATGCCGGTTGACGTCCTTGTAGAGCAGGTAGCGGAAGCGGCGGGGGCCGCCTGCGTAGCAGGCCTGCGGGCAGAAGGCGCGCAGCCACATGAAGTCGCCCGCCTCGACCTCGACCCAGTCGCGGTTGAGCCGGTAGGCGGCCTTGCCCTCCAGCACGAACAGGCCGTGCTCCATCACGTGCGTCTCCTCGAACGGGATCGTCCCGCCCGGCTGCATCGTGACGATGGTGACGTGCATGTCGTGGCGCAGGTCGTCGGACGCGACGAAGCGGGTCGTGGCCCAGGCGCCGTTGGTGCCCGGCATGGCGGCCGGTTCGACCTCCGATTCGTGGGTCACGAAGGCGTCCGGCACGCCGAGGCCCGGCGCGGGCTCGTAGCGCTTGCGGATCCAGTGGAACCGGGCCGGCGCGGCGCCGCCGTTGCGCAGCCGCCAGGAGGCGCCCGGCGGCAGGTAGGCGTAGCTGCCGGGACGCAGCGTGTGGACCTCGCCCGCCAGCTCCAGGCTCGGGCCGCCCGCCACCACGAACAGCACGCCCTCGGCCTGCGCGTCGGGCTCGGGGGACTCGCTGCCGCCGCCGGGGGCGACCTCCATCAGGTACTGGGCGAAGGTCTCGGCGAAGCCCGACAAAGGCCGCGCCAGGATCCAGGCCCGCGTCCCGTGCCAGCCGGGCAGGAAGCTCGTGACGATGTCGCTCATCACACCGTGCGGGATCACCGCGTAGGCCTCGGTGAAGACCGCGCGGCCGGTCATCAGCGTCGTCTGCGCCGGCAGGCCGCCGCAGGGGGGATTGTAGGGCGTCTGGGTCATCGCGATTCTCCGGCGGCGTTCAGGCCGTTTGGGGCGCGGCGGCCGGCCTGTCCAGGATCGCCGCCGTGTCGGTGGTCTGTTCGCCGTTCAGGACGCGGTGGGCCTGCGCCCGGTCGATGTCGCCCTCCCAGGCGGCGACCACGATCGTGGCCACGCAATTGCCGATCAGGTTGCCGAGCGCCCGGGCGATGCCGACGAACCAATCCACCGACAGGACCAGCACCAGACCGATCACCGGGATCTCCGGCACCGCCGACAGGGTCGCGGCCAAGACCACGATGGCGGAGCCCGGCACCCCATGAGCGCCCTTCGAGGTCAGCAGGGCGATGCCGAGGATCAGCATCAGGTGGCCGAAGGCGAGATCCGTGTTGGTCGCCTGGGCGATGAAGACCGTGGCGAGCGTCAGGTAGAGCGAGAAGGCGTCGAGGTTGAACGAGTAGCCGGTCGGGATCACGAGGCCGACCGTCGAATCCTTGATGCCGAGCCGCTCCAGCTTGCGCATCACCTGCGGCAGGACGCAGTCGGAGGAGGCGGTGGCGGCCACGACCGTCAGCTCCTCGCGCAGATAGGCCAGGAGCTTGACGATGCTGAATCCGGCCATCCGCAGGATGCCGCCGAGGACGACGAGCACGAAGAACGCGACGCCTGCGTAGAACAGGACGACCAGCAGGCTGAGCTGCTTCAGCGAGCCGATCCCGTACCGCCCCACCGTGAAGGCGACCGCACCCAGCACGCCGAGGGGCGCGAGCCGCACGATGAAGCCGACGATCTTGAACAGAACCTCGGTGATGCGCTCCAGGCCGTCGGCGAGCGGCTGGCCCCGCTCGCCGAGGAGGGCGAGCCCGGCGCCGAACAGGATCGCGAGGATCAGGACCTGCAGGATGTCGCCCTTGGCGAAGGCATCCACGAAGGTCGTGGGCACGAGGCGCATCAGGAAATCGACCGTGCCGGTGACCTGCCCGACGCGCTCCGTGTAGCCGGCGAGCGCCCTGGCATCCAGGGTGGCGAGATCGATGTTCATCCCGTGGCCGGGGGCGAACAGGTAGGCGAGGACGAGGCCGAGCAGGAGGGCGATCGTCGTCACCGCCTCGAAGTAGATCAGCGCCTTCAGGCCGACGCGGCCGACCTTGCGCAGGTCGCCGGCACCGACGATGCCGTGAACGACGACGCCGAAGACCAGCGGCGCCACCACCATCTTGATGAGCTTGATGAAGGCGTCGCCCAGCGGCTTGAGCGCGACCGCGAAGCCCGGCCAGACCATGCCGACCACGATGCCGAGCACGAGGGCGGCCACGACCTGCCCGAACAGCGACGCGAAGAATCGCCTCATCGCAACCTCCCTGGTGTGCTCGGGCCGGTCCGTCCCCGGGCCGTTCGGCTCCGATGGCGTGGGCGGATGACCGAGGCGTGCCGGCGACGCGCCGGTCGGCCGGTCGGCCGGGCGCCGACGCTGCGCGCCACCATTCCGCCGGTCGATCCAGACGTCAAATATCTGTTTCGTTGGCATCGAGACGGATGGTGTCTAGAAATCGGCGATGGAACTCCGGCACCTGCGCTACTTCCTGGCGGTCGCCAAGCACCTGAGCTTCACTACCGCCGCCGAGAGCCTCGGGGTCGCGCAGCCGCCCCTGAGCCAGCAGATCCGCGACCTTGAGGCGGAGATCGGCACGCCCCTGTTCGCGCGCACGACGCGGCGGGTCGCCCTGACCCCGGCCGGCCTGGACTTCCAGGCGCAGGCGACCGCGATCCTGGAACAGGCCGGCGCGGCGGTCGAGCGGGCGCGCGCCATCGGAGCCGGAGCGGCCGGAATCATCAATGTCGGCCTGACCGGATCGATGCTGGCCGGCCCCCTCGCCAAGGCGATCCGCACCTACGCCCGCACCCATCCGGCGGTCGACCTGCGCATCCACGAGATGGCGCCGGACCGGCAGATCGCCCTGCTCAAAGCCGGGCGGATTGATGTCAGCTTCCTGCGCTGCCCGCCGCCCGACGCCGACCTGATCCGCGAGCGCGCTTGGGCGGAAACCGTGCGCCTCGTGCTGCCGCGGGGCCACGGGTTGACCGACGCGGCGGTCGGCTTGGCGGATCTGGCCGGCGAGCGGTTCGTGTTCCTGCGCCTCGCGGACTCGCTGTTCGCGAAATACCTCTGGGATCGCTGCGTCGAGGTGGGATTCACGCCCAACATCACGCATCAGGCTGTGGAGGCCGCATCCCTGACGAGCCTCGTCGCCGCCGGATTGGGTGTCGCCATCATCCCGGAATTCGTCGCCCGGCTCGCACATGCGGACGTGGTCTACGTGCCGCTTCAGGGGCCGCCGATCCGCGCCGACGTCTACGCCCTGTGGACCCGCGCGAAGCAGCCCCTGATCGAGAATTTCGTTCGTCTCGTACAGGGCGGCGGCGCGGAAGCCTGACGGCGGGAATGCGCAACCGCCCGGTGCGATTCGGCTGATCCGGCCGGGGGCACGGTCCGGACCCTCCGGCGTCGCGCTTCCCCGCCGGCATGGCCCCGCCGGAGGGTATTAACCTAAGCGCCGGTCTCCGTGACCTCGCGGAAAAATTCATCATCTGCGCGATTGAGCCCGCTCGATCATATTGAGCTGACTAACTTTATGAATAGCAGAACTGAGGCGGAATCCATGGGGGAATTGGTTATATTTGAATGTGCTTGTCATTTTTGTTGTACAAAAATGCAATTTGTTTTGAAGTAAATCCGAGTTCAGCTTTGCATCGATCCGAAAGAATCGTCGAACAGTTTATTGATTTGAAACCAGATGCTTCGTATGACCTTGGCCGTGTAAGCGTTCTACGCGGTCGTCGCTGGCGGGCGGCCCTAACCTGAAATGAGCGGAAAGACGTCATGGCTCTCGTGAAAAAAACCGCCCTGCCCGGCCCCCAGACCTCGGTGCGGAAGAGCGAGCAGGCCAGCGTCAGCCAGCTCGGGCGGCTCAACGAGGAGAACCGGCGCCGGGCCCGGACCTTCGCCAAGCAGCAGAAGGCGGCCGAGCGTATCGCCGCCGCCACGACTCAGCTCGCCAGCGGCATCGCCGAGGCGTCCTCGGCGGCCGAGGAGCTGCGCAAGGCGATGGAGCAGATCGCCGCCGGGGCCGAGGAGGCGGCGGGCGCGTCCGAGCAGTCGCAGCGCGCCGTGACCACGGTGTCGGAGGCGATCGGCACGGCCCGCACCGAAGCCGAGATTTCCCGCCAGAAGACGGAGGCGTTGCAGACCCTGATCGCCGGGGTGAGCCAGCAGATCCGGCTCAGCATCGCCTCGATCGCCACCGCGGCCGAGCGTCAGACCGCCTCGGTCACGATGATCGTCGAACTGGAGCGGCAGGCCGCCAATATCGGCGACATCGTCCGCGCCGTCGCCCGGATCGCCGACCAGACCAACCTGCTCGCGCTGAACGCCGCCATCGAGGCGGCCCGCGCCGGCCAGCACGGCAAGGGCTTCGCGGTGGTGGCCGACGAGGTCCGCACCCTGGCGGAGACCTCCGAGAAGAGCGCGCAGGAGATCCAGGCGCTGATCGGCCGGATCCAGGAGGACGTGAAGGTCATCGCCGACGGGATCAACCGTTCGGCCGAGGGCGCCCGCCAGGAGGTCGAGAAGGGCCAGGCGGTCACGGCGCAGCTCGAGAGCGTGCGCGCCGCCATGGTCGAGGTCGCGACCGGCGCCGAGGCCATCGCCACCGTCGCGGTGGATGCCGAAAAGGGCGCCGTCGAGGCGCAGAAGGGGGCCGAGCTGATCGCCGCGGCCGCCGAGGAGCAATCCTCCGCCTGCCAGGAATCGCTCAAGACGATCGAGCAGCAGAGCACGGCGCTCGGCGAGAGCGAGCAGGCCGCCACCGAACTCTCGACGCTGGCCGACGAGCTGAAGAACGCCACCGATATCGGCAAGAGCGCCGAGGAGGTCGCCTCCGCGGCCGAGGAGCTGTCCTCCGCGGTGGAGGAGATCAACCGGGCGGCCGCGCAGATCACCACGGCCCTCGACCAGATCGACCGGGGCGCCCAGCAGCAGACCGCCGCCGCGCAGCAATCGGCGGCCGCCATCGCGCAGATCGAGCGGGGCGCGGGCATCGCCCAGGCCCGGGCCCAGGAGGCCCTGGACAAGGGCAACGCGGTGACCGGCCAGCTCCAGGAGAACCGGGCCGGGGTGGACGCCCTGGTGGCCGGCGTGACCCGGTCGCTCGCGGAGACCGACAGGAGCCGCGAGCAGATCCATGGCCTGGAGCAGGTGAGCCGGAAGATCGACAAGATCGTCGACGCGATCACCACGGTGGCGATCCAGACCAACATGCTGGCGGTGAACGGCTCGATCGAGGCGGCCCGGGCCGGCGAGTTCGGCAAGGGCTTCATGGTGGTGTCCACCGACATCCGGAACCTCGCCCGGGATTCCTCCGAGAATGCCGAGCGGATCAAGGACCTCGTCAAGGCGATCCAGGACCAGATCGTGGTGGTGAGCCGCGACCTGGAGGCGATCTCGGCGGCGGCCTCCAGCGAGGTCGAGAAGAACAAGGCGATCACCCGCGACCTGGAGACGACCGCCGACGACATGGCGGGCGTGCTCGACGGCAACCGGAAGATCCTCCAGGGCTCCGAAATCATCCTGCGCAACATCGAGGAGGCCAAGCGCGGCATCGACCAGATCGCCGCGGCGGCGCAGCAGGGCAGCCAGGCCGTCGCCGAGTCCCAGCAGGCGGCCCGCGAGCAGGCGAAGGGCGCGGAAGAGCTGGCGGCCGCGATCGAGGAGGTCGCCTCGCTCGCCGACGAGCTGCAGAACCAGGAGTAGGGGCGCCGCCCCAGGGTCCGGTTCCAAGCCCGCCCGCCGGCGCCGCCGCGGCGTCGAGGCCTGCCTATGCCGGCCGTCCCTTCAGGGGCGGTCCCTTGAACAAAGCTCTGCCCGGAGCCCGCCATGTCCAACGACGCCCTCGCCTCCATCGCACCGGAAGACCCGTCGGCGGGCGCGCATGTGCGGCAGTTCGTGACCTTCCACGTCGAGCGGGAGACCTACGCGGTGCCGCTCGCCGAGGTGCAGGAGATCATCCGCCTGCCCGAGATGGTCGACGTCCCGCTCGCGCCGCCCGCCCTCGCCGGCCTCGCCAACCTGCGCGGCTCGGTCCTGCCGGTCGCCAGCCTGCGCCGGCTGTTCTCCCTGCCCGACCGGAGCCACGACGACGCGACCCGGGTCGTGGTGATCAACCGGGGGGGCGGCCATGGGGGCGGCCAAGGGGGCGGCCAAGGGGGCGGTCACGAGAGCACGTCCGGCTTCGTGGTCGACCGGATGGCCAGCGTGATCACCGCCGAGGCCGGCGAGATCGAGGGGGCCGACGGGCTGACCGCCAGCGCCGAGGCCGATCTGCTCGCCGGGGTGATCAAGCGGGCGGGCGGCATGGTGATGATCATCGATCTCGGCCGCCTGCTGCAGCGGAGCGGATCGGGGCGCGCCACAGGCGGGCGGTCCGTCGACAATGCGATCGAGTTCGGCTCCGCGACCTCGGAGCGCGGTGCGGTGGAGGGCGCGGCCTCCGACGAGATCCAGCTGGTCTCCTTCGAACTGGCCGGCCAGGAATATGCCCTGCCGATCGAGCACGTTCAGGAGATCGTGCAGGTGCCGGAGGTCGTCAGCGAATTGCCGAACGCCGAGGCGCACGTGATCGGCGTGATCAACCTGCGCGACCGGCTGCTGCCGCTCGTGAGCCTGCGCACCCTGTTCGGCCTGCCGGCGGCGCCGCTCGGCGAGCAGAACCGGATCGTCGTCGTGTCCCTGGGGACCGAGGCGGCGGCGGTGGGCATCGTCACCGACACCGTGAAGGAGGTTCTGCGGGTGGCCCGCGCCGTGGTCGATCCGCTGCCGGACCTGCTGGCGAATGGCGGCTCGCTCCGCGAGGTCGAATCGATCTGCCGGCTCAACGGCGGCAAGCGGCTCGTCTCGATCCTGTCGGCCGGCCGGCTGTTCGCCAACACCCAATTGTCCGGCCCATCGTCCGGCGACTTGGCCGTCGAGGAGAGGATCATGCAGGAGACGCGCGGCGGGACCGAGGTGACACGGGCCGACGAGGAGGAGCAGTTCGTCGTCTTCCGCCTCGCCGACGAGGAATACGGCGTGCCGATCGAGGCGGTGCACGAGATCGTCCGCGTGCCCGAGCAGCTGACCCACGTGCCGCGGACCCCCGCCTTCATCGAAGGCGTGGTCAACCTGCGCGGGGCGGTGCTCCCGGTGGTCGATCAGCGGCGCCGCTTCCAGCTCCCGGATGCCGAGCGCAATGACCGCCAGCGGATCATGGTGTTCGCGATCGCCGGGGTGCGCACCGGCTTCATCGTTGATTCGGTCTCGGAGGTTCTGAAGATCCCGCGCTCGGCCATCGTGCCGGCGCCGGACCTCGCGCAGGACGACGACAACGCCGTCGAGCGGATCGCCAACCTCGCCGACGCCAAGCGCATCATCCTGATGGTGAACGTCGACCGGCTGCTGAGCCGGCACGAGGTCGCCGACCTGCAGGCGGCCTGAGACCGCCCCCGCCTGGCCCGCAGAGACCGTATCGCTGACCCGTCTTTCGCATCCCGATGCCCAAGCTCCTGATCGTCGACGACTCTGCCCTGATGCGCAAACACCTGCGCCTGATCTTCGAGGAGACCGGCCAGTTCGAGGTCCAGACCGCCCGCAACGGGCGCGACGCCCTCGATCAACTCGGCCGCTTCGAGCCCGACGTGATCACCCTCGACATCAACATGCCGGAGATGGACGGGCTCACCTGCCTGGGCGAGATCATGACCGTGAACCCGCGCCCCGTGGTGATGATCTCCTCGCTGACCAGCGAGAGCGCGGCCGTGACCCTCGAGGCGATGCAGCTCGGGGCCGTGGACTACGTGGAGAAGCCCGGCGGCACGGTCTCGCTCAACATCGCCGAGGCCCGCGACGAGATGGTCCAGAAGGTCCGCGCCGCGGTCGGAGCCAAGCCGCGGCGCGCCCGCGGCCTGGTCAACCGGGTCCGGCGCGGGCACAGCGAGATCGTGAGCCGGAAGGCCCCCAAGCCGGCGACCCGGGTCGAGGGCTGCGTCCTGATCGGGGTCTCGACCGGGGGGCCGCGCACCCTGGAGGAGATCCTGCCGGAGCTGCCCGGCACCCTACCCTGGCCGGTGGTGATCGCCCAGCACATGCCCGGCCCGTTCACCGGCCCCTTCGCGCAGCGCCTCGACCGGATCTGCGAGCTGAAGATCGTCGAGGTCGCCGGCCCGATGCCGCTGGCGACGGGGCACGTCTATATCGGCCGGGGCGACACCGACGTGGTGATCGAGCGCAAGCTCGGCCGGCTCGCGGTCAATTCGGTGCCGAGCGACCCGTCCCTGCGCTGGCATCCGAGCGTCGACCGCCTCGTGCGCAGCGCCCGGGACCACATGCCCGCCGAGGCCCTGATCGGCATCGAGCTCACCGGCATGGGCGATGACGGGGCCGCCGCCATGGCGGCGCTCAAGGAAGCGGGCGGACGCACCATCGCGGAGGCGGAATCCAGCGCCGTCGTCTTCGGCATGCCGGCCGAACTGATCCGGCTCGGCGGCGCGACCCTGACGCTGCCGGCCCGCTCCATCCCCGGCCAGCTCGTCGGCTGGCTGTCCTGAGATCGTCGCCGAGATCGCCATGGCCCTCGTCCGCAAGCATCCCGCCGCTCCCGCACCGGCCCCGGCCGCCGGGGATCCGCGCGCGGCCCTGGAGGGCGCGACGGCCGCCGAGCGCCGGGAGGCGGCCCACCTGTTGGCGGGCGATCCCGGCGCGGTCGACCCGCTGGCCGACCGGCTCGACCGGGAGGCGGACAAGAGCGTCCGCGAGGCGATCCTCCTCGCGCTCGGCCGCATCGGCACCGAGGCGGCGGCCGAACGCCTGTTCGATCTCCTCGGCTCCGAAGATGTCTGGCTGCGCAACGCCGCCATCGAGACCCTGTCGGAGATGGATGCGGCGGTGATCGGCGCCCTCGACCGGGCGCTCTCCGACCCCGACAGCGACCGGCGCATCTTCGCGGTCAACATCCTGGTCTCGCTGCGCCACCCGACGGCCGCGGACTACGCCCGCCGGGCCCTGGCCGAGGATGACCATGTGAACGTCGTCGCAGCGGCCATCGACGTCCTCGCCGAGATCGGTACCCCCGACATGATCCCGGAGATCGAGGCCGCGGCGGCGCGCTTCCCCGACGCGCCGTTCCTGACCTACGCGGCCCGCGCCGCGAGCCGCCGCATCGCCTGATCGGCGGCCCGGATGACCGCACCCTTCAACCCGCCGACGCCGGTCATCGCCGACAGCGACTTCGTGCGCTTCCGCGACTTCTTCTATCGCAAGACCGGCATCATGTTCGCCGACAACAAGCGCTACTTCGTCGACAAGCGCCTGCAGGAGCGGATGCAGGCCACCGGCCAGATCCAGTTCCGCGACTACTTCAACACGATCCGGTTCCAGGCGAGCGGCGAGGAGTTCCAGACGCTCGTCAACCTGATGACCGTCAACGAGACGTATTTCTACCGGGAGGAGTACCAGTTCCGCTGCCTCGTGCAGTCGATCCTGCCCGAGGTCACCCGCCGCAAGCGGCCCGGCGAGCCGGTGCGGATCTGGTCCGTGCCCTGCTCCACCGGCGAGGAGCCCTACTCGATCGCCTTCCAGCTCCTCGACACCTGGGCGGAGGTCGACCGCTACGACATCGAGATCGTCGCTACCGACATCGACACCACGGTGCTCGAACAGGCCAAGCGCGGGCTCTACGGCGACCGCGCGGTCCAGCACGTGCCCAAGGCGACGCTCGAGCGCTACACGCGGCGGGTGCGCGGCGCCTACGAGGTCATCCCCGACATCCGCGAGTCGATCGCCTTCGCGCGGGTCAACCTCTCCGACCCGCTCTCGACCCGGCAGTTCCGCGACTTCGACGTCGTGTTCTGCCGCAACCTGCTGATCTACTTCGACGACGCCTCCCGCCGGGACGCCGCCCAGACGATCTACGAGGCCCTGAGACCCGGCGGCTTCGTCTGCCTCGGGCACTCGGAATCGATGAGCCGGATCTCCTCGCTGTTCGATCTGCGCAAGTTCGCCGAGGCGATCGTCTACCAGAAACCCCTGAGCGCGGAGGCCTAGGATGGCCCGTATCCTCGTGGTCGACGATGCCACCACCGTGCGGATGTACTACCGCGACGTGCTGGAGGAGGCCGGCTTCGCGGTCGAGGAGGCCGTGAACGGGTTCGAGGGACTGGAGAAGGCCGTGGCCGAGAGCTTCGACCTCATTCTCGTCGACGTGAACATGCCCAAAATGGACGGCTACACCTTCCTGCGGCAGGGCCGGACCATGCCCGAGCTGCAGGCCGTGCCGGCCGTGATGATCTCCACGGAGAGCGCCGCGCAGGACCGCGAGCGCGCCTACGCGGCGGGCGCCAATCTCTACCTCGTCAAGCCCGTTCGCCCGGAGGTGCTGACCGAGGTCGCCACCGTGATGGCTGGAGTCGCGCCGTGACCAACGCCCTGCTCGCCCAGTTCATCCCGGAGGCGCGCGAACTGCTCGAGCGCGCCGGAAGCGGCATGCTGGCCCTGGAGAAGTCCCAGAGCGCCGAGGCGCTCGACGAGATCTTCCGGGCGGTCCATACCCTCAAGGGTACGTCCGGCCTGTTCGACATCGCGCCGCTGACCCATCTGGTGCACGCGGCCGAGGATCTGCTGGTGGAGGTCCGGGACGGCAAGCTCGCCCTGGAGCCCGAGATCGTGGACGGGCTCCTCGACAGCCTGGATCTCGTCGGCCACTGGATCGACGTGCTGGAGACCCGCGAGGTCCTGCCCGGCGACGCCGAGGACGCGATGGCGGGCCGGGTCGCGGCCCTGCGCGGCTGGCTTCAGGCCGGCGGCCCGGCGGCTGCAGCGAGCACGGCGGAGAGCCAGCCGGCGCCGGATTGGCTCGGCGCCCTGCCCGAGGCCGAGCGTCAGGCCGCCTACGCGGCGGGGCCGCCCCTCGTGGCCTGGAGCTACGAGCCCGACGAGAGCTGCTTCTTCCGCGGCGACGACCCGGCGCATCTCGTGGCGCAGGCGCCCGGGCTCCTCGGCCTGCGCGTGCTGCCCCAGGCGAGTGTGCCTCCGCTCGAAACCTGCGACCCGGTGCTGAGCTGGCTGCGCTTCGAGGTTCTCTGCGCCGCCCCTGTCGAGGCGGTGACCGAACACCTGCGCTACGTCAGCGATCAGGTGCAGCTGAGCCCGATCACCCCCGGGGATCTGATCGTTCTGGAGGGACCGGAGGACGCGGCCGAGGTGTTCGGCGATTTCGGCACCCGGGCCCGGGCGCTGGTGGCGGCGGGGGCGCGGGCCGAGCTCAAGGCCGCCGCTTCGGCGCTGCTGGGGATCATCGGCCCGGCGACCCGGCAGGCCGCCGCCCTGCGCTGGATCGCGGCTTTGGCCGCGACGGCCGCCGCCGACGCGCTGCTCCGTCTCGTCTGCGCCATCGATGGCGCGCCCCCCGGCGCGGCGCCGACGGTCCCCCCCGTGACGGCCGCCGCTGCCCCGGTTGCGGCTCCGGTCTCCACCGGCGCGGAAGCGCCCCTGCGTCAGCGCGCGGAGGCGATCCTGGCGGCCCAGGCCGAAATGCTGGCCGTGCCGGTCGAGGCGGCGCAGAGCGCGGGCCGGCTCGAATCCGTGCGGACGGTGGTGCGGCGCTGCCTCCGGTACCTCGCCCCGACCCGAGCGGAGGCGCTGAACGCCGCCCTGGCCCGGTCCGGCGACGCGGCCGCGCTCGTCGCCGCGCTCCGGCAGGCGGAAAACCCTGCCCCGGCCGCCGCAACGGCGCCGGTCCCGAAGGCTGCCCAGAAGCCGGCCGCGCCCGCGGCTCCGCTGCCGTCCGCCCCGGCCGCGGAGGCTTCGGAGAGTGGCGCGGGCGCGGGCCCGGCGCGGATGCTGCGGGTCGATCAGGCCAAGGTCGACACCCTGATGAATTTCGCGGCCGAGCTGGTGGTCGCCAAGAACGGCCTCGCCTACCTCGCCGGCCGGGTCGAGCAGGTCAGCGGCTCGCGCCAGCTCGGCCGGGAGATCAAGGAGCAGTACGCGGTCATCGACCGGATCGCCCAGAGCCTGCAGGTCGGCGTCATGGCGATCCGCATGATGCCGGTGAGCCAGGTTTTTCAGCGCTTCCCCCGGCTGGTGCGCGACACCACGCGCAAGCTCGGCAAGGAGGTCGAGCTGGTGATCCAGGGCGAGGACACCGAGGCCGACAAGAACGTGCTGGAGAGCCTCGCCGACCCGCTGATCCACATGGTCCGCAACGCCCTCGACCACGGGATCGAGACGCCGGCTGAACGCGTGGCCGCCGGCAAGCCGGCCCGGGGGACCTTGCGCCTCTCGGCCCGCCAGGAAAACGACAACGTCATCATCGAGGTGGCCGACGACGGGAAGGGCATCGATCCGGAGGTGGTGCGGGACAAGGCCCTGCGCGTCGGCCTGATCACCCCGGAGCAGGCGGCCCAGATGGCACCTGAGGAATTCGTCAACCTCGTCTTCGCGCCCGGCTTCTCGACCAAGGAGCAGGTCTCGGACCTCTCGGGCCGGGGCGTCGGCATGGATGTGGTGCGCAACGCCGTGCGCAAGGCCGGCGGCGACGTCTGGCTCGCGAGCCGGCTCGGCCAGGGCAGCTGCGTGACCGTGCAGCTCCCGCTGACCATGGCGGTGACCCGCATCGTCACCGTGGAAGCCCGGGGCCAGCAATACGGCGTCGCCATGGATACGGTCGCCGAGACCGTGAGGGTGCCGAGGGGCCAGATCCACCGGATCAAGCAGCGCGAGACCTTCGTGCTGCGCGACGCGGTGATCCCGCTGGTACGCCTCGCCGACAGCCTCGGGCTGGGGGCCGCTCCGGGCGAGCCGCCCGAGGAGGAGGCCGTGATGGTCGCCCGGATCGGGCGCGAGCGGGTCGGCATCGTGGTCGACGGGTTCCGCGAGCGCATGGAGGTCATCGTGCGGCCCCTCGACGGGCTGCTCGCCGGCCTCGTGGGCTTCTCCGGCACGGCGCTGCTCGGCGACGGCCGTGTGCTCCTGGTCCTCAACCTTCCGGATCTGATCTGATGGCCCTCGAACAAGACGGCGCGACCATCCGGCTCACGGGGCACTGCCCGGTCGAGGAGGCCGAGCCCCTGCTCGACGCCCTGCGGGCGGCCCCGGACGCCACGGTCGATCTCACCGGCGCCGCGTGGCTCCACACCGCCGTGCTGCAGGTGCTGATGGTGGCCGCCCCTGCCCTGCGCGGCCGCCCGGACGGTTTGGTGCCGGCCGCCTGCCTCGCCGGACTTCCGATTGCGGAGGCCGGATGAGCGCGCGGATCCTCGCCGTCGCCAACCGGAAGGGCGGCACCGCCAAGACCACCACGGTGGTGAACCTCGCCGCCGCCCTCGCGGATCGCGGCCAGCGGGTGCTGCTCGTCGACCTCGACACGCAGGGTCATACCGGCCTGGGCTTCGGGGTGCGGGGGGCGCCGGGCGAGCCGACGGTGCACGATCTCTATCGCGGCGCCGGGGTGACGGATCTCGGCCGCGCCATCCGCGGCACGAACGTGCCCCGGATCGACATCCTGCCGGCCGACCGCGGCTTCTCGGGTCCGGACGGTGCGGTCGCGCCGCTCGGGCTCGCGACGGCGCTGAAGCCCCTGGCGGCCTCCTACGCGATTACCCTGATCGACACCGCGCCGACCGCCGACGCCCTGCTGATCAATGCCTTGGCGAGCGCCCACCACGTCCTCGTCCCCACCCAGCTCCATCACCTCGCGGTCGATGGCGTCGGGCAGTTCGCCCGCTCGTATTTCCACGTCGCCACGAGCCTCAACCCGGAGCTGCGCGGCCTCTCGATCATGCCGGTCCAGGTCGATCTGCGGATCACGATGCAGCGCGAGGCGCTGCATCGGCTCGAGGCCCGGTTCGGGCGCGACCGCCTGCTGCCCGGTATTCGCTCGGACATTGCACTCGCGGAGGCCTTCGGCCGCGAAATGCCCCTCAAATACTTTAAGGCGCGGTCACGTGCTGTTCAGGATTTCGAGGCGCTATGCAGTCACGTCATGGAAAAAGTCTTTGCGATCTGAAAAGACCCATTGCTGGCAAACTTGTAACGAATGTAAAGTGCGTCGTCTTAGTGAAAGGTAGGTCGATGCACAAAGTATTACTTGTCGATGACTCGCCAACGATTTTGGCGAGCATGTCGGGAATTCTCGGAGGTGCGGGATATAGGACGGTGAAAGCCGCCAATGCAGAAGATGCTCTTGCGCAGATACGGGCCGGGCTCAACCCGGCTTTGGTCATCACGGACTATCACATGCCCGGCATGCACGGGGTTCAGCTGATCCAGGAACTGCGCAAGCTCACGCAGACCCGTTTCACGCCGATGCTCGTCCTGACGACCGAGTCCCAGCAGGAAAAGCGGGACGAGGCGCGCAAGGCGGGTGCCACCGGTTGGCTGGTGAAGCCGGTTCAGGCCGACAAGCTTCTGCAGGTGGTGAAGCAGGTGGCCCCGTCGCTCCAGGCCATCGCCGCCTGATCCCTGCGGCGACCCCTGCCGAAATCCGTACGCGGGCTTCGGCCCTCAACCCGTAACAGATCGCCGACCACGCTGGAGCGCTTGACCCCCCTTGATGCAAACCGCGGCCCCAGCCATTCCGAAAATCGAGATGAAGACGCTTCTGATCAGCGGCAGCGCCGGCTGTATCGTCGGGGTTCTACCGCTCATCCTCGGCGCGGCGCAGCCGGCTCATCTCGTGATCGCGGCGGCGTCGGCCGTCTGCGGCGGATTGGTGGCGCGCGCGATGCACCGTCCCGACCGTCCGGTCCCGGCCATGGGGGCGGCCCTGGCCCGGCCCATGGCTGCCGATGCCGCTGCCGATGTCGCGCCCCGGACAGCGCCGCCGGCTTCCGCAAGCCCGCCGGCCGAGGTGGCGCGCGTCGCGGCGCAGGATCTGGCCGACCTCGCCCCCTTCTTCTCCGTCACGCGCGAGCAGTTGCGCAGCATCGTCGGGCAGACCGAAGGTGCGGCCGACGCCATCATGGCGTCCCTGAACGCCCTCAACGCGGCGCAGATCCGAAGCGCCGGCTGCATCAACGACACGCGGGAGCGGATCGTCGGCGTCGCGGAGCAGAGCGACGCCGCCCTGCACGCCCTGGCACGGTCCCTCGGAACCTATCTCGACGGACGCCTCCGGGAGACCCAGGCGGAGCGCAGCGCGGTCGATGCCGCGGCGGCGCAGATGCGCGGCCTCGATACCCTGATCGTCTCCCTGGAGAAGGTCGGCGCCTCGACCCGGATGCTCGCTCTGAACGCCAATATCGAGGCCAGCCGCGCCGGCATCCACGGGGCCGGGTTCAAGGTCATCGCCCGGGAACTCCAGGACCTCGCCCAGGCGTCGCAGACCGCCATGGCGGAAGCCCGGGTCCAGGTCTCGAACGTGCAGCAGACGATCGGCCAAGTGCTCACCGTCGAGCATGACGCCGAGGGGACGCGTGGCGAGCAGCATCGCCTCCAGGCCCTGATGACGGAACTCGACACCATCGCCCAGACGACGACGCAGGTGCTGCTCGGGATGGTCCGGACCGACCTGACCGAGGTCGCGTCCCTGACCGGCGCGGTCGGCAACGAGGTGCTGTCGGTTTTCGGGCAGATTCAGTTTCAGGACGTGGTTCGCCAGCAGATCGAGGCGATCGACGAGGCGAATGCGATGCTGGAGCATTGCCTCGACGGGCTGCGGCAGAGCCTGAGCGGGAACGAGCCCGAGGCGCGGGTCCGACCCGCCGCCATCCTGGAGACGGCGCGGTCGCGCTACGTCACGCAGATCCAGCGCACCATCGACGCGCAGGCCCTCGGCCAAGCGACCGCACAGGCGGATACGCCGGACATCGAGCTGTTCTGAGATTGCCCGGGCACCGCATCGAGCCGCCCGTTTTCACGCCCGTATGAACCGCACGCGCCTGCGCGGACTTGCGCAGATATCCGAGACCCACGGAGGCGCGACATGACTGAGCCTGGGGACTTGGCGGATCAGCTCGCCGCCCTGCGCGCCGACAATGCCCGCCTGCGCCGCCTGCTCGACGAAGCCGGCATGCCCGACAGCCTGCGGCACGGGCTGCGCAACACGATGACGATGCTGCGCAGCATCATGCACCGGTCGGCCGAGAGCGCCGCGGATGTCGAGACCTACGTGACCCATCTGGACGGGCGCCTGAGCGCTCTGCTGCGGGTCCAATCCACCACGGACGCGCTCGGCGAGGCCGATCTGCACTCCCTGATCTCGGATGAGCTCATGGTTCATCTCGTGCGCGAGGGCGAGCAGGCGATGATCGCGGGGCCGCGCCTACGGCTTCGACCGAAGCCCGCCTTGAATCTGGCGCTGGCACTGCACGAACTGACGAGCAACGGGATCGAACACGGCGCCCTGGCCCTGCCGCAGGGCCGGGTGGCGGTGCGCTGGCAGATCGAGGCGGGCGGGTCCGGGCCGATCCTCGCGATGACCTGGACCGAGACGGGCGGAGCGGGCGTTGCGGAGCCCGCGCGCCGCGGCTTCGGCATGACCCTTCTGGAAGAGATGCTGGTCTACGAGCTCGACGCGCGCGCGACCCTCGCCTGCGGCCCGGACGGCCTGCATTACAGCCTTCAGATCCCGTTCACGCCCGAGATCGGACGTCTGGTCGGGACGGAGACGGCGCAGGAGGGCGAGGGCGGAAGCTAGCAGATGGGCGGTCGCCTGCATGGGCGCGGCGGGCGATTCATGGACCGCACGGGGTTTCGACCGTCCCGGGGCATGACGGGCTTGTCCGAGGCTGTCGAAAGCCGGTGAGACCGGATATGGGCCGGCATGCTGTCCGCCGGAGCCGACATGCCCTGACCGGCTGGCGATCTCGTGACAGGCTCTCGCCTCCAAGAGCGCCGGGCGCCGAAGGGGATGCCGGTTCGGCGCAGGAGAGCGCGTTGAAACAAAGGCTTAGAGCCGCGCTCGATAGCAACGCGATCGGGCACTGCTCTAATGCGGGGGTTTTATCCGTAACGGCTGCGGATATGATTGACCAACAGCCCAAGATCGAGCAAGAGGCTGCTGGATATATCAGCTTATCCGCACCATTCCATTGGGGCGTGCCAGCGGCCGTGTTCCACTACAACGGGTCTGCGCCGCATATTCAGATCCCGGAGTCCGGCTTCGAAGAGGTGTGGGTCTTCGCTTGGGACGCGCCGCAACAGGTGAGGGTATGCAGCCTCTTGAGAAGGAGCCGCCGATGAGGATCGCAGCACAGGGGTTCGGACGACCGAACCTGCTGACGTGGCCGATCGACCGGGTTCAGGATCGAAAGATCAGGCTTTTTACGGCGGCAAACGGATCTCTCTTCATCCTCATGGCGGCCGTTGCAATCTGGGCGGCTTGGCATCGCGGACCCTGGCTCGACGAATTCTGGACGCTCTGGCTCTCGCGGCACGATGTGCCGCTGGCGGACGCTGTCAGAGAGCGCTGGTTGATCGATGTCCATCCACCCTTCTTCACAGGTCTGAACTGGCTCGTCCAAACATGGGCCGGCGATTCGATATTCAGCCGTCGACTTATGAACTTCATCCCTCTGCTCGCCAGCCTCCTGTTCGCAGCGGCCCTGTGCAAGCGATACCCGAACACCAGAAATTTTATCATTGTCTGTGTATTTATGATCGCGACATCTCCCGTATTCTCATACAATATGACGGAGATCAGATCCTACTTCACGCAAATATGCTGCATGACGAGTTTGATCGTCTGCCTCTATGTGATGCTGACGTTGGACGGAGCGGCGCGTATCCGGGATCACCGCTTCCTCGCGGCCTCGCTCTTCTTCCTGGTCCTGCTGGCTCTCAATATTCACTACGTGACCACCGTCGTGGCCACCAGCATCGTCGCGACCTCCGGCCTGTGCATGCTCGTCCGGCGGCAAAGGAACTGGTTCTTTCTTCTGCTGTCGGCCGGCATCGTCGCGTCCGTGCCGCTGATGGCTTGGTTCATCACGCAGACCGCCTTCCTGGATCAGATTTCCGGAACCTTCTGGTTCCATGTGACCTCCCCGGTCGCCGTCAAGATTCTGCTCGCCCAGATCGCCAAAAGCTTTGGCTTCAACCTGGCGGTTCTAATCGCGCTCGGAATCCTCGTCTCCAACCTTCTGCAGGGCCGCAGGGATGGGGGGGGAACCGTCGATCACCTGCGGTCTGAGATCGATCCCCCGGGGGCGGGGCCGGGCCATGCCCTGTTCATCATCGCCATGAGTGCGGGCCTGGCCTGTGCGGCCGTGTTGCTGCTAGCCGTGAATATCAAGCATCCAAACTTGTTCGTTGCCCGGTACCTGTCCGCGATCGCCCTGACGACAATCGCCGTCGTCGCCGCGCTGATCGTAAACGTCGTCCGGCAACGGCGACGTCTGTTCGGTCTGCTGCTGCTTAACGGAGCGGTGATATACGGCGTCGTCGTGATTTCGCACGCCTTGGACCGCGGCTGGGACGGCGCGGCCTCTGCCATCCTGGCTCAGAAGACCCACTGTGCGTCGTCGCAGATCTTTGCGACGGAGTACCCGGCCACCTACGTGGTTCCCAATCAGGATCAGGTCATCGACTGGGCCTACCAGATCGAAGCGGCCCGTTATGGCTTCCCGGTTCACGTCCTGGCATCGCACGCGCACCTGGACCTGTCGGACGGTGGACGCTGCCCGGCCATGCTGTGGATCGACCATATCGATTGGAGCGAATTGCCCCAACCCGTCACATTGGATGCCATCACCAAAAGATTGTCGATCGCCCTGCCGCCCGGATTCCTGGACTCGGCGCGTATGATGCTGACGGGTTCCGGAATCGTCATCCTGGGAGGACCTCCGGCCCCGGCGCGGTGAGCCATTCCAAGGGCGTCAAACACGGCCTGAGGCTTCAGGACGGTCCCAAGCCTTCGCGCGCTCTCTTGCGCCGAACCGGGTTCTGCTTCGGCGGAGAGCGCTCTAAGTAGTGCCGCACCCGGTGGTTGTTGACGACATTCTCGGCGGCCGGTTGCGGAGTGGGGCAAAACCAATTAGCAAATTCTGGACCGTTTTTACAGCTTTTCGGCTCGAATTTCATGACACATGTAAGTCATAATTCTCAGCTGCCGCTTGTATCGATCATCATACCCACCAGACTGCGGCTTCACTTCCTGCAGTTGACTGTCGATGCGATCCGCGCTCAGACCTATCACAACTTCGAATTGATTGTGGTTGCGGATGGTCATCAACAAGATGTCTGCGCCTATATTCAATCCCTTCAGGATCCGCGCATAACATATGCGGCGTCCCAGTTCGCCGGAAGACCATCCGTGGTCCGAAATTTCGGCATCCGGCTCGCCAAGGGCGAGTTTATTGCTTTCTGCGACGATGATGATCTCTGGTTGCCCGACAAACTCGCGACCCAGGTCGCGTTCATGGAGCAGCGCGGTATCGATTTCTGCTTTACTGCAGCCGGCGTCATCGACGCGGACGGCAATAAAATCGAGCAACCGGCGATCGGCTATCGCAGGAAAATCTCGCTCGCATGGTTCTTGATGTCGTTGGGCGACAACATCTATCCCTCGACGATCATGTTGCGACGAAAAAGGCTCGATGCCATCAAGCTGTTCGATGAGTCTCCGAAGTTGCGGCAGGGCGAAGATTATGAATTCTTCGCACGTTTTCTGGAAATCAGTCCCGGCTACGGCATCGATCAGGAGCTTGTCCTGTATCGCGGTCACAGTGGGAGCATTCAGGAACGGAGCGTGATGCGATGGTTCCACAACCAATTGAACCTGCAGAAAGCACTCTACAGGACCAAGAGCTTCCCGCGTTCCGTGCTGCTCGTGAGGCTTCTGCGCGTCTTTTATTGGATGGCGCGTATCAGTACGGCTGCGCTATCCATGAGTGTGCAAAGTAAGATCCGCATGCTGAATGTGCGGCTGTTCCGCACCTGACGGATGGTTGCCGATGCGGACCGATGGTCCGGGCCGCAGGTCCATGAGCCCGTCACCGGCCGCGTTCGTCCGCGAAATTGCCGACGCCTGAGCTTGCCCCAGGATCAGCCTCAAGCTCGGCAGGAGGGGCGAGGATTGGAGGCGCTTTCGGTTTGATCTGTTTTTATAATTGAATATCAATCGAAGACATGCAAAAATCGCGCATGCGCGCGGGATATGGATCGTGGAGATGCTGTGCGGATGAGGGTTGAAAATGCATAAGCATAAATTGTTTACGGATGGGGCGCTTTTATATTTCGCGCATATATTCAGATACGTCTTTCCGATTGTCATCATCCCGCTGCTCGCACGGAAGCTCGGAGCGGAGCATTACGGTATCGTTCTGGTCGGGCTATCGCTCGCGACCCTCGTCAGCCTAATCGTCGAGTTCGGCTTCAATGTATCGGGCACCCGGGATCTGGCGACGCAGGACGCGTCGCAGCTCGATGGCGTCGTTTCGTCGATCTTGACGGCCAAACTGATCCTGATGGTTCCGGCCATCGCGTTCGGCATCCTGGTCATATCCACGTCGACCGTGCTGCAGAATGCCCCGGTCGTCGGGATCTTGTCGATCGTCTACGGCATCCTCCAGGGTACCAATCTCCTCTGGTACTTCCGCGCCCGGGGCCGGATGGCGCTCGTCGTCAAGATCGAGCTGGCCGCGCAATTGTTGAACATGCTGCTGATCGTTACCTTCGTCGGCGGCGAGAATTCCTACCCGTTTGTCATTCTGTTCTATATCCTGGCCTCATCGCTGACGCTCCTCATAACGGGCGTGATTCTTCTGCGAGAGGTCAAGGTCAGACTCTCGTCCTGGGCGGCTGCGCGGAATGCGCTGCGGGGCGGAGGCGCCATTTTCGTGCTCACAGGTGCCGTCGCAGCCTATACGGCGGCCTCGGGTCTGGTCCTCGGCTGGCTCTCGACGCCGGACCAGGTGGGTTATTTCGGTCCCGCGGACAAGTTGATCAATGCGGGCCTGCAATTGCTGAACCCGCTCTCGACCCTTCTGCTTCCCCATATGACGCGGGAATTGCGGAGCAATCCGGGCCAGGCCTACGTTCTCTTGAAGCGTACGACGTTCGTGCTGACGGCATGCTCATCATTGGCATCCGTCGCGATCCTGTTCCTGGGCCCGTTCATCATGAAGATCTTCTTGGGCCACGCTTATGCGGAGGCCGGGCAGATCTTTTCCGTCCTGAGTCTGACCCTGCCCCTCGGAACCATCAGCTATTGTCTCAGCATGCTGCTGCTTCTGCCGGCGCGGAAGGATCTTTCCGTCACCGTCATCGCGATCGTGGGCGGCGCGCTCAATCTTCTCTGTGCGGTCATCCTGACGCCGGAGCATGGGGCGATGGGGATGGCGATCAGTCGCGTGCTGGCGGAAGTGGCCATAACCATTTTGACGTTTTACGTGACCGTCAGGAGCGGGTTGTGGCGCGACGTGTGGAGCGCTCACGAATCCGTGCCGCGGACCGAGAGCCTCGTCGGGCGCTTCCGGACGATCAAGAAGAAAGTCCTGCGGAACCCGATGACGTTCAGATCCGGGTTGTGAATGCGTGAGCCGGCGGTGCGTCGGCAGGTACAGCGCGGTCCGATCGTCAGCCACGCCCCTGGAATGCCTGCCGATCGGACCGCACGGACGGCCTGTCCTTGCGCCCCCGCTCCGTCCACGCGGGCCATAAGGATCTGTCAGGCGCCCCGCGCGGCCGGGCGCAACTCTAACGCGTGATCTGCGCGGCGATGCCGTTCAGAGTCTTGACGATATCGTCCGGCGCATACGGCTTGGCGAAGAACAGGCCGTTCTCAGGCAGATCCGCCTTCGTCACCGTTCGCCGCCCCGACGTGACCAGGATGGCGACCGGCGACCAGCGCTCCCGGACGGCGTGGGCGAGCCTCAGCCCATCCATCGAGCCTTCCATCTCGATGTCGGTGAACAGGACGCGGATTTCGGAGTGCCGTTCGAGGATGCGGATGGCCTGGTCGGCGTTCCGCGCCTCGTAGGTTGTGAAGCCCGCCTCGATGCAGAGGTCGACGGCCTCGGCGCGAAGCAGGGCATCGTCCTCCACGACGAGGACGGCGACGGTGACCGGGTGAAATGACTGTCCCATCCTGCGCGATCCGAACCCTCACGCCTCGCCTACGGTGCCGCCGATCAAGCCCGTCAGCCTGAACCTGATGCCCGGCGGGTCGAAGTCCAGGCGGCCCTGGCCGTCGAAATAGGAGGCCACGATCCGCTCGATCAGCTTGGACCCGAAGCCGCGAGTCTCGGGCGGGACCACGGGCGGGCCGCCGGTCTCGACCCAGTCGAAGACGAAGGCCCCCTGCTCGACCCGCCAGCACATCACGACGCGTCCCGTCTCGTTCGAGAGCGCCCCGTATTTCGCCGCGTTGGTCGCCAGCTCATGGGTGGCGAGCGAGAGACCGAGCGCCTGCTGCGAGGTGAGGATCAGGCGCGGCCCGGACCACGCGATGCGCTCCTCCGCCACGCGATGCGGGGCGATGGCCGTCGCGACGACGTCGTGGATGTCGGCCTCGGTGAAGTTCGAGCGCGTGAGGATGTCCTGAGCCCGACCGAGCGCGGACAGGCGTTGCGAGACCGCGGTGCGGGCCTCCTCCATGGACTTCGCCTGGCGGAGCGTCTGCGTGACGATCGCCTGCACCATGGCGAGCGAGTTCTTCATGCGGTGGGCCAGCTCCTGGGCCAACACCGCGCGCGCCTCCTCGGCCGCCTTCAGGTCGGTGATGTCGCGCGAGATCGACAGGATCCGCTCCGGCTTCCCGCCCGCTCCGGGGATCGGCGAAACCTGCACGTCCCAGTAGCGCCGGTTGCCCTTCATCGTGTTGGCGTAGCCCTGGAAGCCCGAGGCGATTCCCGCCCGGGCCGCGGCGATCGCCTCCTTGGCGGCGAGGTTGCCCTCGCCCTCCCAGAAGCTCGGCCAGGGGCAGCCGTCGATGGCGTTGAAGTCCGAGACCTCCATGACCCGTTGGCCACCCTCGCTCATGAAGACGAGCTTGGCGTCGAGGTCGAGCACCTTGATGCAATCGTTGGAGGCGGCGAGCACGTTGCGCAGGAAGGCCTCGCTCTTCCGCAACTGCTCGACCGCATGACGACGGGCGGTCACGTCGGCGGCCATGCCGAACCATTCCACGACACGTCCCTCCGCATCCCTGACCGGGATGGCGCGGGAGAAGATCCAGCCCGCGCTCCCGTCGGCCAGGCGAACGCGGTGTTCCAGCTCGAAGGGCTCCGTCCGCGCGACCGCCGCCGCGATCACGCCGCGGACCTCGTCCTGATCCTCCGGGAAGAGATAGGCATCCATCCAGCGCACGCTCGGCGCGTCGGTGTCGGCGATGAAGCCGCGGCCCTGGAAGGTCCGCATCTCCTGCCAGTCGGGGCTCATGGAGTAGAGGCTGTCGGAGCTGGCCTCGACGAGGGCGGTCAGGCGTTCCTCCCCGGCCCGAAGTCGTTCCATCGCCACATCGCGCTCCCGTTGCGCCGTGACCCGGGCCGTGCAGTCGGAGGTCACGTTGAGCAGGCCGACGACCGCGCCGCACTCGTCGCGCACGGGCGAGTACGCGAAATCGTACCAGACCTGCTCCGCGAACCCGTTGCGCGTCATCGTGAAGGGCTGGTCGCGAAAGGCGAAGCTCTCCCCCTGGAAGGTCCGGTCGATCAACGGGGCCAGTTCGCCCCACAGTTCCGGCCAGACCTCCTCGGTTCGCATGCCCAGGGCGTTCGGGTGCCGCGCCCCCAGGATTTCGGCGTAGCCATCGTTGTAGAGGAAGATGCGTTCAGCGCCCCAGAGCACGCACATGGGATGCCGTGATGCAAGCATGAGGTCGATGGTGATCCGCAGGACCGGTTGCCATGATCCGCGCGCACCCAGAGGGGTCGACGCCCAATCGTGAACGCGGAACAGGTCCGCCATCTGCCCTGAACCGGTCTGCCCGACATCGGCGCCTGGCTCGGCGCCTGGCTTGGCGTGCAGTGTCATACCTCGTCCAAACACCGTGTTCGGCGAGCCCCCCGCCTTGCCGCACCCTAAGCCGACTTGCCGTGGCAGGCCAACGCTTCGTCCGCTCAGATCCTGGGCCGGTCGCAGGTTTCCGCCGCAAAATCGGCGACCACCTGTGCGGAACCTGCTTGGACGGCAGCAGGAAGAGAGGCGTGCGGACCTCTTCGTTCAGGCGGCGCGCATGCGAGACGGCGGGCGGAACGCGCCGCCCGGGACCGCATCCGTCCCGACCGACGCGCGTTGATCCGTGCTCCCCCCGGTGAGCGAATCGGGGGGACACGACATGCAATCCGATACGCCGCGTCCGGGCGACGACCCGTTGCCGCCCATCGGGGATCCGCCGCCCGATCCGGCACCGCCGGATGGCGATCCGCCGGGCGAGCCTCCGGCGCCGCAGCCGCCCGGCCCGATCAGCCGGCGCTCGGGTCCGAAGTCGGCATCGCGCACCAGAACCATGCCCCGGCCGCACCGGACGCCTTACGGGGCTTCGGTCCCGGGCCCGATCAGCTCACGGATTCGGGCGGCGAGGGCCTCGACCGCGAACGGCTTGGTCAGCACCGCCATGCCCGGATCGAGCTGGCCGTTCGTGAGCAGGGCGTTCTCGGCGTAGCCGGTGATGAACAGGACCTTGAGGCCCGGGCGGCTCACCCGTGCGGCGTCGGCCATCTGGCGGCCGTTCAGGCCCCCGGGCAGGCCGACATCGGTGACCAGCATGTCGATCCGCGCCTCGGATTGCAGGAGCTTGAGGCCGCCCGCCCCGTCCGCCGCTTCGACCGCGGCGTAGCCGAGCTCGTTCAGCACGTCCGTCACCAGCATGCGCACGGTCGGCTCGTCGTCCACGACCAGCACGGTCTCGCCCGCCTGCGCGACCGGATGCAGCCCTGCCTCCTGGGGTGCCTCCTCGTGCTCCGTCGCGCCCCGGTGGCGCGGCAGGTAGATGCCGACCGTCGTGCCTTCGCCCACACCGGAGTGGATGCGCACCTGGCCGCCGGACTGCTTGGCGAACCCGTAGATCATCGACAGGCCGAGGCCCGTCCCCTGTCCCAGGGGCTTCGTGGTGAAGAACGGGTCGAAGGCCTTGGCGACCACCTCGGGCGGCATGCCGGTGCCGGTGTCGGACACGCTGAGCGAGAGGTATTCACCCTCCGGCATGTCCTGCCTGCGGGCCGCCTGGCCGTCGATCCAGCGGTTGGCGGTCTCGATGACGATCCGCCCGCCGTCCGGCATCGCGTCCCGGGCGTTGATGCAGAGGTTGAGCAGGGCGTTCTCCAACTGGGACGGGTCGACCAGCGCTGGCCAGAGGTCGGCCGGCCCGACCGTCTCCACCTGTACGCCGGGCCCGACCGTGCGCCGGATCAGGTCGAGCATGCCCTCGACCAGCGCGTTCACATCCGTGCCCTTGGGCGCGAGTGTCTGCCGCCGCGAGAACGCCAGCAGCCGATGGGTCAGCGCCGCCGCCCGCTTCGTCGCCCCCTGCGCGGCGGCCATGTACCGGTCGACATCCTTGAGGCGGCCCTGCTCGATGCGGTTGCCCATCATCTCGAGGCTGCCGGAGATGCCCGCCAGCAGGTTGTTGAAGTCGTGCGCGAGGCCGCCGGTGAGCTGGCCGACCGCCTCCATCTTCTGGGATTGACGCAGCTGCTCCTCGGCGCGCATCAGCTCGGCCGTCCGTTCGTCGACGCGCTGCTCCAGGGTCTCGTTCAGGGCGCGCAACTGCGTGATGGCCCGGTCACGCTCCTGCTCGACGGCACGCCGTTCCTCGACGTCGAGCAGGACACCCGGGAAACTGAGCGGCGTCCCGTCCGGCCCGTGGTCGACCCGCCCGTTGGCCTCGATCCAGTAGTAGTGACCATCGGCCCGGCAGACCCGGTACTGATGCGCGTAGGCCCCGCCCCGGGCGATGACCGCGCTCATGGCGGCGGCGAGGTCCGCTTGGTCGTCGGGGTGCACGGTGGCGACGATCTTGGCGAGCGGGATGCCGTCGCGACCGAGCGCCGGGTCCAGGCCGAAGCAGCGGGCGAAGCCCTCGTCCACCGTAAATCGGTCGGTGGGCAAGTCCCAGTGCCACGTGCCGATGATGGCGCCGGCCGCCAGTGCGAGCTGCACGCGCTCGACATTGGCGCGCGCGAGGGCCTCGCTGGCGCGCAGGCGCTCCTCGGCCTCTCGCCGTGCGGTCACGTCGTTGAAGATGATGGCGATCTGCCGGTCCCGGGGGGCGCCGACGGGGACGGCCCGCACGTCGAACCAGCGCGAGAATGCCTCCGCATAGCTCTCGAAGTTCGCCGGCTCGCGGGTCTTGGCCACGCGTCCGTAGGTCTCGAACCAGAACCGTTCGAGGTTCGGGGCGAACTCGGTGACCCACTTGCCCCGCAGGTTGACGCCCGCTTCCCGCTCGAAAGCGGGGTTGGCCTCGAGGAACCGGTAGTCCACGGGCTTGTCGTCGGCGTCGAACTTGACCTGCACGATGGCGAAGGCCGCATCGACGGTCTCAAGGATCGCGCGGAAGCGCTCCTCACTGACGCGCAGGGTGGCCTCGGCCGTGCGCAGGCGCAGGATCTCCGCCTCGAGCTCCTCGCGGGAAAGGGAATGCAGACCGGCCCCAGACACCAACGCGACTTTCCTGATCCCCACCGCCGACCGCGCGGGCCTATGAAGGATGAATGCGGCAAGAGCCCGGATCGGACCTGGGACCGGGACGCTGCCGCGCTTGAGGCCCAGGGCGACCGGCGGAAGGTAGAGCGTGACGGTCGTGCCGTCGCCGACCGTGCTCGCCGCCGGATCGTCTGGCAAGGTCGAACACGTCACCAAGCCGAGGGCCCGTGACGTGGCCCCTGCCCCGGCCAACGATCTCGGTCGTGACGAACGGCTCGAAGATGCGCTTCGGGTTCTGCGGAGGAATCTCCGCGCCGGTTTCGGAGATCGAGACCGGCGCCTCCGCGGGCGCAGCTGACATCGAACCGCGACCCGATGAACGACGTCGTGGAGGCTTGGCTGGGGCGCCAGGATTCGAACCTGGGAATGGCGGTACCAAAAACCGCTGCCTTACCACTTGGCGACGCCCCAAGGCAGGCGGTCGCTGTCTAGACGGCGCCGTCCCCGCTGGCAAGCGTTTCGCCGGACGCCTCAGCGGCCTTCGGGAACCCCATCGATCCGGCGGGGCAGGCCCAGCGGATTGGCAGCCTGGAGCGCGAGCGGCAGCAGCGCGTCCGGGACGTCCTGATAGCTCACCGGGCGCAGGAACCGGTCGATCGCGAGGCTGCCGACCGAGGTCGTGCGCCCGTCCGAGGTCGCCGGATAGGGCCCGCCATGCACCATGGCGTGCGCCACCTCGACGCCCGTGCCGAACCCGTCCACCAGGATGCGGCCGACACGCCGTTCGAGGAGCGGCAGCAGGGCGCGCGCGTCTGCGTGATCCTCAGCGGCGAGGTGGAGCGAGGCCGTGAGCTGGCCCTCCAGACGCTCCAGAACCGCGCGCATCGCCGCGAGGTCCGGGCAGCGGACGACCAGCGCCGAGGCGCCGAACATCTCCTCCTGCAACGCGGGATCGGCCAGGAAGGCCGCGGCATCTGTGACGAACAGGGCGGCCCGCCCCTGGGTCGCCGTGCCCTCCGGCCCCTCCGCCAGCAGGGTGACGGCGTCGTGAGCCGCCACCCGGGCGACGCCCTCGCGATAGGCCCGCTGGATGCCCGGGGTCAGCATGGTGGCGGCCGGGCTTTCCCGCAGGGCCGCAGCGGCCGCTTCCAGGAAGGCGTCGAGGCCGGGTCCGGGCTGCGCCAGGATCAGGCCCGGATTGGTGCAGAACTGGCCGGCGCCGAGCGTCAGCGAGGCCGCGAAGGCCTTTCCGATCGCCGCGCCGCGCTCCGCCAGGGCACCGGGGAACAGCAGGACCGGGTTGATGCTGCTCATCTCGGCATAGACCGGAATCGGCTGCGGGCGCCCGGCGGCGATCGCCATCAGGGCCGTGCCGCCCCGACGCGAGCCGGTGAAGCCCACCGCGGCGATCCGGGGATCGGCGACCAAAGCCTGCCCGATCGACTGGCCGGCATCGAACAGCAGGGAAAACACCCCCTCCGGCAGGCCGCAGGACGCCACCGCCTTCTGAACGGCGCGTCCGACCAGCTCCGAGGTGCCGGGATGGGCCGGATGCGCCTTGACGATCACCGGGCAGCCGGCCGCCAGCGCCGAGGCGGTGTCGCCGCCCGCCACCGAGAAGGCCAGCGGAAAGTTCGAGGCCCCGAACACCGCCACCGGGCCGACCGCGATGCGCCGCAGGCGCAGGTCCGGGCGCGGCAGGGGCTTGCGGTCCGGCAGGGCCGGGTCGATCCGGGCCTCGACGGCGCTGCCCTCGCGCACCACGCCGGCGAACAGGCGCAGCTGCCCCATGGTGCGGGCGCGCTCGCCCTCGATCCGCGGACGCGGCAACCCGGTCTCCGCCATGCAGCGGGTCACGAGCGCGTCGCCGATTTCGAGGATGTTGGCCGCGATCGCTTCGAGGAAACCCGCCCGGGTCTCCGGATCAGTCTCGCGATAGGCGTCGGAGGCGGCTTCTGCCAGGGCGCAGGCCCGGTCGAGATCCGCAAGGCTGGCGCCCGCGAAATCCGGCTCCAGGGCCTCGCCGGTGGCCGCCTCCACGGCCCGGAAGGCCGCTTCCGTGCCCCGCCGGGCCTCGGCGCCGATCAGGTTCTCGCCGCGCAGGGTCATGGACTGGTCCATCGGCTGGTCCTCTTCGTCTCGCTGCGGGGGCGGCGGCTCAGCCCCGCTGGGCCGCCAGGGCCTTCTCGCGGATCGCCGCGAGGGTCATGGTCGGGGTGAGCGCTTCGGGGTCGACGCGGCAATGGATCAGCGCCGGCAGGCCTGAGGCGAGGCTGCGCTCGAAGGCGGGCGCGAAATCCTCGGTCCGCTCGACCGACTCGCCATGGCCGCCGCAGGCCCGGGCGAGGGCCGCGAAATCCGGATTGCGCAGTTCCGTCGCCGAGACCCGGCCGGGATACTCGCGCTCCTGATGCATCCGGATCGTGCCGTACATGCCGTTGTCGAGGACGACGACCAATATGGGCACGGCGTACTGCACGGCGGTGGCGAATTCCTGCACCGTCATCATCACGTCGCCGTCGCCCGCGAGCGCGACGACGATCCGATCGGGGTGGCTGCGCTTGGCCATCACGGCGGCCGGCAGGCCGTAGCCCATGGAGCCCGAGGTCGGCGCGAGCTGCGTGCCGTAGGCGCGGAACCGGTAATAGCGGTGGATCCAGGTGGCGAAGTTGCCGGCGCCGTTGCAGATCACCGCGTCCGGCGGCAGCCGCTCCCGCAGCCACGTGATCGCCTGACCGTACTGGAACGCCCCCGGCTTCGGCTCCGGGGTCTCGGACCATGCGCGGTAGGCGGCATGGGCCTCGGCGGCCCGGCCGGTGCCGGTCGGCGCGAAATCCGGCAGGACCGCGCAGAAGGCGGCCGGGCTCGCCTGGATCGCCAGGGTCGGCTGGTAGACCCGGCCGAGTTCCGCCGGGTCGGGGTGGACATGGACCAGGGGCAGGCCGGGATCGGGGATGCCGAGCAGGCCGTAGGATTGCGCCGGCATCTCGGAGAGGCGCCCGCCCACCATGAGCAACAGGTCGGACTCCTTGATCCGGGTGAGGAGGGCCGGATTCGGGCCGATCCCCAATTCGCCCGCGAAGTTCGGGTGGTCGGCCGGGAAGAGCTGCGCCCTCCGGAACGAGACCGCCACCGGCACGTCGTGGCGTTCCGCCCAGGCGGCCAGGGCGGCGACGGAGTCCGCGCTCCAGCGGGAGCCGCCGAGCAGCGCCACCGGGCGCCGCGCTTCCGCCAGCATCGCCCGCAGGCGCTCCGCATCGGCCTGGGACGGGGCGGGCTCGGCCGGGTCCACGCGGGGCGCGTCGCCCACCGTCGCCACGTCGTCCAGCATGTCCTCCGGCAGGGCGATCACGACCGGTCCGGGCCGGCCCTGCAGGGCCACCCGGAAGGCCCGCGCCAGGATCTCCGGGATGCGGGCTGCGTCGTCGATCTCCACCACCCATTTGGCGACGCCGCCGAACATCTGGCGGTAATCGATCTCCTGGAAGGCCTCGCGGTCGCGCATGCCCCGGGCGATCTGCCCGACGAACAGGATCATCGGCGTGGAATCCTGGCGGGCGATGTGAATTCCCGCCGAGGCGTTGGTGGCGCCGGGGCCGCGGGTGACCATACAGATCCCCGGACGTCCGGTGAGCTTTCCGGCCGCTTCCGCCATGATGGCGGCTCCACCCTCCTGGCGGCAGACGAGGACGTCGATGCCACTGTCGCGCAGCGCATCGAGCACCGCGAGATAGCTCTCGCCGGGGACGCAGGTGACCCGCTCGACTCCCTGCGCGAGCAGCTGATCGACGAGAATCCGCGCGCCGGTGCGTGGGGGCAATCCGCTCAAGCCGTCCTCCCTGGCGATCCCGCCATGCGGCCCTCGGCCGAAAAGGCCTGTGATCCGGTCTGAGATGCCGGTGATATCTCAGCCGAGGATAGAGGCCCGCGGGTTGCCGTCAACCTGTCAGACGAGCGGCCGCCGGTCGAGGGCTCTGCGTGTCATCCGGTCGAGAAAGTCGAACAGGGTCCCGATGCCGGCGAGCGCCGCGTCGGCATCGCGGGCCAGCACGCCGGCCACGATCCCCTCATGGATCCGGGCGCAGTCGAGGAAGCTCGCGGTCGGCTCGTAGGTGTACCAGAAGCGCCGGGACTGGGCGTGGAGCGCCGCCATCGTGCTGGTCAGGGTCGCGTTGTGGGCGGCATGGACCATCGCCTCGTGCAGCACCCGCTTGCTGCGGAAATAGGTCTCCCGATCCCCGCCCCCGGCGGCGGCGAGCAGCCCGGCGACGCCGTTCGTGAGCGCGGCGAGATCCTGGTCCGTGCCACGCGCGACCACGCAGCGCGCCACCGTCTCGTCCAGCGGGCGCCGGACTTCGAGCAGTTCGAGATGCGTGATGATATCGACCGGTGTGACCAGCACGCCCCGGCGCGGATGGACCTCGACGAAGCCGATGGTCTTGAGCCGCGCCAGCGCCTCGCGCACCGGGGTGCGGCCGAGCGCCAGCTCCTCGCCCAGTTCGCCTTCGGAGACCATTGCGCCGGGGGCGAGGCGGCGGCTGATGATCATCTGCTCGATGGCGTCGTAGGCGGTCTCCGCGAGGGAGCGCGGCCGACCCGTCACTGCGAGGCCGCTCAGGCCCGATCCTGCCGACACACGATTTACTCCGGCCAATACACGCTTGGTTGATTTCAGGATTTGTCTGACGCCATACGGAGGCATTGACAATGCCGAGGAACCCCATGCTACTCAACCCCTAAGATATCAGTCGGCGCTCACGGCGGTTCCTGCGGGATCGAGCTGCGGAGCGACACGACGACCAGGGAGGATGGGCGGATGTCGGGGCTGTCGCAGGAGACGCGCGCCAAGCTGAAGACCGTCAGCACGGCGACGCTGATGACCGCCCTGTACAAGCGCGGCTTCCGCAATCAGATGATCCAGGGCGTCCTGCCCTTGAAGAAGGGCGGCCCCACCATGGTCGGCGAGGCCTTCACGCTGCGCTACATGCCGGCCCGCGAGGACCTGAACCCGATCACCGTGTTCCGCGACCGGACCCACCCGCAGCGCAAGGCCGTGGAGGAATGCCCGCCCGGCGCTGTGTTCGTGATCGACAGCCGCAAGGATGCGCGCGCCGCCTCCGCGGGCTCGATCCTGGCGACGCGGCTGATGGTGCGCGGCTGCGCCGGCCTCGTGACCGATGGCGGGTTCCGCGATGCCGACGAGATCGCCGCCCTCGACATGCCGAGCTACCACGCGCGGCCGTCCGCGCCGACCAACCTCACCATCCATCAGGCGATCGACATCAACGTGCCGATCGGTTGCGGCGATGCTCCGGTCTTCCCCGGCGACGTGATCGTGGGCGACGGTGACGGCGTCGCGGTGATCCCCGCCCACCTCGCCGACGAGATCGCCGACGAGGCCGTCGAGATGACGGCCTACGAGGATTTCGTCACCGAGGAGGTCCGCAAGGGCCGCTCGATCCTCGGCCTCTACCCGGCCACCGACGAGCAGAGCCTCGCCGACTTCGCCGCGTGGCGCAAGCAGACCGGCCGCTGAGCCCTTGGCACCGGTCCAGGCCGGGACGGAAGACAATTCGCGGAGGGCGTCATGGCGGCGGGCATTCCAACAGTCTCGGCGGCCCCGGAGATCGAGCGGCGGACCATCTCCAAGGTCTCGTGGCGGCTTCTGCCGCTGATCGTGGTGATCTACTTCATCGCCTACATGGACCGGACGAATGTGGGCTTCGCCTCCTTCGGCCTGAACCGGGAGTTCGGCTTCTCGGCGACCCTCTACGGCTGGGGCGCCGGCATCTTCTTCCTCGGCTACTTCTTCTTCGAGGTGCCGAGCAACGTGCTGCTGGAGCGCACCGGGGCGCGGATCTGGATCGCCCGGATCATGATCACCTGGGGGCTGGTCGCGGGCGGCATGGCGTTCATCGCCGGCCCGGTGAGCTTCCTGGTGCTGCGCTTCCTGCTCGGCGTCGCCGAGGCCGGCTTCTTCCCCGGCATGATCCTGTACTTCACCTACTGGTTCCCGCGGAAATATCGGGCCCGGGTCGTGGCGGCTTTGTTCCTGGCGGTGCCGGGCTCGAACGCCCTGACGGCGGTGATCTCCGGGGCGCTGCTCCAGCTCGACGGGGTGTTGGGCCTGCATGGCTGGCAATGGCTGTTCATCCTGGAGGCGGCGCCCTCGATCGTGCTGGCCTTCGTGGTCCTCGCGCTGATGACCGACCGGCCCGCCAAGGCGACATGGCTCGCCGAGGACGAGCGCCGCTGGCTGGAGGACAGGCTGGAGGCGGAGCGCCGGAGCTCCGTGAAGACGCACGGGCACTTCACCCTCCGGCAGGCGCTCACCGATAGCCGGGTGCTGACGCTCGCGGCGATCTACTTCACCATCGTCACGGCGACCTACGGCATCACCTTCTTCATGCCGCCGATCCTCAAGAGCCTGAAGCTCACCGACTGGGAGACCGGTCTTGCCACCGCGGTTCCCTACATCGTCGGGACGATCGGCATGGTCTCGTGGAGCTGGTCGTCGGACCGGCGCAACGAGCGGCGCTGGCACTTCGTCATCGCGGCGATCGTGGCGGCGATCGGACTCATCGCCTCCGGCCCGCTGCTCGGCAGCCTCTGGGCGCTCGCCGCGATGTCGGTGGCGACCGTCGGGCTCTACGGCACCAAGCCGGCCTTCTGGCCCCTGCCGGCGGAGTTCCTGTCGGGCCCGGCCGCGGCCGGCGGCATCGCGCTGATCAACGCGATCGGCAATCTCGGTGGCTTCGTCGGCCCCTATGTCCTGGGCTGGCTGAAGGATACGACCGGCACCTATGAGGCCGGGCTCTACTTCCTGGCGGGCTGCGCGCTGGCCTCGGCGGTCCTGGCCTTCGTGTCGATCCGCCCGCAGGCGCCGGCCGCGGAGGCGGGCGCGCCCGGCGCCGTCCGCCCGAACGCGTGAGACGGAAAGGCATTGCAATGACCGCGCGCAAGAAGACTCTCGGCGAATTGCGCAGCCAGCGCTGGTTCGGCGCCACCGACCTGCGCAGCTTCGGCCACCGCTCGCGGATGCTCCAGATGGGCTACGAGCGCGCCGATTTCAGCGACAAGCCGGTGGTCGGCATCATCAACACGTGGAGCGACATCAACCCCTGCCACCAGCACTTCAAGGCCCGGGTCGAGCACGTGAAGCGCGGCGTCTGGCAGGCGGGCGGCTTCCCGATCGAGCTGCCGGCGCTCTCGCTGTCGGAAAACTTCGTGAAGCCGACCACGATGCTCTACCGCAACCTCCTCGCCATGGAGGTGGAGGAACTGCTGCGCCAGCATCCCGTGGACGGGGCGGTGCTGATGGGCGGCTGCGACAAGACCACGCCCGGCACCGTAATGGGCGGGATCTCGATGAACCTGCCGATGATCTTCCTGCCGGCCGGGCCGATGATGCGCGGCCATTTCGGCGGGACGATCCTCGGTTCGGGCTCGGACGTGTGGAAGTACTGGGCCGAGAAGGAAGCCGGGAACATCACCACGCAGGAATGGAACGACATGGAGGCGGGCATCGCCCGCTCGGCCGGCACCTGCATGACCATGGGCACCGCCTCGACGATGACGTCGATCGCCGAGGCCTTAGGGCTCACCCTGCCGGGCGCGGCCTCGATCCCGGCGGCGGATGCCGACCATCCCCGCATGGCCGGCGCCTGCGGCCGGCGGATCGTCGAGATGATCTGGGAGGACCTGAAACCCTCCGACATCCTCGACCGGCGGTCCATCGACAACGCGCTGGTGGTCCACAACGCGCTCGCCGGCTCGACCAACGCGATGATCCATCTCGTCGCCATGGCGGGCCGGGCCGGCATCCCGGTGAAGCTCACCGAGTTCGATGAGTTCGCTCAGAAGGTGCCGGTGATCGCGAACCTGCGGCCCTCCGGTCAGTGGCTGATGGAGGATTTCCACATCGCGGGCGGGATCCGGGCACTGATGGCGCGGCTCTCCCCCCTACTCCACCTCGACGCCCGCTCGGTCACCGGCGGCACGATCGGCGACGGGCTCGCCGGCATCCGGGTCTACAACGACGACGTGATCCGCCCGCTGGACCAGCCGATCGTCGCCATGGGCGGCACCGCGATCCTCTACGGCAACCTCGCCCCCGACGGCTGCGTGATCAAGCCGCCGGCCGCCGACCCGCGCTTCCTCCAGCATACCGGCCCGGCTCTGGTCTTCGACGATTACGACGCGATGAACGCGGCGGTGAACGACCTCGACCTCGACGTCACCCCCGACCACGTGATGATCCTGCGCAATGCCGGCCCGATCGGCGGACCCGGCATGCCGGAATGGGGGATGCTGCCGATCCCGAAGGTGCTGCTCCGGCAGGGCGTGCGCGACATGGTCCGGATCTCGGACGCGCGGATGAGCGGCACGAGCTACGGCGCCTGCATCCTGCACGTCTCGCCGGAATCGGCGGCCGGCGGCCCACTCGCTGCCGTGCGCAACGGCGATCTCATCACGGTCGACGTGCCCGGGCGACGGATCCACCTGCATATCGACGATGCCGAGATCGCCGAGCGCGTGAAGGCGTTCCGCCCGCCGGACCGGGCCTATCCACGGGGCTACAACCGCCTGTTCGCCCAGCACGTGCGGCAGGCCCATGAGGGTTGCGACTTCGATTTCCTGGAGGGCGCGGGCGGCATCCCAGAACCCGAGATTCACTGACCTGGTCCGAGCCGCCGGAGAGCGGCGGACCTGCATTACAGGGAGGCGACATGACGCTGATCGCGCGCAGGGGGCTGCTCGCCGGAGCGGCCCTCGTCGGCGCCGCGCGGGCGGCGGGGGCTGGGTGGGAGCCGTCGCAGCGGGTGCCCGACCCCGCCGTCGAGATCCTCGACCCGGCCTTCGCCAAGTACCGCCTCGCCTCCGCGACCGTGGAGCGGGTCGCCACGGGCCTGCGCTGGGCCGAGGGGCCGGTCTGGTTCGGCGATCGGGGATCGCTGCTGTTCAGCGACGTGGTCAACGACCGGATCATGACGTGGGAGGAGGCCTCCGGCGCGCTCTCCGTGTTCCGCAAGCCGTCGAACTACGCCAACGGCAACACCCGCGACCGGCAGGGCCGGCTGATCACCTGCCAGCACACGACGCGCAGCGTCACCCGTACGGAGCACGACGGCAGTATCACGACGCTGATGGACCGGTTCGACGGCAAGCCGCTGAACTCGCCGAACGACGTGGTCTGCCATTCCGACGGCGCGATCTGGTTCACCGACCCGGCCTTCGGGCCGAGCCCGCACGAGTCGATGGCGGCGCCGGAGCTTCCGGGGAATGTCTACCGGATCGACCCGAAGACGGGCCAAGCCAGCCTCGCGGTCGAGGGCGTGGCGGGGCCGAACGGGCTCTGCTTCTCGCCGGACGAGTCGAAGCTCTACGTCATCGAGGCCCGCGCCAAGCCCAACCGCCTGATCCGCGTCTACGACGTGGTCGAGACCGGCACCAAGACCGCCAACGGACGGGTGTTCTACGACGCCGGTACCGGCACGCCGGACGGGTTCCGCGCCGATGTCGATGGCAATCTCTGGTGCGGCTGGGGGATGAGCGAGGCCGAGGACGGGGTACTGGTGCTGTCGCCGCAGGCCAAGCCGATCGGCCGGATCCGCCTGCCGGAGCGCTGCGCCAACCTGTGCTTCGGCGGGCGCAACCGCAACCTGCTGCTGATGGCGGCGACGCACTCGGTTTATGCGCTGTATGTGAATACGCGGGGCGCGGGGACGTGCTGAGAGCGGCCTTTCGCGAGTCAGATCGTACGCACCACCGCGAGCTGTGCGAGCGGCACGATCGCTGCCATGAGCACATCATCGCCTGTTGGTGACATTGCCAACACGCGCGTCCGGCGGCATCCTGTCTCATCATGAAGGCCGAGCTGCTGCTCAGGGAGAGGATCGCGATCGTCCCTGAGCGGTCCTTCGCCGAACTGGTTGTCTGGAGCGTGCCGACTCCCGTCCGCGAAAGTGCCCACGGCTTCAAGTACAGGCTTGCGCTCGTGGTCGATGGCGTGTGCGTGCTGCGATACGATAACGAAGCCGGAAAGGGCGATCATAAGCATATGGGAGGACGGGAGATCCCCTATAGCTTCGTCAGCCCAGAGGCTCTGCTGGCCGATTTCTGGGCCGACGTCGAACCTTGGAGGCGGCCATGAGGACCGTGACGATCGGCGTCTCCTCCGTGGAAGAGGCTAGCGCACGAGCCCTGGCCGCTTTCCGCGGGGAGAAGCAGGGCGCGTTCATCTCTTTTCCGACTATCGAGGGACTGTGGACCGTCCTCACGCCGCGTCGCTGGGCGCTGCTCCGGGCCCTGGCGGGCCAGGAACCCATGTCGCTGCGCGCGGTGGCGCGGTTGCTCGACCGGGATGTGAAGAACACGCATGCCGACGTGCACGCGCTCCTGAATGCCGGCCTCCTCGATCGGACGGACGATGCGCGGATCGTGTTTCCATACGACGCCGTGCATGTCGATTTCACGATCGGAAAGGCCGCCTGACGGAGCGCCCTCACCGCGCCGACCGTTCGATGGCTTTACGAGAGCAGCGAAGCGACCCAGGGCGGCGGCACGCTGACCGATGTCGCGCTGCCCTGGGGTCGCTTCGCTATGCTCGCGATGACGGCGGTGCCCCGCCCCTACTCTGCGGCCTCCGCCAGATACCGCGCCGGGTCGTAGTTCAGGATCGGCCCGAGCCAGCGCTCGACCTCGCGGACATCCATCCCCTTGCGGGCGGCGTAATCCTCGACCTGATCCCGCTCCACCTTGGCGACGCCGAAATAATGCGCCTCCGGATGGGCGATGTAGATCCCCGACACCGACGAGCCCGGCCACATCGCGTAGGACTCGGTGAGCTTCACACCGATCCGGCTCTCGGCCTTGAGCAGGTCGAACAGGGTCGTCTTCTCAGTGTGATCGGGCTGGGCCGGGTAGCCCGGGGCCGGGCGGATGCCGTCGTACTTCTCCAGCACCAGCTCCTCGGGGGCGTAGGCCTCATCGGCCGCGTAGCCCCAGAACTCCTTACGCACCCGCTCGTGCATCCGCTCGGCAAACGCCTCGGCGATGCGGTCGGCGAGCGCCTTCACGAGGATCGCCCGGTAATCGTCGTTCGCCCGCTCGAAGCGCTCGGCGATCCGCACCTCCTCCAAGCCGGCCGTCACCACGAAACCGCCGACATAGTCGGCGATGCCGGTCTCGGCCGGGGCCACGAAGTCCGACAGGCAGGTGTTCGACCGCCCGTCGCGCTTCGAGAGCTGCTGGCGCAGCCCGTGGAAGGTGGCGAGCCGCTCCGACCGGCTCTCGCCGGTGTAGAGCACGATGTCGTCGCCGACGCTGTTGGCCGGCCAGAAGCCGATCACCGCCTTCGGGTTGAACCAGCGCTCCTCCACGATCTGCTTCAGCATCGCCTGCGCGTCCTCGTAGAGGGCGCGGGCGGCCGGGCCCTGCTCGGGATCGTCCAGGATCGCCGGGAAGCGGCCCTTGAACTCGTAGGTCTGCAGGAACGGCGTCCAGTCGATATAGGGCACGAGGTCGGCGACCTCGTAGGAGCCGTAGACCCTTGTGCCGGTGAAGGTCGGCTTGGCCGGCTTGTAGGAAGACCAGTCGATCCTGAAGGCGTTGGCGCGCGCCTTGGGCAGCGGCAGCCGCTGCTTGTCGGCCTCCGAGCGCTTGTGGGCGTCGGCGACCTTGGCGTACTCGGCGCGCACCTTCTCGATCGTCGGCCCACGGGTCTCCTTCGAGATCAGGCTCGACACCACGCCGACCGCGCGGCTCGCATCGGTGACGTAGACCGCCTGGCCCTTGGCGTAGGCCGGGTGGATCTTCACCGCCGTGTGGACGCGGCTCGTGGTGGCGCCGCCGATCAGAAGCGGCACGTCCAGACCCTCGCGCTCCATCTCGCCCGCCACATGGACCATCTCGTCCAGCGACGGGGTGATCAGGCCCGACAGGCCGACGATATCGACCTTCTCGGTCTTGGCGGTCTCCAGGATCTTGGCGGCCGGCACCATCACGCCGAGATCGATGATCTCGTAGTTGTTGCAGGCCAGAACGACGCCGACGATGTTCTTGCCGATATCGTGGACGTCGCCCTTCACGGTGGCCATCAGCACCTTGCCGGCGGCCTGGCGCTTGCCGTCGCCGCCATTGGCGCGCTTCTCCTCCTCCATGAAGGGCTCGAGATAGGCGACCGCCTGCTTCATCACCCGGGCGGATTTCACCACCTGCGGCAGGAACATCTTTCCGGAGCCGAACAGGTCGCCGACCACGTTCATGCCGGCCATCAGCGGCCCCTCGATGACGTGGAGCGGGCGCTCGGCCTGCTTCCGCGCCTCCTCGGTGTCGGCCACGATGTACTCGGTGATGCCGTTGACCAGCGCGTGCTCGATGCGCTTCTCGACCGGGGCCTCGCGCCAGGACAGGTCGGCGGTCTTGGCCTGAGCCGAGGCGCCGGTCTTGAAGCGCTCGGCGGCCTCCAGCAGGCGCTCGGTGGAATCGTCGCGGCGGTTGAGGACCACGTCCTCGCACAGCTCGCGCAGCTCCGCCGGAATCTCGTCGTAGACGGCGAGCTGGCCGGCATTGACGATGCCCATATCCATGCCGGCCTTGATGGCGTGGAACAGGAACACGGCGTGCATGGCCTCGCGCACCGGCTCGTTGCCGCGGAACGCGAAGCTGAGATTCGAGACGCCGCCCGAGATATGGGCGTGTGGCAGGGTCTCGCGGATCGTGCGGGTCGCCTCGATGAAGGCCACGCCGTACGGGTTGTGTTCTTCGATACCGGTGGCGACGGCAAAGATGTTCGGATCGAAGATGATGTCCTCGGGCGGGAAGCCGACCTGCTCGGTCAGGATCCGGTAGGCCTTGGTGCAGATCTCGACCTTGCGCGCGTAGGAATCCGCCTGCCCCTGCTCGTCGAAGGCCATCACCACCACGGCGGCCCCGTAGGAGCGGCAGACCTTGGCGGCCTCGATGAATTTTTGCTTGCCCTCCTTCATGGAGATCGAGTTCACGATCGGCTTGCCCTGGATGCACTTCAGCCCGGCTTCGATCACCTCGAACTTCGAGGAATCGACCATCACGGGCACCCGGGCGATGTCGGGCTCGGCGGCGACGAGGTTCAGGAACTCGACCATCGCCTTCTGCGAATCGAGCAGGCCCTCGTCCATGTTGACGTCGATCACCTGGGCGCCGGCCGCCACCTGATCGCGGGCGACGTCCAGCGCCGCCGCGTAGTCGCCGTTGGTGATGAGCTTGCGGAACTTGGCCGAACCGGTGACGTTCGTGCGCTCGCCGACGTTCACGAAGGGGATTTCCGGCGTGAGCACGAAGGGTTCGAGGCCCGACAGCCGCATCAGGCGCGGGATCTCGGGGATCGGCCGCGGCGCCTTGCCGGCGACCGCCTCCGCGATGGCGCGGATATGGTCCGGCGTGGTGCCGCAGCAGCCGCCGACCATGTTGACGAGGCCGGATTCGGCGAACTCGCCGACCAGCTTGCCCATCGCTTCCGGGCTCTCGTCGTAGAGGCCGAACTCGTTCGGCAGGCCGGCATTCGGGTAGGCGCAGACCAGCGTGTCGCAGATCCGCGACAGCTCGGCGATGTGGCCGCGCATCTCGCGGGCGCCGAGCGCGCAGTTGAGGCCGAAGGTCAGCGGCTCGGCATGGCGCAGGGAGTGCCAGAAGGCCGCCGGGGTCTGGCCCGAGAGGGTGCGGCCCGAGAGATCCGTGATCGTGCCGGAGATCTGGATCGGCAGGCGGATCCCGGTCTCCTCAAAGACCTGCCACGCCGCCGCCACCGCGGCCTTGGCGTTCAGCGTGTCGAAGATCGTCTCGATCAGGATCAGCTCGGCGCCGCCGTCGATCAGGCCGCGGATCTGCTCGACATAGGCCTGCTTGACCTGATCGAAGGTCACCGCCCGGAAGCCCGGGTTGTTCACGTCCGGCGAGATCGACAGGGTCCGGTTCGTCGGGCCGATGGCGCCGGCCACGAAGCGGCGGCGGCCATCCTTCTCCTCGGCGAGCCTGGCGGCTTCCCGGGCGAGCCGCGCGCCCTCGGCGTTCAGCTCGTGGATGATCGACTCCATGCCGTAATCGGCCTGGGCGATGGTCGTGCCCGAGAAGGTGTTGGTCTCGCAGACATCGGCGCCGGCCAGGAAATAGTCGAGGTGGATCTGCCGGATCGCGTCGGGCTGGGTCAGGATCAGGAGGTCGTTGTTGCCCTTCTGATCGTGGCCGTGATCCTTGAACCGCTCGCCGCGAAAGTCCTCCTCGGAGAATTTCAGCCGCTGGATCACGGTGCCCATCGCCCCGTCGAGGACGAGGATCTTTTCCGCCGCGCGCTGGCGCAGGGCCTTCGCGATCTCGGTGCCGTCGACGGGGGCAAAAGCGGTCATTCGGGTGATCCCATCAGCCACCTCATCCTGAGGTGCCGGAGCGAAGCGGAGGCCTCGAAGGAGGCTTCCAGAAGTCGTGGCGATCCCTGGAACCCGCCTTCGGGGCCGCTCGCGCGGCACCTCAGGATGAGGTGGCGGGTGGGATCGATCGGTGTTTCGGGTCGGCCGCGGTCAGCCCGCCTTTTCCAAGGCGCTGAGGCGCTTCTCGATCGCTTCGAGCCGCTCCTCGACCTCTGCGGCGGCGTAGCGGCCCAGGACCGATTCGCCGTTCACGGCTTCGCGCAGATTGTCGAAGCGGCGCTCAAGCTTGTCGAAACGTGCGTCGTGCTCTTCGAGCTTGCGGTCGACGTGTTCGAAACCTGCGCGCATCTCCGCTCTCATCTCCTTGAGGAGCGGAAGAATCATATCCTGCGGCTCAGCCATGGCAGTCACCCCCAGTCACGCCCGCACCGGGCGCAGCTGAAATCTAAGCCGCCGCCTTCGCGGCCGCCAGCTTCGGCGCCTGGGCGCGCAGGCCGAGCAGGTGGCAGATCGCGTAGACCAGATCCGAGCGGTTCATCGAGTAGAAGTGGAAGTCATTGACCCCCTCGTCCACCAGATCGAGCACCTGCTCGGCCGCCACCGCGGCAGCCACGAGGCGGCGCGTCTCCACGTCGTTCTCCAGCCCCTCGAACCGGGCGGCCAGCCAGTAGGGCACCGAGGCGCCGGTCCGGCGCGCGAAGTTCGCCGCCTGCTTGAAGTTCTGCACCGGCAGGATGCCCGGGATGATCGGGATGGTGATCCCGGCGGCCCGGACCTTGTCCAGGTAGCGCAGGTAGATCTCGTTCTCGAAGAAGAACTGGGTGATCGCCTGATCGGCCCCGGCATCGACCTTGGCCTTCAGGGCGTCGATGTCGGCGTCGAGGGAGGCCGCCTCGGGGTGCTTCTCGGGATAGGCCGAGACCGAGACCTTGAAGTCGCCGATCCGCTTGATCCCCGCGACCAGCTCGGCGGTCGAGGCGTAGCCTTCCGGATGCGGGCGGTAGGCATGTCCGACACCCTCGGCCGGGTCGCCGCGGAGCGCCACGATGTGGCGCACGCCGGCATCCCAGTAGGATTGGACCACCGCGTCGATCTCCTCGCGGGAGGCGTCGACGCAGGTGAGGTGGGCGGCGGGTTTCAGGCTGGTCTCGCGGACCATCCGGGCCACCGTGTTGTGGGTGCGCTCGCGGGTCGAGCCGCCGGCGCCGTAGGTCACCGACACGAAGCTCGGCTGGAGCGGGGCAAGGCGCTCGATCGAGGCCCAGAGGATCTTCTCCATCTCCTCGGTCTTCGGCGGGAAGAACTCGATCGAGACGCGGATCGGGTGGTAGCCGTCGCGGCTGGCGCGGTGGGTGGAGCGGCGCATCGGTCTCGTCCTCTCTGTCGGTCGGTTCAGACGATGGGTTGGGCCTCAGGCGACGGCGCGCCGGGGCTGTTCGGTTGTGGCGTCGGCCAGCCCGTCCTGAGCCAGCCAGAGGGTCACGGTGAGCTGGCCCGACTCGCGCGGCGCCAGATCGCGGGTGGCGAGTGTGGCGAGTCCGGCCTCGGCGAGCCAGCCGGAGACCTGATCGGCCGAGAAGCCGAGCCGCCGGTGGGCTTGGGCGGTGCGCAGGAATTCCAGCTCGTGGGGGGCGAAATCCACCACCAGCAGCCGGCCGCCCGGCGCCACGAGCCGCGCGGCGCCGCGGAGCGCCCGGGCCGGGTCGTCGAGGTAGTGCAGCACCTGATGCACCACCACGAGGTCGAAGCTCGCCCGGGCGAAGGGCGGCGCGTGGATGTCGCCCTGCCGCAGATCGACCCGCGACAGGCCCTGCCGCTCCAGGTTGGCCCGGGCGACCGACAGCATCGCGTGGCTCGAATCGAGCCCCGTGGCGCGGGCGGCGCGCGGCGCGAGCAGGCCGAGCATCCGCCCCGTGCCGGTGCCGAGGTCGATCAGGCTGCCGATCGGGCGGTCGCCCAGCGCATCGAGCACCGCCGCCTCGACGACGGTCTCGCACACATGCAGGGAGCGCAGCTCGTCCCATTTGGGCGCGAGGCGGGCGAAGAAGGTCTGGGCCGTCTCGGCCCGCTGCGTCCGGACGGCATCGAGCCGGGCGCGATCCTCCGAGAGGGGCGGCGCCGTCCGGTCGAGCCCGGAGAGCAGCGGGTCGGCGAGGCCGGCGCGGGCCTCGGACAGGCGGAAGAAGGCCCAGGCGCCCTCGCGATGGCGCTCCACGAGGCCGGCTTCCACCAAGAGCTTCAGATGGCGCGAGATCCGCGGCTGCGACTGACCGAGGATGTCGGTGAGATCGGAGACCGAGAGCTCCCCCTCGGCCAGCAGCGCCAGGATGCGCAGGCGCGTCTCCTCGGCGGCCGCGCGCAGGACGCCCAGGGCCTCCGGAAAGGGAATCGGTCCCGCCTCGTGCTCGGCTTGGTTAGACATAAAGATATGTTTATGTGCGTTTGGCGCGGGGCGCAAGCGCGAAACGTCATGGTTTCAAAAGGCCGGGGCCTTTTGCGGGTGCAGGGCAGAGCCATGCTGTCGGGCTGCGCCCGATCGTCGGGCGAAGCCTGATAACGGGCTCCGCCCCGATACCCCGCCAAAGGGCGCGCCCCAGCCCTTTTAAGGTGTTTGCGGAAGCAACGAGACAGGGGCCAAGCGCACTCTCCTCCCCCTTGTGGGGAGGAGTTGGAGGTGGGGGTGGTGCAGACGGCACCGCTGCGCCTCATCCTGCACCACCCCCACCCCTGGCCCCTCCCCACAAGGGGGAGGGGAAAAGGCGGTGCTCTTTCAGGATGTTAGAGCCACGACTTGCGATTTTCGCAGCTAGCCCAAACACCTTAAAAGGGCTGGGGCTCGCCCTTGGGAAACCCGTGACCGCCTCAGCGCAGCCAGTAGCCGTCCGGCGCCAGCGGCTCCGGCATCGGCTCGCCGAGCGCGTGGTGGACGATCCGGTCCACGGCGCGGACCATGGCGTCGAGGGGCAGGTCGTTCGGCTCGGTGCCGAAGGGCTCCTCCAGCTCGTCGCCGAGGGCGTCGAGGCCGAAGAATGTGTAGCCGACCAGCGCCACCACGATCGGGGTCCCCCAGCCCAGGGATCCGGCCAATCCCACCGGCAGGAGCAGGCAGTAGAGCCACGCCGTCCGGTAGACGAGCAGCGTGTAGGCGAAGGGCAGCGGCGTGTTGGCCAGGCGCTCGCAGGCTGTGTGGACCCCCGACAGCGCCTCGATCCGCGCCTCCAGGAGGCCGAACTGGATGTCGGTGAGCCGGCCGGCGCGCATGAGCCCGGCGAGGTCGCGGGTCATGGCGGCGAGCACCGCGTCGGTGGGATTGGGGCCGGACAGGTCCACGCCGGTGGCCTTGCCGTCGACGGCCGCGGCCTCGTCGAGAACGCGCAGGCGCACCCGCAGGCCGTGCGCGAAGGCCGAGAGCCGCCGGAGCTGGGGCGCCCCGTCCGGATCGGGCAACACGGCCGGCAGCGCGCGGGCGAGGTTGCGCACCTCGCCGATCAGGTTGCCCCAATGCTTCCGGGCCTCCCACCGACGCTCGTAGCAGGCGTTGTTGCGGAAGCTCAGGAAGATCGAGAGCGCGAGGCCCACCACCGTGAACGGCGTCACCCCCGCGCTGACCGGGAAGAAGCCGGGCCAGCGTGCCTCCGCCCACACCACCGCGCAGGACACCGCGACGATGCCGACGAGTTTCGGTGCCACTCGCGGCAGGATCGAGCCGCGCAGGGTGAACAGCAGGGTCAGCAGGTTGGGCCGCGTGCGGACGATCATGGGGGCATCGGGCTGAGGCGCGGCCCTCCTGCCCCGCCCCTCCCGCGCCCGCAAGGCTGCCGGCCCTACACGTCTGCGTCAGGGCCGGCAGCCGGGCGCCTCAGAACCCAACGGCCTCCCGCGGCCGGCAGACGTCGGACAGCGCCGGCAATGCCGCCCCCTCACCCTCCGCCGTGCTGGCGAGCAGGCGGACGGAGGCCGGGGACCAGCAGGCCGGGCGCTTGAACACGAAGGCGTTGCGCGCCCGGTGATAGGGCGAATCCGGCTGGAAGAAGTTCCGGTACATCTGCGTCAGCTCGGCGCGCCGATACTGCGCCAGCGGTCGCTGCGCCTCGTCGGCCGCCCGCGCCGCCTGCTTGCGCGCGGTGATCGCGGCGTGATCCTCCGCCTTGGCGGCGGCGAAGGACTGCACGGTCAAGTCGAACGCTTCGTTGGCGATCGCCCTGTCGGCGAGGCCGATCTCGGCGGCCCGGCGGGCGCTGATCGGCAGGCAGGATTCGGTCAGCGCGATGGCGCGCTCCCACCCGACCCGGCGGGGCAGCAGATAGGTCCAGTACTCCGAGCCGTAGAGCCAGCCCATGTTGCGGTAATGCGGGTTGAGCACCACGCCCTCGCGGACCAGCACGAAATCCGCGGCCAGGGGCAGGATCGCGCCGCCGGCGCCGACATTGCGGCCGACTGCCGCCACCACGACCGTGTCGGTCGCCAGGATGATCGCGCGGATCAGGTCGTCCATGGCCACGATGTTGGCCCAGGATTCCGTGGCGGCATCCGCGCTCGCCTCGATCGCGTTGAGGTGGATGCCGTTCGACCAGAGATCGTCACCGCCATCCAGCACGATGACCTTGGGCCCGCGTGCCCGGGCCTGCTCGAACGCGGCCTGGAGTTGGCGGCACTGCCCCGTGCTCATCGCGCCGTTGTGGAAGTCGAAGCGCAGGCGGATGATGTCGCCCTGGTGCTCGGCGCGGACCTCCTCCACCGGGTTCGGATAGGCGAGGTCCTCCGAGGGGGCGATCACCGGCAGGTCTGCCGGAAGGGCGTCGCCGAGCACCTGAACGGCGCCGAGCTTGATGCCGCCCTCCTGCTTCGGCTTCAGGCGGCCGATCCAGACCGCGCCGTCCACCGTCGCCCGGCAGATCGCGCCGCTCTCGGACCGGGCGATCACCTGGCCCGGCGCGCCCCGCAGGCGCGGCTCGGCGCAGGCGGCGTGCAGGTAGACCGGCCGGCCGTAGAGTTCGTCGAGGACGCCCGGCACCCCATCGGCCGCGTGGATATGCGCGAGGATTTCGGCCGTCTCGTGCCGGCTCCAGTCGATGCGGCGGTCCGCCTGCTTCATGGAGGGGCGCAGGCGCCCGAGGGCGGTCGGGGCCGCGTAGTCGAGCGGCCGCGGCTGGAATCCGGGCTGCTCGAGGTTGGCCAGCGCCTCCCACAGGCAGGATACAGCGCCGTCGATCACCTCGCGGCGGTAGATGCTGCTCTTGGGCGCTTGGCGCAGCGGGAAGGTCCGCGTCGCCCAGATCGGGCCGGCATCCATCTCGGCTTCGGCCTGCAGCAGGGTCACGCCCCAGACGTCCCACCGCTCCTGGATGGCCCAGTCGAGGGCCGAGGGACCGCGGTCGCCCTCGATCCCCGGATGCACGATCAGCGTGAGGTAGGAGCGCCAGAGCCGCTCCGGGATCGCCCGGGTGAGGAACGGAGCGATTGTCAGATCCGGGCGGAACGCGTCGAACGCGTCGGCCAGCCGATCCTCGTCGCCGCCGTAGATCTCGACCGCCACCTCGTGGCCGGCATCCGAGAGCTCGACGAAGAACCTCTGCGTCATGCTGTTGAACGCCGAGGAAACCAGAAGCACGCGCATTGCAATATCCGATAGGTTTTGGCCGCAGTCAAATACCGTCTCGGACTTCCTCCCGGCGCGGATAGTGTTTTTGACAGATTATGGAATGATACTCGGCAACGATATTCGATAAGGCATGCCGAATCAGTCAGATATCTGAACTGAACCGAATCTATGCTATCGCTTGACTTGGATCAAGGCGCGGTCCGGCGCGGGACCGCTTCACGCGGGCATCGACAGGGCGCACCCGTGGTGCGGAGCCCGCGCGCAGGTGGTTTTGGGCCTCGCTTGCCGCGCGACGCCCGCGTCAGACCGGCTCCGCTTCCCACAGCCACGCGGCCCCGCGCACGCCCGAGGCGTCGCCGTGCAGGCTCGCCCGGACCGGGGTGTCGAAGGCGTCGGAGAAGATGTGGGGGGCGATTGCCGCGGGCAGGCCGGCGATCAGCTCGGGGATCCGCGACAGGCCGCCGCCGATCACGATCACGTCCGGGTCGAGGAGGTTGACCACCTGCGCGGCGGCGCGCCCGAGCCGGTCGAGATGGGCGGCGAGCGTCGCCCGCGCGTCTGCATCACCGGCGCGGGCGGCGGCGACGATCGCCTCGGCGGTCCGGTCTCCCCCGTGCCGCCGCGCATGGTCGGCCGCGAGGCCGGGGCCGGACAGCCAGGTCTCGATGCAGCCGCGACGGCCGCAATAGCAGGGGGCGCCGGGCCGCTCGTCGCCCCGAGCCCCCGGAAGCGGGCCGTGGCCCCACTCGCCCGCGATGCCGTTGCGGCCCGTGAGGACCCGTCCGTCGATCGCGATACCCGATCCGACGCCGGTGCCGAGGATCACCGCCCAGACGACCCGCGCCCCGGCGCCGGCGCCGTCGATCGCCTCCGAGACGGCGAGGCAGTTGGCGTCGTTCTCGATCCGCAGCGGCCGCGCCAGGCGTCGCGCGAGGTCCGCTCCGAACGGATGTCCGTTGAGCCAGTGGGAATTGGCGTTGCGCACGCGGCCGGTCGCCGGGGACAGGCTGCCCGGCATGCCGATGCCGACGGTGCAGGGCGTGCCCGCCGCAGCCTCCAGCTCCAGGACCAGAGCCGCCACGGCTTCGAGGGTGGACCCGTAGTCGCCGCGCGGGGCCGCCATCCGGGCCTCAGCCAGCGTCGCGCCGTCCCGGCCGAGGACGATCCCGGCGATCTTGGTGCCGCCGAGATCGATGCCGAGGCGCGCCCCGGCCCTGGACGCCGCCATCACTCGGCGGCGGCCACCTTGCCGTTCGTCGCCATCGGCTGGGGCGTCTCGTCGGCGATATGGGTGCCGATCGAGACCGGGTGAGCCATCACCTCGTTGAGCTTGGCGACGTCGAGCTCGCCCTCCCAGCGGCTGACCACCACGCAGGCGACGCCGTTGCCCACGAGGTTGGTGAGCGCGCGACACTCGGACATGAACTTGTCGATGCCGAGCACGAGGGTCATGGCGGCCACCGGCACCGGGCTGTTGGGGATCGCCGACAGCGTCGCCGCCAGGGTGATGAAGCCCGCGCCGGTCACGCCCGAGGCGCCCTTCGAGGTCAGCATCGCCACCAGGATTATGGTCGCATACTGGCTGATGCTCAGGTCCGCACCCACCGCCTGCGCCAGGAACAGCGTGGCCAGCGTCATGTAGATGTTGGTGCCGTCGAGGTTGAACGAGTAGCCCGTGGGCACCACGAGGCCGACCACCGAATCCGAGGCGCCGAGCCGGCGCATCTTGGTCATCAGCTGCGGCAGCACCGTCTCGGACGAGGAGGTGCCGACCACGATCAGCAACTCGTCCTTGATGTAGGCGAGGAAGCGCAGGATCGAGAAGCCCGCCACCCGGGCGATCGCCCCGAGCACCACCACCACGAACAGGATCGCGGTGACGTAGAAGGTGCCGACCAGCCACGCGAGGTCGTAGACCTTCTGGATGCCGTACTCGCCGATCGTGAACGCCATCGCGCCGAAGGCGCCGATCGGCGCGAGCTTCACGATGATGCCGATGATCTTGAAGAAGATCTGCCCGGCTGTGTCGATCACGTGGTTCACGGCGGAGGCGCGCTCGCCCAGGCCCGTCACCACGACGCCGGTGAGGATCGAGATCAGCAGCACCTGCAGCAGGTCGCCGGTGGCGAAGGGATCGAAGAAGCTCTTGGGGATGATCGCCAGGATGTGGGCGACGGTGGAATCGGCCGCCGCCTTGCTGGCGTAGGTCGCGACCTTGCTGGCGTCGAGCTTCGCCGGGTCGGCGTTGAAGCCGGCGCCGGGCCGGATCACCTCGCCGACGAGGACGCCGATCAGCAGCGCCACGGTGGAGACCACCTCGAAATAGACGAGCGCCTTCAGGCCGACGCGCCCGACCTTCTTGAGGTCACCGATCGACGCGATGCCGTGCACGATCGTGCAGAAGATGATCGGGGCGATCATCATCTTGATCAGGCCGATGAAGGCGTCGCCGAGCCACTTCATCGCCTTGCCGGCGGCCGGATCGTACCAGCCCAGCAGGATGCCGAGCGCGATGGCGATCAGGACCTGGATGTAGAGGACCTTGTACCAGGGCTCGCGGGGCGCCGCGGCCGGACTCGTCGCGTGGATTGCCTGTGCCATGTCCTATCCGTGCGACTGCCGCGCACCCTCCCACTGTGGCCGGCACGCTAGCGGCTATTGTCCGGCGCCTCAACGGCACGTCGGTAATCTGCCGGGAACCAACCATGACAAAAATCTGTCGATCCCCGCCCTGAAGTACTGTTCGCGCCCGACATTCGCGCTCATCCCAAGATGCGCGGCGATTTGTTGCCGTCGCCGGATTTTCGCCGTCCGTCCAACGGCTTTCACAGACGGGCCGGAGGTTTTCGTGGCTGTGCTTCATTGGGCCGGAGCCGCGTTGCGCGGCGGAATTCTGGCCTGCGTCCTCTCGGCTCCGGCGACCGCCGGAGTCGTGGCCCAGATCGACCAGGCGCGCCAGCGGATGCGCGTCTTCGTCGACGGCTATCCCGCCTACGACTGGCCGGTCTCAACCGCCCGAAGCGGCTATGTCACGCCGAACGGCCGGTTCCGGGTCGGGCTGATGGCGCCGATGTGGCACTCGCACAAGTATCATGGCGCGCCGATGCCGCACGCGATGTTCTTCCGCGGCGGCTACGCGATCCACGGCACCTACGCGACGGGGTCGCTCGGGCGCCGGGCGAGCCACGGCTGCATCCGCCTGTCGCCGGGCCATGCGGCCGCCCTGTTCAGCCTCGCCCGCAGCCGCGGCGGCGCGGCGGTGGTGATCCGCAACTGAGGCGGGTGCGAGCGAGATCTCCGCTCGCATGAAAGAGGCCGCGGCGCGTGATGCGCTGCGGCCCCGATTCGTGCGTCGCGCCGGACGGACGGCCCGGATCTCAGGTCTGCTGCTGGCTGCGGCGGGGGCGCACGGTCCAGCGCTCGAACATCGAGCCCGGATCCTCGCCCTTCCCGTCCTTGACCTCGGCCCCGTGCTCCGGCTGCTGATGGATCGCCGCGCCGAGCGCCTGCGAGAGGCTCTCGATCACGTCGTCGATGCGCGTGTCGCCGTGCAGGGAATCCGGGGCGCCGGCCGGTGCCGCGGGGGCTTCCGCGTGGACAGGCTGATGGACGGGTTCGGGGGCGGGCGGCGGCGCCTCCGGCTCGGCGTGGTGCTCGGGCGCCGGCTCGACGTGCTCGGCGGCGACGGGCTCGGGCTCGACAGGCTCCGGCGCGGGCGGCGCCACGGCGGCGGCCGGGGCGGGGGCGGGCTGTGGCGCCGGGGGCGGTGCCACGATGCGGCGCATCGCGCCGAGCGCGCCCTCGTCGGACTCGGAGGACCGGCTGCTGCTGCCGTAGCGGCCGAAGCCGAACCGGGGTTCGATCAGGTCGAGCACGGCGTCGAGCGCCGCGTTGCTCAGGGGAACCTCCTCCTGGGCCGGCACGCCCTGGATCGCCAGGGCTTGCCGCTCGAAGGCCGGCTCGCCGCTGACCTCCCGCCCGAACCAGACCGGCGTCTGGAAGCCCGCCGCCTCGCCATCGTTGTCGAAGGTCACGCTGACCAGATCCAGGCTGCCGGGGGTGACGTAGCGGTCGATGGCGATCTCGCGCCCGCCGATCGTCATCGTGGTGCGGTCATAGGCGGCCTTGCCGGGGCAGACGTCGAGCAGCGCATCGCCGTGGGCGCGCGGCACGTCGGTGCGCTCCTCGACCGGGATGCCGTCCGGCCCCTTGTTGACCAGGACCAGCTGGCATTGTTGCCCATCGACCCGCACGAAGGACGAGCGGCCGCCCTGCGGCGCGAAATGTCCCTCGGTGATGCGGGCGCCGCCGCGCTCCTTGCGGATCAGGCGGACCAGGGACGGGGCGACCAGAAATCGGCGAACGGTGCTCATGGATTCAATACCCCTCCCGCTGTGTCGGCGGCGCGCCGATCCGGCGGACACCCTTCGGATCGCCGGCCCGGATGTGAGGAGGCAAGTGGAACGGCCGCGCACGGCGTATACGCGGAACCGCAACGCCGTATTGGACCGTACCCGACCGCTTCCGTCGCCATACTCCGGGCAGCGACAACATGAGAGAATAAAGCGCTAAGCAAAAACGTGCCGAAATCAAGACCGATCGCGGGTCCGGACTCGGTTGCGGCCGGTCCTGTCCCCGCTATCCCGCCTTTGCGCGCAGCTTTCGCAACCCAGGTTAAAGGAAGGGCGTAACCTCAGCCGGCCGGCTCGAACTTCATCGCGGCGCCGTTCATGCAGTAGCGCAGGCCGGTGGGCGCGGGGCCGTCGTCGAAGACGTGGCCGAGATGGCCCTGGCAGCGGGCGCAATGCACCTCGGTGCGGACCATCCAGTGGCTGCGGTCCACCGAGGTCTCCACGGCGCCCTCGATCGGCTCGAAGAAGCTCGGCCACCCGGTGCCGGACTCGAATTTGGTGCCCTGCTCGAACAGCGGCTGGCCGCAGCCGGCGCAGGTGTAGGTGCCGGGGCGCTTCTCGGCGAGCAGGCAGCTCGTGCCGGCCCGCTCGGTGCCGTGCTCGCGCAGGACCCGGTACTGCTCCGGCGTGAGGGTCTCGCGCCACTCGGCGTCGCTGCGGGTGTCGGGGCTGGTGGTCGGCGCATCCGCCATGGCAATCTCCCTTGTCGCAGCACCATATAGGTGGGCGCCGGGGTATTCGGCAGTCCTGCCGCTGACAGTCAGGCCGCCGCACCCACCGTATCGGCCATCCGCGCCCGCCGCTGGCCGATCGGCAGGGGCGCCCCCGTGGTGGTGTCGCGCCCGGTCTGGTGCTCCAGCTCGGCGTTGATCTCGCCGCCGACCAGCACGATCGTCGAGGAGATCCAGATCCAGGTCATGAAGCCGATGACGGCGCCGAGCGAGCCGTAGGTCTCGTTGTAGGTGCCGAAATTGGCGACGTACCAGGAGAACAGCAGCGAGGCGACGAGCCAGAGCAGACCCGCCACGACGCTGCCGACCCCGACCCAGCGCCAGCGGGCGCGCTCCCGGCTCGGGCCGAACCGGTAGAGCACCGAGAGGCCGCCGAGCAGCACGATCAGGATCGCCGGCCAGCGCAGGGCCGCGAGCAGCCACGCGGTGGAGCCGAGGCCCAGGAAGTTGAGCATCACCGGCACCACGACGATCACGTTGAGCGCGATGATGATGAACAGGAGGGCGCCGATCGTGAAGGTCAGGGAGCGGATGTTGAGCCAGAAGAAGTTCCGCTTCTCCTCCTCCTCGTAGACGACGTTCAGCGCGTCGAACATCGCCTTCATGGCGGCGTTGGCGCTCCAGATCGACAGCAGCAGGCTGGAGAAGAACGTCACGCTCAAGGAGCCGCTGCCCCTGGCGGCGATGCGCTTCACCTGATCGCCGATCAGCTCGACCGCCCCGGAGGGCAGCACCGCGTGGAGCTGCGCGAGGTGGTCGTTGATGACGTTCACGTCCGCGAACAGGCCGTAGCAGGTGACGAGCGCGGCGATCGCCGGGAACAGCGACAGCAGGGTGTAGAAGGTCACGCCCGCGGCGACCGCCAGGACCCGGTCCTTGTTGAATTCCAGATAGACCCGGACCGCGATGTCCTTCCAGCCGGCCCGCGTCATCTCGGCGGGCGTCTCGGCGGCGCGGCCGCGCTCGGCCTGCGTCGCCACGGTGAGCTGCGCGGCCCGGCCCGAGATCGAGCGCGCCCCGGGCGCCACGTTCCGGCGCGGATCCGTGTCGGCGGGCTCCGCGCAAGCGGGTTCGGGCTCGGCCGGCGGCTCCGCGACGGGACGGAGGGCCGGCTCGCCCCGCCGGGCCGCGGCCAGGGTGACCAAAGCCGACCCGAGCATGAGAATCCACAGGATCGAGCCGGTCTCCGAGGGGCCGGTCGAGCGCGAGGGCGGCGGGGTCATGGGTCGGGATGGGCCGTGCGCGCGGAACTGCCGCGCTCACGAGGGCAAACGTCGGCGCGCAGCCACCGTTCCGCCGATCCGCGCTTATCCCGCGGGGAACCCTGGGGTTTACGCGCGTTGTGCCTCTTATGGTCGATCAGCCCCGCCTCGGTTTCTGCTGCAAGTTCATCCTGGACGAGCCGCCCGGCACCCACGCCACGCTGAAGGCGGAGCGGGAGGCGACGCTCCACATGAACCTGACCAGCGTGACGATGGCCCACCTCGCCAAGCTGGACCCTTCGGCCCGACGGGCGAAGCTCTCCGGCCTCGTGGCGCATAACCTCGACGCGCTCGCCCGGCAGATCGCCTGGGTCGGCGCCCGGCCGCCCCTGGAGCGGCTGCTGCGCATGGCGAGCAACGTCCTGCCGGGCTACACCCACCCGATCGCGCAGGCGATCTATGCCGAGCCCGAGATGGCGGCGCTGGTCGAGCGCGGCCTCGCGGAGGCGGGCGCCCTGGCGCGGCGGCTCGGGGTGCGGCTGAGCTTCCATCCCGGCCCGTTCTGCCTGCTGGCGAGCCGGAACCCGGCGGCCATCGCCAACGGCCTGTCGGAACTCGACTACCATGCCGAGATTTTCGACCGGATGGGCTATGGCGGCGGCTGGCACCCGCATGGCGCCCATATCAACATCCATGTCGGCGCCGGCGACCCCGGGGTCGAAGGTTTCCGCGAGACCCTGCCCCGGGCGAGCCAGGTGGCGCGCGACCTCGTCACGGTGGAGAACGACGAGAACGTGTTCGGCCTCGACGCCGTGCTTCAGCTCGCCGACATCGTGCCGGTGGTGCTCGATCTGCACCATCACTGGGTCCAGAGCGGCGGCGAATACCTCGAACCGGATGATCCCCGCATCGCAGCCGTCAACGAATCCTGGCGCGGTGTGCGGCCGGTCGCCCATATCAGCGTGTCGCGGGAGGCGGTGATCGCGGATTCCGATCCGGAGATCCTGCCCGACTTCCCGGCCCTGCGCGAGGCCGGCTACGCGGTCCGGGACCTCGCCGCCCATTCCGACCTGATGTGGAACCGCGCGGTGAACGACCTCGTGGCCCGTCACCTCGCCTGGGCGGATTTCGAGATCGAGGCCAAGGCGAAGAACCGGGCCTCGATGCAGATCGCCGCCCACATCGCCGCGCTGGAGCGGGCCGCCCCGCTCGCCGCCGAATGAGGATGGGTCTCGACGCCCTGGCCGGAGCGCTTTAGGCAATCCGGCATGAAGACGGCCGATTGCGACATCCTCATCGTCCCGGGTCTCGGGGGCTCGGAGGAGGACCATTGGCAGGCCCGCTGGGCGGGCCGCCTCGCCACGGCGCGTGTGGTCGCGCAGGACGACTGGCACGCGCCGACGCCGGAGGCGTGGTGCGGGCGGATCGCCGAGGCGGTCGTGGCCGCCACGCGGCCGGTGATCCTGATCGCCCACAGCCTCGGGGTGGTGGCGAGCGTCGAGGCGGTGCCGCTGTTCCCCGCGGGCGTGGTGCGCGGCGCCCTGCTGGTCTCCCTCCCCGACGTGGAGGAGAACGCCGAGGTTCCCGAGGCGGCGCGCGCCTTCGCGCCGGTGCCGCGGGACCCCCTGCCCTTCCCGTCGCTGCTCGTCGCCAGCCGGACGGATCCGTATTGCCACTACGACCGCGCCGACGATTTCGCCCATGCCTGGGGCGCGCTGACGGTCGATGCGGGGGAATCCGGCCACATCAACGTGGCGAGCGGGCACGGGCCGTGGCCGGAGGGCCTGATGCGGCTCGCGGGGTTCCTGAAGGGCCTTTAGGTAACCCGGCGGGTGTGTCACGGGCCGCGTTAACGCGGCGTTTACCACCGCCCCGTTCAGTGGGGCCGCGGGCGGTCCTTCGGCCCGAGGCCGCCCCGGGAGAGAATCGTGACGCGCAAAGAGCTTCTGGAACGACTCGACGCGGTCCAGGCTGCCCTCGGGCCGCGGGCCCAGTCCAACTTCAACAGCTCGCTGTTCAACGACGTGGCGCTGCTCAAGCGCATCGAGGCCTTCGAGGCGAAGGTCGGCGAGCCCGAGAAGCCGAAGGTCGCCGACTACACCGGCAACATGTTTTCCCGCATCGCCAACCGCCGCGCCGCGGGCGTCAAGTAGCCTCTATTTCGATTCGGTCTCGGCCGCGCGCAGCAGCTCCCCGGCGACGTCGGCGAGCCGCGGCGGCGTCTCCCGCACGAAGGGGAGCGGCCGGCAGACGTTGAGGGCCGCGAGCCCGAACCGGGCGGTCATCAGCCCGTTGAGCACCCCCTCCCCCAGCTTGGCGGAGATCCGGGCCGCGATGCCGAGGCCCAGCACCTGCTGCATCACGCTCTCGCCGACCGCCATCCCGCCGGTGACGGTGAGATGCGCGACCGCCGCCCGCGCCAGCCGCAGGAACCCGAGGAAGCCGGGCCGTCCGCCGTAGATCGCGGCGATCCGGCGCAGCAGCCGCACGGCGGCGAAGACCACGAAGGCCACGTCCACGATGGCCCGCGGGCTCAAGGCCGTCACGGCCGAGACCTGCTTGGCCGAGGCCGCGATGGCGTTGCGCGCCTGCCGGTCGAGGCCCGCCAGCAATTCGTGCTCGGCGAGCCCGATCCGGTCGTCCACGTCGAGGATCGCGTCGGCGGCGGCGTCGATCCGGGCGCGGCCCGCCGAGAGGCTGTCGCGGTCGGCGTAGAAGGCCGAGAGCGTCTGGACCACCGCTTGCGCGCCGGTATGGTCACGGGTGCTCAGGGCATCGACGGCCGATTGGCGCAGGCGCTCGATCTTGCGCTCGCGCCGCAGGCCGGCGAGTTCGCGCACGACGATGGCCAGCAGCGCCAGCGCGGCGAGGGCGAGCAGGGCGAGCGCCACCCAGCCGAGCCAGGGCGCGGCCTGGAACAGGTCGGCAATCATCCGCTCGACCGAGAGGCCGATCCCGAGGGAGACGAGGCCGCCCACCGCCGACAGGAACAAAGCCCCCCAGGGCGAGCGTTGCCGCGGCGCCACCGGCACCGCGACGCCGTCGGCGGCATCGACGATCTCGAACGGTTCCTCGACGATCCGGGTCTGCGGTCCGGGGGAGAGGGGCGTGGTGGTCACGCTCGCATTCGCGGGCGGCTCCGGCGTGATCCGGAAGGCGCGGGGTTTCTGGCCCGAGGTCATGGGTGGGGGCTCCGCAGACACACAGACATCCTCACGCCAGCCTGTCCCCGATCAGGAACTGCATCGCCCGGTCGAGCCGGATCTGCGGCAGGTGTCCCGGCCGGCCGAGGCCGTCGGGGCGGACCAGCGGCGGACGGAAGCGCGGGAAGCGGAGCGAGCCCGGCTCCACCGCCCCCTCCAGCACCGCCTCGGCGCGGGCGGGCAGTTCCCCCGGGAAGATGGCGGCCTCGCTGTTGCCGTCAAAGACCTCGTCGCCCACCACCTCGCCGGCCTCCGGCGTGCCGGCGACCGCCCGCAGGGTCTCGGCGCCGTCGTGGACGGTGGTTTCCCGGGTCGCGCGCACGGAGGCCAAAGCCACGGTGCCGACGCGGGCGCCCGCGGCTTCCGTCCGCCGCATGGCGCGCGACACGAGGAGCCGCAGCAGGGCGTCCAGCCGGTCGTGGCTCGTCTGGTGGAGGTGGTCGGCCTTGGTGGCGGCGAACAGCACCCGGTCGGCCCGGGGCGCGAACAGCCGCGACAGCACCGTGTTGCGGCCGATGTTCAGGCTGAGCAGGACCGCGTCCAGCGCCTCCTCCAGCTCCGCCAGGGCGGTCGGGCCGGCATCGACCGCCGAGAGCACGTCGACCAGCACGATCTGGCGGTCGACCCGCTGGAAATGGTCGCGGAAGAACGGGGTCACGACCTTGCTCTTGTAGGCCTCGAAGCGCCGCTCCATCAGCCCGGCGAGGCTGTCAGGGGCGATGCTCTCGGGAAGCCGGTCGAGGGGTGCGAAGGTCAGCGCCGGCGAGCCGGCGAGGTCGCCGGGCATCAGGAACCGCCCCGGCGGCGTGGTCGCCACCGATTCCGGGCCGGCCCGCAGCCCCGCGAGGTAGGCCTTGAACGCGTCGCTCGCCCGCTCGGCCGCGATCTCGTCGAGGGGGCCGTTCGGGTCGAAGCCCTTCAGCGCGTCGAGCCAGGGAGCCGCCACCGTCGCGCGGCCCGGCCGCCGCGTGCCGTTGATCGTGGCCCGCGACCACGCCGTGTAGCTCGTCTCGATCAGCGCGAGGTCGAGGAGCCATTCGCCGGGATAATCGACCACGTCGAGCATCAGGGTGGCTGGGCCGGTGCGCCAGCCGGCGGCGCGCTCGTAGGCGATCTCGAGGCGGAACTGGCTGATCCGGTCGGTGGAACGCGGCCAGCGCCGGGCTTCGGTCAGGGTGCCGAAATGCTCCTCGAAGGGAAAGCGCGGCACGTCGTCGTCGGGCTGCGGCACCAGCTTGGCGCGGCGCAGGCGGCCCTCCTGCGCGGGCGCGAAGGCCGGCAGGGCGTGCGTCTCCACGAGGTGGTGGATCAGCGCCGTGGTGAACACGGTCTTGCCCGAGCGCGCGAGCCCGGTGACCCCGAGCCGGAGCGTCGGCTGGATCAGGAGATCGTGCGAGGCTTCGGCGAAGGCTTTGACGGCCGAGCCGGCGCGTGCGGCAAGGTCGGTCAGGGGCACGGGCGGGCTCGTCGTGAGGGGAACAGGCGGGGCAGAGGTGGCGCCACTTGAGTCGAACCGCAAGGCTTGTCGTTACGGCGGCGTGCCTCCGGCGGCCGGCGTCGGCGGCCTCAGACGGGCGATCGCGCCGGCGACAAGGTCGGGGCCGGCCCGGAGGGTCCCGAGTTCCACCGCCGACATCGCCAGCATCACCGGCGCGAGGTTGGCGCGCGGGGTGCCGTCCGGCCCAAACAGGTCGAGGTCGTCGCCGGGCTTCAACCCGACGCTGCCGCTGATCCGGGCGGCGTAGGCCTGGATCCGGGTCTCGTCGCCTGAGCAGAGCGGGGCCGGCAGGCGCAGGTCGAGGACCGGCAGGCCGGCCGCGAGGGCGGGCAGGAGCGCGGATTCGGCCACCATCCGGTCGGCGCTCGGCACCCGGCCCTCCGCCTTCCGGTCGAGGAGCGCCGACGGATCGGCGACGCCCCGGGCCGGGCGTGCCGTGGGGGAGATGTCGGACGCGATGTCGGGCACGGGCCGGAGCGCCGCGACGTGCGGGATGGCGGGGCGGCGGGCGGGCCGGCCGGCCATCCGGGCCAGCGGCGACCAGGGCTGCACGCGGAGGGCCGCCCGATTCCGGGGCGCGCCACCGGGGCGATGCGTGGCGAGGAAGCGCGCGCGCAGCGTCCGGCCGAGGCCCCGGGGCGCCAGTGCGGTCGAGACCGCCGGTGCCTTCACGCCCCGGCTCGCGGACGCGACCCGGCACTCGGCCGGCGCCCAGCGGCGCACGATGGCCAGCGCCGTGTGCCGGTTGTAGTCGCGGTAGTAGCGCCGCAGCAGGCTTGCCGCCGCGTCGGCCCCGTCATCGAGGGTGGCGAAGGCGGTGTGGCCTTCGGCGTCGGCGCCGATCTCGCCGGGCCAGCGGGCCGACTTGATGCACCAACCGTTGTTGAGCCGCACGCAGCGGGCGACGTAGGGCGGATTCTCCGCCAGCGAGGCCGTGAGGGCGAGTGCGCGTGGCAGCAGCTGCGCGCCGGTCTGGGCGTGCCAGTTCGAGACGGAGCGGGTGTCGGGGTCGAAGCGGGGGGCCGGTTCGGCTGGGGCGGCGGCTGCCGGGGTGGCCGGCGCGGCGTGCAGGAGGGCCTCCACGCGCTCCGTGGCGAGAGGCATCAGACTGGTGAGCAGGATGAGCGCGTTCAGCAGCACGCGGATCGGTCCTGAAGGTCTCTGAAAAGCGCGACCTTCTCCCTCCCCCCTCTGCGGGGGAGGGTGGCCCCCGAAGGGGGTCGGGAGAGGGGAACCCGGATTCCGGATGTAGCGCGACCTTCATGAAGGCTTTCGCGCTGTCCTGCGCCGTCGCTCCCCTCTCCCGACCCCTGCTGACGCAGGGGCCACCCTCCCCCGCAGAGGGGGGAGGGAGCGCGCTTGTCATAGGCGTAGGAGCCCGCGACGCCAGCCCGCCGCCCCATCCTCACGGGTTCAGCACCTTCAGCGCCGCCGCGTGCAGCCGCGGATCGCCCGCCGCCACGACGCGGCCGCCGCCGGCCGCGGAGCCGCCGTCCCAGGCGGTGACCCGCCCCCCCGCCCCCTCGATGATCGGGATCAGCGCCACGATGTCGTAGGGTTTCAGCCCCGCCTCCACCACCAGATCGATCTGGCCCGCCGCCAGCATGCAATAGGCGTAGCAATCGGCGCCGTAGCGGGACATCCGCACCCGTCCCTCCAGGGTCCGGAAGCGCTCGGCTTCCTCGCCGGCCGCGAACAGCCGCGGGTCCGTGGTGGCCAGGATCGCCTGCCCGAGATCGGCACACCGGCGGGTGAGCAGCGGGCGCTCGCCCGCGGGCCCGCGCAGGCGCGCGCTCTTCCCGTCGCCGGTGAAGCGCTCGCCGAGATAGGGCTGGTGCATCATCCCGCGCACCGGCACGCCGTTGCGGGTCAGCCCGATCAGCGTGCCCCAGGTCGGCAGGCCCCCGATGAAGGCCCGGGTGCCGTCGATCGGATCGAGGACCCAGACGCACTCGGCATCGGTCCGCTCCGAGCCGAATTCTTCCCCGAGGATGCCGTGGCCCGGGAAATGTTGGCCGATCATCTTGCGCAGCACGACCTCGGCGGCCCGGTCGGCCTCGGTGACGGGATCGAACGGCGCACCGCCGCGGGCCTTGTCGTCGAGCCCGAACTGGGCGCGGAAGAACGGCAGGATCGCCTTCCCGGACGCGTCCGCCAGATCGTCCAGGAACCGCCCGAGTTCGACGACGCTCATCGGATCACTACCCTGTCCATCTGAAGCCGGGCCGCTCGTCCGCCCGGCGCCTGACGAAACCGGTGCGTCCCCCCGGCCGTCAAGTCCCTGGGCCTCGCAAGGCGGCTTCATGGACCGGCCGCGATGGGCGCGGGCCGGGCTCGATCCCCGGTTTCCGAGCTCCGGACCGCTTCGTCACCGCCGGCCTCCGCCTCCTGTGCGGCGGCCAGGACGGCCTCCACGACCGCCCGCAGCGAGCCGGCCTGCGCGTCCGCGCCCGCCGACCGCTTCGCGCCCGACATGGCCCCATCATTGTCCTGGGCGAGCCAGAGGCCGAGCAGAACCGGCACGCCGGGCATCCGTTCCTTCAGACGCCGAATCAGGCGGCGCAGATGGGTCGGCTCGCCGTCGAGCGCGAGGGAGACGACGCAGGCCATCCGGGCCGGGCCGGGCTCGAAGCGCCCGATCCGCGCCGCCGACGCCTCGGCGAAGGGCACCGTCCGGGCGCCGATCCCGCGCTTTTCCAGGATCTGCGCCAGGATGGCGGCGGCGGCCTCGTCGAGGAAGCCCCGTCCGGAGATGCAGAGCACCGCGCCCTGCCGCCTCCAGGCCGGTGCGAGGCCGTCCGGCGCCGGGCCCATCGGCAGCGGGCTGCAGGCGGTCTCACCCGCGTTGCTTCCCCCCTGCCCCGCCGCCTCCGTGACGGTGTCGCTCCGCTCGGCGAGATCGGCGATCAGCTCGCCGAGCGCCGTGCGCATCGCCGCCTTCTGCCGGGCGGTGAGCACGCCCCGCGCGGCATCCCGGGCGGCGAGTTCGAGCGCCTTGAGGACCACCTCGTCGTAGTAGGACGAGAGCGCGCATTGCTGCAGGATCAGTTCGGCATGGCCCAGCACCTCCTCGGAATCGCCCGCCAGGATCCGCTGGTAGAAGTTCTGCACGGGGGTCAGTGCCGGCCGGTCGCCGAACAGCACGTCGAGGAATTCGAGGTGCTCCACGTAGCGGCCGAGCACCACGAGGCAGACGGTGAGCGGCGTCGAGAGCAGCAGGCCGACCGGCCCCCACAGCCAGGTCCAGAACAGGGCCGAGACCAGCACCGCGAAGGGCGAGAGCCCGGTCGACTGGCCGTAGACAATCGGCTCGAACACCTGACCGGTGAGCGGCTCCAGCACGACGAACAGGATCGCCACGGCGATCATCATGTTCCAGCCGGGATCGACCGCGGCGGCGAGCGCCATCGGCAGGATCGCCGACACGACGGCCCCGAGATAGGGCACGAAGCGCATCAGGGCCGCGAAGATCGCCCAGAGTACGGGGTTCGGCACGCCGATGACGTAGAGCCCGATGCCGACGACGACCCCGAAGGCGGCGTTGAGGGCGAGCTGCACCACGAAGTAGCGGCTCAGCCGCTTGGCGGCGTCGTCGATCGCCACGGTGGTGCGGTGCAGGTCGCTCGATCCCGCCAGCCGGATCATGCGGTCGCGCAGGTCCTCGCGCTGCATCAGCACGAACAGCAGCACCACGAAGACGATGCCCACGGTGGCGAGCGGGTGCATCACCGGCGTCAGCACGGTGGCGAGCATCTCCAGCGACCCCGGGGGGGGCGAGGCGACCTCGACGATCAGGGGCTTCTGGGGCGGCGCAGCCTGGTCCGACGCCGGCTGGGCCGGTGCCGCCTGCGCTTCCGCGCCGGCCGCCTCCTTGCCCGCCTCCTTGCCGCCGTTGTGGAGCGCCCGGCCGATATTGGCCACGTATGCGGTGACGTGCCCGACGGGAGAGTCGCGCAGGCCATTGATCTTGCGCTCGATCGTGGACCGGTAGCGCGGGACGTCCCCCGCGAGGTCGGCCGCCTGGATGCCGATCAGGGTCGCCAGCGCCGCCACGATGCCGAGGGTGAGGAGGACGCTGACGCCGACCGCCACCAGCCGCGGCAGACGCAGGCGCCGCAGGCGGTTGACCAGCGGCGTCAGCACGAAGGACAGGAGCAGCGCGATCGCGATCGGGATGAAGATATCGCGGCCGAAATAGAGGGCCGCGATGATGGTGGCGCCCACCACCACCGGCGAGGCCATCGCGGCCCGCGGGGTCTCGGCGGCGGCGACCCGCGTGGGGCGCGGCGGGATCAGGGACGCGCCCTGCCGCGCCGCCGGTTCACCCCCGACCGGGGTCGTCGTTCCCATGCCGCGATCCGCGCCCCGTACGCCACAGGCAGGCGCCCGCCGGGGTCTCACGGGGCGCGCACGAGGAACGGCATGGGAGGGGAAAACGATCCCGCGCGGTGCGATCGCGGGCGTGGCATGCGCTGCGGGCCACGGCGTGGCGCTGAAGGCTTCGTCACCCCCGCGGTTCGACGAGGAGCAGAGCGAGAAGATCGGTAAGTTCCACCGGGTCGATCGCGGCCAGGGCTTGAGCGGCGGCCTCGGCCCTGTCGCAGGCATCGACAGCGTCCGATCGCTCGAAGACGACCTGGGGATCGTAATCGGCCTTGTGCCGCAAATTCTGCAGGCTCACGAACACGGTGGCGAACGCCCGTGCCCCGGGTGAAACGCTGGTCCGCGGCAACAGCGTCTGATGCCGTTGCCCCAGAACCGGCCGGTCGATCGCCCTGCAGACGTCCTTCATCCGACCGTGGACGAAGCCGCGATAGATCAGAGCGTAGGCCGCTCTGTATGGCCGTGCGGCGCGCCCGCGAAGCGCAGGGCCGCCAATTTCAGCGTCGCGTGAAACAGCGCGTAGTAAGCTGACGAGATCGCGCGACGGAGCTCGGCATTGACCGGCGAAGGTCCGGCCGCGAGAGCGCGCGCGACCCGCAGCAGCTCATGGGGATCGAGCACGGGTGCGGGCGTCCCAGTCGTCGCGCGACAGGAAACGGACGAACGGATAGCGCTCGTCTCCGGCTTCGATCAGGGCATCCCGGATCTTCAGACTGATCCGAATCTTATCTGTCGGAGTCAGAATAGCCGGCTGGCCCGGCTCGAGTTGCAGCGTGATGTAGTAGGCGGGCTCGTCGGACGAATCGAGGCCGATGGCGACTTCAGCATCGCCGGCCTGAAAGCCGGCAATACTTCGAGCAGCATCGAGACTGATCGCGCGCATGTCTTTCATGGGCAGGTCGGCCATTGCGAGATCCTGCCGCCGTGACGGCAGGTCGTCGACGGCCGGCCTCACGCCCCCTGCACGCCGGCCCGCATCACATCGCCCGCATCCGTCAGCTCCGGCAGCGACCAGCACAGCTGCATCACCCGCTTGGCCTGCGCGTCCGGCAGCACGCCCGCCGCGAGGTCCGCGAACTTGGCCTCCAGTCGGGCATCCGACATCGGCTTCTCGACGCTGCCGATGGCGTGCTCGATGTGGCGGTGGAACGTCCGCCCGTCGTTCAGCGTCACGGTCATGTCGACCTGCGCGGGGTCGATGCCCGGGGTGATTACCGGCATCACCTTCCGGCGCAGCGCCACCACGCGTGGATCGTTCACCGCCCGGTCGCTGAACTGCTTCTCGCCGCCCGCCCCCTCGACGAAGGCCACCGCGGCGGCGTGGTAGATGCTGAACTTGCCCTCCAGCCCGGTCTTCGGCGCAGTCTTGCCGGTCAGTTCCAGCACCAGCGGATGGACCTTGAGATCAACGCGGCTGATGTCCTCCGGCCTGACGTGATCGTCGTCGCGGATCTGGATCGCGGCGTCGATCGTCGGGTGCATGACGATGCCGCAGGCGAAGGGCTTGTAGGTGTTGAGCTGCGATTCGTAGCGGCTGCCGAGCCCGTCGGTGATCTGCGACCAGTCCTGCTTGGTGGAGATCGTGTTGGCCCAGCCGCGCTTCGCCTCGATCATCCCGTCCGACGAGGTGAAGCCCTTCGCGGCCAGGATCGCCGCGAACAGGCCGTTCGCCGCCGCCCGGCCCGGGTTGAAGCTCTTGTTCATCGAGCCGAACGATTCCCGCAGGCCCACCGGCTGCGAGGCGGCAAGCCCCAGCGCGTAGACCATCTGCTGCTCGGTGAGCCCCATCAGCTTGCCGGCGGCGGCGGCCGCACCGAACGGCCCGCAGGTGCCGGTGATGTGCCAGCCGGCATCGTAGTGGTTCGGGTAGACCGCATTGCCGATCCGGCACTCGGTCTCGATGCCGACCACCAGGGCGCCGAGGAAGTCCTTGCCGGAGACCGGCTTCATCTCGGCATAGGCCAGGATCGCCGAGGCGACCGGCCCGGCCGGATGGATGATCGTCTTCAGGTGGGTGTCGTCGAAGTCGAAGATGTGGCTCGACACGCCGCTGAGGAAGGCGGCGTTCATGATGTCGAACCGCTCGGTCCGGCCGAACAAACCGGCCTGGGGCGGCCCGGAGAACGGCTGCAGCGCCGAGGCCGCCACGTCCACGGTCTCGTGGTGCGACCCGCCGATCGCCACGCCGACCCAGTTGAGGAAGCTGCGCACGCCCTCGCGGCGGACCGCCTCCGGCAGGGTGTCGTAGGACGAGCTGAGGATCCACTGCGCCAGGATCTTCGTGACCGGCGGCGGAGGTGCCTTGGCGGCGGGTTTTGCTGCTTCGGCGGCCTGGCCGGACTGCAGGGCGGGCGTCGTCAGGGCGAGGCCGGCGGCCCCGATCAGCGAGCGGCGATTCATCATCTGGGCGTTCTCCCGCGCAGGACCGCCCGTGGCGGCTCCGCTTGGTCGACATGATAATGAATTCGAGCGCCCGCCGTCAGCCCGCGTATTTCACCAGCGCGGGTCTGACACCGGGGTTCAAACAACCACCGGCAGCGCCTCCTGCTCGCCCACGGCGAACACCCGGCGGTAGCGGGCGATCTCCTCGGCCGGCCCTTGAGCCTTGGTGGGGTTGTCGGAGAGCTTCACGGTCGGCCGGCCGTTGGCCTCCGTGACCTTGCAGACGATGGAGACCGGATCGAGCTTGCCGTCCGGCAGGAGCCCGCGGAAATCGTTGGTGAGCAGCGTGCCCCAGCCGTAGCCGATGCGCATCCGGCCGTGGAACCGGGCATGGATGCGCTCGATCGCGTCGATGTCGAGCCCGTCGGAGAAGATCGCGAGTTTCTCGCGCGGATCGCGCCCGCGCTCCTGCCAGAACCGGATCGCCTCCTCGCCGCCCTCGATCGGGTCCTTGGAATCGATGCGGATCCCCGTCCAATCGCTGACCCAGTCGGGGGCCTTGGCCAGGAAGCCCGTGGTGCCGTAGGCGTCGGGCAGGGCCACCAGCAGGTTGCCGCCGTAATCCTCCTGCCAGTCGGCGAGCACCCGGTAGGGTGCGGCGGCGAGCGCCGCATCGTCCTCGGCCAGAGCCGCGTAGACCATCGGCAATTCGTGGGCGTTGGTGCCCACCGGCTCGACCTCCTGCCGGGCGGCGATCAGGCAGTTCGAGGTGCCGAGGAAGGCGCCGTCCAGGCCCTCCGCCATCGCCTGCACGCACCAATCCTGCCAGAGGAAGCCGTGGCGGCGCCGGGTGCCGAAATCCGCCACCGACAGGTCCGGCAGCTTCTGCAGCCGCTGGATCTTCTCCCAGACCCGGGTCATGGCCCGGGCATAGAGCACCTGAAGCTCGAGCTTGCCCATGCCCCGCAGCACGGCCCGCGCCCGCAACTCGTTGAGGATGGCGAGAGCCGGGACCTCCCACATCGTGGTCTCGACCCAGGGGCCGTGGAAGGTCAATTCGTACTGGCCGTCATGGACGGCGAGCTCGTATTCCGGGAGCTGGAAATTCTCGAACCAGCTCACGAATTCCGGCCCGAGGATCCGCCCCTGCCCGCGGAAGACGTTGCCGCGCAGCCACGTCACCTCGCCCTTGCTGAGGCGCAGCGTCCGGGCGTGGTCGAGCTGCTCGCGCAGGAGCCCGGCATCGACCTCGTCGGCGATGCGGATCCTCTGCGTCCGGTTGGTGATGCCGAAGGTCGCGCGGATGTCCGGGTGCCGGCGCAGGATCGATTGCGCCATCAGCAGCTTGTAGAAATCCGTGTCGAGCAGCGACCGCACGATCGGATCGATGCGGAAGCTGTGATCGTAGACCCGCTTAGCCAGATCGAGCATATTTTGAGGACTCTGCCGCGTCTTGCCGCCGCAGAGCGCATGCCGGGCCCGGATCCGTCAAGAAGACGGGCGGCCACCGTCCGATGACCGCCCGCGAACCTGTGCGTCGCGTGAGCGACGTTCAGGCCAGATCGACCTTCTTGGTCTCGGTCTTCGGGCTCTCGCCGGTCAGCGAGGCCTTCACGTAGCCGTAGAGGTGCAGCATCGTGCTGTTCGGGCTGTCCCAGTACTCGCCCTTCTCCGGATGGACCCGGATCAGAGCGACCTCGGGATCGTCCTTGCCGTTCGGGAACCAGGCCTTCAGGCTCTCATTCCACTTCTCATTGATCTTCGCCTGGTCGCGGACGATCTCGGCCTTGCCGGCCACCGAGACGTAGTTCTGGCTCGATGGGTCGGAATAGGCGAGGTTCACCTGATTGTCCTTGCTGATCTCGGCCGTCTTGGGCGAGTGCAGCTTGGTGAAGAACCACAGGTCGCCGTTCTCGTCGGCGTCGTTGTTCCACATCGGGCGGCTGTTGAGCGTGCCGTCGGAATCGACGGTGGTCATCATGGCGATCTTCACGTCCTTGATGAGCTCGAACAGCTTCTTCGCGCCCGCGTGGTCGCGGTGGTTGCCCTGATGCATGAACTTGGTCTCCTGATCGTCGGTCCGGGCGGTGAGTCCCGGGGGCGCGAAGGCGCTCCGGAGGGGTCCCCGCCTGAAGGCTGCCCCGACAACGGATCAATCTCCCGTTGGTTCAGCTTGCGTGTGCGGAGACGGAGGTTCGGATGACGCACGTCTCGGGGCGATGGCGGGCCGCCGTGCTCTCGGCGCTCGGCGCGCTCGCCCTCTCGGGTTCGCCAGCGGGCGCCGAGGTGCGGTTCGGTCCGGGCGTGCGCATCGGCGGCCACGACTTTTCCGATCGGCGCGCCGACAGCATCCATATCGAGCGCGTTAAGCGGCTGCGCGGCCCGCCGGGCTGCCGGCGCGGCCGCCAGGCATGGACCGGCGCGGCGACGGCACCGTGGTGCGCGGCCCGATGGAGGAAGGCAATCTGATCGCGAAGCCGCCGCCGCAGTAGCGCTCGGTCCGCTAAGAGCCTGTCCGTGCGAACAGCGCCTCGATCTCAGCCATCGGCTTGAAGAGCCGGTTCGGCAGATCGGGCAAGCGCAGGAACTCGTGCCGCTCGTAGAACTGGGCCGCGGCGGCGTCCTTCGCATCGACGATCACCGCCAGAGAGGCCGTCTCACTTCTCAGGCAGCGCCGCAGCGCGTCGAGGAGGAGCAGTGTACCGAAACCCTCGCCGCGCCGCCCTTTATCGACCGCCAACCGGCCGAGCAGCGTCGCGGGCAGCACAGGATAACGCGGCAGTTTCCTGACGAGGGCTGCCGGCAGATCGGCCGCCTGTATTGCGGTGTTCGAGAGCGTGTAGAAGCCGATCGCTGCAGGCGACGGTGGCTCCAACAAAACGTAGGGTGCCGCCACACGGCGCCGGGCGTCCTGTCCGGCCTGCACACGGAGGTAGCGGTCCAGCGCCTCGACGCCGCAGGTGAAGCAGGATCGGTCGTGCTGCGCCGGGTCAAGGGCGGTGATGACCGGCTTCGCCGTGCCGCTCACGGCCCGCTGTCGCCCATCCGCGTCTTGAAAGCGGCGACCCGCTCCCGCATGGGCTGGCTCGGTTCGCGGGGCTGGAGCAAGGCTTCTACGAAGGCACGAGAATCCCGCGCACCCAGCTCGATCATCGTGTGCTCGGCGATCGTGCGCTTGGCGGCATCCTGGACGCTGGTCAGGACAAAATCGGTGAGGCTGCGCCCTTCGAGCGCGGCGGCGCGCGTGATCAGCGCCTTCTGTTCGGCCGTGATGCGGGTCTCAAGCCGTTCGCTGCGGCGTCTAGGCGTCCGCCCGCCATCCGATCGTTCCGCGTTTGCCATTGCCGCTCCAGTCGTGCAGCCGAATGTACGGCCATGTGCCGGCCATTTCCAGCGGCTGTCGCGTCGTTTCCCAACCGCCTCCGATGTGAATCGCGGTTCGGGTCTGGTGTTCTGGGCAGGCTTGGTTACATGCACTGGCATACCCGCTTGCCCGCTGGAGAACGATTTTGGCGATCACCCGCGACGACGTGCTGAAGGCGCTCGCCGGCATCACGGTCGATGCCGCCGGCACCACCCTGCCCGGCTCGGGACGGCTGTCCCAGGTCGTGGTCGATCCGAACAACCGGGTGATGTTCTCGATCCTGGTCGATCCCAGCGAGGCCGAGCGGTTCGAGCCGGTGCGGCGGCAGGCCGAGGGCCGTGTCCTCCAGATGCCGGGCGTCTCGGGCGTGTTCGCGAGCCTCACCTCCGAGCGGACCCAGAGCCATCCGGCCCAGAGCAGCGCCGCCCCGCGCCCCGTGAGCCCGCCGCCGGTCGCTCCGCCCCGGCCCGGCGCGCCGCCGAACCAGGGCCCGCAGATCGCGGGCGTGCGCCACATCGTGGCGGTCGCCTCCGGCAAGGGCGGCGTCGGCAAGTCCACCACCGCCTGCAACCTCGCTTTGGCGCTCCAGGCGCAGGGGCTGAAGGTCGGCCTCCTCGACGCCGACATCTATGGCCCGTCGGTGCCGAAACTGTTCGGCCTCTCGGGCAAGCCGACCGTCGTCGACAACAAGGCCATGGAGCCGATGGTCGGCTACGGGCTCAAGGTTATGTCGATCGGCTTCCTGATCGAGCCCGAGACGGCGATGATCTGGCGCGGTCCGATGGTGCAGTCGGCCATCACCCAGATGCTGCGCGACGTGCTCTGGGGCGAACTCGACGTGCTCCTGGTCGACATGCCGCCGGGCACCGGCGACGCGCAGCTCACCATGGCGCAGGCGACGCCGCTCTCGGGCGCCGTGATCGTTTCGACGCCCCAGGACCTCGCGCTGATCGACGCGCGGCGCGGCGTGACCATGTTCAAGAAGGTCGCGGTGCCGATCCTCGGCGTGATCGAGAACATGGCGACCTTCGTCTGCCCGAATTGCGGCCATGCCTCGCACATCTTCGGGCATGGCGGCGCGCGGATCGAGGCGCAGCGCCTCGGCGTGCCGTTCCTCGGCGAGGTGCCGTTGAACATGACGATCCGCGAGACCTCGGATAACGGCCAGCCCGTGGTGGCGACGGATCCGGAGGGGCCGCACGCCAAGGTCTACCGCGACATCGCCGCCCAGCTCTGGGCGAACCTGTCCGGCGCGCCGGCCGGGCGGACGGCGCCGAAGATCGTCATCGAGTGAGACCATGGCGCCGCCGGTCCTGGGCCTGATCCTGGCCGGCGGGCAGGCGCGGCGGATGGGCGGGGGCGACAAGCCGCTGCTGCGGCTCGGCGGGCGGACGCTGCTGGAGCGGGTGGTCGAACGGCTCGGGCCGCAATGCGGGGCCGGGCTGGCGCTGAGTGCCAACGGCGATCCGGCGCGGTTTTCTGGTTTTCCCGGGCCGATCCTGCCGGATTCGCTGCCGGATCAGCCGGGCCCGCTTGCCGGGATCCTCGCCGGGCTGGATTATGCCGCGGCGCAGGGCCTCGCGCGGATGGTCAGCGTGTCGGGCGACGCGCCGTTCCTGCCGGAGGATCTGGTGGCGCGCCTGCACGCAGTTGGCTCGGAGACCGGCATCGCGCTCGCGGCTTCCGGCGCGCGACAGCACTACACGATCGCCCTCTGGCCGACGGTTCTGCGCGAAGATCTGCGGGATTATTTGCAGCGGGGCGAAAGGCGCGTCGGCGCCTTCATCGCGTGCCACGGGACCGCGACGGCGTCCTGGCCGGCAGAGCCGGTAGACCCGTTCCTCAACGTCAACACGCCGGAGGATCTGGCGGTGGCGGAAATCGCAGTGCTGAGATCGGACGCCGGTCGGGGCGCTGGGCGATCCGCGGGCGCGTGAGTCCGATCCGGATCCGATCCACGCCCTGATCCTGGCGGTGCCGGGCCGCCCGCAGGCTGCGGGTGGCCCGGAGATCAGGTGAGCCTCAGGCCGCCGCGACGCTCGCCTTCACGATCTTGTCCGGGGAGCGCGGCGGCTCGCCCTTGTTGATCGTGTCGACCACGTCCATGCCTTCCACGACCTTGCCCCACACCGTGTATTGCTTGTCGAGGAAGCGGGCATCGTCGAAGCAGATGAAGAACTGCGAGTTCGCCGAGTGCGGGAAGTTCGTCCGCGCCATCGAGCAGGTGCCGCGCACATGCGGCTCGGCGTTGAACTCGGCCTTCAGGTCCGGCAGGTCGGAGCCGCCCGAGCCTGTGCCGGTCGGGTCGCCCGTCTGGGCCATGAACCCGTCGATCACCCGGTGGAACGGCACGCCGTCGTAGAAGCCCTGCGACGCCAGCGTCTTGATGCGCTCGACGTGGCCCGGGGCGAGGTCGGGGCGCAGCGCGATCACGACGCGGCCCTTGGTGGTCTCAAGCACGATGGTTTCGTTGTCGGCCATGTCTTCATCCTTTCGGTTGAGGGACTTGTACGAGCGCGCGCCGGATCCGGCCAGCGCCCAAAGGGGAGTACCGATTTTCAGGCCGGCGGGCGGTAGACGAAGCGCAGCGCCACCGGGCGGCCCGCAATGGCCCTGCCCAGGCCCGCCGTGATGTGAGCCGGGGTGCAGCGCGACACCGCATCGAGCGTGCCACGCACGAGGGTCGCCCGCTGCGATCCCGCGACCCCCGCCGCGTAGGTGACGCGCGGCGGGCCGATCAGGCTGCCGTCCCGGCGCAGCGACAGCCGCAGGGTGATCTCGATGTCGTCCGAGCCCGCGCTCGGCCGTCCAAGGCCCGCCGGCACCTGCCAGCAGGCGGCGAGCGCCGGGTAGAGTTCCGCCAGGGTGTCGGCGGGCTTCGTCGCCATCCGCGACACCGGCACCGCGATCGTCGCCCGCAGCGTCTGCGGCAGGCTCAAGGGATAGCCGCCGCCGGGCTCGAAGGCATAGCCGTAGAAAGGACTGCCCTCGTAGGTCGCGGCCTGCGCCGGACCCAGGCTCAGCAGGAGGATCGCGGCGGCGCGCCAGCCCGGCATGCGGCCGCTACTTGCCCTTCTCGGCCAGCGTCATGCTGACGATCTTGTCGGGATCCTGCACGGCCCCGCCGGGCGCGCCGGGGGCGGCCTTCTTGATCTTGTCGAGCACGTCGAGCCCATCGGTGACGTTGCCGACGATCGTATACTGCCCGTTCAGGAACGGCGCGTCGCCGAGGCAGATGAAGAACTGCGAGTTCGCCGAGTTCGGATCGGACGAGCGGGCCATGCCCACCGTGCCGCGGCGGAACTCGGCCGATTGCGAGAATTCCGCCGGGATGTTCGGCAGGCTGGAGCCGCCGGTGCCGTTGCCCTTCGGGTCGCCGGTCTGGGCCATGAAGCCGTCGATGACGCGGTGGAACTTGAGGCCGTTGTAGAAGCCCTGGGCGACCAGCGTCTTGATCTGCTTGACGTGCTTGGGCGCCAGATCCGGCCGCAGCTCGATGGTGATCCGCCCGTCCTTGGTCTGGAGATAGACCGTGTTGGCGTCGGCGGCCTGAACGGTCGTGGCGGTGCCGAGCGTCAGGGCGAGCGCGAGGAGGGCGTGGCGTCGGTTCATCGAAATCCTTCCAGTCTTTTAGGAATGGGCGGCGAAGCGCTGCCGGAGCCGCGCCGCGACGGCGGCCGGAACGAAGGGCGAGACATCCCCGCCCATGCCGGCGATCTGGCGCACCAGCGTCGCGGTGATCGGGCGGGCCTGCGTCGAGGCGGGCAGAAAGACGGTCTGCACTTCGGGCGCCATGGCGCCGTTCATGCCGGCCAGCTGCATCTCGTAGTCGAGATCGGTCCCATCGCGCAGTCCGCGGATGAAGATCGTGGCGCCTGAGCGCCGGGCGGCCGAGACCGCGAGGTCGTTGAAGGTGACGATCTCCAGCGCCGCACCCTCGGTCTGGGCCACCGGCCCGCAGGTCTCGGTGAGGAGCGCCGCCCGCTCCTCGGCGGAGAAGAGCGGCGCCTTGCCGGGATGGACGCCGATGGCGATCACGAGGCGGTCCACCAGCCGGCAGGCTTGGCGGATCACGTCGAGATGGCCGTTCGTGACCGGATCGAACGAGCCGGCGTAGAGGGCGGTGCGGGTCATCGCGACCCGACCTAGAGCATTTTGGCGCCGGACGGAACCTGCCGCGCCGGCGCGGCGTGTCAGCCCTCGCTGCCGCCCTCCGCAGCGCCCTCCGTCCCGCCTTCGGCGGTGCCGGCTTCGGCGCCCTCGTCCTCGCCCTCGATGTGCTCCACCGAGACGACCTTCTCGTCCTTGGCGGTGTTGAACACCGTCACGCCCTGCGAGGCGCGGCCGACGATGCGGATGTCGTCCACCGGCACGCGGATCAGCTGGCCGCCATCGGTCACCAGCATGATCTGGTCCGAGGCTTCCACGGGGAAGGACGCCACGAGGCTGCCGTTGCGGGCATTGACCCGCATCGCCGTGATGCCCTTCCCGCCGCGCCCCGAGGTCCGGTACTCGAACGACGAGGAGCGCTTGCCGTAACCCCGCTCCGACAGGGTCAGCACGTATTGCTCGGCCGCTCCCATCTCGTTGTAGCGGTCGAGCGAGATCGCGGCCGCCTCGGTGCCGTCCTCGGCCTCCGCATCGCCGTTCTCCTCGGCCTCGCCGGTCACGGCGCGGCGCATCTTCAGGTAGCCGGCGCGCTCCTCGGCAGTGGCGTCGAAGGCGTTCAGGATCGTCATCGAGATGACCCGGTCGCCCGGGGCCAGCTGGATGCCGCGCACGCCGGTCGAATCGCGGCCCTTGAACACGCGCACATCCTCCACGGGGAAGCGGATGCACTGGCCGAGCGCGGTCGTCAGCAGCACGTTCTGGTCCGGACGGCAGATCTCGACATGGACGATGTGGTCGCCCGGATCGAGCTTCATGGCGATCTTGCCGTTGCGGTTCACCGTGGTGAAGTCCGACAGCTTGTTGCGCCGGACGTTGCCGGAGGCGGTCGCGAACATCACGTCGAGCGTCTCCCAGGACGCCTCGTCCTCGGGCAGCGGCATGATGGTGGTGATGCGCTCGGAGGTGTCCTGCAATTGCAGGATGTTCACCAGCGCCTTGCCGCGGGCGTTCGGGGCGGCCATCGGCAGGCGCCAGACCTTCTCCTTGTAGGCCTGGCCCTGGCTGGAGAAGAACAGCACCGGCGTGTGGGTGTTGGCCACGAACAGGCGGGTGACGAAATCCTCGTCGCGGGTCGCCATGCCGGAGCGGCCCTTGCCGCCGCGGCGCTGAGCCCGGTAGGTCGAGAGCGGCACGCGCTTGACGTAGCCGGCATGCGACACGGTCACCACCATGTCCTCGCGGGCGATCAGGTCCTCGTCCTCGACGCTGCCGTCGAAATCGACGATCTCGGTCCTGCGCGGGGTGGCGAATTGCTCGCGCACCTCGGCGAGCTCCGTCTTGACGATCCCCTGGATGCGGGCGCGCGAGCGCAGGATGTCGAGATAGTCGGCGATCTCGTCGGCGAGCGTCTTCAGCTCGTCGCCGACCTCGTCGCGGCCCAGAGCCGTGAGGCGCTGCAGGCGCAGGTCGAGGATGGCACGGGCCTGGGTCTCGGACAGGCGATAGGTCCCGTCCTCGGCGACCCGGTGGCGCGGGTCATCCACAAGCGCGATCAGCGGCGCGATGTCGTGGGCCGGCCAGTCGCGGCCCATCAGGGCCTCGCGGGCGGCGTTCGGATCCGGCGAGGTGCGGATCAGGCGGATCACCTCGTCGATATTGGCGACCGCGATGGCGAGGCCGCACAAGACGTGCGCCCGCTCGCGGGCCTTGCCGAGGAGGAACTTGGTCCGCCGGGAGACGACCTCCTCGCGGAAATCCACGAAGGCCTGGAGCAGGTCCTTCAGGTTCATCAGCTCGGGGCGGCCGCCGTTCAGCGCCACCATGTTGCAGCCGAAGGAGGTCTGGAGCGGTGTGAACCGGTAGAGCTGGTTCAGCACCACGTCCGCCATGGCGTCGCGCTTGATCTCGACGACGATGCGCATGCCCGTCCGGTCGGATTCGTCGCGCAGGTCGGAGATGCCCTCGACGCGCTTCTCCTTCACCAGCTCGGCGATCTTCTCGACCAGCGTCGCCTTGTTCACCTGATAGGGGATCTCGGTGACGATCAGCGCCTCGCGCTCCTTGCGCAGCTCCTCGACATGCGACTTGGCGCGCATGATCACCGAGCCGCGCCCCGTCGCGTAGGCCTGCCGCGTACCGGCGCGGCCGAGGATCATGCCGCCGGTCGGGAAATCCGGGCCGGGCACGATCTCGGTGAGCTGCTCGATGGTGAGCCCCGGATCGTCGATCAGCGCCACGCAGGCATCGATCAGCTCGCCGAGATTGTGCGGCGGGATGTTGGTCGCCATGCCGACCGCGATGCCGCCGGCGCCGTTGACCAGCAGGTTCGGGAAGCGGGCCGGCAGGACGGTCGGCTCCTCGCGCGACTCGTCGTAGTTGGGTCCGAAATCGACGGTGTTCTTGTCGATGTCGGTGAGCAGCGCCGTGGCGGGCTTGGCGAGGCGCGATTCGGTGTAGCGCATGGCGGCCGGCGGATCGCCGTCCACCGAGCCGAAATTGCCCTGCCCGTCGATGAGCATCAGGCGCATGGAGAAGTCCTGCGCCATCCGCACCAAGGCGTCGTAGATCGATTGGTCGCCGTGCGGGTGGTAGAGACCGATCACGTCGCCGACGATGCGCGCCGACTTGACGTATTTCCGCTCGGGCAGGTGCCCGGATTCGAAGGCGGAGTAGAGGATGCGCCGGTGCACCGGCTTCAGGCCGTCGCGCGCGTCGGGAAGCGCCCGGCTCACGATCACGCTCATCGCGTAATCGAGGTAGGAGCGGCGCATCTCGTCGGTGATGGAGACGGGGCGGATGTCGCTGGCGGGCGGGGCTGCGCCAGTCGGATCGTTCTCGGCCAAGTCGGTTTCCGTTCTGAAGCCCGGACGGGCGGTGCTCTCGGCCGTTCCCGGGTGGCGCGCGATGCGCCGGAACGGCCTCTCGGAAGAGCAGTGATATCAGACGGTTAAATAAGGTTTTCCAAGGCCGTACGCAAGGTCGCCGGCAAGCCCGCGGCCCGGCCGGATGGGGCCGGGCCGCGGGCCCTGCGGGTCAGTAGAACGTCAGGTGGCGGTGGCCCACCGCGCGGCCCGGGACGGCATGGTGCTGGCCGACGTGATGGCGGTATCCGAAGCGGTGATGCGCATGGTGCCGGTGCCCGTAATGCCGGTGCCCATAGTGCCGATGCCAATGGTAGCGCCGGTGCCAGTGGTGGCGGCGGTGATGCCAGTGGCGCCGCCAGTGATGGCGGCGGTGCCAGTGGCGGCGGTAGTGCCAGCGCGCGAGCTGCACCACCGGGGCGGGCGCCGCGGTCTCGGCGGTGACGGGGACCGGAAGGGGCGCCGCGCGGGCGGGCGCACCCGCCAGACCGCCGATCAGCGCGGCCAGGAGGGCCAGGATAGGCCAGGGTCGCATCGTCTCTCTCCCGTGTTGGCACCCGGATGATCCTGCGGATCCGGGCCGGTGCGACAGCCGCACCAAGCGCAGGAACGGCCAAGGTCGGCAAACGGTTCGGTCCGCGGGACTGCGCAGACGCACCACCCTTGCTTGGGGTTAAGGAACGCCCAGTTTCCGCTAGACCCATCCGGGCCGTTCCCCGCCCGATCTCAGTGAGCCGCGTAAGATCCCCATGGCGTTCGCGTTGTCCGAGTCCCTCCGCGCCCTCCTGCCACGCCGCTTCCGGGACCGCCGCCCGCGGGTCGCCGTGGTCCGGCTTGCGGGCACGATCGGGGCGGTCTCGCCGATCCGCCCGGGCCTCTCGATCGGCGGCGTGGCCGGCAGTCTGGAGCGGGCCTTCGGGATGCCCGGGGTCAAGGCGGTCGCGCTCGTGATCAACTCGCCGGGCGGCTCGCCCGCGCAGTCGCATCTGATCCACCGCCGCATCCGGGCGCTCGCCGAGGAAAAGAGCCTGCCGGTCATCGCCTTCGTGGAGGATGTCGCGGCCTCGGGCGGCTACATGATCGCCTGCGCGGCCGACGAGATCGTCGCCGACCCGACCTCGATCGTCGGCTCCATCGGCGTGGTCTCGGCCGGGTTCGGCTTCCACGGCCTGCTGGAGAAGCTCGGCGTCGAGCGCCGGGTGCACACCCAGGGGGAGGCCAAGTCGATGCTCGACCCGTTCCGCCCGGAGGACCCGGCCGACGTGGAGCGGCTGAAGCGCATCCAGGCCGACGTGCAGGACCTGTTCACGGGCCTCGTGACGGCGCGACGCCCGACCCTGTCGAAGGGCGAAAACCTGTTCACCGGGGCGGTCTGGACCGGCCGTCAGGCACTGCCCCTCGGCCTCGTCGACGCGCTGGGCGACGTGCGCACGGTGATGCGCGCCCGGTTCGGCGAGAAGGTGGATCTCCGGCCGATCGCTGAGGCCCGGGGCGGGTTCCTGTCCCGCCTGCTGCGCCGGGGCGGTGCGCCGGGCGGGATTGCGCTCGCCGAGGGAGCGATGGCGGCCCTGGAAGAGCGCGCGGCCTTCGCCCGGTTCGGGCTCTGAGCGCCGGCTCTTGTCCCAGAAAGGCTACGCGCCCTTCTCGCACGCCCCAACGATGTTCACCGTCGCCGGCGGACATTGCCGCTGACGACAGAGCGCGTCAGGACCCCTCTCCCGTCGGGAGAGGGGACCCACGCTCGATCCTGGGGCCACCCCGCTGAAGCGGATGTGTGAACCCCACAAGCTCCGTATGTGGGAAGGGCGCCGGCCGGTCCGCTTCCGCCTGCACCCTTTCGAAACGTAGGCGTCAGGCCGCCACCTGCGCCAGGAAGCGCTCGATCTCGCCCTCCAGCTCGGCCGCCACGGTATCGACCGTCTGAGCCGCCTCGGTGACGGTGGCGGCCATCCGGGCGGAGCGCCGGGCCGCACCCGCCACCGTGGTCAGCCCGCTGGCGATCGCTTCCGTGGCGCCGGCTGTCTCGGCGACGTTGCGGGAGATCTCGGCGGTGGCCGCACTCTGGGCGCTCATCGAGGCCGCGATGACGCCCGTTGTCGCGCTGACCGCGCGCATCCGCTCGCCCATCCGGCCGATCGCCGCCACGGTGGCCGCGGTCGAGGTCTGGACGCCGGCGATCTGGCCCGAAATCTCCTCGGTGGCCTTGGCGGTCTGCTCGGCGAGCGCCTTCACCTCGGAAGCCACCACCGCGAAGCCGCGGCCGGCCGTTCCCGCGCGGGCCGCCTCGATCGTGGCATTGAGCGCCAGCAGGTTGGTCTGCCCGGCGATCTGGCGGATCAGGCCGACCACGGCGCCGATGCGGCCCGCGGCCTCGGCGAGGCCGCCGATCTCGGCGTTCATCGCCTCCGAATCCGCGCTCGCGGTGGCGACCAGGGCCTCGGCCTGGTTGAGCTGCCCGCCGATCTCGCTGATCGAGGCGGAGAGTTCCTCGGCCGCGCTCGCCACGGTCTGGACGCTTGCCGAGGTCTCGTGCGAGCCGCGCTCGGTCTCGGCCACCGCGCCCTCGGCTTCAGCGGAGCTCGCCGCCATCTCGCCGGCCCGGTCGCGCATCGAGCCGGTGCTGGCGGTGAGCGCGCCCTTCAGCACGACCACCTGGCCGCGAAACGCCTCGATGGCGCGATCCAGCGCGGCGCGCCGCCGCGCCTCGCCGGCGGCGCCGGCGCTCTGCAGGCCTTCGAGTTCCCGCGTCCGCAGGCCGGCGACGCGCAGCACCTCGACCGAGCGGGCCACCGCGCCGATCTCGTCGCCGCGCCCGGCATGGGGGATCGGCGTCTCCAGATCACCGGCCGCCAGGCCTTCGATCCGGGCCGCAATCGTGGAGAAGGGCCGGAACAGGCGCGCCGCCGCGAAGCCCACCAGGGCACAGGCGAGCGCCGCGATGACTACGGCCGCGATGCCGAGGCTCGTCATGGTCTGGGCATGCGCGTCGAAATACATCTCGATCGGCAGGCCGACGAACAGGATCCCGTTCACCGCCCCGGCGGCATCGAAGGTCGGCTGATAGACGGTGAAGTAGCGGCGTCCGAACAGCAGGGCCGGCCCCTCGTAGGTCTTGCCGGCGCGCACGGCGGCCTGGGCCGGGCTGTCGGGGGCGAGTGCGGTGCCGACCGCGCGGGCGCCGTCCTCGCGGCGCACCGTCGTCTGGCGGCGCACGAAGCTGTCGGTCGCCGCCTCGAAGCTGAAGACCGTCGCCACGCCGCCGGAATAGGCGACGGCGTTGTCCACCACCGCGGCGTCCGCGAAACCGGAAAGGCTCGGCGCGACGACCCGGGCGACCCGAGAGCCCGACAGCTCGGTCGTCGCGCCCGTCAGCCGTTCCGCCAGCACGAGGGCGAGGGTGCGCAGGTTGCGATCGCCGTTGGAGCGCTGACGCTCCTCCATCTGCGACCAGGTCTGCCGAGACACGGTGATCGAGATCGCGCCCGCAGTGAGGGACACCGCGAGCATCGCCAAGAGGATTACTTTCGTGGACAAGGACATCGCGCGCAGCGAGACGGGCTGTCGAAACATATGCCGGTATCCGCACTAAGAGGCGCGGACACTGTAATGTTTCGTTGAACGGAGTCTTAATTTTCGTCTCTGGCGAGCAACGATGCGGCTGCACTCAACCCTGGCCTGCACGCCGTGCGGCGACGCGGGCGAGCGCCGCGAGGTCCTTCTCGCCATCGCCGTGGCTGATCGCCTCGATCAGGCCGTCGCGCAGGACGCTGGCGAAGGGCATCGGTACGCCGGCGCCCTCGGCGGCCTGGAGGGCGAGCCGCACATCCTTGGCGCCGAGCTTGAGGATGAAGCCCGGCGGCTCGTAGCGGTTCTGGGCGATCGAGGCGCCGTAGCCCTTGTAGACCGGCGAGGCGAACAGGGTGTTGGTCATCAGGTCGAGGAAGTCGGCGCCCGGCACCCCGTGGCCTTCGGTGAGCGCGCAGCCCTCCGCCATGGCCTCGATGGCCGAGACCAGCATGAAGTTGCCGGCGAGCTTGACGGCGTTCGCCCGCACCGGGTCCTCGCCGAACCGCCAGGTCTTGGCGCCCATGGCGTCAAGCAGCGGCGCGGCGCGGTCGATCAGATCCGACGCGCCGGCCGCCACGATGTTGAGCTTGCCGGCCTCCGCCACGTCCGGCCGGCCGAAGACCGGCGCCGAGATGTAGGGGACGCCCGCCCGCTCATGCACGGCGGCGAGCTGCCGGGCGAGCGCCACCGAGATCGTGCTCATGCCGATATGCACGCCCGGGCGCTCCGGCCGGTCGAGCAGGCCGCCGGCCACGATCACGGCCTCGAGGGCCGCGTCGTCGGCCAGCATGGTGATGACGGCATCCCCCGCGAAGGCCTCGGCGGCGCTGCCGACGGGCGTCACCCCCGCGATGCCCTTGGCCGCCTCCGGCGAGCGGTTCCAGGCGCGCACCGTGTGGCCGGACCGCGCGAGGCTGGCGGCCATGCCCCGGCCCATCCGCCCCATTCCGATGATTCCGACGTCCATGGCGTGCTCCTCGATTCCCTGTGCGGCATGACCAATCGGGGAAACCAGCTGGGCGGTCCGTGCCGCCCGCCGGGATTTGCGCCGATCGTCGGCCGTGGCAAGCTCTGCCGATGCTGCGCAATTGCATCACGGACATTCCCGGTTTGCGGGTCGGCCACGCGAGCGATCTGCGAATCGCCAGCGGCGTCACCGCGATCCTGTTCGATGAACCCGCGGTCGCCTCGGTGGATGTGCGCGGCGGCGGGCCGGGCACCCGCGAGACCGACCTGCTCGATCCCGAGCGCACCGTGGAGCGGATCGACGCCCTGGTGCTGTCGGGGGGCTCGGCCTTCGGGCTCGATGCGGCGGCGGGCGTGACGGCGTGGCTCGCCGAGGCCGGGCGCGGCTTTCCGGTCGGCGGGATGCGGGTGCCGATCGTGCCCGGGGCGATCCTGTTCGATCTGCTGAACGGCGGCGACAAGGATTGGGGCCGCTACCCTCCCTACCGCGAATTGGGTTTCGCCGCCGCCGCGGCGGCGGCCGAGGATTTCGCGCTGGGCTCCGTGGGGGCCGGGACCGGCGCGCGGACCGGGCGCCTGAAGGGCGGGATCGGCTCGGCCTCCGCGCTGGTGGCCGGCACGGGGTTCCGGGTCGGGGCGCTCGCGGCGGTGAACGCCTTCGGCAACGCGACGGTCGGCGACGGGCCGCATTTCTGGGCCGCGCCCTTCGAGGAGGGGGACGAGTTCGGCGGCCTGGGCTCGCCGGCCCGGGTGCCGGCCGACGCCCTCGCCTTCCCGGCCCGGGCGCTGCCGGGCGCGGCCACGACGCTCGCCGTGGTGGCGACCGACGCGGCGTTGACCAAGGCGCAGTGCCGGCGCCTCGCGGTGGCGGCCCAGGACGGCCTCGCCCGCGCCCTCGTGCCGGCGCATACGCCGCTCGACGGCGATCTGGTGTTTGCCGCCGCCACCGGCGCCGTGCCGCTGGCCGACCCGGTGGTGGCGATGGCGCGCCTGGGCGACGCCGCCGCGCGGGTGCTGGCGCGGGCGGTGGCGCGGGGGGTGTTTTCGGCGACGCGTCTGCCGGGGCAGACGGTGGCGTCGCCGCTGGCCTGGACGGGTTTGCCGCCGGCTTGGGGGGATGTGTTTCGTGGCGGTTAGTCTCAGCGGCAGCGCGCGAAACGCTGCATGCGCAGCCAATTTTAGTTCGGCGCCAGGAAGAACAACTTGCTCGGCGCGAATCTAAGCACCTTGCCCGCGAATAGATTATAGAACTCCGGCACCGTGTTGAACACGACTTCGCGGCCGGAAAGCATCTGAATGCCGTACGCGATTCTTTGTCGTTCCGATACGCTGAAGAAACTCACGACGACGTGGCTCCAGGATCGCCCGTCGTTCAAGATCGTTCTGCCCCAGCTGATTACGGGCACGTCGGCTTTATCCTCGAATTGGCTATCCCAGATATGCCGTATGCACCCGATTTCGTCCCATGCTTCAGCGGAGATCGTGACGTTGACGGGTAAGATCGGCTCATCCGTCATGGGCTCGCACCGTTCCGAATCGCCTGCGTGGATTGGCAAGATCTCCGGAAGATCTTTGCTGCGTCCACGATGCTGGGCGTATTATCTGTGTGGGCGCGATCGTGAGGCTGCACGCGGGCGTTTCGCCCAGTCAAGGAATACGGCTTCTGTTTGCCTTCGGCTGATGCCGCTCTCGTCGTCATCGCGAGCGCAGCGAAGTGACCCAGGGCACCCCGACCTTTGAGGACGTGGCGCGACACTGGATTGCCTCGCTCCGCTTGCAAAGACAGCGGCTTATAATTCTTAATCAGGTGAAAGGAAAAACCACTTGTCTTGCGCAAATATTATTACCTGACCTTCAAAAATTCCACAATACTTCGGAGTAATGAAAAATATAATTTCGCATCCATTCAGAATTTGAATGCCTCCTTCTATTTTATATCTTTCTGACTTTCTATAGAATCCAACAACGATGTTTTCCCATGATTTTCCGGAGTTTAGAATCGTTGTTCCCCACGCAATCGACAAAACATCAGCCTTGTCGTCGCTCCCCTCATCATATAAATTACGAATGGAATCTATCTCTTTCCAGGCTTCTGATGATATCGTAAAGTTTATCGGAAGAATAGGTTCTTTCTGCATATCTCACCTCCTAAAATTGTCGTTCAGTATAATTCCATGGCGGACAGCTGATGAAAGAACGCGATCTTGGCAACTGAAATTTGTTGGCCCCTCTACTCTGACCAATCCAAAATCAAAGTCATAAATGCAATACCGCCCTACGGTTTGGGTATTTCAGTTACGAGTGTTCCCCAGCTATACGACTGCGAAGCAAGGTGTAAATTTTCGCCTAGCTGAGTTGTGTCGGAGTCTGCCGAAGTCCCTGTCCACTGTCCGCCCTCTCGCTGACCGGCTGGAACGCGAGGCTGATTGGGGTTGAATTGCTTAAGCGCGAGCTTAAGCCAGGCAATCTTGGTAATGACTCTCGCTGCATCTAAATCATAACGAATTTTTTCAAGATTCAATGATTCGCCAAGGTTGCGCATCGTGATGCCCCTGTTCACATTCCTTATATAGGAATTTTAGCAGAAAGGCAAGTTTTTCGTTTGGATGCGCGAACGAGCGCGAAGCGATATTATTTGATCTTTTGTTCGGATAGTAAATAATGCGAACTGTTGTAAATGATAAATTATCTATACATCGCAGCAATCATCATTGATCTGCCGCTGAATGTACTGTCTTGCCCCCGGGGCGCTGCCTGCAGGCTTCTCGGCATAGCGATACAGCCGCCCAGCCTAAACGCTGGTGGGTATCACGCAGGATCACCCATCGCATCCATCATTTTGCAACATCGACAAACCCCTCATCGCAGCATTCAGCCCACGATGAGGGGCCGTCTCACACCTCCCCGCGCGCATCCGCGATCAGCTGCGCCAGCCCGGCATCGACCTCATCCGCCAGCATTGTCCGCTCCGCGTCGGTCAGATCCTTCGCCCAGGCACCACTCCCAAAACCCTCGGTGCAGCGCGCCCGCTCGGAGGCGATGTAGGCCTCGGTCTCGGCGGGCCGCATCTTCATGGCGTGGACCATGCCGAACCATGCCGCGCGCTCGACTACCGCCAGCCGCGCCCGCAGGCGGATCGCCACCGCCTTGTCGGGATCGATCCCCTCATCGCTCATGGCCGCTCCCCCGTCTCCTGCTCGGCGAGCCGCGCGATCAGGCCCTGGAGTTGTCCCGGCACCGGCTCGCTCGCCGAACGCGCGTAGAGCACCCGCAGTTGCCGGCCGATCTCCGCGAGGCTCATGGAGCCCTTGGCGATCACCCGGTCGGCCTGCCGGTTCAGGCTCTCCTTCTCGGCCTCCGTGACCTCCTTGGCGGTGAGCACCACCACGGGCACGTCGCCGTCGGGCCGTGCGCGCAAAGCCCGCAGGAAGCCGAACCCGTCCATCTCGGGCATCATCAGGTCAAGGAGGATCAGGCTCGGCCGCGCTTCGTTCACCCGCTCCAGGGCGATCCGGCCGTTCTCCGCCTCGTCGACGATCCAGCCCTCGCGGCCCAGCGACCGGCGCAGGCGCTCCCGGGCATCCGCGTCGTCGTCCACCACGAGGACCCGCGCCTCGTTCGGCGCCTCCGGCCGGTAGCGCTCCATCAGGCCCTTCAGCCGGTCCCAGTCGATCGGCTTCACGAAATAGTCGGTGGCGCCGAGCGCCTGCCCGAGCCCCTGCTCGGCCACCACCGAGGTCATGATCACCGGCGTCCCGGCGAGGTCGGGATCGTTGCGCACGGCGTGCAGCACCGCCCAGCCGTCCATGCGCGGCATCTCGACGTCGAGCAGGATCGCGCGGGGCTTGAGCGCCCGGGCCAGCGTCAGGCCGGCGCGGCCATCGTTGGCGCTGCGCACGTGAAACCCCTCGCGCTCCAGGAAGCGCTGGAGCAGCTCCCGGGCGGCCGGGTCGTCATCGACCAGCAGGACCGTCTCGTGCTGCTCGTGCGGCTCCACCGCATGGGCCTCGGCCTCGGCGGATGGCGCGTCCTCGGGGGCGAGGGTCGCGGGCAGGCGGATCGTGAAGGTCGAGCCTGTGCCGGGCGTGCTGGTGACGCCGATATCGCCGCCCATCGTCCGGCAGAAGGCGCGGGTGATGGCGAGCCCGAGACCCGTGCCGCCGAACTGGCGGGTGGTCGAGTCGTCGGCCTGGACGAAGCGCTCGAACAGCCGCCCGATCTGCTCTTCGCTCATGCCGATGCCGGTATCCGCGATGGCGAAGGACAGCCAGTCGGCCCCCGCCTCCCGGTGCCGGCGCACCGTCAGGGTGATGGTGCCGGTCTCGGTGAACTTGGCGGCGTTGCCGATCAGGTTCAGCAGGCACTGACGGATCTTGGTCTGGTCCTGGTGCATGGACCCGAGATCGGCCCCGTCCGTATCGAGGACGAAGCGGTTGCCCTTCTTCTCCACCAGGGAGCCGGTGGCGTCGGACACGTCCCGCAGCAGGTCGGTGACGGAAAAGGTCTCGGCCGAGGCGGTCATGCGCCCGGCCTCGATCTTCGAGATGTCGAGCACGTCGTTGATCAGCGACAGGAGGTGGCGGGCCGCCGCCTCGATCTTGCGCAGGTCCGGCAGGAGGGCGGCCTGGCCGATATCCTCCAGCTCCTCGCCGAGCATCTCGGAATAGCCGATCACCGCCGAGAGCGGCGTGCGCAGCTCGTGGCTCATGTTGGCGATGAACTGGCTCTTGGCGCGGTTGGCCGCCTCGGCGGCTTGGCGCGCCCGCTCCACCGCCTCCTCGGCCTCCTTGCGCTCGGTCACGTCGACGCAGGTGCCGACCCATTCGCGCAGGGATCCGTCCTCGGCCAGCACCGGAACGCCACGCACCTCCATGGCGCGCCAGACCCCATCGTGCCGGCGCAGGCGGTACTCGATCTCGTACGTGGCCCGCGCCTCCACGCAGGCCGCCCAGGCATCGGCGGCGTGACCCCGGTCGTCGGGATGGACCGCGTCGAGCCAGCCCCAGCCCTGGTAGGCCTCCTCGGTCTGGCCGGTGTAGATGCTCCAGCGGACCTGCGGCGGCGTCAGCTCGCCCGCGGCGTTGGTGTTCCAGATCACGGCCGCGGAGGCGTCCACCAGCGCGCGGAACCGCTGCTCGGAATGGCGCAGGCGCTCCTCGGTGGCGCGGCGGCCGGTGATGTCGGTGTTGGTTCCGTACCAGCGCAGGACCCGCCCGGATTCATCCCGATGCGGCCGCGCCTTCGACAGGAACCAGCGGTAGATCCCGTCCCGGCCACGCAGCGGGAACGTGTCCTCCCAGGAACTGCCAAGGGCGATGGCGGCCTGATAGCGCTCCGTCACCGCCGCGACGTGATCGGGATGGTGGACCTTGCGCCAGCCCCAGCCGCGCATCTCCTCCAGGGTCGTGCCGGTGTAATCGTACCAGCGCTGGTTGTACCAGATGATGGTGCCGTCAGCCTCGGCGATCCAGGCGAGCTGCGGCAGCGTCTCGGCGAGAATCCGGTAGTCGGCATCCGTGACGGCCTCGGCGCCGCCCTCACTCTCGCTCATCGGCTGCGCATCATCCCTCATCCGGCCCCGAAGGACCCGTACCGGTATGCCTTATACACGCATCGCGTCCGGATCCGATCGCATCGGCGGGGCCGCGATGGGATCCGCCTTCCGCCGGCCCCGGAAAGCGTCGAGGGTGTAGAGGGCGAGCGCCACCCAGATCAGCGCGAGCATCAGCGCCCGGTGCGGCTCCACGCGCTCGCCGAAGGCCAGCACGCTGAGGCCGAGCAGGCAGGTCGGGGCGACGTATTGCAGCAGGCCGAGGGTGGTCAGGCGCAGACGCACCGCCGCGGCGGCGAACCAGATCAGCGGCAGGGCCGTGGTGAGCCCCGTGAGCATCAGGAGCGCGCGGCCCGCGGGCTCGGCGGGCAGGATCGGCTCGGGCGTGAGGACGAGCCAGACGATCGCGGCCGGCAGGAGCAGCAGCGTCTCGGCCAGGAAGCCGACCAGCGCATCGACCCCGACGATTTTCCGGACGAGACCGTAGAGCGCGAAGGTCACGGCCAGCGACAGGGACATGAGCGGCACCTCGCCGGCCCAGATCACCGCGACCCCGACGCCCGCCGCCGCGACCGCGACGGAAGCCGCCTGCATCGGCCGCAGGCGCTCGCCGAGCACCACCCGCCCGAGCGCCACGCTGACCAGCGGGTTGATGTAATAGCCGAGGCTCGCGTCGAGCAGGTGCCCGCTGCTGACCGCGTAGAGGTAGAGCAGCCAGTTCACGCCGATCATCGCGGCCGAGAGCGCGAGCAGGGCGTGACGGCGGCGGAAGGGCCGCGGCAGGATCAGGCGGTGGCGCGCCGCCAGGACCAGGGCCAGGGTGCCGGCGAACAGGCTCGACCAGACGATGCGCTCCGCCAGGATGTGGTTCGGGCTGTAGGCCCCGAGCAGCCGGAAATGGACCGGGACCAGCAGGCCCCAGCTCAGATAGGCGGCGAGCGCGTAGACGAGACCCACGGGTTCCTCCCGGTCCGCCCGGACGGCCGGGCGGTGCCGGGGCTGTACGCCCGGCGGCCCGCGCGGGACAGGGGGGCGGACGCACGGCCGCCATCCCCGTCCCGGCCCCGCTTCGGTCAGGCGGCCCGGATCGTCGCCAGGAAGCGCTCGACCTCGCCGCTGAGATGCTCGGATTGCCGCGACAGTTCCGAGGCGGCACCGAGCACTTGGTCCGCCGCCCGGCCGGTCTCCGCGGCGGCCGAGGCCACGCCGGCGATGTTGCCGGTCACCTCGCCGGTGCCCTGCGCCGCCTGACCGACGTTGCGGACGATCTCCTGCGTCGCCGCCCCCTGCTCCTCGACCGCCGCCGCGATCGTGGTGGTCACCGCCTCGATCTCCCGGATGCGGGCGGTGATCCCGCCGATGACCGAGACGGCCGAGCCGGTGGATTTCTGGATCTGGCTGATCTGGCCGGCGACCTCATCGGTCGCCCGGGCGGTCTGGTTGGCCAGTTCCTTGACCTCGGCGGCGACCACCGCGAAGCCGCGTCCGGCCACGCCGGCCCGCGCCGCCTCGATGGTCGCGTTCAGCGCCAGCAGGTTGGTCTGGGCCGCGATATCGGTGATCAACCGCACCACGTCGCCGACCTTGGCGGCGGCTGCGCTGAGGTCCTGCACCAGGGCGGCGGTCTGGCCGGCCTCGGACACGGCGCTCTGCGCGAGCTTGGCCGAGCCGTCGACCTGCCGACCGATCTCCTGCACCGACGAGCCTAGCTCCTCGGCCGCGCTCGCCACCGTGTTGACGTTGGAGGCGGCCTGCTCGGCGGCGGCGGCCACGGTGGTGGACTGGCTGGCGGTCTGCGTCGCCGTCGCCGTCATGGTCTGGGCGGTGGCCTGGAGCTCGGTGGCCGCGGACGAGACCAGGCCGATGATCCGGCCGACCGTGTCCTGGAAGCCGTCTGCGAGTTCCAGCATGGTCCGGCGGCGCGCCTCGGCGGCCGCCTCGTCGGCGACGCGCCGGATCTCGGCCTCCTCGGCGGCCTTCCGGGCGACCAGCGCCTTGATGCCCTCGACGGCCCGGCCGATCAGGCCGATCTCGTCGCCGCGCCGGGCCTCTGTGATCTCGGCGTCGATCTCCCCGTCCGCCATGCGCTGCAGCTTGGCCGATAGCCGGCGGATCGGGCGCGTGACGCCGAAGATCACGACCAGGATACCCGCGACCATGCCGACGGCGATGCCGGCGAGCGAGACGGTCACCAGCAGCGAGCGCGTCCCGTTGACCTCGACGGTCAGGTCGTCCGACCGCTTCTGGAGCGAGGCATCCATGGCGTCGACGAGCTGGCGGGCGGACTCGGTCACCTCCTTCTGGACGCCGTCCGCGATCCGGCGCGTCAGCGACAGGGCTTCGTCCGCCTTGCCGGCATCGGCCAGATCGCGCATCTCGCGGACGGCCCGGATATAGGCGTCGAAATGGCCGACGATCTGGTCGATGCGCTCGCGGAAGGCCGGGGCTTCCCGGCGGGCTCCGTCGATCAGCGTCGTCGCCTCGGCCGCGAGGGTGTCGAGATTGCGGCCGACGCTGCGCCCATCGGCCGTGCCGGCCTCGGTCGCGGTGCGCAGGGCGACGTAGCCGAGCTGCGCCACGATACGGTTCAGGCGGGCGACCTTCACGACCGCCTTCGACTCCTTGTCGAGCAGGATTGTATAGGATGCGTCAATCTCGGCGATTTTCTGAGATGTGTACCACGCACATCCTAGAAATATTGCACCTGTCAAGGCAATAACTGCTACAAGTTTGGTCGGAATATTTATTTTTGATATCCAGTCCATGACCGTACCTATTGGCAAGATTTGAGTTATGCCAATAAGAACTAGGCCATTTTCATGCGTTGGCAAGAAATATGGTCGACATCTCGTTGGTACAAGCTTGGTGAGCGGAAGATAAATCTGCGGCTCTCCGGACAATTCGATGCCGTATGAGTGGAAAGGTCAGAAAATAAACGGCATTTTTTTAGAGAAAATTAAGCACAATCTTTATTCCGAACTCTGTCGTTTCGCCTGATCCGCGCGCTCGGCCGGATCAGGCCGCGATGCGGCCCCCGCCCGGTGATCGCCGAAAGGCAGCCGTCGGGCCGCTCGGCCTGCATCGGAACGGCTGTGGCACGCGGACGGCCCGGGCTCACGCGGCCCGGATCGTGGTGAGGAAGCGCCGGACCTCGCCGCCGAGCTCCTCCGACTGGCGTGCCAGCGCGGCGGTGGCAGCCAGGACCTGATCGGCGGCCGCGCCGGTCGCCTCCGACGCCTCGGCCACGCCCGCCATGTTGCTGGTCACCTCGCTGGTGCCGGTGGCGGCCTGGGCGACGTTGCGCACGATCTCCTGTGTTGCCGCCCCCTGCTGCTCCACCGCGGCGGCGATCGACGTCGCCACCGAGTCGATCTCGCGGATCCGTGCCGCGATCGTGGCGATCACCGAGACTGCTTGGCCGGTCGCCCCCTGAATGCGGCCGATCTGCGCCGAGATCTCCTCCGTCGCCCGGGCCGCCTGGCCCGCGAGTTCCTTCACCTCCCCCGCCACGACGGCGAAGCCGCGGCCTGCCGCGCCGGCCCGGGCCGCCTCGATCGTGGCATTGAGCGCCAGCAGGTTGGTCTGGCTGGCGATGGCGGCGATCAGCTCCACGACGGCATCGACCTTGCCGGCGGCGGCGCTGAGATCCTGCACCAGGGCGGCGGTCTGGTCGGCCTCCGTGACGGCGTTCTGCGCGAGCGTGGCGGAGCCGCTGACCTGCCGGCCGATCTCCAGGACCGAGGTGCCCAGTTCCTCGGCCGCGCTCGCCACTGTGTTGACGTTGGTGGCGGCCTCCTCGGCGGCGGCCGCCACGGTGGTGGACCGGGCGGCGGTGCGCGCGGCGGTGTCGGTCATGGTCCGGGCGGTGGCCTGAAGGCTGGCGACCGAGGCGGAGACGAGGCCGATGATCCGGCCCACCGTGGCCTCGAAGGCGTCGGCGAAACTCAGCAGCGTCCGGCTGCGCTCGGCGGCGGCGGCTTCGTCGATCAGACGCTTGGCTTCCGCCTGCTCGACCGCGTTGCGGGAGACCAGGGACTTGATCCCCTCCACGGCCTTCCCGATCGCGCCGATCTCGTCACCACGCCGCGCCTCCGGGATCTCCGCGTCCAGCTCCCCCGCCGCCATGCCCTCCAGGACGACCGTCAGCCGGCCGAGCGGGCGCGTGACGCCGAGATTGACCAGCAGCAGGCCGGCCAGGATGCTGACCGCGATCCCGGCCGCCGAGGAGCCGATCACCCAGACCAGGATCGTTCGGGTGTCCGCATCGAGCGTCGCGGCGCCGTTCCGGATCGCCGCGCCCAGATCGTCGGCAAAGGCGTCGATCTCGGCAAACAGCGTCTTCTGGACAGGATCCACCTTCTTGTGCGCGAGGGTCAGAGCCTGGGCACTCATGCCCTTCTTGATCATGGCGCACATCTCGCCGGTGAGCTTGGCGTAGGTATCGAGCAGGGCGGCGATCCGCTCGGTCCGGTCGTGGAAGGCCGCCGGGGCGTTCCGGCGCACGCCGTCGATGAGCTTGCCGGCCTCGGCCGGAAGCGGCTCGAAGGCGGCGCCGATCCGGTCCGATTCGTCCGGGTCGGCCTCGCCGAGGGCTCGGAACGCCACGTAGCTCATCTGATAGACGGTGCGGCCGAGGCGCGCCGCCATTGTGGCGGCCGTGGCATCATTGTCGAGATACGCACTATAGGCCGCGTCCGTCGCCACCATGCGCTTCGAGATATAGTAGAGATAGCCGACTGAACTCGCGGCGATAAAAGCGAACGCGAATGCAATTTTCAGCGATATTGAATTTCTGAACAAACGATTCACGGCCAAGTCCCCGGGACCGGCTCTGCTTACATCCGTCAAACTAAAGAAGTCTACAGAAAACTGGCGCGATGGTGCGCTTCGGATCAGAGATGGGACAGTCTCGACGGACCTGTCATTTGAGATTGTTGAACTGATCCAAGTCGCATCTTTCGGTAGTTTGTCTTAGAGCGCTCTCCGCCGAAATGGATGCCGGTTCGGCGCAAGAGCGTGCGCTGCGACAAAGGCTCAGAGCCGCGCTCGATTGTGACGCGATCGGGCGCGCGGCTGTAAGTCTTCCTCACGGTTTCAGACAGCGCCCATGCGGGTGCGGCACACGATACGAGCCGGGAAAGCTTCGTGTCGGCCGATTCATCCTCGATCTACCCCGCAGCGGCACCCGCGCAGCGGACGGGGTTGCGAGCGGGCGAATCCGATCAGGGCGCGAGCCAAGCCGCGTGCCAACCGGCCTCGCGGCGATGCCACGCCGCCCGGCGATGACCGCGGCGATCGAGGAAGAGGAAGTCCAGTCGCGCGGCCCGGACCAGCACGGCGGCGAAATGCGGCCGGCCGGTCGTCGCGGCGGCGGACTCGTCCGGCAGCGTGTAGGCGCCCCCCGCCGGGAGCGCGGTGCCGGGGGCGGGCTCGGCCGCGTAGCAGACCCGGCTCATCGCCCGGGATCCGGCCCAGGCTGCCTCGGCCACGGCATCGTCGGTGTGGAGGGTGGCGTGGCCCTCCACGCGGATCTGGATCTTGGCCGCCGCATCGTACGCCATGAGGGCGCAGGCCGGGTTGTCGGCGATCTCGGCCGCCTTGTCGGAGCGGCGGTCGCAGTGGAACCGGAGGGTGCCGGTTTCCGGGTCGGCCTCGCGCAGCACCACGGTGCGCAGCCGTGGGACGCCGTCGGCGCCGAGGGTCGCGAGCGCCGGCAGGTGGAATCCGCTGCGCCCCAGAGCGGCGCCCTCGGCCAGGAGCCGCCACGCTTCGGCGAAGCTCGCGTCGAGGTCGTCGTAGAAGGCCGGCAGCGGCGCGCGGGTCATGCCGAGCCCCGTTTCCGCCGCCGCTCGCGAAAGATCAGCGCGAGGTTGCGCAGGTAGATGCCGGTCGACAGCCCCTGGCCGATGATGATCACCGGCTCGCGCCGCACGAAGCCGTAGACCAGGGTCATGAGGCCGCCGAGGATCGACAGGAACCAGAAGGACAGCGGCATCACGCTGCGCCCCGCCCGTTCGCTGGCGATCCATTGCAGGATGAAGCGCGAGCCGAACACCACCTGGGCGACGATGCCGAACACCAGCCAGAAATCCATCCGCGTGACGAACACGTCGTAGAAGTAGTCCGGCAGGTCGTGGGCGAGCTGGATCAGCATCCGACGTCCTGATCTGCCGGCGTCCCGGCCGGCGCGGCGATCTCTTCCGGGCGCGGATCGGCGCGCTTGCGCCGGATCAGCCACCAGACGCCCGCGAGATCGAGGAGCCCGACCCAGAGGCGGTCGAACAGCCCGTAATTCGAGACCCCCGTCATCCGCGGCCGGTCGACCACGTCGCGGTGGACCACGGCAAAACCCTCCCGCGCCACGAGCGCCGGCATGAACCGGTGCAGGGCGTCGAAATACGGGAGCCGCAGATAGACGGCGCGGCGGAAGACCTTGAGGCCGCAGCCGGTGTCGCGGGTCGCGTCCTTGAGGATGCGCCCGCGCACGCCGTTGGCGATCCGCGACTGGAGCATCTTGAACGGCCCGTCCTTGCGCCCGCGCCGCTGGCCCTGGGCGAGCCCGGCCCCGGGGCCGGCTTCGTCGAGGGCGGTGAGCAGGACCGGGATGAAGGCCGGATCGTTCTGGCCGTCGCCGTCGAGGGTCGCGACGATCTCGCCCCGCGCCGCGAGGACGCCGCTGCGCACGGCGGCGGATTGGCCGCCGCTGCGGGCATGGCGCAGCACCCGAAGCCAGGGCCGCCCGGCCCGGGCCGCCGCCAGCGCCGCCGGGGTGCCGTCGGTGGAGCCGTCATCGACGCAGATCAGCTCGACGGCGAGGCCCGCGCAGGCCGCCTCGATCTCGGCCACGAGGGGGGCGACATTGCCGGCCTCGTTGCGCATCGGCACGACGATGCTGAGACGGGGGGCCTCGCTCACGGGGTCACCCCATAGGCCGTCACGAAGACCCGCCGGCCGGTGTTCAGGTTGAAGCCATCGACCTCGGCCAGCGGTGCCGGCGCCCCGCCTCCCACCGGCCAGGCGGCGTTGAAGTCGTCGCGATCCCTGGCCTCGACGAACAGCAGCCGGCAGCCGCCGGCAGCGAGGAACGCCTTCGCCGCGGCGCCGTCCGGCGGCAGGGCAAGCCCGGTGCCGATCAGGAACACGAGGCTCGGCTCCCGGTAGCCGAGGCTCGCGACCTGGGGATCGGCGCAGGGCATCCGGTCGCGCAGGGCGGCGAGGCGCGGGGAGACCTTCAGGGCCGGCAGCGAACGCTGCGCCACGCCCAGCACCGCCGGCCCGAGGAGGCACGAGGCCAGCACGCCGAGCACCAGGGCGCGCTCCGCGGATCCCTCCACCGGCCCCCGCGCGAAGGCCAGCCACGCCAGTGCCGCGACCGCACAGGCGGCGGCGAGCAGCGGCAGGGCCGGCCACGGAATCGTGTGGCCGTCGAGGCGCCAGCCGACGACGCACAGGCCGATCGTCAGCGCGACGGGGATCGCCGGCACCAGCAAAGCGGTCAGGCGCGCGCCGCGCAGCCGGGGATCCAGCGCACCCCGCGACAGGGCAAGCCCGGTGAGGATCGCGAGCCACGGCATCAGCGGCAGGACGTAGTGGGGCAGCTTGGTCGGCATCGCCTCGAAGATCAGCCAGGCCGGCAGCACCGTGGCGATCAGGAAGGCGGATGCGGGCTCGCGCCGGGCCCGCCACGCGAAGGGCAGGCTCATGGCGGCGAAGGCGGCGCCGGGCCAGAAGGTCGCGAAGAAGGCGAGCGTGTAGGCCCCGGGCGGTCCCCAGTGCCGCTCGGCCGCGCCGCCGACCTTGCCGAGCATGTCGTGCCCGATCGCCTCGGCGTAGAAGGCGCCGCCGCTCTTCCACGCGATGGCGGCGAACCAGGGGGCGACCAGGGCGAGCGTCAGGGCGAGGCCCGGCAGCGGCCGCAGGGGCAGCAGCCAGCGCGCGGAGCGCGCGACGATCGACAGGAACAGTGCCGGCAGCGCGACGAAGAGCGGGACCATCGGCCCCTTCACGAGGATGCCCAGAGCCATCCCGAGCCAGAAGGCCGCGAAGACCGGGCCTGAAGGGGGCCGGCCCGCGCGCGCGGCCAGCCACGTCCGTGCGAGCGCGCCGAGGCTCGCCGTGGCGCAGGCCGCCAGCAGCGCGTCGGTCTTGGCGAGATGCGCCTCGGCGTTGAGCATCAGGCAGGCGCCGTAGAGCGCGGCGGCGAGGAGCGCCCCGCGGCGGGGCAGGACGGCGAGCGCGGCCCAGTAGGCGAGCAGCACCGAGGCGGCGGCGCCGATCAACGAGGGGATGCGGTAGAGGGCGATCTGCGTGCGGGCCTCCGGCACGCCAAGCGCTTCCCCGGTCGCGACCGCGGCGGCCTGGGCCCAGTAGATGCCCACCGGCTTCTTGTTGCGCGCCTCGCCCTGGAAGCGGATGTCCACGAAATCGCCGGTCTCCAGCATCTGCTTCGAGGCCTGGGCGAAGCGCGGCTCGTCCCGGTCCATCGGCTGCAGCGAGATCTGGCCGGGCAGGAACAGGACGAGGCAGAGCGCCAGCAGGGCGGCAACCGCGCGGGCATGGGTCAGGCTCAGCGCGTCGAGCCCGCGGCCGATCCGGTCGGCGGGTGCGAGGCGCGCGGTGCCGCCGGCTGAGAGGCTCGTGGTCATGCCGGGCGGGTCAATCAGGATCGCGCGGGAAGGTCAAATGCACCGGGTCTCTTGAAGGCGCGGATCGCCGTATCGGGACGGGTGTTCGGTGCCGCTTTGCGGCGCTTCGCAGCCCCGGTCCCGGGGCGCATTCCGCCGGCGCCGCCTGCGCCCGGAAAAGGGACGCGTACCATCCTGAACCGCCCCTTGTCCCGGCAGGTGGCGCGGGGGCGGAACCTGATCCGGCACCGTCGCGACCCCCCGGACACCGGCGCCCTGGATCGGGCGGCGCCGGCTCGGCTCGCTCACGCGGCGGCCCGCAGGCGCGCGAAGCCGGCATCGAGATCGGCCTTGAGATCCTCGACGTCCTCGAGCCCGATGTGGAAGCGCAGGGCCGGCCCGCCCGGCGCCCATGTCGTGGCGGTCCGGTAGCCGGCGCAGTCGAACGGGATCACCAAGCTCTCGAAGCCGCCCCAGGAAAACCCCATCCCGAACAGCTGCAGCCCGTCCAGCATGGCGGCTACGCCCGCCTCCGGCACGGGCTTCAGGATCACCCCGAACAGCCCGGAGGCGCCGGAGAAGTCGCGCTTCCAGATCGCGTGGCCGGGATCCTCCGGCAGGCCGGGATGGAGCACCCGCAGCACCTCGGGCCGGGCCTGGAACCAGCGGGCCATCTCCAGCCCGGCGCGGCCGTGCTCGCGCAGCCGGAGGTTCATGGTGCGCATGCCCCGGAGCGCCAGGAAGATGTCCTCCGCGCCCGCGCACATGGCGAACTGGTCGAAGGTGCGGCGCACCGCCGGGAAGTACTTCGCGTTGGCCGAGGTCAGGCCGATCAGCAGGTCCGAGCCGCCGCTCAGATACTTGGTCCCGGCCTCGACCGCGATGTCGACCCCACGCTCGTGCGGCGGGAACAACAGCGGCGTCGCCCAGGTGTTGTCCATGATCACGCAGGCGTCGCGGGCATGCGCCTCCGCGGCGATGGCCGGGACGTCCTGCATCTCGAAGCTTTGCGAGCCGGGCGCCTCGACCAGCACGGCCTTCGTGTTCGGCCGCATCAGCTCGGCGATGCCGGCGCCGATGACCGGGTCGTAATAGGTGACCTCCACGCCGAACCGGGCCAGCACGCCGTCGCAGAACTGGCGGGTCGGCCGATAGGCGGAATCGGTGACGAGGAGGTGGTCGCCGGCTGAGACCGCCGCCATCAGCGCGACGGTCAGCGCCGCCAGCCCCGAGGGCGTCACGACGGTGCCGGCGGCGCCCGCGAGGTCCGTCCAGGCGCTCGTCAGCGCGTCCATGGTGGGCGTGGCCGAGGTGCCGTAATTGTAGCGCCCGCGCCGGTGCTTGATCGCGTCGTAGGTCGGATAGAGGACGGTCGAGCCGCGATAGATCGGCGTGTTGACGAACCCATGCTGCTCGCCCGGATCCCGGCCCGCATGGACGAGGCGCGTCGCGGGCGCGAAATTCTTTTCGGACTCGGGCGGGGGCTTCAGGGACATCGGGACTCGTGGACCGGGCTGCGCTGCACCGCACGAAGCGCCGCCCGCCCGGCAAGGTCAAGCGGAGCGCTCGCTCTACGGTCTTCGGACGCCTGCGTTTCCCCGGATCACGGCTTCTCGGGCGGATCCGAGTTCACGGCCTCCTCGTAGGCTTCCATCCAGGCGGCACGCTCCTCGGAGCCCTCCGGATAGGGGCATTCGCTCACGGGCTTGCCGTAGAGCCGGGCATTGCGTCCCTGGATGAACGGGCTGTCGCTCGCGGTGGCCTGGGCGTTCGTCACTATCGCCTCCCGAAGACTTGTTCCCCGTCAACGATCAGGGGTGGGGCTTCGTTAACGGCCGCGGCGCTATTCTGTTGCCGTCTCAAGTCGCGTCCCGGGTCGTCGCGTGCGTATCCTGCGTTCCCTCATCGGCGGCGTCCTCGTCCTCGCCTCCACGGCGACGGTCGTGTTCGTCAGCGCAGACCGGCTCGCGCATCTGGCGCCGGCGCCGATGGTCCGCGCCGCCCAGGCCGAGCCCTCCGCCACCGGGTCCCTGCCCGCGCCCGTCAAGGCCGCGCCGGCGCCGAAGCCGGCTGCGCCGAGCATCCCGAACGGGTTCGACACCGAGCGGTTGCACGCGTTGATGCGCGGCGACCCGATTCTGCCGGGGCGGTGAGCGCAGGCGCGATCGCGCTCATCCCACCCGCAACCTCATCCTGAGGCGCCGGAGCGTAGCGGAGGCCTCGAAGGAGCCCTCCAGAAGATGCTGCGATCCTTGGCGCCCTCCTTCGAGGCTGCTGCGCAGCACCTCAGGATGAGGGGGATGGGTTGGATCAGGCTGAGAAGTTCTACCGCGCCGTGCGAAACACCTGCAGGTCGAGGTCGCGCACCTTCTTGCGCAGGGTGTTGCGGTTGACCCCGAGCAGTTCCGCCGCGCGGATCTGGTTGCCGCGGGTGGCGGCGAGCGCCGCGCCGATCAGCGGGCCTTCGATCTCCCGCAGGATCCGGTGATAGAGCCCCGGCGGCGGCAGCGTGTCGCGATACCCGGAAAAGTAATCCGAGAGGTGCCGCTCCACGGCGCTCGACAGGCTCTCCGACTCGGCTCCGGCCTTGCGGGCGGCGCCGTTGGCCGCGGGCGCCGCGGGGGTGGCCAGCGGCAGGGTGTCGAGCTCGGCCTCGATCACCGGGCCGGTGATCGTGTCCTGCGGGTAGAGGGCGGCGAGCCGCCGGACGAGATTCTCCAGCTCGCGGACGTTGCCCGGCCAGCGGTAGCGCTTGAGCCGCTCCATGGCGTCGCCGTCAAGCGACTTCCGGGTCAGGCCCTCGCGCTCGACCAGCACGAAGAAGTGGCGGACGAGGTCCGGCACGTCCTCCGAGCGCTCGCGCAGGGCCGGCAGCCGCAGCGGCACCACGTTCAGCCGGAAGAACAGGTCCTCGCGGAAGATCCCCTGCTGGATCGAGATCCGCAGATCCTTGTTGGTCGCCGCGATGATCCGGACGTTGGTCTTGATCGGCACCCGGCCGCCGACCGTGGTGTACTCGCCCTGCTGGAGCACGCGCAGCAGCCGCGTCTGCGCCTCCATGGGCATGTCGCCGATCTCGTCGAGGAACAGCGTACCGCCCTCGGCCTGCTCGAACCGGCCGGCCGAGCGCTGGAGCGCGCCGGTGAAGGCGCCCTTCTCGTGGCCGAACAGCTCGGATTCGATCAGGTCGCGCGGGATCGCCGCCATGTTGACCGGCACGAACGGGCCGGTGCGGCGGCGGCCGTAATCGTGCAGCGCCCGGGCGACCAGCTCCTTGCCGGTGCCGGACTCGCCGGTGATCATCACCGTGAGGTCGGTGGGCATCAGCCGGGCGAGCGCCCGGTAGATCTCCTGCATCGCCGGCGAGCGGCCGACCAGCGGGATATCCTCGTTCTCCGGCCCCGCCCCGGCCGGCGCCGCGCCGCGGGGCCGCGAGAGCGCCCGGCCCACGATGGCGATCAGCTCCTTCAGGTCGAAGGGTTTCGGCAGGTACTCGTAGGCACCGCGCTCCGAGGCGCGGATCGCCGTCATGAAGGTGTTCTGCGCGCTCATCACGATGATCGGCAGCTCCGGCCGCACCCGCTTGATGCGCGGCAGCAGGTCGAACACGTTCTCGTCGGGCATGACCACGTCGGTGATGACGAGGTCCCCCTCCCCCTGCGCGACCCAGCGCCAGAGGGTGGCGCAGTTGCCCGTGGAGCGGACCTCGTAGCCCGCCCGGGACAGGGCCTGGTTGAGCACGGTGCGGATCGCGGCGTCGTCGTCGGCGACGATGATGTGGCCGTTGGGCATGACTCTCTACTCAGACCTCCGACGGGGGCCGGAAAGGGGGAAACCACATTACGGATCGACCGCCGATTCGCGCCCGTCGCGGGCGCTCGACATCGGCAGGAGGATGCGGAACGTCGTGCGGCGGGGGGCGGGATCGCACTCGACGATCCCTCCGTGATCGCCGACGATCTTGGCCACCAATGCAAGACCGAGGCCGGACCCCTGCGCCTTGGTGGTCACGAACGGGTCGAACAGGTCCTGCAGCAGCTCGGCCGAGATGCCGGGGCCGTTGTCGCGCACCGCCACCTCGATCGGCAGGCTGACGCGCTCGCGCGAGCCCGGCACCTGCAGGCGCAGGCCGGTGCGGAAGGCGGTCGACAGGGTGATCTCGCCCTCGACCGCATCCGGCCCGATCGCCTCGGCGGCGTTCTTCACGAGGTTCAGGATCACCTGGATCAGCTGGTCGCGGCTGCCGAGCACCGGCGGCAGCGACGGGTCGTAGGTCTCGACGAAGCGGATGTGGCGCGCGAAGCCCGACTGCGCCGAGCGCTTCACCTGATCGAGCACCCCGTGGACGTTGACGGCGCCGCGCTCGGCCGGGCGCTCGTCGCCGAACAGCTCCATGCGCTCGACGATGCGCACGATCCGGTCGGATTCGTCGCAGATCAGGCGGGTCAGCAGCCGGTCCTCTTCGGCGCCGGTGCTCTCCAGGAGCTGCGCCGCGCCGCGGATGCCGGCGAGCGGGTTCTTGATCTCGTGGGCGAGCATCGCGCCGAGCGCCACCATCGAGCGCGCGGCGCCGCGATGGGTGAGCTGGCGGTTCATCTTGTCGGCGATGGTGCGCTCCTGCAGCATCATCACCACGGCGTCGCCGTCGTCGCCGAGCGGGGTGGCGAACACGTCGACGCTGCGCTCCAGCCCGAGGCGGGGCTGGGTCAGCTCCACCCGGTACTCGCTGACGCTGGCGCGGCGGCGGCGCACCTCGGCCACCAGGGCGATGATCGGCGAGGCGAACGGGATGATGTCGCGCAGGCGGCGGCGCTGCATCAGCCGGGCGGAATAGTCGAAGAACGCCTCGGCGGCGTGGTTGCAGTGGAGGATCTGCTCGTCGCCGCCGATGGTGAGAACCGGCAGTGGCAGGGCGTTGAGCACGGCCTCGGCGGCGGTGTCGCGCTTTGTACCGGGATCCTGCTGGGGAAGTTCGTCGCTCACGCGGCCTCCCGCACCGTGTCGGCCGGTCCCGCGAAGGCCCGGGCCAGGAGGGACAGGACAACCTCCGGATCGGAGGTGGTCAGCAGCGCCGACCGCTCGGCCGGCTCCAGCGCGCCGCCGGTCGCGGCATAGGCGGCGAGGTGTTTTCGCGCGTGGCGCACGCCCATGTGTCGACCATAGAGGGACAGGAGGCCGGCATAGTGCTCGGCGGCGAGCGCCGCCTGCTCGGCCCGCGACGGCTCCGGGACCTGCCGGCCTGCGAGGGCCGCCGCGACCTGCCCGACGAGCCAGGGCCGGCCGGTCGCCGCCCGGCCGATCATCACCCCGGCGGCGCCGGAGGCCGCGAGGCAGGCGCGGGCGCTGGCGAGATCGGTCACGTCGCCGTTGGCGATCACCGGGATCGACACCGCCTCCACCACCGGGCGGATCGCCGCCCAATCGGCCGTGCCGGTGTAGAATTGCTGCCGGGTCCGGCCGTGGACCGTGACGGCGTTGAGCCCCAGCCGCTCCGCCCGGGCCGCGAGGTCGGCGGCGTTGCGGGTCGCGTCGTCCCAGCCGAGGCGCATCTTGACGGTGACCGGCACCGAGACGGCGTTCCGGACCGCGGCGAGAAGCCGCTCGGCATGGTCGAGGTCGCGCATCAGGGCCGAGCCGGAGGCGATGCCGGTCACGATCTTGGCCGGGCAGCCCATGTTCACGTCGATCACGTGGGCGCCGCCGGCCTCCGCGAGGCGCGCGGCCTCCGCCATCGGCCCCGCCTCGCAGCCCGCGAGCTGCACCACGTGGAGGTCGACGCCCGACCCGTCCGCGCGCAACGTAGCCTCGCCGGCGCCCCGGGCCAGCTCGCGGGCCGCCACCATCTCGGAGACCACGGCGTCGGCGCCGCAGCGGCGGGCGATCCGGCGCATGTGCAGGTCGGTCACGCCGGAGAGTGGGGCCAGCAGGCAGAGCGGTGCGGGCTGTGCCCCGCCCCCCGTCGGCCGTCCCCCGCGCAGCGCGCTCAAATAATGATCAGTCGCCATTCTGCACAACAATGAGGCAAACCCGGGCCGCTGGCAAGCGGGGCCGCGCATTGATTTCGCGCCCTCCCCCGCTTAAACGACGGGCCTGCTCACCGGCAGGGCAGCGGCGGCACGGCTGGCCCGCGCCCGGCCGCGATCCCGCCCTCCCCGATCCCACGAGTTCACCGCCCATGTCCGCCACCGGCACGCCTGCCACCGGACCCGCCGATGCGGGCACCGGCGTCGCCGCCGTGGTGGTGGCGGCCGGCCGCGGCATCCGCATCGGCGGCGGGACGCCCAAGCAGTATCGCCGCGTCGGCGGTCAGGCGGTTCTGACGCGCACGCTCGCCGCGCTGGCCGCCCAGGACGCCATCGACCGGATCCAGCCGGTGATCGCCGCCGACGCGGCCGATTTCTTCCGGACTTGCCTCGACGAGCTTGACGCCGGGCTGCGCGAAAAGATCGCCGAGCCGGTCGAGGGCGGGGCGACGCGCCAGCTCTCCGTCCGGGCCGGTCTCGAAGCGCTGGCCGGCGCGGCGCCCGAGATCGTGCTGGTCCACGACGCCGCCCGCCCCTACGTCGATGCGCCGCTGATCGCGCGGGCGATCGCGGCCGGGCGGGACCACGGCGCGGCCGTGCCTGGCGTGCCGGTGACCGACACGGTCAAGCGCGTGGTCGACATTGCCCCGGGCATCGGGCGGGTCCACGAGACGCCGCCGCGCGAGCACCTGCGCGCCGTCCAGACGCCCCAGGCCTTCGCGTTCGGCCCGCTGCTGAACGCCCATCGCGACGCCGCGGCCCAGAACCTCGACGGCTTCACCGATGACGGGGCGCTCGCCGAATGGGCGGGCCTGCCGGTGGTTGTGTTCGCGGGCGATATCGCCAACCGCAAGATCACCCAGCCCGCCGACCTGATCGAGGCCGACCGCGCCTTCGCGGCCGGCACCGCCGAAACCCCAGCGCCGGGAGCCCGCGCCATGACCCATTACGTCACCCGCCTCGGCACCGGCTTCGACGTCCATGCCTTCACCACCGGCGACCATGTCTGGCTCGGCGGCGTGAAGATCCCGGCCGATCGCGGCGTGCTCGCCCATTCCGACGGCGACGTGGCGCTGCACGCGCTCACCGACGCCCTGCTCGGCGCCATCGCGGACGGCGATATCGGCACCCATTTCCCGCCCTCCGATGAGCGCTGGCGCGGGGCGTCCTCGGACCAGTTCCTGGCCCATGCCTGCGGGTTGGTCCGCGCCCGGGGCGGGAAGATCGACCACCTCGACATCACCGTGCTGGCCGAGGCGCCGCGCATCGGGAAGCACCGCGAGGAAATCCGGGCGCGCATCGCCGCCATCGCGGGGGTGCCGCTCTCGGCGGTCTCCATCAAGGCGACCACCACGGAAAAGCTCGGCTTCGTCGGCCGCGCCGAAGGGCTCGCCGCCCAGGCCGCCGCGACGGTGCGGCTGCCCGAGGCGGACCAGCCTGTCTGACGGGTGTTCGACGTCGCGCGCAGCGCGCGAAGTCTTGGTTTCGAAAGGTCGAGACCTTTCGCGGGTCCAGGGCAGAGCCCTGGAATCTGTCAGGTCTCTGCCCTGACAACCCACCAAAGGGCACAGCCCTTTGGAAACCCAAACCCTGGACTCAGCCCGCCCGCAGCAGCAACGCGATCGCGGCGACGGCGAGCACCGCCAGCGTCAGCAGGATGCCGCCGCCCCGGCAGGCGAACTGGCGCGGCGAGTTCGCGGCCGCGAACATCCCGATCGGGTGCAGGATCCGGCCGACCAGCAGGGCCACCAGCAGCCCCAGCACCAGCCCGTGACGGCTGCCGCCGGCTTCCAGCAGGCCGATCAGGATCAGCGCCAGCGGCACGTACTCCGAAAAGTTCGCGTGCGAGCGGATGCGCTTGAGCACCGCGTCGTCGCCGCCGTCTCCGAACAGCACGTTCCCGGAGACGCGGGCGCCGATCACCCATCCCGACAGGCCCAGATAGACGAGGGCGAGCAGCCCGGCAAAGAAAGCCGTGGTGGCGGGGAAGATCATGGACGCGGTGTCTCCTGTCGTGTCCGGCCGTCCTTGAGCGGAGGCCGGCGCTGGTCCACATCATGAGATAGGGCGCGGCCGCCCATTGGGAGCCTGTTCGCGATGATCGACGACACGGAACTCCTGACCCGCGCCGCGGCGCTGGTGGCGGCCTACACGGCGGCCAAACGTACCATCGCCACGGCGGAATCCTGCACGGGCGGCCTCGTGGCCGGCCTGCTCACCGCGGTGCCGGGCTCCTCGGCGGCGGTCGAGCGCGGCTTCGTCACCTACTCCAACGCGGCCAAGGCCGAGGCGATCGGCGTCCCCATGGACTGGATCCGGCAGCACGGCGCCGTCAGCGAGCCGGTGGCGCGGGCGATGGCCGAAGGCGCGCTCGCCGCCTCGCGGGCCGATGTGGCGGTGGCGATCACCGGGATCGCCGGCCCCGGCGGCGGCAGCGCCGAGAAGCCGGTCGGCCTCGTGCATTTCGGGCTCGCCCTGCGGGATGGCGGCGTGCGCCATCTGGAGCGGCGCTACGGCGATCGCGGGCGTGCGGGCATCCGCCGGGCCGCCGTCGCCGACGCGCTCGGCCTTCTGGAGGAGGCGCTTGGCCCCTGACCTTGGCCCCTGACCTTGGCCCGTGACGACGGGAGGGACGCCCATGGACACGGTGACGACCCGCCTCTGCATCGTCGGGGGCGGCCCCGCCGGGATGATGGCCGGCCTGCTCTTCGCCCGCGCCGGAATCGAGACAACCGTGCTGGAGAAGCATGCGGATTTCCTGCGCGACTTCCGCGGCGACACGATCCACCCCTCCACCCTCGACCTGATGGACGAGCTGGGCTTCACGGAGCGCTTCCGCGCCCTGCCCCAGCGGCGCGTCGAACATTTTTCCGGGGTCGTCGCCGGGCGGAGCTACCGGATCGCTGATTTCAGCCGGCTGCCGACCCGCAACCGCTTCCTGTCCTTCATGCCGCAATGGGATTTCCTGGATTTTCTGGCCGGAGAAGCTGAGCGTCTCCCGGCCTTCCGGCTGATCCGGCGCACCGAGGCCCGGGAGTTGATCGAGGCCGATGGCCAGGTCTTGGGCGTGCGCGCCGAGGGGCCGGACAGGCCTGTCGAAATCCGAGCCGACCTCGTGCTGTGTGCGGACGGCCGGCACTCGCGGATGCGGGACTGCGCGGGCTTCACGCCCCGGGCCTTCGGGGCGCCGATCGACGTTCTGTGGTTCCGCCTCCCGCGCCGGGACGGCGACCCCGAGGCGGCGGCCGGGCGCTTCGGGCCGGGGCGGTTCCTCGTGACCCTCGACCGGGGCGATGCGTGGCAATGCGCCTACGTGGTGCCGAAGGGCGGCGACGCGGCGCTGCGGGCGAAGGGCCTGCCGGCTTTTCGGGAGGCGGTGGCGCAGATCGCGCCGTTCCTGGCCGACCGCGTCGCGGAGATCGCCGACTGGGATGCGGTCAAGCTCCTGACCGTCACGGTCGACCGGCTGGAGCGCTGGCACCGGCCGGGGCTGCTCTGCATCGGCGACGCGGCGCACGCCATGTCGCCGGTGGGCGGCGTCGGGATCAATCTCGCGATTCAGGATGCGGTGGCGGCAGCCAACCATCTGACGGGGCCGCTGCGGGCGGGGCGTCCCTCAAACGCCGACCTCGCCCGGATCCAGGCTCGGCGGATGTTGCCGGTGCGGGTCACGCAGGCGCTGCAGCGGGTGATCCAGTCACGCGTGATCGCGGCCTCGCTCAAGACCGATGCGCCGTTCCGCGCACCGCTCGCGCTGCGGATCCTCGATGCCGTGCCGCCGTTGCAGGTCCTGCCGGCGCGGATGATCGGGATGGGCGTGCGGCCCGAGCACGTCCGAGCCACCGCGCCATCGTGAGACCAACTCGCGAGGACGCGCCGCTACGCCCGCGCGCCGTACATCCGATCCGCCCGCCCCTCGAAGGCGTCGGTGAACTTGCGGAAGGCCCGGTCGAACATCGTGCCCATCAGGAGCCCGAGCGTCCGGCTCTTGAACTCGTAGGTGATGAAGAAATCGACGTTGCAGCCGGCGTTCGGGCCGTCCTTGAACAGCCAGCGGTTCTCCAGGTGCCGGAACGGGCCGTCGATGTATTCGGCCACGATCTTGAGGTTCGCCGGATCGAGGCTGACCCGGGTGGTGAAGCGCTCGCGGATCGCCTTGTAGCCCACCCCCATCTCGGCGATCAGCACCTGGCCACCCTCGGGCATGTCCTGCCGGCGGATCACCCGCAGGGAGTCGCAGAGCGGCAGGAACTCGGGGTAGCGCTCCACGTCGGCGACGAGGTCGTACATCTGCTGCGGCGAGTGCTTCACCGCGCGGGTGACCCGGAAAGACGGCATGGTGTTCGGTTGTCCTCAGGCCGAGAGCGCGGGCGACAGTTTTGCCAGACGCGCCGCCTGAAGGCGCGCGAAGTCCTCGCCCGCATGGTGCGACGAACGCGTGAGCGGCGTGGCCGAGACCAGCAGGAAGCCCTTGGCGTAGGCGGTGGTCTCGTAGGCCTTGAACTCGTCGGGGGGGACGAAGCGCACCACCTCGTGGTGCTTCTTCGACGGCTGCAGGTACTGGCCGATGGTGAGGAAATCGACGTCGGCCGAGCGCAGGTCGTCCATGAGCTGGAGCACCTCGTTCCGCTCCTCGCCGAGGCCGACCATGATGCCCGACTTGGTGAAGATCGCCGGATCGAGCTCCTTCACCCGCTGGAGCAGGCGCACCGAGTGGAAGTAGCGGGCGCCGGGCCGCACCGTGAGGTACTTGGCCGGCACCGTCTCCAGGTTGTGGTTGAACACGTCGGGCTTGGCGGCGACCACGGTTTCGAGCGCGCCGTCCTTGCGCAGGAAGTCGGGGGTCAGGATCTCCACGGTGGTGCCGGGGCTCGCCCGCCGGATCGCCGCGATGGTCCGGGAAAAATGCGCGGCGCCGCCGTCCTTCAGGTCGTCGCGGTCGACCGAGGTGATCACCACGTGGTGCAGGCCGAGCTTGGCGACCGAGTCGGCGATCTTTTCGGGCTCACCCGCGTCGAGGGCGTCGGGCAGGCCGGTGCGCACGTTGCAGAAGGCGCAGGCCCGCGTGCAGGTGTCGCCCATGATCATGAAGGTGGCGTGCCGCTTCTCCCAGCACTCGCCGATATTCGGGCAGCCGGCTTCCTCGCAGACCGTGACGAGGCCGTGCTCGCGCACGATCTTCTGCGTCTCGGTCCAGGCCTTGGAGCCCGGCGCCTTTACGCGGATCCAGTCCGGCTTCTTGGCCTGGACGGGCTGGTCGGGCCGGTGCGCCTTCTCGGGATGGCGGACCGGCCGCGGATCGTTCTTCAGGATGTCGAGGACGACGGCCATGGGTCGGGGTCTGCCACACCGCGTGGAGGCGCCCGGAGGCGCGATCGGGATCGCCCTGACTTAAGGCCCGAGGCCCCGCGCCGCAAACCGCCGCGACGCAGGGACGCCCCGCGGCGGTTGAGGGTATGGGGGTTCCGTCAGATCCCGAGCGCCCGGACGAACAGCCCGGCCAGAGCCGCCCCGACCACGGGGGCGGCCACCGGGATCAGGGCGTAGCCCCAATCCGAAGAGCCCTTGCCGGCGATCGGCAGCACCGCGTGGGCGATGCGCGGCCCGAGATCGCGGGCCGGGTTGATCGCGTAGCCCGTGGTGCCGCCGAGCGACAGGCCGATGCCCCAGACCAGCATGCCGACCATGTAGGGCGCCACGCCCCGCGGGATCGCGCCGCTCGCGCCCAGCGTGTTGGTGACGAGGGCGGAGATCGTGAGGATCAGGAAGAAGGTCGCGATGATCTCGGAGATCCAGTTGGACTTCGCATCGCGGATCGCCGGACCCGTGCAGAAGCAGGCGAGCTTCAAATCCTGCTCCGGGGTCGCGGCCCAGTGCGGCAGGTAGTGCAGCCAGACGATCACGGCGCCCACGAAGGCGCCGAGCATCTGAGCCGGTATGTAGACCGCCAGCTTGCTGAAATCGCCGGAACTCACCGCCCCCGCCACCGTCACGGCCGGGTTGAGATGCGCGTCAGGGCTGCCGGTGGCATTCGCGACGAAGATGCCTGCCAGCACCGCGAAGGCCCAGCCTGCCGTGATGGCGATCCAGCCCGCATTCTCGCCCTTGGATTTCTTGAGCAGGGCGCCGGCCACGATCCCGTCGCCCAGCACGATCAGCGTCATCGTGCCCAGGAATTCGCCCAGGAAGGGTGATGCCATGGTCTCGTCTCCCCCGTTTATTGTTGGTTTTCGACGTCTCGGCCTCGCGCAAACGCGCTCTCCTCCCCCGTGCGGGGAGGCGTTGGAGGTGGGGGTGGTGCAGAAGGCACCGGACCGCTCGATCCTGCACCACCCCCACCCCTGCCCCCTCCCCACAAGGGGGAGGGGAAATCGCCTCACGCCTCGTCGGTCTTCCAGTCGAACGACCGCTGCACCGCCCGGCCCCAGGCGGCGGCGATCTTTTCGCGCTGGCCGGCATCCATCTTCGGCGTCCAGCGCTTGTCGACGCCCCAGTTGCGCTTGAGGTCGTCGAGCCCCTTCCAGTAGCCGACCGCCAGACCCGCCGCGTAGGCTGCGCCGAGCGCCGTGGTCTCGGCCACCTTCGGGCGCACCACCGGCACGTCGAGCAGATCGGACTGGAACTGCATCAGCGTGTTGTTGGCCACCATGCCGCCATCGGCGCGCAGCTCCTTCACGGGGATCCCGGAATCCTTCGCCATGGCCTGCAGCACCTCGCGGGTCTGGAAGGCGGTCGCCTCCAGCACCGAGCGCGCGATGTGGCCGCGATTGGCGTAGCGGGTCAGGCCGATGATCAGGCCGCGGGCGCCCTCGTTCCAGTGCGGCGCGTAGAGCCCCGAAAAGGCCGGCACGAAGTAGACGCCGCCATTATCCTCGACCGTGGTGGCGAGCGTCTCAACCTCGGCGGAATCCTTGATCATGTGCAGGTTGTCGCGCAGCCACTGCACCAGGGCGCCCGTGATGGCGATCGAGCCCTCCAGCGCGTAGGCCGGCTTCTGCCCGTCGAGGCGGTAGGCCAGCGTCGTGACGAGGCCGGCCTGCGACGGGACCGGCTCGGCGCCGGTGTTCATCAGCGCGAAGCAGCCGGTGCCGTAGGTGTTCTTGGCCTCGCCCGGGGTGAAGCAGGTCTGGCCGAACAGGGCCGCCTGCTGGTCGCCCAGGATGCCGGCGATCGGCACGCCCGCGAACGGCGCCCTGGTCTCGCCGTAGACCTCGCTCGACGAGACGATCTTCGGCAGCATCGCCTTCGGGATGCCGAAGGTCGCCAGCATGCCGTCGTCCCAGTCCAGGGTCTTCAGCGACATGAGCTGCGTGCGGCTGGCATTGGTCACGTCGGTGACGTGAAGGCCGCCCTCGGTGCCGCCGGTGAGGTTCCAGACGAGCCACGTGTCGATGTTGCCGAACAGGACGTCGCCGGCCTCGGCCTTCTCGCGGGCGCCCTCGACATGGTCGAGGAGCCAGCGAAGCTTGAGGCCCGAGAAATAACTCGCCAGCGGCAGGCCCGTCAGGTCGCGGAACCGGTCGCGGCCGCCGTCGCGGGCGAACTCCGCCACCAGACGGTCGTTTCGGGTGTCCTGCCAGACCAGGGCGTTGTGGAGCGGCTTGCCGGTCGTCCGGTCCCAGATGACCGTGGTCTCACGCTGGTTGGTGATGCCCACCGCGGCGAGGTCGGACGGCTGGAGGCCGCCCTTCTCCAGCGCCTCGCGCATCACGGCTTGCGTTCTTGTCCAGATCTCGGTGGCGTCGTGCTCGACATGGCCCGGGGCCGGGTAGATCTGCGCGTGCTCGGCCTGGGCCAGCGCGATGACGCTGCCCGCCCGGTCGAACACGATGAAGCGGCTGCTGGTGGTGCCCTGGTCGATGGCCCCGACGTAACGGCTCATCGTTCCCTCCCCTGTTATGCCCGACCGGTCTGCGCCGGATCGGCACCGAAACAATCAGGCCGCCTCGGCCTTGCGGTCGAGATAGGCGGCAAGGCGCGCTGCACTCTCGGCGCTGGTGCGCAGGCCGAGCTTCGAGCGCCGCCACAGGATGTCCTCGGCGGTGACCGCCCATTCCTCGATGCGCAGGTAATCGACTTCCGCCGCCGTGAGCCCGCCGTCGAAGGCCTCGCCGAGATCCGCCATGGAGCGGGCGGTTCCGACGATGTCGCGCGCCCGCGTCCCGTAGGCGCGGGCGAGGCGGCGCGCCGTCTCCTCCGGCAGGAACGGCTTTTCTGACCGGAGCTTCGCCAGGAACTGGTCGAAATCGGCATCCGTCATGGCGCCGCCGGGCAGCACCGCGTCTCCCGTCCAGGCCTTCCTGAGATGCGGGAAATAGGGCTTCAGCTTCTCCAGCGCGTGCTCGGCGAGCCGCCGGTAGGTCGTGATCTTGCCGCCGAACACCGAGAGCACGGCGGCCTTCCCGCCCTGGTCCTCGACGTCGAGCACGTAGTCGCGGGTCACCGCGGAGGCATTCTCGGCCGCGTCGTCGTAGAGCGGGCGCACGCCCGAATAGCTCCAGACCACGTCGGCCGGGCTGATCTTGGTGTCGAACGAGCGGTTGATGCAGCCGCAGAGGTAGTCGGTCTCCTCCTGCGAGATCGAGACCGGGCCGGGCTCGCCGTCATAGGGCACGTCGGTGGTGCCGATCAGCGTGAAGTCCCGCTCGTAGGGGATCGCGAAGATGATGCGCTTGTCGGGCTGCTGCAGGATGTAGGCCTGATCGCCCGCGAACAGGCGCTTGACCACGATGTGGCTGCCCTTGATCAGACGCACCGCCGCGCGGCTGTTGATGCCGAGCGTGCCGCCGAGCGTCGCGCTGACCCAGGGACCGGCGGCGTTGACCACGGCCTTCGCGCGGATCGTCCGCTCAGGCCCGCCGCGCTCGTCCCGGAGCGTCGCGACCCAGCCCTCACCGTCGCGCCTTGCCGAAACGACGCCGGTGCGCGTCAGCACCGTGGCGCCGCGCTCGCGGGCATCCATGGCGTTGAGCACCACGAGGCGGCTGTCCTCGACCCAGCAGTCAGAATAGACGAAGCCGCGCTTCAGGCGCTGCTGCAGCGGCGCGCCATAGGCCGAGCTGCGCAGGTCGACGCCGTGCGAGCCCGGCAGCGTGCGCAGCCGCGCGAGGTGATCGTACAGGAACAGGCCGAGGCGCAGCATCCAGGCCGGACGCAGCCCCTCGTCGTGCGGCAGGACGAAGCGCAGGGGCCAGATCACGTGGGGAGCGAGCCGCAGCAGCCGCTCGCGCTCGGCCAAGGCCTCGCGCACGAGGCGGAACTCGTAATATTCGAGGTAGCGCAGGCCGCCGTGGATCAGCTTCGTCGAGGACGAGGAGGTGAAGCCCGCGAGATCCCCGCGCTCGGCCAGCAGGACCGACAGGCCGCGGCCGGCCGCATCCCGGGCGATGCCTGTGCCGTTGATGCCGCCGCCGATGACCAGAAGATCGTAGGCGTCGGACGGCTCGCGCTGGCGCGTTGCTGCCGCCATGGGTCCTCCTTCCCCGCCCTGATGGCAGGTTGGCACTATATTGACTCGGCTCACTGCTTTCGCAAGCGAAAACTTCTTCGTTCGTTAGGTTTCGTTGGCCTCGTCGGCCACCGCCAGGGTGACGCCCACCCGGTCGAGCAACGCGGTGATCTCCGGCGGCGGCGGCCGATCGGTGAAGAAGGTGTCGATCTGGTCGAGCCGTCCGACCTGAACCATCGGGCGCCGGCTGAACTTGGTGTGGTCCGCCACGAGGAAGGTTTTCCGGGCATGCGCCAGGATGGTCTGCGTCGCCCGCACCTCCTCGTAATCGTAGTCGAGGAGCGCCCCGTCGGCGTCGATGCCGCTCACGCCGATCACCGCCACGTCGACCCGGAACTGGCTGAGCGTGTCGCAGGTGAGCTGGCCGAGCACCGCCCCGTCGCGGTTGCGCACCGTGCCGCCGGCCACGACGATGCGGAACTCCGTGGCCTCCGCCAGGGAGAGCGCGACGTTCAGGTTGTTGGTGATGATGCTGAGATCGTCATGCCGGGTCAGCTCACGGGCGACCGCCTCGGGCGTCGTGCCGATGTTGATGAAGACCGAGCAATGCGACGGGATCCGGCTCGCCGCGAGGCGCCCGATCCGGGTCTTCTCCGGCAGCAGGGTCACCCGGCGGTCGGCATAGTCGATGTTCTCGACGCTCGACGGCAGGCCGCCGCCGCCGCGGTAGCGCTCCAGCCGGCCCTCCGCGCTGAGTTCGTTGAGGTCACGCCGGATCGTCTGGACGGTGACGCCGAACTGCGCCGCCAGCGCCTCGATGGTGACGAAGCCCCGCTGGCGCACCGAAGCCACGATGGCGCTGCGCCGCCCCTCGACGCCGGTCGTCTCGATCCTGTCCTCGGCTTTCCGGTCGAGCGCGCGCGACATCCATCCTCCCCCGCGCCGTCTCGTATCTCCCCGATCGTACCGGGAGCAAGGATGTTCGTTTTCGAACATGCCGGGATCGAGCTGGCTGCGCGCACGAGCGTGAACCGCGCGCGCCCGTCCGGCAAGGCCCATCGGCAACGGCCGGCTGACGCGCGCTGTAGAACTATGTTGCCGGGAGGCGTATCCCGCCGTGCAGCGACGGTTCGGGCACGAAAAAGGGCCTGCCCCATCCGCGGCAGGCCCCGTCATCCCAGCTCGACCACCCTGCGGCGGCGGAGCCGGGACCGATCACATGTGGTGACGCATCCGGCGATGATGCTTCATCCGCTTGTGCTTCATCGTGCGCTTGCGCACCACGGGCTGGGCAGCCGGAGCGGCGCCCTGCTCCATCGCGGCCCCCTCGCCGGCGCGCTCGATGCCGCCACGCGGGCCGCCTGCCTGCGAGCCGGAATTGTTGTAGGGCGAGTTACCCTGGGCATAGGCGGAGCCCGCAAGGAGCGTCAGCGACGCCGCGGCCAACAGAAGTTTCCTCATCGTCAATCCCTGGCATAGACCGGCGCATGCGAGGCGCCGGCCGTCCTATAACCGGTGCTGCTGCGTCGGAAAATAAGCGGCTGAGCCGAGACTTGGTTCCCCGGGGCGAACCCGCGCACGGGGCGATTGCCGGAAGCGCTGACTCGGCCTATTGCGCCATCCGTCCCGGTTGGGATGCAACGGCAATTCGGGGGGCGGGGGCCTTGGCCAGCAGCGTGACGGCCTATCTCCTGCTCGACGTCGCCGGCACGCCCTGTGCCCTGCCCCGCGCCGCGGTGGCCGAGGTGCTGCCGCTGCCGGATCTCCACGCGCCGCCGGCAACTGGCGGCTGGCTGATCGGCTTCCTCAACCTCGGCGGCAGGCCCATTCCCGCCATCGATCTCGCCTCCCTGCTCGGCCTGCGGCCGGCCCAGAGGCCGGCCGGTCTCTACGCGCATCTCGTCCTCGTCCGGGGCGAGGCGGTCGCGTATCTGGTGGATCGGGCCGCCGACCTCGTGACCGTTGCCGAAGCCGCGATCCGGCCGGCCGGCGAGGCCGGGACGCTCAACGGCTGCGTGGCGGCCGAACTCGTCCTCGGCGAGCGCCTCGTCCACGCGCTGGCGCCGGAGCGCCTCCTGACCGCGCAGGAGCAGGCGCGGGTCGCGGCGCTCGCCCGGGTCGCCGCCGAGCGTCTCGCGGCGCTTCCCGAATCCGCCTGATCCACGATGCGCCGTCCGGGGCCTTCCTATCCCGATCCGGGTGCCGATCCCGCCTACGCGACGCTGAAGGCGCGGATCATCGCGCGCACCGGCCACCACTACTATGCCGACAAGGACGACCTCCTGATCGAGCGTCTGCGCCGGCGCTTCCGCGACGCCGCGGCGGCCGATTGCGCGGCCTACGCCGCCCTCCTGTCGGACGGGACGCTGGGCGAGGCCGAATGGGCGCGCCTGGAGGCCGAGATCACCGTCGGCGAGACGTTCTTCTTCCGCTACGCCGAGCAGTTCCAGGCCTTGCGCGAGCGGATCCTGCCGGCGCTGATCGCGGCCCGGGCCTCCGAGCGCACGCTGCGGATCTGGAGCGCCGGCTGCTCGACCGGGGCGGAGCCCTATTCCCTGGCGATCCTGGTCCGGGAACTCCTGGGCGAGGCGCTGCCGGACTGGCGCGTCTCGATCCTCGGTACCGACATCAGCGCCGCGGCGCTGGCCACCGCCCGCGCTGCGGAATACGGCCGCTGGGCCCTGCGCACGATGCCGCCTGAGGAGCGGCTGCGCTACTTCACCCGCCTGCCCCCCGCCCCCGGCATCCGGCGGGAGGGCGGCTACGCCCTGCGCCCGGAATTCCGCGGATTGGTGCGGTTCGAGCGCGGCAACCTGCTCACCCTCGCCGAGCCGATGGCGCGGGAGGGCGATCTCTTCGACCTGATCCTCTGCCGCAACGTGCTGATCTACTTCGACGCCCGGACGGTCGCCGCGGTGGTGCGCGGCCTCGGCCGCAGGCTGCGGCCGGACGGCTGGCTGCTCCTCGGCCATGCCGAGCCGAGCCCCGCCTTCGCGGGATTCCTCGATGCCGTCAGCCTGCCCGGAACCGTGGTCTACCGCCCCCGGCCGGAAACGCCCGCCCTCCTCGTACCGGCGGGGCTGGTCCTGCCGGTGCCGCCGCTGGCCCCGCGGGGCCTCGGCGGAGATCCCGCGGACGCGGCGGCTCCGGACGGCGCAGGATTCCTCCCGCTCGCGGCGGACGCTCGGGCGCCGGGCGCCGGACCCGCGGGCGACGCAGCGCCGCGCGCCGAGGCCATCCTGCCGCCTGTCCTGCCGGCCGGGGCCGGGGATGGCGCGCCGATCGTGGCCTCCGACCGCGACCGGATCCGCGCACTCGCGGATGCCGGGGATACCGGGGCCGCGTGGCGGGCACTGCGCGTCGCCCTCGACGGCGACCCGACCGACCCGGCCCTGCGCTTCTACGAGGGCCTGCTCGCCCGGGCGCTCGGCCGCGACGCGGAGGCCGAGCGGGCGCTGCGCGCGACCCTCTATCTCGACCGGGGCTTCGTGATGGCCCACTACCATCTCGGCCTGCTGCTGATCGCCCTCGATCGCCGGGACGAGGCGGCCCGCGCCCTCGACAACGCCATCGCGTTGAGCCAAGCCGTCTGCGAAGCCCTGGGGCCGGATACGGCGCTGCCCGAGGGCGACGGCGCGTCCGCCGCCGAGATCGCCGCCGGTGCGTCCGCGGCCCGCGCAGCGCTCGACCGCAGGAGTCTCTGATGGAGGCACGCCAGGGCACGCATGGGAGCCGCGCGCCGACGCGGCCCCGGACGGAGCGCGACCTCCGGGCCGAGCGCGCCGCCGCGCTGGCGCGGCGCGGCGTCGCCGTTGCGGAAGCCGATGCCGGGCTCGATCACCTCGTCTGCGCCTGCGGCAGCGAGCGCTACGGCCTGCCGTTGACGGCGGTGGCGCAGGTCCTGCCGATGCGTCCGCCCACGCCGATGCCGGGCGCGGTGCCGGCGCTGATCGGCCTCATCGCCCTCTCGGGGCGGATCGTCGGCGTCCTCGGCCTCGCCCGGGCCCTCGGCCGGCCGGATCCCGCCGGGGAGGCGGCGCATCTGGTGGTGCTGCGCGGGTCCGCGACGCCGCAGCCCCTCGCCCTGGCGGTCGACCGGGTGCTGGGGATCGCCCCCGCGGCGACAGCCTCGGGATCCGCGGATCCCGACGGGTTGGGCAACGCGGCCGCTTCGGGCTATGCCCCCGGGGCGGCGGGCGCCGGCCGGCCGGATTTCGTCACCGTCGATCTTCCCCGCCTCCTGCGCCGCGCCCTGCCCTGACGGGCCCGCCGGACTTCAAGCCAGACGTCAACCGGAGCCAGCCCGACCGTGAACCTCTCGATCGGAAGACGCATCCTCCTCGGCTTCTTCGCCGTCACGGTGGTGATCGTGGCGCTCGGGCTCTACGCGCTGGAGCAGATCGGGGCGGTGCGCGACACGACCGACGCGATCGTGCGGCGCGACATGACAATCCTGCGCCAGCTCGACGACCTCGGCAACGAGGCCCGCGACCTCGGGCTCCTGCGCCGCACGGCCGTGATCGCCATGCTGACGCAGGGCCAGGGACGGGCGGCACGCACGGAGGACACCTTGGCCACGTGGCGCCAGACCGCCACCCAGATCGAGAACCGGCTCACCACCACGATCCAGCTCGCCACCGAGTACCGCGCCTATTCGGCCACCGCCGAGCGCGTGGCCTCCTGGGACCGCATCGCGGCGGCGGCCGCCGACGTGCAGCGCGCCTTCCGTGAGGTCCGGAGCCTCGGCGAGGCGCAGTTCGCCGCCATCGCGAAGCAGGATTCCGGCGCCGTGGAGGCCCGCAACGACGAGATCACGCGCCTTCAGGGTCCCTTCCTGGAGGGGATCAGGAACCTGAGGACCCTGCTCGACGGCGGGATGGCGCTCGGCCAGCGCGCCGCCCAGCAAGTCTATGACCGCTCGCGCCTTTCGATCTACCTGACGCTCGCCGCCGCGGTCGTGCTGGCGATCTTGATCACGTGGCTGATCAGCCGCGCGGTGGTGCGCCCGCTCGAGACCATCATGGCCTTCGTGGAGCGGGTCGGCGGCGGCGACCTTTCGGGCCAGCTGGCGGTGGGCGGGCGCGACGAGATCGGGCGGCTGGCCACCACCCTCAACACGATGGTGGCGGGCCTCTCGGACCTCGCCAAGACCAACCGGGCCGCGACCACCGACCTGAACGCCGCCGCGGCCGAGATCCGCGCCTCGGCGCAGGAGCAGGCCGCCTCGGTCGAGCAGCAATTCGCCGCCGTGCAGGAGACAGCCGCCACGGTCGACGAGATCACCCATTCGGGCGCCCAGATCAGCAAGCGCGCCACCGAGGTGATCGCCACCGCCCAGGCCACCGCCCAGACCTCCCGCCAGGGCCTGCGCGCCGTCTCGGACACCGCCAAGGCCATGGACGCGATCCGCGAGCAGGCCGAGGCGGTGGCCGGCAACATCGTCAGCCTGTCGGAGAAGACCCAGACGATCGGCGACATCATCGAGACGGTCAACGACATCTCGGAGCGCACGCACCTGCTCGCCCTCAACGCCGCCATTGAGGCGGCGGCGGCGGGCGAGAGCGGGCGCAGCTTCTCGGTGGTCGCCTCGGAGATGAAGCTTCTGGCCGATCAGGCCAAGGCCGCCACCGGCCAGGTGCGCGGCATCCTGGGCGAGATCCAGCGGGGCATCAACACCTCGGTGATGCTGACCGAGGAGGCGGTCAAGCGGGCCGCCGCCGGCAAGACCCGCTCCGACACGACGCAGCGGACCATCGAGGAGATCACCGCCCGGGTGGAGGAGAACGTCCAGACCTTCCAGCAGATCGTCGCCTCGACGAACCAGCAGCAGCTCGGCATCGAGCAGGTGATGGGCGCGCTCCAGAACATCCGGCAGGCGAGCCAGCAGACGGCGGCCGGCACGCGGCAGGTGGAATCGGCCTCGGCCAACCTGACGGAGCTGGCCCAGGCGCTGATGGCGCTCGCCGAACGCTACCGGCACTGAGGCCGGCGGCGTCTTGACCCAGGACATCCGCCAGCTCCTGCTCGCCGCCTTCGATGTCGAGCATCGGGAGCACGTTGCGGCGATCCGCGGCGCGCTGGGCAGCGCCAGCCCGGACTGGAACGACGTGTTCCGCCGCGCCCACAGCCTGAAGGGGGCGTCGCGCGCCGTCGACCTGCCCGCCGTCGAGGCGGTGGCGCACCGCCTGGAGACCCTGTTCGAGAAGGTCCGGACCGGCGCCTCCGCCCTCGACCGGGAGGCGGCCAACGCCGTCCACCTCGCCCTCGACCGGATCGAGTCCTACGTCGCCGGCCTGCAGGACGGGGCCGGGCCGGACATGCCGCCGGACGCCCTGGCGGCCCTCGGGCAGGTTCTCGGGCTGCCGGGCGAGGGCACGGCTGCCAAGCCGGCTCCGAAGCCCATCGCGGAACCGGCCGTCGCGCCCTCCCCGCCCCCTGCCCCGCCTTCTGCCCCATCCCCCGCCGCGCCGGCCCCGGAGCCCGCCCAGAAGAATGCCGAGCCGGCCGATCCCGGCGCCGCCCTGCTGCGGGTTCCCGTGGAGGCCGTGGAGGCGATGGCCCGGGCCAGCCACGACCTCACCAGCACGCTGGCCGGGCGCACCTCGGCGGCCGAGAGCCTTGCGCGGCTGGCCGGGCTCGCCCGGACCCTGCGGGCCGGCGCGGAGGCGCTGGCCGACGGGGCCGACACCGACAGGACCGCATGGCGCACCTTCGCGGCCGAGGTCGGCGCCTTCGCCCGGGAGGCGTCGGACCTGTCCCGGCGCCACGCGGTGGCGAGCAGCACCATCGACGGGGTGGCCGCCCGGGTCCGCGCCGCCGCCGAGCGTCTCGCCCTGGTGCCGGCCGAGACGGTCCTCGCCCCCCTGGCGCGCTCCCTGCGCGAGACCGCCCGGGAGCAGGGCCGCGAGGTGGATCTCGACCTGCGCGGCCTCGACCTGCCGGTGGAGCGCGGCACGCTTCAGGCGCTGAAGGACCCGCTGCTCCACGCCCTGCGCAACGCCCTGAGCCACGGCTGGCAGAGCCCGGAGCGGCGCCGCGCCGCCGGCAAGCCGGAGGCCCTGGGGCTCGGGCTGGAGGTGGCGGTGCGCGGCGCGCGGCTTCAGGTCACGGTGTTCGACGACGGTCCCGGGCCGGACCTCGCCCGGATCGAGGCCGTCGCGCGGGATCGCGGCCTCCTCGCGCCCGAGGAGAGCCCCGATCCCGAGACCCTGCTGCGCCTCGTCTTCGAGCCGGGCTTCTCCACCGCGGAGGCGGTCGACACCCTGTCGGGGCGCGGCTACGGCCTCTCGGTGGCGGCGGATGCGGCCCGCCAGCTCCTGGGCAGCGTCCGCCTGGAGCCGCGGACGCCGTCCGGCACCGCCCTGGTCTTCAGCCTGCCGCTCTCGGCGGCAAGGCGCAGCCTGCTGCTGGTCGAGGCGGCCGGACGCAGCTACGCGCTGCCGGGCAACGCCGTGGAACGCCTGCTGCGCCTGAAGCGGGCCGAGCTGCCGGTGGCGATGGGCCGCCCGATCCTGCGGCTCGGCACGGGCGACACGGCCACCAGCCACCCGGTGAGCGACCTCGCCGCGATCCTGGGCGAGGCCGCCGATCCGGACGATCCCGACGCCCTCCGCGCCGTCGTGCTGCGGACCGATGGCGGCCGCTTGGCGCTCGCCGTCGACCGCCTGCACGACGTCCGCCCGCTCCTCGTCCTGCCGGCCCCCGCCTTCGGGTCCGATCCGGGCCTGATCGCCGGCACCGCCATCCTGCCGGGCGACGTCCCGGTCCTGGTCCTCGATCCCGAAGGTCTCGCGGCGCGCGCGGCTGTCGCACCCTCGTCCGGAACGATGGGGCAAACTCCACGTTCGACGACACACGCGACGGGCGGTGCCGCAATGCGGGCCGCCGCGCGGGCGACCATCCTGGTCGTCGACGATTCGATCACCACCCGGACGTTGGAGAAGGGCATCTTGGAAGCGGCCGGCTACCGCGTGGTCGTCTGCGTCGACGGCCAGGACGCCCTCGACCGGCTGCGTGCCGAGGTCGAGCCCGTGGACCTCGTCCTCGCCGACGTGGAGATGCCGCGCCTCGACGGGTTCGGCCTGCTGCAGGCCCTGCGCGCCGATCCGCGCTTCGCCCGGCTGCCGACGATCCTGATGACCTCCCGCGGGGACGCCGCCGACGTGGCCCGGGGCCTCGACCTCGGCGCCGACGCCTACCTGACCAAGCAGAAGTTCGACCAGCGTCAGCTGCTCGACACGATCGGACAGTTCCTGTGACCCCGGTCCGCGTCATGCTCGTGGAGGACAGCCTCGTGGTGCGCGAGCTGTTGCGCCACATCGTGTCCCGCGATCCCCGCCTTGAACTCGTGGCCGCGGTCGCTTCCGGCGAGGAGGCCCTCGACAAGCTCCAGTCCGTCCGGCCCGACGTGATCTCCATGGATATCCGCCTGCCCGGCATCGACGGGCTGGAGACCACCCGCCGGATCATGGCCGAGCATCCGACCCCGATCGTCGTGGTGGCGGATTCGGTCGAGGATTCCTCCCTGCGCATCTCCATGAACGCGCTGCGCGCCGGCGCCCTGTCGGTGGTCGAGAAGCCGGTGGCCACGACCCATGCCGGCTACGAGGCGGTGGCCGGCGAGATCTGCACGCAATTGCGGATCATGGCCCAGGTCCCGGTGATCCGCCGCCGCCCGATCGGGACCGAATGGGCGGGCCGCACCGCCTCGGTCTCCTACGCGCCGCCGGCCGAGCCGTCCGGTCTGGCGCCGAGCCTCCTCGGGATCGCCGCCTCCACGGGCGGGCCGCCGGCGCTCGCCCGGGTAATCGGCGCGCTGCCGCGGGATTTTTCCCTGCCGGTGCTCGTCGTTCAGCACATGGGACCCGCCTTCATGGACGGGTTCGCGGCCTGGCTCGACAGCGTCGTGACCCTGCCGGTCGGCATCGCCCGGGACGGGGAGCGGGCCGAGTCCGGCCGGGTCTACGTGGCCCCCGGGGACCGGCACCTGGAGCTCGGATCGGGCCGGGTCCTGCGGGTCGTCGACTCGGCGCCGGTCTCGGGTCAGCGCCCGGCCGCCACGGTGCTGTTCCGCTCGATGGCCCGGCAGGCCGGCGCCACCGGGATCGGCGTGCTGCTCACCGGCATGGGCGAGGATGGGGCCGTCGGCCTCGCCGACATGCATAAGGCCGGCGCCCAGACGGTCGCCGAGCACGAGAGCACGGCGGTGGTCTACGGCATGCCGGCGGCGGCGGTGCGCCTCGGGGCCGCCCGCGCGGTCCTGCCGCTCGACCGGATCGGCGACCACGTCCTGCGCCTCGTGGACCCGGGGGCGCGGCCGTGATCCAAGCCGAGGCCGGCTTGCCCGTGGGCCCCGCGCGGATCCTCCTGGTGGAGGATTCGGAGACGCAGGCCCTGGAATTCCGCCTGCTCCTGGAGACGCACGGTTTCGCGGTGGAGCGCTGCGCCTCCGCCGAGACTGCCCTCGATCACCTCAACCGCCAGCAGCCCGATCTCGTGGTGGCGGATTACCATCTGCCCGGCATGAACGGCGATGAGCTGATCCGGCAGATGCGCCTGTCCCTGCGCACCCGGGCGCTGCCGGTCCTGATGCTCACCGGCGGCAACGGCGGGGAGCGCCAGGGATTGGAGAGCGGCGCCGACGCCTATCTGCCGAAATCCGCCGACCGCGACCTGATGATCCTGCGCATTCGCGCCCTGTTGCGTGAGCGCCGCCCGGCCGGCGACGGCGAGGGGCCGGGTGCCGCCGCGTTCCGGAGGGGGCGCATCCTCGTGATCGACGGCAGCGTCACCTACCGGACCTTCCTGGCCGGTCTGATGGGGCAGGACGGGCACCATGTCGTGAGCGTCGACGGGCCCGCGGCCGCCCTCGCCGCCCTGGATGCGGCCGCCGGGGGCGAGGCGTTCGACTGCGTCACGGTCGATCTCCTCGGCCACGCCTATGACGGGCTCGCCCTGTGTCGGGCGATCAGCCAGCGCCGGTCCGGACAGGCGGCGGGGGCGGGGTTCCACCTCGTCGGCATCGCCGGCAGCGACCCAGCCAAGGATTTCCTGGTCGAAGCCTTCGCGGCCGGGGCCGACGACGTAGTCTCGAAGACCGATGCCGAAGTGCTGGCGCTGCGGGTGCGCGGCTTCGTGCGCCGCCGCCTGCTGGAGGAGGACGACCGGCGCATCGCCGGCCAGTTCGGCGAGCGCGAGCGGGCCGTGGAGCGCGCCCGTGCGGAGGCCGAGGCCGCCGAGGGCCGGGCGCGCCTCGCCGACGCCCTGGAGCGGGCCAATCGCGACCTCGCCGACGCCAACCGGCAGCTCACCGACGCGCAGGCCAAGCTGGTCCAGGCCGCCAAGATGGCCTCGCTGGGCGAGTTGGTCGCCGGCATCGCCCACGAGATCAACAATCCCCTGGCCTTCATCCTGGCCCATCAGGGCACGGTGGAGCGCCTCCTCGGGGACTTGCCGGAGGCGCCGCCCGAGGCCGCCGGCCGCCTCATCGACAAGGCCCGCCAACGGGTCGGCTCGATGCGGATGGGCCTGACGCGCATCCAGGATCTCGTGCTGAACCTGCGCAAGTTCTCGCGTCTCGACGAGGGCGAGCGCGCCCTCGTGAACGTGCCCGAAGCGATCGAGACCGTGCTGGCCCTGATCCAGCACAAGCTCGGCGACCGGATCGCGGTGGAGCGCAGCTTCGCGGGCCGGGCCGAGATCTGCTGCACCCCGGCGCTCCTCAACCAGGTGGTGATGAACATCCTGGGCAATGCCGCCGACGCCATGCCGGAGGGGGGCACCATCCGAATCACCACGGAATCGAGCCCGGATTTCGATGAGATCCGGATCAGCGATACCGGCCCGGGCATACCCGAAGACCTACGGGAGAAAATCTTCGAGCCGTTCTTCACGACGAAGCCGGTCGGATCCGGTACGGGGCTCGGTCTTGCGATTGCCTACAGCGTCGTTCAAGCGCATAGCGGCTCGCTCACCGTGGAGACGGCCCCGGGTGGGGGAGCCTGCTTCGTCATCGGGATCCCGCGGCAGGCGGCCAGTGCATGAGTGACGGTACGGCAGGTGTAGGGACGATCCTGGCCGTCGACGACGAGCCGGATATCCTGATCGCCCTGGAGGATCTGTTCGAGGATTCCTACCGGGTGCTGACGACCTCGCGCCCCGCCGAGGCGCTGGAGATCCTGCGCGCCGAGCCCGACATCGCCGTGGTGGTCTCGGACCAGCGCATGCCGGGCCTGACCGGCGACGCCCTGCTCGCCGAGGCCCGCAGCTTCCACGACGCCCAGGCGATCCTGCTCACCGGCTACGCCGACATCACCGCGGTGATCGCCGCGCTCAACCGCGGCGGCATCGTCGGCTACGTGACGAAGCCCTGGGATGCGGGCCTGCTACGCTCGACCGTGCGGCAGGCCTTCGAGCGCCACCGCCTGGGCCGCGATCTGGCCACGGAACGGGCGCTCCTGCGCGGCCTGCTCGATCACGCCCAGGACGCGATCAGCTTCAAGGACGCGCGAGGGCGCTTCGTGCGGCTCAACGCCCGCAAGGCGGCGCTCCTCGGCCACGACGTCGCCGCCTGCCTGGGCCGGCGCGAGGACGAGCTGCTCGGGCCCAAGGGGGCGCCCATCGCCGAGGCCGATGCGGCCGCGATCCGGGCAGGCACGGTGGCGGAAATCCTCACCAGCGACGGCCCGGCCGGCGCCGAGCAGTGGAGCCACGTGACCCGGGTGCCGATCCGCGACGCGGGCGGCGCGATCAGCCACCTCGCGATGATCGAGCGGGACGTGACCGAGCAGCGGACCCTGGAGGCGCGGCTGCGCCAGTCCGACAAGATGCAGGCGCTCGGCACCCTGGCCGGGGGCATCGCCCACGACTTCAACAACCTGCTGACCGCGATCCTCGGCAGCCTGGAACTCGCCGGGCCCCGGGTCGCGGACCAGCCCCGGGTCCAGCGCCTGATCGAGAATGCCCGCGGGGCGGCCGAGCGCGGCGCGTCGCTGACGAAGCGCCTCCTCAGCTTCAGCCGTGCCCATGACCTCCAGGCCCGGGCGGTCGACGTGAACGCCCTGATCGTCGGGATGAGCGACCTGTTCGGGCGCAGCCTCGGCGGGCTCGTCACCGTGCGAACCGATCTCGGAGCGGATCTCCCCGCGGTCCAAGTCGATCCCGAACAGCTCGAACTCGCCGTCCTCAACCTGTGCATCAACGCCCGGGACGCGATGCCCGAGGGCGGCACCATCACGGTGGCGACCCGGCGGCTCGACATCACCGGGGATCCCGAGATCGCCGACGGGACCTATCTCGGCGTCAGCGTGACCGACGAGGGCACCGGCATTCCGGAGGAGATCCTGCGGCGGGTCTGCGAGCCGTTCTTCACCACCAAGGCGGTGGGCCAGGGGACCGGGCTCGGGCTCGCCATGGTGTTCGGCCTCGCCCAGCAATCGAAGGGCCGGCTGGCGATCGACAGCGAGGTCGGCCGGGGCACCCGCGTCGAACTCGCCCTGCCCTTCGCGGCCGAGGCGCCGCAGCAGGCCGCCGCTGTGGCCGGGACGGCGCCGGCGACCGGGCGGCGCGCCCGTGTCCTCATCGTCGATGACGACCCGCAGGTGCGGCATGTGACGGCCTCGTTCCTCACGGGGTTCGGCCACAGCGCCACCGAGGTCGGCGACGGCGAAGCGGCCCTGCAGCACCTCCGGCACGACCGCTGCGACATCGTCGTGGCCGATCTCGCGATGCCCGGCATGAGCGGCGTCGAACTCGCCGCGGCGATCCGCGAGCGGAGCCCGGGCCTGCCGGTGCTGATCCTCACCGGCCATGCGGATGCGATGCAGATCCCCGAGGATCTGCCGGTCCTGGCCAAGCCGTTCCGCTCGGCCGACCTCGCCGACCGGGTCGCCGCGCTGCTCGATGCCGCGGATTCCGGATCCCGCTGAATCGCCCGGGAACCGGCCGGTTGCCGGCTCATTGTCTCCTCGTGGGAGCCCGCGGCTCCCGGGTATCGAAGAGGAGGTGGACCATGAGCAATCACGGCATCTTCCCGCGCCGCAGGCGCGACAACGACCCGGACCAGGACGGTCCACCGGACGCGTATCAGCAGGGATAGGGGTTTTCGGATCGCGGCGCGGTCGAGATCCCGGCCCCTTCCGACACGGGCCGCCTTGAGCGAACTCCCGCGACCATCCGAGACGTGGACCCTGCTCCAGACCCGTCGGCGCGAGCCGGCGGGTTCCTTTTTGTGATCTTGTGAGCCGCATCGCGCTGCCCTGACCCGTTGGCCTGCGCGCGCGCAACGGGTCTCGGAATGCAGAAAGCCGCCCCGATGGCTCGGGGCGGCTTCGCAAAGGTCAGCTGCGCTGAAGCGCCCCGATAGGCGATCAGGCGGCCTCGGCGACCTGGCTCGGACCGGAATCCTTGCCGCGGGCCTCGACGTCGCGATCCACGAACTCGATCACGGCGAGCGGCGCGTTGTCGCCCTGGCGGAAGCCCGCCTTCATGATCCGGCAGTAGCCGCCCGGACGACCGGCGTAGCGCGGCCCGAGCACCGTGAAGAGCTTCTTGACCATGTCGGCGTCGCGCAGCTGCGCCATCGCCAGACGGCGGGTGTGCACGCTGTCGATGCGGCCCAGCGTGATCAGCTTCTCGACGACCGGACGCAGGTCCTTCGCCTTCGGCAGCGTGGTGATGATCTGCTCGTGCTTGATCAGCGCGGCGGACATGTTGGCGAACATCGCCTTGCGATGCTCGGCGGTGCGGTTGAAACGGCGGCCGCGATAGGCGTGACGCATGGTGCTGGCTTCCTTCTCGTCTCGGCCGCCGTGCCACGGTACGGCCGGGTGCCCCGAGGCGGGGCTGTTGCTCTCCGCTTGACCCCGCGGCGGGAACTCCAATCCGGAGCCCTCATCCTGAGGTGCTGCGCAGCAGCCTCGAAGGAGGGCTCCAGGGATGACTTTGGTTTCCGGAGGCCTCCTTCGAGGCCTCCGCTACGCTCCGGCACCTCAGGATGAGGGTGGAGCGTCGGAACGAGCGACCTAGTAATGTTCCTCGAAGCGCTTGGCGAGGTCCTCGATGTTCTCCGGCGGCCAGCCGGGGATGTCCATGCCGAGGTGCAGGCCCATGCCGGCGAGCACTTCCTTGATTTCGTTGAGCGACTTGCGGCCGAAATTCGGGGTCCGCAGCATCTCGCCCTCGGACTTCTGGATGAGGTCGCCGATATAGACGATGTTGTCGTTCTTCAGGCAGTTCGCCGAACGGACCGACAGCTCCAGCTCGTCCACCTTCTTGAGCAGCGCCGGGTTGAAGGGCAGCTGCGGCGCGAGCGGTGCGGCCTCTTCCTTGCGCGGATCCTCGAAGTTCACGAAGACCTGCAGCTGGTCCTGGATGATGCGCGCCGCGTAGGCCAGCGCATCCTCCGGCGAGACCGCGCCGTTGGTCTCGACCGTCATGGTCAGCTTGTCCTTGTCGAGATCCTGGCCCTCGCGGGTCGTCTCGACGCGATAGCTGACCTTCGTGACCGGCGAGAACAGCGAATCGACCGGGATCAGGCCGATCGGCGCGTCCTCGGGGCGGTTGCGCTCGGCCGGGACGTAGCCCTTGCCGGTGGCGACCGTGAACTCCATGCGGATCTCGGCGCCGTCGTCCAGCGTGCAGATCACGAGGTCGGGGTTCAGGATCTGGATGTCGCCGACCGTGCCGATGTCGCCCGCAGTGACGAGGCCCGGGCCGGTCTTGCGCAGGGTCATGCGCTTCGGCGCGTCCGTCTGCGAGCGGATCGCGATGGTCTTGATGTTGAGGACGATGTCGGTGACGTCCTCGCGCACGCCCGGGATCGACGAGAACTCGTGCAGCACGCCGTCGATCTGCACCGAGGTCACGGCCGCGCCCTGGAGCGAGGACAGGAGCACCCGGCGCAGGGCGTTGCCCAGCGTCGTGCCGAAGCCGCGCTCGAGCGGCTCGGCGACGACGGTGGCGACCCGCTTCGGGTCGTCGCCGGTCGTGACCTGCAGCTTGTTCGGCTTGATCAGTTCCTGCCAATTCTTCTGAATGACCACGATCCTACCTCTCGTCCTTGCCCGGGATCCGCGACGCCCGTTCCCGCGCTTCGGCCGTCCGGCGCAGCCCCCTGGCGCCCCGAACGGTCCCTGAATGTCTGTCCGTCGTTACTCGCCGCCGACCCACAGCACCGGCACGAAGCTGTAGCCCGCCCCGTCCCGATCCACGTAGCCGAGAGCCGGGAATTCGAGATGGCCGCCGGCGATGAGCGTGCGCTCGCTGGCCACCTCGTCCAGGATGCGCTTGCGCGTCTCCCGCGCCTGGTCGCCATCGACATCGAAGGCGACGCCAGCCTCCGGGTTCTTGAACTGGATCGCCGGCAGGTGCACCACGTCCGTCCACATCATCAGCGACTGTCCACCGGAGACGATGCGGAAACCGCAATGGCCCGGCGTATGGCCGGGCAGGTGGATTGCCGTGATCCCCGGAAGAACCTCGCCGCCCCGGTGTTCGCGCACCTTGCCGGCATAGGGCGCCACGGCCTTGCGGGCGCCCTCGAAATAGGGCTTCGCCTCGTCCGGCGCCCCCGCGAGGGCTTCGTCCGGCAGCCAGTGCGCCGCCTCATCGGCATGCAGCACGATCTCGGCGTTCGGGTAGCGCGCCGCGCCGTCCTTCACGAGCCCGCCGACATGGTCGGGGTGCAGGTGCGTGACGAGCACCGTGCCGATCTCCTCGGGCTTCACGCCCGTGGCCGCCAGCGCCGCCCCGGCCCGGCCGAGGGTCGGAGCGGGCGCCAGATCGCCGTAGCCCGTGTCGATCAGGGTCGGCTTGAGGCCGGGTCCCGTGATCAGGAAGGCGTTCAGCGTGATCTTGGGCTGCTCGGTGCGGAAGCCGGCCCGCTGGAGCCGCCCGGCCTCCTCCTTGGAGATGCCCGTGACCAGATCGAGGCTGGCCTGAAACCAGCCGTCGTTGAGCGCGGTGACCGTGAGGTCGCCGAGGTTCCAACGCAGCACGCCCGGAAGCGGCTTCGATCCCGTCATGAGCTTCTCCGTCAAAGGGCTTCGGGACTCTGGATCAGACGCGGCGGCGCTTGCGCGGCCGGCAGCCATTGTGCGGGATCGAGGTGACGTCGCGGATCGAGGTCACCGTGAAGCCCGCGGCCTGGAGGGCGCGCAGCGCCGATTCGCGGCCCGAACCCGGACCCGACACCTCGACCTCAAGGGTGCGCATGCCGTGCTCGGCGGCCTTGCGGCCGGCATCCTCGGCGGCGACCTGGGCGGCGTAGGGGGTCGACTTCCGCGAGCCCTTGAAGCCCATCGCGCCGGCCGACGACCACGAGATCGTGTTGCCCTGCGCGTCCGTGATGGTGATCATCGTGTTGTTGAACGAGGCGTTCACGTGGGCGACGCCCGACACGATGTTCTTGCGCTCGCGGCGGCGGACGCGTTGCGGTTCCTTGGCCATTCTGGTCTCACTCTTCCTTCAGACACGCCCGTAACACCAGGCGCTCGGGATTCTTTTAGGACTTGGCCGGCGCGTCCGTGCAGGATCGTCGTGCCAAAGCCGGGCTCCTCGCGGGGCACCCGGCGCGACGGGAAGGAGGCCGAGCAAAGCACGGCCTCCCAATCCCAGAAAATTACTTCTTCTTGCCGGCGATCGGCTTCGCCTTGCCCTTGCGGGTGCGGGCGTTGGTGTGGGTGCGCTGGCCGCGGACCGGCAGCTGCTTGCGGTGACGCAGGCCGCGATAGGCGCCGAGATCCATCAGGCGCTTGATGTTCATCGAGACTTCGCGGCGCAGATCGCCCTCGACGAGGTAGTCACGGTCGATCGTCTCGCGGATCGCGAGAACCTCGGCGTCGGTCAGCTGGTTGACCCGGCGCTCGGCGGGGATGTTCACCTTCTGGGTGATCTCCTCGGCCTTCTTGGCGCCGATGCCGTGGATGTACTGAAGCGCGATGACGACGCGCTTGTTGGTCGGGATGTTGACGCCTGCGATACGGGCCACGATCACTCTCCATATGGGACCCGGGGAACCGGGCCTGTCTTGTGCGCGTCCGGTGGAGGCCGGCCCCTGCGCACGCGAAACGACAACGCGGCCCGTGGGCAACCCTGGACAGGGTACCTCGGACCATCGTTCGGTTGGACGAAGGAGCGCCTGCTAGCGCGCATGCGCGGCGATGTCAACGAAGAATGGGCAGAACCCTGCCCGGCCATGCGTCGCGCGGTGCGACGCGTGAGGTGAACGAGGAGCGAAGATGGCGGTTCTGACCAGCGACGGTGCCACCCTGCGGGCCTTCGCCGATGCGGTGCTCCGCGCCGCGGAGGAGACGCTGGTGGAGGTCCTGCCGGTAACCCTGGCGGTGATCGGCGGCGTCCTGGCCGAGGCGGAGCCGGGGTCCGTCGCCCTCCAAGAGGGGGAGGATGGGCCGGGCCTGCTTTGGGCGACCTTCGCCGGGCGGCGGATGGTGTTCCGCTATAATGCGATGACGGCCATGATCGAACTGCGCGACGGCACCACGGAGGGCTATCCCCTCCGCCTGTTCGGCCATCGGTCGCTTCAGATGGATGTCGTGAACTTCTTCGGCAGCCTGCGCCGCGAGGGGCGGATCTGAGCGGAGTCCGGCAACTCAGCGGAAGCCCTGGTTGCGCAGCCGACAATAGCCGCCCGTGTTCTGGTAGCCGGCCGGGCAGCGGCGGACGCACGCGCCGGCCGCGAATTTCAGGGGTGGTCGGCAGGCGTGCCGGAACTGCTTCTGCCGATACACGAAGGATTGCGCCGGGCTCTGCGCCAGGGCCGGCAGGGACGAAACCACCAGGGCCGAGGCGATCACGCTCGTGAGCAGGTGCCGGAGGGTCATCGTGGACTCCAGAACGGGTTGCGCGGACAACGCCGCGTGCCGGTCGTGGTTCACGCCCCCTGTCCGCGCCGGGCTGCTCCACGCCTCCCGTGAAGTCGGCTGGGTTGCTGTGTGTTGTCCCGATGTTGCAGGGCACTTGCCGCCGGCTGGGCCGATAATCCGGCCCGCAGGATGACCCGGCTCATTTTCTTCTGTTTTATGATGCTAATATCCATACGTAGCCCCGTATCTCTCTAAATGTACAAGATATTTTTCGCGAAAACACATCTTTAGCGAATAAATAAAGCAAATTGACCGGCGTTCTGCCTGATACGGACATCTTGGCGTGTTCGGATCCGTCATTGTGTTATGTTGTCTAGCAAAATCAGCCATTTCGTTATTTGATTTATTATGGCGAGCGTGACGCTCATGGATGAGTCAAACGATCTTTCTTGCGATCCATCGATTTATAGAGCGGGCGGATTCCCCGGTGATCAACACCACCTCGAAGGTTTGCGAGCGCGAAAGGCGCCGGAAATCGTGACGGTGGCGACCCTCTACGAGCCGTCCCGGTACGGGCGCTCGCTCGATCAGGCGGCGATCTTCGGAGATGCCGCCCTCAAACCGCGCTTGGCGGCGGCCCTGGCGGCGGCGGGGGGCGGACCGGTCGTGGCGCCCGCTTGTGTCGTCGTCCGCATCGAGGGGGCCTGCATCCGCGACCGCGGCATCACCATCCAGCGAGACGGCGCCAGCCTGCCGCTGTTCGAGACCTATCGCCCGGCCGACCTGTACGCGGTCGGGATGCCCGGCCCCTGTCACGCCCCGCAGGTGCTGCCGGACACGCACGCGTATCTTCTGCTGACGTCCTCGGGCACCTTCAACTGGGGCCATTGGCTGGCGGAGGATCTTCCCCGCTTCCGGGCCGTCTCACGGATCGCCGCCGGCCGGCCGCTCTGCGTGCTCATGCACGGCTTCGTTCCAGCGATCGATCGCAGGAAGATCGAACTCATGCGCGCCCTCTCAGAACGCGCTGACGTGCAACTGCGCCTGCTCCGCCCGGATACCGCTTATCGCGCCGCGGACCTGTACTTCGTATCCCCGGTCAGCGGCCAGCCGGGTCCGAAGCATCCGGACGCGCTCGCCGACCTCGCGGCCGCCGGCGAAGCGCTGATTCGACGTCAGGCGAAGCGCTGGTGGCGCCTGATACCCGTCCGCCCGAAGCGGATCTTCGTGACGCGCCGCGCCGCGCGGGGCCGGGTACCGGTTGCCTGGGACGAGATCTGCACGCTGTTGCAGGCGCGAGGCTATCGGCCCTTCGATCCGGAGGGCGCCCCGGCGCTGGAGCAGGTCGCGGTCTTCGCCGGCGCGGAGGCCGTCGTCGGCTGCATGGGCGCCGCGATGGTCAACACGCTGTTCTGCCGGCCGGGAACGCCGGTGCTCCATTTGGCACCGGACAGCTTTCCCGACCCGTACTTCCTGGATCTCGCGGCCGCCCGAGGCCACCGCTACGGCGTCTGTTACGGGACGGCCCTCGACCCCACACGGCCGAGCCAGACGACCTACGTCCTGGATCCCGCCCATCTCGACAGAGCGCTCGCGTGGCTCGACGGGGGCGCTCAACGAAGCGCCGCCTGAGCCGCGCCGTCAGGACGCGACCGGCTCCGCATGCGGCTCCAGCAAGGCCATCAGGTCAGCCGTGACCTTGTCGATCGGCTGCATGCCGTCGACGGTCTGAAGCATGCCCTTCTCGGCGTAGTAGGCCGAGAGCGGTGCCGTCTGGGCGCGGTACGCCTCCAGGCGCTGCTTGAACACCTCCGGCGTGTCGTCCTTCCGCACGGCCTGGCCGCGGGCCAAAGTCTCCGCCGCGCGATTCTCGATCCGGCCGATGAGCGCGTCCTCGTCCACCTTCAGCTCGATGACGGCGGACAGCTTGAGCCCCTTGCCGGCCAGCATCTCGCCCAGCGCTTCCGCCTGCGCGACCGTGCGCGGGAAGCCGTCCAGGATGAAGCCGCGGCGGGCATCCGGCTCCTCGATCCGGTCGGCCACGATGCCGACGACGATCCGGTCGGAGACGAGGCCGCCCGATTCCATCACGGCCTTGGCCTCCAGCCCGACCGGCGTGCCGGCAGCGACCGCCGCCCGGAGCATGTCGCCGGTGGAGAGCTGCGGGATGCCGAAGCGCTGTACGATCCGCTCGGATTGCGTCCCCTTCCCCGCGCCGGGCGGCCCGAGCAGAATGATGCGCATGGCGTTATCCTCGTTCGACCCACGCTCCGTGGGCCCATCGGCAGTGGCGAAGCCTCCCTGGCATCGCCGGGTTCGGGATTTCTAGCGGGTCCCGGGCGCGGAGGCACCCGGACCTTTGTGCCAGAGGCGGGAGGTTCCTTGTTTCCGTCCCGTCTCTGTATCAGCCTCAGCGCCGACGTTGCGTGGTCGAGGCGCCACGCAGCTTGGCCTTCTTCACGAGGCCCTCGTATTGGTGGGCCATCAGGTGCCCATGGATCTGGGCCACCGTATCCATCGTGACCGAGACCACGATGAGCAGCGAGGTGCCGCCGAAGCCGAGGCTCGCCGCCGCGTAGGACGACAGGATCTCCGGGCACAGGCACACCAGGGTCAGGTACAGGGCGCCGATCACCGTGATGCGGGTCAGCACCTTGTCGATGAAGGCGGCGGTGCGCTCACCGGGGCGGATGCCCGGGATGAAGCCGCCATGCTTCTTCAGGTTGTCGGCCGTCTCCTGCGGGTTGAAGACCACCGCGGTGTAGAAGAACGTGAAGAAGATGATCAGCGCCGCGTAGAGCACCATGAACAGCGGCGTGCCGTGGCCGAGATAGGCCGTGACCGTGCCGAGCCAGCCGGTGGCGCCGCCATTGGCCGAGAAGCTGGCAGCAGTGGCCGGCAGCAGCAGCAGCGACGAGGCGAAGATCGGCGGAATCACGCCCGAGGTGTTGAGCTTGAGCGGCAGGAACGAGGTCTGGCCCTCGTACATGCGGTTGCCGACCTGACGCTTCGGGTAGTTGATCAGGAGCCGGCGCTGGGCGCGCTCCATGAACACGATGAAGTAGACGAGCGCCACGGCGGCCACGGCCACGCCCAGGATCACGGCCGGGGACAGCGCGCCGGTACGGCCCAGCTCAAGGGCGCCCGCGATCGCCACCGGCAGGTGGGCGACGATGCCGGCGAAGATGATCAGTGACGAGCCGTTGCCGATGCCGCGCGAGGTGATCTGCTCGCCGAGCCACATCAGGAACAGGGTTCCGCCGGTCAGCGTGATCACCGTCGAGGCCAGGAAGAACGGGCCGGGGTCGATGGCGGCCGAGGAACTCTGCAGGCCGATGGCGATGCCCCAGGACTGGACCAGCGCCAGCACCACCGTCAGGTAGCGGGTATACTGGTTGATGACCTTGCGGCCGGACTCGCCCTCCTTCTTCAGCGCCTCCAGGCTCGGGATCACCGAGGTCAGGAGCTGCACGATGATCGAGGCCGAGATGTAGGGCATGATGTTCAGGGCGAAGATCGCCATGCGCTCGACGGCGCCGCCCGAGAACATGTTGAACAGGCCCAGCACGCCGCCCGACTGCTGCTGGAAGTTGCGGGCGAACTGCTCCGGATCGATGCCGGGAATCGGGATGTACGTGCCCAGCCGGAACACCACGAGGGCGCCGAGGGTGAACCAGATGCGCTTCTTCAGCTCATCGGCCTTGGCGATCGCACCGAAATTGAGGTTGGCGGCAAGCTGCTCGGCGGCTGAGGCCATAAGCGTCGCGTCCTGGACATGTCGCCGGGCGAGTAGGCCCGGATGAAACGAAAAACGGCGGCCCGCGTGGTCGCAGGGCCGCCGCTCGAAGGATCTGCTTAAAGGGTGCGCCGGGCCCGTGCAACGGGTCCAGGCGTCGCCCCGTCAGGCCGAGGCCGCCTCGCTGCCGCCGCGGGTCGAGGCACCCTGGGCGTAGACGGTGGTGACCGAGCCGCCGGCCTTCTCGACCGCCTCGACGGCGGACTTGGAGGCGCGGGTGACCTCGAAGCTGAGCTTCGCGGTCAGCTCGCCGACGCCGAGCAGCTTCACGCCGTCGCGGGGACGGGCGATGATGCCGGCGGCGACAAGGCTCTCCACCGTCACGGTGGCGGCCTTGTCGAGCTTGCCCGCGTCGACCGCCTCCTGGATCCGGCCGAGGTTCACCTCGTTCAGGTCCTGGGCATAGAGGTTGTTGAAGCCGCGCTTGGGCAGGCGACGATGCAGCGGCATCTGACCGCCCTCGAAGCCCTTGATGGCCACGCCGGTCCGGGCCTTCTGACCCTTCACGCCGCGGCCCGCGGTCTTGCCCTTGCCGGAGCCGATGCCCCGGCCGACGCGCATCCGGTCCTTGGTGGCGCCGGGATTGTCGCTGATCTGGTTGAGCTTCATCGGGACCTCCTCACGCCACGTCGCCGTGGACGCGCACGAGGTGCGCAACCTTGCGGATCATGCCGCGCACGGAGGGGGTATCCTCCAGCTCGGACACGCGGTGGAGCTTGTTGAGCTTGAGGCCGATCAGCGTCTGGCGCTGGCTGGCCTCGCGGCGGATCGGCGAGCCGATCTGCTCGACGCGGAGAGTCTTGTTTGCCATCGGACCCTCCCCTTACGCGACCGCGGCTTCGGACTGGTCGGCCGGATCGGCATCGCGGCGACGCGACTGGAGCGTCGACACCTTGATGCCGCGGCGGGCCGCCACGGAGCGCGGGCTGTCCTCGTTCTTGAGCGCCTCGAAGGTGGCGCGCACGAGGTTGTAGGGGTTCGACGAACCCAGCGACTTGGCGACGACGTCCTGCATGCCGAGCGTCTCGAACACGGCGCGCATCGGGCCGCCGGCGATGATGCCGGTGCCCTGCGGGGCCGCGCGGAGGATCACCTTGCCGGCGCCGTGGCGGCCGTTGACGTCGTGGTGCAGGGTCCGGCCCTCGCGGAGCGAGACGCGGATCAGGCCGCGCTTGGCGGCTTCCGTCGCCTTGCGGATGGCCTCCGGCACCTCACGGGCCTTGCCGTGGCCGAAGCCGACGCGGCCCTTCTGGTCGCCGACGACGACGAGGGCCGCGAAGCCGAAGCGACGGCCGCCCTTCACCACCTTGGCGACGCGGTTGATGTGGACGAGCTTGTCCACGAATTCGCTGTCGCGCTCCTCGCGCTCCTCGCGGCGGCCGCGGCCCCCGCCCTCACGTTCACGTGCCATTTTTTGCAACCTATCTCACTAGCGCGGATCATCCGATCCGCTCGCTCGATCCCCTCCCCCTTGCGGGGAGGGGTTAGGGGTGGGGGTCGTGCAGGACCCAGCGTACCGGTTCCTTCTGCACCACCCCCACCACCGGCTCCTCCCCGCAAGGGGGAGGAGAGAGGCCCGTTGGAGGCCTTAGAACTCCAGGCCACCCTCGCGGGCGGCTTCGGCCACGGCCTTGACGCGGCCATGATAGATGTAGCCGGAGCGGTCGAAGATCACCTTCGTGACGCCGGCGGCCTTGGCGCGCTCGGCGACGAGCTTGCCCACCGCGGTCGCGGCGGCGACGTCGGCGCCGGTCTTGAGTTCGCCCTTGAGGGCCTTGTCGATCGACGAGGCCGAGGCCAGCGTCTTGCCGGCGACGTCGTCGATGACCTGCACGTAGATCTGCTTCGACGAGCGGAACACCGAGAGCCGCGGGCGGCCATTGGCGGCGGCCCGCAGCGCGCGGCGGACGCGCGCCTTGCGGCGATCGAGGGCTTCGAGCTTGCGAGACATGATGCCCTCCTTACTTCTTCTTGCCTTCCTTGCGGAAGATGAACTCGCCCGCGTACTTCACGCCCTTGCCCTTGTAGGGCTCGGGTCCGCGGTATTCGCGGATCTCGGCGGCGACCTGACCGACCTGCTGGCGGTTGATCCCGGAGATCGTGATCTCGGTGGGCTTCGGGGTTGCGATCGTGATCCCGGCCGGGATCTCGTATTCGATGTCGTGGCTGTAGCCGAGCGACAGCTTGAGGGCCTTGCCGGCCATCGCGGCGCGATAGCCGACGCCGGTGATCTCAAGCTTCTTCTCGAAGCCCTTCGATACGCCCTCGGCGATGTTGGCGATCTGCGCGCGCGACGTGCCCCACAGGGAGCGCGCCGGCTTGGACTGGTTGACGGGCTGCACCTCGATGGCGCCGTCCTTCATGGCCACGTTGACGAGGGCCGGAACGACGAACGACAGCTCGCCCTTCGAACCCTTCATCTTCACCGTCTGACCGGTGACCGTGGCGGTAACGCCGGCCGGCACGGGGACCGGCTTCTTGCCTACGCGAGACATGGGATAACCTCCTCCGTCCCGATCAGAACACGGTGCAGAGCACTTCACCGCCGACGTTGCGCTCGCGCGCCTCGTGGTCGGCCATGACGCCCTGCGGGGTGGAGACGATGGTGACGCCGAGGCCGTCGGCCACGTGCGGCAGCTCGCCGACCGACGAGTAGACCCGGCGGCCCGGCTTCGACACGCGCTTGATCTCGCGGATCACGGGGCGCCCGTCGTAGTACTTGAGCTCGATGGCGAACTCGGTGCGGCCGTTGCCGAGGTCGGTTGCCGCGTAGTCGCGGATATAGCCCTCGGCCTTCAGCACGTTCAGGACGCTGGCGCGCAGACGCGAGCCGGGGGTCTGAACGACGTTGCGACGGCGCAGCTGGCCGTTGCGGATGCGGGTGAGCATGTCGCCCACGGGATCGTTGACCATGGGGACCTCCTTACCAGCTCGACTTGACCAGGCCGGGGATCAGGCCCCGGTTGCCAAGCTCGCGCAAAGCCACGCGCGAGATGCCCATCTTGCGGTAGTAGGCGCGCGGTCTGCCGGTCATGCCGCAGCGATTGCGGATGCGGGTGGCCGACGAGTTGCGCGGCAGTTCCGCGAGCTTGAGGCGCGCCTCGAAGCGCTCCTCCATCTCGAGGGCGTCGTTGTTGGCGATCTCGAGGAGCGCCTTCCGCTTGGCCGCGAAGCGCTTCACCAGCGCCTTGCGGGCCTCATTCTTCTCGACTGAGCTTTTCTTCGACATATCGTCTATCTCCGGTGTCCGCGTCTGAAGCCGTCAGGCTTCACTGCCGGAACGGGAACTTGAAGGCGGCGAGCAGGGCCTTGGCCTCGGCATCGGTCTTGGCGGTGGTCGCCACGACGATGTCCATGCCCCAGGTCTGCTCGGCCTTGTCGTAGGAGATCTCCGGGAACACGAGGTGCTCCTTGAGACCCAGCGCGTAGTTGCCGCGGCCGTCGAACGAGCGCGGGTTCAGGCCGCGGAAGTCACGCACGCGCGGCAGCGCGATGGTGATCAGCCGGTCCATGAACTCGTACATGCGCTGCTTGCGCAGCGTCACCTTGCAGCCGATCGGCATGCCCTCGCGGACCTTGAAGGTCGCGATGGCCTTGCGGGCGCGGGTGATGACCGGCTTCTGGCCGGCGATCAGGGCGAGGTCGCCCGCCGCCACGGAGGCCTTCTTGGAATCCGCGGTGGACTCGCCGACGCCCATGTTGATCACGATCTTCGTGATCTGCGGCACTTCCATCGGGTTCTTGTAGCCGAACTCTTCGATCAGCTTCTGGCGAACCACTTCGTCGTAGTGCTTGCGCAGGCGCGGGGTGTAGGCGTTCTTGTCGGCCTCAGCCATCGATCTGATCCCCCGTGGTCTTGGCGAACCGGACCTTGCGCCCGTCTTCGAGGATGCGGAAACCCACGCGGGTCGGCTTGCCGTTGGCATCCGCCACCGCGATGTTCGAGAGCTGGATGGCGGCCTCCTTGGAGATGATGCCGCCCTCCTGGTTCTGGGTCTGCTTCTGGTGCTTCTTGACCAGGTTGATGCCGCGCACGAAGGCCCGGCCTTCCTTCGGCAGAACCTGGATAACCTCGCCGGAGCGACCCGAGTCGCGGCCGGTGAGCACGACGACCGTGTCGCCCTTCTTGATCTTGGCAGCCATTACAGCACCTCCGGAGCCAGGGAGATGATCTTCATGTGGTTGCGGGCGCGGAGCTCGCGCGGAACCGGTCCGAAGATACGGGTGCCGATCGGCTCCTTCTGATTGTTGATCAGAACGGCGGCGTTCTTGTCGAAGCGGATCACCGAACCGTCGGCGCGCTTCACGTCCTTGGCGGTGCGGACCACGACCGCCTTCATGACGTCGCCCTTCTTGACGCGACCGCGCGGGATCGCCTCCTTGACGGAGACGACGATCACGTCGCCCACGCCGGCATATTTGCGCTTCGACCCGCCGAGGACCTTGATGCACATAACGCGGCGTGCACCCGAGTTGTCGGCGACGTCCAGATTCGTCTGCATCTGGATCACGTGCGTGACTCCTTGTTTCAGGCGGGTTTCCGCACGCGGGCGGTATTGCCCGGCGGACGACGCCTGATGGGGATCTGACGTCCCCGGCTCATGTGTTCGACCGCGCTGGCGGTGTCGAAAGGACACCGGCGCGGTCACCGCGTTCACAGGGTGCGAGCACCCATCGAATTTCTCGCGAAGGCCGGGCGGATACTACGGGCGGACCCGGAAGGCAAGCCGAGCGGCGGGATTTTCGGCGCCACCGCTCATGACGCGTGCCCTTTCCTGGACAGGTGGAGCGGCAGCGGAACCTGATCCGGGAACCAGGACGAGAAGCGCCGCGCGCGCGGCACGGGCTGATCCAGGCAGACGCTTCGCGACGTCGTGTGCTGCACGGTACACGACAGCACCGCATGGCAAGCGCATCGGGCGGTCCCACTCTCGACCTCATCCTGAGGTGACCGCGAAGCGGGCCTCGAAGGAGGGCTCCAGCCAGCCGCGCGATCCCTGAAGGGCTCCTTCGAGGTCTGCGCTACGCTCCGGCACCTCAGGATGAGGTGGAGGGTTGGACAGCCGGTCCGGGGCATCCGAATGTATGCCGTGGACCGTGTGTGCTGGCTCCCGGGTCGCATTCTGCTGGCGCTACATGCGCCCGGGACAGGGGCGGCGGTTGATCTTGCGCCGAGCTTCATGCCGACAGGTGGGCCGACAGCCGAACCTGCTGGCGCCTATCGCGAGGATCGGCCACCGGAGCGGCGCGACCAGACAAAAAGAGCCGGTGCGCAGATCTGCACACCGGCCCATATCCCGCAACGGCGATTCGGCTCAGGCCGGCTGGCCGGCCGATTCGAACAGGAATCCGTCGAGGCTCGGGATCGTCACCGACGCGCCGCAGGCCGGTTTCGACAGGCGCCAGGGCCGCTCGCCCCGGGCGCGGATCGCCTCGGACGGGCGCAGGCGGCGCATGGTGCCGTCCTCCCGCACCTCCTCGATCGCCAGGAAGCCGTAGACCTGCAGGCGCGAGGCCGTGAGCTTGGTGGCGCGATCCTCGGCGGCCAGGATCATGCTGCCGGTGGCGTAGACCGCATCCAGCAGAGAGCGCTGCTCGCTGCGCCGCCGGTCGCGCGCGTCCCGCTCGCCCGGTGCCTGGGTAGGAAGGGGCCGCCGAAACGGCACGACGTTGCTGACCGCGACGCAACCCATACGCAACACCCTCGACGCGCACTCAGGGGCGGTCCGGCCGCCCGTTGATCGCGACATTTCGACGGTTTGCTTTAAACTTCCGTAGACCAAGGCGGGGCGCCCCTGCCCCGATCCGGCACGCCGGGGGTTATGCGGGGGTGGCGCGGCTCAGCCGCGGGGCCCGCCGAGCCCCCTGCGCCAGCGCCGCCGCCAGCCGATCGAGGGTCAGGCAGAGCGCGCCGTAGACCGCGCCGATGAAGAGGAAGATCTCGGCCGGGTAGACCATCGCGCGGTTGTTCACCTGCGCGGCCACGAAGGACAGCTCGGGCACGCCGATCACGTAGGCGAGCGACGTGTCCTTGATCAGCGCGGTCCATTGATTGACGAAGGACGGCGCCATGGCGCGCAGCGCCTGCGGCAGGACGATGGTGCGCAGCACCTGCCAGCGGCCGAATCCCAGCGCGAGGCCGGCCTCCCACTGGCCGCGGCCGATGCTCTCGATCCCCGCCGCGACCCCGTAGGCGAGGTAGGCGCCGCCGACGAGCGCGAGCGCCGTCACCACGGTGCCGATCTCCGGAACCGACACGCCGAACAGGATCGGCAGCAGAAAATAGCTCCAGAAGATCAGCATCACGATCGGGATCGCCCGGAAGAAGCCGAGTCCCAGGACGAGCGCCCGCCGCGCCGCCCCTGCGCTCATCGCGAGCCCGATCCCCAGGATCAGCCCGAGCGCCGCCGAGGCGAGACCCGAAAGGCCGGAGAGAATCAGCGTCAGCGCGAGCCCGCCGACCGGCCCGTCGGGCCAGGCTCCGACCAGCAGGTAGCCGAGATTGTCGGTGATGACCGCGCGGTTCATGCGCGTGACCCGGCGGGCGCTGCGCGGCGGGCCAGGGCCTGCCCGCCCGCCTCCACCAGGGCGACCGCGCCGATATAGAGGAGCGTCGCGATGCCGAAGGCCTGGAAGGTCTTGAACGTCTCGGTCTCCACCTGCCGGGACGCGTAGGACAGTTCGGCGAGTCCGATCGTCATGGTCAGCGACGTGTTCTTGATCGTGTTGAGGTACTGGCCGACGATCGGCAGCCACGCGATGCGCAGGGCCTGCGGCAGGACGATGTGGCGGAAGGCCTGGATCGGCGTGAGGCCCAGGGCGAGGGCCGCCTCCCGCTGGGCGGGCCGCACGCCGTTGATCCCGGCGCGGCCCTCCTCGGCGATATAGGCGGCCGCGTAGAGCGTCAGGCCGACGAAGCCGGCCAGCGTCTCGTAGGCGGGCCAGTGCAGGGCGCCGAACCCCAGATCCAGGGTGTGCGGCGTGTTCAGCCATCCGGTCAGGCCGCTCGGCAGAAGGGCCGCGACCGCAAAATACCAGACGAAGAGCTGCACCAGCAGGGGCGTGTTGCGCACGAGGCCGATGAAGCCCGCCACCGCGCGCCGCGCCGCGGGGCCGCCCACCTCCCGCAGGCAGCAGGCCGCGAGTCCCAGCACCGTGCCGGCGAGGCAGACAGCCGCCGACAGGGCCAGGGTGATCCCGAAACCCTGCAGCAGCCAGACGAGGTAGCGCGGCGCCAGAAGATCGCCGAACAGGCTCACGGCGTCGATCCGATCAGTCGTGTTCCCCGATCCGGAACAGGCGCGGCAGCGGCTGCTCGGTGTTCGGGCCGAACCAGCGGTCGTAGATCGTGGCTGCCTTGCCGCTCTTCTCCAGCTCCCGCAGCGTCTCGTTCACGAGGTCCCGCAAACGCGTCTCGCCCTTCGGGATGCCGACGCCGATATAATCGTTGGAGATGCTGAAGGCCGGGATCTCGTAATTCTGCCGGTCCGGCACCTTCGCCAGCAGCCCGACGAGCTTCGGCCCGTCCTGGGTGATCGCCTGGACGTTGCCGTTTCGCAGGGCCGTGAACGCGAAGGGCGTATCGTCGAAGGCGACCACCATGGCCTTCGGGAAGTCCCGGCGCAGCACGATCTCGTTGGTGGTGCCCTTGTCGGCGCCGATGCGCAGGCCGTTCAGCTGATCGGGCGACGACAGCGTGCCCTTCTTGGCCAGGAATTGCTGGCCGGAGGCGAAGTACGGGATGCTGAAATCGAGTTGCTTGGCCCGCTCCTCGGTGATGGTGAAGTTCGCCAGCACCAGATCGACCTTGCCGGAGGTGAGCAGCGGGATGCGATTCGCCGGGTTGGTCGGCCGGACCTCCAGCTTCACGCCGATCTTGTCGGCGATGGCCTGGGCGAAATCGACGTCGAGCCCGGTGATCTGCTTGGTGGCCGGGTCCACGGAGCCGAAGGGCGGGTTGCTGTCGAAGGACGCGACGCGCAGGACGCCGTCCTTCTTGATGTCGTCGAGGCGGTCGGCCTGGGCCGCGCCCACCGACAGGAGGGTTGCGACGGCAAAAGCGAAAAGTTTACGCACTCAAGTCTCCATTTGGTGTGATGAGGCGGGTGCCGGCAGGCGGTATGTCGCCAGGTCTATTGACGAGCGGCGGGGCGGCGGGGCCGCGTACTCCGTCCGCCAAGCGGATGGCGCGATCTGGTGCGCCCGCGGGACCGGATCGCTGAATCGGTTCCCCTCCGAGGATGTACTCTTCACCAAGCAGAAATTTTTCTATCAATATTTTGGATTTTTTCGGCCCTCGTAACGCTTTGACTCTCTTCGCGCCAACAAAAAGTCTAGTTTTAATGCATAAAAAATTTTAGATAACCTGCAATATCCGCCATCTCTCTGAAATAAGTCTCGCAGATTTCCCGAACAGCGATGCAAATAGCATGGAAAAATTTAGAGCTGCAATCAATAGGACAGTATTCCATTTGTGCGCCATCATGTAGAACGCCGATTTCGCTCCGCGGTGCTGGCTAGCGTCGATGTCCTTGGCCGCTTGCTCGCAATTGGCAGGCATCTTTCCGAGAACGGGATAGCGCTGTTGCTGGGATTCGGATCGCAACGCACGAAAGCATATCTGACAACGTCGGCCGTGATGTCAAATCGAGTATTGACCGAATTATTGCTCTCGATTCGCGTCGTGGCAGTTTATATCTGCGTAAATTTGCAATATGCGCGAAATAATGGTAATATAAAGATCTCTTGGGTTTTTATTCCAAATTTCCAAGAAATCCACATGTTGACGACAAAAATTTCTTGTTCGATTTTCTGTGATATCCGCACCGGCAAAGCATCGTGCGGGCAATGAGGGTTTTGCGAGAGATGCGCGGGAATGTATTGGCAATGCCAAATGCCGACAAGCTCGGTGTGATTTCAGGCGATGACGGTCAGCGCTATAATTTTTTAGAGAGCGAACTACATGGCCCCCCGGTCAGACTCGGACAGACGGTGGATTTCATTGCCCGTGACGGGGGCGCGTCCGAGATCTATCCCGTCCTCGGGCGGGCGGCCTCGTCGGTGCCGGCCGTCGCTGAGGTGCTCGCGCGGCGGGATTGGGCGGCGTTCTACCTCAGCCCATCTGGCCGCGTCGGGCGAAGCGATTACTGGCTGTTCGGCGTCCTCGTTTTGCTGGTGGTCGATGCCGTTCTGGGTCTCATCCCGGGACTTAACGCTATCGTCTTCATTGTGACCGCGTGGTGCGGTTTGGCCCTGCTGATCAAGCGTTGTCACGATGTCGGGCGTTCCGGCTGGTGGAGCCTGATCGCATTCCTCCCGCAACTGGTGCTCTTCGTCGCGACACCGGCCGCTCTCTTCTCGAAGCACGGCGGCGGCGCCGCGATAGTCGCCGCAGTTGCGAGCTTGGCGGCAATTGTCTGGTTCATCGCGTCGGTTCTCGTGAAGGCGGGCGATGCGGGGCCGAACCGCTTTGGTCCAAGCCCCAACGCCGTCAAAGCGTAGGAGCGCCATCAGGTCCCGCTGGGCGCGCTCGTTAGACGTATGGCTGCCCAGACGCGCGGTCGGAAGAATATTTACGCAAGCCGTTGACCGGCTGCGCTAATGCGTCTAGAAGCGCGCCACTTCGGACGGCCACCGGCTGCCGACGGCCCCCTCGGACATGCTCCGGACGCCGCCGCAAACGCCCCGCGCGCTCCGAGGAATCAAATCGCCTGACGCTGTAAGTCAGATCCGTAGGTATGAGCGCGTTCGGTTTCGGGCGTGCTCCTCTGCCCACACCGCGCCGAGGGGCTCTGACCAGCCCTCCGGCGCATATTCGTTTTGCGGACTGCTCTTCGCGGTCCGGACTAGGTGACCGAGGAAGAGGGCACAGGATGCCGACGATCAACCAGCTGATCGCCCAGCCGCGGAAGATCCAGCGGAGCCGCAACAAGGTTCCGGCGCTTGACGCTTGCCCGCAGAAGCGCGGCGTCTGCACCCGCGTCTACACGACGACCCCGAAGAAGCCGAACTCGGCGCTCCGCAAGGTCGCCAAGGTGCGGCTCACCAACGGCTTCGAGGTGATCGGCTATATCCCGGGTGAGGGCCACAACCTTCAGGAGCACTCCGTGGTGATGATCCGCGGCGGCCGCGTGAAGGATCTTCCGGGCGTGCGCTACCACATCCTGCGCGGCGTGCTCGACACGCAGGGCGTGAAGAACCGCAAGCAGCGCCGGTCGAAGTACGGCGCCAAGCGTCCGAAGTAAGTTCTTTCGGACGTCACGTTTCCACTGCCTGACAAGGATGTCGCCGGCGAAAGCTCAAGGCGGCCTGCGTCAGGTGCTTAAGACCATATTGTTCGAGAGCTGAAGCCAATGTCCCGTCGTCACTCAGCCGAGAAGCGCGAGATCATCCCGGACCCGAAATACGGGGACGTGGTGCTGACGAAGTTCATGAACTCCATCATGTACGAGGGCAAGAAGTCGACCGCCGAGCGGATCGTCTACGGTGCCTTCGACATCGTCGAGAACCGCGCCCGGGCCAACCCGATCGAGGTGTTCCGCGCCGCCCTCGACAACGTCGCCCCGATGATCGAGGTCCGCTCCCGCCGCGTCGGCGGCGCGACCTACCAGGTTCCCGTCGAGGTCCGCACCGAGCGCCGTCAGGCGCTCGCCATCCGCTGGCTGATCCAGGCCGCCCGCTCGCGCAACGACCGCACCATGGTCGAGCGCCTCTCGGCCGAACTGCTCGACGCCGCCAACAACCGCGGCAACGCCGTCAAGAAGCGCGAAGACACGCACCGGATGGCGGAAGCCAACCGCGCCTTCTCGCACTACCGCTGGTAAGCGGTTCCGCCGTCTCTCAGGAGCAATCCGATGCCCCGCACGCACGCGATCGAGGACTACCGTAACTTCGGCATCATGGCCCACATCGATGCCGGCAAGACCACGACCACGGAGCGGATCCTCTACTACACCGGAAAGTCCCACAAGATCGGCGAGGTCCATGAGGGCGCCGCCACCATGGACTGGATGGAACAGGAGCAGGAGCGCGGCATCACGATCACGTCCGCCGCGACGACCTGCTTCTGGCGCGACAAGCGCCTGAACATCATCGACACCCCCGGCCACGTGGACTTCACCATCGAGGTGGAGCGCTCGCTGCGCGTGCTCGACGGCGCCGTGTGCGTGCTCGACGGCAACCAGGGCGTCGAGCCGCAGACCGAGACCGTGTGGCGTCAGGCCGACAAGTACGACGTGCCGCGCGTCGTGTTCGTCAACAAGATGGACAAGATCGGCGCCGACTTCTTCAAGTGCGTGGCCGACATCATCGACCGCGTCGCCGGCAAGCCGGTCTGCCTGCAGCTGCCGATCGGCTCGGAGTCCAACTTCCAGGGCGTGATCGACCTCATCAAGATGAAGGCGATCGTCTGGTCGGGCGAGGCGCTGGGCGCGAACTACAGCGAGGTCGAGATCCCGGCCGACCTGAAGGATCAGGCCGTCGAGTATCGCACCAAGCTGGTCGAGGCCTGCGTCGAGCTCGATGACGACGCCATGTCGGCCTATCTCGACGGCACCGAGCCGGACGAGGATGCCATGCGCAAGCTCGTGCGCAAGGCCGTGCAGCTGCGCGCCTTCCATCCGGTGCTCTGCGGCTCGGCGTTCAAGAACAAGGGCGTGCAGCCGCTCCTCGACGCCGTCGTGGACTACCTGCCCTCCCCCGCCGACCGCGGCGAGATCAAGGGCATCGACTTCAAGACCGAGGAAGAGACCGTCCGTCACCCGACGGATTCAGATCCCTTCTCCATGCTCGCGTTCAAGATCATGGACGATCCCCACGTCGGCACGATCACGTTCTGCCGCGTGTACTCGGGCAAGGTCGAGTCGGGCGCCAACGTGCTCAACTCCTCGCGCGACAAGAAGGAGCGCGTCGGCCGCATGCTGCTGATGCACGCCAACAACCGCGAGGACATCAAGGAGGCCTATGCCGGCGACATCGTCGCCCTGGCCGGCCTCAAGGAGACCCGCACCGGCGACACCCTCTGCGATGCGCAGAAGGCCGTCATCCTCGAGAAGATGGAGTTCCCGGAGCCGGTGATCGAGATCGCCGTCGAGCCGAAGTCGAAGGCCGACCAGGAGAAGCTCGGCATCGCGCTCGCGAAGCTCGCCGCCGAGGATCCGTCCTTCCGCGTCTCCACCGACCAGGAATCGGGCCAGACCATCCTCAAGGGGATGGGCGAGCTCCACCTGGACATCAAGGTCGACATCCTGCGCCGCACCTACAAGGTCGACGCGAATATCGGCCAGCCGCAGGTGGCCTACCGCGAGAAGCTGACCCGCCGTCAGGAGATCGACTACACGCACAAGAAGCAGACTGGCGGTACCGGCCAGTTCGCCCGCGTGAAGTTCGTGGTCGAGCCGAACGAGCCGGGCGCCGGCTTCTCGTTCGAGTCGAAGATCGTCGGCGGTGCGGTGCCGAAGGAGTACATCCCCGGCGTCGAGAAGGGCCTCAACTCGGTCCTCGGCGCGGGCGTGCTCGCCGGCTTCCCGGTGGTGGACGTGAAGGTCGAGCTGATCGACGGCGCCTACCACGACGTCGACTCGTCGGCGCTGGCCTTCGAGATCGCCTCCCGCGCGGCCTTCCGTGAGGCCCTGCAGAAGGGCGGCTCGGTCCTGCTCGAGCCGGTGATGAAGGTCGAGGTCGTCTCGCCGGAAGAGTATACCGGCTCGGTCATCGGCGACCTGAACTCCCGCCGCGGCCAGATCCAGGGCCAGGACATGCGCGGCAACGCCAACGTCATCAACGCGATGGTGCCGCTGGCCAACATGTTCGGCTACGTCAACAACCTGCGCTCCATGTCGCAGGGCCGGGCGAACTTCACGATGCAGTTCGACCACTACGAAGAGGTGCCGCGCGGCGAGGCCGACAAGGTCATCGCCAAGTACGCCTGAGGCTCACGCCTAGGTATCTCTTCTTCCGCAACGCGAATTCGAATTTAGGAGGCTCTGATGGGCAAGGAAAAGTTCTCCCGCACCAAGCCGCACTGCAACATCGGGACGATCGGCCACGTCGATCACGGCAAGACGTCGCTGACGGCGGCGATCACGAAGGTGCTGGCTGAGACGGGCGGCGCGACGTTCACGGCCTATGACCAGATCGACAAGGCGCCGGAG
>NZ_VUOK01000037.1:7500-28713 GCF_009806555.1 Methylobacterium sp. 2A | reverse complement strand
TGTGGGGGTAGCACTGGTGGCCGACATCCCAGACGATGCGGTCGTCGGGCGTGTCGAACACGTGGTGGAGCGCGACCGTGAGTTCGACGACGCCGAGCCCCGAGCCGAGATGCCCGCCGGTGACCGAGACCGCGTCGATCATCTCGGCGCGCACGGCATCGGCCACCGCCTGCAGTTCCGATTCGGGCAGCGTCCGCAAAGCCGCCGGGTTCGGGACACGATCCAGCAATGCCGATTGCTCAGGTGATATCGCCAATGGTCGCATCCGCTCGTTCGAGTGTGGCGACGGCCGCTTCGCGTGCCCTCGGCCCTCGCGATGCAGGCACCCGGAGGTCCGCGTTCATGCTAGAACCCGCCCGTCCGTCGCTGTCATGATAGTGCCAGTTACGGATGATCGACGCCCTGATCAATGTCACGGGGTCGTTTTTTTCAGTCACGTGCCCTTACCGCCACAAGAGGTCCACCTTTGAGTCCGGCTCGTCTGTGCACAATCCTGCTCACGCTGGCGATGACGGGGACAGGCCAGGCTTGCGCCGAGCCGCGACCGGTGGATGGCAACCTCGACTTCCTCTGCAACTTCCTGGGCGATTGTCCACCGCGGCTTGCCCCCGGGGGCCCCGACCGCGACGCGCGGCCGTTCACCGGCAACCTCGGCCGCCCCTGCGCGTGGCGGGACCGCCCGACACCGGAGGGCGTGCGGCGGGTGCGGGTGTGCTCGTGAAACCGCCCCGGAGGCCCTTTGCCGCGGCCCTGCTCCTCGTCCTGCTCGCCGCTCCAGCCGCGCGCGCCGAGGAGTCCTGCCCGGCCCTGTTCGCCGACGGGCAGGCGCCGGTCCTCACCAATCCCAAGCTCGCGGCGCGGACGGTCCCGCTCTGTTTCGAGGCCTTCGCGGTGCTCCATTCGGGGGTGACGCGCACGCCGCTCTATTCCGCCGAGCATCTGACCCGCGCCAGCGTCGCCGATGCCCGGACGGTGGCGCGCGACGATTCCTTTCACGAGGAGACCCGGCTGCCCGCGGACGCGCGCGCCACGCTGGAGGATTACGTCCGCAGCGGCTTCGACCGGGGCCACCTCGCGCCGGCCGGCGACATGCCCACCCTGAGCGCCCAGGCCGAATCCTTCAGCCTCGCCAACATCGTGCCGCAGAACCGGGTCCTGAATCGCGGGCTCTGGGCCGATATCGAGGAGAGCACGCGGCGGCTGGCGACCCGGCGCGGCTCGATCTTCGTGGTGACCGGGGTGATCTTCTCCGGGGACGCGGTCCAGCAGATCAAGGGCGGCGTGCTGGTGCCGACCCAGCTGTTCAAGGCGCTCTACGACCCGGCGAGCGGCGAGGCCGGCGCCTATCTCGCCCGCAACGACGACACGCGCGACTGGCACGCCATCTCCATCGACGCGCTCAATCAGCAGGCCGGGATCGACGTCTTCCCGGGCCTGCCCTCCGGCGCCCGCTCAAGCGCGATGACCCTGCCGGACCCCCACGCCTCCGCCCGCGCCGAGGAGCGCCGCCCGCGCCACGAGCAGACGTGGCAGGAGTGGCTCCAGCGCGAAGCCCACCGCGCCCTGCGCAAGTTCGTCCGCGACGTGCTGCGCGCGATCTTCTGAGAGGGATTCTCATGCCCGAGGACAAGCACCCGGACAGGCACCGCGTCAGGACCGAGTCCCACCCGCCCGATTCCTTCGCGCCCTTCGCCGACGATGCCGGCGTGCGCACCATCGGTGCCCTCAGCTTCGAGAACGGCACCGACCGGATCGCGCTGCACGGCTCCCTCGACCTGACCCGGGACAGGACCGGCCTCGCCCAGGCACGCCTGCTCCAGCAGACGCTCGACGCCATCGTGAGGGCTCTGGAGGGCGAGGACCTGCCCGAGGCGGTGGCCGAGGCCCCCGAGGCGGCCCCGAAATCAGTCCCGAACCCATTCGCCTGAGCGGGTCGGCATCCTTGCCGCGTCCCGGCGGGCCTGATAGTCGAACAGCGTCATTCCTATATCGTCGGGCGTGCGTACAGGCCGGGGGATGGGTCCCGCGCCTGCCCCGTGCCGCTGGCACGCACCGCGCATCCCGCACACCAGGCCGAGGATTTCCGCGATGGCTCGCGAATTCATCTACCACATGCGGGGCCTGACCAAGGCCTATACCGGCGGCAAGAAGGTCCTGGATAACGTCAACCTGTCGTTCTACCCGGACGCCAAGATCGGCGTGCTCGGCATCAACGGCGCCGGCAAGTCGACCCTGCTCAAGATCATGGCGGGCATCGACAAGGATTTTACGGGTGACGGCTGGGTCGCTCAAGGAGCGCGCGTCGGCTACCTGCCGCAGGAGCCGCAGCTCGATCCGAACAAGACCGTCCGCGAGAACGTGATGGAGGGCGTCGCCGAGAAGCAGGCGATGCTCGACCGCTACAACGAACTCGCCATGAACTACTCGGAGGAGACCGCCGACGAGATGACCGAGCTCCAGGACCGGATCGAGTCCCTGGGCCTCTGGGAGCTCGATTCGAAGGTCGACCAGGCCATGGAGGCGCTGGGCTGCCCGAGCGACGAGCAGCCGGTCGCGACACTCTCGGGCGGCGAGCGCCGCCGCATCGCGCTGTGCCGCCTGCTGCTGTGGGAGCCGGAGCTGCTGCTCCTCGACGAGCCGACCAACCACCTCGACGCCGAGACGGTGAACTGGCTCGAAGGCCACCTGCGCCAGTACCCGGGCGCGATCCTGATCGTGACCCACGACCGCTACTTCCTCGACAACGTGACGAGCTGGATCCTGGAGCTCGACCGCGGCAAGGGCATTCCCTACGAGGGCAACTACTCCGCGTGGCTGGTCCAGAAGCAGAAGCGCCTGGAGCAGGAGGGCCGCGAGGACATGGCCCGGCAGCGCTCCATCGCCCGCGAGCAGGAGTGGATCGCCGCCTCGCCGAAGGCGCGCCAGTCGAAGTCGAAGGCCCGCATCACCCGCTACGAGGAGCTGGTCGCCAAGCAGGCCCAGAAGATCGACGCGGCCGCCCAGATCGTCATCCCGATCGACGAGCGGCTCGGCAACAACGTCATCGAGTTCGAGCATCTCAGCAAGGCGTTCGGCGACCGGCTGCTGATCGAGGACCTGTCGTTCAAGCTGCCGCCGGGCGGCATCGTCGGCGTGATCGGCCCGAACGGGGCCGGCAAGACCACCCTGTTCAAGATGATCACCGGCCAGGAGAAGCCCGACAGCGGCAAGATCGAGATCGGCGAGACGGTCAAGCTCGGCTATGTCGATCAGTCGCGCGACGCGCTCGATCCGAACGCCACGGTCTGGCAGGAAGTCTCGGGCGGCAACGACATCATCTATTTCAACAAGCGCGAGATCAATTCGCGCGCCTATTGCGCGGCCTTCGCGTTCAAGGGGCCCGACCAGCAGAAGAAGGTCGGCACCCTCTCGGGCGGTGAGCGAAACCGCGTCCACCTCGCCCGGACCCTGAAGGGCGGCGCCAACGTCCTGCTGCTCGACGAGCCGACCAACGACCTCGACATGGAGACCCTGCGCGCCCTCGAGGACGCGCTGGAGGATTACGCCGGCTGCGCGGTGATCATCAGCCACGATCGCTGGTTCCTGAACCGGATCGCGACCCACATCCTCGCCTTCGAGGGCGACAGCCACGTGGAATGGTTCGAGGGCAACTTCTCCGACTACGAGGCCGACAAGGTCCGCCGGCTCGGGGCCGATTCGATCATGCCGAAGAAGATCAAGTACAAGCGGTTCTCGCGCTGAGGGTTCGGGGGTGCGCCATCGGGACTCACACCCCCTCCCCCTGTTTATGGGCCACCAAGGTTTAGGGTCTCCGGACGCAGCCGCCCGCTCGAAGGGCGTGGATCGCCTCTCCCGTGCGGGCTTGCAGATTCCCACTACGGGTTTGGAATCATCGTGCGGTTGCCAGGTAGGCCGGCCCGGCTGGCTCCCGCGCCCTCCCTCCCCCCTCTGCGGGGGAGGGTGGCCCCTGCGTCAGCAGGGGTCGGGAGAGGGGAACCCCGCTTCCGGAAAGGGCGCGCCCTTCACGCAGCACAAAGCTTCGTTCTGCGCCGTGTGCCTCAAACCCGTGTCGCCCATAGCTCCTTGCGGTGGCTGCGAGACGCGGCGGCGCTGCGCTCGGTCGTCCCGTCACCCGAGCCGCGCCCGCGCCTCCGCCAGGATCGCCGACAGGCTCTGGGTGAGGGGAATGATCGGCCTCCAACCCGTGGCCGCCTCGAAAGCCGCGGGGTCGCAGCCCTCGGCGCGGGTGCTCGTGTCCCGCACGCGGTCGGGCACGACCCGGACCGTGAAGGTCGCCTCCGTCATATCGCGCAGCCCGTTCAGGATCCCGGAGACCGGGGTCACGGTGCCCGATCCGACATTGTAGATGCCGCCATCCGGCAGATCCGCGAGACGCTCGGTCACGCGGATGCAGGCGGCGGCGAGATCGGCCACGTCGAAGAAGTCCCGTCCCGCCGACAGATCGCCGACTTCCAGGCACGGGGGTGCGAGCCCGCGCTCGATGCGGGCGATCTGGCCGGCGAGCGAGGCGACCACGAAGGTCTCGGCCTGCCCCGGCCCGATATAGTTCGACGGCCGGAGCACGAGGTGCTTCACGCCGGCATTCGCCAGCACGTCGCGCAGGATGTACTCGCAGGCGGTCTTGGTCCGCCCCGAGATGGTGTCGGGCCGCGGGGTCACGCTCTCGTCCGGACGCGGCCGGATCCGGAACGCCTCGCCGTAGACCACGCTCGCGCTCAGGAACACGAGGGCCGCGCCCGATTTCGCCAGCGCCTCGGCGAGGTTCAGCGTGCCGAGGAGATCGGCCCGCCACGCATAGGACGGCGTCTCGCTCGACTGGGCCACCGAGGCCAGGGCCGCGAGGTGGAACACGAGGGTCGGATCGAACTCCGCCACCGCTGCGGCGAGCCGGCCGGCATCGAAGGGGTCGACACAGAGGAACGTCACACCGTCGAGCGGTGGCTGCGGCGCCCGGTCGATGCCGAGGATGCGGCTGCCGGGCGGCAGGTCCCGGCGCAACGCCTCAAGCAGGCGGCGCCCGAGATAGTCTCCGGCTCCGGTGACGAGGACGCGCATGAACCCTGCCCCTGCCCGGCACCGTCGCTGGCGGCCGGGATCGATCCGCCGCGTCTATACCGCCTCCGCGCGCGAGGCGAGCGGCGTTCGCCGCACCGCGCCGGGGACACCCCGTGCCCTGCATACCCCATCCGCACCGGCCGGCATCGACCGGTCAACACAGACGCGTGATCGGCGCGGTCTGCGGCACCGGCCGCATTGCACCGCTGCATCCGCGCGCCATGTCCGGCCGCGGCGCCCCCGATGACACACGGACTTGAAGAGCATCGCCGATCTCGAACACCCGAAAGTTGACGCCGCGCCGCGACCGGCAGCGGCGCCCGCCGTGACGCCGCACCCTGCCAAGCCCGTCCGGGATGCGCGGGTCGATGTGCTGCGCGGCCTCGCGCTGCTGACGATCTTCGTCGACCACATCCCGCGCAACGCCCCGGCCCTGGTCACGCTGCACAATTTCGGATTCTCGGACGCGGCCGAGATCTTCGTGCTGCTGGCCGGCTATTCCTCGATGATCGCCTATGGCGGCCTGTTCCGCCGGGCCGGGGTCCGGACGACGCTGGTGCGCATCGCGCGGCGCTGCCTGCGCATCTACCTGTTCCAGGCCGGGCTGCTCTTCGCGACGCTGATCATCGTCCGGATCTGGATGGATCTCACCGGGCTCGTGCCGCGCTTCGGCGTGGCGCCTCTGCTCCAGATGGGGCTCGTGCCGGGCCTGCTGCGCGGGCTCGCGCTGAACGCGCTGCCCAACTACCTCGACATCCTGCCACTTTATATCCTGCTGCTGGCCCTGTTCCCGCTCGTCTATGTCGGGATGCGGCGCGGCGTCTGGGGCGTGCTGGCGTTGTCGGGCACCGTGTGGCTCGCCGCCAACGTCGATCACCAGCTCAACCTGCCGAACGCCGCCGCGGTCGATGACGGGTGGTACTTCAACCCCTTCGCGTGGCAGTTCCTGTTCGTGATCGGGGCCGCCCTGGCGCTCGCGGTCCGGGCCGGAGACGGGCTGCTGCCGTGGCGCAACGGGGCCGCGGCGGCGGCCGGCCTTTATCTCGGCTTCGCGCTGCTCCAAGGCGGATCCTGGGACACATGGGGCCTGCCGGACCTCAGACCGCTGGCGATCGAGATGCCCGACAAGAGCCATGTCGGCCCCCTGCGCCTGCTCGACATCCTGGCGTTGATGTACCTGTTCCTCAGCGCACCGGCGGTGGCGCGCCTCTGCCGATGGCGCCGGCTCCGGCTGATCGATGCGTGCGGCCGGCACTCGTTGGAGATTTTCGCGGCCGGCTGCATGGCGGCGCTTATCGGCCGCATCCTCTACCGGACGTTCGACGCCACATGGCCGCTTCAGGCCGCGGTCAATATCGGCGGCCTCGCGGCGATGCTGGGCCTCGCGCACATCCTGGATGCGCGCGCGCGGCGCCAGGACGCCCGGCGATGATCCGCCCTGGGCCGGCGCGGGATGAGGACGGACGATGCCGCCGATGCGCCGCAAGGGCGACCTGCCGCAGAAGGTCTGCGAACACTGCGGAAAGCCGTTCGCATGGCGGAAGAAATGGGCGCGCGTCTGGGACGAGGTGCGCTACTGCTCCGACCGCTGCCGGGCCGAGGCCCGCACGGCGCGCCGGCACAGCGGGGCCGGGACCTGATCGATCAGGTCAGGGCTGCGAGCGCGGCCGGCGTGTCGATGTCGAGAGCCGTGGCCGCATCCCCCGGGATTTCCAGAACGTCCGCCCGTCCCCGGAGAAGCGGCCCGGCGCCATGGTCGCCGCGGAGCTGCGCGATCTCGGCGCCGAGCCGGCGCAGGTTCAGGAGCACCGGGTTGCCGGAACGCCCGTCCTGCACCGGGACCACCGCGGCGGGCTTCGGCGCGGCCTCCGTGAAGGCGGCGGCGAGGCGGTCGATATGGGTGGCCGTCACCCGCGGCATGTCGCCGAGCACCACCACGGCGGCCACGCAGGAATCCGGCAGCGCCCCGAGCCCCGCCCGCAGCGAAGTGGCGAGGCCGGCGGCATAATCGGGATTGTCCACGCGGATCAGGTCGAGGCCGTCGAGCGCCGCCCGGACCGCATCCGCATGCGCGCCCAGCACGGCGATGACCGGGCGCGGCCCGGCGCCCAGCGCGGCCTCCGCGGCGTGGCGGACCAGGGGCTTCCCGTCGAGCGGCGCGAGCAGCTTCGGCTCCGGTCCGAACCGGGTGCCGCGGCCCGCGGCGAGCAGGATCGTGCCGATCTCAGGCATCGGCCTCACCGACCCTCTCGCCCCCGGCGCGCGGCTGCGGCCGGGAGACGATCTCCATGAGCAGGCCGCCGACGCCGAGCGCCACGATGTCGGCCCGGGTCACGGTCAGATCGGCCAGCAGGCGGTGCAGGATCCAGTCGAAGCCGTTCTCCTTCGGCGAGCGCGCGCAGCCCGGCGCACCGATCACCGGGACATCGCCCCGGCTGCCGACGAGCAGCAGGTTGCCGGGATCGACCGGCATCCCGAGATGGGCGACGCAGCCCCCGGCGGCCTCGATCCCGGCCGGGATGACGTCGCGCCGGTCCGCGATGGCCGAGGCGCCGAACACAACCACGAGATCGGCCCCGGCGCCGTCGATCGCCCTCGCGAGGGCATCGGCAACGGAATCGGCGGCGTGCGGCACCCGGGTCTCGGCCACGATGGCGGAGCCGGTCGGAGCGAGGCGTTCGGCCAGCACCCGGAGGGTCTTGTCGATCGTCGCCTCCTTGAGGCTCGGCAGCCGGGTCGAGACCACGCCCACCCGGCGGCGGCGATAGGGCGCCACCGCGAGCGCGCCGCCCCCGGCTGCCACGCAGGCGCGATCCAGCACCGTTCCCGGCACCGCGTAGGGGATGATCTTGACGGTCGCCACCATCTCGCCCGGCACCACTGGCTTGAACCGGGGGAGCGTGGCCACCGTGACCGATTCCTCGACCGCGTTCGCGGCGTCGATCCGGGCGGGGTCCAGGGTCAGCACCCCGGCGGTCTCGGCGAAGAGGTTGCTGCGGCCGGTGAAGGGCGCCTCCACAAGCAGGTTCGGGCCGGCCAGGTGGGCCGCGAGGCGCGCGGCGGCGGCATCCTCGCCGACGTCGCCCGGTTCGAGGGCGGCCGCCACGATCTCCGACAGGCCGGACCGGGCCAGATCCGCGGCGAGATCCTGCGGGATCACAGCGCCCTTGCGCAGAATCAGCCCCTCGCGCCGCACGGTATGGGCGCTGATCAGCCCGGCTGCCTCGGCGACCGGGACGGGACCGAACCTCACGCGGCCTCCGGGCGGGGCACGCGGCGCAGGGCGGCCACGACCTCGCCGAGCACGGCGAGCGCGATCTCGGCGGGACTCACGGCCCCGATGGGCAACCCGATCGGGGCGCGGATCCGTTCGATCTGTTCGGGCGTGAACCCGGCCTCGGTGAGCCGGGCGACGCGGGCCGCATGCGTCTTCCGGGAGCCGAGGGCGCCCACGTAGAAGCAGTCCGCGGCGAGCGCCGCCTTCAGCGCCGGGTCGTCGATCTTCGGATCGTGCGTCAGGGCGGCGAGCGCGCAGTAGCGGTCGAGGGCCGGCACGCGGGAGCCCAGCACGGCATCCGGCCACTCGGCCACGAGGTCGACGCCGGGGAAGCGCTCGGGCGTGGCGAAGGCGGTCCGCGGGTCGATCACCGTGAGCGCGAGGTCGAGCCCCGCCGCCATCGGCGCCATGGCCTGCGAGATGTGGACGGCGCCGATCACCACGAGCCGCACCGGCGGCACGTGGACGGTGAGGAACAGCGTACGCCCGTCCGCCTCCACGAGGCCGCTCCTGGCCGAGGCGAGATGCTTGGCCAACACCGGGCCGAGCGGGTCGGCGGCGATCTCGGCTTCCCGCACGAGGCGCTGCGCGCCGTCGGCGATGTCGGTGACCAGGATGGCGGCCCGGCGGGCGGCCCGCTCGGCGTTGAGTTCGGACAGCAGGTCGGCCCGCATCAGTCGACCCGCTCGACGAAGACCCGGATCCGCCCGCCGCAGGACAGGCCGGCCCGCCACGCCGTCTCGTCGGCGACGCCGAATTCGAGGACGCGGGGCGCGCCGGACTCGATGACCTCGATCGCCTCGGTGATCACCGCGCCCTCCACACATCCGCCCGAGACGGAGCCCAAAAAATTGCCGGCGTCGTCGATGACGAGGTGGCTGCCCACCGGGCGCGGGGCGGAGCCCCAGGTCTCGATCACGGTGGCGAGCGCCACGGCGCGGCCGTCGCGCCGCCAGGACTCGGCGGCGGAGAGGATGTCTGTGTCGGTGCTGAGCATGGCCTCGAAACGCCTTCGGCCGGCGGGTGCCCCCCGCCGCTTACAGTTATGGCCCGGGCGGCGCGGTGCAAGGCGCATGCTCCGGGCCGTCAGAACACGAAAGGATGGCGGGCGGCAGCCGGCTTCCCTACTCTGTCGCCGCAACCCTGGAGCGGAGACGGCGTCCCGAGCCATGCCCGGCCTGTCGAACCCAACCCCGCGGATCGGGACGGAGGCGCACGGCTTCGGCAGGGCGCACCCACAGCCCGCGCGCCACCGCAAGACGAGCGGTGCCGAAGGCCGCCAGATCCCCCTCCCCCCTTTGCGGGGGAGGGTGGCCCCTGCGTCAGCAGGGGTCGGGAGAGGGGAGCGACGGTGCAGGCACGGGCTCGGCCGTCATGAAGGCGCGCGCCTCTGTCGGAAGCCGGGTTCTCCCCTTGCGCGACTTCGTCCCGACCCGACCCCCTTCGGGGGCCACCCTCCCCCGCACATCGGGGAGGGAGACGCGCGGATTCCATCGCTTCAACTTGATCAACGCCCCCTCCGCATCGTAGCCCCGCCGCCACGCCACCGGCGCCCATCCCCATGAACGCCCCCGATCCCGCCCTCGCGCGCGCCCTGCGCCAGGATCCCCCGCGCTCGGCGCCGCGCCGGCTGTGGAAGCGCGTCAGCCGGGCGATCGGCGATGTCCTGCCGAAGGGGCTCTACGCCCGCTCGCTGATCATCATCATCGCGCCCGTGGTGCTGCTCCAGTCGGTGATCGCCTACACCTTCATGGAGCGGCATTGGCAGCTCGTGACCAAGCGCCTCTCGGCAGCCGTCACCGCCGACGTCGCCGCGCTGATCGACATCTACGAGAGCTACCCGCAGGACAAGGATGCCGACACGCTCTCGCGCATCGCCGGCGAGCGGCTGAACCTCGATCTCGACATCCTCAAGGGCGCCAAGCTGCCGCCGCCCGGGCCGCGGCCGTTCTTCTCGATCCTGGACGAGGCCCTCTCGGACGAGATCAAGCGCCAGATCGGCCGGCCCTTCTGGATCGACACGGTCGGCCGCTCGAACCTGATCGAGATCCGGGTGGCGATCCCCGACGGGGTGATGCGCATCACCGCCCGGCGCAGCCAGGCCTACGCCTCGAACTCGCACATCTTCCTGGTCTGGATGATCGGCTCCTCGCTGGTGCTGCTCGGCGTCGCGATCCTGTTCCTGCGCAACCAGATCAAGCCGATCCTGCGGCTCGCCGCCGTGGCGGAGGGGTTCGGCAAGGGCCGCGAGATCGAGTTCCGGCCGCGCGGCGCCCGGGAGGTGCGGCAGGCCGGCCACGCCTTCATCGAGATGAAGCGGCGCATCGAGCGGGCCATGGAGCAGCGCACCACGATGCTGAACGGCGTCAGCCACGACCTGCGCACCATCCTGACCCGCTTCCGCCTCTCCCTGGCGTTGATCGAGCAGACGGACGAGATCGAGGATCTGAGCCGCGACGTCGACGAGATGAGCCGGATGCTCGAAGGCTACCTCGCCTTCGCCCGCGGCGATTCGGCCGAGCCCGCCGCGCCCACCGACATGCGCGCCCTGCTGGAGGATCTGCGCACCGACGTGGAGCGGCTCGGCGCCCACGTCTCTGAGGTGGACCTCGCCGGCGCGCCGGAGGTGACCGTGCGCCCGGGGGCCTTCCGGCGCTGCCTGTTCAATCTCGCGTCCAACGCCGCCCGCTACGGTGAGACGGTGGCGATCTCCGGCCGGCTGGAGGCCCGCGCCTTCCTCGTCTCGATCGACGATGACGGGCCGGGCATTCCTCCCGACAGCCGCGAGGCGGTGTTCAAGCCGTTCGTGCGGCTCGACGACGCCCGCCAGGATGCCGGCGGCTCCGGGCTGGGACTGGCCATCGCCCGGGATATCGCCCGCGCCCATGGCGGCGACATAACGCTGCAGGACAGCCCGCTCGGCGGCCTGCGGGCCACGGTCCGGGTTCCGGCCTGAGCCGGTTCAGGCGTCGGCGGGCCGGCGCAGGCGCAGGAACTCGTCCTGGACGTTCCGCATCAGGTGATCGAGGCTCGCCGCGTCGAGACCGGCCGCCGTCAGGCGTGCGCGCAGGGCCGCCTCGCCGCTCCAGGCATAGCCGGCATCGGCCGGCAGGTAGCGCAGCAGCAGGGGGCTGACGATCGCGCCGCGCCGATAGGCCGGATGGCGCAGGAGCCTCCCGATCTGGGCCGCCAGCATATCGACGGGAGACGAGCCGGCGCCGGAAGCGCCCGCACCGTTGCCCGTCCATTTGAACGCCGATCGGCTCATGCGAATTCGATCTCCCAAGATCAATATCGGGCCGAAAGATTGAGCAAGCGTGAGCGGATCGGCGGATCGGCGAAAAACTGCAGCCTCCGGGGTCCCAACCGTGGCGGCAGGGTGCTATGCAGGGGTGCGTCCCACGGGCGCGCACGCCGCTGCGCGCCGGATCCGAGTGACCGAACATGAACCCGCTCGTTCCCCTCTTCATCCTGCTCCTGCTGCCGCTCACGGCGATCGGCCTCGTGCTGTACACCGACACGGGGATCGAGCCGGCCCTGTTCTACGCCTCGGTGAAGACCTTCGTGATCCTGAGCGTGATCGCGGTGGGCATGTCCTTCGCCGCGATGAAGCTCGGCGAGCGCACCAAGCACTGACAATTCAGCCCACGGAGGGCGCGATGCTGCACGTGGTCCCGGCCTTCTCGCGCATCGGCGAAGAGAATGCCTTCGCGGTGCTGGCCCGCGCCCAGGCCCTGGCATCCCAGGGCCGCGACGTGATCAATCTCGGCATCGGCCAGCCCGATATGCCGACGCCCGCCCATGTGGTCGAGGCCGGCATCAAGGCCCTGCGCGACGGACACCACGGCTATACGCCGGCGGTGGGCATCCCGCCGCTCCGCGAAGCGGTGGCCCGCGACATCCACCGGCGCCACGGCGTCGAGGTCTCGCCGGATTCCGTGATGATCGTGCCGGGCGGCAAGGTCACCATGTTCATGGCGATCCTGATGTTCGGCGCACCGGGCGTCGAGATCCTGTATCCGGATCCGGGCTTCCCGATCTATCGCTCGATGATCGAGTTCACGGGCGCGACGCCGGTGCCGGTGCCGATCCGCGAGGAGAACGGTTTCGCCTTCTCGGCGGCCGAGACCCTGGCGCTGATCACCCCGAAGACGCGCCTGCTGATCGTGAACTCGCCCGCCAATCCCACCGGCGGCGTGACCCCGAAGGCCGAGATCGACGCCCTGGTGAAGGGGCTGGCCGACCATCCCAACGTGGCGGTGCTGTCGGACGAGATCTACGGCACGATGACTTACGACGGCGAGCGCCACCACTCGCTGCTCAACTACGAAGAGATCCGCGACCGACTGGTCTATCTCGACGGCGCCTCGAAGACCTACGCGATGACCGGGTGGCGGCTCGGCTGGTCGGTCTGGCCGAAGCCTCTTTATGAGGCGGCGCGCAAGCTCGCGGTGAACGCGCATTCCTGCGTCAACGCGGCGACCCAATGGGCCGGCATCGCGGCGCTCGACGGCCCGCAGGATTGCGTGGCCGAGATGGTGGCCGAGTTCGACCGTCGCCGGTCGATCGTGGTCGACGGGCTGAACGCCCTACCGGACGTCTCGTGCATCGCCCCGAAGGGTGCATTCTACGCCTTCCCGAACATTTCCCGGACGGGCTGGAAGGCGAAGGCACTGGCCTCGACGCTGCTCGAAGAGGCGGGCGTGGCGGTGATCGGCGGCCCGGATTTCGGTGTCCACGGCGAAGGCTATATCCGCCTGTCCTACGCCAATTCGGCGGAGAACATCCGCCGGGCGCTGGAGCGGATGGGAACGTTCCTCAGCGAGCGCAAGCCGGGCTGATCCCCCCGGCCTCATCCCAACCGTCAGCTCATCCTGAGGTGCCGGAGCGCAGCGGAGGCCGCGAAGGAGCCCTCCAGCCGGCACCGCGATCCCTGGAGCCCGCCTTCGAGGCCCGCTGATGCCGGGCACCTCAGGATGAGGGGATGGACGGGATCGAACCGCGGTCCTGCCTCACGACTTCACCGCGGCCCGCTTCTCGATCCAGCCCGCCAGCCAGTCGGCGATGTCGAGGCTGTTCTTGTCCTGCATCAACATGTGCGAATTGCCGTGGATGCCGATTTCCGGCAGCAGGATCAGCTCGGCGCGCCCGCCCGCGGCGTTGGCCGCCGCCGCGAATCCCCGGCACTGCTTGAGCCGCGGCGCCCAGCGGGGCGAGGCGTCGACATAATCGCCGAACAGGATCAGGACCGGCAGGTTCTTGAAGGGCGCGAGATCGTCCTTGGCCGGATCCGGGCAGGCGGCCGGCTCGATCGCCACGATCGCCCGGATCCCCGTGCGGTCGAGGGCGGCGGTCTGGAACGGGTAGATCCCCGATTGCGAGTGCGAGATCAGCACCGCGCCTTTCAGCCGCTTCGCGAGGTCCGACAGGGCCGGCACGGTCGGGTTCGGCACCGGCAGGGCGGCCGACCAGTCCGGGACCATCTGCTTCCAGAACTCCCCTTGCGCCTCCAGGGGGAACTGCATCCCCGGATAGACCTTCGGGTATTCCGGGCCGAACCGGAAGATCGCCCAGGCCGGCTCCCGGCCGGCCGAGAAGACGGCCGGCAGCGTGTTGGGCTCGGCCCGGCCCATCTTCACCGCGTCGATCTGGGCCGGACTCGCCGCCGATCGGCCACGCCACGCCTGATCGATCACGTAGGTCGGAAAGCCGCGGCGCACGAAATACTCGTCCCAGCCCATGCGGCCGTCCGGCGTCGTCTCCCAGGTCTTTCCCGTGAGGCAGCAGCCGTGGATCAGCACCAGCGGCGGCCGGACCGGCGCGACCGGGAGCTGATAATGGACATAGATCTGGTCGACGCTGATCGTGCCCGAGGGCGCATAGGCCGGCAGCGTCGAGAGCGTGTCCGACTGGATGTCGTGGCCGCCGACGAAGAAGCTGCCCTGCTCGGCGATGGTCAAGGGTCCCGGGGACGGATCGGCGGCGCGGGCGCCACCGGTGAGGAGCATCAGGACGGTTGCCGCGCGGAGGGCCGGCCATGCGCGTCGGAGGCCGGGCACCGACAATCCTGCCATGACGCGTCCCAACCCCCTTGATCGGGCCCGTTCGGCCCCGTCTCGGGCGAGGATTCTAAGCAGACCTGCGCCACCAAGCCAACGCTTCAACCGGGCAGATCTTTCATGGCCGATCAATTTTCATCCTAAAACAGCGGAGGATCGTTACGAAACCTGTTTCAAGCGGTGCCCGATCGTCGGCCGCGCTGTCCGGCACCGGGATGGCGATCCCGGTGATGCGGGGCGGCGATCAGGCGGCGATGTCGCGCTCGATCCGGTCCGTGGCGTCGGCCGGCAGGTCCAGCGCCTCGGCCAGCATCTTCAGGAACTGCCGCTCCTGCAACGTGTCGGGATCGATGGCGAGGCGCGCCGCCGCGTAGATCCGGGCTGCCGCGTCGGGTCCCGCAACGCGCTCGGCGATCTCGTCGACATCGGCGGGACTTTCGAGTTCCCGCTCCAGCCAGGATCGTCCATCCGCGTCGAGCCCGGCCTCGGACACCGCCGCCTGGAGGCGCTTGCGCTCGGCGGCATCGACCATCCCGTCGGCCGTGGTGGCCGCCACCATGGCCCGGAGCATCAGCCGCGCCTCATCCTCGGCGACGGCGGTGAAATCCGGCCCGCCCTTGGCCGGCGCGGGCGGCTCCGTGCCGCGCAGGGCGCGGAAGGCGAGGCCGCCGATCAGCGCGAGCCCGCCGAGCGCCGCGCCCGCGGCGAGGCCGCCCCGCCGCGCGCGCACCAGCGCGTCGACCATCCGCCTGCTGTCGGCCATGCAATCCTCCCGGTCACGATCCCGAATCGGTTCGGAAACGGCCGGGAGGCGCTTCGGTTCAGCCGCGTTCAGGCGTCGGCCTCATCCTCGTCCTCGTCGATGTCCACGAGGAACACGATGTCGGCCTCGTCCTCGTCGTCCGCATCGTCCGATTCGGCATCGGAATGGTGCGGGTCGTCGACGTATTCGCCCTCCCCGTCATCCTCGGCGAGCGCGTCCTCGAAGATCTCGATCTCGTCCTCGGTGGCGGGCCGGATCTTGAGCGCCGAGGTGCCGTTCCAGAGCGGCTTGCCCTCGCTCGTCATGGTCCGGATGTCTTCCTTGAAGCCCGCACAGGTGAAGAGGTCCTTGGCGGACGCCTCGTCGCTGTTGATCACCGCTACGGCGGTGCCGTCGATCTCGAGCGTGAACATGGCCGGCATCCCTCTCGTAACCGTCCTCAGGCGCGCCCGGTCAGCGGGATCGCGCGGGTGCGACGCCGGGCCCCGGGCGAAAACCGGTGGGATTCGCCCGGCGGTCATCAGCGCCGCCAGGGGGATGCTGTAGGGGTGAAGCGGTCGGGCGCCAAGCCCGTCGCCGGGGGGCGGCGCGATTTGGCGCGGCGCACCCGGCCAGGGCGGCCGGGACATCAGCGGACAAAAGGATCACCGCGCATGCGGATCAGGCTCGGCTGCGAGATGCGCTACGCCTTCCCCTATCCGGTTCCCATGGTGGTGATGCTCAACGTGCATCCCAGCCGGGCCGATGCCCTCGAAGCGCCCGACACGTTGCGCACCGAGCCGCCCGTTCCGGTGGAGACCTACCGCGACGGGTTCGGCAACCTGTGCGGGCGCCTGACGGCCCCGGCCGGCAGCTTCACCATCGGCACCGACGCGGTGATCCGCGATGGCGGCGCCCGTGATCCGTCTCACCCCGACGCCGAGCAGCACCCGATCGAAGCTCTTCCGGCGGAGACGATCGTGTACCTCCTGCCGAGCCGCTACTGCGAATCGGACCTGCTGGCCGACGAGGCGTGGCGGCTGTTCGGGCACATCGCCCCCGGCTGGGGCCGGGTCCAGGCGGTCTGCGACTTCGTGCACGACCACATCGCGTTCGGCTACGAGTTCGCCCACCGGGACCGCACCGCCATGGACGCCTATGCGGGCGGGCGCGGCGTCTGCCGGGACTTCACCCATCTCGCGGTGGCGTTCTGCCGCGCCCTCAACGTGCCGACGCGCTACTGCACCGGCTACATCAGCTTCATCGGCGAGCCCGAGCCGCACCCGGCCGGCGACTTTGCGGCCTGGATGGAGGTCTATCTCGGCGGTCGCTGGCACGTGTTCGACCCGCGCAACAACACGCCCCGGATCGGCCGGGTGATGGTGGCCTACGGGCGCGACGCCGCGGACGTGCCGCTGACCCACACCTTCGGACCCAATCCCCTGGTGGGCTTCCGGGTCTGGGCCGACCGGATCGACCATCTCGACCGGTCCGAGGAGGCGGCGATCCCGCCGGAGGAGCCCCTGCCGCCGCAGAGCATGGCGACGCGGACGGTGTGAGGGCCCGGCCTCAGACCCCGGCGCCGCGGGCGATGGCGCGCTTGACCACGCCCTGGACCTCCAAGTTCGACAGGAACAGGTCGTGGTTGATCAGGCCGCCGCCGTAATCGGAGGCGTCGGCGACGCGCACGCCGAGGGCCTCCAGCTTCGCGCGGTCCGCCGCGCCCGCGCGGACGCCGCCGGCCAAAGCCGCGGACAGTTCGAGCGCGCGGTCGTTGGTCGCCGAGATCACGGTGATCTTCGAGACGTCGGGGCCGAGCCGGGCGACGCCGTTGGAGAACAGGTCGAAGTCGATATCGGGGGCGGCCAGCACCACCGCGCCGATCCGCGACATCGCCGCCTCGCCGGCCTCCGCGCGCAGCATGCGCAGGGTCTCCAGCGTCAGGAGCGTGCCCATCGAGTGCGCCACGATGTTGATGCGGCCGCCGCTCGGCGAGGCGGCGAGCGCCTTGAGCAGATCCTCGAAGGCGTCCCGGGACCAGAGGGCGCTCTCGCGGTCGTAATTGTAGTCGAGGGTCGCGGCCGCGGAGGGCCACGTGAACAGCCCCGAGACGCCGCGGAAGCGGATCCCGTCCGAGAGCCGCGCGGCGCTCACGGCGGCCGATTCGAACGATTCGCGGTAGCCGTGGACGTAGATCAGCACGTCGCGGCCGAGCGCCGCCTGCGCGAAGGCTTCCGCGGCGCCGGGTCCGGTCTCGGTCTTGGGCACGGCGCCGATCGTCCAGTCGCCGGTGATGACCGACGAGACTTTTCCGAGCAGCGACCGGTCCGGGGGCGACAGGCGCACCTCGGCGAAGCTCAGGCCCCGGCCGCGCTCGCTGCTGAAATACGGCGCTTTCGGCGGGTTGCCCACGGGCTTGCGGGTCGTGGCGACCAGCAGCACCGGCATGACGTCGAGCGCCGATTGCTTCTCCGGCAGCGCCGCCCCGGTCCCGAGGTCGTCGGTGACGCAACCGCCGAGCGACGGGGCGAGACCAGCGGCGCCCGCGAGGGCACCGAACCGGAGGAGGACGCGGCGTGAAACGGTCTGGCTCGACATGATCCGGGTACGCTCGGGCGGGGGCCGCTTCCGTGGCGCAGGATCTTGGCCGTGGCGGGGCAGGCCGCCCACGGGTCGCTGTGGAGTACGGGCACGGTGCGGCTTGTTGTGCCCGGGACACAGGCCGCGATGGCCCTCGACGGCGGCCCGCGTCACCGCCATGAAGAGCCTATGACGCCGTCCATCGACATCGACAGCCTGCGCGAACGCCTGCTGCGCGGCGACCGCGCCGCCCTGGCCCGGGCCATCACCCTGGCCGAATCGAAGCGGGCCGATCACCGGGCGCTGGCGGCCACGCTGATCGATTCCGTGCTCCCGCAGACCGGCAAGGCGATCCGGGTCGGGATCACGGGCGTGCCGGGGGTGGGCAAATCGACCACCATCGACGCCCTCGGCTCGAACCTCACCGCGGCCGGCCACAGGGTGGCGGTGCTCGCGGTCGATCCGTCCTCCTCGCGCACCGGCGGCTCGATCCTGGGCGACAAGACCCGGATGGCCCGGCTCTCCCACGATCCGAACGCCTTCATCCGCCCCTCCCCGTCCTCGGGCACGCTGGGTGGGGTCGCGGCCAAGACCCGCGAGACGATGCTGCTGTGCGAGGCGGCCGGGTTCGACGTGATCCTGGTGGAGACGGTCGGCGTCGGCCAGTCGGAGACCGCGGTGGCCGACCTGACCGATTTCTTCCTCGTGCTGATGCTGCCGGGGGCGGGCGACGAGCTCCAGGGGATCAAGAAGGGCATCCTCGAACTCGCCGACATGATCGCGGTCAACAAGGCCGATGCCGGCGAGGCCGAGCAGCGGGCCAATGCGGCGGCCTCCGAGTACCGGGCGGCCCTGCACATCCTCACCCCGGCCTCCGCGACCTGGACGCCGCCGGTGGTGACGATCTCGGGTTTCCACAACCTGCGCCTGGATGCCCTGTGGGCCAGGATCGTCGATCACCGGGAGAAGCTCACCGCGACCGGCGAGATCCGGGCGAAGCGCCGGACCCAGGACGTGAAGTGGATGTGGGCGCTGGTGGACGAGCGCCTGCATCAGCGCCTCGTCGGGTCGCCGGAGGTCCGCCGCCGCACCGCCGAGGCGGAGGCGGCCGTGGCCCGGGGCGAGACCTCGCCGGCCGCGGGCGCTGCCGCCATCGCGGCGCTGATCGGGCTCTGAGACGGCCGGTTCGGCGCCGGAATCCTGGGCGGCGCGCACAATTTCGCGGCAGGCGAGGGGCACAAACCCGATCTCGCGCGTTCGGTGGACGACGGCGTATCGAGCGGCGCCCCGTCTCGGCGCCGCGCACGTCCAGGAGAGTGCCATGGTGGATACGGATCGGATCGTCGGCGGCGCCAAGGAAGCCGTCGGCAAGGTTCAGGGCGCGGCCGGCGATTTCGTCGGCTCGAACCGGGACTCGGTCGAGGGGCGGTTCCGCGAGGCGCAGGGCCAAGCGCAGAACGTCTACGGGCAGGTGAAGGACAAGGCGCGCGACCTGGCCGACCAAGCCAGCGACGTCGCCAGCGACGCGTATGACCGCGCCGGCGACTATGCGAGCGACGCCTACGAGCGCGGCGGCTCCTATCTGCGCGACGGCCGCGCCGCGGTCGGCGCCCGGGTGGAGGAGAACCCGCTGGTCGCGCTGCTCATCGCGGGCGCGGTCGGCTACGGCCTCGCCCTGCTGATTCACGGCCGCCGCTGATCGAAGACGGCCCCGCCCGATAGCGCGGGCGGGGCCGGATCCGGCGTTACTGCGCCGTCCAGCCGCCATCCATCGAGATGTTGGCGCCGGTGATCTGGCTCGCCGCGTCGGAGCACAGGAACACCGCGAGCGCGGCGACCTGATCGACCGTGACGAATTCCTTGGTAGGCTGCGCCTTGAGCAGCACCTCCTCGATCACCTGCTCCTTGGTGAGGCCGCGGGCCTTCATGGTGTCGGGGATCTGCGCCTCCACGAGGGGCGTCCAGACATAGCCCGGCGAGATGCAGTTCACCGTGACCTTATGGGGCGCGAGTTCCAGCGCGGCCGTCTTGGTCAGACCGGCGATGCCGTGCTTGGCGGCGACGTAGGCCGACTTGAACGGGGAGGCCACCAGCGAGTGCGCCGAGGCGGTGTTGATGATCCGCCCCCAGCCCCGCGCCTTCATGCCGGGGATCGCGGCATGCATCGCGTGGAAGGCCGAGGACAGGTTGATCGCGATGATCTGCTCCCACTTCTCCGCCGGGAATTCCTCGATCGGCGAGACGAACTGGATGCCGGCATTGTTGACCAGCACGTCGACGGAGCCGAAGCACTCCTGCGCATCCCGGACCATCGCGCCGATCTCGTCGGACTTGGACATGTCGGCCCCGGAGTAGAGCGCGCGCACCCCGAACTCGGTCTCGATGGTGGTGCGAGCCTGCTCGATCTCCTCCGGCTTGCCGAAGCCGTTCAGCACGATGTTGGCCCCCTCGGCGGCGAAGGCCCGGGCGATGGCGAGCCCGATCCCGCTCGTCGAGCCGGTGACGAGGGCGGTCCTGGTCTTGAGCGTCATGGCAACCTCCGGATCTGTGCGGGCCTTCGATCAGGCGAAGATAGTCGTGCAGCACTTTGCCGTACGGGAGGGTGAAGTCCACGACCATATGGCGTGCCCCGACGATCCGGCGCACCGGCAGGTCGGCGACCCGGCAAGTGATGGACGAGGACGGACGCCTCGCCGGACGGATAGAGCCCCTCGGGTGCGATCATCGGGCCGTCAAGCTTTGAGCTCGTGGCAGATACAGATCTTGGAAATGTGACATCCTGCCATGACCCGGATGGACGCGACCGTTGTCCACCGGGAGGTCGGTGCAGCGCTTTGCCCTATCGAGCCTCCAACCTGTCGAGATCGGCCGCGCCGACTGCGTCACCTTGGGCCAGCGGCAGCGATACTTCGACGCGCAGGCCGGGTTCGTTGTCGCGCAAATGCAGAGTGCCCCGGTGGAGCCGCACGACGGCGTTGACGAGGCTGAGGCCGACCCCGAGCCCCGGTCGCGACCGGGATTGCTCCAGACGGACGAAGCGCGCGAGCACATGCGTGCGCTCGCCCTCGGGAATGCCAGGTCCGCTGTCGGAGACGGCGAGGCGGGCAAATCCGTCCTCGCGCCAGACGGCGACGACGATCCGACCCGGCCCGCCTCCCGACGGCACACCGTATTTCAGGGCGTTATCGACGAGATTCGCCAACGCTTGCCCGATCAGCTCCCGGTTGGCCTCCACGACGACTCCGTCCTGCGCGGCGACAGCGAGGGTGAAGCCCTGATCCTCGGCGAGCGCCTCGTAGAGCTCGCCGACGCCCTGGGCCGCGGCTCCGAGGTCGAGGGGCGCCATGATCTCGCGGGCGCTCCCGGCTTCGAGCCGGGCGATCATCAGCAGCGCGTTGAAGATCCGGATCAGCCCGTCGCCCTCCTCGATCACGGCTTCCAGGGCGGCGCGCAGCTCATCGGGCGTCGAGGGGCGGCGC
>NZ_VUOK01000044.1 GCF_009806555.1 Methylobacterium sp. 2A | reverse complement strand
GAACCGACCCTTGCTCGACTGGAGGAACCGTGATACCGGACCGACCATTCGGTGGTCCGCCTCAGCGGTGGAGGGCGTCTAAAGCCCGCCGATCCCCCTGTCAACCCCGCCCCGGAACCGCCGAAGCGACCCGTTCGCGGAGCCGGCCTCAAAAGACAAACAGAAGATCGCCCGGCTACTCAGCCGGCCAATCCCGCTGCTTGTCAGAAGATGCCTCAGCGCCCGGTCCACTCTCGCGGCCGGCGCCGATGAACCGGGGTATAGATCCCTCGATCCGGCCCGTCAACGGCTTTGTTCCGTGGGGCGGGCGATTTTTTCCGCCACGCCGTCGGCTGCCGCTGACGGGCCTCCGTAAGCCCTTGATGGCGGGCGGCTGCGATGGCGTTCAGTAGCCCTTCTTCACCTGCGCCAGCGCCGCGCTCAGCCCCTGGGCCACGCGCGCGCGTTCGTCGGGGCCGGCATCCCGCGCGACGAGCGCCTGCTGCCGCCGGGAGACCAGGGTCAGCCGCTGCAGACCGTACTCGTCGTCCTCCACCGTCTCGAGCTTGGTCCAGAGCGGGTTGAACCGCCACTCGCGCCGCTCCCCCCGGTGGCTGACCCGCGCGAGCAGGATCTCGATCTGCGAGATCATCACCTCCTCGAAGGAGCGGCCGCGCCGGGCGCTCACCTTCAAGGCCGCGTAGATCGCCAGCATGTCGAGGCCGAAGAAGCCGGCGACCGGCCAGAACCCCATGCGCCACGCCCAGATGGAGACCGTGAGCGAGACCGCGCAGCAGCCGGTCATCACCACGCGGAAGCCGAGCCGGCTCAGGGATTGGTGCGGCCGGATCGTCGCCGCGAAGACGGGCCGGTCGATCGAATCGGGATCGAGACCGTCGGGATGGACGGAAGGATTGCCGCTCGCCATGCGATCCATATAACGCGCCCATGCCCGCCAGAAAGACACCGAGTCCCGTGACGGATCGCGCCGCGCGCGGGACCGCGAAGCGGGGCAAGAGCGCTGCCACCGGTCGGCTCGGAGGTTCGATCCGGCCTGCCCTGACCGCCCATGCGGATGCGGCCCCGGAAGCCGTCGATTCGGCAACCCTCGTCGAGATCTTCCGCCGCTTCCAGGCGGCCGAGCCCGAGCCGAAGGGCGAACTCCACTACGTCAACCCGTTCACCCTGCTCGTCGCGGTGGTGCTTTCGGCCCAGGCGACCGACCGGGGCGTCAACCTCGCCACCGGCCCGCTCTTCGCGGCCGCCGACACGCCGGAGAAGATGCTGGCGCTCGGCGAGGAGCGGGTCCGCGACTTCGTGCGGACGATCGGCCTGTTCAACACCAAGGCCAAGAACGTGGTGGCGCTCTCGCGCATCCTGGTCGAGCAGCATGGCGGCGCCGTGCCGGCGAGCCTGGAGGCGCTCCAGGTGCTGCCCGGCGTCGGCGCCAAGACCGCCAGCGTCGTGCTGAACATCGCCTTCGGGGTGCCGCGGATCGCGGTCGACACCCATATCTTCCGGGTCTCGAACCGGATCCCGCTCTTCGTCGGCACCACCACCGACAAAGTCCAGGCCGGGCTGGAGGCGATCGTGCCGGAACCCTACCGCCTGCACGCCCATCACTGGCTGATCCTGCACGGCCGCTACACCTGCAAGGCGCGTAAGCCGGAATGTCCGCGCTGCCGCATCGCGGATCTCTGCCGATACCCGTCCAAGACGACGGCGTGATGGCGCCCGGGGCACGTGCGGGGCGCCCTCCGCAATCCCGCCCGGCGGGCTAACGCGTTGTGCTGGCAGCCCGGTTCGGCTAGTTTGGCGGCCGGTCGCCGGGGCCGTCGGGCAGAGGCCGTCCGGCTACCCGACCTCGCGTCCGGTCGCCGCGCCGCGGATCCTCCCCATCGTCGCGCATCAGGAGCCTCGGCCCATGGACTTCCTCAAACCACGGTACACGCCTATGAACCGCCGCCGTCGCATCTACGAGGGCAAGGCGAAGGTCCTCTACGAGGGGCCCGAGCCCGGCACGCTCATCCAGCACTTCAAGGATGACGCGACGGCCTTCAACGCGAAGAAGCACGAGGTCATCGACGGCAAGGGCGTGCTGAACAACCGGATCTCCGAATTCGTCTTCCAGCACCTCAACGACATCGGCGTGCCGACGCACTTCATCCGCCGGCTCAACATGCGCGAGCAGCTGATCCGCGAGGTCGAGATCATCCCGCTCGAGGTGGTGGTGCGCAACGTGGCGGCCGGCTCGCTCGCCACGCGGCTGGGCCTGGAGGAAGGCACCCAGCTGCCGCGCTCGATCATCGAGTTCTACTACAAGAACGACGCGCTGAACGACCCGATGGTCTCCGAGGAGCACATCACGGCCTTCGGCTGGGCGACGCCCCAGGAGATCGACGACATCATGGCGCTGGCGATCCGCGTCAACGACTTCCTGTCGGGCCTCTTCCTCGGCGTCGGCATCCGGCTCGTGGATTTCAAGATGGAGACCGGTCGGCTCTGGGAAGGCGACATGATGCGCATCGTCGTGGCCGACGAGATCTCCCCGGATTCGTGCCGGCTCTGGGACATCAAGTCGTCCGACAAGCTCGACAAGGACCGGTTCCGCAAGGATCTCGGCGGGCTGATCGAGGCCTATACCGAAGTCGCCAAGCGGCTCGGCATCATGTCGGAGAACGAGAAGGTCCAGGGCGGCGGGCCGCGGCTCGTCCAGTAAGCGCCCTCAGGCGGGCGGGCGGCGGATAGTGGCCGTGCCCGCTGCCGGGAAACCGCTGCGCAGGCGCGCATGGGTCGAGAGGTCCGGGTCGAAGCCCGGGTGATAATGGGGGTCCTGTGCCAGCAGCGGCCCCCATCGCGTTTTGAGGGCGGCGATCTCGCGCGCATGCCGGGCGCGCGCCTCCGGGGTCCAGCGGCGGCTGGCCGCCTCGCGGTGATAGAGCACCGCCTCGGGGACCAGCAGCGTCCGGTAGCCGGCCGCGTTGAGGCGCAGGCAGAGATCGACGTCGTTGAAATCGACCGCGAAGGCCGCATCGTCGAAGCCGCCCACCGCCCGGAACTTCTCCGCCTCGACGACCAGACAGGCGGCCGTCACGGCCGAGACCGCGTGCGTCACCCGCAGGGCCGCGCGGTAGCCCGGCGCGTCGCCCGGGAAATGGCGGTGCCCGTGGGTCACCAGACCGCCGGTGCCGAGCACGATGCCGCCGTGCTGGATCCGGCCCGCGCCGTCGAGGAGCTTGGCGCCGACGGCGCCGACATCCGGCCGCAGGGCCTGCCGGGCCATGAGCGTCAGCCAGTCGGGTCGGAACGCCTCGACGTCGTTGTTGACGAAGACCAGCAGCCGACCCCGGGCGCGGGCCGCGGCCGCGTTGTTCATCGCCGCAAAATTGAACGGCCCGGGACAGGGCACGACATGCCCCCTCCCCTCTCGCTCGAGGTCGATCAGGTAGGCCAGGGTCTCCGGCTCGCGGCTGTCGTTGTCGCAGACCAGGATCTCGATGGACGGCCAGTCGGTGCAGCGCCGCAGGCTTTCGAGGCAGGGGCGGAGCAGGTCAAGGCGGTCGCGGGTCGGCACGATCAGGCTGGCGAGCGGCGGCGGATCCGGGAGCGGATCCTCCACGCGCAGGAGGCCGTCCGGCGCGGCGGCGATGCGGGCGCCGCTGCGGCCGGTCCGATCGAGATGGGACGCGACCACCCGGTGGTGGATCTGCCCCCCCTCCCCTGCCCCAGGATGTTCGCCCCTTTCAGGCTGAAGCTTGGGTGCCCCTCCCCCCACAAGCGGGGCGAGGGGATCGCCGTCCTCACGCCGAATCGACAGGATCTCCGGTAGGTGGCCGATGGCCCGCGCACCGTGCCGCTCGGCGATGCGGAATGCGGCATCGGCCGGGCTGACCGGGTCGAGATCCGAATCGAGGGCGGTGCGCCGATAGGCCAGGACGGGGCCGAGGTCATCGAAGGCCGCGAGCCGGTCGGCATCGAAGACCGGCGGCAGGAGCGGCAGCACCGGACCGCCCGGCCGCTCCTGCACGAGGGCGTCACCGTAGAGGGCCTGGAGGCCGGGATCGGCCGCGAAGGCCCCGGCGATCCGCGCCGGGGCGCCGGCCACGAGGGTGCCGTCGCCGATCAGGCGGATGTCATCGCCCGGCGCCTCCGAAGCCAACGGGAAGCGGCCGAGGATCCGTGCCGGCAGGGCGAGGCGGTGGTCGATGCCGATCAGCGCCGCGAGCCTCTGTCGGGCGCGGAGGCGCTTGCCGGTCAGCCGCGCCCAGAGGATTGCACCGGCCTCGCGGGGATGGCCCAGGATCCGGCGCGCCGCGTCGGCGAGCCTGCGCCCGGAGCGGCGGGGCGTCATTCCAGATCCTCGCCGAAGGTCGTGAGCGACAGGGCGGGATGGTAGAACGGATCGTGCCGGATCACGTCGCGCCAGCGCTCGGAGAACCGCGCGGCCTCCCGCTCGAACCGGGCGCGCTCGGCGCCGATCGAGGGGCCGCGGCTCACGGATTCGAGGTGGGCGAGGGTCGCGTCCGGGGTCCAGACGCTCTTCCAGCCGGCCGCGCCCAGCCGCAGGCAGAAATCGACATCGTTGAAATCGACCGGGAAGGATTCGGCGTCGAAGCCGCCCACCGCTTGGTATTTCGCGCGCGACACCGCGAGGCAGGCGGCCGTCACGGCGGAAACCTCGTGGGCGACCTGAAGCCGCCCGAGATGGCCCGGCGTGTCGCCGGGGCGGCGGCGCAGGATGTGGCCCGCCCGTCCGCCAAGCCCGACCACGACGCCGGCATGCTGCAGGGTGCCGTCGCCGTAGAGGAGCTTGGCGCCCACGGCACCGACCTCGGGCCGGCAGGCCTGCCGGACCATCGCGTCCAGCCAGCCGGGCTCCAAAACCGCCACGTCGTTGTTGAGGAGGACGATCACGGCACCCGACGCCAGGGCGACGCCGTCATTGACCATGGCGGCGAAGTTGAAGGGCTGCGGGTCGATCCGGATGCGCACACGCGGATCCCGGCGCAGGGTCTCGTAATGGGCCAGCACCGCGGGGTCGGTGGAGCCGTTATCGACGATGATCAGCTCGATCGGCGCGTAGGCCGTCTCCTGAAGGACGCCGCGGCAGACGCGGGTGATCAGGTCGAGCCGGTCGCGCGAGGGGATCACGATGCTGACCGTCGGTGCGGGGTCCGGCAGCGGCCAGAGAAGCTGGACGGCGCCGTCCCGGAGCGCGGCGGCCGCGGCATCCGGGGCCTTCAGGCGGCTGTTGAGTGCCTGCCCCCGAGCGGGCGCGTCGAGGGGATCGGCCGCGGTACGCGCGAGGGGACGCGCAACGTGGGCAACCCGCGCGGAGACGGCGGCCATCTCCAGCGCCAGTTCCATCTGCGCCATCGGACCCAGGGGCGCCGGCAGGGACGCCGCGAGGAACGGTTTCGACGCGAGGAGCGGACGGCCCGGATAACCCGTCGCCAGGGCGAGGTCAGGGCTCCAATCCGGCTTCAGGCGCGGCCGGCCGTCCGACCCGATGGCGTCGCCGTAGGCGAGATCCCCGCCCTCAAGCGCCTGCGCCAGGAGCGCCAGGGCATCGGGCTCCGGGATGTCGCCGGGCCGCAGCAGGCACAGAGCCTGGGAGCCGGCGACGAGATCCTTCGTGTCGGCGCGCTCGTCCCAGCTTCGATGAAGAGCGCGCGCATCCGGCGCGGCGGGCGGCGCGCCCTCCCAGGCCACGCAGATGGCTTCGGGGCGCTGCGTCTGCGCCTCCAGGGCCTCCAGCGTCGCGGCCAGGGGCGCCGTCTCGCCAGGACGCGCGAGGATGAGGCAGCGGATCCGCAGGTCCCCGGGCGGAATGGAATTCGGCCCCGTCCGGGCGGCGGCCCAGGCGTCGAACCTTGCGAGCGGCGTCACCGCGCAGGTGCCCCGCAGCGTGTCGCGGTAGCGGCGCTCCGAGCCTCGGACCCGCTCGTAGAGCGCCCCCACGAAGCGCCAGGGGCGCCGCAGGAGGCATTGCGCCAGGACCTCGATCTCGCGCCGGGCGCCGACCCGCTCCAGGGTGAAACCGGGTCCGGCGCAGAGGCGGATCTCCCGCGCATCCGGCGGGATCAGCCCGAGCCAGTGCGCGACACCCAGGGACGCGCCGGGCAGCACGAAATCCTGGGGCGCCTCGCCGGAACCGCGCAGGACGCGCAGGATCGGGCGGCGCGGCGCCACCACCGCGCCGTCCCGGTAGCTCAGCACGATCCAGCCGGTCGGATGATCCGGCAGGACGAGACGGCGATCGAAGACGGGATCGTCCGTCTCTTCCAGGCGGAAGCGGGTCGCGCGACCGAACCAGGGGCGGTCGCGACGGGCGGACGCTGGACCCGGATCGACGCGGCGCGCCGCTGCGTCACTGGGCAGCGTCGTCGCCTCCGCCCGGGGGCGCCTCGGCGACCGCCGGCTTCCGGCGGCGCGGCTTCGCGGCACTCTTGCCAGCCGCACTCTTGCCAGCCGCACCCTTGCCAGCCGCACCCTTGCCCACCGCGCCGACGCCGACCGCGATATCGTAATCCGCCGTCAGCGCGGGGGGGACCGTCAGCGCGTCGGCCACGATGGTGGCGAAGCCCTGCGCCTCGCCGGATCCGACGACCACGCCAGCGCGCTCGACGCGGCTCGCGATCACCTTGCCGTCGTGGCGGATCTGGAACGTGACCGGCACGTCGAACCGGCCCGGCGCGCCGGCCGGCCCGAGCAGGACATTCACCTCGACCCCGACCTTGACGGTGATCGAGCCGTCCGGGAGGCGCGTGCATTCGCGGGCGAGGCGGCCGAGGGAGAATTGCGTCCGCACATTCGCGCCCGCCATGGTGCGCGAGGCGGCGGCGCCGTCTGCGACCTCCACGGGCGGGCAATAGGGCGGATCGAGGCTCTCGGGCTGCGACGGCGGAACCGTCGTGCCGCCGAACTTGAACAGGTTGGAGAGGACGTTGCCCTCCTCGGCCCGGGCCGGCGTCGCGGCGAGTGCGGCGGCGAGGACCAGAAACGCCGCCGCGCGCCGGCAGCCGACTTCGGACATGTCCCGACCTCCGATCATCGCACGGCTCCCGAGCGGCCCCGTCATTTCAGGCTGTCGAACCCGGCCGCAAAGCCCTTCATCGAGAGCGGGATGCCCACGCCTTCCTCGGGCGTCTGGAACACGATGAAGGTCGCCTGCGTCCCGTTCTTGAACTGGCGGATCAGGCCGTCATCCATCACCACCTCGGCCACGCAACCCGTGGTGAGGCAGCGGACGAATCCGGCCCGGCCGATATCGGTCTGGTCGATCTTCAGACCGAGGCCCGAGGGCAGCAGCACGCCCAAGGGCGCCACCACCCGCAGCAGGTAGCCGCGGTTGTCCGCGGTCTTCAGGACGATGACCACGAGGGTCAGGTTCGGCCGGTCCTCGGCGGCGAGATACTGGACCAGCGCGCATTGCTCGGCCTTCGCGCCGGCCGGCGTCTCGCAGCGCAATTGCCAATCATCAAAGGTCTTGCGCACCATGCCCTGGGCCATGGCGGGCCCTGCGGGGGCGAGCGCCGCCGCGACGAGGGCGAGGAAGACCGGCAGCGCGACGCGCCGGACTGCGCGCCGAAATCGAACGAGCCTCGCGTGAAGCGGCACCACCGATCCCTTCGGAACGCTCCGGCCGCGGGGGGCGGGAGCCGTAAAATCGGGCGTGTTGGGACCATGGCCGGCCCCGCGCTGTCAAGCGATCCGGGCTCTGTGTTGCGCGGCGGCGCTATCCGAGGGGGTCAACGCGACCTAGATAAGTCTCGGTCAGTCCTCAAGCGCCGGATTCTGTCGCCGTGATGCGTACGCTCGCCCTTTCGGCCGCCTGCCTGATGGCCGCCCTCACGCAGGCCGGGGCCCAGAGCCTGCCGGTCGGCGAGACCACCTATGTCGAGCGCTCGCTCAACCACACCGACACGCTGGTGATCGAGCATCCGCCCGTGGCGGTGAATCCCTACGGCCGCCGCACGGGGCAGGCGGCGATTGCCGGCTACTGCCGGGATGGCGGCCTGGTCCGCCGGCGCGACGCCTTCGGCAACCCGGTGATCATCCGCCAGCGCGAGATCTGCGACAGCGTCGCCCCGCGCACCCTCAATCCCGGCGAAGTCGATCCGCGGCCGAGCTGGCCGGCCGACGCCGTTGCCCGCGAGCGCGTGCTGCACTCCAAAGGGTGACGCCAAGGCCGATTGGCCTGTGAAGCGGCGCCCTCGCGCTCAGCCGTAGCGGTGCAGGCTGGTGCCGTTGCGCTTGAGCCACGCCTCCGCGGCGTCGACGTGCGGGCAGAGGTCGCGCAGGAGCGTCCAGAACCGGGGCGAGTGGTTCATCTCGCGCAGGTGCGCCATCTCGTGGGCGACGAGATAGTCGAGCACCATCGGCGGAGCCAGGATCAGGCGCCAGGAGAAGTTCAGCTCGCCCCGCGCCGTACAGGATCCCCAGCGGCTGCGGGTGTCGCGCAGGGTCATGCGGACCGGCCGCTGTCCGAGGCGCGGCGCGTAGCGCTCGACCGCCTCCGTCAGGTCGCGCCGGGCCTCCCGGGTCAGGAAATCCCGGATCCGACGGGCTACATGGGCCGGGTCGCAGGCGACCGCGATCACCGGCTCGCCGGCCTCGCGCTCGATGCGCACGCCGCCCCGGGCCCCCTGCAGGCGCACGCAGTGCGGCTCGCCCCGCAGCGGCAGGCTCGCGCCCGGCGCGAAGAGCACGCGTTCGGGCAGGCGGGCGAGCCGCGCGGCGATCCAGCCCGCATGGCTCGCGGCGAAACGCTGTGCCGTGTTCACGGCCGTCCGGCTCGGCAGCGTGATCACCACCTCGCCGGTGGCGGCCGAAACCCGGAGGGTGATGCGGCGCGCAGTCGGGCGCCTCCGGAGCGCGATGCGGAAGCGCGCGTCCTCGTGCTGAACCTCGAGGTGATCCGGATCGGGACGACGCAGCAGCGCGAGGGGCATGCCCAACTTCTAGCGGGGCCGGACGCGAGGCTCCAGATCCCGGATCCCGGAATCGATGCAGGCCGGCGATGTCCGTCAGGACCGCGGCATCAGCCTAAAAGAGTCAGCCGGCGAGCGCCCGGCTCCAGACTTCCGTTTCGGGGAGGACCAGCAGCGCGGCGGCGGCAAGCGCGATGCCGTAGGGGATGCCGGTCTTCGCATCGTGCAGATGCAGCGCGAAGGGCATGCGCGCGATGCGCCCCGGCAGCGGATGCGCGCGCGCGAAGAGGATAGCCAGGGTCAGGGCGCCGCCCAGCAGGGAGGCCACGAGGAGATAATCGCCCAGGCCGTCGAAGCCGAGCCACAGGGCCGTCGCGGCCGCCAGCTTGGCATCGCCGCCGCCGATCACCCCGAAGGCGAACAGCGTGAAGGTCGCCACGAAGATCGCAGCCCCCGCACCGAGGTGAAAACCGATCTCGGTCCAGCTCATCGGGCCCGTCACCGCGAGCACCACGAAGCCCAGGACCAGGGCCAGCGAGATCCTGTTGGGGATCAGCATGGTGAGCAGGTCGCTCGCCGCGGCATAGGCCATCAGGAACGGGAACAGCACGAGCAGGCCGAAGCCGGCCGGACCCAGACTCGCCATCTGAGAGCTTGCGATGCCCGCACCGATCATCTCGGAGCCAACCTGCGATGCCTGTTGCCGGAATTGGTACGGGGCCGGGACCGCCCGACCCTCGGAGGCGTTGACGCGCCCGCCACGAGCGCGGCGGCCGGTCGAGAACGCCCCCGCCGGCTCAAGCACGATGGGGGCGTCTCCGACCTGCCGCAGATCGTAGCCGTCGAGGGCCGATCAGTTCAGGTTGCCGGAGATCTGGGTGAACTTGTTGGTGAGGTTGGTGCCGACGGTCTTGAGGGCGGCGATGATGGCGACCGCGATCAGCGCCGCGATCATGCCGTACTCGATGGCGGTGGCGCCGGACTCGTCAGAGGCGAAACGCGCGAACAGGCTCTTCATGGGGAACGATCCTTCGATCAATTCTGTGCGACCAAAACTTACACGATGACCGACGAAGAATTTTCAGGTCTCGATCGGCGGCTCGCACAAACTGCCGATTTCGCCTTGAAAATCGGTTAAGCCGGATTTTGGTCGCACAGAGACCCCGTACAGCCGCCAGCGTGGTGAAGGTTCCGTTTCGACGGTCGGTCGCCGATCCCGGCATGGCGTGTAGAGCCGAGCACTCGGGTTTGCTTAGCGCTTCCTTCACCCGTCCGGCGTATTCACGGGTGCGGGCTTGGTCCCGTCCCCCGACCGCTTCCACGGGAGCCATTTCGATGCACCGCACCGTGCCGCATGCGGGCCGAGCCGGCCTCCTTCTCCTGCTGATGGGCTCCGCGGCGCTGGCCGGCCAGCCCGAGCCGTTGCCGGTTGTGACCGTGCTGGTGGACAACGCCAAGGTGATCCGGCTGCCGGAGAAGACCTCGACCGTCATCGTCGGGAACCCGATCATCGCGGAGGTCACGCCGCAGAAGAACGGCGTGCTCGTGCTCACGGGCAAGAGCTTCGGTTCGACCAACCTGATCGCCCTGGACAATGCCGGCTCGATGGTCGCCGAGACGATGATCCGCGTGGAGGCGTCGCGGGACTCGACCATCACGGTCCAGCGCGGGCTCGACCGGGAATCGCTGTCCTGCACGCCGAACTGCCAGCCCGCGGTCCAGCTCGGCGACTCGGCGAATTATTTCGGGGCGACCAGCAGCCAGGCGGATGCCCGCCGCAGGCTCGCCACCAGTGGCGCGGCACCGGGCGGCGATCGCTGACGGCTGGCGACACTGCGGCCCGCTTGAGGCAGGATCTTCCACCGAGTCGCCGATCCCGCAGGGCTCCGGCGGCCGGAAGATGGGAAGAGATCCGGGCCGATGACCGACGTGACGCACCACCCGCTGCCGCATCCCGTGGATCCCGGCCTGCTCACCGCCTTCCGCGGCGTCGCCACGGCGACGATCAGCGATTGCCTCGACCGCATGCCGGTCCTGTCGGGTCTGCGCCCGTTCCACCGGGGCGGCCAGCTGCTCGGCACGGCCTTCACGGTCCAGGTCCGGGCGGGCGACAACCTCGCCATCCATCAGGCGCTGGAGGCGGCCCGTCGCGGGGACGTGATCGTGGTCGATGGCGGCGGAGATACGAGCCGGGCGCTGGTGGGCGACATCATGAAGGCCATCGCCGAGAGCCGCGGCGTCGCGGGCTTCGTGATCGACGGGGCGGTGCGGGACACCGAGGCCTTCGCCAATTCCGACTTCCCCTGCTACGCCCGTGCCGCGACGCCGCGCGGCCCGTTCAAGACGGGGCCCGGCGCGACCAACCTGCCGGTCAGCATCGGCGGCTGGACGGTCAATCCGGGGGACGTGGTGGTGGGCGACGCGGACGGGGTCGTCACCTTTCCGCCCGGGATCGTGCCGCACCTGCGCGAGGCGGTGCGCGCGCAAGCCGCCCGGGAGGCGGAGGTCCTCGCGCTGATCCGGTCCGGCCGCTACGACGGACGCTACGCCCGGCCCTCGAACGGCTGAGGCGGTTCCGCCGGATCGGCTTCGCCGAGCCCCCGCCAGAGCGCGTCGGCCGCGCCGGTTCGGTTCGTCAGCGAGCGGAACAGCCTGATCTCCACCGGGACATCCAGGGTCTCAGGCCCCGCCCGGACGAGCTGGCCGCGGGCCAAAGCCTCCTCGGCGAGCGTCGCCGGCAGCCATGCCACGCCGTCGCCTTCCCGGGCCATGGTCAAGAGCGTGGCCGCGAGATGCGATGTGAAGACGGGTTCGCACGTCCCGCCGACGCCGCTCGCCGCCAGGATCCGGCCGAGGCCCGAGGCGCTGCCATAGGCGAGATAGCGGGCGGGCCGCCCCTGCTCCGCGAGGGGCCAGAGCGGCCCGCCGGAGGCCGCGGGCGCGCAGAGCGGGACGAGGCTGTCCCGGCCGACGCGGACGGATTCGAACCGCTCATCGAGGCGCGGCCTTGCGTCGGCCCGGTGGTGGCACAGCAGGAACTGCACCTCTCCGGCGAGCATGATCGCCTCGCAGGCCTCCATGCTGTCCGAGATGAGGTTGAGCGCGCCCAGGGCCTCGAACTGCACATGCTGCCGGATCCAGCCGGGGAAGAAGGTGAACGACAGGGCGTGGGTCGCCGCGATCGCGAGGCTCGCCGCCGCCCGCTCACCGGCCGCCCGGGCATCCCGGCGGGCGCGCTCCAGATCGCGGACGAGCGCCTCCGCCTGCGGCCGGAAGCCCTCGCCCGCACGGGTCGGCGTCGTCCCCTGCGCGCTCCGCAGGAACAGGGGCGTGCCGATCCAGTCCTCCAGGGCGCGGATCCGCCGGCTGAAGGCGGGCTGCGTGACGTGGCGGGCCCCCGCCGCCCGCGAGAAGGTCCTGTGCTCGGCGAGCGCCAGGAAATCCTTCAGCCAGTCGAGTTCCATGGCGCGCTCCGCGGCCGGCGCGGCCGATGCCGCCCGCGCATCGCGCAGGCCGGAAACGGCATTGGCCGATCGACCCCGATCGGCGCTACGGCGCCGGGATCAGCCAGCCCCGGAGCTTCCGCCATGCGCATCGTCGACGTCCGCGAGGTCACCAAGCCGATCGCCTCGCCGATCCGCAACGCCTATATCGACTTCTCGAAGATGACCACGAGCCTCGTCGCGGTGGTCACCGACGTGGTGCGGGACGGGCGCCGGGTCGTCGGCTACGGCTTCAACTCCAACGGCCGCTACGGCCAGGGCGGCCTGATCCGCGAACGGTTTCGCGACCGGATCCTGGAGGTCGATCCGGCAAGCCTCCTGACCGATGCCGGCGACAATCTCGATCCGCACCGGATCTGGACGGCGATGATGCGCAACGAGAAGCCGGGCGGACACGGCGAGCGCTCGGTGGCGGTCGGCACCCTCGACATGGCGGTCTGGGATGCGGCGGCCAAGATCGCCGGGAAGCCGCTGTTCCGGATGCTGGCGGAGCAGAAGGGCCGCACGGCCGACCCGCGGGTCTTCGTCTACGCCGCGGGCGGCTACTATTATCCGGGCAAGGACGACTCAGCCCTCCGGGCCGAGATGCGCGGCTATCTCGACCGCGGCTACACGGTCGTGAAGATGAAGATCGGCGGCGCGCCGATCGACGCGGATCGGCGCCGGATCGAGGCGGTGCTCGCCGAGATCGACGGGCGGGGCCGGCTCGCGGTGGACGCCAATGGCCGCTTCGATCTCGAGACCGCCATCGCGTATGCCAGGATGCTGCGGGACTATCCGCTGTTCTGGTACGAGGAGGCAGGCGACCCGCTCGACTACGCGCTCCAGGCGGCGCTCGCGCCCGTCTATCCCGGGCCGATGGCCACCGGCGAGAACCTGTTCTCGCACCAGGACGCCCGCAACCTGCTGCGCTACGGCGCCATGCGGCCCGACCGCGACTGGCTGCAATTCGACTGCGCCCTGTCGTACGGGCTGGTGGAGTATCTGCGCACCCTCGACGTGCTCGCCGAATTCGGCTGGTCGCCGGCGCGCTGCATTCCGCATGGCGGGCACCAGATGTCGCTCAACATCGCGGCCGGCCTCGGGCTCGGCGGCAACGAGAGCTACCCGGACCTGTTCCAGCCCTATGGCGGCTTCCCGGACGGGGTGCGGGTCGAGGAGGGCCACATCACCATGCCGGAGCTGCCCGGCATCGGCTTCGAGGGCAAGGCCGACCTGATCGCCGTGATGCGGGACCTGGCGGAATAGCGTTCGGCCCGGCCTTGCGGTGCCGGCCGCCCCGGTGGACGATGCCGCCATGGATTCCAGACCCCTCACCTACGCCGTCGGCGACATCCATGGCTGCGCCGCCCTCCTCGACGCGCTGCTGGTGCGGATCGCCGACCATGCGGGGGACCGCCCCCACCGGCTCGTCTTCCTGGGCGACTACATCGACCGCGGCCCGGACAGCGCAGGCGTGCTGCGCACCCTGAGCCGCCTGAACTGGGCTGAGCCCGGACGCGTCACCTGCCTGATGGGCAATCACGAGCGCATGCTGCTCGACGCGCTCCAGACCCGGTCGGCCGCGGCGCACTGGATGTCCAACGGCGGCGAGGCGACGCTGGATTCCTTCGGCGCGCGGGACCTGTCCGGCATTCCCCGCGACACCCTCGACTGGATCGAGGCGCTGCCGACGCTCCACGGCGACGGGGCCCATTGGTACGTCCATGCCGGATTCCAGCCGGGGGCCGCGGTCCCGGACCCGGACGATCACAACCGGCTTTGGATTCGCGATCCGTTCCTGACGGGCGACCACGATTTCGGGCGCCACGTGGTCCACGGCCACACGCCCCAGCGGACCGGCCGCCCGGAGGCGCGCCGGTTCCGGACCAACCTCGATACGGCGGCCGTCTACGGTGGCGCGCTCACCGCGGGGGTGTTTTCCGAAGCGCAGGGGCCGGCGCTGGATTTCCTGCAGGTGAGAGCGGGGTAGTCCCGGATCGAATCGCGTACGCTTAACCGGCCGGGTTCAGGCGCCGTGCCGCACGGGCACCAGCGCGCCGAGCATCCCGACGAGCCAGCCACCCATGAAGGCAAAACCGCCGGTCGGTGCGGCCATCGGGAAGAGCGGGTGCTGCAGCCACGTGCGCACCGCGAGGTCGCCGCAGAACAGGATCAGGCCGAGAACCAGCAGCCCTGCCGCGGCACGCGCAAGGCCCGGACGCGCCAGCCCGGCAGCGCCAAACCCCACCAGCGCCAGAATCGCCGGCGCGTGAAACAGCAGAAACTGCGCCGCGGTCTTCAGCGAGTCCGCCCCCGGAATGTGAGCGGCCGCGGCACTGAGCGCGACGCCGAGGAGACCTGCGAGGCAGGCGAGCGCAACGAGCGCGCGGTCGATTCCCGTCAGTCTCACGTTCCGCGCTCCACCAGCAGCTTGGCGATCGCCGCCCGCAACTCCGGCACGCCGGAATCGTCCCGGCTCGATGTGAGGATCACCTGCGGAAAGGCGGCCGGGCGCTTGGCGAGCCCGGCCTCGATCCCGGCGATGCGGCTCGCGACCTCACTCTTCTTCAGGGAATCGCCCTTGGTCAGCACGACCTGATAGCTCACCGCCGCCTTGTCGAGCCCGTCGAGCACGTCGGTGTCGATCGACTTGAAGCCGTGCCGGGCGTCGATCAGCATGAACACCCGGGCGAGGTTCGAGCGACCTTTCAGATAAGAGTGGATCAGCCGGGTCCAGGCCTCGACCTTGGCCTTCTCAACCGCCGCATAGCCGTAGCCCGGCATGTCGACCAGCGACAGGCGCTCGCCGATCCGGAAGAAGTTGAGCTGCTGCGTCCGCCCCGGCGTGTGCGAGGTCCGCGCCAGGGTGTTGCGGCCGGTGAGCGCGTTGATCAGGCTCGATTTGCCGACATTCGAGCGCCCCGCGAAGGCGATCTCGACGCCCTCCATGGGCGGCAGCCGGTCGAGGGTCTGGGCGGCCGCGTAGAAGTCGGCGGCGCCGGCGAAGAGCAGGCGGCCGGCCTCGGTGAGGTCGGCCGCGTCGTCGTTGGTCCCGGTCACTGTGTCTTGCACGGCGTCTTGCCCGTCAGCCCCTGCCCGTCAGCTCTTGGTGGCCGCAGCCTTGGTGCCACCGCCGCGTCGGAACGTGTTCCGCAGGTTGTCCCACAGCTCCACCTTCACGCCGTTGCGCCGCATGATGATGTATTGCTGCGTCACCGACAGGGTGTTGTTCCAGGCCCAGTAGATCACGAGGCCGGCGGGGAACGAGCCCAGCATGAAGGTGAACACGATCGGCATGAAGGTGAAGATCTGCGCCTGGACCGGGTCCGGCGGCGCGGGGTTCATCTTCATCTGCACGAACATCGTGATGCCCATGATGATCGGCCAGACGCCCAGGTGGACGAAGTCGGGCGCCGGGAAGGGCAGCAGGCCGAACAGGTTCACGATGCTCGTCGGATCCGGCGCCGCGAGGTCGTGGATCCAGCCGAAGAACGGCGCGTGGCGCATCTCGATGGTGATGAACAGCACCTTGTAGAGCGCGAAGAAGACCGGGATCTGGATCAGCACCGGCCAGCAGCCGGCGACCGGATTGATCTTCTCCTTCTTGTACAGCTCCATCGTGGCCTGCTGGGCCTTCAGGCGGTCGTCCTTGTAGCGCTCGCGGATGGCGGCCATCTCGGGCTGCACGGCCTTCATCTTGGCCATGGAGACATAGGACCGGTTCGCGATCGGCAGGAACAGCAGCTTCAGGCAGAAGGTCACCACCAGGATCGAGATGCCGAAATTGCCGAACAGGTGGTAGAAGAAGTCCAGCGCCCGGAACATCGGCTTGGTGATGAAGAAGAACCAGCCCCAGTCGATCATCAGATCGAAGTGCTTGATGCCGAGGTCCTTCTCGTAGTTGTTGATGACGTTGACTTCCTTGGCGCCCGCGAACAGCCGCTGGGTCGCGGTGGCCGAGGCGCCGGCCGCGAGGTTCACGGCGTCGCCGCGCACGCTCGCCTGGTAGACGTTGGTGGTGCCGTCGGTCCGGTCGGTGAAGGCGCCGGTATAGGGCGTGTCCTGATCGGGGATCGCGGCCGCCGCCCAGTACTTGTCGGTGATGCCGACGAAGCCGCCGCTCACGCCGGTCCAGGCCTTGCCCCTGGTGTTGGCGCCGCCATAGGCGCCCTCCTTGGCCAGCTTGTCGTAGGTGAATTCCTGCAGGCCGTCGTTGCCGAGATAGCCGATCATGCCCTCGTGCAGGACGTAGTAGCCCTGGGTGTGCGGCTTACCCCAGCGGGAGACGAGGCTGTACGGGTAGAGCGTGATCGCCCCCGAGCCCTTGTTCTCGACCTCGTCACGGATCGTGAACATGTACTTGTCGTCGACCGCGATGATCCGCTTGAAGACGAGGCCGGCGCCGTTGTCCCAGGTCAGGGTCGCGGGGCTGCCGGGGGAGAGCGTCTTGCCGTCGCTGGTCCAGAGCGTGTCGTTGTTGGGCAGCGGCCCGGCGTTGGCGCCGACCCAGCCGAACTCGGCGTAGTAGGGCGTCTCGCTCCCGGCCGGCGAGAGCAGCACGATCTCGGGGCTCTTGGGGTCGACGGTCTCGTGGTAGTTCTTCAGCGACACGTCGTCGACGCGGCCGCCCTTCAGGGCGATCGAGCCCGAGAGCGCCGGTGTATCGATCCGGATGCGCGGCGAGCGGGCGAGCGCCGCCTCACGGGAGACCGGGCCGCCCTGCGTGGTCGGCAGCGTGCCGGGGGCCGGCGCAGCCGGTCCGCCCTCCTTCGGCGAGGCCGAGGGCACCCCGTCCGGGGTCACGCCCGGGGGCTGCTGCTGTTGCTGCGCGGCCTTGTTCTGCGCCTCGATCAGCCTTTGCTGCTCCATGCGGGGCCCGGCCACGAAGTACTGCCAGCCGAGCAGCACCAGCAGCGACAGGCCGATGGCCACGAACATGTTCGTCTTGTCATTGCCCATCGGGGACACCGCCGCACGCGTTCGGAGTGACGTCAGGGCGGGCGCCGGTCCTGTCGGACCCGCGCGCGCCTGTGATTCGGGGACCTCTGCCGCGCCCGTACGACGCGCCGATGTCGGCTTGACCGATGTCGGCTTGGCCGATGGCTGCTTGGCCGGACGGCACGGGCTGGCCCGCATCCTGCGGGAGAGGTGTGGTCGTGGAAGGTCGATCGCCAGATTTGCCGGACCGCTTGCCGCGCCCCTGGCCGGGGGGCCGGGGGGCGGCCGGGCGCGTCACCGCGGGCAAGGCGCGGCGCAGATCCTCGGCGAGGGTCTCGAAGGGTGCGTCGAGCGCAGGGCGGCGGGCGATCAGCACGATGTCGGCCGGCAGGCTTGCGAGGTCGCCCGGGAGATCGGCCGCGATCAGGGCGACGGCAGCCCGGAGCCGACGCCGGATGCGGTTGCGCTCCGTCGCGTGGCCGACCCGCTTCGTGATGGTGAAGCCGAGCCGGAGGCCGGGCGGTCCGTCCGGCCTCCGGAGACGGCCCTGGGCGCTCATCCGCTCGGTATGGAAGCGGCGCCCCTCGGCCGCCGCCAGGAAGTCCGGTCGTTTCTTGAGCCGCTCGATCGTCGCCATCGATGGTCCGATCCCGGCCAATCCCATCCCCCGCGGCGCGGCCGCGGAGGGCATTCCGGCCCTAGGCCGACAGCTTCTTGCGGCCGTGGGCGCGGCGGCGCGCGATCACCTTGCGGCCACCGGCGGTGGCCATGCGCGCGCGGAAACCGTGGCGGCGCTTACGGACGAGCTTGCTGGGCTGGTAGGTTCTCTTCATGGCTCAGAGCCTTCAAAGGTCGAGGCGCGCTCGCGGGCAGCTGATGCTGCACCCGACCTTCACGCGTCCTGGTTGTCTGCAAACACGAAGGGCGCCCAGGCGGGGCGCCACGTCGCGAGTGGCGGGCTTATGGCGGATGGGTCCGGTGAAGTCAACGTTTCGCGGGGCTCAATGGCCCTCGAACTGCATGAGGGTGCGCACCTCGACGCCCATGTCGCGCAGGCGCTGCGCGCCGCCGATCTCGGGCAGGTCGATGACGAAGCAGGCCGCCACGATCTCGGCGCCGATCTTCTGCAGCAGGTTCACGGCCGCGGTCGCGGTGCCGCCCGTGGCGATCAGGTCGTCGACCAGCAGCACCCTGTCGCCGGGCTTCACGGCATCGACGTGGATCTCGATCTCGTCCGTGCCGTATTCCAGCGCATAGGCCATCGAGACGGTCTTGTGCGGGAGCTTGCCCTTCTTGCGGATCGGCACGAAGCCCGAGGAGAGCTGGTGGGCGATCGCGCCGCCGAGGATGAAGCCCCGGGCCTCGATGCCGGCCACCTGCTGGATCTGGCCGCCCGCATAGGGATGGACCAGCGCGTCCACCGCCCGCCGGAAGGCGCGCGGGTCGCTGAGCAGCGTGGTGATGTCGCGGAAGATGATGCCGGGCTTCGGGTAGTCGGGAATCGAGCGAATCGATTCCTTCAGCGCGACGTGGCGGCGGGCTTCCATGCGTTCGGCCTTCCGTGAGGAACCGCGGGCTTAAAGCAGAAGCCCGACGCCCTGACCAGCGCGAGCATCATCCGGTCAGGCCGCCTGGACCTTCTTGAGGATGGCGACGAGTTCCCGGTGCAGCCCCTCGTTGCCGCAGGCCACCGAGCGGGGTGCCAGCGGCTCGGCCGCGCCGTCCGCCGAACTCACGAACCCGCCGGCCTCACGCACCAGGATCACCCCGGCGGCGAAATCGTAGGTCTGGAGGTCGCGTTCCCAATAGGCGTCGAGGCGCCCGCAGGCGACATAGGCCATGTCGAGGGCCGCCGAGCCCATGCGGCGGGTGCCGCCCGCCACCGCCATCACGGCGCCGAGCTCGCGCAGCAGGCGCGGATGGCTGCCGCGGCCGAGATAGGGCGTGCCGTAGCCGACCAGCGCGTCGGCCATGTCCTGGCGTCCGGAGACGCGCAGGCGGCGGTTGTTGAGATAGGCGCCCTTGCCGCGCTCGGCGACGAACAGCTCGTCCTTGATCGGATCGAAGATCACGCCGGCCACGATCTGGCCCTCGCGCTCCAGGCCGACCGAGACGGCGAAGTGGGGCACGCCGTGCAGGAAGTTCGAGGTGCCGTCGAGGGGATCGACGTGCCACGTGTGGCTTTTGTCGGTGCCCTCGATGACCCCGTTCTCCTCCAGCACCAGGCTGTAGCCGGGACGCGCCTTCACGAGCGCGTCGCGCAGCACCTCCTCGGCCTTGCGGTCGGCCGCCGAGACGAAGTCGCCGGGCCCCTTGCGCGAGACCTGCAGGTTCTCGACCTCGCCGAAGTCGCGGCGCAGGCCCCGGGCGGCCTTGCGCACGGCATCGACCATCACGGTCATGAGGGGTGAGGAGATCATTTTTTCGAGGCTTTTCGCGAGGACGGGTTGGCACCGTCGTTACAGGGGCGCGCCGGAAAAGACGAGATGGGGGCGGGAGATGGGTCGAGCGCCGACGCGGGCGCGGCGGGCGCCGCGTCACCCCCTCGCCCACTGCGGGGGAGGGTGGCCCCTGCGGCAGCAGGGGTCGGGAGAGGGGAACGCGGGTTCGGAAAAGTACGGAGCAGGCCTGAAGGCCAGCGACCCATCCTGCCCTGTCGCTCCCCTCTCCCGACCCGCTTCGCAGGCCACCCTCCCCCGCAGAGGGGGGAGGGAAACGCGCGCTGCGCTGTACGCCCTACTCCGCCGCCTCGACGAACACCGTCCCGGCCCGCGGCAGGTCCAGCGTCTCCCAGGTCTCGGTCAGCGCCGCGGCCAAGCGCTCGATGTGCGCGGCCTCGTGGAACGGCGAGGGCGTGATCCGCAGGCGCTCGGTCCCGCGCGGCACGGTCGGATAGTTGATCGGCTGGATGTAGATCGCGTGCCGCTCCAGCAGGTGGTCGGCCGCCGCCTTGCACAGCTCGGCATCGCCGACCATCACCGGCACGATGTGGGTCTCGGTCTGCAGCACCGGCAGGCCCGCCGCGCTCAGCGCCGCCTTGGTGGCGGCCGCCTGGCGCTGATGCGCCTCCCGCTCGGCGCTCGACCGCTTCAGGTAGCGCACCGAGGCCCGGGCCGCGGCCGCCACCGCGGGGGGCAGCGCGGTCGTGAAGATGAAGCCCGGCGCGAAGCTGCGCACCGCATCGCAGATCGCCGCCGAGGCCGTGATGTAGCCGCCGACGCAGCCGAACCCCTTGGCCAGCGTGCCCTCGATCACGTCGACCCGGTGCATCACCCCGTCCCGCTCGGCGATGCCGGCACCGCGCTCGCCGTAGAGGCCGACCGCGTGGACCTCGTCCAGGTAGGTCATCGCCCCGTAGCGGTCGGCGAGATCGCAGATCGCGCCGATCGGCGCCACGTCGCCGTCCATGGAATAGACCGACTCGAACACGATCAGCTTGGGCCGGTCGCCGGCCTCGCGCAGCAGCGCCTCCAGGTGCTGGAGGTCGTTGTGGCGAAAGATCTTCTTCTCGCAGCCGGAATGACGCACACCCTCGATCATCGAGTTGTGGTTGAAGGCATCCGAGAGGATCAGGCAGTCCGGGATCAGCTTGGCGATGGTCGAGATGCCGGCCTGGTTCGAGACGTAGCCCGAGGTGAAGACGAGGCCCGCCTCCTTGCCGTGCAGGTCGGCGAGTTCGCGCTCCAGATCGACCAGGGGCGAGTTGTTGCCGGCGATGTTGCGGGTGCCGCCGGCGCCGACGCCGCAGCGGGCGGCGGTCTCGGTCATGGCGGCCACCACCTCCTTGTGCTGGCCCATGCCGAGGTAGTCGTTGGAGCACCACACGGTGATCTCGACGGTCTTGCCGTCCGGCTGGCGCCACTTCGCGGTGGGAAAGCGGCCGGAGATGCGCTCGATATCGGCGAAGACCCGGTAGCGGCGCTCGCCGTGGAGCTGATCCAAAGCGCCGCGGAAATAGCGCTCGTAGCCGGAGCCGGCACGCGTCGAACCCGTCGGGGCGAGCGTCGAGCTGGGCATCCGGGTCACGGTCATCGAGCGTCCTTCGTGTTCGGCCGCGCGGGCGGCGCCTTCCGGCGCCCGTCTAAGTCCCGCGATTGAGGTCCAGCCTCGGTCAGTCCTTCGCGTGCGGGGCGGAAGATACGCGCGGATCTGGAACTGGTTCAAGGTAAGGTTCCGGCATCGCTGCCCTGCATCCATTGAGAGGGTCGGCAGAACGCGATAGCGTTGCACGGAGCCCGTCTATCCCAATAGGATACTTGTTCCTTGAGCCTTCGCCCCCCGTCCTTCCGGAGCTGCACCAGTCCAGACGCCGGACCTGCGCGGACCTTGCGGCGGCGAAGGGTCGCGCGGTGACGGACGCGAAGGACGTGCGCGCGGCGCGCCTCAAGGCGGCGCTCCGGGAGAACCTGCGCCGCCGGAAGGTGCAGGGCCGCGGCCGCGCCGAGGCGCAGCCGGCACCCGAGGCGGATCGGGCCGCGGACCCGGAGACCGAAGCGAGCGGTCCAGATTCCGACAAATCCCGGCTATAGGAACGGTCAAGCCTGGGCGCCGCGGCGCCCGCGAGGATCACGGCCGCACGCCCGGAGGCGTGCCGCCCGAGGACACAGCATGGACCGCATCCACATCATCGGCGGCACGCCGCTCAACGGCGTCATCCCGATCTCGGGCGCCAAGAACGCGGCGCTGCCGCTGATGATCGCGAGCCTGCTCACCGGCGAGACGCTGGAGCTGATCAACGTGCCGCGGCTCGCCGACATCGCCGCGCTGACGCGGATCCTCGGCAATCACGGCGTCGACCACATGGTGGTGGGCAAGCGCCCCGGGCAGACGACCGAGACCGGGCAGACGATCCGGCTCACCGCCTCCAACGTCATCGACACCACCGCACCCTACGAGCTGGTCTCGACCATGCGGGCGAGCTTCTGGGTGATCGCGCCGCTGCTCGCGCGGTTCGGCGAGGCGAAGGTCTCGCTGCCGGGCGGCTGCGCCATCGGCACAAGGCCGGTCGACCTGCTGATCATGGCGCTGGAGAAGCTCGGAGCCGAGATCGAGATCGATGCCGGCTACGTCGTCGCCCGGACGAAGAACGGTCTGCGCGGGGCCGAGATCGCCTTCCCGAAGGTCACGGTGGGCGGCACCCATGTGGCGCTGATGGCGGCGGCTCTGGCCTACGGCACCACGGTGATCGAGAACGCCGCGCGGGAACCCGAGGTGGTCGACCTCGCCGAGTGCCTGAACAAGATGGGCGCCAAGATCCGCGGCGCCGGCACGCCCCATATCGAGATCGAGGGTGTGGCGCGGCTCGGCGGCGCCCGCCACGAGGTGCTGCCCGACCGGATCGAGACCGGCACCTACGCCATGGCGGTGGCGATGGCGGGCGGCGACGTGGTGCTCAAGGACACGCGGGCCGAGTTGCTGCACGCGGCCCTCGACGTCCTGTCCACGACGGGCGCCGAGATCAGCTCGGTCGAGGGCGGGATCCGGGTGCGCCGCAACGGTGCCGGCATCGCGGCGGTCGATGTGACGACCGATCCCTATCCGGGCTTCCCCACCGACCTGCAGGCGCAGTTCATGGCGCTGATGACGCTCGCCAAGGGCCAGTCGCATATCCGCGAGACGATCTTCGAGAACCGGTTCATGCACGTGCAGGAGCTGGCCCGCCTCGGCGCGAAGATCCGCCTCGACGGCGACCTCGCGATCGTCGAGGGCGTGGAGCGGCTGAAGGGCGCCCCCGTGATGGCCACCGACCTGCGCGCCTCCGTCTCCCTGGTGATCGCCGGGCTCGCCGCCGAGGGCGAGACCCAGATCAACCGGGTCTACCACCTCGACCGCGGCTTCGAGGCGCTGGAGGCCAAGCTCGGCCGCTGCGGCGCGCGGATCGAGCGGGTGCGGGCCTGAGCAGATCGGCTGGCCGACGCGTCATCGGGCATTCATAAACTCGCCGAGCGGCTCTGCGTCATCAGCGCAGCCGCTCGGCCTCCTGAAGACGCGACTTGTTCCCAAATTGGAAGCAAGCTACGCTGGAAGGATGCGGATCATCGCATTCAGCATGCTGCGTCGGTTCGCAGACATTCATCCGCCGGCGCAGCCGGCCCTGTTGCGCTGGCATCGAACGATCAAGATTCTCGCTCCCGCTGCCATGTCGGACATCCAAGAGGCTTTTCCAAAAGCGAAGGTGCTGAACGGTGACCGCGTACGCTTCGAAATCGCAGGCGGTCAGTATCGCTTGATCGCAGCTTTCGATTTCGAGAAGCAGATCGCTTTCGCGAAGTTTCTCGGCACGCACGAACAGTACGACAGCGTCGATGTCTTCACCGTCTCACAGTTCTAGGAGGCCGTCCGTGGAGATCAGACCGATCCGCTCAGACGCAGATCACCGCGACGCGCTGCAGGAGATCGAACGGCTGTGGGGCTTCCCCCTGGGAACCCCGGAGGGCGACAAGCTCGATGTGCTCGCGACCCTTGTGGAAGCCTACGAGGAGCAGCATTTCCCGATCGCGGCGGCCGATCCGGTCGAGATCCTGCACTTCGCCATCACCGATATGGGCCGCTCCCAGAGCGAGCTCGCCCGCCTGCTCGGCTCCCGGGCGCGTGCGTCCGAGATCCTGAACCGGAAGCGGGCGCTGAGCCTCGGCCAGATCCGGGCGATCAGTGCGGCCTGGAACCTGCCGATCGCGCTGCTGGCGGCCCCCTACCGCCTGGAAGACGACGCCGCCTGAGCGCTCAGTCGCCGATCTGCCCGCGCTTGTATCCGAAGCCCGGGATCTCGCAGCCGCAGGGCGCACTGGGCGGCCCGGCCGGGGCCGCGCATGTCCCGCGGGACGTGACGCAGACGCCCTCATCCCATCGGCGGCGCGCCTCGGGGTCCCGCCATCGCTCCCGGGGCCGATCATAGGCGTCATAGGACGGTGGCGGCGGAGGCGGCCAGTTCCAGTCGTCGTCCGCGGGCGGCGGCGGTGGCCGGTGGCGCGGCCTGGGCGCACCGTACTCGTAGCGGCCCGGCCCGGGCTCCCCGTACATGTAGATCTTCGCATCCGGCCCGACCTGCGCACGCGCCGGATCGACGAGCGGGACGCCCAGCGTCAGGGCGACCAAGGCCGCGTGCGTGATGCGCATTCCCATCCGGTCCCGCCTCGAATCGTCGGCCGGGCGATCCTGCACGCCCGGGCTGGCGCGAACCTGTGCCGCGGCGGTGTCACGGCGGGATCGTGATCGGGCCAGGGGAATCGCTTCAGCTTTTTGTTGCTGATTTTGGGGTCTGTCGGATGAGGGCCTCGAGGTAGTCTGGGTTGA
>NZ_VUOK01000031.1 GCF_009806555.1 Methylobacterium sp. 2A | reverse complement strand
AGAGCTCCTCACAAAACTCCCGAGCACCGGATATTTCCCTCTGGCCGCGACAGCGCAGCGGGAGTTTTGTGAGAGGCTCTAACCCTCGTCCTGCGAACAAACCCCGGAGCCCCCGATGGCCGCGCTCGACGCGATCCTCAACGACATCGACGCCGATCTGGAGAACGCCCTGGAGCGGCTGTTCGCCTTCCTGCGGATCCCGTCGATCTCCACCGATCCCGCCTATGCCGGCCATTGCCGCGAGGCCGCCGCCTGGCTCGCCAACGATCTCACCGCGCTCGGCTTCGAGACCTCGGTGGAGGAGACCTCACTCCACCCGGTGGTGCTGGCCCACAGGCCGAAGCCCGGGGCGCCGCACGTCCTGTTCTACGGCCATTACGACGTGCAGCCGGTCGATCCCCTCGACCTGTGGAAGACGCCCCCCTTCGAGCCGCACATCGCCCAGGACGGGGAAGGTGGGAAAAAGATCGTCGGGCGCGGCTCCTCCGACGACAAGGGCCAGGTGATGACCTTCGTGGAGGCCTGCCGCGCCCACATCGCCATGAGCGGCGAGCTGCCCTGCGGCGTCACCATCCTCGTCGAGGGCGCCGAGGAGAGCGGCTCGCAGGGGCTTCCCGAATGGGTCGCGGCCAACCGCGAAAAACTCGGCTGCGACGTGGTGCTGGTCTGCGACACCACCATGTGGGACCGTGCCACCCCGGCCATCACCTCCAGCTTGCGCGGCCTCGCCTATTTCGAGGTGAAGGTCACCTGCGCCGATCGCGACCTGCATTCCGGCTTCTTCGGCGGCGCGGCGCGCAACCCGATCCACGTGCTCGCCAGGATCATCGCCGACCTGCATGACGCCGATGGCCGGGTAACCATCCCGGGCTTCTACGAGGGCGTGCACGAGCGCCCCGCCGAGGTGCTGGAGCAGTGGCGCGGCCTTGGGCTGACGCCGGAGAAGCTCCTCGGCCCGATCGGCCTGAAGGAGCCCGCCGGCGAGCGCGGGCGGATGCCGATCGAGCTGGTGCAGTCGCGCCCCTCCTGCGACGCCAACGGCATCATCGGCGGCTATACCGGCGAGGGCACCAAGACGGTGATCGCCTCCACGGCCTCGGCCAAGATCTCGTTCCGCCTCGTGGACGATCAGGACCCGCAGGCGCTCGCGCGCAACTTCGAGGCCTTCGTGCGGGAGCGGATCCCGGCGGATTGTGCGGTCGAATTCATTACCTACAAGGGCTCGCGGGCGATCAGCCTGCCCTTCGACATGCCGCAGCTCGGCGCCGCCAAGGCCGCGCTCGCGGAGGAATGGGGCGTGCCGGCCGTGACCGTCGGCGCCGGCGGCTCGATCCCGATCGTCGGCGACTTCAAGCGGATCCTGGGGCGCGACACCCTGCTGATCGGCTTCGGCCTCGACGACGACCGCATCCACTCGCCCAACGAGAAGTACGACCTGACGAGCTTCCACAAGGGCACGCGCTCCTGGGCGCGGATCCTCGCGGCCCTCGGCCAGGGCTGACGTTCAGCGGGCGGTGGCCCGCATCTTCGCGTCGATCCAGGTCCAGAGGGCCCGGATCTCCTCCGCGGCCGGGCCGTCGGGGGCGTATTCCGTGACACCCAGGCCCGTCGCCAGGGCGTCCTGGTGATCGACCCGGTGGATGATGTTCGGCTCGGCCAGCACGCCCAGCCCATGCAGCTGCTCGGCATAGGCGCCGGTGCGCGGCGAGGGCAGCGGCGGGCACTGGTTCAGCACCAGGGCCAGCCGCTCACGCAGGCCGAGGCCGACCAGGGCCATGAGCGTCGGGCGCGCCGCCACGATGTCGAGCCGGGAGGGCCGCACCGGCAACAGCACGAAATCGGCCTCCTTCAGGGCCGGCGCGAGCCCGGCGGAACTGCCGGCCGTGTCGAGGACGGCGAGCGTCGTGCCCTGATCGGCCAGCTGATCCAAAATCTCCGGGAGCTGCCCGATCTCCCAGGGCTGGACCCGGTCGACCAGGACGGAATCCCCCGTCCGCAGCGCCCCCCAGCCCGCCAGGGAGTTCTGCGGATCGAGGTCGAGCGCGATCACGCGCTCGCCCGCCTCCGCGGCGGCGACCGCCAGGGAGGCGGCCAGCGTCGTCTTGCCGGTGCCGCCCTTCTGGACGGCGACCGCGAGGATCCGCAGCGGCCGGGCGGCCCGTCGAGGCACGGTCCCGGGCTCGATCTCGGATCCTTCAGGATCCATGCATGCCACCTGTCGCCTGCCTGTGCTTCCGCCGCGCCCGTACGGAACCGCCAACCCCGGCCAGCGCGCCTCGACAGCCGTGGCCCCGGCCCCGGACCAGGGTCCCGGCCCGGCGACTCGCGCAGGCGCGATTCCACGTCGATGATCGTATTCCGGGCTTCATGACGACGGGACTGTGAACACCTGAAGCCGGCGGCCGGCCTTCCGGATCGGATCTCGAGCGTGAGGAATGAGCACGCGCGTCGAGACCGGCAGACTATCAATCCCGGCTCGACCATGATCCCTTCGAAGACCGTGAACCGTGCCCACGGAATCTCTGTGATCTGCCCGCAGCAGGCCCGATACTGATTGGTCTATAACGCGACCGGCGCAAGTTCGTCAACCTATTCAACCAATACGCGAGACATTCCAAATCGTAATTCGAGACAAATATACATATAATTCTCGTGGTTATTCGCGCGAACTTAATCCCGTAGAAATCTTGAATATCAGCACAAGAACAAAATATTTATGATGTGTTGGATCCGCCCAGTGGACCGCGTTTGTCAGCAGCCGCCGCGGCGGCAGGTGAGATCCGAAGGATGCCGGGCCCATCCTCGGTTGGCGCGCAGTATGGAGCGCGCTCCACCGAAAGGGCTCCGGTTCGGCGCAGGCGCGCGCCGGGACAAAGGCCGAGCGCCCCATACGGACGCGACGCGATCGGGCACGGTGCTCGGTGGCCTGACAGCGGCCGCCGGTTGATCTACCCCAAGGATAACAACCCACAATAGAAGAAATCATACAGGCCGGATCGACGATCACATTTGCTCGACAACCCGCATGCACTTAGGAATTTCATCGGTTCAATCGACTAAACTTTAATCTTCGGGCCTCAATATGGCAAAAAATCCGACGTCGACGCCCTTGCACCTCTGGCATCGGCGGCCTCGGATGCCCCTGCCCAGAAGGCTCCCGATCCCGATGACCATCAAACTCCGGCTGCTCGCACTCCTGGCCGTCATGGGCCTGCTCCTGCTCGCCTGTGCGACCATGGGCAACCTCGCACTTCACTGGAGTCATCGGAGCTTCAAGACCGTGTTCGACGACCGCGTCGTCTGCCTCCGGCAGTTCAGCATCATCCGCGATGCCTATGACGACCTGATCGACGCCTCGCGCCTGCTGCGCAGCCGGCAGATCGATCCGGCGCAGGCCAAGGACACGATCGACCGCGATATGTCCAAGCTGCACAGGGAATGGTCGGCCTATCTGGCAACCGACCTGACCCCGGAAGAGGAGGCCCTCGCCAAGGACTTGCAGGGACGGATCGACCGGAACGACGCGATCGTGGCCGAGATGCTCAAGCGCCTCGCCGCCGGCGGCACATCGGATTTCGAGACGACGCATGCGGACCTGCTGAAGAGCATGCAGGCCACCAACGCGACGCTGAGCAAGCTGACCGCGCGGCAGGTCCGTGAGGCGGAGGCGGAGTACCAGCGCTCCGAGAGCACGGCGGGCTGGTCGCGTCTCGTGCTGCTGTCCGCCCTCGCGCTTGCGGCACTCAGCATCGCCTACAACGTGTACACGATCGTCGTGCAGGTGATCCGTCCGCTCGGCGGCATGACGGGCACGATGACCCGCCTCGCCGCCGGCGAACTCGAGGCCTCCGTCACGGGCGCGGCGCGCCGGGACGAGATCGGCGGGATGGCCCGGGCCGTCCAGGTGTTCAAGGACGCGATGATCGCCAAGCGCGACGCGGATGCCGCGGCCGCGACCGAGAACGCCGCGAAGATGCGGCGCGCCCAGGTGCTGGACGACGCGACGCGCGCCTTCCAGGCCCAGGTCACCCACCTGACGCATGGCCTGTCCTCGGCCGCCACCGAGATGGAGGCGACCGCCCAGACGATGAGCCGCACGGCCGACCGGACGGCGGGTCAGTCCGTGAGCGTCGCTTCGGCGGCCGAGCAGACCTCCGCCAACGTCCAGACCGTGGCGGCGGCGAGCGAGGAGATGGCGGCCTCGATCGGCGAGATTGCCCAGCAGATCGTCCGCTCCACCGCCATGGCCGAGCGGGCCGTCGCGGATGCCGCCCAGTCGAGCACGATCGTGCGCGGACTGGCCGAGGGCGCCGAGAAGATCGGCGCGGTCGTCGGCCTGATCTCCGGGATCGCCGCCCAGACCAACCTGCTGGCCCTCAACGCGACGATCGAGGCCGCCCGGGCGGGCGAGGCGGGGCGCGGCTTCGCCGTGGTCGCCGGCGAGGTCAAGGAGCTGGCCCAGCAGACGGCGCGGGCGACGGACACCATCTCCGCGCAGGTCAGCGCCATCCAGGAGGAGACCCGTGAAGCCGTCGCGGCAATCCAGTCGATCGGCGTGACCATCACGGAACTGCGCGAGATCGCCGTCGGCGTCGCCGCCGCGATGGAGGAACAGGGCGCGGCGACCCAGGAGATCGTCCGCAACGTCACGCAGGCCGCCCAGGGCACCCAATCGGTCACCGTCAGCATCGGCAGCGTGACGCAGGCCGCCGGCGAGACCGGCGCGGCCTCGTCGCAGGTCCTCTCCGCCGCATCGGAGCTGTCGCGGCAGTCGGAGCAGCTCGGCGCCGAGGTGTCCGGCTTCCTCGCCACGGTCCGGGCGGCCTGACGGTCGCTCCGGACGAGGGGGCGGTTCGATGCCCCCGCCCCCGACCAGGCCGGGTCGTCGCGCCCGGGCGCCGGCTCGGTCAGGCACGGCCCTCCTGCACGGCGTGGCAGGCGACGCCGTCGAGGAGCGCCGGCACCTCGGCGCGGCAGCGCTCATTGGCCAGCGGGCAACGCGGGTGGAAGGTGCAGCCGGAGGGCGGGTCGATCGGGTTCGGGATCTCGCCCGAGACCGGCACCCGGGCGCGGCCGACATGGGCGAGGTCGGGCACCGCGTCGAGGAGCATCCGCGTGTAGGGGTGGCGGGGCGCGGCGAACAGGTCCCTGGCGGCGGCGACCTCCACGAGGCGGCCGAGATACATCACCCCCACCCGGCTCGCCATGTGGCGGACCACGGCGAGGTTGTGGGAGATGAACAGGTAGGTCAGCCCCAGCCGGTCCTGCAGGTCGCGCATCAGGTTGAGGATCTGCGCCTGCACCGAGACGTCGAGCGCCGAGGTCGGCTCGTCCCCCACGAGGAACTCGGCCTGGCTGGCCAGCGCCCGGGCGATCGCCACCCGCTGGCGCTGGCCGCCGGAGAGTTCGTGCGGGTACTTTTTGGAATCATCCGCGTGGAGACCGACAAGTCCCAACAGTTCGCTCACCCGGGCGCGGATCGCCCCCTCCCCCTGGATCAGGTTGAAGGCCCGGATCGGCTCGGCGATGATCTTCCCGACCCGCCAGCGCGGGTTCATGGACGCGTAGGGGTCCTGGAAGATCATCTGGATGCGCGACCGCAGGCGCCGCCGGGCGGCGGCCTGGCGCGGGTCGGTCATCGAGATGCCGGTGATCGTCACCTCGCCGGCCGAGGGCGGCAGCAGGCCGACCACCATCCGGGCCACCGTCGACTTGCCGGAGCCGGATTCGCCGACGATCGCGAAGGTCTCGCCCTTCCGGATCGTGAAGTCGACGCGATCGACCGCCGTGAGGAATTTGCGCGGCTCGCGCTCGATCACCCGGTTGAGCCAGGGCTTCGAGACGTCGAACCGGCGGCGCAGATCGGTGACCTCGACGTAGGCGCTCACGCCGCTTGCTCCGCTGCATCGTACAGGTGACAGGCGACCCGGCTGGCCTCGACCGGGATCGGCTCCGGCCGCTCGACGCGGCATCGTGAAAACACCTTCGGGCAGCGCGGGTTGAAGGCGCAGCCCTGCGGGATCGCGGTGAGCCGGGGCATCGCGCCGGGGATCTGGCTCAGCCGTTCGGCCTCCTGCGACAGGGTCGGGATCGCGCCCATCAGGCCGACCGCGTAGGGGTGGTGCGGCTTGGCGATGACCGAGGCGACCGGGCCGATCTCGGCGACGCGCCCGGCATACATCACCGCCACCCGGTCGGCGGCCTCGGCGATCACGCCCATATCGTGGGTCACCAGCATCACCGCGGTGCCGCGCTCGCGGCAGAGGCGCTTCAGCAGCGTGATGATCTGGGCCTGGACCGAGACGTCGAGGGCGGTCGTCGGCTCGTCGGCGATGATCAGCTCGGGCTCGGCGGCGAGGGCGAGCGCGATCACCACCCGCTGGCGCATGCCGCCGGAGAATTCGTGCGGGTAGCCGTCGATGCGCCGCTCGGGGGCCGGGATGCCGACCTCGGCCAGCAGATCGATGGCGCGGCTGCGGGCGGCCTTCGGCGACAGGTCGGTGTGGGTGCGCAGGGTCTCGACGATCTGGTCGCCCACCCGGAACAGCGGGTCGAGGGAGGTCAGCGGATCCTGGAAGATCATGCCGATCCGCTTGCCCCGCACCCGCCGCATCGCTTCGGGCGAGAGGTTGTCGATGCGCTCGCCGCGCAGGCGGATCTCGCCGCCGGCGATCCGGCCGGGGCGGTCGATCAGCCCGATCACCGCCGAACCGGTCACCGACTTGCCGGCCCCGGATTCGCCGACGACGCCGAGGATTTCGCCGCGGCCGATGTCGAACGACACACGGTCGATGGCGGTGAGCGGCCCGCGGCGGGTGTCGAAGGCGACCGTGAGGTCGCGGACGGAGAGGATGGTTTCGGTCATGCTGTCCGGCCCTGCCACGCGCGCGCCCTCCCCCCTCTGCGGGGGAGGGTGGCCCCTGCGTCAGCAGGAGTCGGGAGAGGGGAGCGCGGGTTCCGAAAGAGGCGCGGTCGGCATGAAAGCCTCGGCCTGATCCTGCACCGTCGCTCCCCTCTCCCCCCCTGCTGCGCAGGGTACCCTCCCCCGCACAGGGGGGAGGGAGACGCGGCGGTGGCCATCTGCGACTTGCTCACACCCACCATCATTGCAACTTCGGATTGAGCGCATCGCGCAGCCAATCCCCCAGGAGGTTGATGGCGATGACGAGACCGGCCAGCGCCAGCCCCGGGAAGGCGACGATCCACCACTCGCCGGAGAACAGGAACCGGTTGCCGGTGCGGATCAGCGTGCCGAGCGACGGCATGGTCTCGGGCAGGCCGGTCCCGAGGAACGACAGGGTCGCCTCGGTGATGATCGCCAAGGCCAAGTTGATCGTCGCGATCACGAAGACCGGCCCGGTGACGTTCGGCAGGACGTGGCGGACCATGATCACCGGCGGCGACAGGCCGATCAGCCGGGCCGCCTGGACATAGTCCTTGCCCTTCTCGACCAGCACGGAGGAGCGCACGGTCCGGGCGTACTGCACCCAGAAGGACAGGCCGATCGAGACCACGATCAGCCCGATCAGCGGCCCGACATCGAGCGCGCTGCCGAAGCTCGCCTTGGCGACGCCGTCCACCACCAGGGCGATCAGGATCGCCGGGAAGGTGAGCTGCACGTCGGCGACCCGCATGATCAGCGTGTCGACAACGCCGCCCGCGTAGCCGGCGATCAGGCCGAGCGCGATGCCGAGGATCCCGGAGGTCACCACCCCGAGCACGCCGACGATCAGCGACAGGCGCAGGCCGTAGAGCACCGCCGAGAGCACGTCCCGGCCCTGGTCGTCGGTGCCGAGATAGTAGGGCGCCTGACCGTCCGCCTGCCAGATCGGCGGCAGGTTGGAGTTGATCAGGTCGAGCTGGGCCGGGTCGTAGGGATTCTGCGGGGCGATCCAGGGCGACGCGAAGGCGAGGCCGACCATGAGCACGGTGGCGATCAGCGCCGAGACCGCCACCTTCGAGCGCAGGAAGTTTGCCAGCAGGTCGGAGTCGCGCCAGCGCGCGAGGCGCGACGGTGCCGCCTCCGGCAGCGGGATCGGCGGGGCGTCGCCCGCGTCGATGTCACGTCCGCTCATCGGTCATCCCTCACGCCGCCCGCCCGGTCGAGAGCCGCAGGCGCGGGTCCACCACCGTGTAGAGGATGTCGACCACGAGATTGATGGTCACGAAGATCAGCGCGACGAGCAGCAGATACGCGGACATGATCGGGATATCGACGTTCTGTACGGCCTGGACGAAGAGGAGGCCCATGCCGGGCCACTGGAACACCGTCTCGGTGATGATCGAGAAGGCGATCACCGAGCCGAGCTGAAGCCCCGCGATGGTGATCACCGGCACCAGCGTGTTCTTGAGCGCGTGGCGGAGGTGAACGGCGCGGGTGGTGAGCCCCCGCGCCCGGGCAAAGCGGATGTAGTCGGTGCGCAAGACCTCCAGCATCTCGGCGCGGACCAGCCGCATGATCAGCGTCATCTGGAACAGGCCGAGCGTGACAGAGGGCAGGATCAACGCCTTGAGCCCGGAGCCGGTCAGGAAGCCGGTGGTCCACCAGCCGAGCCGCACCGTGTCGCCGCGCCCGTAGGAGGGCAGCCAGCCGAGCGTCACCGAGAACAGGTAGATCAGCAGGATGCCGATCAGGAAGGTCGGCAGGCTGATCCCGATCAGCGAGACCGCCTGGAACAGCCCGGCGAGCCAGGAGTCGCGGAACAGCGCGCAGTAGACGCCCATCAGGATCCCCACCACCAGGGCGAAGATCGTGGCGCAGAAGGCGAGTTCCAGCGTCGCCGGCATGCGTTCGGCCAAGAGCTGCGAGACCGGCTGCCGGAACTGGTACGAGATGCCGAACTGCCCCCGCACCACGTTGCCGGCGTAGCGGGCGAACTGGACCATGACGGGATCGTCGAGCCCCAGATCCGTCCGGATCTGGGCCCGCTCGGCCACGGTGGTGTCGGGGCCGACGATCTGGTTCACGGGGTCGCCCGCGAACCGGAACATCGCGAAGGCGATGAGCCCGACGACCGCGAGGACCGCGGCCGCCTGGATCACCCGGCGCAGCAGGAAGGCGAGCACGCCTCAGCCTCCTACGACGGATCCTTCGACACCCAGTAGAGCAGCAGCAGGTTGTCGGCGCGCTGGGTCAGGTGGACCTTCTTGGAGACGCCCCAGGCCAGAGCCTGCTGGTGCAGCGGGATGTAGCCCCAATCGGCGTTGAGGACGTCGAAGCCGTCCTTGATCAGGGCGTCGCGCTTCGTCTTGTCGGTCTCGGATTCGACCTTGTCGGCGATCGCGTCGATCTTCGGATCGCAATAGCCCGCGAGGTTCCAGCCGCCGCGGCCCGACTTGTCGCCGGGCTTCCGGCAGCCGACGATCTCGTAGAGGATGTTGTGGCTGTCGAGCGAGGACGGGGTCCAGCCGAGCAGGTAGAACGAGGTGTCGTAGTTCGGCGCCAGCACCTTGGCGAAGTACTTGGCCTTCGGCTGGGCGTTGAGGTTCACCTTGACGTTGATGCGCGCCAGCATCGAGACTACCGCCTGGCAGATCGCCTCGTCGTTGACGTAGCGGTCGTTCGGGCAGTCCATGGTGAGCGAGAACCCGTCCGGGTAGCCGGCTTCAGCCATCAGCGCCTTGGCCTTCTTGAGGTCGGTGGCGGGACGCTTGAACTCGGCGGCGCGGTCGTAGAGGGCCGGGGCGATCATCAGCGCGGAGGGCACCGCCTGCCCGCGCATCACGCGCTTGGCGATCGTGTCCTCATCGATGGCGAGGTAGAAGGCCTCGCGCACCTTGATGTCCTTGAACGGGTTCTTGCCCTTGACGCTCGAATCCTTCAGCTCGTCCCGGTCCTGGTCCATGCCCAGGAAGATCGTGCGCAGCTCAGGTCCCGCCATCACGGTGGCGGTGCCGCTGGCGTTGACCCGCTGCTGGTCCTGCAGCGGCACGGGGTCGATCCAATCGACCTCGCCGGAGAGGAGCGCGGCGACGCGGGTCGCCGGGTTGGCGATGGTGGTGAGGACCGCCTCGTCGAGGTTCGACTCGACCTTGCCCCAGTAGCCATCGAACTTCTTGAACACGGTCTTCACGCCGGGCTGGTGTTCGGCGATCACGAAGGGGCCGGTGCCGTTCTCGTGGAGCGTCGCGTAGCTCGGGCTGGTGGCGCTGGGCGGCGTCGGCTGGACGACGCCGTTCTTCTCGGACCACGCCTTCGACATGATCAGCCAGGTCGGGAATTGGGCGATGGCGATCGGGTTCGGCTTCTTCAGCACCATGTCGACCGTGTCGTCGTCGACCTTCACGAACTCGGCGTCGGCCGGGACGTTGGTGGTGAAGTTCGAGCCCGGGGCCCGGACGCGCTGGGCCGAGAAGATCACGTCGTCGGCGGTGAACGGCGAGCCGTCGTGGAACTTGACGTTCTTGCGCAGGTGGAAGCGCCAGCGGGTCGGCTCGGGCGTCTCCCAGGATTCCGCGAGGGCGGGCGCGAATTTCAGGTTCTTGTCGAGGGTGACGAGGGGCTCGTAGGCCGCCTCCTGCATCCCTTCCGTGAAGCTCTCCTTGAGCGAGTACGGATCGAGGGATTTCAGGTCACCCTGGAAGGCGAAGCGGAACACGTTGGCGGCCTGCGCGGGCAGCGCGGCGAAGGCAAACGTCGCGACCGCGACCGCGGACACGCCGCGGGCGAGGGTCTTCAGGGCTGAACGGGACAAGCGGATCTCCGGAACCATGAAAGTTGAGCGTCGGCCGCCCCACAGGCGCAGTGGTTGAGGCTTAGACCGGCCACCGCGCCCCGGCAAACCGACAGCGCGCGGCGCCCACAGCAAGCTTCGGACCAGGGAGATTGATTGATGGGTCAATCTCGGCGGTATCGGTGGATTATCAGTCGAGGATTGAACGCGAAGCGCCGTGCGCATCCCCCCCTCTCCCCGCGGGCGGGGAGAGGCCCGCAGGCACCCTGTCGTGCCTGCGGGAAGCGAAGGCGCAGCCGGAGCGGCGGTGAGGGGGCGGTTCCGGAAGAGGCTTGTCCTGAATCGCCCCCTCACCTTCGGCTGCCGCCTCGCCGCGCTCCCCAACAAGGGGGAGACGCGGCCCTCTCCCCGCAAGCGGGGCGAGGGGAACCTAGCTGCGCGCCAGCAGTCTCACTCCGCCGCCACCCGCGCCGGCTCGGGGCGCAGCTCGGCCTCCGCCCGCTCGCCCTCGGCCACAGCCTTGCGCCGGAACACGCGCATCACAACCACCAAAAATACCGGCACGAAGAACACCGCCAGCACGGTGGCGGTGATCATGCCGCCCATCACGCCGGTGCCGATCGCCTGCTGGCTCTTCGAGGCGGCGCCGGTCGCGATGGCGAGCGGCACCACGCCGAAGATGAAGGCGAGCGAGGTCATCACGATCGGCCGGAACCGGAGCGTCGCCGCCTCGACCGCCGCCCGCACCACCGAGGTCCCGGGCTTCCAGAGGTCCTTGGCGAATTCCACGATCAGGATCGCGTTCTTGGCCGAGAGCCCGATGATCGTGATCAGCCCGATCTTGAAGTACACGTCGTTGGGCATGCCGCGCAGGTGCACCGCCGCCACGGCGCCGATCACGCCGAGCGGGATCACCAGCATCACCGACACGGGAATCGCCCAGCTCTCGTAGAGCGCGGCGAGGCACAGGAACACGATCAGCACCGAGAGGCCGAGCAGCAGGCTCGCCTGGCTCCCGGCCTGCTTCTCCTGGTACGACTGCCCCGTCCAGGCGTAGCCGAACCCCTTGGGCAGCTGGCGCATCAGCCGCTCCATCTCACTGATCGCATCGCCCGACGTGTAGCCGGGGTTCGGCTCGCCGGTGAAGCGCACCGACTGATAGCCGTTGAAGCCGACGATCTGGCTCGGCCCCATGCCCCATTTCAGCTCCGCGAAGGACGACATCGGCACCATGGTGCCCGAGGCGTTCTTCACCGCGTAGTTGAGGATGTCCGAGGCGTTCATGCGCTGGAGCTGCTCGGCCTGGACATAGACGCGCTGCATCTTGCCCCGGTTGGGGAAGTCGTTCGGGTAGACCGAGCCGAGATTGAGCTGGATCGTGGCGTTGATGTCCTCGAACTTCACGCCCAAGGCCGCCGCCTTCTCGCGGTCGATCACCAGCTCGGCCTGCGGAGTCGGCGGCAGGCCCTCGATCTTCACCTTCTGGAGGATCGGGCTCTGCGAGGCGAGCTTCAGGAGCTGCTCCTGGGCCGAGAGCAGCGCCGCGTAGCCCCGGTTCGCCCGGTCCTGCAGGCGGAACGAGAAGCCCGCCGCGTTGCCGAGGTTGTCGACCGGCGGCGGCTCCTGCGCGTCCACGGTGGCGTCGCGGTAGCTCGCAAGCGCCGCGTTGGTGCCGGCGACGAGCGCGGCGGCCGAGTTCTTCGCGTCGCGCTCCGACCAGGGCTTCAGGGTCACGAAGGCCTGGCTGGTGCTCGGCGCCTGCCCCGAGAACGAGAAGCCGTTGAGCATCGTCACGGTGGCGACGCCCGGTTGCGCCAGCAGGTGCTCCTCGACCTTGCGCACCGCCTCCTGGGTGCGGTTGTAGGAGGCGCCGGGCGGCGTCTGGATGTCGACCGTGAAGAAGCCCTGGTCCTCCACCGGCAGAAAACCGTCCGGCAGGTTGACGAAGGCGTAGGCCGCGCCCGCCACCAGCGCGAGGTAGACCAGCATCACCCGGCCGGATTTCCGGATGAAGGCCGCGGTGCCGCGGCCGTAGCGGGCGGTCTCCCGGTCGACGAACCGGTTGAACATCCCGAACACGCCGCCCTTGGCATGGCCGTGGCCCTTGGCGACCGGCTTCAGGAAGGTCGCGCACAGCGCCGGCGTCAGCGACAGGGCGAGCAGCGCCGAGAACGCGATGGAGGTCACCATCGCGATCGAGAATTGCCGGTAGATGATGCCGACCGAGCCGGGGAAGAACGCCATGGGCACGAACACGGCCATCAGCACCAGCGTGATGCCGATGATCGCCCCGGTGATCTGCCCCATGGCCTTCTTGGTGGCCTCCTTGGGGGGCAGCCCCTCCTCGTTCATGATCCGCTCGACGTTCTCCACCACCACGATGGCGTCGTCGACCAGGATGCCGATGGCCAGCACCATGCCGAACATGGTGAGCACGTTCACCGAGAAGCCCGAAAGCCACATCACCGTGACCGTGCCCATCAGGGCGATCGGCACCACGATGGTGGGGATCAGGGTGTAGCGGATGTTCTGCAGGAACAGGAACATCACGAGGAACACCAGCACCACCGCCTCGACCAGCGTGTGCAGCACCTTCTCGATCGAGGCCTCGACCGCCGGGGTGATGTCGTAGGGGATGTCCCATGTCAGGTCCGGCGGGAAGAACTGGGACAGCTCCTCCATCTTGGCGCGGATCGCCTTGGCGGTCTCCAGCGCGTTGCCGTCGGGGGCGAGCGTCACCGAGATGCCGGCGGCGGGGCCGCCGTTGAGGCGCGTCGAGAACTGGTAGGCGTCGCCGCCGAGCTCGATCCGGGCGACGTCGCGCAGGCGCACGTTCGAGCCGTCGGGATTGGCCCGCAGCACGATGGCGCCGAACTCCTCGATCGTGCCGAGCTGGCCCTTCACGATGATCGGCATGGTGAGCGCCGTGCGGGTCGGGCTCGGCTGCGCGCCGACCGCCCCGGAGGCGACCTGGACGTTCTGGTTGCGGATCGCCTCCGTGACCTCCGAGGCGTTGAGCGACAGCCCGCGCAGCTTGTCGGGATCGACCCAGACCCGGAGCGACCGCTCGGTGGAGTAGAGCGTCGCGCGCCCGACGCCGGGGATGCGGCGGATCTCGTTGATGACGTTGCGGATCAGGAAGTCGCCCAGGCCCACCTCGTCCATCGACCCGTCCTTGGAGACGAGGGTGATGATGTTGAGGGTCGCGGCCGAGGCCTCCTCCACGAGGATGCCGTTCTGGCGCACCTCCGCGGGCAGGCGCGCCTCGACGCGCTTCAGGCGGTTCTGCACCTCCACGGAGGCCAGCGACGGGTCGGTGCCGGGCTGGAAGGTGGCGGTGATGTTGACCGAGCCGAACGAGTCGGTGGTCGACTCGAAGTTCATGATGTTGGCCGCCCCGTTCAGCTCATCCTCGATGAGCCGGGTCGTGCCGACATAGAGGCTCTCCACCGAGGCGCCGGGATAGGCCGTCGAGAGCGCGATGGAGGGCGGCGCGATCACCGGATACTGCGCCACCGGCAGGTTCGGGATGGCGAGCGCGCCGCCCAGGCAGATGAACAGGGCCACCACCCAGGCGAAGACCGGCCGGTCGATGAAGAAGCGTGCCATGGTCGGGCTCCTCCGCGGTCAGTGGCGCTGCTGGCCGGCGGCGGCGTGGGGGGCGACCTCCGCCTTGTCGCCGGCCCCCTTGTCGCCGGGCATGTCGGGCGCCTCGTCGGCATCGTGCTTCGGCGCGGTCTCGCCGTGGACCGGGGTCTGGTCGACGGGCTTCACCGTCGCGCCCACGGTGATCTTCTGGAAGCCGTCGACCACGACGCGCTCGCCGGCCTTCAGCCCGGACCGGATCAGCCAGTTCTGGCCGACCACCGGCCCGACCTCGACGGGCTGGCGCATCACCGTCGCGTCGGCGCGCACCACCCAGACCTCGGCGCGGCCGTCATCGGTGCGCTGGATCGCCTGCTGCGGCACCGCGATCGCGTCGGAATCGATGCCCTGCTTGATCCGCGCCCGCACGTACATGCCGGGGAACAGCTCGTCGTGCGGGTTGGGGAACTGCACGCGCAACGTCACCTGCCCGGTGCTCGGGTCGGCGGTGACGTCGGAGAACAGCAGGCGGCCGGCCAGCGGGTAGAGCGAGCCGTCATCCATGATCAGGTGGACGTTGGCGGTGTTGTCCTCCAGCCGCGCCAGCTCGCCGCTGGCGAGATCCCGGCGCAGGCGGTTCAACTCGCCCACCGACTGGGTGATGTCGACGTAGATCGGGTCGAGCTGCTGGATCGTGGCGAGCGCCCCCGTGGAGCCCGGCTCGATCAGCGTGCCCTCGGTGAGCAGCGCCCGGCCGATGCGGCCGGTGATCGGCGCGCGCACGTCGGTCCAGTCGAGGTTGAGCTGCGCCTTCTGGCGGCTCGCCTTGGCGCCCGCCACCTCGGCCTCGGCCTGCTTCTTGGCCGCGAAGGCCGCGTCGTACTGCGCCTGGCTCGCGGTGGCGCGGGAAAGCAGCTGTTCCAGCCGGTCGGCCTGCTGGCGGGCGAGCACCAGGGCCGCCTCCTGCCGGGCGAGTGCCGCCTCGGCGCTGGCGAGCTCGACCTCGTAGGGCGCCGGGTCGATCTTGTAGAGGATGTCGCCTTCCTTGACCTGACTGCCCTGCTCGAACAGCCGCTTCACCACGAGGCCGGAGACCCGGGAGCGCACCTCGGCGATGCGCATCGGCGCGACGCGGCCCGGCAGATCGCGCAGATACGGGATCGCCTGGGGCTCGACGGTGACGAAGCCGACCTCGGGCACGGGCGGGGCCGGGGCGGCGGCCTGCTTGGGGTTGCAGGCGGCCAGCCCGAGCAGGAGCAGGATCGCCGGGGCGCGGCGCGGGGACGGAATGCGGGCGGGGAGATTGCGGGTCACGAGTACCGACGCTCCTGAAAGCATGCGTCTGCTGAGGCTGGCGCGGCGCCGGGGCCGCGCAGGGTCGAGGCGGATCTCGGGACCGGCCACGAGCCGGCCGAAGGGAGATCAGGGCAGGCGCGCGTCTCCGCCGGCCGCAGGGGCCGGGACGCGCGTCAGGCCGACCTGGGAGGCCGGTGCGGCGAGCCGTCCGGCGCGGAGGGCGGTGCGGTCTCGGACCGGTAGCCGAACGATGCGGAGATGGTGTGACGGGGCTGCGGCGCCTCAACCGGCGGTCGCGGCAGGCCCAGTTCCGTGAGGATCTCGCTGTCGGCGGCGCAGAGGTCGGTGCGGCCGAACGTCGACCGCTCGGCCTCGGGCTGCGCATCCGGCGCCCCCGACAGGACTGCCATCCGGGCGCCCGCGACGGCGCAGGCCGGCCCTTCCGCCCGCGCGGCCTCGGCCGGCGCAGGCAGGGTGACCATCGCCGCCGTCGCGAGGACGAGCAGCGCCAGCACGGCGAGGCCCCGGGCGAGGCGGTCCGGCGAGCCCGCGACGCGGCGGGCCAGGAGGGCGACGGATCGGATCACGAACCTGAGATAAGCATGGCCGTCGCCGGGTTCAATCACCCATGGCGTCGCGCTGCCGGCACCCATGGCGTCGCGCCGCCGGCCCGCTGTTGCGCCCACCACACACCCTTGCCCGGAAGCGCCCGGTCCGGCGCGGCGGCCTCAACCTTGCCGCGAAGTCCGGGCCGGCTCGTCCGACGCGCGCGCAGCCGAAGGCCTGCGCCACGACGAACGAAGGATGGAGACCATGTCGAGACGGATCGCGATGCTCGGGCTCGCAGGCGCCCTGCTCGGGAGCGCCCCCGCTTCGGCCAACCCGCTGGACCGGGGCCCGATCGCGGATTTCCTCAACGTCTTCCGCAGCCAAGCGATCCCCCGCGAGACGGTGGCGTGGACCGGCAAGGAGAAGCCCGGCACGATCGTGGTCTCGACGCGCCAGCGCCGGCTCTACTACGTGCTCGGCGGCGGCGAGGCGATCCGCTACGGGGTCGGCGTCGGCCGGCAGGGTTTTTCGTGGTCGGGCACCAAGACGGTCACCATGAAGAAGGAATGGCCGGACTGGCGCCCGCCGCAGCAGATGCTGGCCCGCCGCCCCGACCTGCCGCGCTACATGGCCGGCGGCCAGGACAACCCGCTCGGCGCCCGCGCCCTCTATCTCGGCTCCTCGCTCTACCGGATCCACGGCTCGAACGAGCCCGAAACGATGGGTGCGGCGGTCTCGTCGGGCTGCATCCGCATGACCAACAAGGATGTGGTCGATCTCTATGATCGCGCCCGTGTCGGCACCAAGGTGATCGTGCGCGACTGATTTTGTGCGCGCGCCGGACGTTTGTCGGCAGGCGCGGATTGTGTGTCGGCCTGGGCGCGCGACGTTTGTCGGCGCGCGTCCCGGCCAGCCTGATCATTAAGTTTCGGCCCCGAGGGGGGGTCTTCCTGACACGCGAGCCATCGAGCCTGCGCTGGCCAAGCGTGACGTTGATGCGATCGTCTACGACTGGGCCGCCGTCGAGGCGTTCGAAGGGCACGGATTGAGAGCCTGTTTGCCGGGTTGACGTGCCTAGGCGTTGGCTTCCGGAGGAGCCGATATGGACAGGCGGGGCGCCCGCCGGGGGCCGAGGCGATCACAACCCAAGCGGCGCGATGCGCGATGGATGTGCTTTGCGACAGTCTCGCCTCTGCTGTCGCCAGACAGTGGAGCACCCGTTCGGCACGCTGAAGGCCTGGATGGGAGCAACCCACTTCCTGACCCGGACCTTGGCGAAGGTCAGGCCCGAGATGAACCTGAGGGCCGCCATCTCACTCGGCGAGGCTACCCCGATCGTTTCCCCAAACCCTGAATGATCTGCGTGCTCACACGGCCTCGGTACAGGCCGGACGCAAAGCTGACTGCGTCTGAGATGTGCCAGATCGCAGCCAAAAATGGACCAGACATTCCATTTTTCCAGTAATCAGATATCGTGTCCGCCGACGCATGCCGGGGAGAGGATCGACAATGGAGGCGGGCACGCACGCCCCTCGCGACTTCCACGCGCTCAGGGGGCTGCTCCTGGACGAGACGGCGCGCCTGCCGAAGCGTCTCAGGCAGGCGGCTGACTTCGTCGCATCCCATCCGGACGAGGTCGCCCTCGGAACGGTGGCCGAGGTCGCCACCCATGCCGGGGTGCAACCCTCCACCCTTGTGCGGCTGGCACAGAGCTTCGGCTATGGCGGCTACAGCGAGATGCAGCTGGTGTTCCGGGCTCGGCTGAAGGAGCGCTGGCCTGACTATCAGAAGCGCCTGGAAGCCTTGAAGGGTGCCGAGGCCGAGGCCGGCCTGCATCTCGGCGGCGTTGCGGACGCCGCCATCGCCTCTGTCACGCGGCTGAGGACGACCTTCGATCCGGCCCAGCTCGAACGCGCCGCCGATCTGCTGGCGCAAGCCGACACCGTGTATCTGATCGGAGCCCGGCGGGTTTTCCCGGTCGTCAGCTACCTCGTCTACGCCTTCGCCAAGATGAGTGTGCGCTGCCAACTGATTGATCAGATCGGACAGATGGGTGCCGAGCAGATCGCGTGCGCCCGCGCGACGGATGCCGTGCTGGCGGTGAGCTTCACGCCATACACGCCGTCGACTGTCGACCTCGCCGCCGCCGCGGCGCGCGCCGGAGTGCCGGTTCTGGCGATCACCGACTCGGCCTTCTCGCCGCTGGTCGCCCGCGCCAGCCTCTGGCTGGAGGTCGCGGAGGCGGATTACGGCGCCTTCCGCTCCCTGTCGGCCACGATGGTGCTCGCCATGACGCTCGCCATCGCGGTCGGCGAGCGCCACAAGGCCCCGCCGCCCAGCGCGTGAAGGGCCGACGCGGCGCCGGGCTCAGAGCCGGACCGGCTGACCTTTCTGCCAGGAGAGCGTCGCGGCGTCGGCAAGGCGCTGCGCGGCGAGGCCGTCCTCGCCTGAAGGACTGGGCGCGACGCCGGCCTGCACCGCCTCGATGAAGGCTGCGAGCTCGGCGCGATAGGCCTCGGCGTAGCGCTCCAGGAAGAAGTTCTGGAGCGGATCGGACAGGAACCCGGCCGCACTCGCCGTCTCGACCGTGGAGGTGTGGATGTTGCCGGCCCGCAGCATGCCCCTGGCGCCGTGCACCTCGATGCGCTGGTCGTAACCGTAGCTGGCGCGCCGGGAGTTCGAGATCTGCACGATCCGCCCCCGGGCCGTCTTCAGGATCACCGCGGCGGTGTCGACGTCGCCGGCCTCGCCGATCGCCGGATCGACCAGCGCCGAGCCCATCGCGTGCACCTCGACCGCGGGCTCGCCGTCGAGGAGGAAGCGGGCCATGTCGAGGTCGTGGATCATCATATCGCGGAAGATCCCGCCGGAGGCGACGACGTAGCCGGCCGGCGGCGGCGCCGAATCGCGCGAGATCACGGTGACGATCTCGACCTCCCCGATCGCACCCTCCGCCAGTCGGCGGCGCAAAGCGGCGAAGTGCGGATCGAATCGCCGGTTGAAGCCGATCATCAGCGGCACGCCGGCCGACCGCACCACCTCCAGGCAGCGCACGATCCGCTCGGCCGACAGGTCGATCGGCTTCTCGCAAAACACCGCCTTCCCGGCGCGCGCGGCCCGCTCGATCAGGTCCGCATGCGTCGCGGTCGGGGTGCAGATGAGCACGGCATCGACGTCGTCGCCCGCGACCGCCTCGGCGATGTCGCGGACTTCGGCCCCCGTGGCGTCGGCAAGCGACGCGGCGGCGGCGGGATCGGGATCGCTCACCGCCACAAGGCTCAGCCCATGTCGACCTGCTGCGTTGGCCCCGTGGATTCGTCCGATCCGCCCGGCGCCGAGAATCGCAACGCGCATGATGTCCTCTCCTCCCGCGGGAGAGCGGCGCCGCCCTCGGCCACCGCCTCACGGTTTCAGAACATAAATTCCATCTTGACAGAAATCTAGAACGATAGTTTCATATCGCTAGAAATGACGGGCCGCTCGTTCCACGCCGCTGTGCCGGCGCGATCGAGACGGCCCAGACCGAGAGCCGCCCGTGTCGCGCTCCCGGCCGACAACAGCGACACGGGGCCCGGGAGGACACCCGATGCAAGGGGTGAAGCAGGCCAAGCCACGCCTCGATCTCGTGACGATCGGCCGGTCTTCGGTCGATCTCTACGGCCAGCAGATCGGCAGCCGGCTGGAGGATATCGCGACCTTCACGAAGTCGGTCGGCGGCTGCCCGTCGAACATCGCCGTCGGCGCCGCGCGTCTCGGCCTCGCCAGCGCGGTCATCACCCGGGTCGGCGACGAGCAGATGGGCCGCTTCATCCGCGAACAGCTCGTCCGTGAGGGCGTCGACGTCGCCGGGATCAGGACCGATCCCACACGGCTCACCGCGCTGGTCCTGCTCGCGGTGCGCGATTCCAAGACTTTCCCGCTGATCTTCTACCGGGAGAACTGCGCCGACATGGCGCTGGAGGCGGGCGACATCGATGAGAGCCTCGTGGCCTCATCCGCCGCGGTGCTGGTCACCGGCACGCATTTCTCGCAAGCCGGCACCGCAGCGGCACAGTCCCGGGCGATCGCGATCGCCCGCCGCTACGGCCGCAAGGTGGTGCTCGACATCGACTACCGGCCGAACCTCTGGGGGCTGGCCGGACACGGCGACGGCGAGGCGCGCTACGTCCGCTCCGCCGAGGTCACGGCCCATCTCGGTCCCATCCTCGCGCAGTGCGATCTCGTGGTCGGCACCGAGGAGGAGATCCACATCGCCGGCGGCAGCGAGAACACCGTCGCGGCGATCCGCGCGATCCGCGCCCTGGCCCCGCAGGCCACCATCGTGTGCAAGCGCGGGCCGATGGGCTGCGTCGTGTTCCCCGGCGCGATCCCCGATTCGCTGGAAGACGGCATCCGCGGCCCCGGCTTCCCCGTGGAGGTGTTCAACGTGCTGGGAGCGGGGGACGCCTTCATGGCCGGGTTCCTGCGCGGCTGGCTGCGCGGGGAACCGCTCGAGACCTGCTGCACCTGGGCCAATGCCTGCGGCGCCTTCGCGGTCTCGCGCCTGCGCTGCGCCCCCGAGATCCCGACCTGGGCGGAGCTGCGCCGGTTCCTCGACCGGGGCAGCCCGCACCGGGCGCTGCGCTTCGACGCCGACCTGAACCACATCCATTGGGCGACCACCCGCCCGCCGCAGCCCGATGCGCTCCTGGCGCTCGCGATCGACCACCGGCTCCAACTCGAAGCCGTGGCCGACGAACTCGGCGCCGCGCACGAGCGGATTGCCGCCTTCAAGGTGCTGGCGGTCGAGGCCGCGGCCCGGGTGGCGCGGGGGCGGCCGGGCTTCGGCATGCTGCTCGACGGACGGCACGGCCGCGAGGCGCTGTTCCGGGCGACCGATCACGGCTTCTGGATCGGCCGCCCGATCGAGCTGCCGGGCTCGCGTCCGCTGGACTTCGACGGGATGGACAGCCTGGGCGCGCATCTCGTGTCCTGGCCGGGGCACCACACGGTGAAGTGCCTGTGCTTCTACCGTCCCGACGATCCCCCGGAACTGCTCGCCCGGCAGGAGCGCGAGCTGAAGCGGGTCCACGACGCCGCCCGCACGGTCGAGCGCGCCCTGCTCATCGAGATCATCGCGGGCAGCCACGGTCCGCTCGCTTCCGACACCGTCCCGGCCGCGCTGGAGCGCCTCTACGCCATCGGCATCCGGCCGGATTGGTGGAAGCTGGAGCCGCAGGCCGATCCGGCCGCCTGGACGGCGGTCGGCGACGTGATCCGCCGGCACGATCCGTATTGCCGGGGCATCGTGCTGCTCGGTCTCGACGCCCCGGAGGCCGAACTCGAAGCGGCCTTCGCGGCCGCCCGGACGGAACGGCTGGTGAAGGGCTTCGCGGTGGGGCGGACCATCTTCGCGCAGGCCGCCCGGGCCTGGCTCGGCGGCGAGATCGGCGACGAGGAGGCGACCGTCGAGATGGCCCGGCGGTTCGAGCGGCTGACCGATGCTTGGACCGGCCGCGCCCTGGCGGCCTGACGAACCCCTCTCACACGATCTGCCGGAAGGCCGAGCGTCAAGGCTGAGCGTCATGGAAACCGTCCGACTGACCACGGCACAGGCCCTAGTCCGCTTCCTGGCGGCGCAGAGGACCGAGATCGACGGAACCCGCGTCCCGATCCTCGGGGGCTGCTGGGCGATCTTCGGCCACGGCAACGTCGCTGGGATCGGAGAGGCCTTGTGGCAGGCCGGCGACGCGCTGCCGACCTTCCGTGCCCACAACGAGCAGGCCATGGCACTCGCCGCCATCGCGTATGCCAAGCAGGCCCGCCGCCGGCGCTTCATGGCCTGCACGACCTCGATCGGGCCGGGCGCCACCAACATGGTCACCGCCGCAGCGCTGGCCCACGTGAACCGCCTGCCCGTCCTGCTGCTCCCGGGCGACGTGTTCGCCTCCCGGCGCCCCGATCCGGTGCTGCAGCAGGTCGAGGATTTCGGCGACGCCACCGTCACGGCGAACGACTGCTTCCGCCCGGTCTCGCGTTACTTCGACCGGATCCAGCGCCCCGAGCAGCTCGTCCCGGCGCTGAACCGCGCGCTGCAGGTGCTCACCGATCCGGCCGCGTGCGGGCCCGTGACCCTGGCCCTGTGCCAGGATACGCAGGCTGAGGCCTGGGATTTCCCGATCCGATGCTTCGCCGAGCAGGTCTGGCTCCCCCGGCGGGTCCGACCGGACGCGCGGGAGCTCGCCGACGCCGCGGCGGCGCTCAGGGGTGCGAAGCGGCCGCTCATCATCGCCGGCGGCGGCGTGCTCTACGCCGAGGCCGAGGCGGCGCTCGCCGATTTCGCCGGGCGCTTCGGCATCCCGGTGGGCGAGACCCAGGCCGGCAAGGGCGCGATGCGGGCGCGCCACCCGCTCGGGCTCGGCGCGATCGGGGTCACCGGCACGCAGGCCGCCAACGCGGCGGCGCGCGAGGCCGACCTGATCCTCGCGGTCGGTACGCGGCTCCAAGACTTCACCACGGGCTCGTGGTCGCTGTTCGCCGGCGCCGGACGGCGGATCGTCGGGCTGAACGTGCAGCCGTTCGATGCGGGCAAGCACCGCGCCCTGCCACTGGTCGCCGATGCCGGGGCCGGCCTCGCCGAGCTGGCCCAGGCCCTCGACGGCTGGCGCGCCCCCGAGGCCTGGACCGCCGATGCCGCGGTCGCCAGCGCCGCTTGGCGCGAGACGGTGGCGGCTCGCCTCGCGCCTACCGGCGGCGACGGCCTGCTGCCCACCGACGCGCAGGTGATCGGCGCCGTCCAGCGGCAGGCACGGCCGAGCGACGTGGTGGTGTGCGCGGCCGGCGGCCTGCCGGGGGAGCTGCACAAACTCTGGGAGGCCGGGGCGCCCGGCGGCTACCACCTCGAATACGGCTATTCCTGCATGGGCTACGAGATCGCCGGCGGGCTCGGCGTGAAGATGGCCGAGCCGGAGCGCGACGTCTTCGTCCTGGTCGGCGACGGCTCGTACCTGATGATGAATTCGGAGATCGCGACCTCGGTGATGCTGGGCCTCAAGCTCGTCATCGTGGTTCTCGACAATGGCGGCTTCGGCTGCATCAACCGGCTGCAGGTCGCCTGCGGCAGCGCCGGCTTCAACAACCTGCTGCACGACGCCCGGCACGCGACCCTCCCGGCGATCGACTTCGCCGCCCACGCGGCTGCGCTGGGCGCATCCGCCCGCAAGGTCGCGAGCGTCACCGCGCTGGAGGAGGCCCTGGCGGAGGCCCGCGCCGCGCCGCGGACCAGCGTGCTCGTCATCGACACGGACCCGCTGAGCACGACCCCGGAGGGCGGCAGCTGGTGGGACGTGGCGATACCCGAGGTCTCGGAGCGTGCCGAGGTCCGCAGCGCCCGCGCCCGCTACGAAGCCGCCCGCCTCGATCAACGCGTGGGAGAGTGACGATGAAGGTCAGGATTGGCGCCAACCCGATCGGCTGGTCGAACGACGACATGCGCGAACTCGGCGGCGAGACCCCGCTCGAAACCTGCCTCGCGGAGGCCGCCAGTATCGGGCTCGCCGGCATGGAACTCGGCCACAAGTTCCCGCGCGAGCCGGACGCGCTGAGGGCCGCGCTCGCCCCCTTCGGCCTCGCCTGCATCTCGGGCTGGTACTCGGCCGAACTCCTGCGGCGCGACGCCGAGGCCGAATGCGCGGCCCTGCGCCCGCATCTCGATCTCCTGAAGGCGGTGGGCTCCCGCGTGCTGGTCTTCGCCGAGACCTCCAACGCAATCCATTGCGACCGCTCAAAGCCGCTCTCGCAGCGACCGGTCCTGGCCGAGGGGGCGTGGGCGGCCTTCGGGCGCCGGCTCACCGCGGTCGCCGAGGCCACCCGCAGAGAAGGAGTCCGGCTGGTCTACCACCACCACATGGGGACGATCGTCCAGTCCGAGGCCGACATCCACGCCCTGATGGCGGCGACCGGCGACGCGGTCGGCCTGCTGCTCGACACCGGCCACGCCTGCTGGGGCGGCGCCGATCCGGCCGCCCTCGCCGCGCGGTATCGCGAACGCATCTTCCACGTTCACACCAAGGACGTCCGGCCGGACGTGCGCGCCCTGGCCGAGGCGGAAGACTGGTCCTTCCTCGATGCGGTGCTGGCCGGAATCTACACGGTGCCGGGCGACGGCTGCATCGACTTCGAGGCCGTGCTCCGAGAACTGCCCGATTACGAGGGCTGGCTCGTGATCGAGGCCGAACAGGATCCGGCCAAGGCCAACCCGCTCCTGTTCCACCGCCTGGGCCACCGGCACCTCACCGCCCTGCTGTCCGGCACCGGAGCCATCGCCGCCTGACGAACCCGGCGTGGCCCGTCCCGGTCCGCGCCGCATCGCCCCCACCCGACCCCGAAGGGGTGCCGAACATGCCCGACCTGCTGGTTCGTCCCCATGATCCCGACGCGGAGGGCTGCGTGCTCCGCGTGACCCCGGCGAGCGCCGGCTGGAGCCATGTCGGCTTCGCGGTCCACCGCCTTTCGTCCGGCGCCACGGCGAGCGGCGGCGAGACCGGGCGCGAGGCCTGCCTCGTGATGGTCTCCGGCCGGGCCCGCATCCGCGCCGGATCGGTCGATTTCGGCCTCGTCGGCGGGCGGGCCTCGCCGTTCGAGGGGCCTCCCGACTCGGTCCACGTCCCGGCCGGCCTGCCCTGGCGCGTGGAGGCGGAGGGCGCGGCCGAGGTGGCGGTCTGCACGGCCCCGGGCATGGACGGATCCCGCGCGCCCCGCGCCATCCCGGCCGCCGAGGTGGCGCTCTCGACCCGCGGCACCGGCACCAATCTCCGCCATGTCCGCGACATCCTGCCGGAGACCAGGGAGGCCGACGGGCTCCTCGTGGTGGAGGTCGTCACGCCGGGCGGCCATTGGTCGAGCTATCCCCCGCACAAGCACGACCGGGACCTGTTTCCGCAGGAGACCCGGCTGGAGGAGACCTACTACCACCGGCTTCACCCACCCCAGGGCTTCGCCCTGCAGCGCGTCTACACGGATGACCGGGCGATCGACGCGGCGCTCGTGGTCGAGGATGGCTGCGTCGTTCTGGTGCCCCGGGGCCATCATCCCGTGGCGGCCGCCCATGGCTACGACCTCTGGTACCTCAACGTGATGGCCGGACCGGTGCGCCGATGGCGCGTCCAGCCGGACCATGCCCATGCGTGGCTGCTGGACGAGGCCCGCGATCGATCAGGCAGGACCGAGGAACAGGCCGTCCCGACGGCATAACCTCGGCCTCGCTCAAGCAACGACAAGAACAAGCAACGACACGAAAACGCGTCCGCGCCTCCTCTGAGTCGCAGGCACAACTTCGAACGGGAGGAAGCGGCCGGCCGGGTCGGACAGGAGGGTCCGAGCCCGCCGCACAGGCCGCAATGGAGGACACGCCATGTCCGACGACGTGCGATTGAAGGTCGAGGGGCTCACGAAACGGTTTCCGGGCGTCGTCGCGCTCGACGGGGTGGATCTCACGGTCAGGGCCGGGGAAATCCACGCCATCTGCGGCGAGAACGGCGCCGGCAAGTCGACCCTGATCAAGATGCTGACCGGCGCCTACACGCCGGATACGGGCTCGATCCGCTTCGAGGGTCGCGATTTCTCCCGGTTAAACCCGCGCAGCGCGATGGATGCGGGTATTGCCTGCATCTACCAGGAACTCAGCCTCATCCCGCATCTCAGCGTCGCCGAGAACATCTTCCTCGGCCGCGAGATCTATCGGTCCCGGCGGCTGCGCCTCCTCGACCGGGCGGCCATCCGGGCGCGGACGGCGGCGCTGCTGGCCGAACTCAGCCTCGACATCGCCCCGGACGCGAAGACCGGCACGCTCGGGATCGGCCATCAGCAGATGGTGGAGATCTGCCGCGCCGTCCGGGCCGATGCCAAGCTCATCATCATGGACGAGCCCACCGCGGCGCTGTCGGAGAAGGAGGCCCAGGACCTGTTCCGCATCGTCGCGCGGGTGAAGGCCCGCGGCGTCTCGGTCCTGTTCATCTCGCACCGGCTCGACGAGGTGCGCGCCCATTGCGACCGCGTCACCATCCTGCGCGACGGCCGCTCGATCACGACCTTCGACATGGCGACGGCGTCGATCGAGGCGATCATCCAGTTGATGGTCGGCCGCAGCATCCAGAACAAGTACCCGAAGGACGCGGCCCTGCGCGGCGACGTCATCCTGGAGGTGGAGCATCTGCGCCGGGCCGGAGTGGTCGAGGATGTCTCGTTCCAGCTCCGCTCCGGCGAGGTCCTGGGCTTCGCCGGGCTGGTCGGTGCCGGGCGCACCGAGACCATGCGCTGCGTGACCGGCGCCGATCCCCGCGATGGCGGGACCATCCGGGTGTTCGGGCGGGAGGCGCGGATCCGCTGCCCGGCCGACGCGATCCGCGCCGGCATCGCCTTCCTGACCGAGAGCCGGAAGGAACAGGGTCTCGTCCTCATCCAGAGCGTGGAATTCAACGCCACGCTCGTGCAGCTCGGCCGATTCTCCAGGGGCGGCTGGCTGTCCCTCGGATTGTTGCACGAAGCGGCGCACACGACCGTGAGCGGGCTCCGCCTCAGGGCCGCGGGGCTCGACACGCCGGTCGGCCTGCTCTCCGGCGGCAACCAACAGAAGGTCGTCATCGCCAAATGGCTGATGTCGAAGGCCCGGATCTTCATCTTCGACGAGCCGACCCGCGGCATCGATGTCGGCGCCAAGGTCGAGGTCTACAAGCTCATCAACGAACTCGCCGCCGCGGGTGCAGGCATCATCATCGTGTCGTCGGAGATGGAGGAAGTTCTCGGCATGGCCGACCGTATCCTCGTGATGCACGCGGGCCGGATCAGCGCCGAGATGGAGCGTGGAGACGCCACCCAGGAGACGATCATGTACGCGGCCTCGGGCCTGAAGACTGTCCAGAGTCCGACGCGATTGGCCTCATGACCGCGACGCGAAGCGCGGCACACGCCGACAACAGGGGGGAAAACATGTCGAATACAGCGCCGTCACCGTCGCTGAGCACGGCGGCCATCGAGCCGGTGCGCCGTGATCGCGGCCCGAAACACCGTCTCGGAGACAAGCTCTACCAGCTCGGCGTGCTCCTGAGCCTGCTGATCCTGTGCGCCGCGATGAGCCTGATGTCCGGGCGCTTCCTGACGATCGACAACCTCATGAACGTCGCCTCGCAGGCAGCAGTGAGCGCGATCATCTCCATCGGCATGTTCCTGGCGATCCTCACCGCGGGGATCGACCTGTCGGTCGGCGCGGTCCTGGCGTTGTCGGCGATGATGATGGGCCTCCCCTCCGAAAGCTGGGGGCTGAACCCCTACCTGTCGATCGCCGTGGGCCTCGGAACCGGAGCGGGGCTCGGCCTGCTCAACGGCCTGATGCTCACCAAGCTGCACCTGCCGCATCCGTTCATCTCGACGCTCGGCATGCAGAAGATGGCGCGCGGTCTCGCTCTGGTCGTCACCGCGGCCGCACCGATCAGCATGTTCCCGGAGGAGATCCAGTATCTCGGCAGCGAATCCCTCGGACCGGTGCCGGTCAGCTTCGTCCTGGTCATCCTGCTCTATCTCGGGATGTGGCTGTTCCTGACCCGGACCTCGACCGGGCGGTACATCTATGCGGTGGGCGGCAACAAGGAGGCGGCGCGGCTCTCCGGCATCGACGTGAACGGCGTACTGAACCTCGTCTACGTCATCAGCGGCTTCACCGCCGCGCTGGCCGGCCTCGTCCTCGCCGGGCGCGTCAACGCGGTCTATCCCCTCGCCGGACTCGATTACGAGACCGACGCGATCGCGGCCGTGATCATCGGCGGCGCGAGCTTCTTCGGCGGCGTCGGCTCGATCGGCAACACCATCATCGGCGTGCTGCTGATCTCGGTGCTGCGCAACGGCCTGAACCTGCTCAACGTCGACAGCGCCTACCAGACCTTCGTCATCGGGGCCGTGATCGTGATCGCGGTCGCCATCGACGTGCTGCGCCAGAAGGTGCTGACGCGCGGGCGCTGAACCGGCGCCGGACCGTGATCCCCCATCCCGCCGATCGGGACCCGTTCAACCACCGTCGTCAGGAGTTCACCATGCACCGCAGGGATTTCATCGCCGCGCTGGCCGCTTGCGCCGTCTCGCTGCCGCTCCTCTCCGGACCGGTCCAGAGCGCCGAACCAGTCAAGATCGCGGTCGTGCTGAAGACGCTCAGCAGCCAGTACTGGAAGGGCGTCGCCACCGGCGCCCAAGAAGCGGCGAAGGCCAACAAGGTCGAACTCATCCTCCTCGGGCCGCCGACCGAGGACGCGATCGAGCAGCAGATCAACATGGTGCAGGATGTCATCGCGCGGCACCCCGCAGCGCTGGTCTTCTCGCCCTCGCAGCCCACGACCGCGGTGAGCATCGTCGCCAAGGCCCGCGCGGCCGGCATCCCCGTGCTCCTCGTCGACACCTCGCTGCCGGACACGTTCACCGACTACACGACCTTCATCGGCACCGACAATGTCGCCGCCGGCCGGATCGGCGGACGCGCCCTCGCGGCGACGCTGAAGCGCGGCGCCAAGGTCGTGCTCATCGACGGCGCGCCGGGCAATTCGTCCACGATCGATCGCGTGAAGGGCGCCGAGGAGGCGCTCACGGCGGCGGGCCTCGTGATCGCCGGCAGGCAGCCGGCCTACTCCGACCGCGAGAAGGCCTACACGGTGATGCAGAACATCCTGCAATCGACGCCCGACGTGGCCGGCGTGTTCGCGGCGACGGACGAGATGGCGCTCGGGGCGCGGCGGGCGCTCAAGCAGGCCGGCAAGGCCGTGCCGGTGATCGGCGTCGACGGCAACAGCGACAACATCAAGGCGATCAGGGCCGGCGAGATCTACGGCACCGTGGCCCAGGCCAATTCCCAGATGGGCCGTCTCGGGGTCGAGAAGGCCCTGGACGTGATCGCCGGCCGAAGCGTCGACAAGCGCATCGATTCCGGGGCGCGTCTGATCACCCGGGACGACATTCCGTGAGATCACCCAAGAGGGCGTAACAGTGCCGTTTGCTCTGGTGGAGGGTGATGAGGCTTGCAGCGAGGTGGGTGAAGGCCTCGCGGATATCGCTGCGCTGCTCGTAGCGGACGGGCAGGCGGCGGAAGCGATTGAACCACGCTGGGTGCCCTCATCCTGAGCTTGTCGAAGGATCGACGACCCAGCGATGACGACGTCGATCTCACCGGCCGCGTGCAGGCGCTCCAGCAAGACCTGATGCAGGCGCCCACATACCCGCCTCCTGCCAGTCGCGAAGCCGCCGCCAGCAGCTCATCCGCAGCCGCAGCCCATCGCAGCGGGCAGCATCTCCCAGGGCAGACCGGAGCGCAGCACGAACAGGATACCGATCAGCGCAGCCCAATTCGCAATCGGACGGCGTCCGCCCTTCGGACGTGGCCGGGGCGGCGGCAGAAGCGGGGCGATCGCGTCCCAGAGTTCAGCGGGCAGAAGCCGGCGCGCCATACCCACCAACGCCGGCCCAAACAATCCCTGCCCGTTCTGTTAGGCGCTCTTAGCTCGACTTTGGCCCATCATGCGGCGTGGCAAAGGGCATAGGCCCAGGGCGCGGGCAAACGGAAGCGGGG
>NZ_VUOK01000032.1:31903-33398 GCF_009806555.1 Methylobacterium sp. 2A | reverse complement strand
GCCTCCGAGGCCGAGCTGCTGCGCGCCTACGTGGACGGCGGCTGGCGGGCGTTCATCAGCCCGCGGCCGGACTTCGACCCGGCGGGCTTCGTGCAGGCGCGCGCCGGCAGCCGGGCGGTTCAGGACGATCCGTTCTTCCGCTACGTGGCCGAGACGCTTCTGGCCGGGGCCGAGCCGTTCGCGGAAGCCGGTCGGCTGAACCTGCCGGCGGTGGACGCAGATTGGTACCGGGCGACCTACCCGGATGTGGACGCCCAGGCGCCGTACCTGCACTTTGCCGGTTCGGGCTGGCGGGAGCTGCGCGATCCGGGGCCGGGGCGTTCGACGCTCGACGCGCTTCTGCGCGTGTGCGGGCTGCGGCCGGCGCGGGCGCCGGTCGAGGACACGGGCTGGCTCGGGGCGATCGGGCGCGAGCCTGAGGACCGGGATGCGGCGCTGGCGCGTCAGGCGCGGCTGGTGGCGGGGCAGTTCGACCATGCGTTCTACCGGGCGCGCTACGGTCTGGCCGCGGAGGCGGACGCGGTGCGCGACTATTGCGACACCGGCTGGCGCCTCGGACGAAACCCAAGGCCCGACTTCAACGGGGCAGCCTATCTGGACGCGCATCCCGGGGTCCGTGAGACCGGCTTGGCGCCCTTCGTCCATTTCCTGGCGACGGCTTTGCTGCACGGCGCCGACATCGCGGCCGGCGCCTTCGATCCGCGCTACGGCGCGCCGGACACGGGGGAGGCGGCGCTCGCGGACGATATGCGCCTGATCGCGCCCCATTTCGACGCCGCCTACTATGCCAAGCGCTACCCCGACACCGCGAATGCAGCCGGTGGCCCGCTCGCCCATTTCGTCGCCTACGGCCAGCACGAGGGCCGCGATCCGAGCAAGACCTTCTCCATCGCGTTCTACGAGGAGACCTACGGCCATCTGTTCGGTCCTGGGGAGTCGCCGTTCCTGCACTACGTGCGGGTGGGCCGCGCCGCCGGCCTGATGGGCTGCCCCGAGGATCTCGGAACCCTGCCGCCGCTGACCGCACCCGAGCCGCACGACTGGGACCGCCTGCCCCCAGCCCGGCCCATCGCCGACGCCCGCGTCCTCGTCATCATGCCCGTCTACAAGGGACGCGCCGAGACCCTGCGCGCCCTCCACGCCTGCCTGTCCCAGCCCCAGGCCACGCCCTTCACCCTGCTCGCCGTCAACGACCGATCCCCCGAGCCGCAGCTCACCGCAGACCTCGAACACCTCGCCGCACGCGGCCTGTTCCACCTCGTCGAGAACGAGCAGAACCTCGGCTTCGTCCGCTCGGTCAACCGCGCGCTCGCCCTCCGCCAGGGCCGCGCCGTCGTCCTGCTCAACTCCGACGCTGAAGTCTTCGGCGACTGGCTCGACCGCCTCGCCGCCCATGCCGAAGGCGCGTCCGATCCGGCAGAACCGCGCGTGGGCAGCGTCACGCCGCTGTCCAACAACGCCACGATCTGCTCCTACCCGCGCTTCAACGCCAACA
>NZ_VUOK01000032.1:0-31874 GCF_009806555.1 Methylobacterium sp. 2A | reverse complement strand
TGCCGCTCGAGATCGCCCCGCCCGATCTCGACCGCCTCGCCGCCGCGACCAACCCCGGCCGCAGCCTGCCCGTGCCCACCGGCGTCGGCTTCTGCATGTACATGACCGCGCAAGCCCTCGACACGGTCGGCCCCCTCGACGCCGAGGCCTTCGGCCGCGGCTACGGCGAGGAGAACGACTGGTGCCAGCGCGCCGAGAAGGCGGGCTTCCGCAACCTCCTGGCCGAGGACGTCTACGTCTACCATGCCGGCCAGATCTCGTTCGGCGCCGATGGCGGCGGCGGNCAGGCCGCGCTGCTGGCCAAGCACCCCGACTACCTCGCCCGGGTCGGCCAGTTCGTCCAGGCCGATCCCGGACGGCAGGGCCGGGCGCGGCTCGACCGGGAGCGGCTGGCCCGGCACTGCGCCGGCCGGGCGCTGCTGTTCGTCACCCACAGCTGGGGCGGGGGCATCCAGCGCCACCTCGACGACCTGACCGCCCAGGCGCGCACCGAGGGCATCCCGGTGGTGCTGCTGCAGATCGACCGCACGCGCAACCTTGCGGTGCACGTCGCCTATCGCGGCGCCGAGTTCCTGTACCTGCCCAACCTCGACAGCCTGTACCTGCCGCGCGACGCGGACGAACTCGCCGGGTTCGTGGCGCGGCTGGCGCCGCGTCTGATCCACGTGCACTCGCTGGCGGGTCTGCGCTGGGCGGCGGCGCGGGCGCTGATGGACGTGGTGGCGGGCTCGGGCCGTCCGTATGCCTGGACGCTGCACGACTACTCGCCGGTGTGCCACCGCAACCATCTGGTGCAGCCGGACGGGCGCTACTGCGGCTTGGCGGCGGTGGCGGAGTGCCGGGGCTGTCTGGCGCGGGACGCGGACGGGTTCGAGGAGCCGGATCCGGACGAGCGTCGGGCCACGTTCGGTCGGTTCCTGGCGGGGGCGGCGCGGGTGTTTGCGCCGTCCGCCGACACGGCGGGTCGGATCGGGGGGGTGTACCGGGATCTGGCGATCACGGTGCGGCCGCACGCGGAGCCGGAGCGGGCGGTGCGCTCCACCGCGCTGCACCGGCCGGGACGGATCAGGCGGGTCGCCGTGCTGGGGGCGATCAGCGCCACGAAGGGTGGGCTGGTGCTGCAGGCCCTGGCGACCGATGCGCAGGCGCGCGACCTGCCGTTACGCTTCGCCCTGGTGGGCTTCTGCGATCCGGCGCTGGAGGGCGGCCTCGAACGCGCCGGCGTCACGCGGACCGGACGCTACGCGAGCGACCACGAGGCGCTGGATCTCGTCTGGCGCGTCGCGGCGGATCTGATCCTGCTCCCCGCGATCTGGCCGGAGACCTATTCCTACGCGCTGACGCTGGCTTTGCGCACCGGCCTGCCGGTGGCGGCCTTCGACCTCGGCGCCCCGGCGGAAAGGCTGCGCGCCGAGCCGGACGGCCACCTCCTGCCCTATGCCCTGGCCGACGATCCGTCCGCCTGCAACGACCGCCTGCTGGCGATCCCGCTCCCGAAGCCGGGCCGTACCCGCGCCACCGTCCAGGCCGCCACATACGACGACCTGATGGCCGACTATTACGGCTTCGCCGCAGGGCAGGCCGCGCCAAGCCTCACCTCCGGCGAGGACGCCGCCTGACCATCGTCGCCCGGAGGCCCGAATCCCTGCGGGCATCCGAATCCGGCACGCTTCGGCACCGGCGGAGCCCGAACGAGAGACGGTATACGACCCCATGTCCGAGCGTCACAGCTATCATCCCGATCTCGTCGAAATCGCACAGGACCGGCCGTCATCCGTCGTCGACCAGGGCGATGCCGCCGGCCGGCTCCAGATCGACCTCGGCCTGCGCTTCCCCATCCACGCCATCGCGGTCGGTCCGCCCGACGGAAAAGTCTCGCTCAGCGGCGAAGGGGCGGTCAGCTTTTCCGACGACGGCGAGACCTGGACGTTCCCCGAGGCCGCCTCATCCCCTGACGGCGAAGCGTCGCCGTCAACGATCCTGATCACCCCGGGGCCGGCGAGCTGGGCCCGCTACATCCGCATCCCGGCCCCGCTAGGGCGAACGGCGGATGCGCATGTGGTGCGGGTCTGGAGCCCGCGCGCCGCCGTCGACCTGATGGTCATGCGCAAGCTCTGGAACGTCGAATTCTCGATCCTGACCGAGGATCCGGAGATCGACGTCTACCGGGCCTACCGGCTGCTCGGCAGCCCCAATCAGGCGGCCCTGTCGCTCGTCGGCATCGATCTCTACGAGAACGGCGCCTTCGGGAACTTCATCATCCAGTGCCTGCTGGCAATCGGCATCTGCCGGGCGCTCAAGCTCAAATACCTCAAGCTGTCGATCATGGACCGCAGCGAGGTCCTGGCCCTCGAACAGCCGCAGGAGATCGGCGGCATCACGTTCATCCCGGCGAACCACCCGCTCCCCGACGACGGGTATTTCCTGTCCGGCATGTTCTTCGACGTGAACATCCAGAAGCTCGCCGGCGAACTCGACCAGGCCGAGTCGCGCCATATCATCACCCATTACATCCGGCCGCTCTTCGGCCGGCTGCCCGCGCAGTTCCCTGAGAAGCCGGACGATCAGCTGCTGATCCATATCCGCTCGGGCGACATCTTCAGCACCTGGGTGGCGCCGCATTACCCGCAGCCGCCGCTGGCGTTCTACCAGCTCGTCATCCAGCGCCTGCTGCGGGAGAAGCGGATCGGCTCGATCAAGATGGTGTTCGAGAACCGGCTCAACCCCGTCATCGACGCGCTGGAAGCCTATATCGCCGCCCTCGGCATCCCGCTGACGACGCAGAGCGGGACACTCGCGGAGGACGTGGCGGCGCTGGCCAACGGCCGCTACCTCGTGTTCGGCCTCGGCACGTTCGGGCCCGGCGTGTGCCACCTGTCCGATCATGTCGAGCAGGTCTTCTACTTCGCGTCCGGCTGGCCGCAGCATTTCCGAGGCATCCCGACGATCGGACGCCTCATCGAGGTCGTCGACACGGCGGGCGGATACACGAAGGTCGGGGAATGGGATAATTCCCCGGCGCGCCGCCAGCTGATGATCGATTACCCGATCGAGAACCTCGCCTTCGACGATTCCGGCGCCGCGTAAGAGGCGGCGGGCCGCGACCGGAATTTGCGCGGCCTTGCCGAACGGCGGGAAATCGGCGACCCGCACCGGGTCACGGCGCCGGAGACCGCACTTGGCCAGCACAGACCCGACCTCCACATCGCTGCAGGTCAACGCCTTCCCGATGCACCGGGCCGAGGTGCTGATGCGGCTGCGGCGCCGGCTCCGCGGGCGCCACACGACGCTCGTCAGCTTCGCCGCCAAGTATCACTACGTGGAGACCCAGCGCCGGCTGGCGGCCGCCGCCGCCGCAACGGGCGACTTCGACACGATCGAGAGCTGGTCGCCCGACCGCCTGCGCGAGACGCCGTACTACCGGGCGCACCGGGAGATCCTCGACCGGTCCCGGGGCGCCGGGAACTGGGCCTGGAAGCCTTACATCATCGCCGAAGCCCTGGAGCGGCGGCGCGACGGCGACTTCATCGTCTTCACCGATACCGGGATGCAGGCGATCGGCGACGATCCCATGCCGCCGGTGGCGCCGCTCCTGACCTGGCTCGCCGGCTCGGAGCGCCGGGTGGCGGTGGGCGTGCTGCACGGAAAGCCGCAGCGGGTCTGGACCAAGCGCGACTGCTTCGTGCTCATGGATTGCGATTCGGAGCGCTACTGGGAGGCCGATCAGATCCAGGCCACCTGGATCGCCTTCATGGTCAGCCCCGCCACCCGCCACCTCGTCGCCGAGTGGCTGCGCTACGCCGGCGACGCGCGGATCGTCACCGACATCCCGAATGAGATGGGCCTGCCCGATCTCGACGGCTTCATCGACCACCGCTTCGACCAGAGCATCCTGTCGAACCTGATCTACAAGCTCGACCTCGAGATCGCGCCGCTCCGGCAGCCCTCGAAGCAGATCCGGACCCTGATCGAGGAGCTGGAGACCGACACGCTGGTGGCGACGCGGCCCTCCGACAACATCGCGCTCGGCAAGACCTGGACGGCGAGTTCCGCATCGCCCTGGTCGGGGACGACCGGGATTCATGGCGAGCGGACGACGGGCGATCCGTCCTTCTTTTTCCACACGGCGCTCGAGCGGGATCCCTGGTTCGTCCTCGACCTCGGCGCCGTCACGCGCGTCTCGGAGATCCGGATCTACAACCGCTGGGGGCAGCTCAGCGAGCGGGCGCAGCTGATGCGCGTCTGGCTCGGCGAGACCGAGGACGCGTACCGGCTGGTTTTCGACGCCGTGGACGCCCATTGCCATCCCGGCCTGCCCCTGCACCTGCGGTTCGACGGCGTCCGGATGCGCTATCTGAAGATCGATCTCGACGAGGAGCAGCACCTGCACCTCGACGGGATCGAGATCTTCGCCGCCCACCGGGACGGCGACGCGGCCGAGCGCGCGTGAGCGGCCCGGTGTCGGACAAGCCGCTGTTCCCCCTCGGGCCGATCCTGTTCTTCGGCGATTCCCTGACCGCGGCCCTGACCGCAGAGACGCCCGAACTCTTCTCCGGACCCCAGACGGTCGCCCGGGGCATCGCCGGCCAGTCCACCCGGGACATGGCGCGGCGGCTGCGCTCCGACATCGCCCTCTACGGCGCGAAGGGCCTCCATCTGATCGGCGGCCGGGACGACATCCTCACCCCCGGTCGCGCGGTGTCGCTGGACAGCATCGTGGCCGACCTCACCGCCATGCTGCGGGACGCGCGCGACCTCCATGTCCGGACCTGGGTCGGCGCGATCCCGCCGGTCGATCCGACCGCCCCGGCAGCGGCCGGGCTTCCGGTCCCGCTCATCGGCGCGGTGAACGCGTGGCTGCGCGCGCACGCGCAGGATTACGGGGCGCTGTTCATCGATTACGAGGCCGTGCTGGCGGGCGAGACCGGGGCGCTCAGGGCCGCCTTCAGCGATGACGGCCTCCGGCTCAACGCCGCCGGCCTCGCGGCGCTGCGGGAGGCGATGATGGCGGCGCTCACCGCCCCGGGCGTCGAGCAGATCTGGGCGCCGCCCGAGAGCGAGGATGCTGCGCGCCGACGCAAGTTCCTGCACCATTTCGGCTATCTCGACTCGAACACGCGCTATCCGAGCCCGTTCATCCAGTTCGCCGGCAAGCCGGGGGCGAGCCATTACGGCGTCCCGTTCGACGCCGACGGCTTCCTGAATGCCGCCCCGATCGTCGAGCGGAAGCCCGAGGGCGAGATCCGGATCCTGGTCGTCGGCGATTCGACCACGATCGACGGCGGCGACATCGCCAACACCCTGCCGGGCCGGATCGAGCGGATCCTCCGCGCCGACGGGCTCGCCAGCGCAAAAGTCTACAATTTCGGGGTGATGTCGAGCTGCCTCACCCAGATGGTCCACCTGATCTGGTCGCGCCTCGTCACCTACAGCCCCGACGCGATCGTGGTGCTCAGCGGCAGCACCGACCTGTTCCAGCCCTGGACCTACGATCCGCGGCCGGGCCATCCCTACAACGCCTTCATCACGCAGCGGCTCTACGACCACTTCTTCGACACGCACGACCCGAGGGCGCGGGAGGACGGCCTGTCCTACGACGCGCTGGTCACGCTGATCTACGAGGAGCTGAAGCGCCTGCGCGCGGAGGTGGGCTGGCAGAGCCCGGGCTGGGAGGACGCCATCGTCCACCACTACGAACGCGCCGCGCACCGCCTGACCAAGCTGTCTCACGATCATGCGGTGCCGATCGTGAGCGTCCTGCAGCCGACGATCCTGCGCAAGCGCCACCTGACGGAGGTCGAGCGCGGGGTCGCCTCGGGGGCGTTCCTGGCCTATCTCGACCGCCAATACGCCAAGCTGGAAGCGTTCACGGCCGCGCTCGCGGCGCGGCGCCCATACCGGCGGACCTTCACGGCCCTCGACCTCAGCGGGATTTTTCGCGATCGGGAGGCGGGGACGTTCTACGACATCGTCCACTACGACGATCCAGGCCGCGAGATCGTGGCGGCGCGTCTGGCCAGCGAGATCCGCGGCGCCCTGGAACGGGCCCGGGCGCGGACGCCCTTCGCGCGGATGAAACGCCTCCTCGCCAGAACGTCATCGCGATCGACGGCTAGGACTTCACCAGCGTAGCACAGATCAACCCCGAGGTGCCGCGTCCTGTGAGGGCCGCTCAGGCCGGCTCGTAGCGGCGTACCTTCGAGAGATCCGCCTCGGCCTCCGCATGCGAGAGGTCGTGGGCGGTCTGAAGGTTGAGCCAGAACTGGGGCGTCGTCCCGAAGCGGATGCCGAGGCGAAGAGCCGTATCCGCAGTCACACCGCGGCGTTCACGGAGGATCTCGCTGAGCCTGTTGGCGGGGACATCGATCTCGGCTGCGAGGCGGTTGGCACTCAGTCCGAGCGGCACCATGAACTCCTCGCGGAGAACCTCACCGGGATGCGTGCGCAGGCGGGGCATGGATTTATCCTCTATGGTAATCCACGATCTCGACGTTCTCGGGTCCGGTGTCGCCCCACGTGAAGCAGATGCGCCACTGGTCGTTGATGCGGATGCTCCACTGTCCGTCGCGGTCCCCGCTCAGCTTCTCGAGCTGATTGCCGGGCGGTGACCGCAGGTCACCCAATGTGGCTGCGGCGTCGATTATGTCGAGCTTGCGCACGGCAGCAGCCTTGAAGGCGCGCCACTGCCGGTGACATAAATCATGGAGGTGGAGCGCCTCCGTCGCCTTGTCCGCGAAACTCTGGATCATCAGCGTTCGATACGTTGTACGTATAACGTATCGATCCTGACCCACAAAGGCAATCGCTCCAGACGGCCTTCTGTTCCTGAGATGCGGGCAGAGCCCCCCTGACGCGGGCGGGATCGGATCAACCCCGCTCGGCCGCCCGCTTCACCCGGTTCGTGAAGATCACCGAGAGCCACGGCACCACCTCGTGCTCGACCTCGATCGAGAGCAGCACTTCGAGGTGGAGCGCGTAAGGGAGGGTGAAGCGGAAGCCGCAGCGGGCCTCGTCCATGGTGGTCGGCATGTCGCCGAGCACCGCCGCGATCACGTCCGGCCGGTGGACATCCACCGGGATGCGCTGGACCTCGCCGTCGATCTCCGCGACCAGCGTCGCCTTGGCGCGGCTCGCCGAGACGACCCAGCCGGACAGCACCACCTGCCCGTCCTGGATCTCGGCCCAGACCCGGTCCTGGGGGGCTTCGAGATTGGCGCGGGCGAAGGAATCCGGCAATTCGCCGTCGAGTTCGGCCACGGTGCAGCCGACCTCGTATTTCTCGAAGCCGCGCCCCTCGCCGAAGATGCCCGCGAACTGCTTCTGATACTGGGCAATCCGGGCGTTCTTGATCTCCTCGGGCAGGCCCGACCACTGGCCCTTCTCCTGGACCGTGTAGACCGACAGGATCTCGCGCAGGAACGCGATCCGGCCCTTGTCGGCAACGTAGAGGTTCATCAGCCAGTCGGCCGCCGCCGCGTTCTCGTAATAGGCCTCCGGCACCCGGCGCAGGGCCTCGGCACGGTAGAAGCAGCAGGAGAAGTTGGCGGTCAGCGGCGAATTGGCCAGCACCGGGAAGCTGATCGTGCCGGTCGGGTATCGGCCCTGCTCGTCATGCGGCAGGTAGGAGCCGGTCGCCGGATAATGGAGCAGCACCCAGTTGAAGCACATGTCGAGCTTGCGGTCGTTGCGCAGCATCCGCATCTGCATGGCGATCTTGCGGTCGGACAGCCAGTAATCGTCGGCCTCGCAGAACGCGACGTAGCGGCCCGTGCAGGCGGAGAGGCAATCCTGCATGTTGCGCAGCATGCCGAGATTCTGTGGCCGGGGCCGGACCACGATCCGTTCCGGATCGCGCGCCCGGTACGATTCGACGATCCCGGCCGTCCCGTCGGTGGACTTGTCGTCGCCGATCACGACCTGCATCCGGAACAGGCCGCGCTGTCTCAGGATCCCGTCGAGGCAGCGGCCGATATCGGCGGCATGGTTGTAGGCCGTGACGATGACGCTGACGGTGAGCTGCTCCATCAGCCACGCACGCAAAGCCTCCGGCTCGCCGGAGAGGTCGTCCGGCGCGTCGAGGCCCATGTCGCCCAGGGCGTCCCGCGCGATATCGGGATTGGCCTCGATCAGCCGCCCGAGGCTCGCAACATCCTCCTCGTCGAGATAGGCCTCGGCCAGCCGGCGGAAGATCGCCTTCTGCGAGGCCTCGTAGCCCGCCGCGTAGCGGCCGCCGAAATGCCCGCGCAGCTTGCGGAAGAACGCGATCTCGGCATTGCCGAGCTTCTTGTGCCGGGCGAGTTCGGTGGCGTAGGTCGCCCACATTCCGGCGGCATGCTTGCGGTAGACCGCCATCACCTCGGGCAGGAAGCCGATGCGCCCGACCTCGGCATGCATCAGGTGGACGTACCAGTCGCCGGGGGCGATGCCCTCGTCGAACACGAACGCCTCGGCGCCGTGATAGCGCCAGCGGTAGAGCACGCTGTTGGTCTGGACGAAGTTGTGGGCCACGAGGTCGGACAGCGACGGCTGCGGGCTGCACTGCTTCGGGTAGATCTCCTCGACCCCCGGCATGTCCTCGTAGACGACCCGCACCGGGTGGAAGCAGAGGGTGAATTCCGGGCGCGCCCGGAGAAAATCGACCTGTTTCTGGAGCTTGCGCGGGTCGGTCCAGTAATCGTCGCCCTCGCAGATCGCCACGAACTCGCCGCGGGCGCGCGCCGTGAGATCGGCGAAGTTCTTGTTGGGGCCGAGGTTCTCGGTGCGCAGGACCGCTACGAGGTTGGGATGGCGCGCGGCGTATTCGGCGATGATCTCGGCGGTGCCGTCGCTCGACCGGTCGTCGCCGACCAGCAGTTCGAAGGGGAAGTCCGTGACCTGGCCGAGGATGCTCTCCAGGGTCTGCCGGATGAACGCCGCCTGATTGTAGCTGATGCACAGGACGGAGACGACCGGCCGGTTCCAGGCCGGCGCAGGCTGCGTCTCGGCCCGCGCCCGGACCCAGGCCGCGAAGGGATTGGCGAAGCTGCCGTCGAAGGTCTCGTCCGGCGGCGCGGTGAAGTCGGCCCGGGGCTGGCGCCCCAGGCGAGCCCCGTACTTCACGTAATGTTCGAGGGGCGACAGGTCGGTCAGGCCGACCTCGGGATAGCGCGTCGCGTACCAGATGTGGTCGAACTGCCCGCTCGCGTAGATCGTCGCGAAATCGTCCTGCCACGGCTCGAGCGCGGGTGCGGCTTCTCCTGCACCGTCCTGCATCAGTCAGATCCCTCGCAGATCGCTCGAACGCGCGTCAGCGGGCCGCTTCTCCGACCAGACCCTCAGAGGGGGCTGGGGAGGCGCCCTTCCTCGGAGCCGTGATTGTAATAATGCTGCGTCGGGTCCGCGCCGGCATTCGCCACATCGTCGTTGCACGCGAGGTAGAACTGGCGGTCGAACAGCCCGGAGGTTTCGAGCCATTCGAGCATCGTCGCCTCGGGGACGACGGGGGCCCGATCGGGCGTGGCCGCGGCGGCCTCGCGGTAGAGATGCGCGAACCGGGCGATCCGGGCGGCGACCTCCTTGGCGGCGGGGCGGCGCACCGAGGAGGCGACGACGCTCGATTGCTCACCGGGCCGGCGGCGCTGAAGGTCGGCCTCCGCGAGGCGGACCAGACGGGCCAATTCGCCCTGCGCCTCCTTGAGCCGTGCCTGCGTCTCGGCGAGTTCGGCCCGCAGCGCTTCCACGTCCTCGCCCAAGGTCGGCTCCGTCTCGGTCACGACGTCCGACGAGGCATGCGCACACGGCCATGTACGCGCCCCATGGGCAGGATCGGCCGGAAACCGGCGCGTTGAAGTGCCCCTGTCGGGTGAGGCGGGGTGATACGATCGGCCTCCGGACCGGTCAACCCTGCGCCCCGATACCATCGATCCCTTGCCGTGCAGGCGCTTGCCGTCGGAGCCGAAGCGAGCCGACCGGACGAGCACCAATCCCCCGCCGGCTCATGCGGCCAGTCTGATCCCGCTCTCTGTCTCACCCCCGGAGGCGGCCGATGATCCCGGGTATCTCAGGCGCCAGCCGACCAGCGTCAGCAGGACGGCCGGCACGAGGAGCATCAGCAGCAGGCCGACGATGCTGACATGGCCGACAAGGCGCCCGTAGAGCCCACCCGTGACCCCATAGTACCATGACGTGAGCGTCATGCCGGTGGCCGAGACCATGAGGATCGCGGGGATCTTGAACCAGAGGGGCAGGGCCTCCGGCCGCCGAACGCGCGTCGCGGACGTGCCGGTCGGCTTCTGGCCGGTGCCGCGCGTCGCGAGGAGCGCTTCGACCTGCCGCTCGAAATCCACCTGGGCGGCGCCCTGCGGTACCGACGGGCCGGCCGCCAGACCCTCCATGAGCGGACCCGGGATCGCTTCCTCGGCGGCGACCATCAGGCGCGCCTCGTGCCGGCGCATGAACAGCCACAGCGCGACCGCGCCGAGCAGCACGAAGGCGAGCAGCCCGAGGCCGACCGGCCCCATGACGTTCTCGATCGAGCGGCCGCAGAGATAGGCGCCGAAGCCCATGATCGAGGCCCAGGCGACGCCGCCGAGCGCGTTGAAGGCCATGAAGCGGCGCGCGTCGAGCTTGTTCACACCGGCCAGCACCGCCGCGTAGGCGCGCAGCATCGCGGTGAAGCGGCCGAAGAACACGATCTTCCCGCCGTGCCGGCGGAACAGGTACTGGCCGAGCTTGAGCCGCCCGTGATCGAGGCCGATCAGGTGGCCCTTGCGCAGGAGCAGCGGCAGGCCCCAGCGGCGGCCGACCCAGTAGCCGGCATTGTCGCCCAGGATCGCGGCGGTCGCGGCGATCGCCACCACGACGGCGATGTTGATGTTGCCGGTGCTGCCGGCATAGGCCGCGGCGGTCAGCAGGACCGTCTCGCCGGGCAGGGGCAGCCCCGCGCTCTCCAGCGTGATGATGACGAAGATGGCGACGTAGCCGTAATGCGCGATCAGGTCGGCGATCGGCAGATCGTGTAGGAAGGACATGCGGTCTCCTCGCGGATCGGCGCGCGGATCGGATGGCCGCGCTGTCGCCGACAATCGTGGCCACTCCGGGGCGGGCCGCGTCAGGTCCCGCGGATGAGACGCGGACGCGCCGACTCCGCCAGATGGGCCCGCATCCACGCGATGGTGCCGACGAGGCCGTCGCGCAGCGCGACGCGGGGCTGCCAGCCGAGTTCGGACCGGATCAGGGTCGTGTCGAGGACGTTGGCGGGCACATCGGCGGCCCGGCTCGGCCTGTGCACGCAGGGCAGATGGTCCCGCCCGAAGGCCGCTCGAAGCTCAGCGATGATCTGGTTGACGCTCAGGCCCACGCCGCTGCCGACGTTCAGGACCTTGTGCGGCCCGTCATAGCTCACGGCGGCCAGGAACGCGTCGCTGACGTCGTCGATGTGGAGGAAGTCGCGCACCACCGCGCCGGTGCCCCAGACCTCCAGCGGCTGATCCATCAGGACGCGGTGGATGTAGCTCCCGATCAGGCCCTGGTGCTTGGTGCCGAGCTGGAAGCGGCCGTACGGATTGGCGATCCGGAGGATCTGATAGTCGATCCCGTGCAGGTGGCGGTACAGGTAGAGCGACTTCTCGATCATCAGCTTGCTGATGCCGTAGGCCGAGATCGGATCGGTCGGCGCCTGTTCCGGGATCGGGATGGTACGCGGAATCCCGTAGATCGCGCCGCCGGTGGACGCGAACACGAGCTTCCGGATCCGGGCCGAGCGGCAGATTTCGAGCAGGTGCAGGGTGGCGATCGGCGTGGCCGCGAGTTCGGCCGACGGATCCCGGTTCGAGCTCTCCGGGATCGACCCGGCGATCAGGTGGAAGACGACGTCCTGCCGCTCGACTGCGTTGGCGATGGCGAGGCGGTCGGCGAACTGGCCGGTCACCCGGGCGACGCGCCGGTCGAGCAGCGCGGGCTGGGGATGGCTCCGGCTGAAGCAGGTGACCTCGGCCCCCGCCTCGGCGAGGCGGTTGCACAGGTTCAGCCCGAGGAAGCCGCTGCCGCCCAGGACGAGGCAGCGCAGCCCCGACAGGGACGGCGCGGGATGGACCCGCCGCGCGCCCTGCGGGGTCTCGCTCATGGCCGATCTTCGACGCCGGGCTGAGCCGGCGTGTGGGCCGGCGGGTCATCCTCCGGCAGCCCGTCGGCGTCGGTTGGATCCGTCTCGCGCGCGGCGATCATGCGTTCGACCAGGGCCAGGGCAGAGTCTTGCAGTGCCTGCCGGGTCGGCTCCAGCGGCGCCTTCCCGTAGGCCCGGGCCGCCGCGTAGGCGGCCGCGTAGGCCGCGTCCCAGCCGGCGGCGAGGATCCGCGGACCGGCGGCCTCCAGATCATCCCGGATGGCCGCCCACGCGGCCTGATGCGCCGCGTCCCAGGCTGCGGACCGGACGGCGGACCCGGTCTGCCGGAGGGTGAGGTTCGCGACCTTCGCCCGCTTGCGCGCCCGCTCCAGATGATCGCACCAGGCGGCGAGATCGGCGCTATCGGTCAGCGCCGGCCGATCGGCCAGGGCGTCCCCCTCAACGTTCAGCTTGGCGAGGCGGAACCACGCCGGCAGATGGGTGCGGACGAGCCAATCGGCCACCATCCCGGCCCGGCGGCGCTCCAGCGCATCCGAGCCGCGCGTGCCCACGAGGCGCGGGACGAGCGGCAGGATCAGGGCATCGCGCACCTCCTGGGGCAGTCCGTCGCTCCAAGTCCGGATGAAGGCCGCGAGGCTCGGCGAGGCGCAGGCGGGCTGATCCGAATGGGGCTCGCCGGCCACGTAGGCCACCGCCTCCAGGGCGCACAGGCCGGACGCCGGATCCGGGTGCGGCCCGGCCGCGAGCGTCGTGACGCGCGCGAGCCGGTCCGGGTCGACGCGCGCGGGCGGATGCCGACGCCCGGATGCGCCGCGATCCGGCACCCCGATCGGCCGGTCATCCGCGGCCGGGGGCGGGAACCCGGCCGGTACGCCGGTGGCGATCTCGGCCTCCAGCGCCGCCACGGCGGCCACGACCTTCGCCGGATCAACGGTATAGCTCACGTGGAAGGCGTGAACGCCGGGCCGGTGAAGGGTGCGACCGCGCAGGAACAGGATCCGCGCGCCCCCGGCCTCGATGTAGCTGGCATAGCCCCGGAAGTTGAACGACAGCTCCTCGTGGATCAGGCCCAGGATCCGGCACCCGGGCCGGCAGAACAGGGCGTTGCTCAGGGCCGAGCTCGACGAGCCCACCACCAGGGCGGCGGAATGGAACGCATCGACCTGTTCGAGGAACGACATCGTCTCCGGGTAGATCACCTCGAAGCCCAGGGGAGCCAGCCGCTCGGCGATCTCGGCCTCGTTCACCAGGGCGCGCTGGCTGAAGGCCCTGCGCGAGATGAACAGGCGCCGGTCGGTGCGGTCCGAGAGCACCCCGCGCTCCCGGGCGCGTTCGAGGATCTGCGCGCGCACCGCCGCGAAAACATCGGCCGGCCAGACCGTGTCGTAGAAGGGGCGGCCCGGCTTCACGTCGAAGGGGAAGAAGGCCGGCACCGGCGCTAGACCGAGGCGCCCGAACGCGACCGGCCGGGGCGGCAGCTTGATCACGGGCCGGTCGCGCGTGTCGAGCAGGCGCAGGATCTCCTCATGCGAGGCGGGCATGTGGTCGTCGATGCAGAGCGGGATCCCGTCCGGGCAGCGCGGGTCGTTGTAGCAGAGCATCCGCGGCACATACTCGCAGAACCAGTGGCCGTAGTTCCGGCTCTGAAGACCGAACATCATCAGCCCGGCCTCGACCCGGTGCGGATCCTCGGGCATCTCCACGAGGGCACGCGTGTCGCCGAACGCGGCCATCATGATCTGATCGGGATTGACCCCGTCCTGCAGCAGGATGTCGGGCCGGCGCGGATGTGCGGCGACGTCGTAGACGAGCTTGTCGCCCGCGATGACGACGTTGCTGCGCGGGAAGGCGTGGGCGCCGTCGAGAAAGGCGAGGTATTGCGGCGGCATGTCGAGCTCGCCCGGCTCGGAGGTGAGGGCAGGGGACGGCTCGAAGAAGCGCAGGTCGGGCGGCGCGATCCGCCGCCGCGGCCGCAATTCCGTGTACGAGGCCCCTCCGCCCGCGGCGAGCGCCTCGGCGGTGACGATGTCGTAGACGCGCAGGGGCCCGGAGCCATAGACGTGGCGCACCGGCTCGTGCAGCGCGATCGCCTCCGCGTAGCGGCCGTCCGGGAGCAGGGCATCGATCTGCAGCCGGCGCAGGTTTCTGACCTTGGTGCTCAGGGCGCTGCCGTCCTCGGTCGTGACGCCGTCGTCACCGCCGTTCAGCTCGTAGGCCAGCCGGTAGCATTGCACGCAGGCCTCCGGCTCCTGTCCGCACTCGGCGGCCCAGCCGAGCCTCATCAGGGTGGCGACGCCCGCGCGGACGGCGGCGGGGCTGCCGTCCGCGCGCAGGCTGAGGATCGCGGTATTGGCCTCCGCGTAGCGGCCACGCCCGCAGAGATCGCGCAGCCGCGCGTCGACGGCGGCCAGAGCCCAGCGCTCCCGATCCTCGGGGACGATCGAGCCGATCAGGTCGTAGGTGTCGGCGACGGCGGCGAGCTGGTCCTCGCCCTCGAGCCGGAACGCGAGCGCCTCGAGGTGCCGCCGCAGGCGCGCCGTGCGGGTGCCGGCGTCGCCTTCGGCGGCGATGAGCGCGCCTAGCCGCGCGAGGACGTCCGACGCGGTGTCGCGATTGACCGTCCGGATCAGGTCGATGAACGTCTCCGTCGGCCTCATGTCCGTCCCACGCTCTCCGCGTACGCGCTGGTCGGCCCCCGCACCGGCGCGGCGCCGCTCCCGGCGGTCTACTGGAATGGCGGCACCGTGACGAGGCATCCCGATCCCCGGGCTTTCCGCGATCGTCGGCCCACCCGTCGATCCGAAACCTCGCCTCTGGAGAGCCCGCGGAGACTCGTGTAAGGGCAGGGCCCCGGACAGCCAGGAAAGCCCAGCAGGGGACCTCGCGCATGGACGTTCGCCCGAGCGGCAGGCAGCCGCCAGCGCCGAGACGGTCGCGGCGCACGATACGATGACGGTCCGCCTCGTCCTGTATGGTGCGGGCGCCCTCGCGCGCGAGATCGTCGACGTCCTGGAGCGCCTGAACGCGCAGGGCACGCCGATCGACCTGCAGGCGAGTATCGTCGATCCCGGGCTCGACGCACCGGAGATGTTCCGCGGCCGGCCGGTGGTCCGGGATGTCCGCGCCTTCGCGGGCGACGAGAGCCTGCGCTTCGTCGTCGCCCTCGGCGAGCCGGAGCCCCGGGCCCGGGCGGTCGCGCATCTGCGGGAGGCGATCGGCGCGCGCTTCACCTCGATCATCGATCCCGGCGTGCTGATCGGTGCGAGCAGCCGGATCGGCGCCGGTGCGGTGATCCTCGGCCATTCCTCCGTGACCGCCGATGCGCGGCTGGGCGAGCACGTGCTGATCAATCCGGGCTGCACCGTGGCGCACGACGACGTGCTGGAGGATTTCGCCACGCTGAGCCCCGGCGTCCATCTGGCCGGGCATGTCCGCGTGGGGGAGGGTGCGTTTCTCGGCACGGGGGCCTGCGTGATCCCGAAGATCCGGATCGGCGCGGGCGCGGTGGTCGGGGCCGGCGCCGTGGTGATCCGGAACGTGGCACCGGGCCAGACCGTGTTCGGGAATCCAGCCCGTGCCCTGCCGGCCCGGCCCGTTCGACACAGCTGAGCGGCGCCTTCCGCGGGGGTGCCCCGGCATGTATAGCGGGCCGCGTCACCTGAGCGTGCGGATGAGGATGGTGGCGGCCGACAGTCAGGACGTATCTCGACCATGATCCCCGTGCTCATTCCAAGCTTGCCGGAGACGGACGCGATCGTCCCGTATCTGCGCCGGATCGACCAATCACACATTTACAGCAATTACGGCCCGCTCTCCCGCGAGTTCACGGCCAGGCTCTGCGGCTTCGTCTCGGAGCGCGCCGGCGGCGCGCCGGTCTCCGCGACGATCACCGGCAACGGCACGAGCGCGATCGAGCTCGCCCTGCGCTACCGCATCGGCGGCCGGCGCGGCGGGCTCTGCCTGATGCCCGGCTACACCTTCATCGCCACCGCGCACGCGGCGGTGAATGTTGGCCTGGAGCCGTTCTTCGCCGACGTGGATCCCGAGACCCTGTCGCTGACCCCCGCCATCGCCGAGCGGGCGCTGTCGGCGGCCGGAGGGGATGTCGCCGCCGTGGTGGTGGTCAGCCCGTTCGGGGCGCCGATCGATATTCCCGCCTGGGAGGCTTTCGAGGCGGCGCACGGGATTCCCGTCGTGTTCGACGCCGCAGCCGCGACGCTGAACCTCACCCATGTCGGCGCGCAGCCGGTCTGCGTGAGCCTGCACGCCACCAAGGCGCTCGGGATCGGGGAGGGGGGCGCGATCCTCACGACCGATGCCGCGCTGGTGGCGCAGACCACCGCGATGACCGGGTTCGGCTTCTCGGCGAGCAGCCGGGTCTCGGAGGTGCGCGGCGGGAATTTCCGGATCTCCGAATACGCCGCGGCAATCGGCCTGGCGGCCTTCGACGGTCTCGAGGCACGCATCCGGCAGTTGCGGGAAGCCTCGCTCACCTATCGCGAAGGTTTCGACCGGATCGGCGTGCGCATGCAGCCCGGCTTCGGGACGGAGTGGCTGACCATGACGGTCAACGCACTGTTCGAGCCCGGAGCGGCCGATGCCGTGACGGCGGCGTTCGACGCGGCCGGCATCCAGTGGCGGCGCTGGTACGGGACCGGCTGCCAGGCGCATCCCGCCTTCGCGACGTGCCGGCATGACGGCCTCGCGCAGACCCCGGCCGCCTCCGCGGGCGCCATCGGGGTGCCGTTCTTCCCGGCGATCACCCGGGATCAGATCGGCGAAGTCTGCGCCTGCGTTGAGCGGGCCCTGGCGGCGCGCTGAGGCGGCGCGCGACGGCGCTTCCGGATCACGTGAGGAACGGTCGGTATCGATGCGGGACGACTTTCGGCGGATCCTGACGCAGGCCAATCGGACGAACGGCGCCGCCACCCTCGACACGATCGCGGGCGTCCTCGCGGCCCTGGCGGAGGATCGCGCCGAGACCGCGGCGCAGCACCTCGCGACCCTCGCCTTCCGGTATCAGGGCGAGGACAGGTTCGATCTGGCCGCCCGCGCCTACGGGCTGGCCGCCCAGGCCTCGCGCGCCCGAGCCGCGCAGTACCACCTCGCCGCCCTCCGGACGGGCATCGTCGATCGCTGCCGGCGGCAGGAATTCGACGGGGTGGAGGATCTCCTGGAGGCGCTGCGTCGAGCCAAGGCGGCGGCCGGAGACCGCGGGCAGGACGACCCGTCGCTGATCCACATCGCCTGGGATTACGAACTCGCTGGCGATGCCGAGAGCGCGGTGCGCGGCTACCTGCTGGCGCGGATCGCGCGGGACACATTGGGCGGCCAGGCCCTCACGATCGATGGCGACGCGATCGAGCGCAAGATCCGGAACCTGCGCAGCCTTCAGATGACCGCGCTCGCCGAGGCGGGCCGTCACGAGGAGGCGCAGGCGCTGCACGATCGGACACGCACGATCCTCGGGCTCGGGCCGGTGCGGATCTACGACATCGTCTCCGCGCGTCAGGCCGCGGCGCAAGGGGAGGGCGACTATCGCGAACTCGTCGGTTCCCGCCGGATCGCGGAGCCGGAGATCCGCTTCCTCGAAGGACCGGTGGCGCTGACCTCCGTCTGCGGCACCCTGGACGCCCCGCCGCAATACGTCGCCCGGTTCAAGGATTGCCTGACCTTCCCGCGCAGCAACATCGTGCTCCAGGGCAGCCGGCTGATCTACGACCTCGCCGCGCATCCCGACAGCGGCATCGCCGACATCAAGGACGGGAAGAACGCCGATCAGATCATGACGGCCGTCTACGGGGGCGGGCGCGCCCTGGTAGAGGAGCCGGCCGAGGCGCGCAGCCTGGATTCCGGCCTGATGATGTTCGGGCTCCAGAGCAGGAATTACGGCCACTGGCTGCTCGAGTTCGTGCCGCGGATGCTGTGGTTCAACGATCCCGCCTGCCCCGCCGGCTTCCCGATCTGCATCGACGATCACATGCCGGAGACGCATCGGCAGATCGTGGAACTGCTCGACAGGCGGGGACGACCGATCATTCCTCTTCCGGCGCAGGCCGTCCGCTTCAAGGAGCTGGGAGTCGCTCCGGTTCCGACCTTCTTCCCGTTCGACGTCCGACCGGGCGTGCCGGTCTACGACTCGGTCTGGCCCAAGGACATCCTCGGCGCCATGCGGCGCGCCGTGTTCGAGAGGCTCGCGGCGCGGGGGGTGGATCTGCGGCCGACCGGGCGGCGGATCGTCCTGTCGCGGAAGGGTTTTACGCAGCGCCAGCTCGTCAATGAGGCCGAGATCATCAACGCCCTGGCGCGCTACGGCTTCGAGGTCGTGTACCCGGAAAAACTGTCCTTCATCGAGCAGATCGCCCTGTATCATTCGGCGGACGTGATCGTGGGCTCCGCGAGTTCCGCGATGACGAACACCATCTTCTGCAACGACAAGGCCCGCGTCGTCGCGCTGATCCACGAGAACCGGTCGTTCAACTTCCGCGGCTATACCAGCATGATCGGGTCGAGCGGCGCCCAGGTCCTCTACATCCGGGGGACGACGGTGCCGGGAGAGAAGACGCATCCGTTCCACGCCAACTACACGGTCACGCCCCAACAGGTGCTGCGCGGACTCGAACGCGTCGGCGTCGGCCCGTAGCGGGCGGAGACGAAGCGATATGCGGCCGACGGCGGCCTTCCTCGACCTCGTCCGGTCGATCGACAGCGGCAACGCTCCAACCCAGCTCGAGACGCTGGCCGCCCTGCTCACCGCGGAGCCTCCATCGGGGCCCCGCGCGTCCGCGACCCTGCGGCACCTCGAAGCCCTCGGCTTCCGGCTCGAGGGCGGTGGCCGGTTCGGGGATGCGGCGCGCGCCTACGAGCTCGCCGCCGCGATTGACCCGCACGACCCTCAGCGCTGGCGCCGGATCGCCAACACGGCGCGCCTGCGCGACCTCATCGGACAGGAGCGCTGGGACGACGCGTCGGCGTTCGTCGCCGAGATCCGGGGGGGGAACGAGGCAGCAGCCCCGACGCTGCTGCAACTCGGCTGGGATCACGAGTGCCGCGGCCGCGCGGAACCCGCCGTCCAGTGCTACCGGCTCGCCTACGAACTCAACGGCGGCGATGCCGGCCTCGCGACCGTGGACGGGAACAGCCTCAGCCAAAAAATCCGGAACCTGCGGATCCTGCAGATGAACGCCCTGGCGGAGGCCGGCCGGCACGAGGAGGCCGTGGCGCTGCATGAGAGCACCCGGTCGATCGTCGGCCTCGGACCCGTCGGCATCTATCGTCTCGTCTCGGCCCGGCAGGAAGCCGCGGAGGGGCACGGACACTATCACGAGATGCGGCCCGGCCGCAGGATCGCCGACCCCGCCGTGACGTTCCTCGACGGCGCGATCCCCCTGACCTCCCAGCCGGGGATCCTCGACGCACCGCCGCAATACGTGGCGCTCTTCCGGGATTGCCTGACCTTCCCCCGCAGCAACGTCGTGCTCCACGGGGAGCGCCTGATCTACGACCTCGCGGCCCATCCGCTGAGCGGGGTCGCCGACATCAAGGACGGGGTCAATCCGGGTCAGATCATGACGGCCGTCTGGGGCACGGGACGTGCCCTGGTCGAGGCGCCTTCGGAGACGCGCGAGATCGACGCCGGCCTGATGCTGTTCGGGTTCCAGAGCCGGCAATACGGCCACTGGCTCCTCGAATTCGTCCCCCGGATGCTGTGCTTCAACGATCCCGCCTGTCCCTCGGGATTCCCGCTCTGCGTCGATGACGGGATGCCGGAGACGCACCGCCAGATCATCGCCCTGATGGACAGCCGCGACCGGCCGATCGTGACGCTGCCGCCGGTCGCGACGCGGTTCCACGAACTCGGACTCGCGCCCGTGCCGGCCTTCTTCCCGTTCGATACCCGGCCCGGGCTTCCGATCTACGACGCGATCTGGCCGCAGGACATCCTCGCCGCCGTGCGGGACAGGATCCTCCGGCGGCTCGCCGCGGAGGGGGTCGATCTCCGCCGGACCGGACGGCGCATCATCCTGTCCCGGCGGGGGTTCACGCAGCGCCAGCTCGTCAACGAGGCGGAGATCGTCGAGACGTTGCGGCCCCATGGGTTCGAGGTCGTCCAGCCCGAACAGCTCACCTTCGCCGAGCAGGTGCAGATGTATCACGCCGCCGACATCATCGTCGGATCGGCCAGTTCCGCCCTGATCAACTGCATCTTCTGCCGGCCGGGCGCCCGGGTCGTGGCGCTCGCCCACGAGAGCCCGGAATTCTACTTTCGCGGCTTCACCAGCTTCGTCGAGTCCAGCGGCGCGCGCCTTCTGTTCGTCCGCGGAACCACGCTGCAGGCGGAGGGCGTCCACCCGATGCACGCGAATTACATGGTGGCGCCGGCGACGATGCGGCGGGCCCTGGAGGCGGTCACGGCCGCCCCTTGATCCGCTGTCGGCACCTCAGCCGGAGGTCGGGTTCTCCGCCGCGGCGTACACCCTGTGGATGGGCAGACCGCAGAAATCGTCCTCGACGCCGAGCGTCCGCATCGGTTCGGACGGGGTGGCGATCAGCCCCTGCATCAGCAGGCGCAGGAATTCCTGCGGCCCCTTCCGCGGGATGTCGGCCAGGAGCAGGTCCGGCCCGTAGAGGTCGAGCGTGTCGGTGATGTACTGCTCGGCGCCGGCATGCAGCTCGGCGAGGACACCGTGCTCGGCCGGGGTCCGGGGATCCGCCTTGAACAGCGGCGCGATCCGTTCGCCCGTGGTCTCGTAGCCCACGACCTGCCCGTGGGGGGCGGTCAGGAAGGCCTCGACGGCGAGGCCGTGGGCCAGGACGGGGAGCGCCGACGTCTCGGGATTCTCGGTGCCCGCGCGGAAGCAGCTGAAGGCCGCGCCGCCATCCGTCTCGACACCCTGCGCCGTGTCGAAGGTGGTCATGTAGAAGCCGATCAGCGGCTGGCCGAGCGCCATCTGCATCATCTTCTGGATCGTGGCCGAGTAGCCGACATCGACCACCGCGTGGTGGCCCCCGGCATCGAGACCCTCCTGCCGGGCGTAGGCGCGGAACCGCGCGTTCATGTCCGCGCCATGGGCGGTGATCTCCGGCTGGAGGTCCGTCATGATACGCTCGACCACCGAGGCATCCCCCGGGAGCCGCACGTCCAGGCGGTCCAGCCCGTGATGCGCCGGGGCGGTGAAGCTCGCCCGGTTCCAAAGGAGCCCCTGGAGGCTGCCCACGTAGCGGCCGGCCCCCGTCACCAGATCCGGACGGAATCCCCGGCCGAGGGCCGCACCGATCGCCACCTGCCGGGAGACATGGAAGTAGCTGCCCTCGGGCAGGTGTTGGAGGCCGTAGCGCTCCCGGATCAGCTGGTAGACCTTGACCAGGAAGTCGCCCTCGCGCGCGAGGAAATACAGCCGCTCGACGCGGCGCAGGACCTCGTGCCGGATCAGCCAGGACATGAACAGCAGCATGAGCGGCCCGAACACGACGGAGCCGACTTCGCGGGCCGAGCCGAGCGTCAGGTAGGGTGGGCCGGCCCGGTCGAGGAACGGGTTCCGGCCGAGCGTCAGCATGGCGTGGCCGATGACCAGATCGGACGGCCACGTCCGCGCCAGATCGCCCTCGTCCCGCACGAATCCGCTCTGCGCCAGGATCTTGGCCGGGTGCGCGACGTGCAGATAGGGGATCCGCCGGTCGCAGGCTGCCTGGATGTCGGAATGCTCGTTGTCGCCGACATGCAGCCAGCGGGCGCGCGGCACCGCTTCGGCCTCCTCCACGTGGCGCCACAGGTCGCCCCGGTCCTTGCGGGCGCCGACCGCGTTCGACACGTAGAGCGCCGCGAACAGGTCGGCGACGCCGATCGCCTGGAGGATGCCGCGGATGTCGGCCTCCTCGTAGTAAGTATCGGTCATCAGGACGATGCGCTTGCCGCGTTCGTGCGCCACCTTGAGGATGGCGATGACCTCCGGCCGCGGATGCAGGGCGCCGAGATCGATCCGCTTCTCCAGCGCGTGCGCCCGCGCGACCACGTCGCCGGTGATCGTGCCGGACGCGGCAAGCTCCGCGTAGATCTCCGACAGGTTGACGTCGCCCTGGTGGTGCTTGCGCGCCCGGACCCGGTTCTCGGCGGCGCGGCGCTCCGCGAAGAGCGGGATGGGTCGACCTTCCTCCGTGGCGATGCGGTGCTCGACGAGCTTGAGCACCGCATCCGGGCGCCGGGCCGGACGGCTCACGAGGGTGTCGAACAGGTCGAACGAGACGAGGTCGACATCCTCCAGCGCAAGCAGCGCCTGATCCTGGTTGCGGGCGCTGTACTGGTGCCAGTTGCGGGCGCTGCTGTCGAAGCGGGCGAGCCCGCGGTCGTAGTCGAAGCACACGGCGCGGTAGCCCTGTGACCGGCACACGATGGGGATCACCCGCTCGATCGCGTGGGCGAGGGTCCCATCGGTCTGGCCGTGTTCCTCAGGGAAATCCTGGGGGGTCAATCCGGCGGTCAGCAGCGGGCGCAGGGCATCGACCCGCGCCCAGAACATGCCGCCGACCGGGTAGTCGAGGTATTCGTCGAAGCCGTCGTAGGGCAGGCCGAGGCGAGCGAGCAGGCCGTAGCCGGGGCCGATATTGGCGAGCCATGTATGCGCCCAGTAGACGATGTGCGCGCTGGTTTCGGGGAAGAACAGGCCGATCCGGCTGTCGTCCTCGAACAGGGAGAGGGCGATGGCGGCACAGGCGGCGTTCGCGAACAGCGCCCGGTAGATCTCGTCGCGCCAGCGCGTCTGCTCCGCGCCGCTGAACAGCGATTTCTTGGTGTGGACGTGGAGCACGAGGTCGTAGCGCAGGATGTCCTGCGCGAACACGGTGACGAGCGGACCGAAATTGCGGCCGCGGTTCTCGGCCCGCACGACCCGGCACCGGTCGGCGAGTCCGGCTCGGGCCGCGGCCGCCTCGATCGCCCCCTTTTTCCCGGACTGATCGGTCGAGACCAGCAAGTCGAACCGCGGGATCGCCCGCACGAGGTGGGGCAGGAGTTCCTCGAACACGTCGACATAGAAGGCGTGCACAACGACGACGATGCAGGCGGATACGGTCTCCCGTAGGACGATGGGTCGTGTCTCGATCACACGCGCCTGGGCGTCGCGGCTGCAGGCGAGGCGGATGGGTCGGCCCTCCGCGCGCCCGCTTTTCAGGTAATGCAGCAGCGGGTTCAGGCCAGCTTCGGCCACGTCGGCATTGGTGCCGAGATACCAATTCCCATCAAACAGGGGGCCGGGATTCAGACCGCGCGCTGCGCCCTCGCGAAGATAGTGCCGCGCCGCTTGGTTCGGCGGCAGGTCGGGGGCGTGGTTCGTCCGGTACCAATCCGCGTCGAACAGTGCGGAGCCTTCGATCGGCGCCAGCGCCGCCGGGTCGGTGAAGGGGCAGATCGGCCGCCCCTCTGAGCGCCCATCATTCAGGTAATGCAGCAGAGGGTTCTGACCTGCGGCGGCGACGTCGGCGTTGTTGGCGAGGTACCAAGGTCCATCAAAGCGTGGGCCTGGGCTCAGCCCGCGTGCGGCGCCCGTCTGCAGATAATGCCGCGCAGCCCGATCCGCAGTCACGTTGGGGGTCTGTGTCGCCCGGTACCAACCCGCGTCGAACAGATCGGAGCGTTCGATCCGCGCCACCGATGCCGGGTCGGCAACCGGGCAAACCGGCCGTCCCTCGGCTCGTCCGCAATCCAGATAGTGCAGCAGGGGGTTGAGCCCCGCCGCAGCGACATCGGGGTTGTCGGCGAGGTACCAGGGCCCATCAAAGAAGGGGCTCGGACTTAATCCGAGCGCGGCGCCATGTTGCAAATAGTGCCGCGCAGCCTGGTCAAGCGACACCGTGGGCGCCTGCGTGGCTTGATACCACGCGGCATCGAACAGCTCCGAATGAGCGAGCCTTCGTTCTGCTGAGCGGCTGTCCGAAACAACATCAAGGGTGCGCAGCGCCCACCGGAACACATCACGAAAAATCATCCTGGTCTATCGAATTGAGCTAGACATTTCGATTGATCTATCCCCGATCGGCTTCGAGCATTGATGTCGATTCGCGCGCTCCGGTCCGCGTCGCCCGCAAGCCAGAGCGAGGATTCTTGACAGATGACGACCGAATCCTCGCCCCAATCGGAGTGGCATTAACGAATTTACCCGATCTCACACAAGTTGCACAGGACATCGAAGTTTTGTTATGTTGAGCCGCGATGGCGGACTTGCTCCAATATCCCCGATCGCCAAGCCGAATGTCAGCTATCATGCCTTCGACGCTACTCTTCTAATTCCTTACATTCATCTTGTCACGTACAGTTGACCGCCCAGAGGCAATCTAGCGTGTCACGCAATGCCCGTCCAATCCACCGCCGCCGACAGGCGCAGCCGCGTCAGCATGGTTGCCCTATTACTACAGCCGGGTTTGCGCGTTGTCGTTGTGGAGGTTGTCCATGACGAGGGTGACGGCTGGGGGTTCAGCCGAGGGGCTGCGTGGATTGGATGAAGTGCTGGCCCGGATCGGCGGCCGGTTCGGCCGGGCCGAGCCGCGTCGGCGGGCTGCGGCCTACCTGCGCGGTCTTCTGGCGCCGGTGGAGCGTAAGAACGGCTGGCAGCTGGCCGAGGCCGTCGGCGATGCCACGCCGGATGGGGTGCAGGAGTTCTTGAGCCGGGTGCGCTGGGACGCGGACGCGGTGCGCGACGACCTGCAGGCCTATGTGGGCGATCACCTGGGCGATCCGAACGCGGTGCTGGTGCTGGACGATCCTTCGACACGCTCAGGATGAGGCCGGCTTCCTGAAGAAGGGGGTCGAGTCGGCCGGTGTGCAGCGGCAGGATACCGGCACGGCCAGGCGGATCGAGAACGCGCAGGCCGGCGTGTTCCTGGGCTATGCCGGCTGCCACGGTCACGCGCTGATCGACCGGGCGCTGGACCTGCCCCGATCCTGGACGGACGACCGCGCCCGCTGTCGCGCGGCGCACGTGCCCGATGCGGCCGGGTTCGCGACCAAGCCGGCGCTCGGCCTGGCCAGGCTGGAGCGGGCGCGCGCCGCGGGGCTGGCGTTTGCCTGGATCGCGGGCGAGAGCGTGTACGGGGCCGATCGGACCATCCGGCGCTGGGCGCAAGCCTATGGGCTCGTCGACGTGCTGGCCGTGACCACGGGCCAGCGGCTGGCGATGCGTCCGGTGGCGGCGTGGTTTGCCGATCAGCTCGCCGCACGGCCCGAAGACGCCGCGCCGGTCTGGCAGCGGTTGAGCGCGGGCGAGGGCGCCCAGGGACCGCGCCTGTACGACTGGGCCTGCATCGCCCATCGCGGTGGCGCACCCGGCTTCCGATGTGCGCTGCTGGTGCGTCGCTCGCTGTCCGATCTCGTGCGGATCGCCGGCCGGCGCTGGACCAGCGAGAGCAACTTCGAGCAGGCCAAGGGCGAGGTCGGGCTCGACCAGTACGAGGTGCGTTCCTACGTCGGCTGGCACCGACACGTCACCCTGGCGATGCTCGCCCATGCCTACCTTGCCGTCCTGCGCCGGGCGGCTATCGGGGGGTGGGCTGACGCAAGACCGCGCCGCGGATCTTCTGCCGCTGACCGTGCCCGAGATCCGGCACCGGCTCGCCGCCCTCGTCGGGCTGTCCCGGCCCGAACCGCCCGCGATCCTGCGCTGGTCCGTCTGGCGCCGCCGTGATCAGCAACGCGCCAAGCAAGCCCACTGGCGACGACGAACCCAGCACGCCAAAACGCCCGCCACACAACGCCAACACCATGAAACCCGGCTGTCATACTAGAGCCGAAGCCGAACGGGTTGCGGAAGATCTGTTTCCCCGGCTCGCCCTCGCCCTGAGATCTTCGGGGCCGCTTCGCCGCACCTCGCGATGAGGCGAGGACGGGAGGGCAGGTGATCCAACAGGGTCGGATACGGCTCAGGGGCAAAAGTAGATGGAGGGGAAGACGGATCACTCAACCCGAACGGGACGGGACGAAGGCTGAATAAGCTATTTCGGTCAAGCATCGGCGTCCGCCCGCGTCGAATCATGGGTACATCCCCAAACCTTTCCGCGCAAGATCGCGAAAACAACTTTCATATGACTCGATTTATTACGATTCTAAACTTAGAATACCTTTCGTGAATTCGTTGACCGACCTTCGGTCCTGTGCAAATGCGCCGCGATAGCCCTGGGATGGCAACGCGACTTGCCCTCCGTGCGCCGGGCCATCCGTTGGACTTGAAGGTTGTTCGTGATGCGGAACTGCGGGGCAACGATCGATCGACACCATCGATCGGGAGATCGGGGCAATCGCACAAAACGACCGCTCCCGACGATCCTCCTGACCGCCGTCGCCTTTCTGCCCGGCATTTCACAGGCGCAAAACTTTTCGGCACGGCAAGTATTGCCGGCTGAGACTTCGCCGTCTCCCGAGTTAAGTACTGCGCCAGTCAGGCGGCAGGGAGGGCAGACCGAGAAAGCGGCAAGAGAAGCACGGGTCAACGGCAGCCATCGCACCCAGCGGGATGCGGACTTCGCCGAAACAATGGTCGAACTGGAGCCGGTCACCGTCACGGCCCGTAAACAGAGTGAAGATCCCCAAAAGGTTCCGATCAGCCTGACGGTGGTGCCGGATGCCGGCGCGACCGTGGCGCCATCCGCTTCGAACGCGTCCCTGGCCCGCTCGGTGCCGAACATGACCTTCTTCGACGGAGGCGGGATCTATGGAAATACGTTCAGTATTCGCGGGATCGGTTCCATATCGCCGCTCTCGTCGGACGACACCTCGGCGGTCATGTATGTCGATGACGTTCCGCAACCGGCGTACGGGATCGCGCCGAGTCTACTCGATACGGAACGGGTCGAAGTCCTGCGGGGCCCGCAAGGCACTCTCCTCGGACGCAACACGCAAGCCGGCGCGGTGAACGTCGTGAGCAGGCGTCCCACCTTCGACCGGGCCTTCTCGCTCGGCGGTGAGGTCGGCAGTCACGGTTATGGACTTGGACAGTTCACGGCGAACGGCACGCTCGTTCCCGATACGCTCGCAGGCCGGCTTGCCATGCGCTGGAATGGCTTCGGCGGCGACATTCCGAACATTGCCGCCGGTGGAAAGGAGGGCGACCTGAACATCGGGGCGGCGCGCGGCAGCCTCCTCTTTACCCCCGACGATCGGACCGAGGCATTGCTGGCCTTCAACTACGGCCGCGAAACGACGCACTCTCCGCGCTTCATGCTGCGCGACGCGCCCGGCTTTCCCGTCAGCGCGACGGATCCCAAGACCCTTGCGGAAGGAGAGACAGGAAGCGGCAATCTGCGCATCCGTCACGAATTAGATACCTTCGTGCTGAACAGCCAGACCGCCTTTCAGCGAGGTACGTCGCGCACCGACAATGATGCGACGGATGCGCTTGTCTATGCGCGCATGCCGCGCCGGCCGGGGACGATTGCGGCCTACGCCATTCCCGGCGCCGATATGCTCAACTTCTCGCTTCGGGAAGACACGGTCCTGCAGGAGTTTCGGGCGTCATCCTTGCCGGATAGCCCGTTCGCATGGACGACGGGCATCAACTACTACCGCCTGGATTCGCGTGCAGGCCGCGATGGACACGCCTTATCGGCGCCGTTCAACCTGCAAGGCGGCGTGCAGGACAATCACCTGCTGGTCAACAGCTACGCCGCTTTCGGCGAGGTGACGTTGCCCGTCACGAAGCGGTTGAAGGCGACGCTCGGCTTGCGCGGCACCCATGAGGAAAAGGCGGCGCGCTACCAGTATAGCGGCAACGGCCTGCCGGGTCTCCCGGTCCGATATTCGCAGAACGCTTCGCTCGACGACGACTTTCTGACCGGTCGCGCCGTTCTGAGTTATGATTGGACGCCGGACACGATGACCTATGCCTCGATCTCTCGCGGCTACGTCACGGCCGGATTCCCGACCTATTCCTTCAACAGCAGCTTCGCCAAGCCGGAGACTGCTTTCCCGGCCTCGACAAGCTGGACCTACGAAACCGGCTTCAAGTCCAGGCTGCTCGATGACAGGCTGACGCTGAACGGTTCAGCTTTCTTCAACGATGTGAAGAACGGTCACCTGCTCCTGTTTTCCACGGCTCGTGTCGCCTTCTCGACGGTCGCGCTCGATTATCAGACCTATGGGGGCGAACTTGAACTCGCCGCGAAGGTCACGCCCGACTTCGATTTCCTCGGAGGGGTCGGCTACACTCACGGAGAGCTGAAGAACGTTCCCGCTGGCAGTGCATCCGGCATCAAATCAGGCAATCGCGTCCCCAATGTGCCGGAATTCACTGCCAATATCGGCGCGGAGTATCGCTGGTCGGCGGAATCCTTCGGGCTGCCGGGACGCTTCGCCGGACGTGCCGGTTATCAATTCGTCTCCGATCGCGCGGCCGATATCGCCAATACCTTTAATCTGCGTGCCTACGGTATCGTCAATGCCAAGCTGACGTGGCAGGACGGCGATGTCGCCGTCTATGCTTTCGCCACCAACCTGCTTGACGAGCGCTACGAAGCCTGGGGCCAACTTTTCGGCAATGTCCCAACTGTTCGCGCCGGACAAGGACGGGTCGTCGGTGTCGGCACCTCTTTCGCCTTCTGAGAGAGGCCGGCATGAAAGTTCAGGACACGCCTTCGAGCCGCACTGCCGGCCCGCTGCTTGCTTCGACTTCGCTGCTCTATGCCGCCTTCGGTATGATCTATGGCGTCATGCAGGGCGGATTGCCGCCGGTGCTGCGCGCCCGTGGTGTCGATCTCACGGCGATCGGCTGGAGCTTTATCATCCTCGTGCCCTTCGGCCTGACGTTTCTATGGGCGCCGCTGATCGACTGGTTCAAACCCATTCGGAACGCGCCGAAAATCGGCTGGATCGTTCCGATGCAGATCCTGATCGCGATGATTCTCCTCGTGGTCGCGGAGGGCGAGACGTTCCCGCCTGCCGTCTTAATGGCCCTTGGTCTGATCATCGCCTTCGCCGCCGCGACGATGGACGTGGCGCTCGATGCGCTCTCGACGTCGAGCGTTCCGCCGCATCGTCGCGCGGCGGCCGGAGGTCTGAAGGTCGCGTCCCTTGCGGTCGGCTCGATAATCGGTGGCGGCCTGTTCGTCGTGCTGGCGGAGAACCTCGGCTGGATCATCACCTTCCGGCTCTGCGCGGGCGCCTCGGTGATGGCCACGCTCCCCATCCTGCTCAACTGGCGATGGGATTCTCGTGTCGAGGGCGCAGGAAGCGCGCATCCCGATCTCCTCGCGATCTTCCGCGATCCCGACCTGCGGGGAAAGCTGGCGCGATTGACGCTGGCCTCCTGCGTCATGGTCACGTTGTTGTTCTTCAATCGCATCATGCTCGTCGATCTGGGCATACCCGTGCCCGTCATCGGTTTGATCGTCGGGATGGGCGCACCGCTGGCCGGCCTGGTCGCGGCGGTCGCTGCCGTCCCCATCCTGCGGCGCATGGGTGCGAGCAATGGCATTCTGATCTTCACTGCCATCTGCCTCATCGCCTGTGCCGCGATGGGCATCGGCGCGTGGCGCGGGGAGCCAGCGCTTGCGGTGGCCGGGGCGGTCATTGTCACGGCCGGAACGAACGGCTTCTTCGCGATCATCTGCGCGGCCACGCTCGGCTGGGCGCAGGGCAGCCAGCCGGCGACCGACTATGCGCTGCTCTATGGCGTCAGCCGGCTCGCGGCGACCCTGGTCGCCATCGCCGTGGCGCGCCTTGCCGCGATGATCGGCTGGCCACTGTTCTATGCCGGCGCAGCCTGCGGCCTCGTGGTCATGGGCACGCTCGTGCGAAGCGCATTCACAGAGCGGCGCGCCAGCTCAATGCAATAAGCGCGACGCGGACCTCATCAACAACCGAACTGGCAGTGGACTGCAGCCAGCTCGGCCTATCTCACCCTGCTTCCAAAGCAATCGCTCGTCCAAAAGTGCTTTCTGCAATCCATGGATCGCAGAAAACACTCCAATTCATTGTCTTTGCTGCATTTTCTAATGCTGAACCGGCATCCACTTCGGCGCAGAGCGTTCTATTACTACAGCCGGGTTTGCGCGTTGTCGTTGTGGAGGTTGTCCATGACGAGGGTGACGGGGGCGGGTTCAGCCGAGGGGCTGCGTGGGTTGGATGAAGTGCTGGCCCGGATCGGCGGCCGGTTCGGCCGGGCCGAGCCGCGTCGGCGGGCTGCGGCCTACCTGCGCGGTCTTCTGGCGCCGGTGGAGCGTAAGAACGGCTGGCAGCTGGCCGAGGCCGTCGGCGATGCCACGCCGGATGGGGTGCAGGAGTTCTTGAGCCGGGTGCGCTGGGATGCGGACGCGGTGCGCGACGACCTGCGGGCCTATGTGGGCGATCACCTGGGCGATCCTTCGACAAGCTCAGGATGAGGCCGGCTTCCTGAAGAAGGGGGTCGAGTCGGCCGGTGTGCAGCGGCAGTATACCGGCACGGCCGGGCGGATCGAGAACGCGCAGGCCGGCGTGTTCCTGGGCTATGCCGGCTGCCACGGTCACGCGCTGATCGACCGGGCGCTGGACCTGCCCCGATCCTGGACGGACGACCGCGCCCGCTGTCGCGCGGCGCACGTGCCCGATGCGGCCGGGTTCGCGACCAAGCCGGCGCTCGGCCTGGCCAGGCTGGAGCGGGCGCGCGCCGCGGGGCTGGCGTTTGCCTGGATCGCGGGCGAGAGCGTGTACGGGGCCGATCGGACCATCCGGCGCTGGGCGCAGGCCCATGGGATCGGCTACGTGCTGGCCGTGACCACGGGCCAGCGGCTGGCGATGCGCCCGGTGGCGGCGTGGTTTGCCGATCAGCTCGCCGCACGGCCCGAAGACGCCGCGCCGGTCTGGCAGCGGTTGAGCGCGGGCGAGGGCGCCCAGGGACCGCGCCTGTACGACTGGGCCTGCATCGCCCATCGCGGTGGCGCACCCGGCTTCCGATGTGCGCTGCTGGTGCGTCGCTCGCTGTCCGATCTCGTGCGGATCGCCGGCCGGCGCTGGACCAGCGAGAGCAACTTCGAGCAGGCCAAGGGCGAGGTCGGGCTCGACCAGTACGAGGTGCGTTCCTACGTCGGCTGGCACCGACACGTCACCCTGGCGATGCTCGCCCATGCCTACCTTGCCGTCCTGCGCCGGGCGGCTATCGGGGGGTGGGCTGACGCAAGACCGCGCCGCGGATCTTCTGCCGCTGACCGTGCCCGAGATCCGGCACCGGCTCGCCGCCCTCGTCGGGCTGTCCCGGCCCGAACCGCCCGCGATCCTGCGCTGGTCCGTCTGGCGCCTCCGCCATCAGCAACGCGCCAAGCAAGCCCACTGGCGACGACGAACCCAGCACGAAAAAACGCCCGCCACACAACGCCAACACCATGAAACCCGGCTGTCATACTAGGGGGCTAGCCCGACGCCCGTACTCTTTGACGAGCCTGCGCGAAGGATGACCCGGGTGAAGGAGCGCTCGACGATCCAACGGTGCGGCGGCGGCCCGAAGCTGCGTTCGGCCTCAGACAGCGTCACCCCCGCCAGCTTGATCTCCCGTTTGATGCCGTGCTCGCGGGCGGCCGCCGCTGGCTTCTCGCGCGTGGAACTGTGATCCGCAAAGGCGACCCCGATGCTGTCGCCGGTGGCCGCCTGCGCGCCTCCGGCTAACGGACCAACCCGAGCGTAATCATCGGCATTGGCGGGCGTGACATGCCGCGGCAGGGGGCGAGGGTATCCGTTGCCCTGTCTAGAGCTATTCCCGCCTATGTAGCGACGGCCAAGTCATCTTCGTAACCAGCAGCAGTGAGACTGTTTCGGCACTCG
>NZ_VUOK01000012.1 GCF_009806555.1 Methylobacterium sp. 2A | reverse complement strand
CCACCTTCAACCGCCTCAAAGACTTCCGCCGCGTCGCGACCCGCTACGACAAGCTCGCCCGCAACTATGCCTCAGCCGTCGCCCTCGCCGCCGTCATCGCTTTTTGGTGCTGATCGAGTCCAGACCCTAGCACGTGCCCGGCACCGTCATCATGCCCCGCCACCAGCACGACGATACACAAAGCCGGCTCCAATACCGAGCCATTTTATTGAAGTATCACAACCTAGAAATCTTTCCTCAGAAGCAAAACTCTGCAAAACACACTTCGATAAGAAGTTTTTTTCGAAGGTTCATACAAACTAACTTTTTCTTTCAATTGGGATTAGCGCATTTCTTGCTTCCAATTCGCCATAACGAAAAGCACGAAAAAGACAAACGCAGTTATCATACGGAGACATTATGATCTGATTTGATATTTCTAGAATGAATAAGCGCTACTGGGATTCGATTTTTTTCCTTGACCTTTCTGCCGTCATCCCCTTCATCGCCGAAGTCAAAATTTCGTCGCGAGCAACCACGCCTCATCTGCCCAACGCCCGGCTTACGTCGAATTTCTAAAGCGGATCGAGCGACATTTCCCACAGCGCTGATGACACGTGAAGAGTTTAGAAAAATGATAGAGAATTTTCTAAAGCAACGGGGAACAAAAAATCGCCTGTCAGTCCTAATAAGACCGATATTCGATGCGGATTGGTATAAGCTTATTAATAAAGACGTAAGCCAACAGGTTGAGGTGAATAAAACTACCGCGCTGAAACACTATTTAGAGCACGGAATAAAAGAAGGCCGGTCGCCAAACGCCTTATTTAGCTTTCACTACTATAAAGAAAACAACAAAGAACACTTAAGCAAAAAATTGACTGACAATGTTCAGCTGATGGTCGATTTTTTGACAAACCCACAATCATTTGGAAATTCTCCCCACGCGCTATTTGATCCAAGATGGTACTGGTCTCAAAACGAGGAAATTCACAAAGCCTTTGCTGAAAAGAAACTGCACCCCTATCTACATTTCATTGAGCATGGAGCAAAAGAGGGGCGCGCTCCAAATTCAATGTTCGATGCACATTGGTACCTACAAAATTATCCAGAAGCTAATGATTTGGTCAAAGATGGTGCCATGACTGCTATCCAGCATTATCTCCTGATTGGTGGCAGACGTGGATTTTCACCATCTCCATCTTTCGATGCGCGGTGGTACCTTGAACAAAACCAGGATGTTGCCGCCCTCACTCGAGAAGGGCTGACCGATGCGCTTTCCCACTACATAGCCAGGGGACGAGCTGAAAATCGCCCTTATAGAGCACATGGAAATTCTGCAAAAATCCGCAATTTGATAGTTGCAGGACCCGTTGCGACACGGAAAGGTTACGATAGCGCTCACCACAGGGTGCGGAGACATTACTCACTGAGCAAAGCTCCACTTGTATCAATTATCATAGTCAATCTGAACGGCGAACGCCATTTAAATGATTTGGGCAATTCTTTGATCGAACAATCGTATAGAAATTTTGAGATCATTTTTGTCGACAATGGGTCCGAGGATAATTCTTGCAAGATATGGCGCGCCCGCTTTCCAAGTTCTACGATCATAGCGTTACCATATAATGTTGGGTTCGCTGAGGCCAACAATATTGGACTTCGTCATTCAAGAGGCGAACTGATCGCATTACTGAACAATGATACTAAGGCTGATCCAGACTGGCTATATAGTTTAGTGAACGCGATACGATACGATCCAGATATTGGCGCGGCAACATCTAAGATCAGATTTTGGACGCCCTTCATCACGATTGAAATTTCATCCGAAGCAGAGTTTTTCGCACGCACGGACGATATTCTCAGCTGCTTAAAATACAAAAAGTATTTCGCTGATGTCGGTAACGAAAACAATGGCCGCATCTCGGCCGTCAAACGCGGAAATAAATATGAAATTTGTGTTAAAATTCCCGCCGACAACCACCATTTCAATATCCCCTTGATGTCAGTCTCAAAACAACAACTCGTCGAAGTAAAGTGCGGCCATAGAAGGAAGATGATCAAGATTGACTCGTCCGGTCAAGAAATAACATTCCCAATTTCGGAGCAAAGCGCCGCTTTGGGAAAGTATGTAATTAATAATGCAGGCAGCATTGAAGGACCGAACCATACCACAGCCGACCGCGGTTTTGGCGCCTATGATGAGAGTCAGTTCGAGACCGTCGAACCCGTATCGCTGTTATGTGGATGCGCGTGCCTGATCCGCCGTGACGCTCTTGTTGGTCGCGACATATTTATAGGAGAATTTTTTGCCTATTATGAAGATAGCGAACTATCGCAACGATTGCGGCATTCGGGATTTCGAATTATTTACTGCCCAGCGTCTAAAGTATATCATAAGCACTCGTCGACTTCGGTTGAGAAATCTACCTTCTGGATGAAATATGTAAATAGGAACCAAATTTTGTACCAGTACATTCTTTCCTCTACGGAAGACCGGAAGACATTGCTGCGCGAAAAATTGTTGACTCTCAATCACCACAAAGTTTATTTTTCCGACAAGGAAAACATCAAGACGGCGGACGATATCACGTATGCCGGCGTACTTGATGATATTATCTCAGAGCTACCACAACTTGTCGACAAATTCGAAGACGGCGACTTGCCGGGAAAAAATCAAATCCGAATTGGGGTTTATAATAATTTTTGGCAAACATTGGGCGGCGGGGAGGCACATGCCCTGAGCGTTGTTTCTGCTCTGCGGAATATATCGTCCGTAGAAATGATCTCATGCGTCGATTTTGACATCGACTACATACTCTCTTACTTCGGACTAGACCGCAGGAAAATTCGAAAGCGAATTGTGCTCGATATGGTTCCGGAGCTAACGGCCGAATACGACATATTCGTTAACTCAACGTATATGAGCGAGCTGAAATCTTTAGCACCAAGCTCCTTTTACCTTGTCAGCTTTCCCAGCAAAACACCGACCGTCGAGTTTTTAAATAGCTATAAATTTCTGGCCAATTCGGAGTACACATCTGACTGGATGGAAAAAATGTGGGGAAAAGGAAACTATTGCTCGGAGATATTGTATCCTGCAGTATCGGACAAGATCGTCGAATCCGTCGACGGAAGGAAATTCAAGAAGCTGAAGCAAATTATCTCGGTTGGCAGATTCTTCGAGTCTGGACACTCCAAAAACCAACACATAATAGCGGAAATTTTTAAATTATGCGTCAACTCAGGAGGATTCGATGATTGGCAGCTCGTTCTTATCGGAAGTTCGAACGACGATTGGTATGTGCATCGTGTTATGAAAATTCTTTCTGGCTATAATGCTAAAGTTCTTACAGACCTTCCTCTGGAAAAACTGAAGGAATACTATCGATCGGCGTCGATCTACATCCATGCCGCGGGGTTTGGACACGATATGGACAAAGAACCCGAAAATTTCGAGCATTTTGGCATGACCGTGGTGGAAGCTGCGATGAATGGCTGCCTGCCGATTGTTTATAACCAGGCTGGCCCTAGAGAAATCGTGAAGAAGTTAGAAATGGGCTGCACGTACGATACGATCGAAGAAGCGGCGAATGTACTGGGGCAAAAAATCGCAGAGCTTGAGAGTGCCGACACCAGAAATGATTTAGCGTTTAAGCTTAGCTCGAAAGCCAGCAGCCTGTTTCATACTTCATCATCGGAGTCTAGGAATAATAAAATTTTGTCTATCTTTGGATTAAACAAGCTTCAGAACCCTCAAGATTCGGCTATCTATTCTGAACCTTGATCATGAATTTGCGACAGCCTTGGGAGGGTAAGATGGCCGCATCATAAAGCCGCACTGGCCTCAACATGGTAGTTCGTGTGCTCTCCGCCGGAGTGGCCAACAGTTCTGCGCGAGCGAGCCGAGACAAGGGCTTCAAACCTGGCGCGATTGCAAACCACACCGCACACGACTTGCGGTGCTGCGAGACGCCTCGGGCGGCAAGTGATCCAGGAGATGGCTGGGCTTTGTTGAGCGACAAGAACGTTGACGCCCCGGGCGCGGATCTTGCGAGCGCTGGCTCGAGGCGCCTTTCGGCAGTCGCCATTCGGGAGATCCAAGAAGGGCCAGCGCCAGGACGACGGTGAGCGTCCCGATCTTGGCTGAATCGATCAAACGTGTGTCGTCGCGGTTGAGGCCTCGGGCCCTGGCATCGCTGAACAGCCATTTGATCTCCCAGCATCTCCTGTAGATTGGGAGCATCCGCCACGGGTCCGGGATGTTGATCGTGACGAGCCGCCATTCTCCACTGGCGGGGCGTTTGGCGGCCTGGCTCACCGGCAAGCGCCATGAACAGGTCGGACCGGACCCGAATGATGGAAGGGATTGGTCACTTCGTAGGGACGCAAACAAGCGAGCACCCGTGCCATTGACCCGCGCGCGGGGGGCACTGCTGCCAGCAGTTCCACGCTTTTGCGCTTCATGGGCAGCATCAGCCCGGCGCAGTGATCCTAACTGCGGGTCGATCCGGCCGGCAGAGCCGATCACCCGCAACCCGCTACGGACGATGTGACACCCTGATTCGGCGCGATCCGCCTCCAGGGGGCGGGCGGAGCGTGTGGACGCCGATGCCCGATCCTAACACTGCCGCAGCCCGTTCGGACAGATCGCCGCGACCCCGCGCAAACCGGAACGGTAACGCCGGCTCGCGGATTCGACGGCCATGCCCCTCGCGCCCACCCGAACCGAACCCCGCCCGCGGGCCGGCCGCAGAGCCGCCCCCGCCCCCGGCGATCCCGCCCTCGCCGAGAAGGCGCTCGCCGTCCACGCCCGGCTCTGCCCGGTCTACGGCTGCCCGATCCCGTATTTCCACAGCCTCGATCCGGTCAGCGAACTCGTCTCCTCGCTCCTGTCCCACCGGACCCGCAACGCCGAATCCGGCCGGGCCTTCAAGGCGCTGCGGGCGCGCTTCCCGGATTGGGAGGCGGTGATCGACGCGGACGTGCCGGAGATCGAAGCCGCCATCGCGGGCGTGACCTGGCCGGAACTGAAGGCGCCGCGCATCCGCGCCGTTCTCCGGGCGCTCCGCGATCGGTGCGGAAGCCTCGACCTCGCCTTCCTGGCCGACAGGGAGGTCGAGGCCGCGCGGAGCTGGCTGCAGGCGATCCCGGGGATCGGGCCGAAGACCAGCGCCGCGGTCCTGTCCTTTTCCACCCTGCGGATGCCGGCCCTGCCGGTCGACAGCCACCACCACCGGGTCGCCCAGCGTCTCGGGCTGATCGGCCAGCGGGTCGATGTCGGCCCGTCGCACCCGATCCTGCGGGCGCAGCTCCCCGCCGACTGGAGCGCGCAGGACCTCTACGACAATCACGAGATCCTGATGCTGCACGGCCAGAGGGTCTGCCACCATCGCAATCCGGCCTGCGGACGCTGCGTCCTGGTCGATCTCTGCCCGAGCGCGCACGTGCCGGCGCGGGCGCCGTCAACGCGTCCTTGACCGGTCCGGCCAACGGGTGCGAGTAAACCGGCGCCCGGACGGCGCGGAGCCCCGGTTTTACTGTTCAGGATCGGCGCCGATGGCCGCGTTCACCGAATTGGTCTTCTCGGGCGTCCAGCCCACCGGCAACCTGCACCTCGGCAATTATCTCGGGGCGGTGAAGCGCTTCGTGGAGATGCAGGCGCGCGACGCGCAGTGCCTCTACTGCGTGGTCGACCTGCACGCGATCACGCTCTGGCAGGACCCGGAGGCCCTGCGCGGCCAGATCCGCGAGGTCACGGCCGCCTTCCTCGCCGCCGGCATCGATCCGAAGCGCTCGATCGTGTTCAACCAGAGCCAGGTGCATCAGCACGCCGAGCTCGCCTGGATCCTCAACTGCGTCGCCCGCCTCGGCTGGCTGAACCGCATGACCCAGTTCAAGGACAAGGCCGGCAAGGATCGGGAGAACGCCTCGATCGGGCTCTACGATTACCCGGTGCTGATGGCGGCCGACATCCTGGCCTACCGGGCGACGCATGTCCCGGTGGGTGAGGACCAGAAGCAGCACCTGGAGCTGACCCGGGACATCGCCCAAAAATTCAACACGGACTTTTCCGGCTCGATCGCGGCGCATGGCCACGGTGAGGCCTTCTTCCCGATGACCGAGCCGCTGATCGGCGGCCCGGCGGCCCGGGTCATGTCGCTGCGCGACGGCACCAAGAAGATGTCGAAGTCGGACCCGTCCGACAATGCCCGCATCAACCTCACGGACGAGGCGGACACGATCGCCCAGAAGATCCGCCGGGCCAAGACCGATCCGGAGCCCCTGCCCTCCGAGGTGGCGGGCCTGAAGGAGCGGCCGGAGGCCGACAACCTCGTGGGGATCTATGCGGCGCTCGCCGGCATCACCCGCGAGGCGGTGCTGCGCGACTTCGGCGGGGCGCAGTTCTCGACCTTCAAGCCGGCGCTCGCCGACCTCGCGGTGACGAGCCTCGCGCCGATCGCCGGGGAGATGCGCCGCCTCACCGCCGATCCCGGCCATATCGACGCCGTGCTGGCCGATGGCAGCGCCCGCGCCGAGGCCATCGCCGCCCCGACGCTGGACGCCGTCAAGGACATCGTCGGCTTCGTCCGCCGCGGTCCCAGCCTCCAGGCGGTCCGGTGACCGTCCGGGCGCTGGTCTTCGACGTCTTCGGGACGCTGGTCGACTGGCGCTCCGGAATCGCCCGCGAGGCGGCGCGGCTGCTCGCGCCCTTCGCTCCGGGCCTTGATGCCGGCGCCTTCGCGGATGCGTGGCGGGCCCGCTACAATCCGTCGATGGAGACGGTGCGCTCGGGCGCCCGGCCCTTCGTCGACCTCGACACGCTCCAGGCCGAGTCCCTGCCCGATGTGCTGGCGCAGTTCGCCATCGCGGGCGTACCGGAGGACGTGCGGCGCGAGCTGGTCCAGGCCTGGCACCGGCTCGATGCCTGGCCCGAGGTGCCGGACGCGCTGCGGCGGCTTCGCGAAAAGCATCTCCTGGCGCCGAACTCGAACGGGCATGTCCGGCTGATGGCCGACCTCGCCCGCCGCAACGGCCTGACCTTCGACGCGGTGCTCGGCGCCGGCTATTCCCGCGACTACAAGCCGAAGCCGGCGCTCTACCGCGACGCGATCGCGGCCTTCGGCTTCGCGGCGGGAGAGACCATGATGGTCGCCGCCCACTCGAACGACCTCGCGGCGGCGGCAAGCCACGGAATGTCCACCGCCCACATCGCCCGGCCGCACGAGCACGGCCCGGCCGGGGGCGAGACCGCGCCGACGGTGCCGGTCACCTACGCGGCGCGGGATCTCGCGGATCTCGCCGACCAGCTCGGCTGCTGAACGGACCGGACGGAGGGTTGCCATGGCCGACTGGAACCCCGCCCTCTACACCCGCTTCGAGGACGAGCGGACCCGCCCGGCCGCCGAGCTCCTCGCCCGCGTGCCCCTCGCCGCGCCCCGGCTGGCCGTCGATCTCGGCTGCGGACCGGGCAATTCCACGGCGCTGATCGCGGCACGCTACCCCGACGCGGCGGTGATCGGCCTCGACACCTCGCCCGCCATGCTGGAGAGCGCCCGCGCCCGGCTTCCGGGCCTCACCTTCGGGCTGGCCGATGCGGCCGCCTGGACGCCCGAACGGGCGCCGGACCTGATCTACGCCAACGCCGTGCTGCAATGGCTGCCGGACCATGCGAGCCTGCTGCCGCGGCTGTTCGGCCTCCTCGCCCCGGGCGGCGTGCTCGCCGTGCAGATGCCCGACAACCTCGCCGAGCCCACACACCGCCTGATGCGCGAGGTGGCGGCGTCCGGCCCCTGGGCGGCAGCGATCGGGGATCCGGCGGTCGCCGGCCGCCTCGGGCGGATGCTGGAACCCGCCGCCTATTACGACCTTCTGGCGCCGCACGCCGCTGCGGTCGATGTCTGGCGCACCGCCTATCATCACCCGATGGCGGACGCGGCTGCCATCGTCGAATGGGTGAGCGCCACCGGACTCCGGCCCTTCCTCGACCCGCTCGACGCCGACGGCAAAGCGGCTTTCCTGGCCGCCTATGGGCGCGCGATCGACGCGGCCTATCCGGCCCGCAGCGACGGACGCCGCCTGCTGGCCTTCCCGCGGATGTTCATCGTCGCCCGGAAGGCCCCGTAGCGCCCGCCGGGCCTCAGGCAGACCGCACCGTCCCGAGGAAGCGCCCGACCTCCGCCCGGAGGTGCTCGGATTGCTGCGACAGGTTCGTCGACGAATCCAGCACCTGGCCGGCGGCCGAGCCGGTCATGTCGGCGGCCTCGGCCACGCGGGCGATGTTCTTCGTCACTTCGCCCGTGCCGACGGCAGCCTGGGTCACGTTGCGGACGATCTCCTGGGTCGCCGCGCCCTGCTGCTCGACCGCGGCCGCGATCGTCGTGGCCACGCCGCTGATCTCGTCGACGCGCGTCGTGATGCTGCCGATCGCCGAGGCCGCCTGCCCGGTCGAGGCCTGCACGCGGGCTATCTGGCCCGCGATCTCCTCGGTGGCCCGCGCGGTCTGTTCGGCCAGCGCCTTCACCTCGGCGGCCACGACCGCGAAGCCTCGTCCGGCCTCGCCGGCGCGGGCCGCCTCGATCGTGGCGTTGAGGGCCAGCAGGTTGGTCTGGCCCGCGATGCCGCTGATCAGCGCCACCACGTCCCCGATCTTCATCACGGCCCCGCTCAGATCCTCCACCAGCCGCACCGTGCGCCCGGCCTCGTCGGCCGCGGCCCGCGCGAGTTGCGCGGATCCCTGGACCTGACGCCCGATCTCCTGCACGGAGCTGCCGAGCTCCTCGGCCGCCGAGGCCGCGGCCCGGACGTTCGAAGCGGCCTCCTCGGCCCCGGCCGCCACCGTGGTCGACTGACCGGCGGTCTCCGACGCCGTGGCAGCCAGCGCCTTGGCCGTGGCCTGCAGCTCGGTGGCCGCACGCGTGACCGTCTCGACGATGCCGCCGACCGCCTGCTCGAACGTGCTTGCCAGATCCGCCGTCACCCGCTTACGCTCCTGCTCGGCAGTCGCCTGGGCTGCCTCCCTTGCCTGCGCATCGGCCTCCGCCTGCGCCCGCAGGCCGTCGCGCAGCTTCAGGACGGCCCGCCCGACCAACCCGACCTCGTCGCGGCGCCGCGCCTCGGGCACGTCCGCCCCGTAATTGCCCGCGGCCATGTCGCCGATGGTGCTGCCGAGCGCGCGGATCGGCTTTCCGACGAGGCGGCTCAGCGCAGCGAAGACGACCGCGCATCCGATCAGGACGCAGAGAACCGCGGTGCCGATCAGCATCCCGCGCTCCTGATCGGCGGCGGCCGTGAGCGTCGCCACCGGCACCGCGACCACGATGGCCCAGCGGTCGGGGGCCTCGCCCGCCTGGATATGCTGCGCCATGTATCGCCACAGCGCCCCGTCCGGGCCCGGCGCGTCGGTCACCACCACGGTCCCCGCCGCGATCGCCTGCCTGGCGGCAGCGGCGGTCGAGGTGTCGAAATCCTGCATCGGCTTTCCGGCCGCCGCGGCTTTCGGATGCGCGACGGTCGTTCCGCTCGCCGAGACCACGGCCAGATAGCCGGTCCCGAACGGCTTCACCGCGCCAAGGTCCGCATTCAGGGATCCGAGATCGATGTCGACGCCGGCGGTGCCGCGATACGTGCCGTCCACGGTGATCGGCGCGCCGAAGGACATCATGACGACGTCTTTCCCGGCCACCGGATAGATGTAGGGTTCGATCGCCACCAAGCGGTTCAGCGTCTTCGGCTGGATGTAATAGGCCCCGTCGGGTTCGGCCTCGTAGCCGGTGAGAACCTCGCGCTTGATCGTGCCGCTGCCGCGATTCCAATAGGGCATGAAACGGCCGCTCGCATCCGAGGAGGCCGTGCCGGCGAACGCGCTGTCGCGCCCGTCAAGGGCGTTCGGCTCCCATCCCGTCCAGGTCGCGATCAGGTTGGGATTGGTACGCAGGAGCTCGCGCAGCATCGCATCGTAGACCTCACGGTCCTGAAGGCCGCCGGCGCGCAGGGCCGACGCGGAGGCCGCGATGCTTTCGGCAGTCTTGGCCGCCACGGCAAGGCGAAGCCGGACCTCACGCGCCTCGTTCGACAGCGTCTCCGACTGTATCTTGGCGGTCTGCTCCTCGAAGGAAGCGCTGATCCGACGGGTGAGGAAAGTCGTCTCGCCCGCGAAGACCGCAGCGATCAGGATGCTGCAGATGACGGCAACACGGAGCGGCAGCGAAAACATATGTCCTATTGTCCAGGTTGAATTTGAGCAACAACACCCGGACCAACTCTAAACGACGCCCCATCAAATCGTCAAGAAATCTTTAATTGACCTGGATATAACGCAATAGATCAAATATATCCATATCAGTTGCGCCGAATATTTATTGCATCCGGATTCACTGGGGGAGAATCGCGTTTTTCCAGCGCTGTGCTTGGTCGCCGGCCGCCTTGCCTCGCCGGAGCGGCCGGCAACAAGACATCAGGCCTCACCGCGGGCGACCAGCGTCTCGTACTCGGAGACCTCCAGTTTACCTTCCTGGGCGACCCGGGCCTTGTCGGCATCGCTGATCACGTCGCTCGCCAGATCGAGGCGCTTCCAGGCGGCGAGCGGGGTCTCACGGCCGGGCCGCGGCACGTACTTGTTCTGCTCAAGCTTCTTGTACTTATGGATGTAGCGCGGGCAGTTCACCCAGATCTTGGTGACCGCAACCTTCACGAGGTACTTGGCCTCGGTGTATTCGGCCATCAGGGCGTCGTCGCGCAGCAGCGTCGCGTGGCCCTGCACGCGGATCCGGTGGGGGGTCTCGAAGTCGATGAACAGCAGCCCGACCTTGGCCTGCCCCGCGATGTTACCCATCGAGTAGAACATGCCGTTGCCGTCAAAGCCCGGGAACACGAGGGTGCCGGCGTCGAGGACCTTCACGAAGCCCGTGGGGCCGCCCTTATAGGAGACGGTCGGCATGCCGTCGGGATCGACGGTCGAGAGGAAGAACATGTCGCGGGAGCCGATGAAGGCCCCCTCCTCCGGCTGGATGCTCTCATGGACCCAGCCCTCGTCGAGGCGCACGGCGAGCTTGGTGGTGCCGAACTCCTCCTGCAGCGCCCGGTGCGCGTCGGAATAGAGCGATGCCATGCATTTTCCTCCCGTGCCGGTCCTCATATGGACGGGACCGCTCTTCTGCTTATGGCCGGGAAACCTTCGGCGGAGCAATCCAGAACGCGAAAGGCCGGCCACGCCTTCGCGTGACCGGCCTCCGGCCATGACGGCCGTGTGAACCGCGAGAGATCAGTTGCGGGTCTTGTCGACCAGTGCCTTCTCGGAGATCCACGGCATCATGCCGCGCAGCTTGGCGCCGACCTCCTCGATCGGGTGGGCGGCGAGCTTGGCGCGGGTCGCCTTGAACGAGGTCTGGTTGACCTTGTTCTCCAGCATCCAGTTGCGGGTGAAGGTGCCCGACTGGATGTCGTTGAGCACGCGCTTCATCTCGGCCTTGGTCTCGGGCGTGACGATGCGCGGGCCGGTGACGTACTCGCCGTACTCGGCCGTGTTGGAGATCGAGTAGTTCATGTTGGCGATGCCGCCCTCGTAGATGAGGTCGACGATCAGCTTCACCTCGTGCAGGCACTCGAAATAGGCCATCTCGGGGGCGTAGCCCGCCTCGACCAGGGTCTCGAAGCCGGCCTTGATCAGCTCGACGAGGCCGCCGCACAGCACGGCCTGCTCGCCGAACAGGTCGGTCTCGCACTCCTCCTTGAAGGTCGTCTCGATGATGCCGGCGCGGCCGCCACCGTTCGCCGAGGCGTAGGACAGGCCGAGGTCGTGGGCGTTTCCGCTCGCGTCCTGCGCGATGGCGATCAGGGTCGGCACGCCGCCGCCGCGGAGGTACTCGGAGCGCACCGTGTGGCCCGGGCCCTTCGGGGCGACCATCAGGACGTCGAGGTCCTTGCGCGGCTCGATCAGGTTGAAGTGGACATTGAGGCCGTGGGCGAACAGGAGCGCGGCGCCCTCCTTCATGTTCTTCTCCAGGGACTCCCGGTAGATGTCGCCCTGCAGCTCGTCGGGGGTGAGCATCATCACCACGTCGGCCCACTTGGCGGCCTCGGCGACGGAGAGAACCTTGAAGCCCTCGTGCTCCGCCTTCTTGGCGGTGGCGGAACCCTCGCGCAGGGCGATGACGATGTCCTTCACGCCGGAATCGCGCAGGTTGAGCGCGTGGGCGTGGCCCTGGCTGCCGTAGCCGACGATGGCGACCTTCTTGCCCTTGATCAGGTTCAGGTCGGCGTCGCGATCGTAATACACCCGCATGTCTGTCTCCTCTTAAGCTTGGTGGTTCGGGTCGGGTTTGGCCTGACCGTAGAGGGTCAGGAACTGCTCGACGGCGCGGCCCGCATCGCGCCGGATCCCGGCCCCGTCGAGGTCGAGGGTCTCGCCGAGCAGAAGTCGGATCTGGATATCCCGGCCGACGAGGCCGAAGAAGGTGCGGAAGGCCGCCTCGCTGTCGGCGAAGCTCAGAAGGCCGGCGGCGCGGCCGGCCTCCAGCACGGGTTTGACCCGCTCGCCGATGGCGAAGCGCCCGTTCGCGAGCACGATGCCGCCGAGATTGCTCTTGCGCGAGCCCGCATGCGCGATGGCGATGCGGTTCAGCGCCACCGAGGTCGGGCCGGTGATGACCTCCAGCCACGTGACGGCGAAATCCTGCAGGCGCTCCCGCAGGGTCGCGCCGTCGAGCACCTGCGCGGTGTCGTGCCCGGCATGGACCCGGGAGGCCTGCCAGCGCACGGTCGCGGTCAGCAACCCGTCCCGGTCGCCGAACCACTTGTAGAGCGTCTCCTTCGAGCAGCTCGCCCGGCGGGCGACGGCGTCCATGGTCAGCTGCTCGCCATCCTCGACCATCAGGCCGAGCACGGCATCCAGCACCGCCTGCTGGCGGGCCGAGGGGGCGTCCTGTTCGGCTGTGGCGCTGGCCTGCATCATCTCGAATGGCGTACCGTACCGTACGGTACGCGCTCTAGGCCGATTTGGCGGTCGCGGCAAGGGGGTGCCGCGACCGAACCGGGTCAGCGCGGGAGCGGCAGTCCCTCGCGGGCGAAGACGGCCTGCACCGCCGGGCGGTCGGCGACGCGGCGGGCATGGGCGGTCCAGGCCGGGAAGCGGCCGGCCATGTCGAACCGGAGGGCCGGACCGTTCGCCCAGAACCAGAAGACCATCAGGTAGGCGTCGACCACACTGTAGCGGTCACCCACCGCCCAGCCGCCATGCGAGAGGCGCACCTCGGTCATGGTGGCGAGATCGGCGTAGGTGTTGGCCGCCTTCGCCTTGATGCCTTCGAAGGCGCTCTCGTCCTCGGTGTAGCGCTCCGGACGGCGGACATGGGCGTAGGTCACGTGGTGATTACAGGCGAGCCAGCCGAGCCACTCGTCGGCGGCGGCCTGCCCGCGCAGATCCGTGGGCCACAGCGCCTTTTCCGGCACCTGCCGGGCGACGTGGCGCAGGATGGCCGCGCATTCGGTGAGCACCCAGCCGTCCTCGGTCAGCGCCGGCACGCGGCCGCGATCGTTGATGGACAGGTATTCCGGCCGGCGCTGGTCGCCCGCCGCAAGGTCGAGCTTGATGCCCTCGTAGGGCAGCCCGGATTCCTCCAGGATGATGTGGGCGGCGAGCGAGCAGGCGCCGGGGGCGTAGTAGAGGGTGCGGGCGGTCATGCCGCCGCTATACAACGTGCCGCATCAAAGCCCGAGCAGTTTCGCGATCTGGTGGCGAACTTCGACAAGAACCGCAGCCGGAGCCACACCGAGACGTCTCAGGATACGCGCCCGCTGATCGATGGACCGGACCTGATCCGTCAGCACGGCACCGCGGACGCGCAGACCGACCGGAAGCATGACCTTGGTTGGCCAGGGCTCGACATCGCTGGTGATCGGACAGACGACGACACGGCGCGTGGCCGCATTCATCAGAGCTTCCGAGATGACCAGGGCCGGGCGGCGACCGTCCTGCTCTGTGCCGCAAACCGGACCAAACTCGACGAGAATCAGGTCCCCCGGCTGATGCAATGGATCAGCGGGGATCGTCGTCATCGATGATCTCGGAGCCGACATCCGGCCCCCAATCCACCGTAGGCGGCTCGAAATCCGGGCCAAGACGGCGCATTTCGGCCACCATCTCCTCAAGGGTATAGACCGGCAGCCCGTCGACAATCCGGCGCCCGGCCCATTGCTTGGGCTCGGGTTCTGGAGGACGCTTCGACACGATCTCGACCGTCTCGCCCTCGCGGATGCCGAGTTCCTCGGCCTCCGCGCTGCTGAGCCGCACGGCGAGATCGTCACCCCAGCGAATGACCTTGGCTTCCATCGCTCCGCCTCCTGCGGGGACGGCGCATCGTAGCAGATTCGGGCCGCCGGATCCTACAGCGGCTCCGCCCCGCGCCCCATCGCGGAGATGCCTGTCCGGCAGATCTCCACCAGCCCGATCACGCTCATCAGGCGCACGAACCGGTCGATCTCCTCGGTGGCGCCCGTCAGCTCGAACACGAAGGAGTTGAGCGTGGCATCCAGCGTCTTGGCGCCGAAGGCGGCGGCGAGCCGCAGGGCCTCGCTGCGGTGCTCGCCCTCGCCCTTCACCTTCACGAGGCAGATCTCGCGCTCGATGGCGTTGCCCTGGAGGGTCAGGTCCACGACCCGGTGCACCGGCACCAGCCGGTCGAGCTGCGCCTTGATCTGCTCGATCACGGCGTTGGTCCCCGTCGTGACGATGGTGATGCGCGAGATGTGGCGCGCCTCCTCGGTCTCGGAGACGGTCAGGCTCTCGATGTTGTAGCCGCGGCCGGAGAACAGGCCGGAGATGCGGGCGAGCACGCCGGGCTCGTTGTCGACGATCACCGCGAGCGTATGCCGGTTCACCGGCTCGACGCGGACGGGATCGGGATAGTGGGTGTTCATCGCGTTCATGGCCGGCTTCGTCCTCGTCGGGGTTTCCGAAGGGCGTGCCCTTCGGCGGGGTGTCGGGGCAGAGCCCCGACGCATCGGGTGAACCCCGACCGCAGGGCTCTGCCCTGCACCCGCAAAAGGTCTCAGACCTTTTGAAACCAGGATACTTGCGATCGATCCTGTGATGTCAGCCTATCAGACCAGCATCTTGCCTTCCTCGGAGATCACGTCTCCGAGTTCGACGCCGGTCTCGCCGAGGTAATCGGACAGGAGCATCTCGTTATGCGCCTTGCCCGACGGGATCATCGGGAAGCAGTTCTCGGTCTTGTCGACGATGCAGTCGAAGATCACCGGGCCGTCATGGGCCAGCATCTCCGCGATGGCGCCGTCGAGGTCGCCCGGCTTCTCGCAACGCATGCCCTTGGCGCCGTAGGCCTCCGCGAGCTTCACGAAGTCCGGCAGGCTCTCCGAGTAGCTCTGCGAGTAGCGCGAGCCGTGCAGCAGCTCCTGCCACTGCCGGACCATGCCCATGTACTCGTTGTTCAGGATGAACACCTTGATCGGCAGGCGGTACTGCACCGCCGTCGACATCTCCTGCATGTTCATCAGGATCGAGGCCTCGCCGGCGATGTCGATCACGAGCCCGTTCGGATGCGCGAGCTGCGTGCCGATCGCCGCCGGCAGGCCGTAGCCCATGGTGCCGAGGCCCCCGGAGGTCATCCAGCGGTTCGGCTCGTCGTACTTGAAGTACTGGGCCGCCCACATCTGATGCTGCCCGACCTCGGTGGTGATGTAGGTCTCGCGGGTCTTGCAGGCCTCGTAGAGGCGCTGGACCGCGTATTGCGGCTTGATGATCGTGCCCGAAGGCCAGTAGGCGAGGCAGTCCCGCGCCTTCCAGGCCTTGATCTTCTGGAACCAGGGATCGAGGTTGGACTTCTCAGGCCGCGACGGCAGGGCGCGCCACGCCTCCAGCATGTCGGCCAGCACCGAGGCGCAGTCGCCGACGATCCCGACATCGACCTTCACCACCTTGTTGATCGAGGAGGCGTCGACGTCGATGTGGATCTTCTTGGAAAAGGGCGAGAACGCGTCGAGCCGGCCGGTGATCCGGTCGTCGAACCGGGCGCCGACGCAGATCATCACGTCGCATTCGTGCATCGCGAGGTTGGCCTCGTAGGTCCCGTGCATGCCGAGCATGCCCAGGAACTTCTCGTCCGTGCCCGGATAGGCGCCGAGCCCCATCAGCGTCGAGGTGATCGGGAAGCCGGTCTCGCGGACGAGCTCGCGCAGCAGGCGCGAGGCCTCGGGACCCGAGTTGATCACGCCGCCGCCGGTGTAGAAGACCGGCCGGCGGGCGCCCGCCATCAGCTCGACGGCCGCGCGGATCCGGTCGGCATCGCCCTTGACGGCCGGGCGGTAGGTCTTGTGGCTCGCGATCTCCGGCTGCTCGTAGAGCCCGGAGGCGAACTGGATGTCCTTGGGCAGATCGACCACGACCGGACCGGGACGGCCGTTCGCCGCGACGTAGAACGCCTCGTGCAGGATCCGCGGCAGGTCCTCGATCGATTTGACCAGGTAATTGTGCTTCGTGCAGTGGCGCGTGATGCCGACCGTGTCGCATTCCTGGAACGCGTCGGTGCCGATCAGGTGCGTCGGGACCTGGCCGGTGATGCAGACGAGCGGGATCGAATCCAGCATCGCGTCGGTGAGGCCGGTGACGATGTTGGTGGCGCCGGGGCCCGAGGTGACGAGGACGCAGCCGACCTTGCCCGAAGAGCGGGCATAGCCCTCCGCGGCGTGAACGGCGCCCTGCTCGTGGCGGACGAGGATGTGCTTGACGGCGTTCTGGTGGAAGAGCGCGTCGTAGATCGGAAGTACGGCGCCGCCGGGATACCCGAACAGCGTGTCGACACCCTGATCCTGGAAGGCCCGGATGACCATCTCGGCCCCGGTCATGACCTCGCCGCCCATGCTCGTCTCCTCGCGCTCTCCGGGGCCACCGCGATCCCTGGACCGCCGCCCTGCCCCGTCCTCTCTCACCGCACCCTCGTCACGCGGGGCGGTCCCCGCCTCGCCCGAAGGTGCCTCTCGCCTCGGATAACCGTCCGTCCCAGTCCTCTGCCCCGCCCGGACGCGGGCAACAAAAAAGGGTCCCGAGGGACCCTGCATGCGCCACCGCCCGGATCGCGGCCCTAGCTCAGGGCCGCCCCGTCGGTGACGCTACCGCTACAATAAGGACCGTGGTCATCGGATATCCGAACCTGCCCCGCGGCGGCCGCATGATCCGGAACTGGATCAGGGTTGGCGCACGGAGTGTCGGGCCTCTTAGCGGAGCGCGCTGGGCGGGTCAACGCATCCGTGCGTGCGTTTGTCCGCGTTCAATCCCGGATCAGGTTCCGCTTCGCTCCACCTGTCCGCGAAAGGGTGGTGCTTAAGAACGAAGCGCCACGCCCTTTCCCGGGCGCAGGCAGCGGAAGCCGAAGGCGGCCCGGATCCGGTCAGTTCAGCGGCGGCGGATATCGCCGAACCCAGTTGCTCGCCGCGTCATAGGCGGCACCGAGCTGCAGGCAGGCGAGTTCGCCGTGGTTCCGGCCCACGATCTGGATGCCGGTGGGCAGCCCGGCCTCGCCGAACCCGGCCGGGATGTCGAGCGCCGGCAGGCCCGACATGGTCACGGGGATCACCGTCTGCATCCAGCGATGGTAGGTGTCCATCGCCCGGCCGCCGACCGTTTCGGGCCAACGCAGGTCCTTGTCGAAGGGGAAGACCTGGGTCGTCGGCATCACGAGGTAATCGTAGCCCTCCATGAAGCGGCGCAGGGTCTCGTACCAGCGCGTGCGACCCTCGAGCGCCGCGATGATCCGGTCTGATCCGAGGGCGAGCCCCCGCTCGACCTCCCAGGCGGCCTCCGGCTTGAGCAGCGCCCGGTGGCGGGGCTCGTCGTAGAGGGGGCGGAGGTTTGCCGCGACGGTCAGCGCCCGCAGCACCAGCCAATCCTCCCAGAGCGCTTCCATGTCGAAGCGCGGCACCGCCTCCTCGACGGTGCAGCCGATCGCCATGAACGTGCCGAGGGCGGCGCGACCGACGTCGAGCACGCCGGGATCGAACGGAATCTGGCCGCCGCAATCGCCGAGCCACGCGATGCGTGTGCCGCGAAAGTCCCGGGCGAGCGGGCTCGCGAAGGCGGACGGATCCTGGCGGATGGAATTCGGGCAGCGCGGATCGTAGCCCGCCTGGACGGACAGCAGCAGGCCGATATCGGCGGGCGTCCGCCCGATCGCGCCGAGCACGGCGAGGCCGGGGCTGAACACGTCCTTGGCCTCGGCGGGGATCCGGCCCCAGCTCGGGCGCAGGCCGTAGCAATTGTTGAAGGCCGGCGGGTTGCGCAACGATCCGGCATGGTCGCTGCCGTCGGCGACCGGCTGCATCCGCAGGGCCACCGCCACCGCGGCGCCACCGCTCGACCCGCCCGCGCTCTTCGTCACATCGTAGGGATTGGCGGTGGTGCCGTAGACCTGGTTGAAGCTGTGCGAGCCGAGGCCGAATTCAGGAACGTTGGTCTTGCCGATGAAGATCGCCCCGGCGGCGCGCAGGCGGCTCACCATGATCGAGTCCGCGTCGGCGATCCGGTCGGCGAAGATCGGCGAGCCCTGGGTGAAGGGCAGGCCGCGGACCGCATCGAGATCCTTCACGGCCAGCGGGAAGCCGTGCAGCGGGCCGACAGCCTCGCCGCGCGCCAGGGCTCCATCGGCGGCCTCCGCCTCCTGCAGGAGCGCGGCGTCGTCCCGCAGGGCCACGATGGCGTTGACCCGCGGGTTGAGCCGATGGATCCGCTCCAGATAGGCGCGCATCACCTCGACGCAGGAGACCACCCGGCCGCGGATGGCGGCGGCGAGGTCGACGGCGCCCATGGCCGTGATGCCGTCCGGTCGCGTATCCTGCATCGTACCGCTCCTTCGCCCTGGCGGTCTGCTCCGACCGCTTGGCGATGCAAAATCGGACGCCAGTCTTATCGAGCACAGCCACGAGATGCTGCGCGGCGCGCCCGTTTGGTTAGGTCGTCATGCCACCGCCCAGGGCAGCGTCTCCTCCCCCCGGAACACCACAACCGCGGTATCCTCCACCGCCATGGCCTCGGCGATGCGGCTCTCCCGGCGCTCCAGCGTTACCGTCCCGGCATTCGGCTCCAGCCCGTGGAAGCGGGCGCCGTTGAGCGACGCGAAAGCCTCGAACCGATCGAGCGCCCCCTCCTCGTCGAAGACCTGCACGTAGGTCTGGAGCGCAGAAGGCCCGCAGAACACGCCGGCGCAGCCGCAGGACGCCTCCTTGGCGCCGCGGACATGGGGGGCGGTGTCGGTGCCGAGATAGAAGCAGGCCTCGCCCGAGGTTGCGGCCTTGCGCAGGGCCAGCCGATGCCGCTCGCGCTTGGCCACCGGCAGGCAGTAGAGGTGCGGGCGCAGCCCCCCCTGGAAGATGTGCGTGCGGTTGATCACGAGGTGGTGCGGCGTGATCGTGGCCGCGCACCGGCTCCGGTGCTCCCGGACCACGTCGAGGATCTCCGCCGTGGTGGCGTGCTCCACCGTGACCTTCAGCCCCTGATGGCGGCCGAGCAGCGGGATCAGGCTGCCCTCCATGAAGGCGGCCTCGCGGTCGAAGATGTCGATCTCCGGGTCGGTCGCCTCGCCGTGGATCAGCAGCGGCATGCCGATCCGCTCCATGCGCTCCAACACGGGGGCGATCCCGAGGAGATCGGTGACGCCCGCATGCGAGTTCGTGGTCGCGCCGGCCGGGTAGAGCTTGGCGGCGACCCAGACTTTTTCCGTAAAGCCCCGCTCGATCTCGTCCGGATCGGTGTCGTCCCGCAGGTAGCAGGTCATCAGCGGCGTGAAGTCCTGGCCCTCGGGCAGCGCGGCGAGGATGCGCTCGCGATAGGCTTGCGCGGCCGCGACCGTCGTCACCGGCGGCACGAGGTTCGGCATGATGATGCCCCGGGCGAACTGTGCCGCCGTGTAGGGCAGCACCGCCTTCAGCATCGCGCCGTCGCGCAGGTGGATGTGCCAGTCGTCCGGCCGGCGGATCGTGATCCGGTCGACGGGCTTCGTGTCCTGGCGCTCGGCGGGGAACAGGTCGGCGACGCCCATCGCGAAACCTCTCAGGCCTGACCGAAGGCGGAGATGCCGCCATGCGCCGCCGACCATGCGGCCGGGGCGTTGAGGAAGCTCTCGACCTCGGCCAGCGTCTTCGGGTCGAAGGTGCCCATCTCCTTGGCGACCGCCAGCACGTCCCACCACGTGGTGAGGTAGTGCAGCTTGATGCCGATCTCCTGCATCAGCGCGGCGCTGTCGGGGAAGATGTCGTAGTAGAACAGCACGAAGCAGTGATCGACCTGGGCGCCGGAATCGCGCAGGGCCTTGCAGAAGTTGACCTTGCTGCGCCCGTCGGTGGCGAGATCCTCGACCAGCAGGGTCCGGGCGCCCTCGACGATCTCGCCCTCGATCTGCGCGTTGCGACCAAAACCCTTGGGCTTCTTCCGGATGTACTGCATCGGCAGCATCATCCGGTCGGCGATCCAGGCGGCGAAGGGGATGCCGGCGGTCTCGCCACCCGCAATGTGGGTCAGCTTCTCGTAGCCGATCTCGCGCACGATCGTGGCGGTGGCGAAATCCATCAGCGTCGCGCGCAGGCGCGGGAACGAGATGATCTTCCGGCTGTCGGTGTAGACCGGGCTCGCCCAGCCGGAGGTGAACTTGAACGGCTCGTCCTTGTAGAAGAGGACGGCGCCGATCTCCAAAAACATCTTGGCCGCCTCGCGGGCGATGACTTTCCGGTCGAGGGGCAGGAAGGGGCTGGACATGCGGCGTGCGCGCTCCGCTTGGGCGCTCTCCGGGGCCTGAAGACCGGTCCGGCCGGGGCGAGCGCGTGGAAATAGGGCCTGACCGCCCTCCTCCGCCCTGTCTCCGCCAGCGTCAACCCTGAACGGCGCGCTATCCGCGCTTCACCCAGTCTGGCCGGCCCGCAGATGCGCGAGGTGCCGGATCGCCAGCGCGTAGCCATGCGTGCCGAAGCCCGCCAGCACGGCCGTGGCGGCGAGCGAGACGTAGGAATGATGGCGAAACGCCTCGCGCCGGTGGACGTTCGAGATGTGGCACTCGATCACCGGCACCTCGCAGGTATTGAGCGCGTCGAGGATCGCCACCGAGGTGTGGGTGTAGGCGCCCGCATTGATCACGATGCCGGCCGAGCCGACGCGGAATGCGTGAATCGCCTCGATCAGCACGTGCTCTGCGTTGCTCTGGCGGCAATCGACCGCGAGGCCGAAGCCCGCGGCGGTCTCGCGGCACAGGGCCTCGACGTCGGCCAGCGTCTCGCGGCCGTAGATCTCGGGCTGGCGCTTGCCGAGCAGGTTCAGGTTCGGCCCGTTCAGGACCAGGATTGTGTCGTTCATCGTGTGCCTCGCGGCCGGAAGAGGTGCGGCAAGCGCCGGCAAGACACAAGTCCAGGCTGTCATCCGGCCGGAGATGTCCCGCATAAGGACCCGCTAGGCGCACCGGGCGGTTCTGGTCCTGGTTCCCCAGCGCTATCCCGGAGCGCGCGAGGGGATGGAACAGGGAGGAAGACGGATGGCAGCATCCCGGAGCGACACACCCGTGGTGATCGCGGTGGCGATCACGGGCTCGGTGCCGCGCAAGAAGGACAACCCGGCCGTCCCGGTCACGGTGGCCGAGCAGATCGAGTCGACCCATCAGGCCTTCGAAGCCGGCGCCACGCTCTGCCACATCCACGTGCGCAACGACGACGAGTCGCCCTCCTCCGATCCGGACAAATTCGCCGCCGTGCAGGAGGGCCTGCGCAAGCACTGCCCCGGCATGATCGTGCAGTTCTCGACCGGAGGCCGCGGGCGCGATCCGGCCGCACGCGGTCTGTCGCTGAAGCACCGGCCCGACATGGCCTCCCTGTCCACCGGCTCGGTGAACTTCCCGACGATCGTCTACGAGAATTCCGCGAGCCTCGTGACCGACCTCGCGAGCCAGATGAAACAGTATGGCGTCCGCCCCGAGATCGAGATCTTCGACCTGTCGCACCTGCACGGAGCCAAGCGTCTCGTGGAGGCGGGCCTGATCGACCCGCGCCCGCACGTGCAGTTCGTGATGGGCGTGCAGAACGCGATGCCGGCCGAGGCGCACCTGCTCGACATCCTGCTCGCCGAGACGCGGCGGATCCTGCCGGAGGCGACCTGGACGGCCGCCGGGATCGGCCGAAACCAAGCGGTTGTGATGGACTGGGCGCTCGCCCGCGGCGCGGACGCGGTGCGCACCGGCCTGGAGGACAACATCCGGGTGACGAAGGACCGGCTTGCGGCGAGCAACGCCGAACTGGTCGGGCTCGCCGCAGAGGCCATCGCCCGGCATGGCCGGCGGGTTGCCACCCCCGCCGAGGCCCGGGCCGCGCTGGGCCTCGACTGAACCACCTTCTCACGCGCGGGCCGGCGTGCTAACGCTCCGCCCGCGCGGGTGTAGCTCAATGGTAGAGCAGCAGCCTTCCAAGCTGAATACGAGGGTTCGATTCCCTTCACCCGCTCCATCCCGGCATTCTGGCCGGCGCGGCGCCGGGTGCCCTCACGCCTTCTCGATGACGGAGACCTTGCCGTCGCGTTCCACGATGGCGACCGCGACCTTCCCCAGATCGTCGAGCCCCTGCTGACGCGCGGCGGTGCGCACGTCGGCCTGCTGCATGCGCAGGCGCCGCATGTTGGTCTCGTCCCAGTCCCCGTCGCGGTAGACGACGATGGGGGTGCCGTCGACGATGCGCTCGAACCACACGAAGCGCAGCTTCAGCCACGACACCGAGACATGCATCAGTCCGACGGTGAACAGGGCACTCATCGCGCCTGTGAAGGAGTGGTCATCGCCCAGGATGGCGCTGACGCTCATGCCGCCGAACAGGAACAGCACCACCATGTCGATAGGCGCCTGCTGGCTGGCCGTGCGCCGCCCGATAAGCCGGATCACGAACAGGACGATCAGATAGGCGGCCGCGGCCTTCAGGACGGTGTTCATGTCAGGGCACCGCGTATTGCGACCAGGTCAGGGTTTCGCCGGCATCGAGGCGAGCGGTCAGGGTGATCCCGGCCCGGAAGGCGGGCGATCCGGTGAACCGGATCAGGGCATGGCTCTCCCCGGCCTGGACCGGAAAGACGAGGCGGATGTTGCCGCCGGCGATCTCCCAGGTCGCCGGCCGGGGCGTAATGCTCTCGAGGCCGAACTGGTCGACCAGATCCTTGGCGATGGTGACCGCGACCCTGTCGCCGTCCGGCGGCACCCGTGTGTCGAAGCGGATGATCGTGGGTGCCCCGAAGCGCACGATCGGTTCGTAGCGGATGCTGATCGAGTGATCCGCGTTGGCGAGGGTGCGCTCGCTGAACGGCCCGTGCCCGAGGAAGCCCAGGGCGCAGACGAGGACGAAGGCCAGCATGACGAGGCGGCCGGCGATTTCGGCCCAACGCCAGCGTTCCTCGAAGTCGGGGTAGAAGCCCGCCGCGATCTCCTGCGGCATGGGGGGATCGTCGTGGATCACCTCCATGGTGTCCTCCTGCAAGCGCGGCCGCGGCAACGGCCGACAGCGCTACGCGCGCCGACGCCGCAGGTTCCGGCCGCGCGCGTGATCCGCATCCGTACGGCAGGGTTAAGGATGCCGGGCGCCGGAACACGCGGTACGGGCATCCCGGCCGATCCGCCTTGGTGCCCTCGGCACCGCGGCGCCGCGCGTCGTAATTGCAGGACCCAAACCTATCTGGGGTAGCCGGCGCGGACCGTTCCGGGTTCGGGACGACATCATTGGAGGACGTCATGGTCGACACGGACAGGATCACGGGGGCCGCACGGGAACTCGGCGGGAAGGTGCAGGGCGCGGTCGGCGACCTCGCCGGCTCGGACCGTGATTCACTCGAGGGGCGCTTGAGCGAGGCGCAGGGCGCCGCCGAGAACCTCTACGGCCAGGCCAAGGATGCCGTCCGTCACGCCGCCGACACGGTCTCGGAACAGGCCGAGGATGCCTACGATCAGGGGCGCCATTACGCGTGGGAAGGCCACCAGAAGTCGGTCGCGTGGCCCCACGCCTCGCTCGTCGTCGCCGGCCTCGTCGGCTTGGGCCTCGGGCTCCTGATCAGCAAGCTCTGATCCGCGGCGGGTCGGGGCACGCGCGGGCGGCGGGCTGGGCGGAGGTGTGCCGCATCTGGCCTGAGTCCGGATCAGGCGCAGTGCACCGCCCGCCGTATCGCGCGTTCCGTCCGCAGGGCGCGTTGCGGCGCGCCCACCATTCACCGGGGAAGAACCACCATGAAAGTCTCCGCCGACCTGTGCATCGTGCCGATGGGCGTCGGCCCGTCCGTTTCGCCCTACGTCCGCGAGGTCAAGGCGATCATCGAGGCGAGCGGGCTGACCGCCACGATGCATCCCAACGGCACCAACATCGAGGGGGAGCTGTCGGAGATCTGCGCGCTGGCGGAGCGGTGCGAGGCGAAGCTCGCCGAGATGGGCGTCCAGCGGACCTTCTTCACGCTGATCTTCTCGACCCGCCGGGACAAGGACCAGACCATGGCCGACAAGCTCGCCGCCGTCTCCTGACCGGCGCCGCGCGGCGATTCGGGCCGGGCCGGCAGCCGCAGTGACGCGCCCGTGATCCGACTCGGCCCTCGCGCGTTCATCCCATCCGGTCACTGGGGTACCGGACGGGAGGACGGGATGGCCGAGCAGGAGACCGGTGCGGTGCGGATCGAGCCCTATGACGGCCCGGCGGGGGGCTGGGGTTCGGCCCGGTCGCTGGTCGAGATCCTGACCCGGGAGGGCGTGCCGATCACCGGTTCGGCGCTGCTGCTCAAGCAGAACAAGCCGGACGGCTACATGTGCACGTCCTGCGCCTGGGCGAAGCCCGCCAAGCCGCTGGCCTTCGAGTATTGCGAGAACGGCGCCAAGGCGACCGCGTGGGAGCAGACCCGCCGCCGCGCCACCCCGGACTTCTTCGCCGCCCACACCGTGACCGAGCTGCTCGGCTGGAGCGACTACGCCCTGGAGGAGCAGGGCCGGCTCACCCATCCCCTGCGCTACGATCCCGAGACCGACCGCTACCGGCCGGTCGCCTGGGGCGAGGCCATGGCCGAGATCGGCCGGGAGCTGATGGCCCTGCGCGCGGCGGATCCCAAGTCGGTGGTGTTCTACACCTCCGGCCGGGCCTCGCTGGAGACCAGCTACATGTACGCGCTGCTGGCGCGGCTCTACGGCAACAACAACCTGCCGGATTCCTCCAACATGTGCCACGAGCCGACCTCGGTGGCGCTGCCGCAATCGATCGGCGCGCCGGTGGGGACTGTCCTGCTGGAGGATTTCGAGACCACCGACCTGATCCTGTTCTTCGGCCAGAATGTCGGCTCGAATTCACCCCGGATGCTGCACCCGCTTCAGGAGGCACGGCGCCGGGGGGCGCAGATCATCACTTTCAACCCGCTGCGCGAGCGCGGCCTGGAGCGCTTCACCGATCCGCAATCACCGGTGGAGATGCTGACACGTTCCTCCACCCGGATCTCGACCCAGTACCATCAGGTCAAGGCCGGCGGCGATCTCGCGGCGCTCACCGGCCTGTGCAAGGCGCTGCTGGCGATGGACCGGGAGGCGGAGGCGGCGGGCAAGCCCCGGGTGCTCGACCACGCCTTCATCGCCGAGCACACCCATGGCTTCGACGCGTTCGTGCGCTTCTGCGACGGCCAGGACTGGGCCGCGCTGGAGCGGCGCTCCGGGCTGCGGCGGCAGGGGCTGGAGGCGGCCGCCGCGGTCTACGCGCGTTCCAAGGCCGTGATCGGCATCTACGGAATGGGCCTGACCCAGCACCGCAAGGGCACCGAGACCGTGCGGATGCTGGTCAACCTGCTGCTCCTGCGCGGCAATATCGGCAAGCCCGGCGCCGGGATCTGTCCGGTGCGCGGGCACTCGAACGTGCAGGGCCAGCGCACCGTCGGCATCACCGAGAAGCCGGAACTGGCGCCCCTCGACAAGCTCAAGGAACTCTACGATTTCGAGCCGCCGCGCGAGAAGGGCCTGAACACGGTCGAGGCCTGCGAGGGCATCCTCGACGGCAGCGTGAAGGCCTTCATCGGGCTCGGCGGCAATTTCTTGCGGGCGATTCCCGATACCGGCCGGATGGAGCCGGCGTGGCGGACGCAGCGCCTGACCGTGCAGATCTCGACCAAGCTCAACCGCTCGCACCTCGTACCCGGGGCGGTGTCCTACATCCTGCCCTGCCTCGGCCGGATCGAGATCGACCGGCAGGCGAGCGGGCCGCAGGCGGTCTCGATGGAGAGTTCCACCGCGCAGTTCCACGGCTCCCGGGGAACGTCGGACCCGGTCGGGCCGCAGGTGCGCTCCGAGCCCTGGATCGTCGCGGAGATCGCCAAGGCGACCCTGCCGGTGAACCCGCGGATCGACTGGGATGCCTGGGTCGCCGATTACGGCCGCGTGCGCGAGGCCATCGAGGCGACCTACCCGAAGGTGTTCCACGACCTGAACGGACGGATGTTCCAGCCCGGGGGCCTGATCAAGCCGCTGGGCGCCCGCGACCGGAAATGGGAGACGGAAACCGGCCGGGCCAACTTCGCGGTGCTGGCGGGCCTTGAGTCCGATCCGGACCTGCCGGCGCGCGGCCCCGATGTCCTCGACCTGATCACGCTGCGGTCGAACGACCAGTTCAACACCACGGTCTACGGATACGACGACCGCTTCCGCGGCGTGAAGGGCACCCGCGCCGTGCTGTTCATGAACCGCCAGGACATCGCGCGGCTTGGGCTGAAGGATGGCGGCGGCGTCGACGTGGAGACGGAGGCGGGCGATCAGGTGACGCGGCGCGTGAGCGGCCTCCGGGTGATCGCCTACGATATTCCCGAAGGAAATTGCGGCGGCTACTATCCGGAACTGAACGTCCTGCTGCCGCTCTGGCACCATGACGAGCAGGCCAAGACGCCGGCCGCCAAGGCGATCACGGTGCGGGTGACCGCGTCGACGCGCCTGGCCTGAGGGAACCGAGGCGTCTGGCGCGCGGTCGCTCTATCCGGCAAGGAACCGCCATGGATCAGGCGACGCCACCGGACGCGCAGCTGCGCGCCTTCCTCGACCGGATCGCCGGGGGCTCGCCCGTGCGGGAGGCCGGGTGCGACCTGTCGCACCTGCGCGCCTCCCGGGACGCCCTCGCGGCGGAGAACTTCGACGCGAGCAGGGGGGCGGATCCCGAATCGGGCGGCCTGCCCCTCGCGGAGGCCGACCTGTCCCGGGCCCGCATGGAGGAGGCCGACCTTTCCGCGGCGAACCTGCGGCGAGCCAATCTCGTGGGCGTGGTCGGGCGCTCGACCCGCTTCACCGGCGCGATCCTGGAGGCGGCCGACCTGTCCGACGCGGACCTGTCGGGGGCCGATTTTTCCGGCATCGTGGCGGGTCAGGTTCGGTTTGCGGGCGCCATGCTGGAGGATGCCCGCTTCGGGCAGGCCGCGATGCGCTTCGCCGACCTGTCCGGCGCGCTCCTCGACGGGACGGATTTCGCGGGCGCCGACCTGTGGGGTGCGGATTTCACCGGGGCGGACGCCGACGACACGGTGTTCCGCGACGCGCGGCTCGACGAGGCCAAGCTCGCCGACGCCAACCTGACCCATGCGGATTTTGCCGGCGCCAGCCTCGCGAAGGCGACGCTCGCGGGCTCGCGCCTGCGGGGGGCGAACTTTTCGGGGGCGAAGCTCGACGGGGCGGACCTCTCGGGCGCCGACCTGTCCGACACCGACCTCGTGCGCCTGAATCTCGCCACCTGCCGGTTGCGGCATGCCCGCTTTTCGGGGGCGTGGCTCAATGGGACGCGGATGAGTGTCGAGCAGCTCGGCGGCGCGGTCGGCGAGGAGGTGGCGGGCGCCTTCGAGGCCGCGCAGGCGAGCTACCTCGCCCTGGAGCAGAACTGGAAGAGCATCGGCAGCCACGACGCGGCGAGCTGGGCCTACAAGCGCGGCCGCCGAATGGGGCGCTTCCACGCCGGCCAGCAGGCCCGTGCAGCCTGGGGCGCACGGGACTGGGCGGGCGCGCTGCGGCACGGCTACCGCTGGAGCGCGGACCGCTTCGTCGAGTGGTTGTGTGATTACGGCGAGAGCCTGTCGCGCATCGCCCGGGCCTTCGCGCTGCTGATCGTCGTGTTCGGCGGTCTCTACGGCCTGACGGGCGGCCTGATCATCCTGGAGGGACCGGAGGCGGGGCCGACCTACAACCCGCTCGATCTCCTGAGCTACAGTGCCCTCAACATGATGACCGCGAACCCGCCGGAGATCGGCCTCAAGCCGACCGGCCGGGTCACCAACCTGCTGGTCGGCATCGAGGGCGCGGTCGGCATCATCCTGATGGGCCTTTACGGCTTCGTCCTGGGCAACCGCCTGCGGCGGTGAGGACCGCGAAGCGGCTCATCCGATCAAGGCTGCGCTCTCACTCGCCTACACTCAGCCGCTCGATCACGAGGCTCAGATCCTTGCGCAGGGCCCGGATCTCCGGCTCGCTGAGTTCGAGCTGGCACATCACGGCCTCACGGACCGAGACCGCATCGGCGCGCAAAGCCGCGCCCTCCGGCGTCAGCGCGATCTCGACCTCACGCTCGTCCGACTGGCGGCGGGTGCGCAACAGGAAGCCCGCGCTCTCCAGGCGCTTCAGCACCGGCGTCAGCGTGCCGGAATCGAGACGCAGCCGCCGGCCGATCTCCGACACCGTGACGCCGTCCTGCTCCCACAGCACGAGCAGCACGAGGTATTGCGGATAGGTCAGCCCGAGGCGTTCCAGCAGCGGCCGGTAGGATTTCGTCATCCGATGCGCGGCCGCGTAGAGCGCGTAGCAAAGCTGATTGTCGAGGAGGAGCGGATCGGTCTCGCGCTCAACCTCCGCCATGTCGGCACTCTGCACCATATCGTTCGCCTATCGCGGTCCGGGCACCGCACCTCTCGACCGCGACCGCGGGGTTGTCATTATACCACAAGACATGAAGCCGGCACATGAGCTTCACATAGGGATCTCTGTCTCTCAACAAGCCCGTGAGCTCAGGATGATGGCAGCGCCACCGAGGCCAGACTATCGAGGAGGCCGGCCTCGTCCTCCAGCGTACGTAGATCCAAAAGAATCACGTCGTCGCTGATCCGGCCGATCACGGGGACCGGCAGCGCGCGCAGGCGCTCGGCGAGGCGCTTGCACCGCCCCCCCGCGCCGCGGCGCGACGGTCCGCCCTCCGCGTCCGGGGTCAGCACCAGCGCGGCGCTGGGCAGGGTCTCCACCGGCAGGGCGCCGGATCCGATCTGGCTGATGCAATCCGCCACCGAAACGGTCGCCCAGCCGGCGAGGCGTTCCGCCACGGCGGGGGCGAGGCGCGCCGCCTGCGCGGCGATCGCCGCCCGGTCCCGGGTGAGCAGCCGCAGGGTCGGCAGTTCCTCCGCCAGCCGCTCGGGGTGCAGGTAGAGCCGCAGCACCGCTTCGAGGGCCGCGTAGGTCATCTTGTCGACCCGCAGCGCCCGCTTCAGCGGGTTCTTGCGCACGCGGGCGATCAGATCCTTGCGGCCCGCCACGATGCCGCACTGGACCGCGCCGAGCAGCTTGTCGCCGCTGAAGGTGACGATATCGGCCCGCTCCAGGGCGGCCCGGACGGTGGGCTCGGGCGGCAGGCCGTAGGCGGCGAGATCGAGGAGGCTGCCGCTGCCGAGGTCGTCCGCCAGCGGCACGCCGCGCTCCCGGCAGAGGGCGTGCAGGGCCTCAGGCTCGGCGGCAGCCGTGAAGCCCGCGATGGCGTAATTGCTCGGATGCACCTTCATCACGAGGCCGGTGCGCGGGCCGATCGCCTCCGCGTAGTCGCGCAGATGGGTGCGGTTGGTGGTGCCGACCTCGCGCAGCCGGCAGCCGGCCCGCACCATCACGTCCGGCACCCGGAACGAGCCGCCGATCTCCACGAGCTCCCCGCGGGAGACCACGACCTCCTTGCGCATGGCGAGCGCGTTCAGCACCAGCAGGACGGCCGCCGCATTGTTGTTGACGACCACGGCGGCCTCGGCGCCGGTCAGGCGGCAGATCAGGGCCTCGACATGATCGTCCCGCTCGCCGCGGGCGCCGGTCGCGAGGTCGAATTCCAGGTTGCTGGCCTGCACCATCACGGCGGTCACCGCCTCGGCGGCCGAGCGGGGCAGCAGGGCGCGCCCCAGATTGGTGTGCAGCACCGTGCCCGTCAGATTGAACACCGGCCGCAGGGAGGGGCTTCGCTCGGCCGCGAGCCTTCGGGCGGCCTCCGCCCGAATCGCACCATCGTCCGGCACGAGGCCACCCTCGGTGCGCAGGCCGGCGAGCACGGCCCGGATCGCTCCGGTGAACGCCGTGCGGCCGTAGGCGGCGAGATCCTCCGAAGATGCGCCCCCGACGAGGCGCTCGACCGACGGGATCCGTCGCGGACCCTGCGCCGCGTCATTGGGTGTCGAAGGGGTCTTGGCGGGTGAATGCATTGCAGGACCAGAGATAACGATCCGGCTGCGCTCAGCCAGCCCAGACGGGTGCGGATAATCCGCGCCGGTTGTTCCGGCCCCATCGCGCCGTTAAGGGCAAGTCTCGAAAACCGTGGGCGCCGGCATTCCGCATCCTTGCGGCCTAGACCGGGCCGCGCGATCACGCCACGACCGCAACCCGCCGCGGGAGACGCCGCATGTCCCGATCATCTGCCCCGATTTATCCGATGATCCTGTGCGGGGGGACGGGAACGCGCCTGTGGCCGGCCTCGCGCGAGAGCATGCCGAAGCAGTTCGCCAAGCTGGTGGACGCGAAAGTCTCGACCTTCCAGGCCAGCCTGGAGCGGGTCGCGGACGCGGGTGTCTTCGCCAGGCCCACGGTGATCGCCTCGGCCGAGGCCCGCTTCATCGTCGCCGAGCAGCGCGACCAGCTCGGGCTCACCGCCGACATCCTGCTCGAGCCGCAGGGCCGCGACTCCGCCGCCGCCGTGGCGGTCGCCGCGATCCACGCCGCCGCGAGCGATCCGCAGGCCGTCGTCCTGATC
>NZ_VUOK01000006.1 GCF_009806555.1 Methylobacterium sp. 2A | reverse complement strand
AAACCCCGCTTCCGTTTGCCCGCGCCCTGGGCCTATGCCCTTTGCCACGCCGCATGATGGGCCAAAGTCGAGCTTAGGCGAGGGCCGGGCGGATATCGGTCTGCGGGAAGTCGTCGCCGACATAGAGCAGCGGGACGCGATGTACCCGCGCGCAGGCATAGGCGAAGCAGTCGCCGAGGTTCAGGCGGGCGGGATGGCGGCCCTTGCCGTAGCGGGCATGAGCGGGCATGGGCCGCGAGGGCTGCGGCGCTCTCTGGCCCGGCAATGGGCACGATTCGGATGTTGGCCGCCATGAGGAAGCGCAACACTTGCGATTCCGAAGCGGTCATGTCCTGGCTCAGTTTGCGCGTGAGGGCCGTCGCGGTCTCGAAAACGGCGAGCGCGGACGTGATCGGCGCATCCGCTCCGTCGAGGCAGCGCAGCAGAAGTTCCGCTCCCGGCTCCTCAGCAAGAATCGCGACCATCGCGGACGCATCGATGAACATCACTCGTCGTTCAGGCTATCGTAGAAGGCCTTGTCGGCCTCAAGGCCCGTGCGCGGCACCGCGGCAATCTCATCGAGCAGGGGTCTCAGCCGTTCCGCGAGGGGCACGTGCTGTTCCCTCCGCCGCAACTCGTTCGTGAGCGCGAGTCGCACCGCCTCGGTCTTGCTCACGCCGGCCCGCGATGCCAGCTTCTCGGCGAGCTGATTCACCTCTTCGCTGCGGATGTTGAGCGGCATCGCGGCCTCCGTGTAGACACGTGAGGCTAGTGTCTACACATCGCTGCCGCAAGCTGGCTGCCGCAAGCTGGCCGCCGCAAGACGGCCGGACCGTCCCAAAGGATTCCGATGACCCGCCTCGACGAGGCCCGCGCCGCACTGAAGAAGACCTTCGGCTACGAGGATTTCCGGCCCGGGCAGGACGAGGTGATCGGCGCGGTGCTCGACGGCGCCGACGTGTTCGCCGTCATGCCCACGGGCTCGGGCAAGTCGATGACCTATCAGCTCCCGGCGCTGGTCGATCCGGGGCTGACCGTGGTGGTCTCGCCGCTGATCGCCCTGATGCACGATCAGGTGCAGCAGATGAAGAGCGTCGGTGTCGAGGCCGCGACCCTCAACTCGACCGTGACGGAATCCGACTCGCGCGAGACGTGGCGGATGCTGCGTTCGGGCGAGCTGCGGCTCCTGTTCGTGTCGCCCGAGCGCCTGCTGATGGAGGGCTGCATCGAGGCCCTGCGCGGGGCCGGCGTCCGGCGGTTGGCCGTGGACGAGGCGCATTGCGTCTCGCAATGGGGCCACGACTTCCGGCCCGAATACCGGGAGATCGCCCGCGCCCGGACGACGCTCGGCAACGTCCAGACGCTCGCGCTCACCGCCACCGCCGACGCCGCGACCCGCGCCGAGATCGCCGAACGCCTCTTTCCGCAGGGCCGGCCGCCAAAGATCTTCGTCCACTCCTTCGACCGGCCGAACATCCGGCTGACCTTCCAGCCCAAGGACAACCCGGCCCGGCAGATCGAGCGCTTCCTGAAGCACCGGCGGTCCGAGAGCGGGATCATCTACTGCTCGTCGCGCAAGCGCACCGAGCAGCTGGCCGAGACCCTGAAGAAGGACGGGTTCGACGCGCTGCCCTACCATGCCGGTCTCGATCAGGCGACGCGCATGAAGAACCAGGACCGGTTCCTGCAGGAGGATGGGGTGGTGATGACCGCCACGATCGCCTTCGGCATGGGCATCAACAAGCCGGACGTGCGCTTCGTCTGCCATGCCGACATGCCCAACAACGTCGAGGGCTACTATCAGGAGATCGGCCGCGCCGGCCGCGACGGACTGCCGGCCGACACGCTCACCCTCTACGGCCTCGACGACATGGCGCTGCGCCGCCGCCAGATCGACGAGAAGGAGATCTCCGACGAGCGCCGCCGGGTCGAGCGCCGCAAGCTCGAGGCGATGATCACCCTGTGCGAGGGCGCCACCTGCCGGCGCCAGTCGCTGCTCGCCTATTTCGGCGAGATCAGCGAGCCCTGCGGCCGCTGCGACCTGTGCCGCGGCGGCGTCACCCTGGTGGACGGCACCGTCTCGGCCCAGAAGATCCTCTCGGCGATCGTGCGCACCGGCCAGCGCTTCGGCGCGGCCTATATCTGCGACGTGGTCCACGGCAAGGAGAGCGAGCAGATCCGCCGCAACGGCCACACCAGCCTCAAGACCTTCGGGGTCGGCGCCGACAAGCCGGTGGCGGCGTGGCGGGCGATCCTGCGCCAGCTCTTCGCGGGCGGGGCGATCGCCGAGAATGCCGACGGCTATGGCGGCCTGTCCCTGACCGCGAAAGGCGAGGCGATCCTGTACGGGCGCGAGCCGGTCCAGCTCCGCCCGGACCCCGAGAAGGCGGAGCCCCGCGAGCGGCGCCGCGCCGCGCCCCGGGAGGACGGGGAGATCGCGCTGTCGGAGACCGACGAGGCCCTGTTCCAGCACCTGCGCGGCCTGCGCGCGACGCTCGCCCGGGCCGAGGGCATCGCGGCCTTCATGGTCTTTCCCGATCGCACGCTGATCGAGATGGCCCGGCAGAAGCCCGTCGATCTCTGGGCCTTGCGTACGGTCCACGGGGTCGGCGAGCGCAAGCGCGAGGCCTATGGCGAGCGGTTCGTGGCGGCGATCGCCGAGTTCCTGGCGCATCCCGCGCCCCAATGAGCCGTCGCGCCGGGGAGGATCGTCCTCGGCGCAGTGGACCGGTTCGTGTAGGCAGGGCGCCTTCACCCGAATTGGCCGACTCATCATTTCCGTTTTCGCGCCCGCCGGGTCCCCGCTCCAAGACGGTCCGCGCGTATCCCGCAATCCGAGGGGGCGCGCCTTCGGGGCGTTCCGATCCTGCTCCGGCGGCTGTGGCGCTCGGGCTACGCGTCCGGCCTGTGGCGGGAGGGTCGGCGCTTCTCCACGGTGATCTTCGGCGTCCCCGCGATCTATCCGGCGCTCGTCCTCCTCAGCCTCGTCCTGGCGGGAAGCCCCGCCTTCCGCCGCCGGCCGCGCTGCAGCCCTGGTCCCTGCTGGCGGGGCCGCCCCCGGCCGACGGGATCCTCGGCGGGCTGATGCGGGCGATCCGCGGCAAGCTCCTCTACGTCCGCCACCTCGTGGACGACACCACCTTCCCCCACGCCTGCGCGGCCGGGCAGTCGCCCCGCGCCTCGGCGCCTTCGCGGACCGCATCCGCGCCGCCGAGGACGAGGCCGACGAGGTGGTGGGGGTCGAGCTTCCTCGGGATCGCAATGCTGGATCGGGCGGCCGGGAGAACGACCTCGCCCGGCCGCCGGTTCGCCAACACGGCCTCTGACCGGCAGGACGCGGAATCTGCGCCCGGCACGCGGCGCCGGCCGAGCCCCCGAGCCGGAATACCTGCGGATGTTGCCAGGGTGGGCGCTTCCGCTCTAGAGCCGGGGCAGCCTGGATCCCAGCCCGGTTCGGGCTCGCCGCGGCGCGCGTCTCCCGGGACGGGCCGCTCTCTGCCGAGACCCTTCGCATGTTCCGCAACGACGTTCCGATCACCCCCGAACTCGTGGCCCAGCACGGCCTGACTCCGGACGAGTACGAACGCTTCCGCGGCCTGATCGGGCGCGACCCGACGCTGACCGAGCTCGGCATCGTTTCGGCCATGTGGAACGAGCATTGTTCCTACAAATCCTCCCGCAAGCACCTGCGCGGCCTGCCGACCTCGGCACCCTGGGTGATCCAGGGGCCGGGCGAGAATGCGGGCGTCATCGATATCGGCGACGGCCATGCCTGCGTCTTCAAGATGGAGAGCCACAACCACCCGAGCTACATCGAGCCCTATCAGGGCGCGGCGACCGGCGTGGGCGGCATCCTGCGCGACGTCTTCACCATGGGCGCGCGGCCGATCGCGGCGCTCAACGCCCTGCGCTTCGGCTCCCCAGACCATCCGCGCACGCGCGCCCTCGTCTCGGGCGTGGTCGCGGGCGTCGGCGGCTACGGCAATTCCTTCGGCGTGCCGACCGTCGGCGGCCTGACCGGCTTCCACAAGCGCTACGACGGCAACATCCTGGTCAACGCCATGGCGGTGGGGCTCGCCCGCACCGACGGCATCTTCTACGCGGCCGCCGCCGGAATCGGGAACCCGATCGTCTATCTCGGCTCCAAGACCGGCCGCGACGGCATCCACGGCGCCACCATGGCGTCGGCCGAGTTCGACGAGGCATCCGAGTCGAAGCGCCCGACCGTGCAGGTCGGCGACCCCTTCGCCGAGAAGCTGCTGCTGGAGGCCTGCCTGGAGCTGATGGCGTCCGGCGCGGTCATTGCCATCCAGGACATGGGCGCCGCCGGCCTGACCTGCTCGGCGGTGGAGATGGGCGCCAAGGGTGACCTCGGCGTCGAGCTCGACATCGACAAGGTGCCGGCCCGCGAAGAGGGCATGACCCCCTACGAGATGATGCTCTCGGAGAGCCAGGAGCGGATGCTCATGGTGCTCAAGCCCGGCATGGAGGCCGAGGCCGAGGCGATCTTCGTGAAGTGGGGCCTCGACTTCGCGGTGATCGGACGGACCACCGACACGCTGCGCTTCGTCATCAAGTGGCACGGCGAGACCGTGGCCGACCTGCCGATCAAGGAGCTGGGCGACGAGGCGCCGCTCTACGACCGGCCGCATCTCGCCAACACGCACCAGCCGGTGATCGCGGCCTCGGAGGTCCCGGCGCCGGCCTCGCTGACCGACGCGCTCAAGCGCCTCGTCGGCTCCCCCGACCTCTCGTCCAAGCGCTGGGTGTTCGAGCAATACGACCACTTCATCTTAGGGAACACCGTCCAGAAGCCCGGCGGCGACGCCGCGATCGTCCGGGTCGAGGACGGGCCGAAGGGCCTCGCGCTCACCTGCGACGTCACCCCGCGCTACTGCGAGGCCGACCCGGTCGAGGGCGGCCGTCAGGCCGTGGCCGAGGCGTGGCGCAACATCACGGCGGTCGGGGCCAAGCCGCTTGCCATCACCGACAACCTGAACTTCGGCAACCCAGAAAAGCCCGAGGTGATGGGCCAGCTCGTCGGCTGCCTCCAGGGCATCGGCGAGGCCTGCCGGGCGCTGGATTTCCCGGTCGTGTCCGGCAACGTCTCGCTCTACAACGAGACCAACGGTGTCGGCATCCTGCCGACCCCGACCATCGGCGGCGTCGGCGTGCTCGACGACGTGGCGCGCCACGCGACGATCGCCCTCAAGCGCGCGGGCGACGTGCTGGTGCTGATCGGCGCCAGCGAGGGCTGGCTCGGCCAGTCGGCCTATCTCTCGGTGATCGAGGGCCGCGAGGAGGGCGCCCCGCCGCCGGTCGACCTCGCGCTGGAGCGCCGCAACGGCGACTTCGTCCGCGGCCTGATCCAGGCCGGCACCGTCGACACGGTCCACGACCTCGCGGATGGCGGCCTCGCGGTGGCGCTCGCCGAGATGGCGATGGCGGGCGGGATCGGCGCGGCGCTCTCCGACGTGCCGGTGGACCTGCCGCCCCACGCCTACCTGTTCGGCGAGGACCAGGGCCGCTACCTGCTGGCGGTGCGGCCGGAGGCGGCCACCGATCTCCTCTCGGCCGCCGCGGCCCAGGGCGTGGCGGCGGCGTCTGTCGGCGTGGCGGGCTCCGACCGTTTGACCCTACCGGGCGGCGAGACCATATCGCTCGCCGAGCTGTCCGCGGCGCACGAGGGCTGGCTGCCCGCCTACATGGCGAGCCAGCCGGCGGCGCCTGCGTCCTGATCCCTTCAAGCCCAGGAGTTCCCCGATGCCGATGGATGCGGGCGAGATCGAGCGCATGATCCGCGAGGCCCTGCCGGACGCGCAGGTGGAGATCCGCGACCTCGCAGGCGACGGCGACCATTACGCCGCCACGGTCCTGTCGGCGGCCTTCAAGGGCAAGACCCGGGTGGCGCAGCACCAGATGGTTTACGGCGCCCTCCAGGGAAGGATGGGCGGGGTGCTCCACGCCCTTGCGCTAACCACGGGCGTCCCGCAGGATTGAGGAGAAGACCCTCAGGCGTCGCGATGAGTCTCAAACCGTCTGTCGTCATCGAACGCATACGGCCACCGACCTGGGGGGAAACCCTCGCCTGGGAACGCGAACTGCTTGGCACCGTACTGGATGAGCCGTCCCTCTTCGAAGGCGTCCGCCATCTCGTCGCCCCCGAAGATTTCTCGATCGGCCTCCATGAGCGCCTATTCGAGGCCATGCCGAGGATAGCCGGGTCGGATGGTTCGATCGATCGCAGCGCGATCCCAGCCGCCCTCGGGAATTATGCGTGGGATGCGGACGGCGGTGTCGACGCTTGGCTTGATCGGTTGCTCGCCGAGCGCACGGATGCTCCCGCCGCGGTGCAGCGTGCGCGCGATATCCACGAGAACGCCGAACTGCGACGCGAGCAGCCCGACCTGATCGACAGCGACACCGTCGCGTGGTGCCATCAACAGGTCGCCCTGCTCGCGCGGCTCGCGGAGCGATCCGATCCTCTGTCGCGCCAGATCGACTGGCAGAACATCATCGAGGAGCTCCTCTACGTGGGCCGCTCGCAAGTCAGCGGCGTGGTCCGCAAGATGGAGCTGGTTTTCGAGCATCTCGTGAAACTTCTGTCCGATCCGAATGCGCCCAGTCGCAACCGCTGGCAGATCGAGATCGACGCGTTTCTGCTCCGGATCGCCCACGAGGCGAAGCCGTCCATGCGTCGGTTGATCGACTTGAATGCGGCCTGGCGGCGCGGCGTGTCCGATGCAGCTGCCGGCCTATCGGAATACGCGATCCGCGTACCGCGGGACCTGCCGCAGGAATGTCCGTTCAGCTACGAGGATCTGACCACGGGCACGCTGCGCGTCGTCGGCCTCCTTGAGAAGCTGGCCGGGACCGTCGATATGAAGCCAACCGAATAAACCCGAGGGACCCGATGACCGACGTCAACACGACCATCCAGAACGAGATCGCCTCCCAGGACGTGGTGGTGTTCATGAAGGGCACGCCGCAGATGCCGCAATGCGGCTTCTCGGGGCAGGTGGTGCAGATCCTCAACTACCTCGGCGTGCCGTTCAAGGGCGTGAATGTCCTGGCCGACCAGGAGATCCGCGAGGGTATCAAGGCCTTCTCGAACTGGCCGACCATCCCGCAGATCTACGTGAAGGGCGAGTTCGTCGGCGGCTGCGACATCACCCGCGAGATGTTCCAGTCGGGCGAGCTGCAGACCTTCCTGTCCGAGAAGGGCGTGCCGGTGAAGACCGCCGCCGCCTGATTTTTCCGGACCGGACGAACGGATCGGGGCGCCTGCGGGCGCCCTTTTTCGTGCGCGGCGTCCGGACCGAGCGGGGGGCGGTCACCCGTCGCCGGCGTGCATTCGCATTCGCCGCCGCGATCGCCTATATCAGACCCTTTCCAATCGTATGGATCGTTTGAACGCCATGGCGAGCCCGTCGCTCGACAGCGCCCGCGCGGCCGATGCCGCGATCGAGAAGGCGCCCGATTTCCTCCCCGAGGCGCTGCCCGGCCGCCGGCCCTCGCTGGTCGGCCTGACCCGCGATGCCCTCAAGGCGCAGCTCATCGGCATGGGCGTGCCCGAGCGCGAGAGCCGGATGCGCGCCGGCCAGGTCTGGCACTGGGTCAATTTCCGCGGAGCCCAGGACTTCGCCGAGATGACCAATGTCGGCAAGGCACTGAAGGCGCAGCTCGCCGAGCACTTCACCCTGGAGCGGCCCGAGGTGGCGAGCCGGCAGGTCTCCCGCGACGGCACCCGCAAGTGGCTGCTGCGCATGGCGCCGACCAACCGGCAGGAGCACAACCGCGGCGCCGAGATCGAGTGCGTCTATATCCCAGGCCCGGACCGGGGCACGCTCTGCGTGTCGAGTCAGGTCGGCTGCACCCTCACCTGCTCGTTCTGCCACACCGGCACCCAGCGCCTTGTGCGCAACCTCTCGTCGGCCGAGATCGTGCAGCAGCTCGTCACCGCCCGGGACGAGCTCGGCGACTGGCCCGGCCAGATGCCGAGCCGCGACGCCGGCGGCTCCGGCGAGGTCGGCCGGCTCGTCACCAACATCGTGTTCATGGGCATGGGTGAGCCCCTCTACAACCTCGACGCCGTGGTCGACGCGGTGGGGGTGATGTCCGACCAGGAGGGCCTCGGCCTGTCCCGTCGCCGGATCACGGTCTCGACCTCGGGTGTGGTGCCGCAGATCCCGCGGCTCGGCGAGCAGGCCAACGCCATGCTGGCGATCTCGCTCCACGCCGTGCGCGACGACCTGCGCAACGAGCTGGTGCCGCTCAACCGGAAATACCCGATCGCCGAGCTGCTCGCGGCGTGCCGGGCCTATCCCGGCCTGAGCAACGCCCGCCGGATCACCTTCGAATACGTGATGCTGAAGGGCGTCAACGATTCGGACGCGGATGCGCGCGAGCTGGTCCGCCTGCTCAAGGGCATCCCGGCCAAGATCAACCTGATCCCGTTCAACCCGTGGCCGGGCAGCCGCTACGAATGCTCCGACTGGGACCGGATCGAGCGCTTCTCCGAGATCGTGTTCAACGCTGGCTACGCCTCGCCGGTACGCACGCCCCGCGGCCGGGACATCCTGGCGGCCTGCGGCCAGCTCAAGAGCGAGACCGAGAAGCTGCGCGCCCGCGCCCGGCTGATGCAGGAGGAGGGCATCGGCGTGGAGAGCTTCTACGCCGGCGCCGACGATTGAACCGGCCCTGAGGCTCAGCCGCCGTGGAACTCGGCCACGTGCTGAGCCACGATCGCGTCGAAGGATTCGTCCGCCCGGAAGCCCAGGGCCAAAGCCGCCTCCGGCGCGAACGCCTCCGGCCAGGAGCCGACGATCCGCGCGATGGTGGCGTCGGGCTCGCGCCGGATCAGGGCCACGGCCTTGTCGCCCGCTGCGCGGCGCAGGGCTTCGATCTCCTCCGCCACCGTCGCCGAGACCCCCGGCATGGTCAGGCTGATCCGCGGCCCGATCGCCGCGAGGTCGAGCCCGGCCGCATGGACGAGGAAGCCCACCGCCGCCGCGGGGCTGGCGAACCAGTGCCGCACCGTGTCGGGCACCGGCAGGATCGCCTCCTGGCCGGCGAGCGGCTCGCGGATGATGCCTGAGAAGAAGCCCGAGGCCGCCTTGTTGGGCTTGCCCGGCCGCACGCAGATGGTCGGCAGGCGCAGGCCGATCCCGTCGAGGAAGCCGCGGCGCGCGTAATCGGCGAGCATCAGCTCGCCCATGGCCTTCTGCACCCCGTACGACGAAGCCGGGCGCAGGATGTGATCGTCCGGGATGACCTTGGGGAAGGGCGGCCCGAACACCGCGAGCGACGAGGTGAAGACGAGCTTGGGCCGGTAGCCGTCCGCCGCATTGGCCGCGCGGATCGCGTCGAGGAGGAGCCGGGTGCCGTCGAGATTGACCCGGTAGCCGAGTTCGAGATTGGCCTCGGCCTCGCCCGAGACCACCGCGGCAAGGTGGAAGATCACCCCCGGCCGCTCGGCGATGGCGGCCTCGGCGGCGCCGGGCACCGTGAGGTCGGCGGCCTCCGCCCGGACCGGGCCGGAAAAGCCCGCGGGTGCGGATGGCGGGACCACGTCGAGCAGGGTGAGGGCGGTGAGCGTCTGCCCGCCGACCCGGCCGTCCGTCACCAGGGCATCCACGAGGCGGCGGCCGATCATGCCGGCGGCGCCGAGAATCAGGGCGTGCATGAAATCCTCCCGAAAAACGTCATGGGATTCCAAAGGACGAGTCCTTTGGCGGGTGCAGGGCAGAGCCATGCGGTACGGATCCTCCACCCCCTGCGAGGGGGTGGAGGATCCGTGCGTCGGGGTTTCACCCCGACACCCCACCAAAGGGACTCGGTCCCTTTGGAAACCCCGTCACCGCATCATGTCGAGGGCGCGGCCGAAAAAGTCGGCGCCGCCGAAATTGCCGGATTTCAGGGCGAGCAGCATCGGCTCGGACCGGCCGGCGGTGCGCAGGACCGGAACGCCTGCGGCGATCTCCGGCCCGAGCAGGAAGGCGGTGAGCCCCAGCCGGTCGACCACCGCTCCGGAGGTCTCGCCGCCCGCCACCACGAGCCGGCGGACGCCGCGGGCGACGAGGCCCTCGGCGATGGCCGCCAGCGCCGCCTCGATGGCGTGGCCAGCCGCATCGACCCCGTGCTGGGCCTGCAGCGCGCGCACCGCCTCGGGGGCCGCCGAAGTGGCGATCAGCACCGGGCCGGCGGCGAGGCGTTGTTCGGCGAAGGCCAGGGCCTCGGCGACCACGTCGGCGCCCGCGAGCAACCGCGCCGGGTCGAGGCGCAGCACCGGCATGATCGCCTCCGCGGCAGCGACCTGTTGGAGGGTGGCCTGCGAGCAGCTGCCGGCGAGGCAGGCGGAGGCTCCCCCCACCAGCTCGCCGACGGCGGCGCCTGCGGCGTCCTGCGTGCCGCGCCCGTCGGCCACCAGCGCGCGGGCGAGGCCGAGGCCGAGGCCGGAGGCCCCGACCGAGAATTTGCGGCCGACGATCGCCCGGCCGAGCACTTCGAGATCGCTGTCGAAGATCGCATCCGCGATGGCCGCGCCCTTGCCCTCCTGGGCCAGCGCGTCGAGGCGGGCAGCTACGGCCTCCGCGCCCTTCGCGACCGTGGCTGTGTCGATCAGCCCGACGGGGCTCGCGCTCTGGCGGGCGAGCACGCGCACGAGGTTGGCGTCGCGCATCGGGTTGAGCGGGTGGTCCTTGAGCGGGCTCTCGTTCAGCGGCACGGACCCGACGAACAGGTTACCCTGGTAGACGCTCCGCCCGGTCTCCGGGAAGGCCGGCGTGACGAGGGCGATGGCCTCGCCGGCCTCTGCCCGCAGGGCGTCCATCACAGGGCCGATATTGCCCGCATCGGTCGAGTCGAAGGTCGAGCAGACCTTGAACATCACGTGGGCCGCGCCCCGGGCCCGCAGCCAGGCCTCCGCCGCGCGGGAGCGCGCCACGGCCTGATCGGCCGGGATCGAGCGGCTCTTGAGCGCCACCACCACCGCGTCGGCCTCCGGCAGGGCGCGATCATCGGCCGGCACGCCGATGGTCTGGATGGTGCGCAGGCCCGCCTTGGTCAGGGTGTTGGCGAGGTCCGAGGCGCCCGTATAGTCGTCGGCGACGCATCCCAGGGCGAGGCTCATCGGGCGTTCCCTCTGTAGGCGGCGAGCCAGCCGAGGCCCGCGACCGTGTCGGCGGCCGGGATGTACTCGCAGCCGACGAAGCCGCGGTAGCCGAGCCGGTCCAGCTCGTCGAACAGGAAAAAGTCGGCCATCTCGCCGGTACCGGGCTCGTGCCGCTCGGGCACGCTCGCGGTCTGGACATGGCCGATGAGCGGCATCAGGGCGCGCAGCCGCATGGTCACGTCGCCGTGCAGGATCTGGCAATGGTAGAGGTCGAACTGGAGCTTCAGGTTCGGCAGGGCCAGTTCACGGATCAGGTCAGCCGCCCGGCCGAAGTCGTTGAGAAAATAGCCCGGCATGTTCCGGCCGTTGATCGGTTCCAGGACGAGGTCGAGGCCGGCCGGCGCCAGCCGCTCCGCGGTCCATGTGACGGCCCGGCGGTAGGAGTCGATGGCGCGCGGGTCGTTCCAGGGGGCGAGACCCGCCATCAGGTGGAGCCTGCCGACACCGGTCGCCTCGGCGTAGCGAAGCGCGGTGTCGACGCCGGCCTTCAGCTCATCGAACCGCTCAGGAAACGCCGCCAAGCCGCGCTCACCCTTCGAGAAATCCCCTGGCGGCAGGTTGAACAGGGCCTGGGTCAGGCCATGCGCCCGCAGCCGCTCGCCGATGGCCTCGGGCGGGTGCTCGTAGGGGAACAGGAACTCGACGGCATCGAACCCGGCCTCGGCCGCGGCCTCGAACCGGTCGAGGAACGGCACCTCGTTGAACATCAGGCTCAGGTTGGCGGCAAAGCGCGGCATTCTTTAGGACTCCTGCCCGATTCTCGTCACCCGTTCGATCCGCCAAGCGGACCGTCATCCAACCGACCCACCTCATCCTGAGGTGCCGCAGCGGAGCGGAGGCCTCGAAGGAGCCCTCCAGCCAGCCGCGCGCTCCCTGAAGCCCTCCTTCGAGGCCCGCTAACGCGGTCACCTCAGGATGAGGGGGAGGGTGGGATCAGGCTTCCTCAAGCCTGGCCCGGCAGCGTCGCCCCCGAGACCTGCGCGTAGAGCCGCGCCACGGAGGCATCGTCGTCCCGGCCCATGCCGGCGCCGGACGCCATCAGGAACATCTGCAGCGCCGCGGCCGCCACCGGAACCGGGTACTTCTCGGCCCGGGCCATGTCCTGCACGATGCCGAGATCCTTGACGAAGATGTCGACCGCGCTCTTCGGGCTGTAATCGGCGTCGAGGATGTGGGGCACCCGGTTCTCGAACATCCATGAATTGCCCGCCGACTTGGTAATCACCTCGTAGACGCGGGCGAGGTCGAGCCCCTGCTTGGCCGCGAAGGCCATCGCCTCGCAGGCGGCGGCGATGTGGACGCCCGCGAGCAGCTGATTGATCATCTTGAAGGCCGCGCCCTGGCCGGCCGCGTCGCCGAGCTCGTAGAGCGTGCCCGCCATGGCATCGAGGGCGGGGCGCGCCTTGGCGAAGGCTTCCGCCGAACCCGAGGCCAGGAAGGTCAGGCCGCCATCCGCCGCGCGGGCGGCGCCGCCGCTCATCGGGGCGTCGAGGTAGTGGCGGCCCGTGGCCTCGAGCCGTGCCGCGAGGGCGCGGGCGATGGCCGGATCCATGGTGGCGGAGGAGACGAACACCGCGCCCTCCGGCATCGCGGCGGCGGCGCCGTCCGCGCCGAACAGGACGGCCTCGGTCTGGGCGGCGTTGACGACGACGCTCACCACCACGTCGGCCTCCCGCGCCGCCTCGGCCGGGTTCGCGGCCCCCCGGCCGCCGGCCGCTTCAAAGCGGGCCACCGCCTCCGGGTTCACGTCGCAGGCCGTCACGGAAAAGCCCGCCCGCAGGAGCGAGCCAGCCATGCCAGAGCCCATGGAGCCCAGGCCGATCACCGCGGCGCGGCGGGTGGAGGTGTCGGTGGTCATGGGAGGCCTCTTGGATTCCACAGGCAGTCTGTCTGCGCCCCGTCATCACGCTCGACGCGCTCTCCTCCCCCTTGCGGGGAGGAGTTGGAGGTGGGGGTGGTTCAGGATGGGTCGATGCGGTGCCTCCTGCGCCACCCCCACCCCTGGCCCCTCCCCACAAGGGGGAGGGGAAAGGCCTCAGCGGTTGACCATCCGGGCCGGCGTGACGAACACGCAGACCGCGCCGACCACCAGCATGGCGGCGAGCGCGTAGAGACCGGCGGCGGTGCTGCCGGTGGCGTCGCGCAATGCCCCGATCACGTAGGGGCTGACGAAACCCGCCAGATTCCCCACCGAGTTGATCAGCGCGATCCCGGCCGCCGCGCCCGCGCCGCTCAGGAACGCCGTCGGCAGCGACCAGAACAGGGGCGAGCAGGTCAGCACGCCGGCCGCCGCCACCGAGAGTGCCGCGATGGCGAGCGTCGTCGAACCGGCATTGGCCGAGACCACGAAGGCGGCCGCACCGATCAGCGCGGGGATGATCAGGTGCCAGCGGCGCTCGCGCATCCGGTCGGCGGAGAGGCCCAGCAGGACCATCACGATGGCCGCGCACAGGAACGGGATGGCGCTGATCAGGCCGATGTTGAAGTTGCCCTGCACGCCGGACGCCTTGACGATGGTCGGCATCCAGAAGGTGAGCCCGTACTGGCCGGTCACGAAGGCGAAGTAGATCAGGCTCATGAACCACACGCGGCCGTTGCGGAACACGGTGGCGATCGAGTGCGGGCTCGCTTCCTTGCCCTGGTTGTCGGCCGCGATGTCGCGCTCGAGGAGCTGCGTCTCGGACTCGCTCAGCCACTTGGCCTCGGCGGGGCGGTTGTCGAGGTAGAGGAACACCGCGATGCCGACCAGCACCGCCGGCACCGCCTCGATCAGGAACATCCACTGCCAGCCCGACAGGCCGTGGGCGCCGTTGAACGCGTCCATGATCCAGCCCGAGAGCGGGTTGCCGAAGATGCCGGAGATCGGGATCGCCGCCATGAACACCGCGATCACCTTGGCGCGGCGATGCGCCGGGAACCACGACGTGGTGTAGAGGATCACGCCCGGATAGAAGCCGGCCTCGGCGAGGCCCAGCAGGAAGCGCATCCCGTAGAAACTCCACTCGGAGTTCACGAACAGGAAGGCGCCGGAGATGATCCCCCAGGTGATCATGATCCGGGCGATCCAGACCCGGGCGCCGACCCGGTGCAGGATCACGTTCGAGGGCACTTCGAACAGGAAGTAGCCGAGGAAGAAGATGCCGGCGCCGAGGCCGTAGACGGTCTCGGAGAACTTCAGCTCCTGCGCCATCTGGAGCTTGGCGAAGCCGACATTCACCCGGTCGAGATACGCCACCACGTAGCAGAGCATCAGGAACGGCACGAGCCGCCAGAAGACCTTCGCGTAGGTGCGGTCGGCGAAGGATTTCTCGTCCGCGGCTGCGGTGGCGCCCCCCAACGGGGCGGCTTGGACCGGCATGGGCGTTCTCCCGTGCCCGCACCTCTCCAGTACGGACGAATAGTGATCTTCGCCGCTCGTGGGGCGGCGCTGAGCCGGTGCCATATCGTCTTTTGGCAGCGCTGCCAATCTGGTTGTGCGAGATAATGCAGGCCGCTATGTCAGAGATGGATTGCCGAGGACGGTCTTCCCATCGAACCCCTCATCCTGAGGTGCCGGAGCGCAGCGGAGGACTCGAAGGAGCTCTCCAGGGATCGCAGCGCTTTCTGGAGCCCTCCTTCGAGGCCCGCTAGCGCGGGCACCTCAGGATGAGGGTGTGGGTGGGAGGAGCGAGGGCCGTCGCAAAAAATCCGTGCCGGGAGAGCGGGGCCATGGACGACATCCAGCCGCCGGGGCGGCTCGTCACCCTCACCGATGTCGCCCGCGCGGCCGGGCTCGGCGAGAGCACGGTCTCGCGGGTCCTGCGCAACCACGGCTCCTATTCCAAGCGCGCCGGCGAGCGGGTGGCGGAGGCGGTGGCCCGCCTCGGCTACGTGCCGAACCGGCTCGCCGGCAGCCTCGCCGGCCAGGGGGCGAGCGCGCGGCTCGTCGGGGTCGTGATCCCGTCGCTTGCCAACGTGGTCTTCCCCGACCTGCTGCGCGGGCTGACCGCGGCGCTCGATGCCGAGGGCATCCCCTGCGTGATCGGGGTCAGCGATTACGATCCGGACCGGGAGGAGGCGCTCGCCGCCGCGCTCCTGTCCTGGCGCCCGGCGGCGCTGCTGCTCACCGGGCTGGAGCACAATCCCGGCACCGTCGCCCTGGCGCGGGCGGGGGGGGTGCGGGTGGTCGAGATGATCGACACGGACGGGGCGGGGATCGACGCCGTGGTCGGCTTCTCCAACCGGGCCGTGGGGGCGGCGAGCGGCCGCCATCTCGTGGCCCGCGGCTACCGCCGGATCGGCTATCTCGGCCACGATCTCGCGGTCGACCTGCGGGCGGGCAAGCGGCTCGCCGGGTTCGAGGCCGCGCTCGGGGAGGCGGGCCTGGCGCTCCGGGCCAAGGAAATCCGACCGGGGCCGTCCTCGCCGACCTCGGGGCGGGTGGGGCTCGAAAAGCTGCTGGCGCGTCATCCGGATCTCGACGCGGTCTACTTCTCCAACGACGACATGGCGCTCGGCGGCTACTTCGCCTGTCTGGCGGCGGGCGTGGCGGTGCCGGGGCGACTCGCGCTGTTCGGCTTCAACGGGCTCGACTTCGCGGCCGCGATGCCCCAGCCCCTGTCGACGGTGCGCACGCCGCGCCTGGAGATCGGCCGGCAGGCCGCCGCCTGCCTGACGGGCGACGGTCCGAAAACAATCGATCTCGGATTCGAGCTGATCGAGGGAGCGACCGCATGAGCGACGAGAGCCGGCTGCGCGAGGAGATCTGCCGCTACGGCCGCTCGCTGTTCGAGCGCGGCCTGACGCCGGGCTCCTCCGGCAACATCTCGCTGCGCCTGCCCGATGGCGGGTGGCTGGTGACGCCGACCAACGCGTCGCTCGGCTTCCTCGACCCGGCGCGGATCGCGCGGCTGGATCAGAACGGCCGCCTGATCTCGGGGGATAAGCCGACGAAAGAAATCCCGCTGCACAGCGCGCTCTACGAGAGCCGGAGCGAGGCCAAGGCCATCGTCCACCTGCACTCGACCCATGCGGTGGCGGTCTCGATGCTGCCGGAGATCGACCCGCGTCAGGTGCTGCCGCCGCTGACGCCCTACTACCTGATGCGCACCGGCGGCACGGCGCTCGTGCCCTATTACCGCCCGGGCGACCCGGCGGTGGCGGACGCGATCCGGGGCCTGGCGGGCAAGTACAGCGCGGTGCTGCTCGCCAATCACGGCCCGGTGGTGGCCGGCGACAGCCTGGAGGGCGCGGTCTTCGCCACCGAGGAGCTGGAGGAGACCGCCAAGCTTTATTTGTTGTTGCGCAACCTCAACCCGCGGCAGCTCAGCCCCGGGCAGGTAGCCGATCTGGTGCGCCATTTCGGGCTGACCCTGCCGGAGACCGACGGGCATCACGATCACGGATGAGGCGCGGGTCTCCCTCCCCCCTCTGCGGGGGAGGGAGACCCCTGCGTCAGCAGGGGTCGGGAGAGGGGAACCCGGGGTCAGGAAGGGGCGCGGCCTTCACACAGGGCTGAGCTTCGTTCTGCACTGTCGCTCCCCTCTCCCGACCCCCTTCGGGGGCCACCCTCCCCCGCAAAGGGGGGAGGGAGAGCGGCGCGTTTCACCCCTCGATCTTCGAGAAATCCGCCACCTCCCGCGTCGCGGCGCGCAGCGCGTTGAGCAGAGCCAAGCGGTTCTCGCGCAGCTTCGGATCGGGGGCGTTGACGGTGACGTCCTGGAAGAACGCGTCCACCGGCGCACGGAGCGTCGAGAGCGCCTGCATGGCGCCGGAAAAGTCCTCGCGGGCGACGGCGACCGAGGCGGTCTCCCGCGCCTTCGCCAGGGCCTCGGCGAGCGCCCGCTCGGCCGGCTCGCCCGCTTCCGCGAGGGCGGCGTCCGGCGCGGAATCGTAGGCGCGGCCGTCCTTCTTCTCCTCGATCCGCAGGATGTTGGCCGCGCGCTTGTAGCCCGCGAGCAGGTTTTTTCCGTCCTCGGTGTCGAGGAATTGCCCGAGGGCTTCGACCCGGCGGACCACCATCAGCAGGTCGTCCTGGCCGGGCAGGGCGAAGACGGCGTCGATCAGGTCGTGGCGGGCGCCCTGGTCGCGGAGATAGACTTTGAGGCGGTCGGCGAAGAAGGCAAAGAGATCGGGCACATAGTCCTTGCCATCAGTAATTGAAAAACCTGTTTCTGCATACTCAGAAGCTTCATAAATCGGGCGACCCTCGATCTCCCATGCGCGGTAGGTAGAAACGAAAATCTGCTCATTAAGTTTGAATCTACGCAAGCAGCTATTAACTACAAAATATGGATTAGGGTAGATACCTCCTATAGCATCAAATTCCCAATCCAATTTCAACTCATCACCGACTCTCCGGTAGGGAGCAAATAGTCTCGCTTGCACGGCATTCTTGACAAAAAAATCTGTCAAGATTTTCTTTCGATAAATATCGCTCAAGGCGTAGAACAATTCCATAACTCGGAAGCGAAGAGAGCTTTCTATAATTAATCTGATCACCCCGAGCGCCGCTCTTCTGAGGGCAAACGGGTCCTTGCTCCCCGTGGGCTTCTCTTCGATCGACCAGAATCCCACCAGCGTGTCGAGCTTGTCGGCAAGCGCCACCGCGATCGACACCGGGTCGCTCGGCACCCGATCGGAGGGTCCGACCGGCTTGTAATGCTCCTCGATGGCCGCGCAGACGCTGGGATGCTCGCCCTGAAGCGCCGCGTATTTGCGCCCCATCAGCCCCTGCAACTCAGGAAACTCGCCGACCATTTCGGTGACGAGATCCGCCTTGGCGAGGAGCGCCGCGCGCTCCGCCAAATCCGGATCGGCCCCCACCAGCGGCGCGAGGTCCTTCGCCAGCGCGGCGATGCGGGCGATGCGCTCGCCCTGCGTGCCGAGCTTCTCATGGAAGACGATAGTGTCGAGCTTCGGCAGCCGATCTTCCAGCCGGATCGCCTTGTCGGTCTCCCAGAAGAATTTTGCGTCCGACAGGCGCGCCCGGACCACCCGCTCGTTGCCGGCGGTGATCGCCTGCCCGCCATCCGAGGCGACGAGGTTCGAGACCAGGATGAAGGCCGGCGCCAGATCCTCGGAACCGCTTTTCCGCAGCACGAAGCACTTCTGGTTGGCCCGGATCGTCGCCCGGATCGCCTCGGCGGGGATGTCGAGGAAGCTCTCGTCGAACGAGCCCATCAGCACCACCGGCCATTCCACGAGGCCCGACACCTCTTCCAGCAGGCCCTCGTCCTCCACGAGGTCGAGGCCGCGGGCGAAGGCGAGGTCGCGGGCGTCGTGCAGGATCACGTCCTTGCGCCGCTCGGGGTCGAGGATGACCTTCGCCCGCTCCAGCGCCTGGATGTAATCGTCGAACCGGCGTACCTCGATCGCCTCGGGGGCGAGGAAGCGGTGGCCGTAGGTCACGGTGCCGGCCGCGATTCCGCCGACCGAGAACGGCACCACCTCCGGCGTCTCGGTCTCCGGCCCGAAGGTCGCGACGATCGATTGCAGGGGGCGCACCCAGCGCAGAGAGCCCGGCTCGGCCGAGGCCGCGCCCCAGCGCATGGATTTCGGCCAGGGGAAGCTCTTGATGATCTCCGGCAGGAGCTCGGCCAGCACGTCCAGCGTCTCGCGGCCGGGGCGCTCGATCACCGCGAGGTAGAATTCGCCCTTCTTCGGGTCGGTGACGGTCGTGGCCTGATCGAGGCTCGTCAGCCCCGCGCCCTTCAAAAACCCCTGGACGGCCGCCTCGGGCGCGCCGACCCGCGGGCCGCGGCGTTCTTCCCGGACAGCCTCACCCCGAGCGGGCAGGCCGGCGATGTGCAGCGCCAGCCGGCGCGGCGTCGAGAACGCCTTGGCGCCCTCATAGAGGAATCCGCGCGCCACCAGGGCGTCGGTGACGAGCTTCTTCAGATCCTCCGCCGCGCGCCGCTGCATGCGGGCGGGGATCTCTTCCGAGCGGAGTTCGAGCAGGAGGTCGGGCATGGCGCGGCCATATCGCCGCGCCGCACACCTGTCGAGGGCCGGGGATCCGCCTCAATGCGCCTCGCCCTTGAGGATGGTCGAGAGCTGCCACTTGCGGTCGCCGATCGCGTGGGCGTCGGAGACCTTCCAGCCGCCATCCTCGCGCACGAGGTCGTAGACGATCGCCTTCGAGCCGTCGCCGCCCTTGCGCTCCACCGTGACCTTCGCCTGGTCCTTGCCCTCCGTGGCCTCCTTGAAGGTGAGGTTCTTCACGGTGTCGGGCTTCATCGGCTCGCCGTTGAGGCGATAGTCGAAATCGAGGTTGCCGGCGGCGCCGTTGGCCTGCTTGGCGTCGGCGTCGAACAGGCCCTGCAGGCGCTTCGAGTAGACCGCGGAGTGATTCGGGTGCGGCTCGGCATAGAGCTTCTTCACGACGGCCTCCGGGCCGGGATCGGCCGCCAGCGCGGGGGCGAGGCCGAAGCCGATAAGGCCGAGGGCGAGGAGCGTCTTCTTCATCGGTGTGTTCCCGCGTCTGCGGACGCGCCGGAGCGCGCCGGTTGGCGGGGGTTGCAACGCGCGAGGGGGCCAGGGGCTCCGCCGGGGGAGCCCTTGCGCGATCAGGCGTAGGGCGTACATGATACAGCATGTCGTTCGACACGCTGTATCAGTCGCGCGCACCGGTCACGCAGCCGCAGGCTCTCGCCGAGTTGAGCGTGGTTGCACTGCTGCGCGACGTGGTGACCGATGACGGGGTGACGGTTCCCGCAGGGACCGAAGGCACCATTGTGGGCGTCTGGGGCGGCGGCGAGGCCTACGAGGTCGAGTTCGATGAGCCGGTGGTCGGCAACGCCACGGTCCAAGCGGACGCCTTGCGTTCGGTCTGAGACAGGTGGCTGACGATCACAGCGACTGGACTCCCGATCTGACGATCGCGGAATCCAAGATCCACGGCTACCTGCTTAATCTCGATCATCGGAAAGGCCGTCACAAGGCGCGCGTTCTCCTGGCTTGCGGCTTCACGCAGTCCAGCGACGCTCTGCTCGTTACAGCGCTGTTTCGCCATGCGCGCCCGAGCCAGCTCGTGCGCGAGATCAATGACACCTACGGACGCAAATACGTCTACGAGGGCCCCCTTGAGACCCCCGACGGCAGCAATCCGCTGTTTCGCTCCGTCTGGCAATCGAAGCCCGACGACCCCCGCCGGTACTTCTGCACGGCCTGCCCGCTGTAGGCCGCGCCGCCTCACGCACCCCCGGCCGCGGTCCTCAACCACGCCGCGCCGCAGGCCTTGGCCAGTTCCCGCACCCGCAGGATGTAGCTCTGGCGCTCGGTCACCGAGATCACGCCGCGCGCGTCGAGCAGGTTGAAGACGTGGCTCGCCTTGATGCACTGGTCGTAGGCCGGCTGCGCCATGCGGTGGCGCTCGCCCTCGGCGGCTGGCGCCCCGGCGTCGAGATAGGACCGGCAGGCGGCCTCCGCGTCGGTGAACTGGCGGAACAGCATCGCGGTGTCGGCCGCCTCGAAGTTGTGGCGGGAATATTCCTGCTCGGCCTGCAGGAACACGTCGCCGTAGGTGATCCGGTCCGGGCCGTCGGCGCCGTTGAAGTCGAGGTCGTAGACGTTCTCGACGCCCTGGACGTACATGGCGAGCCGCTCCAGCCCGTAGGTCAGTTCGCCCGCCACCGGCGCGCATTCGAAGCCCGCCACCTGCTGGAAATAGGTGAACTGGCTGACCTCCATCCCGTCGCACCAGCATTCCCAGCCGAGGCCCCAGGCGCCGAGCGTCGGGCTCTCCCAATCGTCCTCGACGAAGCGGATGTCGTGGAGCTTCAGGTCGACGCCGATCGCGGCGAGCGAGGCGAGGTAGAGCTCCTGGAGGTTCGGCGGGTTCGGCTTCAGGATCACCTGGAACTGGTAATAGTGCTGGAGCCGGTTGGGGTTCTCGCCGTAGCGGCCGTCCTTGGGCCGGCGCGAGGGCTGGACATAGGCCGCCTTCCAGGGCTTCGGGCCGAGCGCCCGCAGGGTCGTGGCCGGATGGAACGTGCCGGCGCCGACCTCCATGTCGTAGGGCTGGAGGATCACGCAGCCCTGCGCCGCCCAGAATTCCTGAAGCGTCAGGATCAGACCCTGGAAGGATTTTTTCTGGGACATCGGTCTCGGAGGCTCGGGCTCGTGCGGCGGATCGGGCCGCCGGCGGGCCGGTTTAGGTGCGGGCAGGCAGGGGTGCAAGGTGACTGGTACAAGCCGGCCCGGCTTGCGCGGCCCGGGCGAATGGTGATCCGATCCCGCCGGCGACCACCCGGAGGCCATCATGAACGCCGACACGGAAGCCCTCGCGATCCGCCCGATCGGCCCCGGCGACCGGGCGGCGTGGCTGCCGCTCTGGCGCGGCTATCAGGCCTTCTACAGGGTCGACCTGTCCGAGGCGGTCACCGACACCACCTGGGCGCGCCTCAACGATCCGGCCGAGCCGGTCGACGGCGCCCTGGCCTGGCGGGGCGCCGCGGCGGTCGGCCTCGTCCACCACATCCGCCACCGCTCGGCCTGGACGGTGGGCGACTATTGCTAACTGCAGGACCTGTTCGTGGCGGACGGGACCCGCGGGCTCGGGATCGGCCGGCGGCTGATCGAGCACGTCTACGCAGCCGCGAAATCCGCCGGGTGCTCCCGCGTCCACTGGCTGACCCACGAGACCAATACGGACGCGATGCAGCTCTACGACCGGATCGCGGAGAAATCCGGCTTCGTGCAGTACCGCAAGCTGTTCTGACATCTGCACCGGCGTGCGCGGCGACACCCAAGCATGGCGGTTTCTGGGCAATAAGCCGGAACCGCCGAGCTGACGGCCAAGTTATCAGCGCAACAGGGGATCTCGGCACCTCGACGCTGCCGAATCGAATACGTCGGACGACCAGCCATGCGCAATGCTCGCACCGTTAACACTTTCGGCCGCAAGAACATCGCCATCCTCGCCGCGCTCGCGGTCTCGTCTCTCGTCGCCACGCCCCTCGTGATGAGCGCCAGCCGCGCGCTGGCCACCGCCGAGGACCAGCCGGTGGCCGCGACCCTGCGGGTCGAGCCCGTGGAGGTCGCCCCCGTCGAGGCGGCCTCCCTTCCGGCGCCCAAGGCCGCGGCGGGCTGCGCCCGCAAGGTGCGGGTGGTCTACAGCGGCTACGGCCAGCCGGCGGACGGTTGCGCGGCGCACTGACGCCGTAGGCCGGCTCAGCCGTGAGCCGGCGCCGTGCCCGCCAAGCGCTTGAGGTGGAGTTCCTCCAGGTCGATCTCGGCCTCCAGCTGTCGCAGGACCGAACCGTGGATCCGGTTCTGCCGGTGCAGGTCGATCAGCGCCGACCGGCCTGAGCGCACCGCGAGCAGCGCGGCGGCGAAATGCTCGTTCTTCTCGGTTTCCAGAGCCTTCCGCTCGTCGCGGTCCCGGGAGGTGGCCCGGACCCGGCGGCGATACGCCTCCACGAGGCGCGGATGCTGCAGCGCCCCGGTCTCGGGGAAGACGAGCCCCTCCAGGGCGGCAAGTCCTGCCTCGTTGACGATCACCCGGGCCATGGGCGCGTCGAGATGGCCGTCGGGCAGCGGCGCGGTGGGATCGAGGCGCAGCCGCCGGATCAGCGGTCCCAGCGTGGTCCCCTGAACCAGCACGGTGAACAGGATCACCACGAAGGAAGCCAGCAGGATCGCGTCGCGGCTGGGGAAATCCACCGGCAGCGCCAGGGCGGCCGCCAGGGTGACCACGCCGCGCATGCCGGCCCAGCCGACGATCAGCGGCGCCGCAGGGTTCGGCGGCAGCTCCTGCGCGCGCGCCCGCGCCGACAGGATCCGTCGCAGGTAGACGGCGGGAAACACCCAGAGCAGCCGGGCGATCACGCAGGCCGCCGTGACGGCGAGCGCCAGGGGCAGGCCCGCTGACAGCGATTCGAGTTCGCCGCCGGTCCGGGCCAGCACGCCGCGGAGCGCCAGCCCGATCAGCACGAAGACCAGCGCCTCCAGCACGAAGACCACGAATTGCCACACGGCCGCGGCGTGGCGGCGCGCCTGGGCGTCGAAGGTCTCGTGCTCCCGCCCGCCCAGCATCAGGCCGCAGGCGACCACGGCGAGCACCCCGGAGGCGTGGACCTCCTCGGCCGCGAGGTAGGCGCTATAGGCGGCGAGGAAGCTCAGCACCGTGATGGCGTTGGCGTCGTGCAGCCGCCGCACCAGGGCATTCACCGCCAGCCCGCAGACGAGACCCACCGCGACGCCCGCCACCGCGAGCCACGCGAAGCTGCCGGCCGCCGACCACGCGCTGAAGCTGCCGGTGAGCGCCGCCGCCACGGCGAACCGGTAGAGCACGAGGCCGGACGCGTCGTTCACGAGGCTCTCGCCCTCCAGCACCGTGATCATCCGGCGGGGCAGGGCGACGCGCGCGAGCACCGCCTTGGCGGCGACCGCATCCGGCGGCGACACGATGGCGCCCAGCGCGAAGCAGGCCGCCCAGGACAGGGCCGGCAGCACCGCATGGGCGACGAGCCCGACCACCAGGGTCGTGAACACCACGGCCCCGAGCGACAGCGACAGGATCGGGCCGAGGCTCGCCCGGAAGTCGCGCCAGACGGTGAAGTAGGCCGATTCGAGCAGGAGCGGCGGCAGGAACAGGACCATGATCAGGTCCGGATCGAGATCGAAGGCCGGCAGGCCCGGGGCCACGGCGAGCGCCATGCCGCCGAGCACGAGGGCGGCGGCCGGCGGGAAGCCGAGCCGCCCCGCCACGAGCGACAGCAGCAGGGCCGCGCCGAGGAGGCCGAGGATCAGCTCGAACAGGGCGACGGAGGTCATCGATGAAACGGACTCGGCGCTGGATCCAGGGGAAGCGCAGCCGTTCTAGGCAGATTTCAATCGTCGGTGGAATACCACCGCAGCCGCACCGGCCCGAACGCCAACGTCCATCGCCCAGCGATCATCTGTGAGATCAACCGCCCGCCTCGGCGTCCAGACGCGGCGCAGATGTCAGTCCCGCAGTGACGCGTCAGTCGTCCAGGCGGTCTTCGGGAGCCGGGGGAAGGCCGTTCGGCCGGTTCATGAAGCGATCGAAGGCATCCAAATCCGCGCGCCGGCCTCGTTCGGCTAGGAAGGCAGCCGTTTTCATTGCCGAAAGCTTCTCGGCCACCGCAGACGCGACGAATGCGTCGAGCGTCGTTCCGCCTTCCCGGGCGATCCGTTCGGCCGCATCCGTCAGCGAATGCGGCAGATGCACCGTAACATCGCGATCCATGGCCGATCAGCCTCTTCTCAGGATGTCGCCCGGATCGACGACATCGATCCCGAACGCTTTGGGGACAACACCGAAATCCGCCCGGTTGAACGTGATGATCGCGTCGGCGCGACCGTTCACTGCCGCCTCCAGAACCATCTCGTCCGCTGGATCCCGCAGCCGCGGGCGCCAAAGATAGTGGATCGCGACGGGTTCGGCGAACAGGGCGAGGACGTTGGTCACATCCGCAGGCGCTATTTGCGCCGCCTGCAGGTGCTCCGGCCGCAGGGCGACCGCCTCGTATTCGAGAAGCAGCGGAACGCTCAGCAGCATCCGGATCTTACCAGCCCTGATCCGGCGCAGCAGCGCGGCGGAACCGCCCGTCGGGCTTCGCAACGCGGCTACGATGATGTTGGTGTCGAGAACTAGGCGCATGCGGCCCGTCGCGTCGGCGCGAATCGGGCCGCGGAGCGTAGCCTACAGCGCGCCTTCCCGCACCGCGCCCGGATCGGCGAGCGCATGGAGGATGCGCGCGGCGCTGTGGGCGAAGCGGAGCGTCACGGCCTTGCGGCGGGCGCCGCTCAGCGGATGCTCCGGCGGCTCGCGCAGGATCCCGGCCCCGTAGGCGTCGGCGACGATCAGGCCGCATTCCTCCGGGATCAGCGATTCCGGCACGTCCTCGGGGATCGCGAAGAAGAACCGGTCGCAGAAGTCCCGGTAATCCGGCCATTTCCGGTCGGCGCGGAAATCGGCGACGCTCGACTTGATCTCCACGATCGTGAGCTTGCCCGCCCCGCAGAGCGCGATCACGTCGGCCCGGCGGCCGTTCACGAGGGAGAATTCCGGCAGGGTGACGCAGCCCATCTCGGAGAAGAGCCGGCGCACGCCCCGCTGAATCCGCAGGGCCGTGGGCGATTGCCGCCGGTCGGGCGGCAGGAGCGCGTCGATCACCGCGGGGGCGGTGTCGGGAAGGCCGAGGGAAGCGGACATCAATCGCGGGGGAAGCACCTGTATCGAATCAGGACATCCTGCCAATCCGGGCGCCATCCGTCACCTGCGACCCGGGACCACCCCGCGGCAGTTGCCCGAGACAGGCTTGGATCGCGTCGAACCCGTCGGTGAGCGCGGCCGGGCCGGGCTGGAGGATCAACGGCGCCTTGATCTCGTGGATGCGCCCGTCGCGCACCGCCGGGATCGCGGAAAAACCCGGCCGCGCCCGGATCCGGTCGATGTTGACCCGCTTCCCGCACCAGGAGGCGAGGATCACCTCGGGCGCAGCCGCGATGACCTGCTCAGGCGTAACGATCCGGTCCTTCGCAGCCTGCTGCCGGCTCAAATCCGAAAACACGTCCTGGCCGCCGGCCCGGGCGATCAGGTCCGAGACCCAGCCGATGCCGGAGATCATCGGCGCGTCCCACTCCTCGAAATAGACCCGCAGGGGCGGCCGATCCGCCACGGCGCGCGCCGCCTCCGCGAGCCGCGCCTCGAAGCCGGCCGCCAGGGTCTCAGCCCGTTCGGGCACGCCCACGAGCGCCCCGAGCGTCCGCACCATGGCGAGGCATCCCGCCAGATCGCGCTGGTTGAACAGGTGGACCGCCACGCCCGCGCGGGCGAGGTCGGCGACGATGTCGGCCTGGAGGTCGGAGAAGGCCAGCACGAGATCCGGCGCCAGGGCCAGGATCTTTGGGATGTCGGCGCTGGTGAAGGCCGAGACCCGCGGCTTCTCTTTCCGGACCCGGGGCGGGCGCACCGCGTAGCCCGAGACGCCGACGATCCGGTCCTCTTCGCCCAGCAGGTACAGGGTCTCGACGGTCTCCTCGGTGAGGCAGACGATCCGCTCGGGCGGAAACCGGCGCATCAGCGGTCGAGCCACGTGAGCAGCCCGGCCCCGGGGGCCAGGAGTACGAAGGCCCAGACCAGGGCCGAGGCGACGTTGGCCAGCTGGAACGGCAGCCGCGACAGGCCGAGGATGCCGGCGATCAGCGGCACCAGGGCGCGCGCCGGCCCGAAGAACCGCCCGAGCGCCACGGCGGCGATGCCCCAGCGGCCGATGAAGGCCTCGGCCTTGGCGGTGAGGTCGGGATAGCGCCGGAGCGGCCACTTGGTCTTCGCCCCCGGCCCGAGCCAGTGCCCCACCTCGTAGGAGAGCCAGTCGCCCAGAGCGGCGCCGAAGGCGGCGCCGAGGACCACCGGCCAGAACGGGATGTCGGCGCCGCCCACGAGCGCGCCCACGGCGATCAGGATCACGGTGGCCGGCACGAACAGCGACAGGACCGCGATCGACTCGCAGAAGGCGAGGGCGCCGGCGATCAGCGGCGTCCAGGCCTTGTGCGCCTCCACGAAGGCGAGGGTCGTGGTGCGCAGGGCTTCGATGTCCATGGGGCTCGGCGGGCGAAGGGAGGGCGGGTCCCATCTGAGGCGGGGGCGGGTGGGGGACAAGAGCGATGGAGTGCGGGCAGCCTGGGAACCGAAGTCGTTGCCGGAGACGGGATACGCCATTGGCGTATCCTCGGTGCATGGAGAAATCGCTCCACACCGTCGTTGAGACCGAGCTCTATCTGCGCTCGGCCGAACGCGTGATGAGCGGGGCGGAACGTCATGCGGTGGTCGACCCCCTCGCAGTGGATCCGCAGACGGGCGATGTCATCCCCGGCATCGGCGGCATACGCAAGGTTCGGGTGCCCCTATCCGGCCGGGGGAAGCATGGCGGCGGTCGCGTGCTGACGTTCTACGTTACCGACCGAGCCGTCTACCTGCTGATGGCCTATGCGAAGGGTGATCAAGCCAACCGGTCGGCGGAGCAGATGCGAGTGCTGAAGCGGCTGATCGAGGACCTGTTCTGAGGAGAGGCATGATGGACGAGACTCAGTTCGGTGAGTTGGTCATGAGCCTGAAGCAGGCGGCCCACGCACGCGGCGAGGAGGTCCCCGGCCTCGTGGAGCACGCGCCCCGGGTGGCGGCCGATCTCGACGTGGCGGCGATCCGGCGGCGCACCGGGGCCTCGCAGGCGCGCTTCGCCCGCAGCATCGGAATCGCGGTCTCGACCCTGCGCAACTGGGAGCAGGGCCGCAGACGCCCCGAAGGGCCGGCGCGCGTGCTGCTGGCCCTCCTCGACCGCAATCCCCGAGTGGTTCAGGAGTTGCTCGGCGAGGCCGCTTGACCGACCGCTTGCGCCCGCGCCCCGGATCGCCGACAGCATCGGGCCGGCGCAGCCGAACCGGAATCACCCGCGTTGAACGTCCTGTCGATCCAGTCCCACGTCGCCTACGGCCATGTCGGCAACGCCTCGGCGGTGTTCCCGATGCAGCGGCTCGGGGTCGAGGTCTGGCCCGTGCATACGGTGCAGTTCTCCAACCACACCGGCTACGGCGCGTGGCGGGGCCCGGTCTTCGACGCCGCGATGATCCGCGAGGTGGTGCAGGGCATCGGCGAGCGCGGTGTGTTTCCGACCTGCGATGCGGTGCTGTCGGGCTATATGGGCTCGGCCGAGATCGGCGCCGCGATCCTGGAGGCGGTGGCCTCCGTGCGGGCCGCCAACCCGAAGGCGCTCTATTGCTGCGATCCGGTGATCGGCGACGTCGAGGAGGGCGTCTACGTGCGGCCGGGGATCGAGGCGTTCCTGCGCGAGCGGGCGGTGCCCGAGGCCGACATCCTCACCCCCAACCAGTTCGAGCTGGGCCTCCTCACCGGCCTGCCGAGCGGCACCGTGGCGGAGGCCGGGGCGGCGGTGGCGGCACTCCAGGCGCGCGGCCCCCGGGTGGTACTGGTGACCTCGGCGCTCTGCGCCGACACGCCGCCCGACTGCATCGACATGCTCGCCGGGGCGGAGGGGCAGCTGTTCCGGGTCCGCACCCCGCGTCTCGCCCTCAAGGTGAACGGGGCGGGCGACTGCATCGCGGCCCTGTTCCTCGTGCACTACGCCCGCACCGGCTCGGCCGCGGCGGCTCTGGGGGCGGCGGCGGCCTCGGTCTACGGGCTCCTGAAGCGCACCGCGGAGGCGGGGTCCCGCGAGATCCTGACCGTGGCGGCGCAGGAGGAATACGTGAACCCGAGCGAGCGGTTTCCGGTCGAGGCCGTCTGAACGCGGTCTATCGGCACCACAGGTCCGCGACACCGTCACACCCCGCCTCGACGTCCACCCCACGGCGCATTTCAGGTGCGGACGGCATATCCGCCCTCGGCGACCAAGTATCAACCTTAAGGTAATTGATGGGGAAAATTCTATCTTAACGAGAAATACCAATGGTGCGTGAGAACAGGTGCATGGCAAGGACTGGGGACGCTGTTTTTCGTTGATGGCGGCTCGAACGTGCTTAGACTTCCGGCGCAGACCAGCGAAACGACCGCCATGCCAGTGCTCCATTCAGCTGCGGAAGATCTGAGCCGGCGGGTCCCGCTGATGCTGGCCTGTCTTGGCACGCTGTTTCTCCTGACGCGACCCGTCCTGGCCTACGACGAGGGCGACTGCGTCCGGCAGGAGACTGTTCCGGTCACCGTCGACGAGGCTTTCAGCACGTGGTCCGACCTCGACGCCGCGAGGAAACGGGCCCTGGACCGCACCAATCAGATCGCCATCGGCCAAGTAATCGGCTTCGAGGTGAAGTCCTCGCGCGAGAATCGTGCCGAGATCGTCAACAGCGATGCCGAGCAACGGTTCAAGCAGTTCGAGCAGACCAATTACGCCGGCCTCGTCCGGGTCAAGATCCTCGAGGAGACGCGCAAGGACGCGGAAACCGGCGGCTCCGTCTCGATCCGATCCGACGTGACCGTCTGCGTGCCGAAATCCCAGGCCCAGAAGAAGGAGGAGCAGGAGCGCGCGGACCGGCGCCTGCGGCCGCCGAAGCCGGTCGATCCGACCACCGCGGCCTGGTTCGACCCCGTCACCGGGCAACCGCAGGTCTGGTACTGGCGCGAGGGGCAGACCTACGAGTTCTTCGACAATTCCGGTTTCCATCCGCGGACCGGCGACAAGCTGCTGATCGTCGATCGCAAGGTCGTCACCGCGTGGCGGCAGAGCGTCGAGCGGGCGAAGCGGGAGGCGGTCGAGCGTGTCCAGCGGGAGGCCGCCCAGCGCGAGGCCGAGGCCCAGCGGCAGGCGAAGGTCGCGCGGGCGGGCGAGCTGTGCGATCAGACGGCCGCCGGCCCGTACGACCCGGATCGCCCGCGGACATTGCCCGGTGTCCCCTGGGACGTCCTGAAGGGGGCCGGCGCCGAGGCGATCGAGGCCTGCGAGATCGCCGTCCGCCAATATCCGGAGGAGCGGCGCTACCGTTACCAGCTCGCCCGGGCCTACCAGACGTCCGACCCGAAAAAGGCCTTGCCCCTGCTTCAGGTGCTGATGCGGCAGAACTATCGGGCGGCCTACGACAATTTCGGCTGGGCGCTCCTGGATACGCGGGTCGGCCGCAACGATCTGGCGGGCGCCGTCGCGAGCTTCCGGCAGGGCGCGGCCCTCGGCGATCCCGACGCGATGGTCAGCCTCGCGACCATGATCTCGAAGGGCCGCGTCGAGGGTGCCGGTCCGGATGAGGCCTTCCGGCTGTTCAAGCGCGCCGCCGCGATGGGCCATCGCGATGCGGCCGAGGCGGTCGAGCGCCTGATGGAAAGCCAGCGTCAGGCCGAGCAGCAGCGGCTTCAAGCCGAGCAGCAGCGCCTTCAGAACGAGCAGGCCGCGCGCGCCTTCATGGGACTCGTCGGGGGCGCCCTCGGGGGCCTCGGCCGGCGCTGATGGGGAGAAACGAAATGCGTGCGACTTACCGCCGATCCTTCAGCTTGGCCACGCTGATGCTCGCCTCCGTGAGCGGGGCCGCCACCGCCCAGTCGCCCGACCCGGCCGGATCCGCGGAAGCGGCAGCCGCGCTCAATGGCGGGGCTCATATGTCCGCAGGCGCTCAGCCCGCCTCGGTCGAGACATGCTGGGCGGCCTGGAAGGCGAAGGAACACTTGGAGGACGGCAAGAACGAGAAGAAGAACGGCTACTTCGTCTATGTCGCCCACGAGCAGGCCGCGGTCGCCGAGCCCCCGGGCTCACGGAACTGGCTCGTCGGTCGCAACGCGGCCTTCACCTACGCCGAAATCAGCGCCCGGAAGGCCCTCGCGGAGTCGATGCGCGCGACCATGAAGTCGAGCCGATCGGCCGCCGTTCAGATGTTCGGCGGGAGCGACGCGCCGCCGTCCCTGCGACCGGTGGTCGAGCAATTGTCGATCGTCGACAAGTCGCGCGTCCTGGCCGACAAGGCCCTCGACGCCGAGATCAAGAAGTTCGATCCGAAATGGACGGGCGGGACCGCGGCCCAGCAGGGCGAGGCCCTCGCCACGCAGCAATTGCGGATCAACCAGATCCTGGAGAGCAGCGCCGAGATGTTCGCCTCCGGCGCCTTCACGGTGGTTCAGTGCGAAGGCCCGAGCGCCCAGGATGACGGGAAGTATCACGTCCTGACCGGGCTGATCTGGTCGCCGAAGCTCGCCGGCATCGCGGAGACCATCTGGAATCCGACGCTGACGCTCCAGAAGGAGGCGCCGCAGGCCCCCGTCCGGCAGCAATTCGAGGCGATCAAGGCCGAGAACCCGGATTGGCTGGCCTACACGATGGGCGCGCGCGTCTTCACCGACGAGAACGGCGAACGCGTCGTGGTGGGGTTCGGCGTCGCGCCCCAGACCAGCCTGATGCCGGCCGACCGCAGCCGGGCGAGCTTGGCGGCCATGGCGGCGATCCAGCAATTCGTCAGCGAGCGGGTGGTCACGGACAGGCGGAGTAAGGACGTCTACGAATCGCGCGGCATGAGCGATGGCTCGACGCAGGGCTTCAATCTCGGGACCTTCAACGAGGAGGTGAAGGCCCAGGCCGCCGATCTGCAATTGAAGGGCGCGACCGAGATCCTGTCGTGGCGCGGCGAGCATCCCTGGTCGAAGGCGAAGATGCAGGTCGTGGCCGTCGCCTGGAGCCAGCGCTGGGCGGCGGATGCCGGTGCGGTCGGCCGGGCCATGGGGGCGGCGGAGCAGCGCATGCGGCAGCAGGGCGGCCTGCCCGCGGCGCCCGCCGCGGCCGACGCGACGGCCGGCGGCGCGCCGGCCGCGGCACCGGTGAAGGCGGGCGCGGCTGCCTCGACATCGGATTTCTAGCGCGCGTTATCGATGCGTTGCGGAGCTGAGCCGATCGACGACACTGGAACGTCTGCGACCATCATGGTTTCAAAAGGTCTGCGACCCAGCCCTTTTAAGGTGTTTGCGGAAGCAACGAGACAGGGGCCAAGCGCACTCTCCTCCCCCTTGTGGGGAGG
>NZ_VUOK01000027.1 GCF_009806555.1 Methylobacterium sp. 2A | reverse complement strand
GCCCGCCCCCGGCCGCCTCCAGGCCGGCCCGGTAGTGGGCGGCGTCGAAGTAGGGCGCCAGCGTCTCGACCCGCAGCGCGAGGCCCGCCGCCCGGTCCGGGTGCGCGGGTCCGCCGTTGAGGACGTAGTGCACCAGCGGGTTCTGGGTGGCGTAGGTGATGGTGCGGGTGAGGCAGTAGGCCAGGGTGTCGAATCGGGGTGCGGGCTCGCGGCCCTCGCGCCAGCCCGAGGCCATGTAGTGCGCGGCCGGGTCGACGCCGGCGGCCTGCAGGTCGGGGTTGGCGGCGAGGTAGAACGGCCCGTCGACCAGCCGCCGGGCGAGGCGCAGGGCTTCCTCGGTGTCGGGCCGGGGCAGGGTCGCCGTGCCGGCCGCGGCGAGGCTGCCGGCGCGGCGCACGAGGGCGTGCAGGAACGGGTTGATGCCGGCGCGGGCGAGATGGGGGTGCGCGGCGAGGTAGGCGGCGCAGGAGAAGTCGGGCCGCGGGTCGCGGCCCTCGCGCCAGCCGTGGACGAGGAAGTCGCGCACGGGATCGGCGGTGATGCCGTACCATGTGGCGTAGAAGGCGGCGTCGACGTGAGGCTTGAGCGCGGCGATCTGCGCCTCGGCGCTGGCGAAGTCGTGGGCCGGCGGCAGAGCGGGGCCGGCGAGGCGGCGCAGCAGCGGGGTGCCGCGCGCCCGCACCCAGCGTGAGACCGGCCCGCGGGGGTACAAAGCTGTCAGCCGCGTCACGCGATCAATCTCACCAAGCCGCTCCCTCGGCCTTCCCGACCCGCTCCTGGATCCTGACCGACCGACGCGGCGTGCGTGTCTCAAGGCGGATCGGGCGCAGGCGCGTGAGGGCAAATTTACCGCGCGCCATCGTCGAGCACCCGCCCTATCGGATCACCGGCACGCGGTAAACACGCCCGGGGCCTTTCGCGGGTCCAGGGCAGAGCTTTGGTCAAGGTCTCAGGGCTCTGCCCTGAGAACCCGCCAGAGGGTTGAAGCCCTTTGGAAACCCGGGATCGCGGGTCGAACAGACTCTCAGCCGTCGAGGCCGAGCATCAGCCCGAGATTCTGTACCGCCGCCCCGGAGGCACCCTTGCCGAGATTATCGAGGCGGGCCACCAGCACCGCCTGCCCGTGCTCGGCCGAGCCGAATACGCGCAGCTCCAGCCGGTCGGTGTCGTTGAGATCCTCCGGCTCGATCTTTTCGCGATGGGCGCCCGTGGCGGCGCCGGGCACGACCTGCACCAGCGGCCGGTCGGCGTACCAGTCGCGCAGCGCAGCCTCCAGGTCTGCGGCCGAGGGCTTGCCCGGCAGCGCGTCGAGGTGGAGCGGCACGCTCACCAGCATGCCCTGCCGGAAATTGCCCACGGACGGCACGAAGATCGGCCGCCGGGCGAGCCCGCTGTAAAGCTGCAGCTCCGGCACGTGCTTGTGGGTGAAGCCGAGGCCGTAGAGCTGGAACGGGGGCGCCGCGCCCTGCTCGTAGGCCTCGATCATGCTCTTGCCGCCGCCGCTGTAGCCGCTGACCGCGTTGACGCTGATCGGGTGATCGGCCGGGATCAGCCCGCCCTCGACCAGGGGTCGCAGGAGCGCGATGCCGCCGGTCGGATAGCAGCCGGGATTGGCCACCCGCCGGGCGCTGGCGATCGCCGCACCCTGCTCCCGGGTCATCTCCGGGAAGCCGTAGGTCCAGCCCTCGGCGACCCGATGGGCCGTGCTGGCGTCGAGGATGCGCGGACCGCCGCCGGGCAGGCTGTCGGCGAGCGCCACCGTCTCCTTCGCGGCCGCGTCGGGTAAGCACAGCACGACCAGATCCACTTCGGCCAGCAGGGCGCGCTTGGCTTCCGGATCCTTCCGGTGCTCGGGCGCGATGCTGCGCAGGGCGACCCGCCCGTCGCGCTCCAGGCGCTCGCGGATGCCGAGACCGGTCGTGCCGGCCTCGCCGTCGATGAACACGGTGGGCTTTCTCGCGCCGTCGCCAGCCATCGTCCGTCTCGCTCTTGAAAGAGTCCCATGCGCCGCCCGAGTCGGGCATGGCTGTCCAGGTGATCGCGCTGCACCATCGTGTCAACGGCAGCAGCAGGCTCGAGGGCATCGTCCAGGCGGCCGAAACCGCTGCGATATTCTCAAGCCGTGTCTTTGCATCATCTCCGTTCGAAAGCCGGTGGCCACCGTTCGGGATGATGCCCCAGAAACGCGAAAGGGCGGCCCCCGCAGGAGCCGCCCTCTCCGTGACACCTGTGTGACCGGGTGTCTTAACGCTTGGAGAACTGGAAGCTGCGGCGGGCCTTCTTGCGGCCGTACTTCTTACGCTCGACCACGCGGGCATCGCGGGTGAGGAAGCCCTCGCGCTTCAGCGGCGCGCGCAGCTCCGGCTCGTAGTAGGTCAGGGCCTTCGACAGGCCGTGGCGCACGGCGCCGGCCTGACCCGAGAGGCCGCCGCCCGCCACCGTGACGGTGATGTCGTACTGGTCGACGCGGTTGGCGATCTCCAGCGGCTGGCGCAGGATCATGCGCAGCACCGGACGGGCGAAGTAGGTCTCCACCGGGCGCTTGTTGATCGTGACCGTGCCCTTGCCGGGCTTGATCCAGACGCGGGCGACCGCGTCCTTGCGCTTGCCGGTGGCGTAGGCACGCCCCTGGGCGTCCAGCTTCTGGACGTGGACGGGGGCCTCGTTGGCGGGATCGACCGCGCCGGTATTCGCCCGGTTGAGGTCGGCGAGGGACTGCAGGGTCGCCATGATCAAGCGCTCACGTTCTTGCGGTTGAGGGCGCCGACGTCGAGCGCCTGCGGCTGCTGGGCCTCGTGCGGGTGCTCGGCGCCCTTGTAGACGCGGAGATTGCCGAGGATCTGACGGAAGAGCGGGCCGCGGGGCAGCATGCGCTCGACGGCCTTCTCGACCACGCGCTCGGGGAACCGGCCCTCGAGGATGAACTTGGCCGTGCGCTCCTTGATGCCGCCCGGATAGCCCGTGTGGTAGAAGTAGCTCTTCTGATTGTACTTACGCCCGGTGAACTTCACCTTCTCGGCGTTGATGACGATGACGTTGTCGCCGCAATCGACGTGGGGCGTGTAGGCGGCCTTGTGCTTGCCGCGCAGGCGCATCGCCACGATCGAAGCGAGACGGCCGACGACGAGGCCCTCCGCGTCGATCACGATCCACTTCTTGTCGACCTCGGCGGGCTTCAGCGAGGTGGTCTTCATAGCCAAATCCCAGGGGTTCCGACGGATCCGGCCCCGACTGGCGGGACCGTCAGGCATCGGGGTGCCGAAAAAGGAGCCGCCGCGTGGGGGACACGCGGCGGCGGTGCCGGGTGCATAGCCGGACCCGGTTGCAGGGTCAACAGCGAAATGAATTTTTCTGGAAAACGAAGACTTCAGAATGACTTAGTGTTTGCGGTATCAGAATACCGCATCAGTCGCCGCGCCGGCCCCGCTCGGCGATTGTGAGCTTCTGGACACCCTTGGCGGCCAGCACGGGCTTCCGTGCGCTGAGGATGCGGGAATTTACCCCCGTCCAGCCGATCTCGCCCGAGAGCCGCCCGTACTCGATCTTGGGGCAGCGGTTCATGATCACCGTGAGGCCCCGCGCCTCGGCCCGGGCGGCGGCCGCGTCGTCGCGCACGCCGAGCTGCATCCAGATGACCTTGGGCAGGGGCGAGAGGGCCAGCGCCTCGTCGACCAGCGGTCCGGCGGCGGCCGAATTGCGGAAGATCTCGACCATGTCGATCGGCTGGTCGCCCAGGCAGGCCTGCACCTCGGCGAGCGTTGCCGCGACCCGGCGGCCGAGCAGGTCCTGGCCGGCGAGGCCGGGATTGACCGGGGTCACCGCGTAGCCCCGATCGAGCAGGTATTTCAGCACGATCCAGCTCGGGCGGGCGGGGTTGGCCGAGGCCCCCACCAGCGCGATCGTGCGCGTGTCGTTCAGGATCGCGCGAATCCGCGCGTCCGGGTAGCGCGCGTGCCGGTCTGCAACCGTGCCGGGTTCGTCGCCTGTCGGCGGCATGGCGCGCCTCGTCCTCTGCTCGAACACGCACACTACCCGCGGCGTCGATGTCGTGTACGCAACTTGTACGTTCCTATCAATCTGAGGTCGGATAAACTAGGATGCACTGAGTTGCGCGACCTCCTGCGAAGGTGACTGTACGATGTTTTCGGCGTTCAGTGCGTATATATTTCGCAACTATGATAGAAAATCCGATCCGACGAGGCTGTCAAACGGCATATCGGCGCCCAGCCTGTCCGAGGCGAATAAGAGTCGTGGACAGGACGTAGCCAACGGCAAGCTCAACCCGAGAGAATCCTTCTCCAAGGTCGCCCTGCGGGCAAGAGCGTTCCTGGACGAAGCTTACATCCGTCTCAACAAGGCGGCAGATCGCCATACGACCGAGAAGGAATGGCGGGAAGCCATCAAGATCGGTAAGCTGGACAGACGAACGCTCTATGCGATCAAGAGCAATCAGGGCGGCCTGTTCTCGGAGGCCGAGATCAAGGCGGCAAGCCTGCCCGTCGAGGATCTGCTCAAGGCGGCAACGGCCGCCGCCGATCCGAAGGGCAAGGATCCGGCCGCCGCGTTCAAGGCCTCGATCGGTGTCCTGGATGGCGCGTCCACCGAGGAGAAGGTGTCCCTGTCCTGGGTAACGGCGCGAGCCAGAGCGCAATGGGGCTACGAGAACGCGATGCGCGAAACGCATCCCCACCGCATGCCGGCCAATGTCAAGACGAACAATCCTGTCGTCGATCTGTTCGTCAAAGCCTGGGGCGAATATTCCGCGAGCAAGGATAGCCTGGACGGCGTGGAAGACACGCCATCATGGGCGAAGGCCATGTCGCTCTGGCGCGTTCAAGAAAGCAGACGGGCGGATCCGCAGACAATCGGGTATCTGTGAATCGCTTTCGGCATCGATGCAGGCCGGGAATCGACAGGGCCGCTCGATCTTGAGGTGTCCGTCGCGGCCTCTCCGGCCGCGCAGGTTTTCAGGTGCCGCCCCTTCGATGGGTCTGGCGCTGGAATGGCGGCCGTGCGGTCCCGGCGCGCTACAGCCGCCAGACCGCGAAGCCCAGCCGCTCGAAGGTCGACCTCTCGTGGAGCGCCTTCACGTCGACCACCAACCCCCCGGGCCGCAACCGAGCGGTGATCGCCTCCGGCCCCAGCCGGGCGTAATCCTGATGCGGGACGGCGATCACGACCGCGTCCGCCGCGCCGGGCAGGTCGTCCCAGTCGGTCAGCGCGATCCCGTACTCGGCCCGGGCCTCGGCGGCGCTGGCGCGGGGATCGTGGACCGCGACGGTGCAGCCGAATTCCTCCAGCTCCCGGACGAGGTCGGCGACCTTGGAGTTGCGCAAATCCGAACAATTCTCCTTGAAGGTCAGGCCGAGCACGATGACCCGCCCGCCGCCCGGGCCCCCTCCCCCGCGGACGATCCGCTTGACCGTCCCGCGGGCGACATGCGCGGCCATGCTGTCGTTGATGCGCCGCCCGGCCAGGATCACCTGCGGGTGATGGCCGATCATCGCGGCCTTGTGGGTCAGGTAGTAGGGATCGACCCCGATGCAGTGGCCGCCGACGAGGCCCGGGCGGAAGGGCAAAAAATTCCACTTGGTCTCGGCCGCTTCGAGCACCTCCAGCGTGTCGAGCCCGAGCTTGTCGAAGATCAGCGACAGCTCGTTCATAAGGGCGATGTTCAGGTCGCGCTGGGTGTTCTCGATGACCTTGGCGGCCTCCGCGACCCGGATCGACGCCGTGGCGTGGATCCCGGCCTCGATGATCGATCCGTAAAGGGTCCCGAGCCGCGCCAGGGTCTCTTGGGTATCGCCCGAGACGATCTTCACCACCCGGGCGAGGCTGTGCTCCCGGTCGCCCGGGTTGATCCGCTCCGGGGAGTAGCCGACGAAGAAATCCGTTTTCCAGCGCAAGCCGGAGGAGCGCTCCAGCACGGGGATGCAGATCTCCTCGGTGGCGCCGGGATAGACGGTGGATTCGAACACCACGATCGCCCCGGGGCGCATGTGCTGCCCGACCAGGGCGGCGGCCTTGATCAGCAGATCGAAATCCGGCCGCTGGGCCGCATCGACGGGGGTCGGGACCGTCACGATGATGATGTCGGCCGCCGACAGCGCGGCGGGGTCGTCGGTGACCGTGAGGTGCCGGGCGGATTCGAACGTGGCCGCGTCGACCTCGCCCGCCGGGTCGCGCCCGGCGCGGTAGGCCGCCACCTTGTCGGCGGATTGCTCGTAGCCGATCGTGATCCGCGTTCGGCCGAAGGCCAGGGCGAGGGGAAGCCCGACATAGCCCAGGCCGACGACTGCCACGCTCTCCGCCACGCCGAATCCCTCAGCGGACGCCAGAGGCTCCGATCACGCGCCGATCGCTGCGCCGCCCGCCGGGCGCGTATAGGGGGGCCACGGGCCGGCGTCGATCCGAATCACCGCCGAGGCGGTGGGCAGCCCGGGCGCCCCGCATGTCCCGGGCTTCCGGCCCGGTGCCTGACTCCTCAGCCTTCCGTCTCGACGGGCTCATCCCGTTCGATCCGACGGGGACGGATCGCCGGCACGGAAGCGGCGATGACGATCCGGACCGCCGTTCCGAGGATGGCGATCGCGGCGCAGATGAGGAGGAGGGTGTCGAGCACGGTGTTCAGATCAGGGATCGGCCAGCCCGGTGATGCCGGGCGGCACGCTGGCGGGCACGCGTGTTGTGGAGGCGCCGCATCTGTTCCTGCTGAAGCAGATCCTCGTGCAGCGGATGAAGGGCCGGCGCTGACGGAAGCGGGGCATCTGCGCGGTCATCGCCCTGGGGATAGACTGGTTTCATGGCCGCCCTCCTCAGTAGTATCTGCGGATGAGCTTAGCCAATTGTAGATCAATTGCAACCCTGTCAGCCCAGTAGGTCGGGCGTATGGCGAAACCGGGCTGGGTTCAGCGCACCGTGGCGGGTCTGAACGCGTGGGAGTCGGACCGTGGCATGCGCGGCTCGGTTGTGCCGGGCGCCGCGACGGTGACGGTGGTCCGCCCGCACGGGCGGGACTCGCGGGCGATGCTGCCGTCGCCGACCCGCAGGCGCAACCGCCCGCTCTGGAACCTTCGGATTGCGGTCAAGCCGCCGAAATATCGGATCGAAGCTTGGCCTTCATCCGAATTCCTAACGGTTATAAACGGAGGAAACGTTTCCGTTAACAGGTTCTTAACGCTTTGATCATAAGTTCCGGATGAGGGCCGACCGCTGGGGTCCGCTCCCCCTATCGGGCGAGATTCCGATGCTCTTCGTAGTCGCGGCAGCGCTGGGTGGCGGCGTGGCGACGGCCGCTCTCCTGGGTCCGATCAGCCCGCTCGCCGCGCTGATCACCGCCCCGTTCATCGCGAGCGCCACGGCCCTCCTGGCCAGCTTCCTGGTGGCCTGGCGCGGAAGCCGCGACGGGTGGGAGACGCCGATCCGCGACAGGCAGACCGACGCGATGGTGGCGGCGCTTCGGACGCTCGCCGAGCAGGCCAAGCCCGCCGCTCCGGCTCCGCAGACCTCCGCCGATCGTCACCGGGTCGCCTGACGATCGGAGCGCCCGCCGTCGAAGCGGCTGGTCGGCGCAAGGACGTCCATCACAAGATGGGCTCAGAGCGCTCTCCGCCGAAGTGGAAACCGGTTCGGCGCAAGAGAGCGCGTTGAAACAAAGGCTTAGAGCCGCGCCCGATCGCCTCTGGTCACGCTGCGGGAGCGGCGGCCGTTCGCGCGCCGTGGCTCGGCATGCGCGTGCCCATTGCGCGGACAGAGGCGGCGCGCGCCATCAGGCGTTCGGCGAGGGCGCTGCCCGGGTGCCGGCAGGCCAATGCGCGGGCCGTGACTTCCATCGTCTCCGGCTCAAGGCCCCATTGAAGCTGCTCTTCCGCGGAGACGAGCAACCTCCAGAACGGGATGAATTCGTCCGACATTGGCACAGATTCCCGGGCGACCGACGTATTGCCGGGTTCATTGCAAAGATCGGGACCATTGCCGGGCGTGCGGCCCCAGGTGGAACCCATCCGGGCCGGGTGGCCGAAACGCACGAATCGGCGCGGATCAGGAGGCCAGCGCGAAGGTCGCGCCCGCGAAGCCGAGGCCGGCCAGGAACAGGCTCCCGCCCATTACCTCGAGGATGGCACGGTAGCGCGGGGACCACAGGGACCCGGCCGCCATGCTGGTGCCGGCGACGACGCAGAATACGCCCAGCGACATCATGACGGCCTCCGCGGGTTTCCGCACCGCGACGATTACGGTTGTGGAGATGCGTTGTTCCGGGGCGTGCGCGCTGTCGACAGGTTAAACCACTGTCCGGATGCCTCTCTATCCGGTGCGCGCAAGGGATCTTGAATTGAGACTCCCTGCCGACCGGGAGCACCTTTGCTTACGGCGCGGCAGATCTGCCGCATGTTAGTGAACGCGCGTCGGCCCTGTGCGAGGCTTACGGTCAGTCTTCGTGTATGTGTTGAGAGTGGCATGATTGAGCATGCGCCACGGATCGCCAAGGAGTTTCACGTCGGCGCGGGCGGTGAGCGGTATGCGCTGACGCGAGATCTGACAACCGGCGAGCCCTATGTGGTGCACCGCCCCAGCGACGACGGACCGGAGGTTCAGCTGGATCTCGGCGCGTTCCTCGTGCTGTTCCGCGGCCGGGAACGAGACGACCTGCTGCAGCTGATCGCGTCGCTGCTGCCGGACGACGCGATCGCGGTCGAAGCGCCACCCTATGGCAGCCGGCCAGCCCGGTTCATGGCGCGCTGGCTGCCGAATCGGCAGGATTGACCGTTCAGGATCCGAACAGGGCGACGACCACACCGACGAGCGTGCCGCCCGCAATCGGCGCGAACAGGGCCAGGACCGAGATCAGGATGATGAGCGTGATGGCGGCGTTCTCCCGCCGCTTGGCTCCCGGATCCGGTCGCCGCGGCGGCTCCCACGGGGGCGGAACGGATCGGTTCTCGGGCGGAACGAACATCGGCGCCCTTTCGATAGCGTGAGCCGCGGCAGGAAGCCAACGCCCTGCGCGCGCGGTTGTGTCGTCACCGCGGCGATCATCCGCTGCCAGATTGCCTCCTGCCGCGTTGTCCCACCCGAAATGCAGGAGACGGCGCATGGCCTACGTGACGATCGAGAAGGACGGCGAGCCCTGGATGCTCTGCCATTCGACCCATGCTGGCGAGATCGAGCGGCGGATCGAGGCCGCCAAGGCGGAGGCGCCGACGGCGACCTTCACGCAGCGGCCCTCGACCCCGATCGAGAGCCAGCACTGCGCGGACGCCATGGACGCGCAGGACGGCGTCGTCGAGGACCCGTTCAAATTCTTCGCCTACCGGGTCGTCGACGATTCGATCGTCTGAGGGTCGGCGTGAAGGCCGGCGTCGCGATCCGCGTGCGGGGGCAGGGTCATAACGGCTCCGGTTCCGCGCCATCCTGGACGGGCAGCGGGACGCGTAACGAGGCCCAGACCCTGTGAAGGGACGTCGCGTGAGGGGGACCGATCGGTGCTTCGGGGCGCGGGCGGCTCTCCCGTCACGGGCGTCCTGCGGCGCGATCATGGGAGCCGGAGGCTTCCACGCCCCCGCGTGTTGAGCGGAGGATCGCGTGGGCGTGGAAGGCCAGCCCTCGGCCGGTGCAAGAGGGATAGGCTCGTATGGTTAACCGTCTCTTACCGACAGGGCGGCCGCCGGTTCTCCACGTCGCGAAGCGCGCATTGGGTTTGAAATTCAGCAACCAGACCCTCCCTGGCCGCCGAGGGGTAGGCCGAGGGAGCTGGCGGTCGAAAACCGTCGGCCCGTGATCAATGCCAGCCTTCACGAGCCTAGCGTGTAACGTTTTGTAACGATCGTGGCGCCGGTATGCCCGGACATCCTGCGGGGACGGAGGTCATCCATGCCCGCCCTGGTAAGCGAGGGGAGACACGGGAGGCGGGCGTGTTGGTCAGCGTGAGGCGGCAACCTGAAGCTACCGCGGCCGCCTTACACGCATCCTTTGTTGAACTCGACGGCGCCGATCGCCGCGCCGGAATCAGTCGACATGCGGATGAGCACGTCGACCAACGCATCCTGCCCGGTCCGCAGGAAGCATCTCCGCCAGAACCCAGCGCTTGCGCCTCCGAAGCGCGCGGCGCGTCCGTTGCTCTGTCTGCAGCATGACGGCGGAGACCGCTGATCCCGAGGAACTGACAGCTTGCGGGTCAGATGGCGGAGGGAGCGGGATTCGAACCCGCGATACCGTTTCCGGTATACACACTTTCCAGGCGTGCGCCTTCAACCACTCGGCCACCCCTCCGTCCGCGGACCGGGCGCCCGGGCGCAGGCGGGCGCCGGGCGCAGCCAGGGCCGCGCGGTGCCGTGCTGTTAGCCGGGTGCGCCGCCGGGCGCAAGGCATCAGAGCCGGGCAGTATGAAAACCGCCCGGCCCGAGTCCCTCAACCCTCCGCGTTGAGGTGGAAGCGGACGGTCTCGACATTCGCCCGCTCGAAGGCCTGCATCACGTGCTGGTACGAGCGCTCCATGGCATTGTCGCCGTCGCCGGGGCTGTCCTCGGGCTTCAGCACGAACATCAGGAGTGAGCGGCCGGTGACATCGTAGCCATTGCCGAACGGGAAGCTCTCCACGTCCTGACTGTCGGGCAGGTTCGTGTCGAGGAGGCGCGTCCAGGCCACGCCGCCGACCGATTCCGGCAGCGTGAACGTCACGAGGTCGTGGTAGGCGTTGAACATGATCAGCAGGGTCGCGTCGCCGCCGCGACGGTGAAGCCCCGTCGCCTGGGCGCGCCCGTCGAGCTGGACCGCGAAGGCCCGGGCCTCCCCGTCCGACCAGTTCTCGCTCGCCATCTCGCTGCCGTCCGGGCGCAGCCACGTCACGTCCTTGACGCCGAACTCCTCGTCGTACTGGCCGGTCAGGAACCGCCCGCGGCTCAGGATCGGCAGGGCGTTGCGCAGGATGACGAGGCGCTGCGTGAATTCGGCGAGGTCCCGCTCCTCGGCGCCGATCGCCCCCCAGTCGAGCCAGGAGACCTCGTTGTCCTGGCAATAGGCGTTGTTGTTGCCCTGCTGCGTGCGGGCGAACTCGTCGCCGGCGAGCAGCATCGGCGTGCCGCGGGACAGGAACAGGGTCGCCAGCATGTTGCGCATCTGGCGCAGGCGCGTGGCCCGGATCTCCGGATCGTCGGTCGGGCCCTCGACCCCGTAATTGTACGAGAGGTTGTGCGAATGGCCGTCGCGATTGCCCTCGCCGTTCGCCTCGTTGTGCTTGTCGTTGTACGAGACCGTGTCGTGCAGAGTGAAGCCGTCATGGGCGGTGAGGAAGTTCACCGAGGCCCAGGGCTTGCGCCCGCGCTTGTTGAACTTGTCGGCCGAGCCGGCGATGCGCGCCGCCATATCGGGCAAGAGGCCGGCATCGCCCTTCCAGTAGGCGCGGACATCGTCGCGGAACCGGTCGTTCCACTCGGCCCAGCCGGGCGGGAAGCCGCCGACCTGATAGCCGCCCGGGCCGCAATCCCACGGCTCGGCGATGAGCTTGACGTTGTTGAGCACCGGATCCTGCCGGCAGGTGTCGAGGAAGCCGCCGCCCTCGTCGAACCCGTAGGGCTCGCGGCCGAGGATCGTGGCGAGGTCGAAGCGGAAGCCGTCGACCTGCATCTCCTGCGCCCAGTAGCGCAGGGAATCGGTCACCAGCTGCAGCACCCGCGGATGCGACAGGTTGAAGGTGTTTCCGGTGCCGGTATCGTTGATGTAGTAGCGCGGCTCGTTGGGCAGCAGCCGGTAGTAGGAGGCGTTGTCGACGCCCTTGAACGACAGGGTCGGGCCCTTCTCGTTGCCCTCGGCGGTGTGGTTGTAGACAACGTCGAGGATCACCTCGAGGCCGGCGCCGTGGAAGCGCGAGACCATCTCCTTGAATTCGGAGAAGGCGAAGTCCGGCACCGCGGCGTAGCGCCGGGCGGGCGTGAAGAACGAGATCGTGTTGTAGCCCCAGTAATTCACCAGGCCCTTCTGTTCGAGGTAATCGTCCTGCACGAAGGAATGGACCGGCAGCAGCTCCACCGAGGTGACGCCGAGGCTCTTGATGTAGTCGAGCACGTCCCGGGTGCCGAGGCCGGCATAGGTGCCGCGCAGCTTCTCCGGCACACGTGGGTCGAGCTTGGTCATGCCCTTGACGTGGGTCTCGTAGAAGATGGTCTTCTCCCACGGGACGTGCGGCTTCTGGTGCCGCCCCCAGGTGAAGGCCGGGTCGATCACCCGCGAGCGGCGGGTGTAGGGGGCGCTGTCCCGCTCGTCGAAGGTCAGGTCGTCGCCCGATTCCATCTGGTAGCCGAACAGGGCCGGGTTCCAGGTGATCGAGCCGACGAGCCCCTTGGCGTAGGGGTCGATCAAGAGCTTGTTATGGTTGAACCGGTGGCCGGCCTTCGGCTCGTAGGGGCCGTGGACCCGGTAGCCGTAGATCGTGCCGGGGCGTGCGTCGGGCAGGTAGCCGTGCCAGATCTCGTCCGTATACTCGGGCAGCTCGATCCGCTCGATCTCCCGCTCGCCCTGGTCGTCGAACAGGCAGAGCTCGACCTTGGTGGCGTGGGCCGAGAACAGCGCGAAATTGACCCCGAGCCCGTCCCAGGTGGCGCCGAGCGGATAGGGTTGGCCTTCCTCGATGCGCGAGCGGGACTGCGACGAGGGACGTCGGGAATCGGACATGGACACTCCGGGATTCCGCCCGCCGGCCGGCGCCGCGTCGGGGGATGTACCGGGTGAACGTGCCGGCCACGGCGAAGCTCCCCGGGAGCGGTAAAATTTGCTCAGGATGCGGATGGGGGCTGTTCAGTCTGTTGCCTCTGCCCGCTGGAGGCCGACATTGGGTCAGGCGACGATCAGCACGTCCGCTCGGAAAGGTGCCGTGCCGACAACCGGGCGCCAAACGTCATCCTCCGGGCCGCGCCGCTGGCAGAGGGCGTCTGGCCGTACCTGAGCGCGCCGCTTCAGTTCGACGCCGCGGCCGTAAAGCTCCGGTCGAGCGCCGGGCCGACATCGAGCCGCTTCGACAGAATGCCGTAGCGCGTCGCCCGGTCGGAGGCCTCCTGAACCTCCTGCACGACGGCCGCGTCGATCACGATCGGGCTCGTCCGCTGCGCCGTGTAGGCCGAGAACAGGACGTCCTCCGGCAGCCTGGTCAGGCCGGCCGTGGTCCGGGCGTATGCGGCGATGTGGTCGAGCGACCAGAGCCGCGCCCTGTTCAGGCGGTCCAGGAGATCCTGCACCGCCGCCCGCTTGGTGGCGATGGCGCTGTCGGATGCCACGATGAAGGTGATGGTCGGGGTCAGGCCCGTGCCGTCGGCGATCGGGCGCGCCCTGTCCTTGAGCGTCGCGAACGAGACGTAGGGCTCCCAGACCGCCCAGGCATCGACCGAGCCGGCCATCAGCGCCACCTTGGCGTCGACGGGATTGAGCGGCGCGAAGGTGGCGTCCTCCGGCTTGATCCCCGCCTTCTCCAGGGTCGCGCTGATCAGGAACTGGCCCCAGCCGCCGCGGGTGCCGGCGAGCCGCTTCCCCTTGAGATCGGCGGCCGACCGGATCGGCGAGTCCTCCCGGACCAGGATCGCCTGCGTCCGCGCGTCCGACCGGGTCCCGCCGATCGCCTTGATCGGCGCGCCGGCCGCGTAGGCCGTGAGGAAGGAGAGATCGCCGGTATAGCCGACATCGAGGGCGCCGGCGTTCAGCGCCTCCAGGATCGGCGCCGCGGCGGGGAATTCCGACCATTCGATCCGGTAGGGCAGATCCTTGGCGAGGCCGGCGATCTCCAGGAGCGCGCGGTTGCCGCCCTTCTGGTCGCCGACGCGCAGAACCACCGCCTCGGCCGCGAACGCGGCGGCCGAGGCCAGCGTCACGGCGGCGAGCAGGCACGCCGCGAATCCGAAGCTGGCGAGACGGGCATGGGATCGGATGCGCATGGGACCGGCCATTGTGTCGGGCTCGCAGCGCGCGGGCCTTTTCGGGGGATGTCCGATCCTTCTGCTTGTGTCGGGGGCGGTCAATGAAATGAAGGTCTGTATTGCCGTCGCATCGGGCAAGAATATCCTGCCGCGCTGAGCCCCGCGAGAAGACGGGCTCCTTCGGCCGGGCGTGGGGCGCGGATGCGCGTCAGGCCCCGCGCGAAAACGCCTCCGCCAGATAGGCCCGGACGAAGCCCGGCATCCGGGCCGGGTCGATCTCCGCGGCGCTGCGCACGCTGTGCATCCCGGCGAGTTCCGGCTCGGCCTCGCGCCGGAGGTGGTCCGCGATGCGCGCCTCGATCATTGCGGCCGGCTCCGGGAAGCGCACGGGGCGCAGGAAGGCGAGCTGGTTCTCGCCCTCGAGCATGACCCATTCCGTGTCGGCCTCCGCGGGCAGCGCGAGGCCGGTCTCCTCGGCGAGTTCCCGGGCGGCGCTGCCGGTGAGATCGACGCTGTCGCCGCGCACGTCGTCCGGGTCCGGGGTGCCGCAGGGGAAGTAGAGCTGGCCGGCATTGGCCGTGTGGGCGCCCATCTGGCCGAGCAGGACCGCGCCGTCCGCCGTCCAGGGGACGATCGCCGCGAAGGCGTTGCGGATCTGCGGATCGGCGTGCCGGATGTGCCGGTAGTAGGTGAAGGTGGAATAGCGCGTCGCGAACAGGTCGAGCCGGGCGATCCCGTCCACGACGTCGTGGGCGCAGCACAGCAGGACGGTACCGTCGAACATGCCGGGGCTGCGGGCGATCCGGTCCCGCCAATGCGCCGCGATGGCCTCGGCATGCACCCGCGGAAACGCCCAGTCGTGATCGACGAACCGCGCCGTCACGTCGGCCAGCTTCGTGCTGCGGAACCCCTCAGACATGCAGGGTGCCGTCCGCCACGATCACGGCCGCGCCGCCGATTTCCACGCCCTGCAGGGCACCCGCCTCGACGGTGAGCTGGAGCGCGATCGTGCTCGGCCGGCCCATGACCTGGCCCTGGCGGATCGTCACGTCGTGGGTGCCCTCGCCCAGGGTCTCGAACTGCATCAGCACCCCCGCGAAGGCGGAAGCCGCCGCGCCGGTGGCCGGATCCTCCGGAACGCCGAGATCCGGCGCGAACATCCGCACGCGCCAGCTCTGGCCCGTTCCCTCGGGATCGGGCGTGTAGAGGTAGAGCCCGTCCCCCGCCTCCGGCGCCTGGGCCGGCCGGGCGGCGTCGAGGGCCGCAACGGAGGCGATCGGCACGCAGGTGAAGCGGGGGCCGACCCCGTGGCGGCTCGGCGCGTGCCGGCCGGTGCCGATATCGCCGGGTTGAAGACCAAGGAGCGGCGTCAGGATCTCGGGTTCGGGCCCGGGGCCAAGGTAGTCCGGCAGGACCGGCAGCCGGAACCGCGCCCGGCCGCCCGTGCCGTCATCCAGGGTCTCGACCACGCAGGGCACGATCCCGATCTCCTCCTCCAGGCCGAAGGCGCGGGCATCGCCCCGGGTGGGCTCCTGCAGGGCCAGCAGCACCGCTGTGCCCACCGTCGGGTGGCCCGCGAAGGGCAGCTCCCGGCCGGGGGTGAAGATGCGCAGGCGCGCCCGGTGGCGGGACTCGGCGGGCGGCAGCACGAACACCGTCTCGGACAGGTTGAACTCCCGCGCGATGGCCTGCATGGCGGCCGTGTCGAGGCCGTCCGAATCGAGCACCACGGCGAGCGGGTTGCCGGTGAGCCGGTGCTCGGTGAACACGTCGAGGGTGACGAAGCGGCGCGCCATCGGATCGGACCTTCCTGTTTTCGCTGCGGATCCCGAACTCAGCGCCGGAGCGTTGCGCAGGGCTTCGTCAGGATCATGGCGCCCTGGGAAAAAATGCTATCCTCTTGGGATGCAGCCTGACTGTGGAATCGCCAATGTCGGCCAAGCGCCTAGCGCCCCAGAAAACCTCGCCGGACCTCTACAGGGCGGTCATCCAAGTGGACAGCCTGATTCGCCGGTCGGAACTCGATCCGAAGCTGATGGAACTTGTGAAGATCCGCGCGTCTCAGATCAATGGCTGCGGCTTCTGCCTCGACATGCACATCCAGGCCGCTCGAAAGCTCGGCGAAGATCAGAGGCGCCTGGACGTCCTGGCCGGCTGGCGGGAAACGGACCTGTTCACTTCCGCCGAAAAGGCTGCCCTGGCCTGGACGGAGAGCGTGACGCGTATCGACCAAGCGGGGGCGGACGATGCCGCGTACGAGCGGCTGCGGCAGCATTTCGATGAGAAGGCGACCGTCGATCTGACGATCCTGATCGGCTTGATCAACCTCTTCAACCGCCTCGCCATTTCGATGCGGTATATGGTTGCGTGATTGTGAACGACAATCCGTGTTGAAGCGCCGGGGTCATCGATGGCCGACAAGCAGCACAGCTACGCCGTCACGGTGACCTGGACGGGCAACACCGGCACGGGAACCAGCAGCTATCGCGGCTATGACCGCGCCCACACCGTGTCGGCACCGGGCAAGCCGCCGATCGCGGGCTCGTCCGACCCGGCATTCCGGGGCGATCCCGCGTGCTGGAACCCCGAGGAGCTGCTGGTGGCCTCGCTCGCGGCCTGTCACAAGCTCTGGTATCTCGGCCTGTGCGCGCAGGCCGGCATCGTGGTCACAGCCTATGAGGACGCCGCCGAGGGCCGCATGACCGAGGAGCCGGGTGGCGCCGGCCAGTTCACCGCCGTCACCCTGCGGCCCCGGGTGACGATCGCGGCCGGGTCGGACGTGGCGCGGGCCATGGCGCTTCACCACGAGGCCCACGCCTTCTGCTTCATCGCGCGGTCGGTGAATTTTTCGGTCACCGCCGAGCCAACGATTTTTCGGGAGGAGCCGGGCGCTGCCTGGACACGCGCGGAGTTGCGCTGACGATAGCCAGCGCGATCATGGGTTTCCTCGATCGATCGGGTTCCCAAAGGTCTGCGCCCTTTGGCGGGGTGTCGGGGCGGAGCCCCGACTTCATCGCGCAGGGCTCTGCCCTGCACCCGCGAAAGGTCGCAGATCCAGCCCTTTTAAGGTGTTTGGGCTAGCTGCGAAAATCGCAAGTCGTGGCTCTAACATCCTGAAAGAGCACCGCCTTTTCCCCTCCCCCTTGTGGGGAGGGGCCAGGGGTGGGGGTGGTGCAGGATGAGGCGCAGCGGTGCCGTCTGCACCACCCCCACCTCCAACTCCTCCCCACAAGGGGGAGGAGAGTGCGCTTGGCCCCTGTCTCGTTGCTTCCGCAAACACCTTAAAAGGGCTGGGTCGAGACCTTTCGCGGATCCAGGGCAGAGCCCTGGTCAGAATCTCAGGGCTCCGCCCTGAGAGCCCGCCAAAGGGCTGACGCCCTTTGGAAACCCAGGATCCCGGGGCGCACAGGCTTCGGGGCGCCGCGGGCCGACGATTTCCGGCCTCACCCCGCGAGTGTCACACGACTGACGCGGTCCGGCCGCTAGCGACCGGGCCGCTCAGGACGCCGAACGGGGATCCGCATGATTGACGCCACGGTGACGGCCCTCTCCCTCGGCGTGCTCCTGTCCCTGGTCCAGATCGGCAGCATCGCCATCGCGGCCCGGCGCCTCGGCAAGATCCACGGGCCGTCGCGGTTTCCGGCCGGGGCGCCCGTCTCCCTGGTCCGCCCGCTCCACGGCCTGGAAGCCTACAGCGAGGAGATGCTCACCCGGAGCTTCCGCCTCGACTATCCCGCCTACGAGCTGATCTTCTGCGTGGCCGATGCGGCCGATCCGATCGTGCCGCTGGTCGAGCGCCTGATCGCCGCCCATCCCCAGGTTCCGGCCCGGCTGATCCTCGGCGACGAGCGCATCAGCGATAATCCGAAGCTGAACAACTGCCTGCGCGGATGGCGTGCCGCTGCCCATGAATGGGTGGTGCTGGCCGACTCCAACGTGGCCATGCCGCCGGACTATCTCCAGCGCCTCCAGGCGGCGTGGCGGGAGGAGACCGGCCTCGTCTGTTCGACCCCCGCCGGTGCCCGCCCGGGCAGCTTCATGGCCGAGGTGGAATGCGCCTTCCTCAACACCCTGCAGGCGCGCTGGCAATACGCCGCCGAGGCGTTCGGCCTGGGTTTCGCGCAGGGCAAGAGCATGCTCTGGCACAAGCCGTTCCTGGAGGCGCAGGGCGGGCTCCAGGCGCTCGCCGCCGAGATCGCCGAGGACGCGGCCGCCACCAAGCTGGTCCGGGCCGCCGGCAAGCGCGTCCACCTCGTGGCGAGCCCGTTCGAGCAGCCGCTGGGGCCGCGCGGCTTCCGGGAGGTCTGGGCGCGGCAGCTGCGCTGGGCCCGGCTGCGGCGGGTGACCTTCCCGCTGTTCTTCGCCCCCGAGATCGGCAGCGGCGTCCTGCTGCCGGCGGTGCTGGTGGCGCTCTGGGCCGGGAGCCTCCTCGGCCTCGTCGGCGCTGCTTGCCTCGCGACCCTGTGTTATGCCGCCGAGGTCTGGCTCGCGATTCGCGCGGGCTGGCAGCGCTCGCCCCGCATGCTGGCGGCCTTCCTGGTGCGGGATGCGCTGATCCCGGCGATCTGGCTGGGCGCCTGGGTGCAGAGCGCCATCGTGTGGCGCGGCAACGCCATGGATGTCCGCCCGCGCCGGACCGCCGTCGACCGGACCTACGCGCCGACGGCCTGATCGCGGGCGCCGGTGCCCCGGAGGTGAAGACGTGACGCGCCGCTACGCCCTGTACTGGTTGCCCGCCCCGGGCTCCCGCCTGGAGGCCTTCGGCCGGAGCGTGCTCGGGTACGACCCTGTCTCCGGGGGTGCGATCGCACATCCGGAGGGGCTGGGCGACCTCGCCGCCATCAACACGGGCGCCCGGGTCTACGGTTTCCACGCGACGCTCAAAGCGCCGCTGCGCCTCGCGCCGGGCGCCACGGAGGCCGATCTCGTCGTCGCCGCCCGCGGTCTCGCGGCCGCGCACCCGCCGGTGGTGGTCGGGCCGCTGCGGATCGCGGCGCTCGGGCGGTTCCTCGCCCTTGTGCCGGAAGTGCCGCCGCCGGAACTAAGCCTGCTCGCGGCCGAATGCGTCGCGGCCCTCGATGCCCTGCGGGCGCCGCTCACCGAGGCCGAGCGCGCCAAGCGCCGCCCCGAGCGCCTGGATCCGCGCGGCCGCGCCCTGCTCGAGCGCTGGGGCTATCCGCACGTCTTCGAGGCCTTCCGGTTTCACATGACCCTGACCGATGCGCTCCCGGAGCCCGATCGCGACAGCTGGCACCGCCGCCTCGCCGAGGCCTACGCCGCCTCGGGCCCGGAGCCCGTGACGATCGATGCGATCTGCCTCCTGACCCAGGATGCGGGCGGGCCGTTCCGGCTGCTGGCGCGCCTGCCCTTCGGTGAGCCCCATGGCTGAGATTCCCAAGGTCTCCCCGCGCCTCGGCCTCGAACCCGCGATCGATCCCAGCGCCCGGGTCGAAGCCTGCCGCCTCGGCCGCTACACCGAGATCGGCGCCCGCACCCGCCTGACCGAGACGGTGCTGGACGACTATTCCTACATCGGCCAGGACGGCGAGGTGATCTACACGACGATCGGCAAGTTCTGCTCGATCGCCGCGAGCGTGCGGATCAACCCCGGCAATCACCCGATGGAGCGCGCCTCCCAGGCCCACTTCACCTACCGGGCGCACGCCTACTGGCCCGAGGAGGCGGACGAGCCGGCCTTCTTCGACCGGCGCCGGGCGAGCCCGGTCACGATCGGCCACGATGTCTGGATCGGCCACGGCGTGGTGGTCCTGCCCGGCCGGACTGTCGGCACCGGCGCGGTGGTCGGGGCCGGCGCGATCGTCACCCGCGATGTCGAACCCTACACGATCGTCGTCGGCAATCCCGCCCGGCCTGTCCGGCGCCGCTTTCCCGAGGCGGTCGCCGCGCGGCTGGAGCGCCTCGCGTGGTGGGACTGGGATCATGAGCGCCTGCGCCGGGCCCTGCCGGACTTCCGCGCGCTCGCCATCGAAGCATTCCTCGAAAAATTCGAATCCTGAGGTTGCCATCGACAGAATAAGCTGCGCCGGCAAACAACATTGGATCGTATTCGTCATCCAATCGTCGTGGAACGGGCGTTTACGTGCCGTCCTTCCGCAGCGGATGGATTCATGCTCGTCATCGAGGATCTCACGCGCCAGTACGGCGACCGGCGTGCCGTGGATGGTGTCTGCCTCGCGATCGAGCCCGGCAGCTTCGTCGGCGTGATCGGACGGTCCGGCGCCGGCAAGTCGACGCTCCTGCGGCTCATCAACCGGCTGGCGGATCCGAGTTCGGGCCGCATCCTGCACGATGGGCGGGACGTCACGGCCCTGCGGGGCCGCGCCCTGCGCGAATGGCGCACCCGCTGCGCCATGATCTTCCAGCAGTTCAACCTCGTCGGCCGCCTCGACGTGATGACCAACGTGCTGATGGGGCGCTTGAGCCACGTGCCGAGCCACCGGGCCCTGCTGCGCCTGTGGTCCGACGAGGACCGGGCGATGGCGCTCGCCGCCCTGGAGAGCTTCGACATGGGCGAGTTCGCCGGTCAGCGGGCCGACGGCCTGTCGGGCGGCCAGCAGCAGCGGGTGGCGATCGCCCGCGCCCTGGTGCAGGAGCCCGAGATCCTGCTGGCCGACGAGCCGGTGGCCTCCCTGGACCCGCGCAACACGCGCCTCGTGATGGATGCGCTCGCCGAGGTGAACCGGCGCTACGGCATCACGGTGCTGTGCAACCTGCATTCCCTCGACCTCGCCCGCGCCTATTGCGACCGCCTCGTCGGCCTCGCGGCCGGTCGCGTGGTGTTCGAGGGCGGCCCGTTCGACCTCACCGAGGACGTCGCCCGCCGGCTCTACGGGCTGGAGGCGGGCGAGGTGCTGGACGATTCGGCCCAGCGCGAGGCCGAGCAGCGGGCGGCGCTGCCGGGCTGGCCCGGCTCCGTGCCGGCACGTCCGGTCCGCGAGGCCGTGCTCGGCGCCTGAATCGGGCTCCGGCCCCAACACGAACAACGGATCGGGGAAGCGCCCGGCCGACCCGCAGGGCGGCCGAAGCCTGCACGAACGCCGAAGGACCGCACGATGATCACCCGACGCACCCTCGCCGCCGCCGCGGCGGCCCTCGCCCTGCTCGGCCTGCCGGCCGCCGCCCAGGACTGGAAGGCCAAGTATCCCGAGCTGACGCTGGCGGTCATCCCGGTGGAGAACGCCAGCGGCACCGTCGAGCGCTACACGCCGCTGGCGAATTACCTGGGCCACGCGCTCGGCGTACCGGTGAAGCTGCGGGTGGCGAGCGACTACGCCGCGGTGATCGAGGGCCAGCGCGCCGGCAATATCCAGATCGGGTATTACGGCGCCGCCTCGCTCTCCCGCGCCGTCATGACCGGCGTGAAGATCGAGCCGGTGGCGAGCCCGAAGCACGAGACCGGCATCTCGGGCTACTATTCCGTGGTCTACGTGCTGGCGTCCAGCCCGTACAAGACGGTCGCGGATCTCAAGGACAAGAACCTCGCCCTGGTCGATCCGAACTCCACCTCGGGCAATCAGGCGCCGCGCTTCTTCCTGCGGCGGGCCGGCTACGATGTCGACAAGTTCTTCGGCAAGGTCTTCTACGCCGGGAGCCACGAGAACGCCGTGCTGGCCCTGACCCAGGGCACCGCCAACGCGGCGGCGAACTTCTGGAATTCCGAGGCCGACAACAATCTCGCGCGCATGCTGACCAAGGGCATCGTCAAGGATGCCCAGGGCCGCCCGATGACGAAGGACGACTTCCGGATCGTGTTCAAGTCCGATCTCCTGCCGGGGGATGCCTACGCCGTGCTGACCAGCCTTCCGGACGATCTGAAGGCCAGGATCCGCGACGCGCTCCTCGCCCTGCCGACCGCCGACAAGGCGGCCTTCGACCGGCTGTCGGACGGCAAGGATCTCGGCATCATCCCGGCGACGATCCAGGACTACCAGCCGGTCATCGACATGCTGCGGTTCAACGACGAGCAGCGCAAGAAGTCCTGATCCGGACGCATCGGCCTTGCATAGCCTGACCAAGCTGCCGCCGGAGCGGGAAGCCGCCCTCTCCGGCCTCTACGCGGCGGCGACCGCTTCCGCGCGCCGCCGCACCCTGGCGGGCCTCGCCGTCGTGGCGGCCCTGGCGCTCCTCGCCGGGCTGGCCGCCGAGGTGCGGCCGCTGACCTTCGCCGAGAACATCGGCAAGTTCACCGCCTATCTCGGGCAGATCCTGCCGCCGGTCGGCTTCGAACATCCGATCGCGGACGTGCGCGCCTGGTACTGGGGCCTGCCCGGCTGGCTGGCGCTGCTGAGCGAGACCGTGCTGATGGCCTATCTCGGCACGTTGCTCGGCGGGATCGCGGGCTTCGCCCTCAGCTTCGCCGCCTCCGCCAACCTCGTGCGGTCGCGCCTGCTGCGCCTCCTGACCAAGCGCGGCCTGGAAGTGTGCCGCACCGTTCCGGACATCGTGTTCGCGCTGATCTTCGTGATCGCCTTCGGCCTCGGCCCGATGGTCGGGGTGCTGGCCATCGCGATCCACACCACGGGGGCGCTGGGCAAGCTGTTTTCCGAGGTGGTCGAGAACATCGACATGCGCCCGGTCGAGGGCCTGTCGGCCTCGGGCGCCACCTGGATCCAGACCGTGCGCTTCGCGGTGCTGCCGCAGGTGCTGTCGAACTTCGCCTCCTACGGGCTGCTGCGATTCGAGATCAACGTGCGCGGGGCGGCCGTTCTGGGCTTCGTCGGCGCGGGCGGCATCGGCCAGGAGTTCCTGGGCGCGATCCGCAACTTCTACTACGCGGATGTCAGCGCGATCCTCGGGCTGATCATCCTGACGGTGTTCTGCATCGACCTCGCCACCGAGCAGGTCCGCAACCGGTTGATCGGCCCGGAGAGCGCCCGATGAGCGCGGCCCGTACCGGAGCCCTGCGGGCGGAGGCGCGGGACAATCTCGCGCGCCTGCGCGGCCGCTACCCGGCGCAGTTCCGCGCGGATCGGGCCGCACGGGCGCGGTTCGTCCTGGCGCTCGGTGCCGTAACCGGTCTCGCCGCCCTTGCATGCTGGCGCCTCGACGTTTCCGCGACGCGCATCCTCAACGGGCTCGGGCGGCTCGGCTCCTTCGCGATGCTGATGCTGCCGCCTTCGCCGGAGGGCCAGTTCTGGACCTTCCTGCACGCCCTCGGCGAGACGCTGGGCATCGCGTTCCTCGGCACGCTGGCGGCGGCGATCCTGGCCTTCCCGGTGGCGTTCCTGGCGGCGCGCAACGTCGTGTCCAACCCGTTCGCGCATTTCGCCGTCCGCCGCGGCCTCGACGTGATGCGCTCGGTCGACGTGCTGATCTGGGCGCTGATCTGGATCAACGTGGTGGGCCTCGGCCCCTTCGCGGGGGCGCTCGCCATCGCGTGCTCGGATTTCGGAGCGCTCGGCAAGCTGTTCTCGGAGGCGATCGAGACCTGCGACCGGCGGCCCGGCGAGGGCGTCGTCGCCTCGGGGGGCTCCAGCCTGCACCGGATCCGCTTCGGCCTGATCCCGGGGGTGCTGCCGGTGCTGGCGAGCCAGGTGCTGTACTTCTTCGAATCGAACACCCGCTCGGCCACGATCATCGGCATCGTCGGCGCGGGCGGCATCGGCCAGTACCTGACGGAGCTGATCCGCGTGCTGGAACTGAAGCAGGTCGCCTTCCTGGTGCTGATGATCCTCGTCACCGTGGCGGCGATCGACTGGGTCTCGACCCGGCTGCGCCGGACGCTGATCGGGCCGGCGGCCCGCTGAGCCGGTCATGGTTTCCAAAGGACGAGTCCTTTGGCGGGTGCAGGGCAGAGCCCTGCTGTACGGCTCCATCACCTCCTTCAAGGGGGTGATGGAGCCGTTCGTCGGGGTTTTACCCCGACACCCCACCAAAGGGACGCGTCCCTTTGGGAACCCGTCATCCAGCTTCAGCTGCCGATCACCAGTTCCACCCGGTCGGCGGCGAACAGGGTGCGGTTCGCCTGGATCGGCACGCCTGCGGGGTCGATATTGACGCTCGACACAACCAGAACCACGCGGCCGGGCGCGATGTCGAGGCGCCCCGCCTCCTGGGCGTCGGCCGGGCGGGCGCGGATACGCGTCGAGAGCCGGGTGTAATCGTGGACGCCGCAGGCCGCGAGCGCCCGGGTGATCGAGCCGCGCGCGGCATAGGCCTCGGCGAAGCCGGCAAAGCGCGGCAGCGGCAGCCAGGTCAGCGCAGTGGAGAGCGGCGCGTCGTCCGCCCGGTGGACGGTCAGCAGTTCCAGCACCGGCGCGCCGGGGGCGATGGCCAGTGCCGCCGCCGGCTCGGGCGCGGCCGCGACGGTGGCCGACGCGATGAGATCGCCCCAGGCCTCCCGCCCGGCCCCGGCGACGATCTCCGAGAATCGGGTGCGCGGCCCGATCGGGTAGGCGAGGGGCGCCTCCTCCACGAAGGTGCCGCGGCCCTGGCTCGCGCGCACGAGGCCGCCCTCGGCGAGCGCCGCGAGCGCCCGGCGCACCGTGTGCCGGTTCACCGCGAAGCGCGCCGCGAGCGCCGCCTCGGTCGGCAATTGCTGGCCGGGCGCGTACCGCCCCGCCGCGATGTCGGCCGTCAGCGTGTCGGCGATCTGCCGCCACGCCGTCAGCCCTTCGCCCCGGACGAGGCCGGGCGCCTGTGCCTCTGCATCCATCCTGTCATCCAAACTTCATTTGTCCGGCGGGCGCCAGTTGTCTATGGATCTATACAACGACGCGACGGAGGGATTCGCGATGACCCCGAACCCGGTAGGACCTGAGCCCGGTCCCGGAATCGCGGCCCGGCAGGCCGTGATGGCGCTCTGTGCCGATGCGAGCCGGAGCGAACTCGAAGCCGCCCTGGCGCGCCTCGATGTCCCGGCCGCCGAAGACCTGCGCCCGCCGGAGACCGGCCTCGTGATGGCCACCGGCCGGATCGGCGGCGACGGGCGCCCGTTCAATCTCGGCGAGGTCAGCGTCACCCGGGCGGCGATCCGTCTGGCGGACGGGTCCACCGGCTTCGCCTACCACCTCGGCCGCGACCGACCGAAGGCGCGCCTCGCCGCGATCCTCGACGCGCTCTGGCAGGACCCGGCGCAGCGCGCCCGCGTCGATGCGGCCCTGGCGGAGGCGGCCGCCCGGGCTGAGGCCGAGCGTCAACAGGCGGCGCGGCGGACCGCCGCCACCCGCGTCGAGTTCCTGACCGTCGCCCGCGGGGAGGATTGAGCATGCTCGCACCCGGTTTCGCCGATCCCGTTCACGACGCGCAGGCGACCTTCCGCGCCGTGATGGATGCCCTCGCCCGGCCGGGACTGCCCCGGCCGCTCACCCCGGACCTGACCCCGCCCGCGCCGCTGACGCCGGAACTCGCCGCCGTCGCGCTCACCCTGACCGACGCCGACACGCCGGTCTGGCTCGATGCCGGGCTCGCGGCGTCGCCCGCGGTCGCGACCTACCTGCGCTTTCACACCGGCGCCCCCCTCACGGAGGATCCGGCCGAGGCCGCCTTCGCGCTGATCAGCGATCCGGCCCGCTGCCCGCCGCTCGGCGCCTTCGCCGCCGGTACGCCGGCCTATCCCGACACCTCCACCACCCTGGTGTTCGCCCTGGAAACGATCACCGCAGGGGAGGAGCTGAGCCTCACCGGGCCCGGCATCCGCGGCACTACGCGCGTCGCGCTGTCGCCGCTGCCGGAGGACTTCGTCGCCCAGCGCGCCGAGAACCGCGCGGGCTTTCCCCTCGGCGTCGACCTGATCCTGACCGCCCCCGGCCGCGTCGCCGGGCTGCCGCGCTCCACCGTCGTCACGGAGGCCTGACCGATGTACGTGGCCGTGAAGGGCGGCGAGGCCGCCATCGACAACGCCCACCGGCTCCTCGCGGAGGTGCGCCGGGGCGACACGTCCGTGCCGGAACTGTCCGTGGCGCAGATCCGCGAGCAGATGGCGCTGCTGGTCGATCGGGTGATGACCGAGGGCTCGCTCTACGACCCCGACCTCGCGGCGCTCGCCCTCAAGCAGGCCCGGGGCGATGTGGTCGAGGCGGTGTTCCTCGTCCGCGCCTACCGGACGACGCTCCCGCGCTTCGGCGCCTCCGTGCCGCTCGAGACCGGCGCCATGGCGGTGGCCCGCCGGGTCTCGGCGACCTTCAAGGACCTGCCGGGCGGGCAGGTGCTCGGGCCGACCTTCGACTACACCCACCGGCTGATCGATTTCGCGCTCGCCGCCGAAGCCGAGATCGAGCCCGCCGCCGAGGCCGAGCCCCGCGCCGATGCCGCGACCTGCCCGCGGGTCACCGACCTGCTCGCCCAGGACGGGCTGATCGAGGCCTCGCCGGCGGATGACGGCGCTCCGGTCGGCGACCTCACCCGGGAGCCGGTGAATTACCCCGCCGACCGGGCCCTGCGCCTCCAGGCCCTCGCCCGGGGCGACGAGGGTTTCGTGCTCGGCCTCGGCTACTCGACCCAGCGCGGCTACGGCCGCACCCACCCGTTCGTCGGCGAGATCCGGGTCGGGGAGGTCGCGTTGGAGTTCGTGCCCGAGGAGCTGGGCTTCGCGGTGCCGCTCGGCCGGGTGCGGCTCACCGAGTGTCAGATGGTCAACCAGTTCAAGGGCTCGGGCGCTGCGCCGCCCCAGTTCACCCGGGGCTACGGGCTGAGCTTCGGGCAGAGCGAGCGCAAGGCCATGGCGATGGCGCTGGTCGACCGGGCGCTCCGGGCGGAAGAACTCGGCGAGCCGGTGACGAGCCCGGCCCAGGACCAGGAATTCGTGCTCGCCCATTGCGACAGCCTCCAGGCAACCGGCTTCGTCGAGCACCTGAAGCTGCCCCATTACGTCGACTTCCAAGCCGAGCTGGAGCTGGTTCGCCGGCTACGCACCGAGTTCGAGCAGAAGTCCGACGCCGTCGAGATGCAGGAGGCCGCGGAATGAGCGCGACACACACCTTCCCCTCTCCCCGCGCGCGGGGAGAGGGCCGCGGCGACCTCGTCGTCGACGCGGCGAGCCCGCAGGGCGAGGGTGAGGGGGCTCGTCCGAATGAGACTCCTCCGTCACCGCCCCCTTACCCTCGGCTGCCGCCTCGTTTCGCCGACGACGAGGTCGGCGAAACCCTCTCCCCGCAAGCGGGGCGAGGGGATGCAGAGCGGACATTCGCGCAGCAATCCGGCTACAACTTCGCCTATCTCGACGAGGGCACGAAGCGGATGATCCGCCGGGCGATCCTCAAGGGGATCGCGGTGCCGGGCTATCAGGTGCCCTTCGCCTCCCGCGAGATGCCGATGCCCTATGGCTGGGGCACGGGCGGCGTGCAGGTCACAGCCGCGATCCTGGGGCGCTCGGACGTGCTCAAGGTCATCGACCAGGGCGCCGACGATACCACCAACGCGGTCTCGATCCGCCGTTTCTTCGCCAGGACCTCCGGGGTCGCCACCACCACCCGCACCGCGGAGGCGACGGTGATCCAGACCCGCCACCGCATCCCCGAGACCCCCCTCACCGAGGGCCAGACCCTGGTCTATCAGGTGCCGATCCCCGAGCCCCTGCGCTACCTCGAACCGCGCGAGACCGAGACGCGCCAGCTCCACGCGCTCGCCGAATACGGCGCCATGCACGTGAAGCTCTACGAGGACATCAGCCGCCACGGCCACATCGCCACCACCTACGCCTACCCGGTGGAGGTGGCGGGCCGCTACGTGATGGACCCGTCGCCGACGCCGAAATTCGACAACCCCAAGATGGACGATTGCCCCGCCCTTCAGCTCTTCGGCGCGGGGCGCGAGCGGCGGATCTACGCGGTGCCGCCCTACACGCGCGTGCGCAGCCTCGACTTCGAGGACCATCCGTTCCGGGTGCAGGAATTCACGCATCCTTGCGCGCTGTGCGGGGCCGAAGGGGTCTATCTCGACGAGGTGCTGCTCGACGATGCCGGACGGCGGATGTTCGTCTGCTCGGACACCGATCATTGCGAGGGGCGCCGCGCGGACGGCCATGTCGGCACGGGAGACGCGATATGACTGAACTCACGGTCCGCCGGGCCGAACGGCCCGACCTCCCGGCTGTCCTCGACCTCTACGCCGAGCTGAACAGCGGGTGGGTCGCGACCCTCGAACAGGCCGAGGCGCTCCTCGACCGGATCGAGACGGCCTATCCCGATTACGGGCTCTACGTCGCCGAGCTCGGCGGCGCGGTCATCGGCACCTTCTGCCTCGTGATCCTCGACAACATCGCCCATTGGGGTATGCCCTCGGCGCTGGTCGAGAGCGTCGTGGTTACGTCCCGGCATCGCGGCGGCGGTCTCGGCCGGGCGATGATGCACGAGGCGTTCCGCCTCGCCCAGGCGCGGGGCTGCTACAAGCTCGCTTTGTCATCGAATGTCGACGCCAAGCCGGCCCATGTCTTCTACGAGCGCCTCGGCTTCGAGCGCTACGGCTACAGCTTCCGCCTCGATCCGCCGTTCCTGCCCGATGCCGAAGAGGCGACCCGATGAGCAAGCCCCTGCTTCAGGTCCGCGGCCTGACCAAGCGCTACGGAGACCGCCTCGCCTGCGCCGACGTGTCGTTCGACCTCGTGCCCGGCGAGGTGCTGGCGATCGTGGGCGAATCCGGCTCCGGCAAGTCGACGCTGCTCTCGCTCATCGCCACGGAGCTGGCCCCGGATTCCGGGACGGTCTCGTACCGGATGCGGGACGGCGCGCTGCGCGACCTCGGCACCTTGAGTGAGGCCGGCCGCCGGGCGCTGATGCGCACCGAGTGGGGCTTCGTGCGCCAGGACGCGACGAAGGGCCTGCGCATGGCGGTCTCGGCCGGCGGCAATGTCGGCGAGCGGCTGATGGGGCTCGGCGAGCGCCATTACGGCCGGATCCGCGCCCAGGCCATCGACTGGCTCGGCCGGGTGGAGATCGACGCGGGCCGGGTGGACGACCCGCCGAGCCAGTTCTCGGGCGGCATGCGCCAGCGGCTTCAGATCGCCCGCAACCTCGTCACGGGCCCGCGCCTCGTGCTGATGGACGAGCCGACCTCCGGCCTCGACGTCTCGGTCCAGGCCCGGCTCCTCGACCTGATCCGGCGCCTCTCGGCCGAGCTCGGGCTCGCCGTGATCATCGTCACCCACGACCTCGCGGTGGCGCGCCTGCTCTCGCACCGGATCGCCGTGATGCGGGCGGGCCGCGTCATCGAGACCGGCCTGACCGACCGGGTGCTCGATGATCCCGAGCACGCCTACACCCAGCTCCTCGTCTCCTCGGTGCTCGCCGCATGACTGCGCTCCTCACCTTCCAGGACGTCGCCAAGAGCTTCACCCTGCACCTGCGCGGCGGGGTCGTGCTGCCGGTGGTGGGCGATGTCAGCTTCACCGTGGAGCCCGGCGAATGCGTGGTGCTGGGCGGCCCGTCCGGCGCCGGCAAATCCTCGCTCCTCAAGATGGCCTACGGCAATTACCGCTGCGATGGCGGCGCCATCCTGGTCCGCGACGGCGAGACCATCGTGGACGTGGTGCGCGCCGACCCGCGGGTGATGCTGGGCTTGCGGGCGCGGGTGATCGCCTACGTGTCGCAGTTCCTGCGGGTGATCCCGCGGGTCGCGGCCCTCGACGTGGTCGAGGCGGCCGGCCGGGAAGGCGGTCTCGATGCCGGGACGGCGCGCGCCCGTGCAAAGGATCTCCTGGCGCGGCTCAACCTGCCCGAGCGGCTCTGGGGCCTGCCGCCCGCAACCTTCTCGGGCGGAGAGCAGCAGCGGGTCAACATCGCCCGCGGCCTGATCGCCGACCGGCCGCTGCTGCTGCTGGACGAGCCGACCGCCTCCCTCGACGCGCAGAACCGCGCCGTGGTGGCCGATCTCGTGCGCGAGAAGCTGAGAGGGGGCGCCGGCGTGCTCGGCATCTTCCACGACAGCGAGATGCGCGATGCTGTGGCGACTCGGGTGGTCGACGTCACACACTTCGCGCCGCGCGCCCGGGCAGCGTGAGGACGGACACGATGGACGACTTCATCATCGAGAACGCGACCCTGGTCCTGCCCGACCGGGTGCAGCGCGGCTGGCTCGCGGTTTCCGACGGGGCGATCGCCGAGATCGGCGAGGGCCGCCCGCCGGCCCGCGGTCTCGACCTCGGCGGCGATCACCTGATTCCCGGCCTGATCGAGCTGCACACCGACCACCTGGAGAGCCATTACGCGCCGCGCCCGAAGGTCCGCTGGCACCCGCTCGGCGCGGTCCTGGCCTATGACGCGCAGATCACCGCCTCCGGCATCACCACGGTGTTCGATTCCCTGCGCGCCGGCAGCGATCCGGACGGCAGCGGCCTCGGCTCCGAGCTGGAGCAGCTCGCGGGCGCCATCGCCACGGCCCGGACCCAGGATCTGTTCCGGGCCGAGCACTTCACGCATCTGCGCTGCGAATTGCCCTCGCTGGACGTGCTCGACACGGTGGCGACCTTCGCGGCCCGCTACCCCGTCGGCCTGATCTCGCTGATGGACCACACGCCCGGCCAGCGGCAGTTCCGCGATATGGAGAAGTACTACACCTACGCTACCCGCGGCGGCCGGCCCATGGAGGAGATCCGCGCCAACACCGAGCGCAAGATCCGCGACGGACAGGCGCTCAATGCGAAGAACCGCCCGGCCCTCGTCCATTTCGCCCGCGAGATGAACATCCCGCTGGCCAGCCACGACGACACCACCCTGGCCGATGTCGAGCTCGCGGTCGGCGAGGGCGTGCGCCTGGCCGAGTTCCCCACCACCCTGGAGGCGGCCGAGGCCGCCCACGGCCAGGGCCTCACCGTGATGATGGGCGCGCCGAACCTGATCCGCGGCGGCTCGCATTCGGGCAACGTCGCCGCCCTGGCGCTGGCCGAGGCCGGCCATCTCGACATCCTGTCCTCGGACTACGTGCCGGCGAGCCTGCTGATGGCCGCCTTCCTGCTGCCCCAGCAGGCGCCCGGGATCAGCCTGCCGGAGGCGCTCGCCACCGTGACGGCGAACCCCGCCCGCGCCACCGGCCTGACCGATCGCGGCGCCCTGGCGCCGGGCCTGCGCGCCGACCTCGTCCGGGTGCAACTGGCCGAGGGCGTCCCGGTGGTCCGCGAGGTCTGGCGCACCGGCCGGCGGGTCGCCTGATGCGCGGCTGCCTCGTCCTGGTGGTCGGCCCGAGCGGGGCCGGCAAGGACACGCTGATCCGGCTGGCGCGGGAGGCGCTCGCGGACGATCCGCGCTACGTCTTCCCGCGCCGCCTCGTGACGCGTCCGCCCTCGGCGGACGAGGACAACGATGAGATCGACGAGGCCGCCTTCGCGGAGGGCTGTGCCACGGGCCGCTTCACCCTGCACTGGCGCGCCCACGGCCTCGGTTATGCCATCCCGAAAGAGGCCGGCCGTCTGGCGGAGGCGGGCCATGTGGTGGTCTGCAACGTCTCGCGCCGGGTCGTGGCGCAGGCCCGCGCCGCCGGATCGCGTGTCAGCGTCGTGGAGATCACGGCGCCCCCCGAGATCCTGATGCAGCGTCTCGCCGCTCGGGGCCGGGCCGAGGACGGCGATCTCGCCGCGCGGCTTGCGCGGGCGGTGCCGGTCGCGGCGGATCTAAGGATCCTCAACGTGGGTCCGCCCGGGACGGGCGCCGAGCGTCTGCTGTCGCATCTGCGCGCCTGCTGAGCCGGCCGCCTGTCGGTTCAGCAATCCTGGCTTGGCAAAATCGACCCGGGCTCTGCCCTGAACCCGCGCAAGGCCGGGACCTTCCGAAACCGCGGCTCGATCCGTCCGTGCGGCGCGGTCCGCCTTGCTGCCCCGCCACGAAAAAGGGCGCGCCCCCGATCGGGTGCGCGCCCATTCCTCGCCCGGGACAAGCGTCCCGGCACAGGCTGCGAAGACTAGAAGCCGCCGAACTTGTAATTGAAGCCGGCGCGAACGATGCTGCCTTCCGTGCGGAAGCGCGAGATATACGCCCCGTTGCCGACACCCGGGACGGCGCCGACCAGCACGCTCTGGCTGCCAAGATCGTAGTGCAGGTACTCGGCCTTCACCGTGATGGCGTCGTACTTGATGCCGAGGTAGCGGCCGATCGCGAAGGTGTTCAGGAAGCTGTCGGTGGGCAGCGCGAACTCGATGCCGCCGCCATAGGCGAAGCCGGTCTTGAAGTCGTCGTAGCGGCCGGCGAATTGCAGGCGGCCGCCGGGGGTGAAGAAGTTGGCGTCGTGGAACACGTTGCCGTAGGCGAGGCCGCCCATCCCGTAGACGAGGACGCGGTCGAACGCGTAGCCGACGCGACCCGTGAGGGTGCCGAGCCAGTCGAGGCTCTGACGGAACTGGCTGACGTTCGCCGGGCCGCCCGCGACGTTGCCCGTGCCCAGCACGACCCGGCTCTTGGTGATGTCGGTCCAGTCGATGCTGTTGGCGATGCCGACCACGATGCCGGAGCCCGGCGTGAACTGGTAGTTGTAGCCTGCGGTGCCGCCGATGTTGGCGAAGCCGTCCTGCGAGGTCGAGGCCAGGATCGGGCGGCGGCCGAGCGCCACGTTGGCGGCGTTGCCCGGCAGGACGCCGACGGTGGTGATGCGCTCGCGATCCGTGAAGGTGTAGGCCGACTCGAGGCCGCCGTAGAAACCCGTCCAGGTGAAGACCGGCACCGGCGTGAAGACCGGCGGCGGGGCTGCGCGGCGCGGCAGGTCGGCGGCCGAGGCAGCGGCCGAGACCAGGGCGGTCGCGGCCGTCGCGAGGAGGAGCTTCTTCATCATGATGGCGGGATCCAAGCTTGTGCGTTGTTGAGCTCAGTTAAGCTCGGCGGCACAGATCCCGCTATGCCTCCGCTGCCACAGTGTGGCGCGAAAGCGTCCGGTGGATTTCTAGAGATTGATAATTCTAGGTTCAAGACGCGGCGCCGCGGCTTGACAGGTGCGGTGCCGTGGGGCGTCGCCGCGCGCCGGAGCTTGATCCGGGACGGCTGACCCTCTAAGCGGACCGCGTTTTGCGCCCCTGTCCGAGTTCGGGGCGGCCGATCAGGATCCGGGGTCCCCGCGTGGTCCCCGCCGCAGGAATGGGAATCATGGGCAAGGAAAAGTTCTCCCGCACCAAGCCGCACTGCAACATCGGGACGATCGGCCACGTCGATCACGGCAAGAC
>NZ_VUOK01000002.1 GCF_009806555.1 Methylobacterium sp. 2A | reverse complement strand
CGGGGTGGAGCAGCCCGGTAGCTCGTCAGGCTCATAACCTGAAGGTCACAGGTTCAAATCCTGTCCCCGCAACCAAACACCACGACACAGACCCCAACAAGAAGCCCGCAGAGCTCACCGCTCCGCGGGCTTTCTGCTGTTCGGCTTCCGGATCAACTCGGCCGCGCTCTGCTGATCAGGGGGCGGCGTGCGGCGAAGGTGTCGCGGACCTGCCGCAATCGGCCTCGATAGCGTAGGCCTCAGCGTGCGCGTCCCCTGGTTCCCAGGCGGCGTGCGCGCCCTGACGTCGGAGCCCTGTATGCTGACCCGCCTCGCCCTGCCTGCCCTCGTCGCCGCCCTGCTGGCCGCCGGACCGGCCGCGGCTCAGATGGCGCGCACGGAGAGCGCGAAGGAGGGGACCGCCAGCAAGGTCGTGCCCCTCAGCAAGGCCGACGTGCAGCTCTCCTTCGCCCCCGTGGTGAAGCGGGCGGCGCCCTCGGTGGTGAACGTCTACGCCTCCCACGTGGACAAGCGCTCCAGCGCGCGCACCAGCGCCATGGAGGAGTTCATGCGCCGCTTCTTCGGCGAGCCGGAGGGCGGCCGCGGCCCTCGGGGCGACCGGGCGCAGAAATCCCTGGGCTCGGGCGTGCTGGTCGATGCCGACGGCCTCGTCATCACCAACAACCACGTCATCGACAACATGAACGAGGTGCGGATCGCGCTCGCCGACCGGCGCGAGTTCGAGGCCGCGATCGTGATGCGCGACACCCGCACCGACCTCGCGGTGCTCAAGATCAAGGACGCGCCGAAGGGCCTCGTGCCGATGCCGTTCGGCGACGCCGACGCCCTGGAGGTCGGCGACTTCGTGATGGCGATCGGCAACCCGTTCGGCGTCGGCCAGACGGTGACGCAGGGCATCGTCTCGGCGCTGGCGCGCACGCAGGTCGGCTCGGCGGACTACCAATACTTCATCCAGACCGACGCGGCGATCAACCCGGGCAATTCCGGCGGCGCGCTGGTCGACCTGAAAGGGCAGCTGGTCGGCATCAACACCGCGATCTACTCGCAATCGGGCGGCAGCCACGGCATCGGCTTCGCGATTCCCGTGGGCATGGTCAAGGCGGTGGTCGACGCCGCCCGCGAGGGGGCGAGCGTGGTGCGGCGGCCCTGGCTCGGGGCGCGGATCCAGAGCGTCACCCCCGACATCGCCGACAGCATGGGCCTCGACCATCCGACCGGCGTGCTGGTGGCAAGCCTGCAGGCCAAGAGCCCGGCCGAGGAGGCCGGCCTGAAGCGCGGCGACCTGATCCTCACGGTCGACGGACAGGAGGTCGCCGATCCGGAGGCGTTCGGCTACCGCTTCGCGCTGAAGGGCATCCAGGGCCAGACCCGGTTCGGCATCCTGCGCGGCACCACCCGCCAGACGGTGTCGGTGAAGCTCAGCCCCGCTCCGGAGACGCGCCCGCGGGACGCGCTCAAGGTGAAGACCCGCTCGCCCTTCCTGGGCGCGACGCTGGTCAACACCTCGCCGGCCGTGGCCGAGGAGATGCAGGTCGATTTCGAGACGGACGGGGTGGTGATCCAGGCGGTGGACGAGAATTCCGTCGCGGCCCGGGTCGGGCTGCAGAAGGGCGACGTGATCGTGGCGGTCAACGGCGTGCCGATCGCGACCACCAAGGATCTCGACCGGGTCACCCGCAACAGCCTCAATTCCTGGGAGGTGGCGATCAACCGGAACGGCGAGATCCTGACCTCGGTGTTCGGGGGCTGATCCCGCGCGATCGCGGGCGACCGGCTTGCACCCGGGCCCGCGCCCGGTGTTGATGCGCGGATGTCCGACCTGTTCGCCTCCGCGGAGCCGCCCTCGACGCCGGATACCGGCCGCACCTCCGGTGCCGAGGCCGCCCGGCCCCTCGCGGACCGGCTGCGCCCGCAAACCCTCGCCGAGGTGGTCGGCCAGGAGCACCTGACCGGGGAGGGCGGGGCGCTCACGCGTCTGCTGCGCGGACGGACCCTCGGCTCGCTGATCTTCTGGGGACCGCCCGGCACCGGCAAGACCACGGTGGCGCGGCTGCTCGCCCAGGGCACCGACCTGCATTTCGAGCAGATCTCGGCGATCTTTTCGGGCGTGCCCGATCTGCGCAAGGTGTTCGAGGCCGCCCGCAAGCGCCGGGCGACCGGGCAGGGCACCCTGCTGTTCGTCGACGAGATCCACCGGTTCAACCGGGCGCAGCTCGACGCCTTCCTGCCCGTGATGGAGGACGGCACCGTCACGCTGGTGGGCGCGACGACGGAGAACCCCTCCTTCGAGCTGAACGCCGCGCTCCTGTCCCGGGCCCGGGTTCTGCTGTTCCGGGCGCTCGATCCGGGCGCCATCGCGCGGCTGCTGGTCCGGGCCGAGGCGCTGACCGGGCAGGCCCTGCCGCTGACCGAGGAGGCGCGGGGCGTGCTGGTCCGCATGGCCGACGGCGACGGCCGCGCGGCGCTGACCCTGGCCGAGGAGGTCTGGCGCTCGGCCGGCCCGGGCGAGACCCTCGACGCGGAAGAGCTACAAAAGATCGTGCAGCGGCGGGCGCCGATCTACGACAAGGCGCAGGAGGGCCATTACAACCTGATCTCGGCGCTGCATAAGACCGTGCGCGGCTCGGATCCGGACGCGGCGCTCTACTATCTCTGCCGGATGCTCGATGCCGGCGAGGACCGGCTGTTCATCGCCCGCCGGCTGGTGCGCATGGCGGTGGAGGATATCGGCCTCGCCGACCCGCAGGCCCTTGTTGTGGCCAACGCCGCCAAGGACGCGTTCGATTTCCTGGGCAGCCCCGAGGGCGAATTGGCGCTCGCCCAGGCGGCGATCTACCTCGCCTGCGCGCCGAAATCGAACGCCGTCTACGAGGCCTACAAGGCCGCGACGCGTCTTGCCAAGGAGGCCGGCTCCCTGCCGCCCCCGCGCACCATCCTCAACGCGCCGACCAAGCTGATGAAGCGGATCGGCTACGGCGAGGGCTACCGCTACGACCACGATGAGCCCGACGCCTTCTCGGGCCAGGATTACTGGCCCGACGCGCTGGGGCGCCAGCACCTCTATCAGCCGACCGAACGCGGCTACGAGAGCCGCATCGCCGAGCGGCTCGACCGCTGGGAGGCCCTGCGCAAGGCGCGGCGCGGGGAGGGGTAGGCGGCCTCACAGGTCGAGCGGCGCGTTGTCGATCACCTCCTTCATCACGAAGAAGGTCCGGGTCTGGCGCACCCCGGGCAGGCCGATCAGCGTGGCGCTGTGGAGGCGGTTGAAGTCGGCCATGTCGGAGACCCGGATCTTCAGCATGTAGTCGAAGTCGCCGGCCACGAGATGGCAATCGAGGAGCGCGGGGATAGCCCGAACGGCCGCCTCGAACTCGGAAAAACTCTCGGGCGTCGAGCGGTCGAGCACGACGCCGACGAAGACCAGGGTGCCGCGCCCGACCCGCATCGGGTCGATCAGCGCCCGCACCGCCCGCACGAACCCCTCGGTGAACAGGCGCTGGATCCGGCGATGGCAGGTGGCCGCGCTGGTGCCGACGCGCTCGGCAATCTCGGCATTGGCCATGCGCCCGTCCGACTGGAGCAGGCGCAGGATCTTCTGGTCGACCCGGTCGAGCCCTGCGGACATGGACGATCCTTTCAGGAACGGCATCCGATCCGGAATTCTCTGCCTTCAATCAGCGTGGCAGCGCAAGCTGCCGTTCTTCCGGATCGGAAGATCGAGAGCACCTTTCATCGCGGATCGGGTACTTTCCCCTGCGCCTCGAAGACGGAGCCGGGCCCTGAGCCGGGCCGTCGTCGAGGCCGCGCTTCGACGCGTGCGGCCGGATGGGGAGTGTCCGTGGCCGGGAGCGCGTCCCGAGACCCGGAGAGACCCGATGCTGGACAAGTTCGAGCGCTATCCCCTCACCTTCGGTCCGACGCCGATCGAGCCGCTGAAGCGCCTGACCGCCCATCTCGGCGGCGAGGTCGAGCTCTACGCCAAGCGCGAGGATTGCAATTCCGGTCTCGCCTACGGCGGCAACAAGCTGCGCAAGCTCGAATACATCGTGCCGGATGCCATCGCGAGCGGGGCCGACACGCTGGTGTCGATCGGCGGGGTGCAGTCGAACCACACCCGCATGGTCGCCGCGGTGGCCGCCAAGCTCGGGATGAAGTGCCGGCTGATCCAGGAGGCCTGGGTGCCGCATGAGGACGCGGTCTACGACCGGGTCGGCAACATCCTCCTGTCGCGCATCATGGGCGCGCAGACGCAGCTTGTGGATGACGGCTTCGACATCGGCATCCGCGATTCGTGGAAGCGGGCGCTCGCCGAGGTCGAGGCCGAGGGGGGCAAGCCCTACGCCATTCCGGCCGGTGCCTCGGTGCACAAGTACGGCGGCCTCGGCTATGTCGGCTTCGCCGAGGAGGTGCGCCGCCAAGAGGCCGAGATGGGCCTGCGCTTCGATTACGTGGTGGTCTGCACCGTCACGGGCTCGACCCATGCCGGCATGCTGGTGGGCTTCTCGACCGACGGGCGCGCCCGCAACGTCATCGGCATCGACGCCTCCTGCACCCCGGCCCAGACCAAGGCCCAGGTGCTCGACATCGCCCGGAACACCGCGGCGCTCGTCGGCGCCGGCGACATCGTGGCCGATGACGTGGTGCTCAACGAGGATTACGCCTACCCGGTCTACGGCGTGCCCTCGAAGGAGACCGTGGAGGCGATCCGGCTCTCGGCCCGCCTCGAGGGGATGATCACCGACCCGGTCTACGAGGGGAAGTCGATGCAGGGCATGATCGACCTCGTGAAGAAGGGGTTCTTCCCGAAGGGCTCGAAGGTGCTCTACGCCCATCTCGGCGGTGCGCCGGCGCTGAACGGCTACAGCTACACGTTCCGCAACGGCTGAAGCGTCTCAGAGCCTAGGGTTTCCAAAGGGCTTCAGCCCTTTGGTGGGGTGTCGGGGCAAAGCCCTAACTGTCTCGGGTGCAGCCCGACACCAGGGCTCTGCCCTGGACCCGCGAAAGGTCTCGACCTTTCGAAACCAGGATGAGGGCAGGGGCCGGGAGGCAATCGCCACCCCGTCCCCGACCCAGCGATTCAGGGATCCTGTCGCTTCAGTCGACCGCCACCATCACATCGGAGGCCTTGATCACCGCGTAAGCGGAGCCGCCGGCGACGAGCTTGAGGGAGTCGACCGCCTCGTTGGTGATCGAGGCCGTGACCACTTGGCCGGGGCTGATCTCGATCTTCACGTGGGACGTGGTCGCGCCCTTGTCGACCGAGACAACCGTGCCCTTGATGACGTTGCGTGCGCTGATCTTCATGGTTTGCCGATTCTCCGAGCCGCACCGGGCGGCCCGGCCGGTCTCCTACAGCAAGACCCGCCTGCGCGCGACCGCCTCTCAGTGCAGATCCGGGTCCGGATTCCTGTGCGGCTCGCCCCCGTCCGCTGCCTCGGCTTCCTGCTCAGCCTCCGCCTCGGGAATCGGTGTGGCACCCCAGGCGACGAGCGCCGCGTTGAGATCGTCGAGCACGAAGTGCCGGGCGCTGTCCCGGTCATATCCGTCGGCCAGAAGGTCGTCGTAATCGGTGAAGACGTGGCGGGCATAGGTCACGAGGGCGAGGCGTGCCGCGGTCTCGGGGGCGGCCCGGCGCAGACCCGGGCTCGCCAGCGCCCGGTCGAGGGCGGCCTCGGCCTCGAAGGCCGGCAGGCGCGGGGCGAGCCGCGCCAACGCCTGGGCGACGGCTTCGCGGCGGTTCCGGGGCGGGGATGCGTCGCTCATCGAAGACCTGCCGATAGCATGATTTCAACGCCGGGATCGGTTAGGATCACGCCGGATCAGGTGGCGTGGACAGGGATCCTCCACCGCGGAGAGCAGGTGAATGTCAGGTCTTCGTCATACGGCAAGTCGTCACCGTGCAAGTCTTCGTCGCGCGGCGATCCTGGGCCTCCTGCTCGGGCCGGTGCCGGCGCTCGCCCAGAGCCCGGCCCCGGGCACGAATCCCGGCCCCGCCGCACCGACCGGTCCCATCGTCGGCGGCCGCCGGGTCACGGCCACCGGTCAGACCAAGCCGCCGGGCAGCGCCGCAGCGACCGGGATGCCGCGCCCCGTGAACGAGGCCGAGATGATCAAGGCCCAGAAGGCCGCGGAGGCCCGTTCGAAGGCCTGGGACAGCAAGATGCGCAACACGATGGGCTCGATCTGCCACGGTTGCTGAAAGCGGAAAACGCGAAGGGGCCGCCCGATGGGCAGCCCCTCCGTCGCGACCGTCTCCGGTCGGATCTTAGCGGGAGTAGAACTCGATGACGAGGTTCGGCTCCATCTGCACCGGGTAAGGCACCTCGGACAGGCTCGGGATGCGGGTGACGCGGGCGGTCATCTTGGCGTGGTCGGCCTCGATGTAGTCCGGCACGTCGCGCTCGGAGAGCTGCGTCGCCACGACGACGATCTCGAGCTGGCGGGACGATTCCTTGACCTCGATGAGGTCGCCGGCCTTCACCTGGTAGCTCGGGATGTTGACGCGCACGCCGTTCACCTTGACGTGGCCGTGGTTCACGAACTGGCGCGCGGCGAACGGGGTGGCGACGAACTTCGCCCGGTAGACCACGGCATCGAGGCGGCGCTCGAGCAGGCCGATCAGGTTCTCGCCCGAATCGCCGCGCAGGCGGATCGCCTCGGCGTAGTAGCGGCGGAACTGCTTCTCGGTGATGTTGCCGTAATAGCCCTTGAGCTTCTGCTTGGCGCGCAGCTGCGTGCCGAAGTCGCTCATCTTGCCCTTGCGGCGCTGGCCGTGCTGGCCGGGGCCGTACTCGCGGCGGTTGACGGGGCTCTTCGGGCGGCCCCAGATGTTCTGGCCCATGCGGCGGTCGAGCTTGTGCTTGGCCTGAATCCGCTTCGACATGTTTCGCGTCCTCGCGTGACGGGATTGAGGAACGCGCCCTCCTTTTCCCGGACGAAGGCCCGGGACGACAGGGCGGGGGATCCCGCCCACGGGTGCGCGTGAAAACGCCAAGGGGCCCCGTGCGGAGCCCCATCGACGGGCTGCGTCTTAGGGGAAGGCGGCCGTGCGGTCAACCATGAGAGGCCAGATGGACGAATCAGTCGCGGTCCGGCGCGGCGGGCCAACGGACGCGGCGGCGATCCGGGCGCTGGTCGCGGCAGCCTACGCCAAGTGGATCCCGGTGATCGGCCGCCTGCCGACGCCGATGCAGGCGGATTACGGGCAGGCGGTGCTGCAGAACCGCTTCGACCTGCTGCTGGCCGGCCCGGATCTCGCCGGCCTGATCGAGACGAAGGCCGAGGCCGACCATCTGCTGGTCGTCAACGTCGCAGTGCACCCAGCCTGCCAGGGCCGGGGCTTCGGCACCCGGTTGATGGGGCTGGCGGACGGCGTCGCGGTCGAGGCGGGGCTCGGGCGGCTGCGCCTCTACACCAACAAGAAATACGTCGCGAACCTGCGCCTCTACGGCGCGCTCGGCTACCGGGTGGAGCGGGAGGAACCCTATGCCGGCCCAGGCCGAACCCGGGATGACGACGTCACCGTGCACATGGTGAAGGAGATTGCCGGCATCGGCATGCCCGCAGCTTGACCGTCGATGCCGCCACGCCGTGGCAGCGATGCCGGGGCTCCGCCCCGACACCCCGCCAAAGGGCATGGCCCAGCCCTTTTAAGGTGTTTGGGCTAGCTGCGAAAATCGCAAGTCGTGGCTCTAACATCCTGAAAGAGCACCGCCTTTTCCCCTCCCCCTTGTGGGGAGGGGCCAGGGGTGGGGGTGGTGCAGGATGAGGCGCAGCCGTGCCGTCTGCACCACCCCCACCTCCAACTCCTCCCCACAAGGGGGAGGAGAGTGCGCTTGGCCCCTGTCTCGTTGCTTCCGCAAACACCTTAAAAGGGCTGGGCACGGCCCTTTGGGACCCCCGTTCAGGTGACGACGCTCGGCGCGGAGCGACCGGTCCGCGGCTCGATCTCGGCGATCGCGCGGGCCGCCGCCGCCACCGGGGCCAGGACCTCGGCCACGGCCAAGTCGAGCCGGTCGGGCGCGTTCTCGTAGCGTTCCAGATAGACCCGCAGCGTCGCCCCGGCGGTGCCGGTGCCCGAAAGCCGGAACACCGCCCGCGCATCCTCGGCGAAGCCGATCCGGATGCCCTGGCGCTCGGTGAGCGAGCCGTCCACCGGATCGCGATAGGCGAACTCGTCGGCCGTCGACACCGTGAGATCGCCGATCCGCGTGCCCGGCAGCCCGGCGAGTTTCCCACGAAGGGCGTCCATCAGGCCGTTGGCGGCCTCTGAATCGACTTCTTCGTAGTCGTGCCGGGCATAGTAGTCGCGGCCGTAGGTCCGCCAATGCGCCCGAACCAGCGCGTCGGCCCGCTCGCCCGTGGCCGCCAGGATGTTGAGCCAGAGCAGCACCGCCCAGAGCCCGTCCTTCTCGCGCACATGGTTCGAGCCGGTGCCGGCGCTCTCCTCGCCACAGAGGGTGATGAGGCCCGCATCCAGCAGGTTGCCAAAAAACTTCCAGCCCGTGGGGGTCTCGTAGGCCTTGATGCCGAGCGCGGCCGCGACCCGGTCGGCGGCGCGGCTCGTGGGCATGGAGCGGGCGACGCCCGAAAGCCCGCCCGCATAGCCCGGGGCCCGGTGGGCGTGGGCGGCGAGCAGCGCGAGGCTGTCGCTCGGCGTCACGAACAGGCTAGGCGCCACGATCATGTTGCGGTCGCCGTCGCCGTCCGAGGCCGCGCCGAAATCCGGCGCATCGGGACCCTGCATCAGGTCGAACAGGTCGTGGCAATGGACCGGGTTCGGATCCGGATGGTGGCCGCCGAAATCTTCTTTCGGAGTCGCGTTGACCACAGTGCCCTTCGGCGCGCCGAGCATCCCTTCCAGGATCGCGACCGCGTAGGGGCCGGTCACCGCACTCATGGCATCGAAGCGCATGCGGAAGCCGGAGGCGAACAGGCGCGAGACCGCGTCGAAGTCGATGAGCGTGCGCATCAGCGCGGCGTAATCGGCCACGGGGTCGATCACCGTCACCGTCATGCCGCCGAGCCGGGTGTCGCCGAGCGTGTCGAGGTCGAGATCCGCCGCCTCGACGAGGCGGTATTCGGTCAGCGCCTTGGCCCGCTCGAAGATGGCGTTGGTGACGGATTCCGGCGCCGGCCCGCCATTGGCGGCGTTGAACTTGATGCCGAAATCGCCCTCCGGCCCGCCCGGATTGTGGCTCGCCGAGAGCACGATGCCGCCCAGTGCTTTTGCCTTCCGGATCACGCAGGAGGCGGCCGGCGTCGAGAGCAGGCCGCCTTGCCCGACCAGCACCCGGCCGAACCCGTTGCCGGCGGCCAGCCGCAGCGTCTTCTGCACCACCTCGCGGTTGAGGAATCGGCCGTCGCCGCCCAGCACCAGGGTGGCGCCCGCCTTGTCGGGCAGGGTGTCGAAGATCGCCTGGACGAAGTTCTCGACGTAGTTCGGCTGCCGGAACACCGGCACCTTCTTGCGCAGGCCGGAAGTCCCCGGCTTCTGGTCGGGGAAGGGCGTGGTGGCGACGGTCTTCGGAGTCGTCATGAGCGGGCGTCTCCCGGAATCTTGCGCCTCAATGCCCGCCCGGAGGCGCGGCGTCACCAGCCCCAGCGACAGGGGCGGGCTTTTTTCACGGCGTTTCGGGGGAGCAGACGACGGAACCGTCTTTGCGAGCGGAGCGCAGCAATCCAGCAGCGCCACGCTCACTGAGGTCGCGCTGCCCTGAGTCGCTTCGCTGCGCTCGCGATGACGACGGCATTGAGGTGCGTCGTAACGCTACTCCGCGGCCTGCCGCGCGGCGTAGCCCAACCGATCGTTCAGCGCCCGGATCAGCTTGGCCGCCGCCTCGGCGATCACCGTGCCGGGCGGGAAGATCGCCGCCGCGCCCGCCGCCGTCAGCGCTTCGTAGTCCCCCGGCGGGATGACGCCGCCGATGGCGATCATCACGTCGTCCCGACCCTGCTCGGTGAGCGCCGCCTTCAGCTCCGGCACCAGGGTCAGGTGACCGGCGGCCAGGGACGAGACGCCGACGATGTGCACGTCGTTCTCCACCGCCTGCCGGGCGGCCTCCGCCGGCGTGGCGAAGAGCGGCCCGATATCCACGTCGAAGCCGAGATCGGCGAAGGCCGAGGCGATCACCTTCTGGCCGCGATCGTGCCCGTCCTGGCCCATCTTGGCGACCAGGATGCGCGGCCGGCGGCCATCATTCTCCTCGAACGCCTCGACCAGCGCCCGGACTTCCTCGACCACAGGCGACATGCCCCCCACCTCGCGCTTGTAGACGCCGGAAATCGAGCGGATCTCGGCGCGGTGCCGGCCCCAGGCCTTCTCCAGGGCCTCGGAAATCTCACCCACCGTCGCCTTGGCGCGCGCAGCCTCGACGGCGAGTTCCAGCAGGTTCCCGGTGCCGTCGGCGGCCTTCGTGAGGGCGTCGAGCCGGGCCGTCACGGCGGCCTCGTCGCGCTCCGCGCGCAGGCGCTTGAGCTTGTCGATCTGCAGCCGGCGGACATTGCCGTTATCGACCCGCAGCAGCTCGATCGCCATCTCGTCGTCGGCCCGGAACTTGTTCACGCCGACGATCGTCTGACGGCCGGAATCGATCCGCGCCTGCGCCCGGGCGGCGGCCTCCTCGATCCGCAGCTTCGGGATGCCGGCCTCGATCGCCTTGGCCATGCCGCCGAGCTGATCGACCTCGCGGATATGCTCCCAGGCGCGCGCCACCATGTCGGCGGTGAGCTTCTCCACGTAGTAGGAGCCGCCCCAGGGATCGACGATCCGGGTGGTGCCGCTCTCCTGCTGCAGGAACAGCTGGGTGTTGCGGGCGATCCGGGCCGAGAAGTCGGTCGGCAGCGCCAGCGCCTCGTCCAGCGCGTTGGTGTGGAGCGACTGCGTGCCGCCCTGCGTCGCCGCCATCGCCTCGATGTTGGTGCGGGTGACGTTGTTGAACACGTCCTGCGCGGTGAGCGACCAGCCCGAGGTCTGCGAGTGGGTGCGCAGCGCCAGGGATTTTTCGGATTTGGGATCGAACCCCTTCACGAGCTTCGCCCAGATCAGGCGCGCGGCCCGCATCTTGGCGATCTCCATGAAGAAGTTGGTCGAAATCGCCCAGAAGAACGACAGGCGCGGCGCGAACTGGTCGATGGTCAGCCCGGCGGCGAGGCCTGCCTTGATGTACTCGACGCCGTCGGCCAGCGTGTAGGCGAGTTCGAGGTCGTTCGTCGCCCCGGCCTCCTGCATGTGATAGCCGGAGATCGAGATCGAGTTGAACTTCGGCATGTTCTTCGACGTATAGGCGAAGATGTCCGAGATGATCCGCATCGATCCCTTGGGGGGATAGATGTAGGTGTTGCGGACCATGAATTCCTTGAGAATGTCGTTCTGAATCGTACCGGCGAGCTTCTGCGGCGGCACGCCCTGCTCCTCGGCGGCGACGATGTAGAGGGCGAGGATCGGCAGCACCGCGCCGTTCATCGTCATCGACACGGTCATCTCGTCGAGCGGGATGCCGGAGAACAGCGTGCGCATGTCGTAGATCGAGTCGATCGCCACGCCCGCCATGCCGACATCGCCCGAAACGCGGGGATGGTCGGAATCGTAGCCCCGGTGGGTGGCGAGGTCGAAGGCCACCGACAGGCCCTTCTGCCCGGCCGCGAGGTTGCGCCGGTAGAAGGCGTTCGAATCCTCGGCCGTGGAGAAGCCGGCATATTGCCGGATCGTCCAGGGCTGGGTCACGTACATGGTCGGGTAGGGGCCGCGCAGGAACGGCGCGATGCCGGGATAAGTGTTCAGGAACTCGATGCCCTCCCGGTCCTCAGGTCCGTAGCGGCCCTTCACCGGGATGCCCTCCGGGGTCATCCAGGGTTCGCCAGGGACGGGGGCCGCGATCGCGAGGGTTTCGCCAGCGAGCGGGACTTCGGCGAAGTTCGGGATGCGGGAGGTCATGGCATTGACTCGTTGTGGCGTTTATCATGCCATTATAGGGACACGCCCGGAGGGGGCTACTCCCCTGTGGCCGAGCCTTCGACAGGTGTGATCACCGCGGCCCTTCCCCGTACAGGTGGAGCGAAGCGGAACCTGATCCGGGATCCAGCACCCGAAGCGGCACCGTATGGGCCGGATGGACGCTTCGCGACCCCTTACCCTGGATTCCGGGTCGCATTCCGCTTGCGCTGCATGCGCCCGGGAAAGGGGGCGTGCACGACGAACGGGCGTCAGCGATCCTCGGCCAGCCGACTTCGCGCTCGCCCGCCCCGCAGGACGTAGACCACCGCCCCCGCCAGCATCAGCGCCATCCCGTACCACGTGATCGCATAGACGAGGTGGTTGTTGGGGAAGGCGATCACCGTGAGGCCGCCCACCGGCAGGCCGCCGGGATTGGGCGTCGCGTCGGCGTCCACGAAATAGGGGGCGACGTCGCTCAGGCCCCGGGCGGACGCGATGGCGGCGACGTCCCGGGAATACCAGCGGTCGTCCTTGGGATCGTTGGAGCGCAGGAACGCACCCCTGGGCTCGGTCAGCCGCAGGAGGCCGGTCACCGTGGCCTCGCCCGCGACCTGCCCGGCCATCCGGCTCGCCGGATCCCGCCGGTCACCAGGCACGAAGCCGCGATTGATCAACACGAGGCTGCCATCGGGGCGGCGCAGCGGCGTCAACACCCAGAAGCCGCCGCCACGCTCGGTGACGGCCTGCACCAGCGTCTCGCGGTCATGCAGGAAGGTGCCCGAGACCGTCACGTGCCGGTAGGCATCGTCCGGGCCGACGCGCGGCCAGTCGGCGGGGCCGGGGGCCGGAACGGGCGGCGCGTGCACCCGGGCCTCGACCCGGGCGATCAGGTCGAGCTTCCAGGCCCGGCGCTCCACCTGCCACGTGCCGAGCCCGAGCAGGACCACGAAGACCAGCCCCGCGCCGACGGCGAACACGCCGCGCCGCAGCAACGAGAGCGGGGCCGGGGAGGGGGCCGAGCCCGGCTCAGCCCCCCCTCTCGGCCCCGTGGAACCCATCTCCGGACGCGCGCTCAGCGGGCGTTGTTCATGACGTCGTGGGCATCCATCGGCATCATGTTGTGATTGAGGTGGTACATCACCCACACCGAGCCGGCGAGCATGATCACCACGAGCGTGATGGTGAAGATCAGCGCCATGAAGGTCCAGCCGCCCTCCGACTTCGTGCTCATGTGCAGGAAGTAGATGACGTGCACGACCATCTGGACGCCGCCGAGCGCCAGGATGACGAGCGTGGTGACGAGGCTGTTGTCGAGCACGTTGCCCATCACCAGCCAGAACGGGATCACCGTCAGGATCACCGACAGGACGAAGCCCGTCATGTAGCTCTGGAACGTGCCGTGCCCGCCCGCGCTGTGGGCGTCGTGATGGCCGTGCCCGGCGGCGGCCGCGTGGTGAACGTCGGCGCTCATTCGAGCACTCCCATCAGGTAGACGACGGTGAAGACCCCGATCCAGATCAGGTCGAGGAAGTGCCAGAACAGCGACAGGCACATCAGCCGGCGCTTGTTCTCCACGATCAGGCCGTGCTTGCGCACCTGCACCATGAGCACGATCAGCCACAGGATACCCATGGAGACGTGCAGGCCGTGGGTCGACACCAGGGTGTAGAACGAGGACAGGAAGGCGCTGCGCCAGGGCGGGGCGCCCTCATGGAACAGGTGGACGAATTCGCGGATCTCCAGGAACACGAAGGCCGCGCCGAACAGGCCGGTCACCGCCAGCCAGATCTGCGTCTGCTTCACCCGGTCCCGGTCCATCTCCAGCATGGCGAAGCCGTAGGTGATGGACGAGAACAGCAGCATGGCGGTGTTCACCGCGATGCCCGGCAGGTCGAACAGCTCCTTCGGGGTCGGCCCGGCCGCGTAGCTGCGCCCGAGCACCCCGTAGGTCGCGAACAGGGTCGCGAAGATCAGGCAATCGCTCATCAGGTAGAGCCAGAACCCGAGCATGGTCGAGCCCTCGGAATGATGGCCCTCCTCGTCGGTCTGGTAGAAGACCGGCGCCGCAGCGCCGGGGGGTGCAGTCTCCGCGTGCATCATCGGATCACGCCATCTCCAGTTCGCGCGTCCGCTGACCTTCCGTCCGACTGACCGTGTCGGCGGGGATGTAGTAGTCGCGCTTGTAGTTGAAGGTATGGGCGATCGCCACGACGAAGATCGCCAGGAAGCTGAAGGCCGCGAGCCACCACACGTACCAGACCATGGCGATGCCGAAGGCGAAGTTCAGCCCCGCCAGGATCGCGCCGGTCGCGGTGTTCTTGGGCATGTGGATCGGCTTGTAGCCGGTCATCGGCCGGGTGAAGCCGCGGTTCTTCATGTCCCACCACGCGTCGGAATCGTGGACCACCGGCGTGAAGGCGAAGTTGTAGTCCGGCGGCGGCGAGGAGGTGGACCATTCGAGCGTCCGGCCGCCCCACGGATCGCCCGTGAGGTCGCGCAGCCTGTCGCGGTTGCGGATCGAGACCACGAACATGACGATCTGCGAGGCGATGCCGCAGGCGATCAGCGCGGCGCCGATGGCGGCGATCACGAACCAGATCTGCAGCGACGGGTCGTCGAAGTGCTGCATGCGCCGGGTCACGCCCATCAGGCCGAGCACGTAGAGCGGCATGAAGGCGACGTAGAACCCGGTCACCCAGAACCCCAGCGCCACCTTCCCCCAGAACTCGTCGAGCTTGAAGCCGAAGGCCTTGGGGAACCAGAAGGTCACGCCGGCGAACATGCCGAACAGCACGCCGCCGATGATCACGTTGTGGAAGTGCGCGATCAGGAACAGCGAGTTGTGCAGCACGAAGTCGGCCGGGGGCACCGCCAGCAGCACGCCGGTCATGCCGCCGATCACGAAGGTGACGATGAACGCCACCACCCACATCATCGGCACCTCGAACCGGATCCGGCCGCGGTACATCGTGAACATCCAGTTGAAGATCTTCGCGCCCGTCGGGATCGAGATGATCATGGTCGTGATCCCGAAGAACGAGTTCACGTCCGCACCCGAGCCCATCGTGAAGAAGTGGTGCAGCCACACGAGGTAGGCGAGGATGGTGATCACCACCAGCGCGTAGACCATCGAGGTGTAGCCGAACAGGCGCTTGCCGCAGAAGGTCGAGGTGACCTCCGAGAACACGCCGAAGGCCGGCAGGATCAGGATGTAGACCTCCGGGTGACCCCAGATCCAGATTAGGTTGAAGTACAGCATGGCGTTGCCGCCGAGGTCGTTCGTGAAGAAATGCGTGCCGACGTAGCGGTCGAGCGACAGCATCGCGAGAACGGCCGTGAGGATCGGGAAGGCGGCCACGATCAGGATGTTGGTGCAGAGCGACGACCAGACGAAGATCGGCAGCTTCATCATGGTCATGCCGGGCGCCCGCATCTTCACGATGGTGGCGATCAGGTTGATGCCCGACAGCAGCGTCCCGATGCCGGCGATCTGCAGCGCCCAGATGTAGTAGTCGACGCCGACGCCGGGGCTCATGGAGGCCTCCGAGAGCGGCGGGTAGGCGAGCCAGGTGGCGCGGGAGAACTCGCCGACGAACAGCGAGACCATCACCAGCATGCCGCCGGCCACCGTCATCCAGAAGCTGAAGTTGTTCAGGAACGGGAAGGCGACGTCGCGGGCGCCGATCTGCAGCGGCACGGCGAAGTTCATGAGCCCCGTGACGAACGGCATCGCCACGAAGAAGATCATGATCATGCCGTGGGCGGTGAAGATCTGGTCGTAGTGGTGCGGCGGCAGGAAGCCCTGCTGCTCGCCGAAGGCCACCGCCTGCTGCGAGCGCATCAGGATCGCGTCGGCGAAGCCGCGCAGCAGCATCACGGACGCGAAGAGGCAGTACATGATGCCGATCTTCTTGTGGTCGATCGACGTGATCCAGTCACGCCACATCGGCCCCCAGAAGCGGTAATAGGTGATCACCCCGAGCACCGCGAGGCCGACTACGGCGACGCCCGCGAACGTCCCCTGCAGGATCGGCTCGTGATAGGGGATCTGCTCGATCGTAAATCGACCGAGGATCAGCTGCTGTAGGTCCAGGTTTGAAAACATGGGATCGGCCCGTTCAGTGGGTTCGACGGCGACCGCCGGTCTCGTGTGTGGGGTCCGCCCGCGTCGGGAGCGGCATCATCGGTTCGGGTTGCATCACTGGTTCAGCTGCTTGGGGGCGATCTGGCCGCCCTCGCTCTGGCCCTCGCCGGAGCCCTTGCCCTGGCTGTCAGGGGATTTCTGGCCCCGGACCTCCGGGTTGCCCATGTCGAGCCGCGGCTTCATGCCCTCGGGCTGCGTCTGGCCGTGCGGGCCGGTCTCGGAGGCCGGCGCCGTGGCGCCGGGACCCTCGACGCCGCGCTCGGCGAGGCGGTTGTCGTATTGCAGCCGCTTGTAGTTCGCCTCGGCCTCTTCGCCCGAGGCGCCGCCCTGGGCATCGATCTTCGTCATCTCGCCGACGCACATCTGGTCGGGGCGCGGGCACATGCCGATGATCCGGTCGTAGAGGCCCTTCATGTAGGACTTGTAGTAGCGGGCCGGCTCGGCCTCGCTCGGCTCCTCGAGCTTCAGGTAGGCCTCCTGGCTGAGGTCGCCGCCCTGGGCCTTGGTCTTGGCGATCCACTGGTCGAAGCCGTCATTGGTCAGGCCGTGGAACTTGAAGAACATGTTGGAGAAGCCGGCGCCGCTGTAATGCGCGGAGCGGCCCTCCCAGGCGCCCTCGCGGTTGATCACCGCGTGGAGCTGCGTCTGCATGCCGGGCATCGCGTAGACCATGCCGGCGAGCGTCGGCACGTAGAACGTGTTCATCACGTCGGTGGCGGTGATCTTGAAGCGGATCGGCCGGTCCACCGGCGCGGCCACCTCGTTGACCGTGGCGATCCCGTATTGCGGGTAGAGGAACAGCCACTTCCAATCCATCGCCACCGCCTCGATCTCCAGCGGCTGCGTGCCCGCCGGGACGTCGCGCTTCGGGTCGATCTTGCTCAGCGGCCGGAACGGATCGAGGGTGTGGGTGCCGATCCAGGTCAGGGCGCCCAGCGCGATGATGATCATCAGCGGCGCCGTCCAGATCAGCACCTCGAGCTGGGTCGAGTGGTGCCATTCGGGATCGTAGACCGCGTCCTCGTTGGTGGCGCGGTAGCGCCACGCGAAGATCAGCGTGAAGGCGATCACCGGCACGATGATCAGGAGCATCAGCCCGGTTGCCGCCAGCACGAGGTTGCGCTGCTGCTCGGCCACGTAGCCTGCGGGATGCAGGACCACGAAGTTGCAGCCGCCCAGCATCGTGAGCAGCGGCAGGGCGAGGAGCGGCAGGAGGCGCCGTCCCCGGCCGAGCCGGGCTCGCACGGTGTCGGTCCTGTCCGGTCGATGGGTCGTCACGATCACAGCACGCGTCTCGTCTTCCCAGGCCGCTTACGCGGCGCCCTTGCCATGCCGCTTACGCGGCGCTTCAGCCGTGCCGCGCAAGGCGGCGTCCCCGTCAGGCATCGGAGGGCCGTGCGGCCCGCGCCGCGGGCCGGACCAGCTACATCTGGCGCATTTCCGAGCGGTCGGTGAACAGCGCCAAAAGGCTGCAGACCGCACCGGAGAGCAGGTAGACCCCGATCATCGCCAGCCCGTAGCGCTGCGACAGGAACAGCGCGACCAGGGGGGCGAAGCCCGCGCCGATCAGCCACGCGAAGTCGGAGGTCAGCGCCGCGCCGGTATAGCGGTAGTGGTTGCCGAGCCGAGCCGTCACCGCGCCCGCCGTCTGGCCGTAGGCGAGGCCGAGCAGCATGAAGCCGATCGTGACGTAGATCGTCTGGCCGATCGCGCTCTCGCCGAACAGGAGCGGGGCGATGATGCTGCCGAGGGCGAAGAAGCCGATCAGCGAGGAGCTCATGATCAGGGCGTTGCGGCGGCCGATCTGGTCGGCGATCAGCCCGGAGGCCGCCACCGCGCCGGCGCACACGATGGCGCCGGAGAACTGCACGATCAGGAAGTCGCCCGGCGAGCGGGTCGTGCTGTTCAGCGCCAGCCACGCGATCGGGAAGATCGTCACGAGGTGGAACAGCGCGAAGGCCGCGAGCGGCACGAAGGCGCCGCGGATCACGTCGCCCGCGTGGTGGCGGAACAGCTCCAGGGCCGGGACCGGGCGCAGCCGGTCGAGATCCATCATCCGGGCGAATTCGTCGGTGGCGACGAGGCGCAGCCGGGCGAACAGGGCGACCACGTTGATCGTGAAGGCGCAGTAGAACGGGAAGCGCCAGCCCCAGTCGATGAAATCCGCCTCGTCGAGATTGACGAGGAAGAAGGCGAACAGGGCGCTCGCCACCATGAAACCCAGCGGCGCGCCGAGCTGCGGAATCATCGCGTACCAGCCGCGCCGCTCCCGGGGGGCGTTCATGGCGAGCAGCGAGGCGAGCCCGTCCCAGGCGCCGCCCAGCGCGAGGCCCTGGAGCACCCGCAGGACGGCCAGGATGTAGACCGCCGAGATGCCGATGCTGTCGTAGCGCGGCAGGAAGCTCACCGCCGCGGTCGATCCACCGAGCAGGAACAGGGCCGTGGTCAGCTTGACGCTGCGGCCGTGGCGCCGGTCGATCGCCATGAACATCACGGTGCCGATCGGGCGGGCGATGAAGGCCAGCGCGAAGATCGCGAAGGCGTAGAGGGTGCCCTTCAGCGGATCGACGAAGGGGAAGAAGACCTTCGGGAAGACGAGCACGCAGGCGATGCCGAACACGAAGAAGTCGAAGTATTCGGAGGCGCGCCCGATCACCACGCCGATGGCGATCTCGTTGGGATGGACCTTGTGGTCCCCCATCGCCTGCTGGGCGTCGCGCTCAAGGCCTGTGACCGTCGGGGTGTTCGCAGTCATCTCTGGTTGTCGCCCTCGCCGCGCGCCCATCGGAGCGCCTTGGCCGGAACCGCCTCTTGCGGCATGTGCAGAGGTATCGCAACCGGCCCTGGACGCAAGTTCACCCACTGACGCATGCATAGCACCGTGCGCAATCCGCCGAGTCGGCCCGGCCGTTCACACGCGGTAGTGCCCGGAATTCCGTGACAGGTTGATGTTGTAGTACGGGTCGGCGCGCAGCTCCGGGCCCCAGCGGTCGAGCATGGTGAGCACCTCGCCCTCGAAGCGCTTCTGCTTCTCGGGGGTGTCCTCGGCCCCGCGGCTCTTCGACTCGTGGTGAATGAGCTTGGCAAACGGCGTCCAGATGATGCGGTAGCCGGCCCGGCGGATCTTCAGGCAGAGATCCACGTCGTTGAAGGCGACCTTCAGGGCGACCGCGTCGAATCCGCCGACCGCGGCAAAGACGTCCGCCCGCATCGCGAGGCACGCGCCCGTCACCGCCGAGACCTCGTGGGCGATCACCATGCGGCAGAAGTAACCCGGATCCGCGTCGGGCACGCCGAGATGGCTGTGTCCGGCGACGCCCCCGATCCCCAGCACGATGCCGCCGTGCTGGATGGTCCGGTCCGGGTAGAGGAGTTTTGCCCCCACGGCGCCGATCTCCGGCCGGACCGCGTGGCGGACCATCTCGGTGAGCCAGCCCGGCTCCAGAACCTCGATGTCGTTGTTGAGGAACAGGAGGATCGGCCCGGTGGCCGCCGCCGCACCCCGGTTGGAAAGATCGGAGAAATTGAAGGCGCCCGGCACCGTCACGACGCGCACCCGGGGATCGTCCCGGTAGCGGGCGAACAGGGCGGCGGTCTCGGGCTCGCGGCTGTCGTTGTCGAGGATGATCACCTCGATGTCGGGGTAGTCGGTCGCGGTCAGCAGCCCGTCGAGGGTCACCGACAGGATCTCGGCGCGGTCGCGGGTCGGGATGATCGCCGAGACCCGGGGCGGCGGCTCCGGCAGGGGACGGATCAGGCGGTTGAAGCCGCCCGGCCCGGGCTCGGCCCGGCCGCCCCAGGGCGCCACGACCTCCTCCAGGGCGCGCAGGCGCGCGGCCTCGGCCCGGGCGAGCGCCCGGTCCGAGAAGGTGCCGGAGCCTTGCGCGGCGCGCCAATGGTAGAGCACCCGCGGGATGTGGCGGATGCGCGCCGGGTCGAGGCCGGCGGTCAGCCGGAGCAGCAGGTCGTGGTCCTGGCTGCCCTCGAAGCCGGGGCGCAGGCCGCCGACGGCGCGCAGGGATTCGGTGCGCACCACCGTGAGATGGTTGATGTAGTTCTGCGCGTAGAGCAGCTCCCGGTCGAAATCGGCCTTGAAATGCGGGTCGAACCGGCGGCCGCGCCCGTCGATCTTGTCCTCGTCGCTGTAGATCAGCACGAGATCCGGGTCGCGGCGCAGGGCCCGGGCGACCTCGTAGAGCGCGTCCGCGGTGAGCGCGTCGTCGTGGTCCATGAAGGCGCAGACCGCCCCCCGGGCCATCCCCAGCGCGTCGTTGGTCGCCCGGGCGATGTGGCCGTTCTCAGGCCGGGTCAGGACGCGGATGCGCGGATCGGCCTCGGCCGCCTTGGCGAGGATCTTTGGGATCGCGGGGCGCGTCGAGGCGTCGTCGACGACGCAGAGCTCCCAATGGGGGTAGAGCTGCGCGCCGAGGGAGGCGAGGGCGGCCCGGAGCACCTTCGGATCGGGGTCGTGGACCGGCATCAGCACGGAGATCAGGGGCGGATCGGCCCAGGCGGCGATCTCGGCGGCGATTCCCTCGCGCTCGGACCGTCGCAAGGTGTGGGTGCCGAGCCACGCCTCGTAGCCGCTCACCCGCCGGTGGCGCAAAGCCCGGCCGAGGAAGCCCCGGGCCCGGACCTTCTTGCCGAGGAGGCGCCAGTACAGGGCCTGCGCCGTCAGGCCCGGGTCGCGCAGGAGGCCGCGCCCGGCCAGGATCGGCCGGGCGAGGCGGCGCAGGGCAATCCGGCGCAGCCGGGCCGGCACCCGTCCGGACGGGTCGGCGACGCGGAGTTCGGTCACGTCCTCGGGCAGGCGACCGACCCACGCGAAGGCGCCGCCGCCCCGCGCCTCCTGGGGCAGAAGCGAGCCCGGGCGCCCGTCGTGCCCGACGAAGCTGATATCCGGGACGGTGTCCCGGCCCTCGGCCGGGTCGTTCGCCAGGACGATCTCGACCCAGCGGCCCGCAAGGCCCGGCAAGGCCACGCGCAAGCCGTCCGCCGCGGCCCGCGCCGGCAGGGCGCGCGGACCGCCCCAGGATCCGGTGACCTGCGCCGGCGGAAGGCGGGACGCGGGCCTGTCGGTCCCGGATACGGACGCCATCAGCACCGGCTCTCGCCGGCCGCGGCGGCGATCCCGGCCCCCACGGATGCGAGGCCGCGGGTCGAATCACCCTGATCGTGGTCGAAGATGCAGCGCATGTCTTGAAGCGTGAGGCGGCGGGCCGGCGCCCTGCGGCGCGGCCGGATGCCGGGCGGCAGGGCCATAGCGCATTTTGCCGGACCCGTGCACCTCGCGCGGACCGGTCGTTCGCGGCGTCCCGAAAAGCAGGTTCCGCTTGCGCCTCGGCCGGGCAGGGGCTATAGGCCCCGCCCACCGGAGGCCGCACGGCTCCGGCCCGGACCCGTCGTTCAGCGGGAGAACACGACCTTGACACGGTAGTGGACACTCCTCATGAACAGCTGAGAAGTCCGGACTTTCTCGATGGCCTTCAGGTTCGATGAACCCGATCGCGGTCGATGAGGAGACGTAGCACAGCGGTAGTGCATTCCCTTGACATGGGAAAGGTCACAGGTTCGATCCCTGTCGTCTCCACCACTCGCCAGACGGTCCTTCCGGCCTGAAGCGGGTTCGGCGAACCGCAGCCGAAGGTTCGTAGAGCCGTCATGACGGACGAGCGCAGGCACTGGTTCTACGACAGCCGGATCCTCGTCTGCACGTTCTGCCTGCTGCTGTTCGTCGCGATCTTCTGGCAGGTCAGCCGGTTCGAGGGCTTCCAGCCGATCTTCACCTGCGAGTCCAAGAACGACATCGACCGCCTGCTGCTCACCTCCGGGATGGATGCCTGCATGGGCAACGCCCATTCGCAGGCCGACAAGGAGCGCTGCATGCGCACCGTCTATCTCCTGGCGTGCACGAAGGAGCGTTGGCGCTGACGGGGCGTCGATAACCGGTGAGCGGCTCGCCCGCCCGCTCATCCATCCACCAGATCGATCGCGTAGAGAAACTGCTGTGCGGTGACGAACAGCCGGGCCTCGCCGGGTCCGAAGCAGCAGTTCGAACAGGTCTGCGGGGTCGGGATCAGCCCGAGCCGATGCCCCTCCGCCGAGAAGACCTGCACGCCGGGCTCGGAACTCGTCCAGAGCCAGCCGCGGCTGTCCACGCGGAAGCCGTCCGGCACGCCGGGCTCGATCGCGGCGAAGACGCGCCGCGCGCCGAGGCTCTGATCCTCCGCCACCGGAAAGGCGTAGATCGTGTGGCCATCGCCACCCGCCGTGCGTGAGGTGTCGCTGACGTAGAGGGTGCGGCCAGCCGAGCACCCGGCGGCCCTCGATATCCGACCAGATCAGGATTTCTCGGGCGGGCCACCAGACCGGTCCCTCGCTGAAGGACGCCTGATCGTAGAGGCAGACGAGGCGGGCCTGTCGAGGCACGACCTGCGAGAACCGCGGGTCGGATGCCCGCGGCGGGTCGATATCGGGCACGGGCTCCGGCGGCCCGGAGCGACGCAGCAGATTCGAGGCGGGCAGGGCGGACATGGGCGCTCGGCGGTGGGGAAATCCCGGCGGATGGGCTGCGGCGCCATCCGATCCGGCAACCGCCGCCGTCCGAGCTTGTTCGGCAGATTGCACGGCACAATCCCTTCGTCGATCCCTTGGGGCAGGCCGTTGGAACGGGCCCGGCCGCGCGGGCTTTCCCCCGGCAGATCGCCCGCGGCCTCCGGGTGGGCCGCGGGCGCGGAGGCCCCCGCATCCGGTTTCCCGCGGAAAACCACCCTCAGGCCCGATGCGGATCGTGCGCGCTGGAGAGAACCTCTGAGCCAGGACATCGTGAGAGACGCGCCGGAACGCTTGGTCGCGCGCGCCCGCATCCTCGGGGACCGGATCGATACGGCCGGCCTCGAACGCACCGACACCCTGTCGATCAACCCCCTGGCATTCCGGGCCGGCGGCGGCTTCGCGGTCGTCTTCCGTTACGGAGTCGTGGTCACCGTCGGCCTCACCCCGATCGAGGAGGACGCCATCGCGGCGGGCCTGCGGGCCCGCGTCCGCGGCCCGGTCACGCGGCCCGAGGAAGAGACCGCCACGATCGAGATCGCGCCGGATCACGATGATCAGGTGACGCCCGGCGGCCGGATCGCGATCCGCCAGCTGACCCCCGAGCGCCTCGTCGTCATCGCCGACATCCTCGCCAAGAGCACGGCGCTGGCGCAGAACGAGATCGAGGTCGCCGCGGTCTTCGACGTCATCGACCCCCTGGCGCGGCGCCTCGCCGAGACCGGGCGCGCCTCGGGCGGCCGCCGGGCGATCCTGAAGCATATCGGCCGCATGCTTCTCGTGCAGCACCGCGTCTCCGGGCGGGTGGCGGTGGAGGAGAAGCCCGAGGTGCTGTGGGACCAGCCCGGCCTGGAGCGGCTCTACGCGCGCATCGAGGACGAGTACGAGCTGCGGGAGCGCACCGCCACGCTGCACCGCAAGCTCGCCGTCATCGGCGAGACGGCCACCGCGCTCACCGACCTGATCCACACGAACCGGTCCCTGCGCCTGGAGATCGTGGTCGTCCTGCTGATCGCCCTGGAACTCGTGATCAACGTCCTGCCGCTGCTGAACATCCTCCGGGGATAAGTTCGCGCCGCCGGGCGAAAGCCCGGAGAGCGCCCGCGAGGAGCGCGCCTGCGCCAGCATTTGCACAAGATCGGCCCGGTTTTAACGCTCCGTTAACCATTTTTACCAGTTTAGTTGGATCAGATCCGGGCAGTAGGGAGCAGAAGGTCCGTGAGCGAGCTGCAGAGGCTTCTGAACGACCCGCGCTTCCGGCCCGGGGAGAGGCTCAAGCAGGAGCTTGGCGCCGTGCCCGAACCCGGCCTGGGCAGCGTCCTGCGGGTCGTCGCGTCGATGCAGGAGCCGGCCGAGCTCACAGCGCCGCAGATGCCGCCGCAGACGACACGGCACGCATCGCCGCAGGACTGGGACGCGCTGATCCTGCGGGTCCAGTCCGCGGCCCGGCAGGCGCGCGTGGTCGAGGCGCAGGCCCGGGAGCGGGAGGAGCGCATCGAGCATGTGCTGGAGCGGGTCCGGGAGGACATCAACGCCTCCAACGAGCGGGCTCGGATCGCGGAGATGCAGGCCCGTGACGTCCAGGTGCGCGCCGAGGCGCAGGTCATCGCCGCCGAGGAACGCGTCAAGGCGGCCGAGGCGCGCGCCCGCGCCGCCGAGGAGCGGGCGCAGCACGCCGAGGAGTGGCTCGGGCGCGTCCAGGAGGCGATCCTCGCCGAATTCTCCGACATGACCGATCAGGCCGCGGCATGAGCGGCTCCGCCAGCGCGGCGTTCGCGGCTCCGCCGGACCGTCGGGGCGACCCGATCGACCGGGTCGTGGCGCTGTTCTCCGGCGCCGCACCGGCCGTCGCTGCGGAGCCCGACGACTGGTCGGCCTCCCTGACCGCGGTGCGCGGCCTCGCGACCCGGGTGCGCAACCTCCAGACGAGCGCCCGGGATTCGATGCGGGAGGCCCAGCGCTCCGTGCGGGAGGCGGAATCGGCCGCGCGCGCCGCGGAGGACCGGGCGCTGCACGCTGAATCCCTGCTGCGGGAGGCGGTGGCCCGGGCGGAGCGCGCCGAGGATCAGGTCCGCGCGGCGGCCGAACGGATCGAGCGGGCGGAGGCCCAGACCGCCGAGGCGCGGGCGTGGCTGCGGCGCATGCACGAATGCATGGTCAGCGAGTTCGGCGCCCTCACCCAGGAACCGGCCCTGGCCTGACGCGAGCGCGGCCCGGAGGCCGTGCCCGATGGCCCTGCCATCGAGCGCGGCTCCAGGCCTCTGTTTCAACGCGCGCTCTGCGCCGAACCGGCGCCCGCTTCGGCGCGGAGCGCTCTAGGCGGCCGCTGGGGCGGCCGCTGGGGCGGCCACGACGTCGACCGCGTTCAGCGCCCAGGCGAAGGGATCGCCGGGACCGTAATACACCGCGATCTCGAGCTGCAGGATCCGGATGCAGGCCTCGGACAGGTCCGGCAGCAGGTCGCGGCCCTGGCAGTCGAGGACCGCCGTGAGCGTGGGGAGCGGCCGGCCCTCCCGGTAGGTGACGAGCACCTGCGCCTCGGCATACGGATCGAGCGGATCGATGCAGTAACGCGCTGTCATCCGAGCCCCCTCCGTGCCAGCCGTGAGGGCCGCCCATAATTCCGTTCTGTAACAGCCCGATGAAGGTGGCAGCCCGGTCGCTGCAATGCGATCGACCGCCTTAAGGCCGCGCATACGCGTGTCGGCGCAGGGTTCGCGGATCGGTTCGCACTCTCCCGGCAGGATCGCCGTGACGCTCACCATCGTCCTCAGCGCGGCGCTGCCGCTCCTCACGGGGGCGGTGGCCCTGCTGTGGGCCGGATGGGTTGCCCCGGAGCGGGAGACGTTCCCCGACCTGCCCGACCCCCGCGACCCGCACACGTGGTGAGCGCGGCCGGGGCCGTTAAGGCAATCCTTACCCTGCCGCCACCCCGCCGCGCGGTGGCGAAACCCTTCGGGGGCGCTGCAGGTTTCGAGGCATGACCCAGTTCACGCTCGTGGCGCCGGCTCAGCCGCTGCCTGCCGGAAGCGCGCGGAAGCACGCTATCGCCAATCGGTCGGGGAGCCGGAGCACCATGCTCGAGCGGCTCGCCCGCGAACTCGATCTGCCGGCCGAGGCCTTCTTCACGGAGGCGGCTTCGGGCGCCGGATCCCCGGACGCGGCGCTGGACGCGGATGCCGGCGAACTCCTGGCCCTGGTGCGCCACTGGCTGGCGATCGGCGACGGCCAGGCGCGCCGCCGCGTTCTGAGCCTCGCCCGCCAGGAGGCCGAGCGGTCGGGCCTGCGCGTCTGGGCCTGAGCGCGAGGCGGGTTTCGGGGGTGCCCCGCCGCGCGCTATGACCGTCTCCGGACGCCCCGCCAGCGGGCGATGCAGGGAGGCTTCACGATGGATCTCGGCTTGAGCGGGCGCCGGGCGCTCGTCTGCGCGGCGAGCAAGGGGTTGGGCCGGGGCTGCGCCCTGGCGCTCGCCCGGGAGGGCGTGGCGGTGACGATCACCGCCCGCACTGCGGAGACCCTGGAGCGGACCGCGGAGGAGATCCGCCGGGAGACCGGCGCCACCGTCACCACGGTCGCGGGCGACATCGCCACCGAGGCCGGCCGGGCCGCAGCCCTCGCGGCCTGCCCGGATCCCGACATCCTGGTCAACAACGCCGGCGGCCCGCCCCCGGGCGATTTCCGCGATTGGGATCGCGACGCCTGGATCCGGGCGCTCGACGCCAACATGCTGGCGCCGATCGCGCTCATCAAGGCGACCGTCGACGGGATGAGCGCCCGAAAATTCGGCCGGATCGTCAACATCACCTCGGCGGCCGTGAAGGCGCCGATCGCGCATCTCGGCCTGTCGAACGGCGCCCGGGCGGGGCTGACCGGCTTCGTGGCGGGCCTCGCCCGGCAGACCGTGCGGCACGGGGTGACGATCAACAATCTGCTGCCCGGCCCGTTCGACACCGACCGGATCCGCGGCAATGCCGGGGCGCTCGCCGCCAAGGCCGGCCTCAGCGTGGACGCCTTCCTCGAAGCCCGCGCCCGGGAGAATCCCGCGGGCCGCTTCGGCGATCCCGACGAGTTCGGGGCGGCCTGCGCGTTCCTGTGCAGTCGGCACGCCGGGTTCATCACCGGCCAGAACCTGCTGATGGACGGCGGCGCCTATCCAGGTACGCTCTGAGGTGACCCGGGTTCCCCAAGGGCGAGCCCTTGGGCGGGTTCTCAGGGCAGAGCCCTGAGAGGCCAGGGCTCTGCCCTGGACCCGCGAAAGGTCTCGACCTTTCGAAACCATGACTGGGGCCCTTCGAAGCAACATGCGGTGAGGATGATGAGCGTACGCGACACCGTCGAAGAGCGTCTGGCGCGGATCAAGACGGGGGACCCGGCGGTGTTCACCCGCCTCTACCCGGATTCCGCCCGGGCGGCGGCGGACGCGGCCGATGCCCGCCGCCGGGACGGGCTCTCCCTCGGGCCGCTCGACGGCGCGATCGTCTCGATCAAGGACCTGTTCGACGTGGCGGGCGAGACCACGACCGCCGGCTCGGTTCTCCTGGCGGGGGCGCCCCCGGCGCAGGCCGACGCCCCGGTGGTCGCCCGCCTGCGCCGGGCCGGTGCGGTGATCCTCGCCAAGACCAACATGTCGGAATTCGCCTTCTCGGGCCTCGGGCTCAACCCGCATTACGGCACCCCCGGCAACGCCGCCGATCCGACCCGCATTCCCGGGGGCTCGTCCTCGGGGGCCGGGGTCTCGGTGGGGCAGGGGACGAGCGACATTTCGATCGGCTCCGACACCGGCGGCTCGGTGCGGATCCCGGCCTCGCTCAACGGCGTGGTCGGGTTCAAGCCGACCGCCCGGCGGGTGCCTCTGGCGGGCGCATTCCCCCTGTCGTACGCTCTCGATTCCCTCGGGCCGCTCGCCCGGACGGTGGCGGATTGCGCCGCCGCCGACGCCGTGATGGCCGGCGAGGAGCCCGCGCCGCTCGACGCCTTCCCGGTCGCCGGCCTGCGGATCGGCGTGCCCCGGGGCCTGCTGTTCACCGAGACCGAGCCGCTCGTGGCCGAGGCGTTCGAGCGGGCGCTGGCGCGGCTCTCCGCGGCGGGCGCCCGGGTGATCGACCACCCGATCGACGATCTGCTGGCCGCCATGGACGCGGCCTTGCCGGACGGGGCGCTGGCGGCGATCGAGGCCGCCGCGATCCACGCCGACTGGCTCGACGCGCAAGCCCATCGCTACGACCCGCGGGTCCACCGCCGGATCCTCGCCGGCCGGGCGGCCCCGGCGACGCGCTACATCCGGACCCTGCGCCGCCGCGCCGAGCTGATCGCGGCCTTCGACGCCCGGCTCGCGCCCATCGACCTGCTGGCGCTCCCGGCGACCGCCACGACGGCGCCGCTCACCGCCCCGCTCGTCGCCGACGATTCGGCCTTCCTGGCGGCCAACCGGCTGATGCTGCGCAACACGGCCTTCGGCAATTTCTTCGATCTCACCGGCCTGTCGCTGCCGATGCCGGACCTCGCCCGGCCGGCGGGGCTGATGCTCCTCGCCCGGAACGGTCAGGACCGCCGGCTTCTGGCGCTCGGCGCCGGCATCGAGGCGGTTTTGGCCGGGTAGGGGCGTGGTGCGCCCTCATCCGGACGGCCGGACCGGCTTTTGGGAGGCCGCCCTGGAGCGCTCTGCGCCGAAGTGGAATCCGGTTCGGCGCAAGAGCGCGCGTTGCGGCAAAGGCTGAGAGCCGGGCTCGATTGCAACGCGATCGGGCGCGGCTCTAATGCATCACTGCGGTTGTAATCTGTGAAGGCGTCGTCCGGAGTTCCGCAAGAGCACCCTGCACATTGGTCCACTTGCAATCGTCAATCGTCGACAGATCGCGCTTACGACTTGCCGGAATTCCGCAGTATTCGCCGTTCGGTACCGTCGTATCCAGAAGGACACCATAGGCCAGCAAGGTACAGCCTTCCGCCATCGTCACGCCGGGACCGATCATGCTGCGGGATTGTATCCAGCATCCGCGCTCAACTCTGACGGGGCGGCGCACGTGATTGCCTTCCCGGCGCCGGTAGACGCTGTTTTCGGCCGTGTGCGAGCCCGTGACGATCATGCCCTGATAACCGACCCGGACCTTCTCACCCAAGTAAACCGGCGCCGAGCAGTCGATGAACGCGCCGACATTGATCACCACGTCATTGTCGATCGTGAGATGACCCGGCTGCCCGATAAACACCTTCTGCGCGATTCGAACGTTCCGACCGATCCGGGCACCGAAAAGCCGGAGGAGGGGTGGCCGCAGACGCGCCGGAAAGAAGATCGACTGCATTCCAGCCATCGCAAGCTTTTCCGCCACCATCTGCAGCGTGCCATAACGGCGTTTGACTGGTCCAACTGGCGCAGCACGAAGCTTCTGAGGAGCAGACAGGAGCATTTCATCGATTGCCTTCTGCATCGTGAGTTGCGCCATGCGAGGGGTTACGAGGATGAAAGGTTGAAAATTACCTTCCGTTGGCCCTTATCACAAACGCTTGAACCGGAATCAATACCCGCCTAAACAATATTCCCACCCGTGACCGGGTTGCAACTTTTGAGCGAAGAGGCGGCTCCGGGATCCCACCGCCTGCGCGGGCCTCCATCGCGCTCCGGCCTCCTTCGGGGCCACGCTCTGTGCCGCTCGGGAGAGGGGGGGCCCGTCGCGCACGCCAAATCCGTCCGTGCTCATCGTCATGTATTGGAGCAGCGCGATTGAGTGAGCCTCCGGGCTGGCTCGAAGCCAGCCGCCCTGTACGCCGGACAAGCGATGGTGCACCTTACGGCCGCACCGGGACCGCCCGCGTCGCCCCGCGATCCCAAGCCCCACCAGGGAGCCGCCGCATGAACGCAGCCTCACCCTCGCTCGTCGCGCACGACCACGAAGGCCCCGACCTCGCCGCCGAGATCCAGACCATGCGGGTCGATCTCGCGGCCGCCTACCGGCTGATCCACCGGCTCGGGCTCGACGACAGCATCTACACCCACATCTCGGCGCGGCTGCCGGGGGGCGGGCACCGGTTCCTCATCAACCCCTACGGGATGCGCTTCGAGGAGGTGACCCCCCAGAACCTCGTCACCGTCGATATCGACGGGCGGGTGATCGAGGATCCGATGGGGCTCGGCATCAACCCGGCCGGGTTCACGATCCACAGCGCCATCCACGCCGCCCGCCACGACGCGGTCTGCGTGCTCCACACCCACACGGTGGCGGGCGTCGCGGTCTCCTGCCAGGAGGAGGGACTCCTGCCTCTGAACCAGTGGTCGATGCAGTTCACCGGCCGCCTCGCCTACCACGCCTATGAGGGCATCGCCCTCGATCTCGACGAGCGCCAGCGCCTCGTGGCCGATCTCGGCGACAAGCCCGTCATGGTGCTGCGCAACCACGGGCTGCTGACCTGCGGGCGCACCGTCGGCGAGGCGTTCCGGCTGATGCACAACATGGAGCGCTCGTGCCGGGCGCAGCTCGCGATCCAGGCCGCGGGCGCGCCGGTGATCCGGCCCTCCGCCGCCATCGCCACCAAGACCGCCGGGCAATACGCCGCCGGCTACGACCGCGTCGTACTCCAGGGCGCGCCTGACAACGAGTGGGCCGCGTTCAAGCGGATGCTGGCGCGCACCGATCCGGATTTTTTCGCAGAGGGCTGAGCGTCAGGCCGCCAGCGCGGATTTCGTGTCGCGGCCGTGGGCCTGATCCATGATCGCGCCGATCCGCTCGCCGACCGCGATCGCGATCGCCACCGAGGCCGGACCCTCCAGGCCCTGCTGGCAGATCCGGCTGAGCACGTCGGTCACCCGCTGCTCCATCACGCCGAGGATCGCGGCGGCGGCCTGGGGCTGCGCGCCGCGGAGCACGGCCGCGAGGTCGCAATACGCGTCGTGGAGCAGCTGGAGCGTCAGGCGCTCGACCGCTTGCTCGTCCGCCTCGGTCAGAACACGCATCCCGGGCCACTCCCCCTCGTCGCCGGCAGACTCCCCCGGGAGCCGTTAACAACGCGTAAAGAGATCCGCCGCCCGGCAGGGATCGGCTAACCGTGCCGCGCGCCGGGTGGGATGGGCCATCGCGTCGCCCCCGGGCGGCTTCCGGGAACTTGGCGGCCCCCTGATCCGTCACATCCGGGAGAGACGTTTCACCGGAAGTTCCCCATGCGCAGCCTCATCCTCGCCGGCCTCTGCCTGTCGGCGGTCGCCACCCCCGCCCTGGCGCAGGTCCAGCAGAACAATCCCAACGCCGCCAACCAGTCGATGGAGTACAACAGCCAGATGCGCGGCCTGCGCCAGGAGCAGACCACGCAATCCGACATGCTCCGCATGGACATCCAGCGGAACCAGGCCGCGACGCCGGTCCCGAACACCGGCCCGAGCGCGCTTCCCCCCGGCACCGGGACGGGTGTGATCGGGCGCTGAAGCCCGTGATCCCGGGTTTCCGAAGGGCGTGAGGCCCTTTGGCGGGTTGTCAGGGCGAAGGAAGCTCGGCACCGGAGCAGCCCGGCACCGGACGAAGTCCGGCACCAGGGCTCCGCCCTGGACCCGCGAAAGGGCTCGCCCTTTCGAAACCAGGACGGGAGCCCTCAGACGTCCGGCAGGCGCCGCCCCTTCACGACCACCCGCGGCCAGCGGTCCAGGCCGATCGGCATCAGGACAGCGATCTGCTGCGGCACCGCGGCGTCGCCCAGGAGGCTCCGGAGCGAGACCCGGCAGGCCTCCTCCAGCTCGGCCCGGCTGCGCGCCCCCGACGTCTTGATGTCGGCGATCAGGAGCGCCGCGATCTCCTGGGCGAAGGCGTCCTCGTCCGACATGCCGGTCTCGCGCTCCAACCTGAGCAACATAGTCCCTCACAATCCATCCGGGTATCGGTACCGAATTGCGTCCCCAAGGACCGGCTGTGGAGACTTGCCGATCGGACGCGCAGGACCGCGCGCGGGACATCCGCGGCGCGTCGCCCGCAATCGACCGACCGAGATCAGGTAACGATTCGGTCATAAATCCGGATATACCAATATTTATTGATGAGCTGGCGTGATAGATCAATGGTTCCATTGGGCCGCCGGCCACTGAGCCGCCTCAAGGCGCGGCTTCGGTCGGCCCGGACGTGGATCGCGCTGGGCGTCCTGGCCCCGGTCGGCATGGTGGCGGTCTCCGGGCTGATGCTCGCCGAGCTGCGCCGGGATGCCTGGGAGCGGGCCGAGCAGACGTCCAGGAACCTGCTGCAGGTCCTGGACCGCGACATCGCGCGCAATGTCGAGATCTACGACCTCTCGCTCCAGGCCGCCGTCGAGAACATCGCGGTGCCCGGCCTCGCGCAGTCCGATGCCCGGCTACGCCAGCTCATCCTGTTCGACCGGGCCGCGACCGCCCGCGACATGGGCGTGATGCTGGTGATCGACGCGCAGGGCGACGTCGTCGCCGATCTCGGCGCGCTGCCGCCGCGGGCGGGCAACTACGCCGACCGCGACTACTTCAAGATCCATCAGGCACGCGACGGGCTGGGCCTCCAGATCGGCAGCCCGATCGTCTCGCGCCTGACCGGGGAGCGGATGCTGCCGTTCAGCCGGCGCATCAACCGGCCCGACGGGAGCTTCGGCGGCGTCGTCCTGGGCACCGTGAAGCTGTCCTACTTCGAGCACCTGTTCCGCGAGATCGACCTCGGCCCCGGCGGCGCGATCAACCTGTACCTCGCGGACGGCACCCGCATCATGCGCTACCCCCACACGGAGGCGGATCTCGGGGCGAACATCGCGCGGGCCGCGACCTTCCGGCGCTTCGTGCGCGACCGCCAGGGCAGCTTCATCGGCACCTCCGCGCGCGACGGGGCCGAGCGCTTCTACGCCTTCACGCAGATCGGGGCGCTTCCGCTGATCCTGAACATCGCCCTGTCGACCTGGGACGTGGAGGCGGCGTGGTTCGCCAAGGCGCTCATCATCGGCGGCATCACGCTGGTGCTGTGCGGCCTCACGATCGCGCTCTCGCTGCTGTTCGGGCGGGAGCTGCGCCGCCGGGAGGCGGCACAGGAGGAGCTGGCCGCCCTGTCGCGCACCGACGCCCTGACCGGCCTGCCGAACCGCCGCCGGTTCGAGGAAACCTTCGCCGCGGCGACCGAGACGGCCCGGCGCGACGGCCGGCCGCTGTCGCTGCTGATCGTCGATGCGGATCACTTCAAGCGCTACAACGACCGCTACGGGCACCCGGTGGGCGACGCGATCCTGAAGGCGCTCGCCCGCCACCTCGCCGCGAGCGTGCACCGCCCGCAGGATCTCGTCAGCCGCATCGGCGGCGAGGAATTCGCCATCCTGCTGCCGGAGACCGATGCCGCGGGCGCGGCGCGCATCGCCGACCGGGTCCATGCCGAGGTCGCCGGGCTGACGGTCCCGTCCGCCGGGATCGGGGCGGGGGCCGTCACGGTCAGCATCGGGCTTGCCTGCGCGGGGGGCGGACGCGGCGCGGCGCCGGACCTGTATCGCCTCGCCGACGGCGCCCTCTACGCGGCCAAGGAGGGCGGCCGCAACCAGACCCGCATCGCCGCCACGCAGGATCCTCCGCCGCAGCGGGGCAGCCTGCAGCTCGTCGGCCGCGCCTGATCGCGAAGGGGGGCCGCCTACCGGCCGAGCCGGGCCATCAGCCGCGGGCCGTACACGTCCCAGACGATATGGGCGACATAGGCCGACTGGAAGGTGACGATGACTTCCCAGTCGCGATGCAGCACCTTCACCAGGGTCCGGTCGTGGAGCGCGCCCTCGACCCCCAGGGCGACGGCCAGGACCGTGCTGATGGCGAAGACGCCGAACCAGGAGAACTGACGGGCGACGGCAACGCCCAGGGCTGCGACCAGGATGTAAAGCATGCCGTCCACCGGAATACCGATACGGTCTTCTTACGTAGACCGATCCGTTCCAGCTTAGCAAGCATATCCAATATTGCGCCGCACCATCATGACGGCATCAGGTCAACCAGGCTGTACGTGACCGCCGTGACAATCATGGTCCAGACAAGCAGAAAACACGTCCGGAACGAGAAAGCGGCCGACAGGGGCAAACTCTCGTACCAGTTCCGGACCCGGCGGAACAATCTCGATATTGGACTGTGCCACGCCCGGTCGTTCATTGGCTCGAACTCTGAAGACGTGCCGATGTAACAAAGTGTTTCCAGCGGCGTGACGATAGATTAACCCTATCGTCCTGACTGCCGGATGAATGCGACTTGGCGCACGGGGATCGGAATTCCGATCGGCCGGGCGCGGTGCTCCTGCGGCGTGCGGCCCCGTGATCGGCGCCCGCCCGCAACGCCCTGCCGCCGCGCCCGGCGCGTCCTCAGCGGCCCGTGAAGACCGGCTTCCTCTTCTCGTTGAAGGAGCGGATGCCCTCGCGCCGGTCCTCGGTCGGGACCATGCGGTTATAGGCTTCGATCTCGAACAGCATGCCGTCGGCGAGCGACAGGGACAGGCCGTGATGCAGGGCGCGCTTGGCCTGGCGGACGGAGATCGGCGCGTTCGCCGCGATGGCGGCGGCCGTGTCGAGGGCTTCGGCGCGGAGCCGCTCGCCGTCGCAGACCCGGTTGACCATGCCCCAGTCCGCCGCCTCCTCGGCCGACCAGGGGCGGCCGGACAGGAGCAGTTCCTTGGCGCGCCGCTCGCCCACCGCGCGCGGCAGGGTCTGCGTGCCGCCCGCCCCCGGCATGATGCCGAGCGTCACCTCCGGCAGCGCGAAGCGGGCGTGCCGGGCCGCGTAGATGAAGTCGCAGGCCAGCGCGATCTCGCAGCCGCCCCCGTAGGCGGCCCCGTTCACGGCCGCGATGACCGGGACCGGGCACTCGACGAGGGCGCGGATACCCCGCTCGAAGATGAGGTGCTGGTCCTGCCAGGCCGCGTCGGTCATGCCGTTGCGCTCCTTGAGGTCGCCGCCGGCGCAGAAGGCCTTCTGGCCGGCCCCGGTCAGCACGACGGCGCGGCACAGGCCGGGCGCGGCGATGAGCGCATCGAACAGCGTGAACAGGTCGCAGCCCATCTGGGTGTTCATCGCGTTCGCGGCCTCGGGCCGGTTGAGGGTCACGAGGAGCACGTCGGCGTGCGGCCGCTCGGTCGTCAGGGTGGCGTAGGTCTCGTGCATGGATGCCTCGTTCGGACAGTCGATCGGAGAGGATGCCCTTGTGCTCCCCGAACCCCGGGCTCGGCCAGTGCCCCTGCCGCCCCCGGATCCCGGGTTCTCAACGGGCTGAAGCCCCTTGGTGGGTTGCCAGGGCGAAGCCCTGACGCGAATCGCGGCATCCCGCGGCCCGCCGACAGGTCAGCGTGAAGTGTTGACGGCGGCCTCGGCCCCTCGTCCGGGCTCCGAATCAGGCTATGCCGCCGCGCGCCCAGATCTTCGTCAGATCGCCCGGCCGGAATGTCTGGACGCAGCCCGCGATCAGCACGGAATCTTAACCGTGCGGCCGCGATGGCGAGTCGCTAGTGCAAGATAGCCTGATTCCGACGGTCCCGCGCGGATCGCGCGGTGGCCCGTGTCCCGGGCCCGCGGGAATCGCGACGATCCGGATCCCGCGCCGATGACCACCACCGACACGATCTCAGCCGGCAACGCGGTGCGCGCGGCGTCGGCGCGCCTGTCGCGGGCGATCCTGGGCGGCTGCGTGGCCACCATGATGATCGTGCTCGATCTCATCGTGTTCTCGCAGCTCATCTTCTCCGGCCCGCTCGCCGGGAGCCGCACCGCCGGGGTGGCGGCGATGCTGTCCGCCTACGTCCTGGGCGGCCTCGTCTTCGCGGCGCTCAAGCGGGACGCGGTGATCTCCCTCTCGTTCTTCGGGGCGGCGGCGATCGTGCAGGCGGCGATCGCCGCCACGGTCGCCGGGCAATTGCACGCGGCGGGCGTGACCGATCCGGACGCGGTCGGCCAGACCGTCCTGCTCGCCTGCGGCGCGGCGACCCTGCTGACGGGCCTCGTCTTCGTGTCGCTCGGCACCCTGCGGGCCTCGCTGTTGGCCCAGCTGCTGCCCTATCCGATCCTCACCGGCTTCCTCGCCGGCGTCGGCCTGCTGCTCCTGCGCAGTGGCGTGCAGATCGGCGCCCATATCGACGACGCGGTCGCGACCGTGCTCGGCCTGCTCGACCCGGGACCGGCGGCCTCCGGCCTCGCTGATCCCGGCACGCTCGGGCGCATCGCCCTGACGCTCGGCATCGGTTTCTGCGCCTTCCTGCTCCCCCGGCGCTTCCCGCACTGGAGCACCTTCCCGGCCATCGTCATCGCCAGCTTCGCGCTGGTGCATCTCGGATTGTCCGCGCGGGGTCTCGACAGCGCCGCCGCGCAGGCGGCCGGCTGGCTGATCGACCCGCTGCCGCCGGGCCCGCTGCTGCGCGCCCCGGCGATCGCCAGCCTCCCGGGCCTGGACCCCGCCCTGCTCCTGCCGGTCCTGCCGAAGATCGCCACCGAGATCCTGGTCGCGGTCATCATCCAGATCCTCTACGTCGTCAGCGTCGAGCTGGACCTGCGGCGCGAGTTCGACATCGACCGGGTGTTCGTCGCCTCGGGCTGGACGAACGTCCTCGGCAGCCTGTTCGGCAGCCCGGTGATGGGGTTCGACCGGACCTCGACGCTGCACCTGCACAATATCGGCGGCGCGCAATGGCTCGGCCGGTGGCTGACGCTCGCCGTCACGGCGGCCCTGCTGCTGTTCGGCGCGAGCGCCCTGGGCCTGCTGCCGCGCCCGCTGGCCGGCGGGGCCCTGATCGCCATCGCGCTGGGGCACCTCCTCAACCTCTCCCGCGCGCACCGGACCCTGCTGCCCTGGGAGGTCGCGGTGGCCGCCGCCGTGTGCGCGGCGACCGCCCTGTTCGGCGCCACGGCGGGCTTCCTGACCGGCATCCTGCTGGCGATGCTGATCTTCGCGGTCCAGTACGCGCAGATCCCGACCATCCGCCGGGCTCTGTCCGGCGCGGAGCGGCGCAGCAGCATCATCCGCGATCCCGAGACCGCCGCCCGGCTGCTTGAGGCCGGAACCCGCATGCGGATCTACACGCTGCAGGGCTTCCTGTTCTTCCTCAACGGCCGGGCGATCCACCGGCGGGTCGTGGCGGAGGCCGGAACCCTGCGGGTGCTGATCCTGGACCTCCGGGACTGTGTCGGCCTCGACAGCTCGGCCCTCGTGGCGTTCCGCAAGATCGGGCAGCTCGCCGAGGCGCGCGGCTTCGACGTGCTCCTGGCCCATCCCGGGCCGACGATGCTCAGGCAGATCGCGCGCAACGGTCTCGCGGCCGGGCCGCGGATCCGAATCCTGCCGACCCTCGACGAGGCCCTGCGGGACGCGGAGGCGACGCTGCTGTCGGAGATCGGGATCTCCGGGACCGGCGCGGCCGCGCCCTTCGCCCGGCACCTCTCGGAGCAGCTCGGCTGCACGATCGAGCCCGGCGATCTCGCCCCCTACGTGACCGTCCGCGACCTTGAAGCCGGCGCGGTTCTGATGCGCCAGGGCGAGGCGGCCGACGCGCTGTACTTCCTCGAACAGGGCGTGATCTCGGTGGAGATCGCGGTGCCGGGGCGCCCCCACCTGCGCCTGCGCACCACCACGGCGGGCACGGTGATCGGCGAGGTCGCCCTGGCACAGGGGGGCCGGCGCACCGCCACGGCCGTGGCTGAGAGCCCCTGCCGGGTCGTCGGCATCGACCGCGACGGCCTCGCCCGCATGGAGCGGGAGCGCCCCGGCCTCGCGCTGCAGGTCCAGCGCTTCCTGATCCTCGAACTGGCCGGCAAGCTCACCGACACGAACCGGCTGCTCGAGGTCGAGCTGCACTGAGCGGCGATCCGCGCGTGTCGATCAGTTCGGGCTGCTCCGCTGCTCCTCCAGGAAGCGATAGGCGGTCACGTCCTCCTCCAGATCGAGCAGCGCGCCCATCCGCGCGCCCGGTTTGTATTTTGCATCGTGAACCAGGATGTCCACGAGGCGCTGTGCGCTCTCCGCCATGCGGGGAACGGGATCGGCGGCGATCGGGAACCGGTCCTGATCCAGCCGCATCAGGCGAACCAGCAGGGTCTCGCCGGCCGCCAGGTCGACCCGTTCCTGCTGCGCGGGCGTGCGTCTGTCCGGCGGGGTCCGAATGGCCTCGCTCAGCTGGTCGGCCGCCGCCCTGGCCCGCTCCATCCGTTTCATCGTCGGTTCCGCCTGCGGTCGACCGGCTCCGCGTTCATCGCCGGACAGCTTAACCCGCTCTGAACCGACCGGTTCAGGCTCCATCCGGAACGCGTCGGCATGCTGCGGCCCTCGTCAACGGCGCCGCTATGCGCAGGGAGCCCTCACATGCCCATCATGCCCTTCATCCACGATGCCCTCTCTGTCGGCGGCCTGGCCGGCCTTGTCGTCGTGGCGCGGCAGGCGCTCGGGCGGTCCGATCTCAGGCTGTCCGGCCTCTCCGGCCTCGACCGTCTGCGCCGGCCTTTCGGGCGTGGCGCAGCACCCCGCGAACGGCCTTGGTTCACGTCGGTCCGGACCAGCGGCAACAGTGCCTTCGACGCGTGGCGCGATGGCGAGATCGACCGTATCGCGGCGCAGCGCCGCGCGCTCGAAACCCGGCGCCAGGATTTCGCGGGCTTCGTCGACGCGCTGAAGCGCGCCGAGGATCGCGCCACCTTCGACCGCTTCATGGCGGAACATCCCCCGGCATCCGGGACGGCGGTCGATATCGCCGACCCTGCCGATCACCGCCCCGGCTAGAGCCGCGCCCGATCGCGCTCTCTTGCGCCGAACCGGATTCCACTCCGGCGCAGAGCGCTCTAGCTGTCATTGCTATGGAGGTTGTCCATCCGAGGGTGTCGAGCGAGGCTGTGGTTGCGACGCCTGCAACCCCGGACCCGGAGCCTCGGATGGACGCCCACCAGAATGCGCGCACCACGCCCCATAGTCGACAGCTGATCGTCGATCGACTGGCGCAGGGCTGGACGGTGAGCGCGGTCGCCGTTGCGCTGGGGATCGCCCCGAAGACGGTGCGCAAGTGGCGTGACCGCTTCGCCGCCGAAGGCGCAGCGGGTCTGGCAGATCGCTCGTCGCGCCCGCACACCTCACCCACGCGCCTGGATGACGCCGCGATCACCGAGATCGCCCGGCTGCGCCGCGCGCGCCTGTCCGGGCCAGCCATTGCCCGGCAGGCGCGGCTGCCGCTCTCCACGGTCGGCCTCGTGCTGCGCCGCCTCGGCCTGGGCCGGCTCGCCGCCCTGGATCCTAAGCCGCCCGTCATCCGCTACGAGCGCGACACGCCGGGTGAGTTGCTCCATCTCGACACGAAGAAGCTCGGGCGCATCGACGGCGTCGGCCACCGCATCACCGGCGACCGGACCGGCCAGAGCCGCAAGCGCGGCACCGGCTGGGAGGCGCTGCATGTGGCCGTCGATGACGCCTCGCGGCTGGCCTACACCGAGATCCTGCCCGACGAGAGACAGGAGAGCGCCACCGCCTTCCTGGAGCGGGCGCTGGCCTGGTTTGCCAGCCTCGGCGTCACGGTCGAGCGGGTCATGACCGACAACGGATCGGCTTACAAAAGCCACCTGTTCCGCGACGCCCTGGCAAGCCACGGCATCCGCCACAAGCGCACCCGCCCCTACACGCCCCGGACCAACGGCAAGGCCGAACGCTTCATCCAGACCACCTTGCGCGAATGGCTTTATGCCGCCTCCTACGCCTCGTCCCAGGAACGCACCGCCGCCATGACCCCGTGGCTGTGCGACTACAACAGCCGCAGGCCTCACTCGGCTCTCGGTGGACAACCACCCACAAGCAGGCTCCCTAAGGACAACCTCCTTGGAAACGACATCTAG
>NZ_VUOK01000030.1 GCF_009806555.1 Methylobacterium sp. 2A | reverse complement strand
GCCGCCATGACCCCGTGGCTGTGCGACTACAATAGCCGCAGACCCCACTCCGCACTCGGTGGACAACCGCCAACAAGCAGGCTCCCCAAGGACAACCTCCTTGGAAACGACATCTAGTCGCCTTCATCGGCACCGTCGTGGATCACGTCCGAGGTGAGGATGCGTCCGATCCGAGCCGTGAGCGGGACGCGGAGTGCGCAGCGCAGCCCATCGGGCTCGTAGGTGAGGGTTGTTTGCGCTTCGAATTCGTAAGCCAGCATCTCCTCCAGCAGCGCCGTGCCGAAGCCGCGGCGGATGGGCTTCGTCACCGCGCGGCCCCCCGTCTCCTTCCACGTCAGCGCGAGAGCCGGCTCGGGATCGCCCGGCTCGATCTGCCAGGTCACCGTCACCCGCCCTTGCGGGAGCGCAAGGGAGCCATGCTCGATCCCGTTACTCGTCAGCTCGTGGAGCGCCAGCGCCATGACGAGCGCCGCCCTCGGCCGGAGCCGCACGCGCGGCCCCGCAATCGCGGCCTGCTCGCCCTCGCGCACGAGGTGGGCCATCAGCTCGTCCGAGGCGAGGGTATGCAGGTCCGCCTCGCCGAACACATCCGTCGTGGTTTGCACCCTCGCGATGGCACTCAAGCGCCCATCCAGATGAGCGACATAGGTGTCGATCTCGTCGGCGCTCTCAGCCGACCGATGCATGATCGTGCGCAGCATCGCCATCGTATTGCGCATCCCGTGGCGCAGGCTGTCGGGCATGCCGGCCTCGTCGAGCAGGCGGCGCAGCCGTGCATTGTCGGCTCGCAGTGCGGCAAGCTGGTCCGCCATGTGGTCGGCCATGTGGTCCGCCATGTCACCGGGCTCTGTCATGCCGGGCCTCCGCGGCTATTGGATATTTCTGCCAGGTCGTCGTGAGTGGGTGGTTCACGCCGCCACGGAACGGTGCGGTCGGCGGGTGCTACGAAGTGGAGGTAGGTCGGGTCGAAATGGGCGAGCCGGGCAAGCGCGACCGGGTCGTGGATGGTGAGGCGCCGGCTGCGCAGGGTGATCAGTCCCATGCCGCGCAGCTCCTGCAGCGTGCGGTTGACGTGCACGCTGGTCTGGCCCATCGCGTCGCCGAGGTCGTTCTGGGTGATCGGCATCGGGCAGGTGTTGGCCTCGGCCAGACCCACCGCCTCCAGCCGCGCGTGCAGCTCGCAGAACAGGTGGGCGAGGCGCTCGATGCCGGTGCGGCTGCCCAGGCTGATCGTCCATTCGCGCTGCACCGCCGCGGTGGCGAGCGCCTCCCGGTGGAAGGCGAGGTCGAGCTGCGGGCTGCGGGCCGTCATCGCCTGGAGCGCGGCGCCGGAGATCTGGCCGAGGATGACGGGCGTGATCGCGCCGACCGTGTGGTCCATCTCGTCGAGGTGGAAGACGTGCGGGTCGCACGGATCGCCCGGCAGGAGGAGCGCGACGATCTGGCGTCGGCCGTCTGCGAACTGCCGGTAGCGGCAGGCCCAGCCGTCAACGATGACATTGACCGCACGCGGATCGTCGCCCTCATGGATGATGTCGGTGCGCGCGGCGACCGCGCGTGCTGGGCCGAAGGCTTCGGCCAGCCAAATGCAATCGGCCTCCGAGAGGCGGACATAGCGCTGCAGCTTGCGCAGGAGCAGGTTCGACATGGCTGCGTCTCCGCGGCGACGTGGCGGAAGAGCTTATGCTCAGACCCCGTTCCTCTAAGCTCATGTAGATTAGTTTCGGACTTTTTTGCTTACCGACACGCTTATCAGTGAAGGCTGGCCCAAAGTCGCGCGACGATATCTAGTTGAAACGACTATGGCAGACGCATAAACCAGGGACGACTTTGGGCGAGCTACGGCACCTCGATCGGCTCGCGGCTCTCAGCCAGCCACAGCACATCGGCATCCGAGAAGATCAGATCGCCGCCTCGCCTGCTGTTGCGCGCGCCGCTGCCTCCGTTGCTCCCCGGCACGTGCGAAGGGTGGCGCAGAGCCCTTTTCCAGTTGCCGTAGGTTCGGTGAACTGGAGAGATGTCCGTGGAAGAATGCTAAACCATTGAAAACATTGGTGGGCCCGGTAGGACTCGAACCTACAACCAGACCGTTATGAGCGGTCGGCTCTAACCATTGAGCTACAGGCCCGGCGGAGGGAATCCCCCGATCAAACTGATACCCGAACGGCCCGGCTTCGTCACCCCGTCCGGAGCCGGATGAGCCGCCGGCTGTGCGATCCGCGGGGGCTTGGCACGCCTGCGTGCGGGGCTTGCGGCCAGGAGCCTTCAACCGGGTCTCGGCGGCCGGTCAAGTCCGCATAGCAGCGCACCCTATGCGCACCGTGATGTTGCGCACATCGTCCTCCGCTCAAGGTCTCGCCGCGGAGTCCGGCCCAGCTATCTGAAACGGTTCCAGCCTTCGCGGAGCCGGACCCCATGACCATCCCCCTCAGGCTCACCCTGAACGGGCAGCCGCGCGAGATCGCCCTCGACGATCCGCGGGTGACCCTCCTCGACCTCCTGCGCGAGCGCCTCGGCCTGACCGGCGCCAAGAAGGGCTGCGACCGCGGCCAGTGCGGCGCCTGCACGGTGCTGGTGGACGGGCGGCGCATCAACAGCTGCCTGACTCTCGCCGCGAGCCTCGACGGCGCCGAGATCCTGACCATCGAGGGGCTCGCCGAGGGCGACCGGCTGCACCCGGTCCAGGCGGCCTTCATCGCCCATGACGGCTTCCAGTGCGGCTTCTGCACCCCCGGCCAGATCATGAGCGCGGTCGGCCTGATCCGTGAGGGGCAGGCCGGCACCGATCCCGAGCGCATCCGCGAGGGCATGAGCGGCAATCTCTGCCGCTGCGGCGCCTATGCCGGCATCCTCGATGCGGTTCAGGACGCGGCTTCCCGCACGGAGCACCGGGTGGACGCGGCGTGAGGACCTTCGATTACATCCGCCCGGCGAGCGTGCCGGAGGCCGTGGCGGCCGGGCAGGTTCCGGGCACCGCCTTCCTCGCGGCCGGCACGAATCTCGTCGACCTGATGAAGGGCGGCGTCGCCACCCCCGAGCGCGTCGTCGACATCACCCGCCTGCCCGGCCTCTCGGCGATCGAGCGGCTGCCGGACGGCGCCACCCGGGTCGGCGCCCTGGTGCGCAACAGCGACCTCGCCTACGATCCCACCTTCGCCAAAACCTACCCGATGGTGGCCGAGGCCCTGCTGGCCGGTGCCTCGGCGCAATTGCGCAACGCCGCCACCGTCGGCGGCAACCTGATGCAGCGCACCCGCTGCCAATACTTCACCGACGCCGTATCGCCCTGCAACAAGCGGGCGCCGGGCTCCGGCTGCGCGGCCCTGGGGCACGCCACCCGCATCCATGCCGTCCAGGGGTGGAGCGCGCACTGCATCGCCACCCACCCGTCCGATTTCTGCGTGCCCCTCGCCGCCCTCGACGCGGTGGTGGAGATCGCCGGGCCGGACGGCGCCCGCGAGGTGCCGCTCACCGCCTTCCACCACCTGCCCGGCGACCACCCGGAGCGGGAGACCGACCTGAGGCCCGGCGAGCTGATCACCGCCCTGCGCCTGCCCCCCGAGGCGGCCTCCTTCCGGGGCCATGCCCGCTATCTCAAGGTCCGCGACCGCACCTCCTACGCCTTCGCGGTTGTCTCGGCGGCGGCGGCCCTCACCCTGGAGGCCGGCGGCCGGATCGGGCAGGCCCGCCTCGCCTTCGGCGGGCTGGCGCTGAAGCCCTGGCGGGTGGCGGAGGCCGAGGCCGCGCTCGCCGGACAGGCGCCGTCGCCCGAGGCCTACGCCAAGGCCGCCGATGCCGCGCTCGCCGGCGCCAAGCCCACCGGGGAGGCCAACGCCTTCAAGATCGAACTGGCCCGCCGGGTGGCGATCCGCGCCCTCGCCCAAGCCGCTGCGGGCACGCCCGCCCGGATCCCGGCGCTCCCCGCCTCCCCGTTCGGCATCGTCTGACCCGTGTGGCCAGGCCGACACGGGGTTCCCAAAGGGCGCGGCCCTTTGGTGGGGTGTCGGGGTGAAACCCCGACGAACGGCCCTCCCACCCCTCGAAGGGGGTGGGAGGGCCGTCCGCAGGGCTCTGCCCTGCACCCGCGAAAGGACGCGGTCCTTTCGAAACCATGACTTTCGTGATTCCGCGCACCGGTTTCATCCATCTGAGGAGACCCGCATGACCGCGACCGCCTCGCCCACGAACCTCCCCGCCGGCGGCATCCGCCACGGCTCCAGCATCGGCCAGCCGCTCACCCGGCGCGACGGCCCGCTCAAGGTGACCGGTCAGGCCCGCTTCTCAGCCGACAACCTGCCCCCCGGCACGCTCCACGCGGCGCTCTGCGTCGCGCGGATCGCGAAGGGCCGCGTCACCGGCCTCGACGTGGCCGCCGCCGAGGCGCATCCCGGCGTCGTGGCGGTGATGACCCCGCAGAACGCCCCGAAGCTCGCCAAGGACCCGGACGCCAAGGACGGCCCGTTCACCTTCCGCCTCGACCTCCTGCAGAACGACCGCGTCCGCTACGCCAACCAGCCGATCGCCGTGGTGATCGCCGAGACCCTGGAGGCGGCCACCGAAGGCGCCCGGCTGCTCGCCCCGACCTACGCGGCCGAGACTCCGCGGATCGGCCTCGATGCGGGCGACGTGTTCTCGCCGCCCTCCGTGGGCGTCGGCGCGCCCCCGGCCGAGTCCGACGGCGACGTCGAGGCCGGGCTCGCTTCTGCGTCCAAAAGAATCGCCGCCACCTACGAGACGCCGGCCCAGTACCACAACGCCATGGAGCCGCACGCGGCGGTCGCCAGCTGGGACGGGGACCGGCTCTCGCTGTTCATGCCGACCCAGGCGCTCGCCATGTCGCAGGCAAGGCTCGCCGGGCTCTTCGGCATCAGCCCCGAGGACATCCATATCGAGAGCCCCTATCTCGGCGGCGGCTTCGGCTCGAAGGGCGTGCCCGCCGGGCCGCAGGTGCTGGCCTGCATGGCGGCCAAGCTCGTGGGCCGGCCGGTGAAGCTCGTGCCGACCCGGAGCCAGATGTACGGCCCGATGGGCCATCGCGGCCCGACCCGGCAGACGCTCCGCCTCGGCACCGACGCCGCCGGCAAGCTGACGGCCCTCGACCACCACATCCTCACCGCTTCGTCGAGCTTCGACGATTTCTTCGAGCCGGCGGGCCGGGCGACCAGCACGCTCTACGCCAGCCCGGCCCTCGCGATCCGGCACGAGGCGGTGCGCCTCGACACCGGCACGCCGCTGTTCATGCGCGCGCCCGGCGAGGCCACCGGCAGCGTCGCCCTGGAGAGCGCGCTGGACGAGATGGCCTTCGAACTCGGCATGGACCCGCTGGACTTCCGGCTCGCCAATTACGCCGAGGTCGAGCCGATCACCGGCAAGCCGTTCTCCTCGAAGGCTCTGCGGGAGTGCTACCGGCGCGGCGCCGAGGCCTTCGGCTGGGCCGGACGCCCGCTCCAGCCCCGCCAGACGCGCGACAGGGACGGGTTCCTGGTCGGCACCGGCATGGGCACCGCCACCTTCCCGGCGCTGATCTTCGAGGGGCTAGCCCGGGCCGAGATCCGCGCCGACGGCACCGGCACGGTGGAACTCGGGGCGATCGACATGGGCCAGGGCTCGTGGACGGCGCTCGCCCAGATCGCCGCCGACGGGCTCGGGATCGGGATGGAGGCCCTCACCTTCCGGATGGGGTCTTCGGACCTGCCGAATGCCGGCATCGCGGGCGGCTCCGGCCACACCGCGACCGCTGGCGGCGCGATCCACGCGGCCGCCGCCGACGTGATCCGCCAGCTCGCGGATCTCGCCACCAACGACCCCGCCTCCCCGCTCTACGGCGCCGGCAATGCCGGGGTGACCGCCGCCGACGGGCGCCTGACCCGGCGCGACGATCCGAGCCGGAGCGAGTCCGTCACCGATATCCTCAAGCGGGCCGGCCGGGCCAGCATCGAGGGGCGGGGCAAGGCCGGGGCCGATCCGGCCGCGCAGGCGGCCTACGCCATGCACGCCCACGGGGCGGTCTTCGCCGAGGTGAAGGTCGATCCCGATCTCGGCCAGATCCGGGTGAGCCGCCTCGTCGGCGCCTTCGCGGCGGGCCGGGTGATCAACCCGCGGCTGGTCCGGAGCCAGTATTACGGCGGGATGATCTGGGGCCTGTCCTTCGCGCTCCACGAGCGGGCCGAGATGGACCCGCGCACCGGCCGCTTCCTCAACGACAACCTCGCCGAGTACCACGTGCCGGTGAACGCGGACGTGCCCGCCCTGGAGGCGATCCTCGTCCACGAGGACGACGCGGTGGTGAACAACCTCGGCGTGAAGGGCGTCGGCGAGATCGGCATCACCGGCACGGTGGGGGCCATCGCCAACGCGGTCTGGCACGCCACCGGCGTGCGGGTGCGCGCGATGCCGATCACGCTCGACAAGCTGCTCGGCTGATCCCGGCGGCCGGACGCCCAAACTCAGACAAGTTTGGCGATCTGAAACACCCCGGTGCGCGTCTCACGATGCGTCAGGGTGACATGTTCCCTCCCTGCGGCTATTCAGCGCGTCTCGCATATGTCAGACATATGCGGGCCGATCGCTCTGAAGAGGCGGCGGCCGCAATCAGGGGGGACGTGTCATGAGGGAATCGATTTCCATCAAGGCTTTGCTCGTGGGCGCGATGCTCGCGTGGGGCGGTGCGGCCCAGGCGGCCTCGCTGACCGTCGGCTTCTCGCAGATCGGCTCGGAATCCGGCTGGCGCGCCGCCGAGACCACGGTGACCAAGGCCGAGGCCAAGAAGCGCGGCATCACCGTCAAGATCGCCGATGCGCAGCAGAAGCAGGAGAATCAGATCAAGGCGATCCGCTCCTTCGTGGCGCAGGGGGTGGACGCGATCCTGCTCGCGCCCGTGGTCGCCACAGGCTGGGACGCCGTGCTCAAGGAAGCCCGGGACGCCAAGATCCCGGTGATCCTGCTCGACCGCGACATCGACCCGTCCGGCAAGGACCTCTACCTCACCGCCGTCACCTCCGACAGCGTCGAGGAGGGCCGCGTCGCCGGCAACTGGCTGGCCAAGACGGTCGGCGAGAAGCCCTGCAACGTGGTCGAGCTCCAGGGCACGGTCGGCGCCAGCGTCGCCACCAACCGCAAGAAGGGTTTTGACGCCGCCATCGCGCCCCACGCCAACCTCAAGCTCGTGCGCAGCCAGACGGGCGACTTCACCCGCGCCAAGGGCAAGGAGGTGATGGAGAGCTTCATCAAGGCCGAGGGCGGCCGCTCGATCTGCGCGGTCTACGCCCACAACGACGACATGATGGTCGGCGCCATCCAGGCGATGAAGGAAGCGGGCTTGAAGCCCGGCAAGGAGATCCTGACGGTCTCGATCGACGCGGTGCCCGACATCTTCAAGGCGATCGCGGCGGGTGAGGCCAACGCCACCGTCGAGCTCACGCCCGACATGGCCGGCCCGGCCTTCGATGTCCTGAAGGCCTACAAGGAGAAGGGCACCGTCCCGCCCAAGTGGATCCAGACCGAGTCGAAGCTCTACACGGCGGCCGACGACCCGCAGAAGGTCTACGAGAGCAAGAAGGGTCTCGGCTACTGACGCGCCCCGCGCCGTGATCCCTGCGAGCGGTCCCGTGTCCGACACGCCCCTCCTCAGCGTCCGCGGGCTCTCCAAGAGCTTCGCCGGGCATCAGGCCCTCGCGGGGGTCGACTTCACCCTGCGCCGGGGAGAGATCCACGCCCTCCTCGGCGAGAACGGCGCCGGCAAATCGACCTTCATCAAGACCGTGACCGGAATCGTCCGGCGCGATGCCGGCGACGTGTGGCTCGACGGCGTGCCGATCGCGCCGCGCTCGGCGGAGGAATCGGCCCGGGCCGGCATCGCCACGGTCTACCAGGAGGTCGGCCTGCTGCCGAACCTCACCGTGGCACAGAACCTGTTCCTCGGCCGGGAGCCGACCCGGTTCGGCCTCGTCCGCGCCCGGGCGATGCGGCAGCGCGCACGGGAGCGGCTGGCGGAGTTCGGCCTCGCGATCGATGTCGGGGCGCCGCTCGGAAGCTTCCCGGTGGCGGTGCAGCACCTCGTGGCGATCGCCCGGGCGGTGGACCTCTCGGCCCGGGCGCTGATCCTCGACGAGCCGACCGCGAGCCTCGACACGCACGAGGTGACGGTGCTGTTCGGCGTGATGCGCCGGCTGGCCGCGCAGGGCATCGGCATCGTGTTCGTGACCCACTTCCTGGAGCAGGTCTACGCGATCACCGACCGGATCACGGTCCTGCGCAACGGCCGGCTGGTGACCGAGCGCGAGACCGCGCAGTTTCCGCGCCTCGACCTCGTGCGCACCATGCTGGGCCGCGATCTCGCCGAGGACGAGGGACGGGCAGAGACGGGGGCGCGGGCTCCGCGGATTGAGGCCGGGCCGCCGGTCCTGCGTGCGGACAAACTCGGCAAGGCCGGCTATCTCCGGCCGGTCGATCTCACGGTGGCGGGCGGCGAGGTGGTGGGCCTCGCGGGCCTCCTCGGCTCCGGGCGGACCGAGACGGCCCGCCTGCTGTTCGGGGCGGAGCGCCCGGACCAGGGCCGCATCCTGCTCGACGGCAAGCCCGTCCGGATCGCCGGCCCCCGGGACGCGCTCAAGCACCGCCTCGGCTACTGCCCGGAGGAGCGCAAGACCGACGGCATCGTCGCCGACCTGACCGTGCGCGAGAACATCGTGCTGGCGCTCCAGGCCCGGAGAGGTCCGTTCCGGCCGGTGGGTGGGGCGGCGCAGGACCGGATCGCCCGCGACTTCATCGCCAAGCTCGACATCCGGCCGCCCGACCCGGAGCGGCCGATCGGGCTCCTCTCCGGGGGCAACCAGCAGAAGGCGCTGCTGGCGCGCTGGCTCGCCACCGAGCCGCGCCTGCTGATCCTCGACGAGCCGACACGGGGCATCGATGTCGGGGCGCATGCGGAGATCATCCGGCTGATCCGCAGCCTGTGCGACGCGGGCCTCGCCCTGCTGGTGATCTCTTCCGAGCTGGAGGAGATCGTGACCTATTCCGACCGGGTGATCGTGATGCGCGACCGCGCCCAGGTGGCCGAACTCGCCGACGGGGCGATCGACGTCACCGCCATCCTCCGGGCGATCGCCGCGGAGGCGGCGCCCGCTTCCCTGCCGGAGCCCGCCTGATGCGCGCCCTCCGCGCCGGAGCGCCCCAGCTCCTCGCCTTCCTGGCGGTTCTGCTCGCCGACCGTCTGGTCGCGCCGCAATTCCTCGACCTGCATTGGCAGGACGGGCGCCTGTTCGGCAGCCTCGTCGACGTGTTCAACCGCGGCGCGCCGGTGGCGCTGCTGTCGCTCGGCATGGTGCTGGTGGTGGCCACCGGCGGCATCGACCTGTCGGTCGGCGCCGTGATGGCGATCGCGGGCGCCGTGGCGGCGAGCCTCGCCGACAGCCAGCCCCTGCCTCTGGTGCTCGCGGCGGCTTTGGCCACAGGGCTCGTCTGCGGGCTGTGGAACGGCCTCCTCGTGGCGGTGCTGCGGATCCAGCCGATCGTCGCCACCCTGATCCTGATGGTCGCGGGCCGCGGTATCGCCCAGCTGATCACCGAGGGGCGCATCATCACATTCGCCTCCCCCGACCTCGCGTTTCTCGGCGGCGGCGCCGTGCTCGGCGTACCGATGCCGGTTGTACTGGTCCTCGGCATGCTGCTGCTGACCCTGGCCCTGGTGCGCGGCACGGCGCTGGGTCTTATGATCGAGGCGACCGGCGGCAATGCCCGGGCCAGCGCGCTCGCCGGCATCGACACCCGCGCCGTGACGCTGGCGGTCTATGCCTGGAGCGGGTTCTGCGCGGCTCTGGCGGGCGTCGTCGCGGCGGCCGACATCCTGGGGGCCGACGCCAACAATGCCGGGCTGTGGCTCGAACTCGACGCGATCCTGGCCGTGGTGGTGGCGGGGTCCTCGCTCCTCGGCGGCCGGTTCAGCCTGTGGCTGGCGGTGCTCGGGGCCTTCCTGATCCAGGCGATGAACACCGGGATCCTGCTCTCCGGCCTGCCGCCGGAACTCAACCTCGTGGTCAAGGCCGCGGTGGTGCTGGCGGTGCTCCTGCTGCAATCGCCGCGCCTCGCCGGCCTGTCCCTGCTGCTGCGGAGCCCGCGATGAGCCGCAACCTCCCGGTCCTCGTGGCCGCGCTCCTGTTCGCGGCGGGCTACGGCTTGTGCGCGACGCAGTACCCTGCCTTCCTGACCACGCGGGTGGTCGGCAACCTGCTCACCGACAGCGCCTTCCTGGGCATCGTGGCGGTCGGCACGACCTTCGTGATCATCGCGGGCGGCATCGACCTGTCGGTGGGCTCGGTGGTGGGGTTCACCACGGTGTTCCTGGCGCTCGCCATCACCCGCTGGGGCATCCCGCCGCTCGTGGCCTTCGCGATCGTGCTCGCCGCCGCCGCCCTGTTCGGGGCCGTGATGGGCGCGCTGATCCATGTCTTCGACATGCCGCCCTTCATCGTCACGCTGGCCGGCATGTTCCTGGCCCGGGGCGCCGGCTTCCTGCTCTCCACCGAGTCGGTCCCGATCGACACGCCCCTCTACGGCGCGGTCTCCGACTTCGCCCTGTCGTTGCCCGGCGGCGGCCGGCTGACCCTGACCGGGGGGGTGATGCTCGCCGTGTTCCTGGCCGGCGGGGTGCTGCTCCACGCGACCCGTTTCGGCGCGACGGTCTACGCGCTCGGCGGCAGCCGCCAGACCACGGCGCTGATGGGCGTGCGGGTCGGGCGCAACATGATCGCGGTCTACGCCCTGTCGAGCCTGCTTGCCGCGCTCGCCGGGATCGTGTTCTCCCTCGACACCGCCTCGGGCACGCCGCTCTCGGCGGTGGGGGTGGAACTCGACGCGATCGCCGCGGTGGTGATCGGCGGCACGCTGCTGACCGGCGGCCAGGGCGGCCTGCCGGGTACCTTCCTGGGCGTGATGATCGGCGGCCTGATCCAGACGGCCATCACCTTCGACGGCACTCTGTCGAGCTGGTGGACCAAGATCGCCACGGGGCTGCTGCTCTTCGCGTTCATCGCCCTCCAGCAGGGCTCGGTGGCGCTGGCCGGCCGCTCGGGGCGGCGGGCTCGGGCTTCGGCCGGGGCGCCGGCTGTCCGGCCGGTGGGGGCCCGGGCCTGATTCCTGGTTTCCAAAGGGCTGTGCCCTTTGGTGGGTTGTCAGGGCAAAGCCCTGACTGTCTCGCGTGCAGCCCGACACCGGGGCTCTGCCCTGGACCCGCGACAGGTCTCGACCTCTCGAAACCACGACCTGATCCGACCGCGATCGGCTAAAGATTTTCCGGTCATCCCGGCCTATGGTCCCCGCCCGCAGCGTCCTGCGACGGAGGAAAACCGGCATGCCCCTCACCAGCGACATTCGCGGCGTCGTGCCGATCGCCCCGACGCCGTTCCACCCGGATGGCCGGATCGACGAGACCGCCCTCGATCGGATGACCGACTTCTTCGGCGCGGCCGGCGTCGACGGCCTGACGATCCTCGGCCAGCTCGGCGAGGCCGGTAAGCTCGACCACGCGGAGGCGATCGCGGTGGCCAAGCGCGTCCTCGGGCGCACGCGTCTGCCGGTGATCGTCGGCGTCACGGCGCCGGGCTTCGCGGCCATGCGGTCCCTCGCCCGGGAGGTGATGGAGCTCGGCGCGGCCGGCGTGATGATCGCCCCGCCCAACACGCTGCGCACCGACGACCAGGTGGCCGGCTATTTCCGCAATGCCGCCGAGGCGATAGGCCCGGACGTTCCCTTCGTGCTTCAGGATTATCCCCTCACCTTCTCGGTGCAGATGACCCCCGGGGTGATCCGCCGGATCGTCACCGAGAATCCCTCCTGCGTGATGCTCAAGCACGAGGACTGGCCGGGCCTGGAGAAGATTTCCTCGCTCCGCGGCTTCGAGGCGGACGGCTCGATGCGCCACATCGCGATTCTGGTCGGCAATGGCGGCCTGTTCCTCGATTTCGAGACCGAGCGCGGCGCCGACGGGGCCAATACCGGCTACGCCTTCCCGGAGATGCTGGTCGATGTGGTCCGCCTCGGCCGGGCCGGTGAGCGCGACGCCGCCCACGACCTGTTCGACGCCCACCTGCCCTATCTCCGCTACGAGCAGCAGCAGGGCCCGCTCGGGCTCGCCGTGCGCAAATACGTGTTCCTGCGCCGGGGGATTTTTTCATCCGATACGCAGCGCAAGCCCTCGCAGGTGCTGACTGCCCAGGCGAAGGCCGAGGTCGAGTACCTGCTGGCCCGCCTCGCCCGGACCGACAGCCGGGCGCGGCTCGAAGGCTGAGGCCGGCGCGCAGCCGTTCCATGCCGGGGCGGGATCGCCATATAGGACGCGTCGAGCTGCCCCGCCGACGCGACCGCCGGAAAGCTTTATCGCGCTGGCCGGTTGGGCTAACGCCACCCGACATCTGCCCCTGACGCGCCCGGCGGGATCCCCCGCGAAAGACCCGATGGCCAAGCCGCAACCGAAGCCTTCCGCTCCCGCCGCCAAACAGCAGGTCGCGCGCTTCGCCCTGCCGAAATCCTCCGCGCTCGCCAAGGCGATCGACGCCCTCAAGCGCGGCGACAGCCCGGTCCTCGCGAGTGCCCCGGAGGGGTTCGACGCGCTCGCGCTCGCCGATCTCGCCCGCGCCCTGGCCCCCACCGTCGACGCGCCGGCCGTGCTGGTCCACGTGGCGCGCGATTCCGGCCGCTCGGCCTCGTTCCAGGCGGCTTTGGGCTTCGTCGCGCCCGAGATGGACGTGATGAGCCTGCCGGCCTGGGACTGCCAGCCCTACGACCGGGTCTCGCCGACGACCGCCGTCGCGGCCGCCCGGATGACGGCGCTCGCCCGCCTCGCCCGCACCCGCTCGGCCGAGGACAGGCCGCGCATCCTCTGCACCACCGTCAACGCCCTGGTGCAGCGGGTCCCGCCCCGCACCCATATCGCCAAGGAGGCGTTCTCGGCGGCGATCGGCAACGTCGTGGCGATGGACGACGTGGTGGCCTGGGTCGAGGCCAACGGCTTCCTGCGCACCGGGACGGTGCGCGACACCGGCGAATACGCGGTCCGCGGCGGCATCCTCGACCTGTCGCCCCCGGGCCTGCCGGCGCCGATCCGCCTCGACTTCTTCGGCGACACGCTGGAATCGATCCGCGCCTTCGATCCGGAGACGCAGCGCACCACCGGCCAACTCCGCTCCCTCGACCTGATGCCGATGAGCGAGGTCCAGCTCACCACCGAGACGATCCGGCGCTTCCGTCAGAACTACATCCAGAGCTTTGGTGCGGCGACCCGGGACGACCGGCTCTACGAGACGGTGAGCGAGGGGCGGCGCTACGCTGGCCTCGAGCACTGGATGCCGCTGTTCTACGACCGCCTCGACACGCTGTTCGACTATCTCGGCGGCGTGCCGCTGGTCTTCGACCCGCAGGTGGAGGACGCCGCCGCCGAGCGGATCAGCCTCGTCCAGGATTATTACCAGGCCCGCGAGGGCGCGATGAAGACGCCGCAGCCCGGCGTCGCCCCCTACAAGCCGCTGCCGCCCCGCGCCCTCTACCTGACGCCGAACGAACTCAAGGAGCGGATCGCCACCGCCACCGTGGCGCGGCTGACGCCCTTCGCGCAGCCTGAATCGTCCGAGCGGATCGTGATCGATTGCGGCGCCAAGGCCGGACGAAACTTCGCGCCGGAGCGGGCCGACGAGAATGCCAGCGTGTTCGACGCCGCGGTGGCGCATATCCGCGATCTCCAGGGATCCGGGCATCACGTGATCCTGGGCGCGTGGTCCGACGGATCCCGCGACCGGCTCTGCGGCGTGCTCACCGATCACGGCCTGAAGAAGCCCGTGGCGATCACCCGGCTCACCGACGTCTACGCGTTGAAGCGCGGCACCGACGCGGCGGTGGCCGTCTGGGGCCTGGAGGCGGGCTTCATCGCGGGGGAGCTCGCCGTCGTCTCCGAGGGCGACATCCTCGGCGACCGGCTGGTCCGCCAGAAGCGCAAGGCCAAAAGACCCCAGGACGTGATCCTGGAGGTGCAGGCGCTCCAGCCCGGCGACCTCGTCGTGCATGCCGACCACGGCATCGGCCGTTTTTCCGGATTGAAGACGATCCACGCGGCCGGCGCCCCGCATGACTGCCTGGAACTCGCCTATACCGGCGGCCTGCTGCTCCTGCCGGTGGAGAATATCGAGCTCCTGACCCGCTACGGCTCGGAGGATTCCGAGGTCGCCCTCGACCGGCTCGGCGGCGGCGCATGGCAGGCCCGCAAGGCCAAGATGAAGCGCCGCATCCTCGAGATGGCGGGCGAGCTGATCAAGGTCGCGGCCCAGCGCTTCGTCCGGAAGGCGCCGGCCCTCAAGGCGCCGGAAGGACTCTACGGCGAGTTCGCCGCCCGCTTCCCGTTCGAGGAGACCGAGGATCAGGCCAACGCCATCGACGCGGTGCTGGACGACCTCAACGCCGGCCGGCCGATGGACCGGCTGGTCTGCGGCGATGTCGGCTTCGGCAAGACCGAGGTGGCGCTCCGCGCGGCCTTCGCGGCGGCGATCTCCGGCAAGCAGGTGGCGGTGATCGTCCCGACCACGCTGCTGGCCCGCCAGCATTTCCGGACCTTCGCCGAGCGGTTCAAGGGGCTGCCGGTCCAGGTGGCGCAGCTCTCCCGCTTCGCCTCCGCGGCGGAGATGAAGCAGACGCGCGCCGGCCTTGCCGCCGGCACGGTCGACATCGTGGTCGGCACGCACGCGCTGCTCGCCAAGAACATCGCCTTCAAGGATCTCGGCCTGATCATCGTGGACGAGGAGCAGCATTTCGGCGTCGCCCACAAGGAGCGGCTGAAGGCGCTCCAGGCCGACGTGCACGTGCTGACCCTCTCGGCGACGCCGATCCCGCGCACGCTCCAGCTCGCGATGACGGGGGTGCGCGAACTGTCGATCATCGCCACGCCGCCGGTCGACCGGCTGGTGGTGCGCACCTTCGTGACGCCGTTCGACCCGCTGACCATCCGGGAGGCGCTGCTGCGCGAGCGCTACCGCGGCGGCCAGTCGTTCTACGTGGTGCCCAGGATCGAGGATCTCGCCGAAGTCAAAAAGTTCCTCGACGCCGAGATGCCGGAGATCAAGGTCGCGGTGGCCCACGGCCAGATGGCGGCGGGCCAGCTGGAAGACGTGATGACGGCCTTCTACGAGGGCAAGTTCGACGTGCTGCTCTCGACCACGATCGTGGAATCGGGCCTCGACATCCCCACCGCCAACACGCTGATCGTGCACCGGGCCGACATGTTCGGTCTGGCCCAGCTCTACCAGCTGCGCGGCCGGGTCGGGCGCTCGAAGGCCCGGGCCTACGCGCTGTTCACGACCCCGGCCAACCGCCAGCTCACCGCCCAGGCCGAGCAACGCCTCAAGGTGCTCCAGAGCCTCGACACGTTGGGCGCGGGCTTCCAGCTCGCCTCCCACGACCTCGACATCCGTGGCGCCGGCAACCTCTTGGGCGACGCCCAGTCGGGCCACATCAAGGAGGTCGGTTACGAACTCTACCAGCAGATGCTGGAGGATGCGGTCACCGCGCTCAAGGCCGGCATCGAGGACGTGCCCGAGGAGGCGTGGTCGCCGACCATCGCGCTGGGCGCACCCGTGACGATCCCGGAGGATTACGTCGAGGATCTCGGCGTGCGGCTCGCCCTCTACCGGCGGCTCGCCACCATCCAGGACGATGCCGAGATGGAGAGTTTCGGGGCCGAGCTGATCGACCGGTTCGGGCCGCTGCCGCCGGAGGTGGAGCAACTCCTCAAGATCGGCACGATCAAGATCCTCTGCCTCAAGGCCAATGTCGAGAAGGTCGAGGCCGGGCCGAAGGGCGTGGTGGTGCATTTCCGCGACCGGTCCTACGCCAACCCGCAGGGGCTGGTGGCCTATGTCGCCGAGCAGGCCTCGTTCGCGAAGGTGCGGCCCGACATGAGCGTGGTGTTCGTGCGCGAGCTGAACACCGTCCCGGCCCGGCTCAAGACCGCCACCGAGGTGCTGCGCAGCCTCGTGAAGATCGCCGAGCGGGGGAAGAAGGCGGCGTGAGAGACGCCGCGACGGGCCTTTGCGCTCGGCACAGGGTTGGCCCCCGGCCGGCATTCACTCGTTGGCGGCCCTCGGAACGATGATCGCGCCCATGTCAAAGCGCACCGTGACGGGCGGCGCGGATGGGGCCGTTGCCGGCGCAGGCACCTCCGAAGCATCGCGCGCTCTGGACTGAGCCGGCCGGTTGAGGATGGCGAGGCCGATCAGCGCGCCCGACAGGATCAGCGCCGGCAGGACGAACAGGACAAAGATATCGACCCCCGTCATTCCCGATACCTCCTGAGAAGCCAGCTGCGTCCGAACAGGTGGACGCCGTAGCCCGCCGCGAGCCAGAGCAGGATCGAGGCGACATAGGGGGCACCGGCCTCATGCGCTACCAGGACCTCGCGGGCTCTGGACGCCGGCGCAACCACGCCGGCAACGATCACCGCGATGCTGAGATTGTTGATCCAGGTCCCGGTCAGCTTCTCCGCCTCCTGGGATGCGCTCATCGATCGTCTCTCCCGCCGAACTCCATGCCGCCCAGCATCTGCGCCACGGATTTATGAACGTCGTCGATCTGATCGTGCTGATCAACAGGATAGTCCGCCTTGGCCTTCTCGATTCCGACGTAGATGTTGTGCATCATCCTGTCGATGAATTGTCTTGCCTTCTCTGGTGAGCCTTCTTTGGTGGCGACTGCTCCGTAGAGTTCGATGACAAGTATCTTGAGGGCGGCGATGTCGGCGGCTGTGTTTGTCATCGGCTGGGCTCCTCGAACGGTACGATGGCATGGGCGGCCGAATTCCGCGAGCCCCGTCCCTCAGCCCGGCCGAGGATGAGGGCGATTGTCGGGACAGTCGCACGATCGTTGCACCTCCCGCCCAACTCTGCTCTCTCCTCCCCGAACCCCAGGAGACGCGTGGATGGCAAACCCGGCCGCAGCCAGTGCCCCTTCCACTCCTGTGACGTCCCAAAACAACGCCTTCCTGACGCCCCTATTCACCGATCGGCGGGTCGCCGCGGTGCTCGGGCTCGGCTTCGCGCAGGGCATCCCGTTCCTGCTGGTCTACGCGACGCAATCGGCCTGGCTCGTCCAGGCGAAGGTGCCGCTCGCCACGATCGGGCTGATGAGCGAGCTCACCATCGCCTATAAGCTCAAGTTCCTCTGGGCGCCCTTCCTCGACCGCCACGACGCGCCGCTCATCGGCCGCTGGCTCGGGCGGCGCCGCGGCTGGATCGTCGCCACGCAGATCCTCGTCGCCCTGGCGCTCGCCGGTGTCGCCTTCGGCGATCCGGCCCACTGGCTCGGCTGGACGGTGGCGTTCTCCCTGGCGCTCGGGGTCGCGGGCGCCACCCAGGACGTGGTGATCGACGGCTGGCGCATCACCGCCGCGCCCCCCGAGCGGCAGGCGCTGATGTCGTCTTGGTCGGAGATCGGCTACCGGATCGGCAACCTCGCGGCCGGCGCCGGCGCCCTCTACCTGTCCGACGCGTATGGCTGGCGTGCCGCCTACCTGTGCATGGCCGCGCTGATGGCCCCCGGCACGGTCGCGGCCCTGCTGGCGCCCGAGCCCCCCGCCCCCGAGACGCCGGCGAGCGGCGGCTTTGTCGAGACCGTCTGGGCGCCGATCCGCGACCTCCTCGCCCGGCTCGGGCCGCTCGCCGTGCCGGTGCTGGCCCTGGTCGCGGGCTTCCGGATGCCCGGCTACGTCTCGAACGCCATGGCGATCCCGCTGTTCAAGACGCTCGGCTATTCCAACACCGACATCGCCACCGTAACCAAGCTGTTCGGCTTCTGGATCGCCCTGGGCGGGACCTTCCTGGCCAGCGCCATCATCCCGCGGATCGGCATGATGGCGAGCCTGCTCGTCGGCACCGTGGCGGCCTCGGCCTCGCACCTCGCGCTGGCCTATCTCGCGTGGCACGGCGGCCATGGCGGGGCGGCGTTCTGGACCTTCGCGGCGACGGTGGGGATCGACGGCTTCGCCTATGCCTTCGCGTCGATCGTGCTGATCACCTACATGTCGCGGCTCTCGGCCACCGCCCACGCGGCGAGCCAGTATGCCCTGCTGACCTCGCTCTGCGCCCTGCCCGGCAGCCTGCTCGCCGGGCTCTCGGGCTTCGTGATCGAGTGGACTGGGTTCCCATGGTTCTTCGTCGGCACGTCGCTGATCGGCGTGCCGGTGGCCCTGCTCTGCCTGTTCGTCGCGCACCGGCACGGGCCGATGGAGGCGCCCGAACCGGCGTCCTGAACGCGTATTCGCGGCGGGGCGCGCGTCTTCAGCAAGACTTAACCATAAGGCCGCTTAATGGGACGGACGGTTGATGTCCTTCCCAGATGGGCAACCCAGGCGACGTGCGCGGACCAAGCCTCCGCGGGCGAACGGCGGCGGCTGCCTGTGGGGAGGCGCGTAGGCGAGTTCCCCGAATGGCCCAGGCTGCGTTGTCCCGAAGCGCGTACCGCGTCGCCGAGCCCGCCCGGACGGCGCCCCAGCGCATCGTCTACGTGGAGACCCCCTACGATCCGGTCGCCCGCACCCGCGCGCCCTATCCCAGCGCCATGCGGCGTGCCCGCCGCCGCAACCGGCTGACGGCGCTCATCTCCCTGACGGCGATGACCCTGGCCGGCTGGGCGATCCTCGGCCAGCCGCAGGCCCCCGCCCCTGCCGAGGCCCCCGCGTTGCGCCCTGCCCTCGCCACCGCCCCGCACGCCGCGCCGCAGCCGAACATCGCCTGGATGCTCGATCCGAGCCCGGCCCTGGGCGCCGCCGCCGCGACCGATTTCGGCGGCGCGGCGCTGCCGACCGAGTTCCAGGTCCCCATATCCCAGGTCCCCACATCCCAGGTCCCCACATCTCAAGTCGCCGTATCCGAGCCGTCCCCGGCGGTCCGCGAGATCGCCCGGCAGGTCGCCAGAGCCGAGCAGGGCAGGGCCGAGCGGATCCGGACCGCGCAGGCCGCGAACATGCCGGCCGCGTCCGAGCCGGCGCCCCTGCGGCTCGCCGCGGCCGAACCGGCGCCCGCCGCGCTCGCGCCCGCCCGCGTGCCGCTGCCGGTGGCCCGCCCGGCCGAGCTGCGCCCGCAGCCCGCGACCCCGCGCAGCGCCCCGCCCGCCCGGGTCGCGGCCCGCGCCCTGCCCCGCACCCGCGACGTGTTCCGCGCCGCCATGGCGGAGGAGCCCTCCTTCTTCGAGAAGCTGTTCGGCGTCGGCGCCGCCGCGCCCCGCGAGCAGCCGCGTCAGGCCCTGGCCTATGCCAGCCCCGATACCCTGCCCCAGGCGACCCCGCGCGCCCGGATCAGCCCGGAGCCCGATTCCGTCGCCGGCACGGCCGTCTACGACATCACCGCCCGCACGGTGACGCTGCCCTCCGGCGAGGTGCTGGAGGCCCATTCCGGCCTCGGCGAGGCCATGGACAACCCGCGCTTCGTCCACCTGCGCATGCGCGGCTCGACGCCGCCGGGCACCTACATGCTGACCGAGCGCGAGCGCCTGTTCCACGGGGTGCGGGCGATCCGCCTCACCCCGGTGGGCGGCAGCGGGTCGATCCACGGCCGCGACGGCCTGCTCGCCCACACCTACATGCTGCGCCAGCCCGGTGCCTCGAACGGCTGCGTCTCGTTCCGCGACTACAACCGCTTCCTGCAGGCCTTCCTGCGGGGCGAGGTCCGGCGCCTCGTGGTGGTGGCCGGCGACGGCGGCCTGTTCGGCCGGGTCGGCCTGAGCGAGCGCGGGGGCGGCCGGGGCTGACCGCCGCACGATGATAGGTTTCCAAGGGGACCGGGTCCCTTTGGTGGGGGGTCGGGGTGAAACCCCGACGAACAGCGCGCAGACCCCCCTTTCGGGGTCTGCGCGCTGTTTCGCAGGGCTCTGCCCTGCACCCGCCAAAGGACTCGTCCTTTGGAATCCTCGACGGGGTTCGGCGTGCGCCCGCGTTCCCGATTGCAAAGCGGTCGGGATCGGCTCTAACGGGGGTGGATGCCAGCCCGTCCAAGAGGCTCCCGATGAAATTGCCCCGCCGCTTCTTCCAGCCGCTTGCCACCGGCGCGCCGGCCCCGTTCCGCGAGCTGCCGGTGCGGCTGGAGCGGATGATCCACTTCGTGCCGCCCCACAACGACAAGGTCCGCGCCCGGGTGCCGGAACTCGCCGGCACGGTCGACGTGGTCTTGGGCAACCTGGAGGACGCGGTCCCGGCCGACCAGAAGGAGGCGGCCCGCAAGGGCTTCGTGGCCATGGCCCAGGCGACCGACTTCGCCGCCACCGGCACCGGCCTCTGGACCCGGATCAACGCCCTCAACTCGCCCTGGATCCTGGACGACCTGTTCACGATCGTGGCCGAGGTCGGCAGCAAGCTCGACGTGGTGATGGTGCCCAAGGTCGAGGGGCCGTGGGACATCCACTACATCGATCAGCTGCTCGCCCAGCTCGAGGCGCGCCACGGGGTGACGAAGCCGATCCTGGTCCACGCGATCCTGGAGACCGCCGAGGGGGTGGCCAATGTCGATGCCATCGCGTCGGCCTCGCCGCGGATGCACGGCATGAGCCTGGGCCCGGCGGATCTCGCGGCGTCCCGCGGCATGAAGACCACCCGGGTCGGCGGCGGCCATCCGGATTACCGGGTGATCGCCGACCCGTCCGGGGACGCGCCCCGGGCGAGCGCCCAGCAGGATCTCTGGCACTACACCATCGCCAAGATGGTCGATGCCTGCATGGCCAACGGCATCAAGGCGTTCTACGGCCCGTTCGGCGATTTTTCCGATGGCGCGGCCTGCGAGGCGCAGTTCCGCAACGCCTTCCTGATGGGCTGCGCCGGCGCCTGGACGCTGCATCCGAGCCAGGTGGCGATCGCCAAGCGGGTCTTCGCGCCGGACCCGGCCGAGGTGGCCTTCGCGGCCCGGATCGTCGCCGCCATGCCGGACGGCACCGGCGCCGTGATGCTCGACGGCAAGATGCAGGACGACGCCACCTGGAAGCAGGCCAAGGTGATCGTGGATCTCGCCAAGCTCGTGGCCGCCAAGGATCCGGAGCTGGCGGCCGTGTATCAGCTGGGGTGATCTCCCCTCATTCCCCGAACCGCGCCCGATAATCCTGCGGCGTCGCCGCGACGTGCCGCAAGAAGCTCCGCCGCATCGTCCCCTCGGAGCCGAAGCCGCAGATGCGCGCGATGCGCTTGACCGGCTGCGCGGTCTCGGCGAGCGCCCGCCGGGCCGCCTCGACCCGCAGGCGCTCCACCGCCCTGGCCGGGGTGAGGCCGGTCGCCGCCAGATAGTGCCGGCTAAGGCTGCGTTCGCTCATCCCCGCCGCCGCGGCGAGCGCCGGCAGCGAGAGATCGCCTGACAGGTTCTCCGCGATATAGGCGTGGAGCCGCGCGAACCGCTCCTCGCCCGCCTGGAGGGCCAAAGCCGCGCTGAACTGCGCCTGCCCGCCCGGGCGCTTCAGGAACATCACGAGGTGGCGCGCCACCGCCAGCGCGAGCGGCCGGCCGAGATCCGCCTCGACCAGCGCGAGCGCCAGATCGATCCCCGCCGTGACGCCCGCCGAGGACCAGACCGGACCGTCACGCACGAAGATCGGGTCGGGCTCGACCCGGATCCGGGGGTAGCGCGCCGCCAGCGTGCCGCAATGCTTCCAGTGGGTCACGGCGCGCCGCCCGTCGAGGAGCCCGGCCGCGCCCAGCAGGAACGCGCCGGTGCAGACCGAGGCGACCCGGCGCGCCCGTTCGGCCCGCGCCCGCACCCAGGCGACCAAAGCGGGGTCGTCGCAGGCCGCCAGCACGCCGGGACCGCCCGCGATCACCAGCGTGTCGACCGGAATGGCGTCGCCCGGCAGCGGCTCGGCCACCAGCCGCAGGCCGGCCGAGGCGGTGAGCATCGGCTCGCCCGCCGCGATCACCCGCGGCGCGTAGGGTTGGCCCACGCCGCCATGCGCGTTGGCCGTCGAAGACCTGGAGCGGCCCCGCCACGTCGAGGAGCTGAACCGACGGGAAGGCCAGCACCTCCACGGGGCGCGGCGCGTCTGGCGGAAAGCGAGGGGCCTTTGTCATTCGCGCCAGAGCGTGACGCGCTAGGGCCGTCCCGTCCACCCCGGAGGCATCCGATGATCCCGCCCGACACACACCTGCAGATCGGCTCGCTCCTGTTCGAGGGGCTCGACCAGATCGATCTTACCGGCCCGTTCGAGATCCTGGCCCGGATCCCGAACAGCACCTACCGGATCTACGCCGCCACCCCCGATCCGGTGCGCGACGTGCGCGGCCTGCGCATCCTGCCGGACGCGACCCTCGACGCGGCGCCCCGGCTCGACGTGCTGCACGTGCCGGGGGGCCAGGGCCAGGAGGCGCTGATGCGCGATCCGGCCGTGCTCGGCTGGATCCGGCAGCAGGCCGCGGGCGCCTCCCACATCCTCTCGGTCTGCACCGGCGCGCTCCTCCTGGGGGCGGCGGGCCTGTTGGTCGGGCGCCGGGCCACCACTTACTGGACCGCCGTCCACCTGCTGCCCGTCTTCGGGGCCGAGCCGGTGGATGCGCGGGTGGTGATCGACCGCGATGCGGAGAATCGCACCTGGGTGTTCGCGGCCGGCGTCACCGCGGGGATCGACGGGGCTTTGCGCCTCGCCGCCGAACTGCGGGGCGCGGAGGCCGCGCAGGGCATTCAGCTCGGAATGCAATACGCGCCCGAGCCGCCCTTCGACAGCGGCACCCCCCGCACCGCCCCGCCGGCCCTCGTGGCGGCGACCCGGGCGCGGGCCGCCGACCTCACCGCCCGGCGCGAGGCCACCGCGCGCGCCATCGCGGCCGAACTCGGCATCCGGAGCCCGGTCTCCGCGCCCGCCCGGTGACAGGCCCCGCCATCGGTCCTATCTGTCCCCCCTGGACGGACTGAGCCATGACGGACGTAAGACTGAGAACCGCGAAATTCGCGATCGGCGCCGTGGTGCGCCACCGGATCTACCCCTTCCGGGGCGTCGTCTTCGACGTCGACCCGGTCTTCGACAACACCGAGGAATGGTGGCTGTCGATCCCCGAGGAGGTGCGGCCGCGCAAGGACCAGCCCTTCTACCACCTGCTGGCCGAGAACGCGGAGACCGAGTACGTCGCCTACGTGTCGGAGCAGAACCTCGTGCCCGACACGTCGGGGGAGGCCCTGCGCCATGCCGGCATCGCCGAGATGTTCGTGCGCGACGATGCCGGCGCCTACCGGATGCGCGCCCGCGCCACGAACTGAGCGGGCGCCGACACCGTAAGCTCCCGGCAAGACCGGGGCGGTAGTCTCGCGCGACGGCCGGTGCCGTCGGACGAGTTCGCCGCATGGTCGCCAGATCCGCCGCCGCCCTGCTCCTCGCCGTGGGGTTCCTCGGCACCCCCGCGCGGGCCAACGACAGTGCCTCCGAGCTCGATGCCGGCGGCCTCGTCCTCCGGCGTGAGCCCGGCATCGCGCTGGCGAGCGAGGATCTGTCGATCAGCCGCGAGCGGATCGACGTCGCCTACGTGTTCCGCAATCAGGTGAACGAGCCGCGCACGGTGCGGATCGCCTTCCCGTTGCCGCCGATCGACGGGCGCGAACTGAGCGTCTCGGCCCTCAAGCTGCCGCAGCCTGAGCGCGCGAACTTCGTCGGCTTCACCGTTACGGTGGACGGCCATCCGGTCGAGCCGGAGCTGGAGGAGCGCGCCTTCGTGGGCGAGCGCGAGGTGACCGACCTGCTGCGCCGCCACGGCCTGCCGCTCAACCCGCTGCGCGTCTCCGAACTGGAGGCCGCCCAGAAACGGATCGACAAGGCGGCCTGGGCGGAACTGGTCAAGGCCGGCCTGTTCCCCGATGCCGAGGGGATGACCGAGGGGCTCTGGCGCAGCGAGGCGAAGTTCCACTGGCTGCAGACCTTCCCGCCGGGGAAGGAGGTCCGGATCACGCATAGCTACGCCCCGGTGAGCGGATTCCACCTCCTCGACCCGAAGGAAGCCTCCCGCGCCAGCTACCGGGCGACCTACTGCCTGGACGATCCGGGGCTCGCGGCGATCCGGCGCCTGCACGCCAAGGCGCCGAGCGAGAGCGGCCACCTGCGGGCCTTCGTGGTGCCCTACATCGTGACCACGGCGCGCAACTGGGCGTCGCCGATCGGCCGCTTCACCCTGACGGTGGACAAGGGGACACCCGAGGCGGTCGCGAGCTTCTGCCGCACGGGAATCCGGAAGGTCGGGCCGACCACGTTCCGCTGGGAGGCCCGGGACTACGTGCCGGATCACGACCTGCGCGTGCTGTTCGTCCTGCCGGGGCCCGGGCCGATGGGGATCCGCTAGGGCGCCCTACCCCGAACGCGAAGGGCCGGACCTCGCGGCCCGGCCCTCCGGAAAACCTCGACCCTGCGGCCGGCTTACTTCGCGGCCGGCGCAGCGCCTGCGGCCGGGGCGGCGCCGCCCTGCTGCTCCAGCTTCTTGCGCATGTCCTCGGAGCGCTTCTCCAGCTCCGCCTGGAGCTTCTTCTGCTGCTCCTCAAGCACCTTCGGGTCGATCGCCGGGCCGTCGAAGGCCTTGCCGAAGCCGGCCAGCGGCACCGCGAAGGTGACCTCGCGCTGGGTCTGGTTCTGCACCGAGACGTTGAGGGTGGTGCCCTTCTTCATCGCCGCGACGACGCCGGCATCGACGCCCCCGGCCTCGGCGAAGCAGCCGTTCGGGAAGCAGACCGCGAAGCGGCCGGCGGTCGCCGCCTGCCCGTCGACGTTGAAGCGGATGCCCGGCTGCAGCAGCAGGCCGAGCGGCAGCAGGTAGCGCACCACGCGCACCTCCTGCTTCTGGGCGGGGTTCTTCATCTCGTAGACCGCCACCGCCAGCACCGGCTGGCCCTGGTCGGACACGAAGTCGCGGGTCGTGTAGCAGATGTCGGTGCCCGAGCCCTGGTCCTTGCCGCAGACCTTGGTCCAGTCGGCCTGGCTCGGCTCGGACTTCACCGCCACGATCTGCGGGCCGGTCTGGGCCGCCGGGGTGTTGGCGGCGGGGGTGCCCGGAGCGGTCGGCGCCGGTGCGGCCGGGGCGGGCGCGGCGGGCTTCTTCGGCTGCGCCAGGGCCGGGGCGGCCGCGAGGCCGAGGCCCGCGAGACCGAGGAGGGCGGCGCGCGCGAGCGTCGCGGGGCGGGTGAAGGACATCGGCTCTGACCCCTTGGAAGCGATACGGTGTGACGGGTTGATGCGGAGCCGGCCTGCCGGCCGGTCCGCCGGACCGTCCGGATGCGCGCCGCCGTGGCGTGCCGACCGGAGCTCCGGATGAAACGGTCCGGCCATCGGAGGGGACGGCGCCCGACTGCGCGCATCTCCCGCCCCGGCGGCCGGGCGGCCTGCCTTTCCCCTGGAATGAGGCGAAGGCATGACACCGCGGCTTGACACCACGGCCCGGCGGGCAGGTGATCACCCTTCGGGCCGCGGCCGGCCCCCGATAGGCTCCCGCCCGCTTGGCCGCAAGCGCGACGTCGCACGAGCGCGTGACCGGCGCACGTCCCGGCCCGGTGTTGGCCGCCGGAGCCGGCCGTCGTCCGGCGGTCTTAGCGGTCGGTTAACCGTAATCGGCCGACCATGCCGGCGGTTCTGCAGTATCGGTGGGGGGCGACGGGTTGAGCGCGTTCGCGGTGGCCGAGAGGGCGGTCGAGGCCGCACCGGACGCGTCCGCGCGATCCGGCGGCCTGTCCGGCTGCCTGTTCGCGGCGGCGCGCGCTGCGCCGCAGCGCACGGCCCTGCGTGATTCGGGCGACCGGACCGCCTGGTGCGGGCGCCCTGCGATCACCTGGACCTACGCGGCCGCCGCCGAGATCGTCGGACGGCTCGCCCGGGGGATCGGCGCGTGGCGGCTCCCGGCCGGCAGCCGGATCGGGCTGTGGTTCTCCGGCGGCGCCGAGGCGGCCCTGGCCCATCTCGCCGTCGAGGCGGCCGGGCACCTGCCCTGCGCGATGCCGGCCGCCTGGGACCCCGAACAGCTCGCCGCCGGGATCGAGGCCGCCCACCTCCTCGGCGTGCTCACCGAGGGCCGCCGTGGGTCGCGCCGGCCCGCGGAGGAACTCACCCGCGCCGCCATGCGTCAGTTCAGCCTGCGCTATCTCGCGGCCTTCGGTCCCGGCGTGCCGGACGGCGTGATCAGCCTCGACGCGATGGCGCTGGAGCGCGGCGTGGCCGAGCCGGCTGCCAGCCGCGGCCTCGTCACCTTCGAAGGCGGCGACCCGGAGCGGCCGGTCTACCGCAGCGCGGACGCGCTCGCCGCCGCCATCGCGGCCCATTGCGACGCCCTCCCGCTCACCGCGGACGAGCGGATCCTGACGCTTCTGCCCGCCCACGACCTGCGCGGGCTGGTGACCGGCCTCGGCGCCGCGCTGACGGCCGGCGCCGGCCTGGAAACGGTGATCCCCTTCGAGGAGGCCGGTTTCCGGACCGCCCTGCTGCGGCCCGTGCCGACCCGGCTCGTCGTCCCCGCCCTGATCGAGCCGGCCCTTGCCGCCCTGCCCCTGCCCTGGACCGTGCGGACCCTCAACGTGGTGCATCGGGCGCCCGCGACCCTGACCCGGCGTGCCGCGTCGGACGGTGAGAAGCCGCGCCTCGATTCGCTGGTTCTCGGGGAGACGGTTCTCGTCACGCGCCCCGGCCTGTCCGACCTCGCCGCGACCCTGGCGCATCCGGATCGCGCCCCCCTACCGCCGGCCCTCCTGGCCCTCGCGCAGGGCGACGAGGGCGGCCTCGTCTGTCGCGGGCCGGCCTGTGCGTCGGCGCCCCTGCCCCGCGGTGCGACGCCCGAGACGGACGCCCAGGCGTGGCGCGATTCGGGCTACCGCCCCGTCCTGTCCGGCGGGACCGTCATCGGCGTCGCGGCGATCTGAACGGCGGCTGCGGGGCGGTTCATCCGCCGCTCAGGCACCGCGGCTAATCTCGCATCTGCACACGGACCGACGGATCCGATCGGCCCCTTCGCGGGTTCTGCAACGGATTATGGTCATGGCTACCTTTTCAAGCCGTGTCGGATGGAGTACCGCTCAAGCTCATGGGTGCGCTGCAACAAGTGCTCGTGGTCGATGACGGCGTCCGCGCCGTGGACCGGTCCCTTTCGGGCGAGCTCGCCAGCCTCGGCTACGCAAGCGTGACCGCCTCCATGGAGGCGGCGGACGACGTTCTGGCCGTGATCGCGCGGCCGGCCGCCGTGCTGCTCCAGGCCCCGACCCGCCGGGACCCCGCCTATGCCCGCCGCGCCGCCAAGCTCCGCAGCCAGCTGCGCGACCGCGGCATCCCGGTGATCCTGATCGGCGATTCGGCCGAGCCCCGGGCCGGCGGGCCTGTCGACCTCGCCACCCGCCTGGGCGCCTACGTGGCGGCGCAGCCGGATCTCTGAGCCCCTTTCGTATTGATCGGGGGGGGGGCGAGCCCCCTCTCACCGCGCTCCGCGCATCAGCGCCGGCGCCCCGAGCCTCGGCAGCACCCCCTCCCGCATCACCAGCCGTCGCAGAGGCCCGAGCTGCGCCATTGCCAGCAGGCCGAGACCGCGCAGCGCATCCACCGGCAGCAGGTCGGTGAGCAGGCTGCGGTTGAGGAGGTCGACGGCGGCGGTGCGCGCCGCCGTGTCGACGCGGCGCGCCCGCGCGTAGCCGTCGAGCACGGCGCGTGACCCGGGATCGCGGCGGTCGCGGACGGCGGCTAGAACCCCGTCGCGCAAGGTGGCGGCGTCGCGCAGGCCGAGATTCAGCCCCTGCGCGCCGATCGGCGGGAAGACGTGGGCCGCCTCGCCGATCAGCGCGAGCCGCCGCGCCACCGGCGTCGCCACCGCCAGCCCACGCATCGGCACGAGGCCGCGCGGGCCGTCGACCCGCATGGCGCCGAGCATCGCCTGGGCCTGCCGCTCCACCGCCTGCCCGAGGCCCGCATCGTCCAGTGCCGCCAGCCGCCGGGCCGCGCCCTCCCCGGTCACCCAGACGAGGCTGGAGCGATGTCCCCCCGGCAGCGGAACCAGGGTGAAGGGGCCGGAGCGGGTGTGGAATTCGGTGGAGACATCCCGGTGCGGGCGCTCATGGGCGAGGATCGTGGTGATCGCGCTCTGCGGGTAGGTCCAGTCGCGCACGCGCAGGCCACTGGCGGCCCGCAGCTTCGAGCGCGCCCCGTCGGCACCCACCACCAGCCGGGCCTCGACCGCCCCGCCCTCCGCGAGGGTGATGCGGGCGGCCGATTCGCCCGCCACGGCCCCGGCGGCATCCGCCTCGACCAGGGTCAGGTTCGGCTGGGCCCGGGCGCGGGCGCGCAGGCTCTCGACGAGGCGCGCGCTCTCGACGTTCCACCCGAAGGCGTCGAGGCCGATCTCGGCGGCCTGGAAGCGCACCGGCGGCGGCCGGAACAGGCTGCCGGTGTCGTCGATGATCTGCAGGGTGCAGAGCGGGCTCGCCTGCGGCGCCACCGCGTCCCAGGCGCCGAGCGCCTCAAGGAAGCGCACCGACCCGTCGAGCAAAGCCACGGTCCGCCCGTCCGCCACGGGGGCGTGGCGGCCGACCAGCGCCGTCGGGATCCCCTCCCGGGCGAGGGCGAGCGCGGCGGCGAGCCCCGCGGCCCCGGCCCCGACCACGGCGACCTCGAATCGGTCCTCTCGCGTTTCGGACATGACTCCCCGTACGGCTTACCGATCCGCCGATCTCCACGGCGCAACCTGCGGCTTCTATCTGCGCTTTCCCGCATGCCTGCCAAGGGCGCCGCCATCCGGCCCAGGCAGGCCACGGCGCCGCAGCCGCCCTGTCACCCCAGAAACGCCGCCAACTCCGAAAAAACTTCCTCCGGCCGCTCCTCCTGGAGGGTGTGCCCGCAATCGAGCGCCCGGCCGGACACGTCGGTGGCCTTCTCGCGCCACGTCTCCAGCACGTCGTAGGTCTGGCCGACGGTCCCCTTGGCGCCCCAGAGCGCGAGCAGCGGCGCCGTGACCCGCGCCTGCGCATCGGCGGCGTCGTGCTCCAGATCGATGTCCGCCGCCGCCCGGTAATCCTCGCAGATCGCGTGGCGGCAGGCGGGATCGGCATAGCAGCGCAGGTACTCGGCGAAGAGTTCTGGCGGCGTCGAGCCCGGCGTCTTCGACTGGCCCTCGACGTGGTGGCGCAGAAAATACTCCGGATCGGCCCCGATCAGCCTCTCCGGCAGGGGATGGGGCTGGATGAAGAAGAACCACCAGAAATACCGGGTGGCGAAAGCCTTGTCGGTGCGCGCGTACATGGTCGCGGTCGGCGCGATGTCGAACAGGGCGATCCGCTCCACGGCCTGCGCGTGATCCAGGGCGAGGCGGTGGGCGACGCGCCCGCCCCGGTCGTGGCCGATGACGGCGAATCGGTCGTGGCCCAGCGCCCGCATCACCGCCACCGCGTCGGCCGCCATGGCGCGCTTGGCGTAGTTTTCGTGCCGCTCGCCGCCCGGGGGTTTTGACGAATCGCCGTAGCCGCGCAGGTCCATCGCCACCACGGTGCGGGTCTCGGCCAGGCGCGGGGCGACGTGGAGCCACGTCGACAGGGTCTGGGGATGGCCGTGCAGCAGCAGCACCGGCGGCCCGGAGCCCGCCGAGCGGGCGTTGATCGTCACCCCGGGGGCGGTCTCGATCCGGTGTCGCGCGAAGCCCGGCAGGAAGTCGCTGGCGAAGTCGCTGGCCATGGGGATCGGTCTCCATCCTGACGCACTGGCGCGCCGGGATGCACCGGATGATAAGGCGCCTCCGGCACCATGTCCGCCGAACCGCCATGACAGATGCACGCGCGACTCAGGACCTGTCCGTGAACGAGCCCGACGCCGCCGAGGCGCCGGAGACGGTGGCCGCGCGCGCCGAGGCGCCCACGCTCCGTCCGAGCATCCTCGATCCGCTGTTCGCGCCGGCCCGGTCCCTGCCGGGGATCGGCCCGAAGATGGCGCCGCTGATCGAGAAGCTGCTCGGCACCCCCGAGCGCGAGGCCCGGGTGGTGGACCTGCTGTTCCACCTCCCCCAGGGCGGCGTGGCGCGGAAACTCATGGGCTCGGTCGGCGAGGCGCCCGTGGGCGAGCCCGTCACCCTCGGCGTCACCGTGGTGGAGCATCGCCCGGCCCAGATCGGCTCGGGCAAGCGCCCGCACCGGGTGCTGGTGGAGGATGCCTCCGGCCACGACATCACGCTGGTCTTCTTCGGCATGCCCCGCGCCCGGGTGGAGAAGATGCTGCCGCTCGGCGCGCACCGCTACATCACCGGGCGGATCGACCTCTGGGACGGCACCCGCCAGATGGTCCATCCGTCGCGGATCGTGGACGAGGCGGGCTTGGCCGAGCTGCCGGCGGTCGAGCCGGTCTACGGCGCCACCGAGGGGTTGACCTCCCGGGCGATCAACAAGCTCGCGGTCGCGGCCCTCGACCGGCTGCCCACCCTGCCGGAATGGCAGGACGTGGCGTGGCTGGAGAAGAACCGCCTGCCCGCCTTCGCGGACGCGCTCCGCCTGGAGCACCGCCCCGAGGAGGCGCCGCCGAAGGCCGAGGATCCGCTCCAGCCGCCCCCCGCGACGCCGTCCCGGAAGCGGCTCGCCTATGACGAGCTCCTCGCCTCGCAACTGGCGCTCGCCCTGCTGCGCGCCCGCCAGCGGCGCAAGGCCGGCCGGGTCAATGCCGGCGACGGGATGCTGAGCGCCCGCATCGAATCCGCTCTCCCCTTCGCGCTGACCGGCGCCCAGGCCCGGGCGGTGGCGGAGATCCGCGCCGACCTCGCGGCGCCGCGCCGGATGCTGCGCCTGCTCCAGGGCGATGTCGGCTCGGGCAAGACCGCGGTGGCCTTGCTCGCCATGGCCTCGGCGGTCGAGGCCGGGCGTCAGGCGGCGCTGATGGCCCCCACCGAGATCCTGGCCCGGCAGCATTTCGAGCGGCTCAAACCCCTCGCCGGATCCTTACGCCTGCGCCTGATGACCGGCCGCGACCGCGCCGCGGAGCGCAAGAGCACGCTCGCCGACCTCGCGGCGGGGGAGATCGACATCCTGGTCGGCACCCACGCCCTGTTCCAGGAGGCCGTCACCTTCCGCGATCTCGGCCTCGCGGTGGTCGACGAGCAGCACCGGTTCGGCGTGCATCAGCGCCTCGCCCTCGGCGCCAAGGGCGAGGCGGTCGACTTCCTGGTGATGACCGCGACGCCGATCCCCCGCACCCTGGCGCTGACCTTCTTCGGCGACATGGACGTCTCGATCCTCGACGAGAAGCCCGCGGGCCGGCAGCCGATCCGCACGATCACGCTGCCGACCGAGCGGATCGACGAGGTGGTGGCCGGCCTCGCCCGGGCGATCGCCGGGGGCGAGCGGGTCTACTGGATCTGCCCGCTGGTGGAGGAATCCGAGTTCATCGACCTCGCGGCCGCCGCCGAGCGGTTCGACGACCTGAAGCAGCATTTCGGCGACGCGGTCGGGCTGATCCACGGCAAGATGCCGGGGCCTGAGAAGGATGCCGCCATGGCGCGCTTCGCTGCCGGGGAGACCAAGCTCCTGGTCTCGACCACGGTGGTGGAGGTCGGCGTCGACGTGCCTGAGGCCACCATCATGGTGATCGAACACGCCGAGCGGTTCGGGCTGGCGCAGCTGCACCAGCTCCGGGGCCGGGTCGGGCGCGGCTCGAAGGCCTCGTCCTGTCTGCTGCTCTACCGGGGACCCCTCGGGCAGGTGTCCCGGGCGCGGCTCGAGATGATGCGGGCGAGCGAGGACGGGTTCCGCATCGCCGAAGCCGATCTGAAGCTGCGCGGCGAGGGCGAGGTGCTGGGCACACGGCAATCCGGCCTCGCGGCGTTCCGGCTCGCCCGGCTGGAGAGCGACGGCGCCCTGCTGGAGGCCGCCCGCGACGATGCCCGCATGATCGTCGAGCGCGATCCCGGCCTGAAGAGCCCGAGGGGGCAGGCGCTGCGGGTGCTGCTCTACCTGTTCGAGCGGGAGGCGGCGATCCGGCTGATCGGCGCCGGATGAACGAATCCGTTCAGGAACGTCGCGCGTTCAGGGACGGCCCGGCTCCGGCGGTGCTGATCCGCACCTCGATGCGGCGATGTCACAGCCGGTCCGGAAGATCCTGTCGGATCAGATGTTTAGCCGCATGGTCGGAAAGCGTGGCCGGACCCGCCATGGCGTCCGGCGGGTCCCGGACAAGGGCCGTGACCTTGCATCAGCCACAATCTTCCCTTAACTGCAGATGAACGAATGGCCCGGTAAGCCGGGACATCACGGACGAATCTGGAGGACGAACATGTCGAACGGACTGTTCCAGAACCTGCCGGGCTCCAACGAGATGGCCGGTCTCCATGCCCTGCCGACGGAGCCGTGGCTGCTGCCGATCTCGGATCGCGCCGCCGAGGCGGCGGGCAAGACGGCCGAGGAGCTTCAGGCCGCCGTGCGGCGGGCCGCGCGCCCGTTCTGGCTGGCCGCCAACGGCCTCTGCGTTGCCCTCGGCCTCGCCCTGGTCATGCAATGCGCCACCGGCTGGATGCCGACGGCGCCCCGCAGCGCCGTGACGGTGGCGCAGGCGACCCCGCCGACCATCGCCCCGCAGACGGCCTCGCTGCAGCGCTGAGGCATTTCGACAGGAAGACGCCAGGGCCGGTCCGGATGGGCCGGCCTTTTTCGTGTTCTGTTGCCTCCCCTACGCGTGGATGACTCTGTCATTCCGGGCTTGGCACGATCCGCGCTCCCGACGCATCGTGACGGGGCGGGACAGGGAGGGGCGGATGCGCGCGGTGTTCGTGGATGCCAGCGAGACGCTGGCGGCGGTGGCGCGGCGGCTGCTGCGGCCGGACGACCCGCCCTTCGCGATCCACGACGAGCCCGCCATCACCCCGCAGGACCTGCCGGGGATCCTGGCCGGGGCCGAGATCGCGGTGATCGACCACACCGCCCTCCCGCTCGAGGTCGCCCGCGCCTGCGCCGGCCTCAAGCATGTGGTGTTCCTCGGGACCGGCGCGCGCAGCTACATGGACCCGGAGGCGCTCCAGGCGGAGCGCGGCGTCACGGTCCACACGATCAAAGGCTACGGCGACACGGCGGTGGCCGAATGCGCCTTCGCGCTGATGTGGGCGGCCGCCCGGGGTTTGGCCGAGATGGACCGGGCGATGCGCGCCGGATCCTGGCTGCGCAAAGAGGGAATGCAGCTCACCGGCAAGACCGTCGGCCTCGTCGGGTTCGGCGGGATCGCGGCCGAGATGGCGCGGCTCTGCCGGGGCGTCGGCATGCGGGTGCTCGCCTGGAACCGCACGCCCCGAACCCATCCGGACGTCGCCTTCGTGCCCCTGGAGCAGCTGCTCGCCGGGAGCGACGTGGTCTCGCTCCACCTGCTGTTGACCGACGAGACCCGGGGCTTCCTGTCGGCCGCGCGCATCGCCGCGATGAAGCCCGGCACCATCCTGATCAACACCGCCCGCGGGGCCGTGATCGACGAGGATGCTCTCGTCGAGGCCCTGCGCACAGGCCACGTCGCGCAGGCCGGGCTCGACGTGTTCACGGTCGAGCCCCTGCCGGCGGATCACCCGCTGGCCGGCCTGCCGAACGTCACCCTCTCGGCGCACTCAGCCTTCCGCACGCCCGAGGCCAGCGCCAACCTGATCGGCGCCGCCCTCGACCATTGCCGCCGGATCGCCGCCGGCTGAGGGGGGGCACGTCCAGGGTTTCGAAAGGGCGAGCCCTTTCGCGGGTCCAGGGCAGAGCCCTGGAATTGTCAGGGCCCTGCCCCGACACCCCGCCAAAGGGCTTCAAGCCCTTTGGGAACCCGACATTCAGGCGCTCAGTGCTCGGTGCCCTGCATGTTCGGCCGCGGCGCGCCACCATGATGATGGATCACGTTGGAGCGTTCCGGGCTGCCCTTGGCGTCCGCCACCTGCTTCCGGGCCGCGGCGGCCAGGAACCAGATCCCGCCGAGCGTCCCGAAGGCGAGGATCAGAAGCGGAAATCCCTGACTCATCGCGGTGCCCTCCTCGACGACGGCCCGCAGGCGCGCGGGTTTGCATCATCGTGCCGGTCTGTCCAGCGCAATGAATGATAACGCACAAACCCGCCGCGCGTTCAGACCGTCCGCGCGCCTTCCGGGACGGCCCGCTGCGCCGCGTCCCGCCGCAGGGCCGAGAGCACCACGAACATTAGGCCCGCCCCCACCGCGAGGCAGACCGACAGGAACAGCATCGGCACGAGGTCGCTCCGGGTCTGGTCGCGGATGAACGGCACCGCGTTCTGCGCGATGAGGCCGCCGAGATTGCCCACCGAGTTGATCGCCGCGATTCCCGCTGCCGCGGTGGCCCCGCGCAGGAAGGTCCCGGGCATCGACCAGAAGACCGGCTGCGCCGAAAAAGTCCCGGCCGCCGCCACGCACAGGCAGGCGAACTTCACGGCGTTGCCCGGAAGGACGACGCTGAGCGCGAGGCCCGCCGCCCCGACCAGAGCCGGCCCGACCACGTGCCAGGTCAGCGCGTTGCCCTGCGCGTTGGTGCGGGCGGCGTGGCGCGGCACCCACCACAGGGCGATGGCCGTGGCGGTCCAGGGGATGATGTTGAGGAGCCCGTTGGTCAGGTTCGAGACGCCGAACCCCTTGACCACCGTGGGCAGCCAGTAGCCGAGGCCGTAGGCGGCGAGCGGCAGGAAGACGTAGATGCCCGCCAGCATCAGCACCCGCCGGTCGAGGAGCGCCGCGAACGGGTTGCCGTGGTCGACATGGCCCCCGGCCTCGCTCTCGGCCCTGAGCGTCCGGCTGAGCCAGTCGCGCTGGGCCTGCGACAGCCAGGGCGCGGTCTCGGGGCCATCCGGCAGGACGGCCAGCACCACGACGGCCATCAGCATCGCCGGCACGCCGGTGGCCAGGAACACCCATTGCCAGCCGGCCAGCCCCAGGATCCCGTCGAGGCCGAGCAGCGCCCCGCCCACCGCCGCGCCCACCGCGTTGGCGATGGCGCTCGCGATCATGAACCAGCCGATCATCCGCGCCCGGTGGGCCTGCGGGAACCAGAGCGTGAGGGCGAACAGCACGCCGGGAAAGAAGCCGGCCTCCGCGACGCCGAGCAGGAAGCGCAGCACGTAGAACGTCGCGGCGCCCCGGGTGAAGCCGAGCAGCACGGTGACGAGGCCCCAGGTGATCATGATCCGCGCGAACCAGATCCGCGCCCCGACCCGCTCCAGGAAGACGTTGGCCGGCACCTCGAACAGGAAGTAGCCGAGGAAGAACAGCGAGGCCCCGAGCCCGTAGGCGGTCTCGCTGAGCCCGAGGCTGCCGACCATCTCCAGCTTGGCGTAGGAGACGTTCTGCCGGTCGATATAGGCGATCAGGTAGAGCAGCCCGAGGAGCGGCATCAGCCGCAGGGTCACCGTGCGGACGGTGCTCGCGGCGAGATCCCCCCCGGGCGGGGCTTGCGTGGACGGCATCTGCGTTCCTCTGGGCGTTCCCTCTGGGGGCACGGCCCTTCGTGGCGAGGGCCTGACATTACGCAGAGTAATCTCTGGCTCGCCCCGCGGCTACCGGGCAAGCGCCAGGAGGCGGTCGCAATCGACATGGGCCGCGATGTGCCGCGCGAGCCCGTCGAGGGCCGCCTCGACCCCGGCCTCGTAGCTGACCCCCGCCGAGGCCGTCCCGAGGCGCGCGAGCCACGCGGCCCGCTGGGCATCGTCGGCGAACAGGCCATGCACGTAGGTCCCCGCCACAAGTCCGTCCGCCGAGACCGCCCCGTCGAGGCGCCCATCCGCGAGGCGCAGCAGCGGCCTTGCCGCGTCGGGGCCCTGGGTCGCGCCGATATGCATCTCGTAGCCCGAGAACGGCACGCCGTCGGGCAGGCTCGTGCCGGTGACGGCGACGAGGCGCTTGTCCGGCGTCATCACGGTCGCGACGTCGAGGAGCCCGAGGCCCGGCACCGTCCGCGGCGCCCCCTCGATCCCGTGCGGGTCGGCGAGGCTTTGGCCCAGCATCTGGTAGCCGCCGCACAGGCCGAGCACCCGGCCGCCCCGGCGGATATGCGCCCGCAGGTCGATGTCCCAGCCCTCCTGGCGAAACGCCTCCAGGTCGTCGATCGTGGTCTTGGAGCCCGGCAGCAGCACGAGGGCGGCCTCCGCGGGGATCGGCGTGCCGGGCCGGACCAGCACCACCGCCACGCCCGGCTCCGCCCGCAGGGGATCGAGGTCATCGAAATTGGCGATCCGCGGCAGCACCGGCACCGCCACCGTGACGGTCCCCGGCCCGCGGGATTCCGAGCCGGCGAGCCCCAGCACGTCCTCGGCCGGCAGGCGGGCGGCGTCGGGGAAATGCGGCACGAGGCCGAGCGCCGCCCAGCCGGTCCGCTCGGCGATCATCCGCATGCCGTCGGCGAACAGGCTCGGATCGCCGCGGAAGCGGTTGACGATGAAGCCCGCGATCATGGCGGCATCGTCGGGATCGATCACCGCCCTGGTGCCGACGAGGCTGGCGATCACCCCGCCCCGGTCGATATCGCCGACCAGCACGACCGGCGTGTCGGTCGCCCGGGCGAAGCCCATATTGGCGATGTCGCCCGCGCGCAGGTTTATTTCCGAGGCCGAGCCAGCGCCCTCGACGAGGATCAGGTCGGCCTCCTCGGCGAGCCGGGCGAAGCTGTCCAGGACGGCGTCCATCAGCCGGGGCTTCCAGGCCTGGTAGTCGCGCGCCTTGACGGTCGCGACCATCCGGCCCTGCACCACAACCTGGGAGCCGACCTCGCTCTGCGGCTTCAGCAGCACGGGGTTCATGTGCACGGAGGGCGCCACACGGGCGGCCCGGGCCTGGAGCGCCTGCGCCCGGCCGATCTCGCCGCCATCCTGGGTGACGGCGGCGTTGTTCGACATGTTCTGCGGCTTGAACGGCCGGACTCTCAGGCCGCGCTGCGTGAAGGCGCGCGCCAGCCCCGCCACGAGCAGCGACTTGCCGACATCCGAGCCGGTGCCCTGGATCATCAGCGCGCGGGGCACGGCCGCCCTTGCTGGCTTGTCGGCATCGTCACATCCTCGGGCGCACACGAATCGAGCCCGCCGTGGACCTGACCTTTCCGATCGAGTTCAACGTGACGGGTACGCCGGTCTCGCTACAGGCCAAACGCGCCCGATCCAAGGAGGCCTGGAAGGCGAAGGTCCGGGCGGCGAGCGACGCGGTTCTGCCGGAGGGCCATTTCGCCACCGAGCGGCCGGTCGCCGTCACGCTCTATTACTTTACGGCCCTGCCACGCACGGGCGACATCGACAACATCCTCAAGCCGACGCTCGATGCCCTGATCCGGCACGTCTACCTCAACGACGGGCAGGTCGAGCGCGTTGTCGCTCAGAAGTTCAAGCCCGGCGACATCCTGCCCTTCGCCGACCCGAGCCCGACGCTCGCCGAGGCGCTGCAGAGCCCGCGGCCGCTGGTATATATCCGGCTGTCCGACGATCCCTTTGAGGATTTGACATGAGCGCCACGGACCGCGAGCAGCGGGTTCTCGACCTGATCACGTCGCGCCTGACAGCGGAGGGCTACGATGTCTTCACGCAGCCGGCGCGCGGCCTGCTCCCGCCGTTCATGCGGGATTACCAGCCCGATGCCATCGCGCTCGGGCGCCCGAGGAACATCGCCATCGAAGTTGCCCGGGATGACGCCGCTGCGCCACCCAAGGCTGCGGCGCTGAGCGAGCGGTTTGCCAAAAATCCCGATTGGGAACTGCGCATCGTCTATGCTCCGGAGGGCAGCGATGACCGGCCGGTGCCGGGCGTGACCCGGGACGAGATCCCCGCCGCCCTTGCGCGGGTCGAGACCCTGCGCGCCGCGGACCAGCCCGAGGCGGCCCTGCTGCTCGGCTGGTCGATCCTCGAAGCGATCGGCCGCCTGTTCCTGCCGGGCGACGTGTCGCGCCCGCAGCCGGCCGGTCAACTCCTCGAGCGCATGGCCCTGGAGGGCATCATCACGCCGGACGAGGCCGACCGACTGCGGCAGCTCGCGACGCTGCGCAATCAGGTCGCCCACGGGGCGCTGCAGGTGCGCGTTCCGCCCGAGGCTGTCGCGGATCTGATCGGTATCCTGCGCACGGTGCTGGCCGAGAGCGAGGCTCAGGCGGCCCCGTAGCCGGCTCAGAACTCGATCCCTTCCTGCGCCTTCACGCCGGCGGCGAAGTGGTGCTTCACGCTGCCCATCTCGGTGACGCAATCGGCGGCCTCGATCAAGGCCGGCTTGGCGTTGCGGCCGGTGACGGCCACGTGCAGGTCCGGCCGGCGTTCGCGAAGGGCCGCCAGCACCGCGTCGAGATCCAGATAGTCGTAGCGCAGCGCGATGTTGAGCTCGTCGAGGACGAGAAGGCGGATCGTGGGATCGGCCATCAGGCCCTCGGCGACATCCCAGGCATGGCGGCAGGCGGCGATGTCCCGGGCCTTGTCCTGCGTCTCCCAGGTGAACCCCTCACCGAGGGTGTGCCAGACGACCCGGTCGCCGAAGGCCGCCACCGCGTGGCGCTCGCCCGTGTCCCAGCCGCCCTTGATGAACTGCACCATGCCGACCCGCCAGCCGCGGCCGAGCGCCCGCAGCATCAGCCCGAGCGCCGCCGTGCTCTTGCCCTTGCCGGGGCCGGTATGGACCAGCAGCAGGCCCTTCTCGAGGGTCTTCGCCGCCACCTCGGCATCCTGCACGGCCTTGCGCTTCTCCATCTTGGCGCGGTGGCGGGCTTCGTCCTCGTTCATGCGGGGGCTCCAGGTTTGACGATCAGCGGCAGGCCCGCCACGGTCAGCACGACCCGGTCGGCCGCGATGGCGAGGCGCTGGTGCAGGCGCCCAGCGGCGTCGCGGAAGCGGCGGGCGAGCGCGTTGTCGGGCACGATCCCGAGCCCGACCTCGTTGCCGACCAGCACCAGCGGGCCCGGCGCGCGGGCGCAGGCGGCGATGAGCCGCACCGTGGCTTCCTCCAGGTCGGCCTCCGCCAGGATCAGGTTGGTGAGCCAGAGGGTGAGGCAATCGACGAGAACCGGCCCCTCCGCCTCCGCGATGGCCTCCGGCAGGGCGAGCGGCACGTCGCGGGTGCGCCACGCTTCCGGCCGCCGCGCGCGATGCCGGGCGATGCGATCGACCATCTCGTCGTCGAAGGCCTGGGCGGTGGCGAGGTAGAGCCAGGGCTTGGGGCAAGCCTCGATCAACGCCTCCGCGTAGGCGCTCTTGCCGGAGCGCGCCCCGCCGAGGACGAGGGTCATGCGAGGAGGCGGTTGCGGCATGCCCCTCCATCGCGCCAAGCCGGCCTCCGGTCAAACCCGGACGATATGGCAGTTCGGCGGTTGCCGGACGCCCCCGGTCCGACTATAGAACCCCGGCCTAGCCAGAGCGCCCTTCGTCTAGCGGTCCAGGACGTCGCCCTTTCACGGCGAAAACACGGGTTCGATTCCCGTAGGGCGCGCCAGCACTAGGGTCTGGACTCGATCAGCACCAAAAAGCGATGACGGCGGCGAGGGCGAGGGCTGAGGCATAGTTGCGGGCGAGCTTGTCGTAGCGGGTCGCGACGCGGCGGAAGTCTTTGAGGCGGTTGAAGGTGGCCNCGATCCGCCAGCGCTCGCGATAGCGCCGCTTGTCGTGGCGGATGCGTCGCTTGCGACCGCGCTTACCCGGGATGACCGGCGTGATGCCCTGCGCCCGCAGGTCGGTGCGCAGCCAGTCGGCATCGTAGCCCTTGTCGGCGGCCAGGCGCCGGATCCGGCCGGGCGCTTCGGCCAACACAACGGGCGCGGTCGTCACGTCGCTGGCGTTGCCGGGCGTCAGCAGCAGGACGCCGGGGCGGCCGAGGACATCGGTGAGCGCGTGGATCTTGGTCGTCTGGCCGCCGCGCGAGGGAGCGATGGCCTGTGTCCTCGCCCCCCTTTGCCGCCGTGGGCCGAGCGGTGAGCCCGCACATAGGTGCTATCGAGGGCGGCCGCATCGCCGGCCCACCCGGCCTTGGCCAGATCCGCCAGCATGGCCTTCCAGAAGCCGCGGCGAGACCACCTGTTGAACCGGTTGTAGACGGTGGTGCGCGGCCCATACTCCGCCGGACAGTCGCGCCAGCGGCAGCCGGAGGTGAGCACGTGCAGGATGCCGGAGATGATCTGCCGGTCGTCCTTCCGCTCTGGTCCAGGCTGATCCCGGGGCATGAACGGTTCGATCACCGCCCACTGCTCATCCGAGAGCCAGAACAGGTCTGCCATCGCCACCTCCAGGCCGCAAAACGGCCGCCTGGAATCACAAAACCACAAACCTTGCAATAGCTTGGTTCGGTTCACACCCTAG
>NZ_VUOK01000055.1 GCF_009806555.1 Methylobacterium sp. 2A | reverse complement strand
CCAGGCCGCAAAACGGCCGCCTGGAATCACAAAACCACAAACCTTGCAATAGCTTGGTTCGGTTCACACCCTAGGGCGCTCCGAGCCGAACGCGACAGCGAAGCCGGCGTCCGAACATGCGGCGTGGCCCGGGTTCCGAGCCGCGCCCGCGCGGGTCGTCCGACGGCCCAGGGCGGGCGGCCTGATCGCCCGGCGCCGGAAACATCCCGCTGGCGAATACCGGCCGGTCCGGCGGTACTTCGTCCGGAAACCCGGATTGACTTCCCGGCGCCGGGTTGATGATCTCGGAGAGCGCGGTGAAACTGTTGATTGTTCCAGCCGGCCGAACGCACCGCATTTACACGGGGGCATAACGGCCTAGCTTGGCGGCAGAAACGACCCGCGAGTCATGGATGTCGTACCGATGATCGCCGACCGGGCCGCTCTTGCCGGCACGCTGCTCCTGCTGAGCATCGCGCCCTCGGCGGCCCAATTGCGTCGCCCCTTGACGTGCACGGAGGACGCATCGGTCGCTCTCGCGGCGCCCGGCCTACCGGACGGAGCGAAGCCGCCGCAGCCGCTCAAGGCCCGCACCTTCTCCCTCGTCTCCAGCGGCGGCCTGCTCACCGTGATCTCGGCCGGGCGTTCGGACTATTACGAGTGTCAGCCCGCGTCGCCGCGGCTGAACGAGCGCTCGCCGCGCAACACGATCAAGTGCCAGAACGGCGTCTACTTCCTCCTGATCGACCTCAACAAGCTGAACTTCGTCGAGGCGCAGCTGAACCCGGAGGACCGCACGGAGGTCAAGGTCAGTTCCGGAAGCTGTCGGGGCCTGTGATCGCGACGCCCGGCTATGCTCATCGGCAGAACCGGGCCGCCGCCGGTGTCCATTGCCCGAAGCCCGTCGCGACCATGTTGGTCATCACCCGGCAGATATAGACCTTCTGCGCCGCGTTGTTGTTCGGTCCGGCATGGTAGCGCGCCACCGCCAGGGTCCAGCTGCCCTCCCGCTGCTTCAGCTCCTTGAGGAACTGGGTCGCGTATTCGACATTCGCGTGCGGGTCGATCATGGCCTCGACCGAGCCGAACTTGGCGCCATGGTAAAGGTGGTTGATCTGCATGCAGCCGAGATCGATCAGGCGCGCCCCCTTGCGGCGCGCCTCCCTGAAATGGGCGATCACGTCCCCTGGCCCGGTCCCGAAATAGGCCGTGCCCTCGATATTCATGGCGTAGGGCTGCAGAGAGCCGCGCTTGCCCGTCTCCGTGAGGCCGACGGCGTAGAGCACGCCCAGGGGCACGCCGTAGCGCGCGGAGGCCCGGCCCATCTCGGCCTCGCAGACATTCGCTGCGGCCGGGACCGCGCTACAGATAAACGCCGCCGTCGCGAGGACGTGTCGTTTCATCCCCCCGCTCTCCCTCCCGTCTGCCGGCGGCCGCACCCTGCTCCGCCTGTCGCTGCCTGTCGCCACCCTGGCCCGGGCGGGCGCCCCCGTCGGAGGAGCCGGACTGTCCCTGCGACGGCGCGTTGCCGGAGAAGCCACCCGTATCGGACGGGCGAGCCTCGCCGACGGTGACCTGAGCCTGGTAGTTGGCCTGCTTCAGCAGATCGCTGAGGATTGCGGCGTCCCTGTGCAGGAGGGCCGCCGTCTCGGGTTGCGAGGCGCGCAGATGCGTTTCGAGTTGGCCGTTCGTGAGGCGCAACTCCACCGTGACGGTCCCGAGATCCTCCGGCCTGAGCTGGATCCTGAGGACGCGCAGCGGCCCGTCCGGGGCGGTCCGGATCGCCTGATCGGTCTGGGGAGCCCGCGCCGCCGCGTCGGGGCCGGCTGTCCGGTCGAGCTCGTCCCGGATGGCCGTCGCGATCGTCGGCAGGGTACCGGCGGGCAGGCCCGGCCCGGCCCCGGCCAGACCCGCGGGGTCGGGGGATTGCGCCTTCTCGGGCCGACCGGCGGAGGCGAGGACCGCCCGGGCGATCCCCGTGACCGCGCGGGTGTCGGTGAGGCCGGCTCGAGCAATCCCCGTGACTGCGCGGGAATCGGCGAGGGCGGTGAGGTCGGCCTTGTCCAGCCCGGCGCCGGCCGCCCGGGCCTCCACGCCGGATGCCCGGGCCTCCACGCCGGATGCCGGCTGGGACTGACTCGGCGGTTGGCTGGGAGCGGGCACGCTCAGCGTCGCGGTCGCCAGCTTCGGCGATCCGGTCGGATTCGCTCGAGGCGCGGCGGCGATCGGGTCCGGCAGACTCACCTGGATGGGCGGAGACGCAGCCGCCTTGGGGCCCGGTGGAACCGGTGCCGAGGCCGCAAGGGCGGAGGATGCGGATTCGCGCGTCGCCACCTGCGGGAGGACCGGCTTGAAGTGAACCGCACTGCCCAGCACCGTGACCTTGGGCAGGCTGGTCAAGGACGTGCCTGCCAGATCCGCTGCGTCGGTCCGCGACGCGGCTTGGCGGGCCGCGTTCGTCACCCCGAGGTCGGGTTCGCCCTGCGTGAGCGGTCCGGATCCCGCCGTCGAGGCCGGCGCGGATGCGTTGGAACGGAGCGCGGGACCTCCGTCCGCGGCGCCGACTCCACCTGCGACCGACCCTGTGGCAGCCGGCGGGGCGCCCGCCGCGGGAGCCGAAGGCGCGAGCGCATTCAGGATATTGGCCAGGATCGCCGCTGCCGCGTTGGTGGGATCGGCGGCCGGCGGGGCCGCCGGGAGCCCCGGGGTCGCCGGGAGCCCCTGGACCGCCTGCGCGGCCTCGCCCTGCCCGGGCGTCCCGTCATCCGGCTCGTCCGCTTGGCGTCCACCGGTATCGGCCCGGGCGCCGGCAGGCTTCCCCGAGGCCGCCCGCAGGGCATGCGCGAAGCCGCCCTTGGTGCCCTTGTCCGGCGGGCTCGCGCCGTCGGCCTCCGGCTGCGACGGCGCCACCTCCCGGTCGGGCTGCGGCGCCGGCTTCTGAAGTGTGGCGGAGATCGCGGTCACGGGTTCGCTTTCCTGAGGAGCAGATCGATGCGATCGATCGTGGCCTGGGCCCGGGGGATCAGCTTGGCGGGTTCGTCGGCGGCGTCCGCGGCGGCCTGGGCCGGCTTCGGCCCGGCGGTCTCGGCCTCTGGCAGGCCGGGCTTGCTCGGGAGCCCCCGCCGGATCTCCTCGGCGGTCGCCAGCGCCGTCTCGAGGAGGCGGCTGTCGCGCGGCGGCAGCTGGGCGCGGTCGATGGCCCGCAGCGTCCGCAGCCCGGACTGGAACGTCGCCAGATTCACGATCTCGGCCGCGGCCCGGTAAAGCCGCGCCTGGGTCGCTTCCAGGCTTGCGGGCGCGCACAGGCCGAGCGCCCGGTCGGCGGCCAGTAAGGCCGAGCCCGCCTTACCCTCTTCGATCGCCGTCCGGGCGATCAGCAGGTACAGCGACTTCCGGCTGTCGGGATCGAGTTCGTCCAGGATCCCGGTGATGACCGGGAAGCGGCCGCCATCCTGGCCGACATCCAGCTTCGTCAACTGATACGCGAGGCGCTGACGAAAATTGCCGGCGTAGATCGAGTGCGGGAAGCGGCGGAGATACTGGACCGCCAAGGCCTTGAATTTGTTCAGGTCATTCGTCTGACCAAGGGTGAAGATCTCCCGGCGCAGGGCGCCCTCCTCCGCCAATGTCCCCGGCAGGAGCAGGCGGACCTGATCGAGCAGGCTGATCGCCCGGATCGGGTTGTCGGTCACGGCGAGCGAGGCCTGCGTCAGGCCGATCGCGCCGGCCAGCGTCGGCGGCAGGGTGGCGATGTCGATATCCTTGAGCAGCCGGCTCGCCTCGGCCTCCCGCCCCTCGACGTAGGCGAGGGCCCCACGCGCGAGCGTCACCTCCGGCTCGCCGAGACCGTCTTGCTTGGTCAGGCGCCGCAGGATGGCCGGTCCGCCGCCGCTGAGCGCGAACACGATGGCGGCCCGCAGATTGTGCGGGTCGGTCCAGACCTCCCGAGCCGCATTCAGGAGATCGCCGTTGATCCGGCCGATCAGCACGAGCTGGCTCTCATGGGCGGTGAGGGAACCGGCGGCGATTCGGTCCTGAAGCAGTTGCAGCGTGCGCACCCACGCCACGGGGCCATCCTTGCGGGGCTGAAACTCCGGGACCGGCGCGGACTCGGCCGGTGCGGACTCGGCCGGCACTGCGCTGGCCGGCGCCGCATCCGGCTGCGCGGAGTGTTCCGCCTGCTGTGCCGGCGCCGCGCCCGGTTCCGTGGCGGCCGGCCCCGGAAACCCCATCGCGAGCAGGCCAAAGAGAACGCCGAGATGGGCGGAGCGGAGAGCCCGCGGGATCAGCCTCATCCCGGTGCCCCCTGGAGGAGGATCTCGATCCGCCGGTTCTCGGGCGCCTTGGGATCCGCCGCGTTGCGCGGCGTCCGATCGGCCGCACCCTCGACGCGCCAGATCCGGCCCTCGCCGATCCCGGCCCGGGTCAGCATGTAGGAGGCCATGTGGGCGCGCGCGGTCGAGAGCCGCCAATTGTCGTAGACCTCCGAGCGGAACGGTCGGCTGTCGGTATGGCCGCGGACGATGATCCGGCCTGGGCGCGTGGCGAGCGCCTTGGCAAGGCGCTCCATGGCCCGCACCATCTCCGGCCGGGGCTCGGCCGAGCCCACTGCGAACATGCTGAAGTTCAGGTCGTCCGTCAGGTTGATCAGGAGCCCGTCCGGCGTCCCCTGGACCTCGACGTGCGGGCCACCCGCGTTGGGCGGAAAGATCTTCGCGATCTCGGCCTTCAGCGCGGCCTGGGCCGCCGCGGAGTCGGGACCCTGGCCGATTCCGTTGGCGGACGCCGCTGCGGCCTTGGCCTCCTCCTTCCCGTCTGCGGGCTTGGCATCGCCCGCCTTGGCATCGCCGGCTTTGGCGTCGGCCGTCTTGCCCTCCGCCGTCTTGCCCTCCGCCGTCTTGCCCTCCACCTTGCCTTCGCCCGCCCTGGTTTCCGCAGCCTTGGCGTCGGTGTCCTTCGCGCCGGGGACCCCGGCGGCGCGGGCATCGGGCAGGGTCCGCTCCGGTGGCGGCGTGATCCCGGTGGATGCGGGCCGGTCGGCCTTCGCGGGCGAGAGGGTGGTCACCTGCCAGTACAGCGGATCGAACGGGTCGCGCGGCGCATCCCCGCCGCGCCGGCCCGGTTGGCCGAGCTCGCCGATCGTGGCGCTCTCCGGTCGGTCCGGATCGGCCTCGGCGGAGAGCGTCGCCAGGACGGAATAGGGATCCTGGAACAGCTCCCGTTCCCGCGCCACCGAGCCCGGCGGCAGGGGCCTGCTCTTGTTCCGGGTCTCGGTCTCGGTTGTGTTCGGTGCCTGGCCCCTCACCGGATCGGCCGAGAGGTTGCCCGAGCTCGGATCCACGGAGGCGGGCTTCGGATCGTTCACGCCCTTCCGGGCCGGCAGGGCCTCGGACAGACTGATCGGGTTGAAGTAGTTGGCGATACTGGTCTTCGTCTCCTCGTTCGAGGCCTTGATGAGCCACAGAACCAGGAACAGGGCCATCAGGGTGGTCATGAAATCGGCCAGGGCGATCTTCCAGACGCCCCCGTGGTGTTCGTGCTCGTCGTTGGCCACGCGGCGGACGATGATGATCTCGGAATGTCCGTCGGGCACGCTCAGCCCTCCTCGATCAGGGCCGCGACGCGCTCACCCCAGGCCCCGAGCCGCGTCTCGACCAGGGTTCCGTTCAGCCGGATCCGCAGGTCGGGACCGCCCTCGGCGGTGACGGCGAAGCGCTCCGGCGGCAGGCCGAGACGGCGCACGAGCGCCGTGACGAGATCCGCCGGTCCGGTCACCGCGACCGTCCCGGCCTGATCGTCCGCCAGCAGGGACGCGAGCGTCGCGTGCAAGTCGCGGATCGCCTCCTGCTGCAGAGCCTCTGCCAGGAACGGACGGAGGACGCGCGCCAGGCTCTGCGCGACGTGCGCCTCCAGCACCCGCGCCTGCTCCGCGATGGCGCCCGCCAGAACCGCCGATTCCGCCTCGACCCAAAGCTGCCGGGCCGCGGCGAGCGCGGCCGCTGCGCTCTCGCGCTCCGCCGCGACGGCGGCCTCCACGGCCTCACGGACCGCCGCCTCCCCCTCCCGGCGACCCTCCGCCCGGGCCGCAGCCGCGATGGCGTCGAGGTCCGGCGGCGGCGGGGGCGACGGCGACGATTCCGCCTCGACGCGCTTGGGCGTCAGCGCCGTGAAGCCGGAGGAGGTGCGTTGGCCGGTGCCCGAGAAGACCGTCCAGACGGGGCGCGAGACCGCCATCACGCGGCCTCTTCGCGGGTGAGCCACTGCTTCAGGATGTTGGCGACCTGCTCCTCATCGAGTTCGACCAGCTGCTCCAGCCTGCGGATCGGCGAGCGGGCCATCTGGTCCGTCAGATCCTCGATGAGGTTGGGCTGCTCTGCCGCCGCCGCCACCGACGCCAGGGCGGCCTGCTCGGCCTGCAGCGCCGCGAGGGCGGCCTCCTCGTCCGGCGTCGCCAGCGCGAGTTCGGTTCCCATCTCGGGCGAGCGCGCCAGGATCGCGTTCACGGCCGGGCGCAGGCCGAACCAGATGAGCAGGCACCCGACGATCAGGATCGTCGCCGCGTTGATCAGGGTGCCGGACTGGCGCATCAGCACCTCGGTGAAGCTCAGGGCCGGGACGGGGGTAAGCGGCTGACCGTCGTTCACGAAGCTGACCGCCGCCACCTTGATCTGGTCGCCCCGCGCCTTGTTGAAGCCCGAGGCCGAGGCCACCAGCTGCTCGATCTCGGTGATCTGCGGCTCGAGCTCGATCTTGGCAGAGTCCTTGGCCGCGTCCTTCGCGCCGTCCTTGGCCGCGCCGGCGAGGGATTCGAGCCGGGTCCGGTTCACCAGCACGGCGACCGACAGGTTCTTGACCGAGTAGCCGTCGCTGACCGTCTGAACCGTCTTCGTGGAAACCTCGAAATTCGACAGCTCCTCCCGGCGCTGGCTCTCGGAATTGGAGCTCTCGTTCCCCGAGGCCTGGACGTTCTGGCCGGGTACGTTCTGCTGCGCGGTGGTCGGCTTCTGCGGCGCGCGGTTCTGCGAACTCTCCGATTCCTTCACGGTCCGTACCGAGCGCTCGACCTTCTGGTCGGGATTGTAGATCGTCTCGTCGGTCTTGGTCTTGTCGGTGTTCAGCCGTGCGACGACGCTGACCTCGAAGTTGTTCGGGCCGAGATAGGGCGTGAGCGTCCGGCGGATGTTGTCCTGGATCTCCCGGTTGATCGTCTGTTCGAGCCCCGCCAGCCGGCCCGCCGGCGCCGTGGTGGCGTCGTCGCCCGCGAGCAGGACGGTCCCGTCGGTGTTGAGCACCGTGACCTTGTCGGGTTTCATGCCGGGGATGGCGGCGGCCACGAGCTGCCGGATGGCGGGGGCGACCGCGGGATCGTTGGCCGGCTCCGTGCGCACCACCACCGAAGCCGTGGCGGGCTGCTGCTCCCGGCGGAACGAGCCGGGATCGGGCATCACGATGTGGACCCGGGCCGCCTTGACGCCCTTGAGCGTCTGGATCGTGCGGGCGAGCTCGCCCTCCAGGGCGCGGACCCGGGTGATGTCCTGCATGAACGAGGTCAGGCCGAGCGAGCCCAGGTCGTTGAACAGCTCGTATCCGGCCTTGCCGCTCTGGGGCAGCCCCTTTTCGGCGAGCAGCATGCGCGCCTGGGCGGTCTGCCCGTAACTCACGAGGAGCGAGGTCCCGTCCGCGCTGACGTCGAAGGGGATGCCGGCATCCTTGAGCACGGCGCCCATCCGGGTGACGTCGTCGCGGTTCAAGCCCGCATAGAGGGTCTCCCGCAGGGGGCGGCTCAGGTAATAGGCGCCCAGGCCCACGGCCAGGAACACGGTCAGCCCGACCAGTCCCAAGGCGATCAGCCGCCGGGGACCGAGCTCGAGAATGTTCTGCCAAAGCTTCTCGAAATGCGCGCGACCGGGCATCGACGGGACTCAGACCTCCACCGTGGGAGCGGGACGCCAGGGTGGCGCATCAATCTTGTGTGGGGATGGTGCCGCCGGAGGCCCGGTGCCACGCAAAAGGCCGCACGCCCGGAGACGCGCGGCCGGCATCCGCCCGGAGGCGGATGCGGTTTGATGAGCGGTAGACCTTAGCCGCGGAACAGGCTGAGGATCTGCTGCGTGCTCTGGTTGGCGATCGACAGGGACTGGACGCCGAGCTGCTGCTGGACCTGAAGGGCCTTCAGCTTGGTCGACTCGTCTTCCATGTCGGCGTCCACCAGGATGCCGATGCTCTTCTCGTTGCCCTTGATCAGGCCGTCGACGAAGTTCGACTGCGTCTGGATCTGGTTCTGCACGGCGCCGAGCTTGGTGGCGACGTTGGTGATGTTGGTGAGAACCTTCTCAGCCAGGTTGACGTAAGCGCGCAGCTTCGACAGGTCCTGGTTCTGGATCGCCGAGATGTCGATGTTGTCGACGCTCAAGGAGTAACCACGGTCGTAGCCGTTCTCATCGGCGCCGACGACGGCATACTTCTTGTTCAGGATGCCGCCCGTGCCGTCGCTGGCGGTCGAGCCGGACGCGCCGGCGCCGGTCGCGTTCTTGATGAGATCGGCGTTCGCGTTCGAGACAGCCGTGGCGAAGGTCTTCTGCGCGTTGGCCCAGGCGTCCTGCGCGTCGCTCCAAGCCTTGACCGCGGTCGCGTCCTTGCTGCTGCCGTTGAAGGTTGCCTGGGCACTGAGGTAGTCTTGTTGAGCCTTGTCGCGGGTCTCGATCGCGCTGCCCGAGCCGCCCGAGGCGCCGGCCGCGTCCGCGTAGGCCGTGCCACCCGCGGCCGCGGCGTCGTAGAGCTTCGTCTCGTCGACGTTGACCGTCACGGTGCCGACCGCGATCTGACCCTGAACGCGGCTGAACGACGCGACGATCTTGCGTTCGGCCGTGTAGTTGCCCGAGCCCGAATCGACCGTGAGCCAGTTTTCACCGTTCGTCGCCGCGCTGGAGGCGATCGTCCGGAGGTCGGTCAGGCGGGCGTTGATTTCGGTCTGCAGCTTGCCGCGCTCGACGTTCGGGTTCAGGGCGGCGGTCAGGCGGTTCTTGATCTCGAGGAACGAGTTCTTGACGGCATCAAGACCCGAGACGGCCGCGTTGACGGTCGCCAGGCCGAGGCCGATGGCGTCCTTCACGGCGCCCAGCGAGCCGTTGTCGGCGCGGATGGTGGTGGCAATCGACCAGTAGGCGGCGTTGTCGGCGGCGGTCGCCACCTTCTGGCCGGTGGAGATGCGATTGCTCGACTGCTCCAGGCTCTGGTTCGTCAGCTTCAGGGTGGTGAGCGCCGTTTGCGCGGCGGTGTTGGTCAACAAGCTCGTCATAAAGATGTCCCTTCATCAATCATGGAAATGGGACATGCCGGATTTTCACCGGCATAGCAGAGCGGCCTCATGCCTTTGATCCGACGTGCCGAGCACGAAGATCAATCTGCTATTGATCAGACAAGCAGAATAGCGACACGCCTGATACCGGCGGCTCGACCTTCTGCGCTCCGACAAGGAGCACATGCAGAATTCCGAAGCCGAAGTCAATGCGTGTCCGAGATTTTGGTTCGCCGGGTATGAATTTTTGAGTCGATGCCTGTCAGATGTTCAAGCGATCAAAAATAAGATTTCACGAGGCCGCTGATGATCATGTTCCATCCATCGATCAGGATGAAGAACAGGATCTTGAAGGGCAGCGAAATGACAGTCGGCGGCAACATCATCATGCCCATCGACATGACGATGATGCCGACGATCATGTCGATGACCAGGAAAGGCAGCGCGATCAGGAAGCCGATCTCGAAGCCGCGCCGCAGCTCGGAGACCATGAAGGCCGGAATCAGCACGCGCAGGTCGGTCCGGCCCCCGTCCGGGGCCTTGGGGAGGTTCGCCGCCGCGATCTCCGCGAAGGTGTCGAGGTCCTTGGGGCGCACATGGGCCAGCATGAAATCCCGGAACGGCGCCGTCACCTTGGCGAAGGCCTCCTCCTCGGTGATCTTGTTCTCGGTCAGCGGGCGGACGCCGTCCTGCCACGCCCGGTCGAAGGTCGGTCCCATGACGTAGAAGGTCATGAACAGCGACAGGCTGATCAGCACGATGTTGGCCGGGGAGCTCTGCAGGCCGAGGCCCGACCGCAGGAATGAGAGCGCGACGACGAACCGGGTGAAGCTCGTCACCATGACGAGAAGGCCCGGCGCGATCGACAGCACCGTCATCAGCGCGACGAGCTGGATCATCCGCCCGCTGATCGACCCGTTCCCGGGCGGCAGCACCTGATCGAGGCTGAAGCCCTGGGCACTCGCGGCCGTGGCGACGAGGAGCAGCAGGCCCGCCAGAGAGACGCGACGCAGCATGGCGAGACCGGTCCTGATGAATCTCGGCACGGCCAAGGGGCCGGCCGGTCGCCCTACTGGACGACGAGCGTTTCGATGAAGAAGTCGCGGGCCTGGCCCTTGCTGCGGACCTGGACCCGTTCGGCCAGATCCTCCCGCAGGTGGCTCAGGCCGCTCGGCCCCTCGATCTGAGCGAGGGACACCGTGTGCAGGTAGCCGAGGATATCCTGTCGGATCTCGGCCGCGGCGACGTCGGGATTGGCGAAGGCCCCGGCCTTCACCACGACCGACGCTTCAAGGCGGACCCAGACGTCGCTGGGGTTCGCCAGATTCGTCACCACCGTACCCAGGCCCTTCACGACGAATCCCGCATCGTAATTGGCCACCGGCTGGACGTGCTCTTCCTCGGCCTTCTTCCGCTCGTCCACGGCCTTCTCGACCCGGGTGATCATGTAGAAGCCGCTCGCGGCGCCGACCCCGATCGCCAGGACCGTGAGGACCGCGAGGAGCAGCAGCCAGCGGCCCTTGCGCGGGGCTTCGGAATCGGATGCCATCGCTTGTCTCCACCTCGAGGCGGAGCCTCTGAGCCTGTGATGTGACCCGCGCTCGCGCGCCGGGGGAGCGGGACGCGGTGAGGGCCGTGTTGCGGCGCGCTCCCCCGCGCCGCGCCGGTGCCAGCGACCAACGCGATCCCGGTTCACCCGGATGAACCGGGTTCCCTAAGGGCTGAAGGCCTTTGGCGGCGTGTCGGTGCGGAGCCCCGACGTCATCGCGCAGGGCGCCGCCCTGCACCCGCAAAAGGCCGCAGACCTTTTGAAACCAGGACGATCCGGGACTTCCCGGAGCCGTCGATCGGATCGGGTCCACACCCCATCGACGACACGCCCTAGAACGGGGAAACGAGGTCGTAGACCTGTTGAACCACGGCCGGCTGCTGCACCTCCATGAGGCGTCCGCGGCCGCCGTAGGAGACCCGCGCCTCGGCGATCTTGTTGTAGTCGATCGTGTTGGTGCGCGAGATGTCCCGCGGCCGCACGATGCCGGCGATGTTCAGCACGCGCACCTCGTAGTTCACGCGCACCTCCTGGGAGCCGCTGATCATCAGGTTGCCGTTGGGAAAGACGTGCGTGACAACGGCCGCGACGGACAGGTTGAGCTGCTCCTTGCGGTCGATCGTGCCCTGCCCCTTGGTCGAGGTGTTGCCGTTGACCTCGTAGTGGTTCTTCGCTTCCGGCGTGAGACCGAACAGGTCGAGTTGGACGTCGAGGCTCGACTTGACCCGCGAATCGCGGGACCGATCGGTGGTGTTGTCGAACTGCGCCTTGTCGTTCATCGCGATCGTCACGGTGAGGACGTCGCCGACATTCTTGGCGCGCGGGTCCTGGAACAGGTCGGCGCTCTGCTGGGCCCAGGTCGAGTGGTAGCCCGCCGCCGCCGACGCGACGGCCAGTGGCGGCACCGCGTTGTGATTCGGATCGATGCCGTATCCCACGGGGCTCAGGGCCGGCGCCTTGCCGATCTCCTGGACCGGCGTCGCGCAGGCGCCGAGCGCCGTGAGCGCCGCGACGGCGGCGAGCGCTGCGCCCGAGCGCGCCGCCAGCCGGATCGTCTCCGATCCCCCGCGTTGGCCTCCCTTGCGGGCGGCACGCCGGCGCGCATCCGGATTGCCCTGCGGCGGGGTGCACACGAGCCGCTTCATCCTGACTTCTCGCTGTTCTGCGGGCGGCCGTCCCCCGTGTCCGAACGCGGCACGGGCGGCGCCTTGATGTCCTCATCGGGCCGGAACGGCACCGGCTCCTTCGGGGGCGTGTTGGTGATGACGTTGGCCAAGCGTGCGGCCCGGCCGGGATCCATCTCGTTCATGATCGCGCTGGCGACCCGCGGTTCGAGGCGGGTCAGGATCGCGGCCGCCGCCTCGCTGTCCATGGCGGTCAGCTGCTGGGAGGCGGCTTCGGGGCGCATCTTGGCGTAAATCGCCGTGACGCTCTCATCCGCCTTGGCGAGGAAGGCCTGCCGGCGCTTCAGCCAGGTCTCGTACTCGGCGCGCTTCGCCTCGAGCTGGCCGATCCGCGCCTCGACATCCTTGGCCAGCGCCGCGAGCGTCTCCTTCTGCCACGTGAAGCGGGCATCGGCGGCCGCGTTGGCGATGCCCGCGCAATATTGCGACGGCTGTGCCGGCTCCGCTTTCGCGTCGGCCGGCTTCTGCTGGGCGACCGCCGGGGCGACCGGCAGCGCTGCGGCAACCGCGAGAGCGAGGCCGAGCCAGCGGGACTTCCCAGTCGAGCCGGTCATTGGATCACCAGTTCCGCCTGCAGGGCGCCAGCCGTCTTCACCGCCTGGAGGATCGCAATGACGTCCGTCGGCTTCATCCCGACATTGTTCAGGCCGCGGATCAGGGTCTGGAGGTCGGGGCCCGACACGATGGCCAGCCGGGCCGTCTGCTCGCCCGCCTGGATGTCGGTCCGGGGCACCACCGTGGTCTGGCCGTCCGAGAACGGCGCGGGTTGCGACACCTGCGGCGACTCGGTGATGCGCACCGTGAGGTCGCCGTGCGTCACCGCTACGGTAGAGATCTGGACGTTCCGGCCGATCACGACCGTGCCGGTCCGCTGGTCGATCACCACCTTGGCGGGGATGTCGGGCTGGACCTGCAACTCGCCGATCTCGGCCATGAACCGTGTCCGCCCGACATGGCCGGGGCGGGACAGGACCACGGTGCGGTAGTCGCGCGGGCTCGCCGCCCGGTGGCCGTATTTCTGCAGCGTGTAGGCGTTGATCGCGTCCGCGACCAGGACGGCCGTCTGGTAGTCCGGGTTCTTCAGTTCGAGCGACATGCCCGGCAGGTCGCGGAACGTGCCGGCGACCGCCCGCTCCACCAGCGCGCCGTTGGGGATCCGCGCGGCCGTCGCCACGCCCGAGATCAGCGATTCGGCCTGGCCGGTGGCGCTGAAGCCCGAGACCACGAGGGCGCCCTGCGCCACCGCGTAGACCTGGCCGTCGCCCCCCGAGAGCGGCGTCATCAGCAGGGTGCCGCCGCGCAGGGAGGTCGCGTCGCCCATGGAATTGACCGAGACGTCGACCCGCGAGCCGGGCTCGATATAGGCGGGCAGATTCGCCGTCACCATCACGGCCGCGACGTTGCGGGTCCGCAGCCGCTGGTCGCGCACGTTGATGCCCAGCCGGTCGAGCATCGATTGCAGGGATTGCTCGGTGAACTGTGAATTGCGCAGCGTGTCGCCGGTGCTCTGCAGGCCGGTGACCAGGCCGTACCCGACGATCTGGTTGTCGCGCACCCCCTGAAGCGCGGCGATGTCCTTGATTCGCGTCGCCGCCGCGGGGGCCGGCCAGAGGGAGAGCCCGGTCAGGATCATCCCGGCCAGCAGGAGGAAGGACCTGCGCATCACGGCTGCCCGGTCCGGACGCGGCCGTCCGGCAGGACGATGCCCTGGACGACCCGCCCCGTGGCGGTGTTGCGGACGCTGATGGGCTCGTTCACGGCAGCGTTCGCCAAGGCGGTGCCCTGGGTCGAGATCGTGACGCCGTGCTCCTCGAACACGATCACGGTGGGCGCGCCGCGGGTCACGAGCTTCGCCTCCTCGAGGGCGATCGACGGGATCGTCTCGCCGGGCAGGAGCGTGCGCCGCGCGATCTTGCCGACGGCCCGCGCTGCCGAATCGACGATCGGCTGGCGCGGCCTGTAATTTTCCGGAAACGTCTGGTCGCGCAGCATCGTCGGCTTGATGACGTCGCCCGCGTAGATCGTCGCGACCGGCACCGGCAGCACCTGATCCGCCGCCGCGGCGGGAAGTGCGGCGAGGCCGAGCGTCCAGGCGGCGAACACCCGAGCGGCGCCCAGGGCCCGGGTCATCCGCGCCGCGATCCGCACGGGGTGAGCGTCTCGGGTCATGATCTTAGCGGATGCCCTTCGAGATCGTGCCGGCCATCTCGTCGGCAGCCTGGATCACCTTCGAGTTCATCTCGAAGGCCCGCTGGGCCGAGATCAGAGTCGTGATCTCCCGGACCGGATCGACGTTGGAATTCTCCAGGTAGCCCTGCTGCACCTTGCCGAAGCCCGGATCGGCGGCGAAGCCGGTCACCGGCAGGCCGGAGGCCGCCGTCTCGCGGTACAGGCCGTTGCCCAGGGGCTCGAGCCCGGCATCGTTGGTGAAGTTGGCGAGCTGCAGCTGACCGATCGTCTGCGGCATCTGCTGGCCGTCCACCTTGACCATGACCTGCCCGGTCTCGTTGATCATCACGTCGACGGCGTTCTGCGGAATGATGATCGCGGGATCGACGCTGTAGCCCTCGGCCGTCACCAGGCGACCGTCGGCATTCTTGTTGAAGGAGCCGGCGCGGGTGTAGTTGATCTCGCCGTTCGGCATCGTGACCTGGAACCAGCCGCGGCCGTTGATCGCCAGATCGAGGGGGTTGGTCGTATTGGTGAGCGGGCCCTGCCGATGCAGGTTCCGAATCGCCGTGTTGCGGACGCCGAGGCCCAGCATGGCGCCTTCGGGAATCGCCCCCTCACCGGCCTGGATCGGCACGCCCGCGGGGCGCTCCGCCTGGTAGATCAGGTCCTTGAACTCCGCGCGCGCCGCCTTGAACGCCGTCGTGTTCAGATTCGCGATGTTGTTGGCGATGACTTCGACGTTCAGCTGCTGGGCGTTCATGCCCGTGGCCGCGATGGCGAGCGCTCTCATGATCAAGTCCTTGCCGGAAAAGGGGGGATCCGTGTTCGGGTGCCGGCGGCGCGCGGCCCCGAATCGGGCGTGCCGCGGCGGCCGCGTCAGATCGCCATGCGGACGATCTCGAGATAGGCGGAGACGACCTTGTCGCGGATCGCCACCGCGGTCTGGAGCGTCTGCTCGGCCGACATCACGGCCTCGACCACCGATTGGGTCGAGGCCTTGCCCTGGATCCCGGCGATCGCGGTCGCCTCACCGGTCTTCACCGTGTCGCGCATCTGGCCGGCGACCTGCGTCATGAGATCGCCGAAGGTGGCGGCGCCCGCCGTGGGGGCTGCCTGCCGAACTCCCGGCATCGCCAGGCCGAATTCGCCCGGCCCGAAGACGGAGGTCTTGTCGGAGGTGCTTGCGAGGGCTGCGAGAGTTTGGATCATCACGGCCTCAGGAGTTCGATGATGCCGGAGACCATCGCGCGGGTCTGCTTGATCATCTGCAGATTGGCCTCGTACGAGCGGTTCGCCTCGCGCATGTCGGCCATCTCGATCAGCATGTTCACGTTCGGCATCTTCACGTTGCCGTTCTGATCCGCCGCGGGATTACCGGGATCGTACTCGACCTTGAACGGCGCCTTGTCCTCGCCGATCTGGCGGACCGCCACGGCCGCGGTCCCCGAAGCCCGGTCGAGGGCCGTGCGGAACGTGATCGTCTTGCGGATGTAGGGATCCGAGCCCGCCGTCTGTCCGGTGGACTGGGCGTTGGCGATGTTTTCCGCGATGACGCGCATCCGCTCGGACTGCGCGCCCATGCCGGAGCCGGCGATTCGCGAGGAGGCGACCAGGGGATCGATCATTGGCCGGACTTCACGCTCATCGCCAGCATGCGGTTGAAGGACTTCACGATGCCGCCGTTGAGGGCCTGATCCCGGCTCACCTCGCCGGCCTTCATCAGCTGCTCCTCGAGGTTCACCGAGTTGCCGGAATGCACCACGTCCCAGCCGTCCGAGGCCGCCGCCCGGGCGGGCCGCGCGCTCGGCCCGTCGATCTCCAGATGGCCGGCATGGGTCGCCGCCATCGACAGCGCCGTCTTGTTCAGCACGTCCCGGAACGGGGTCAGGTCCCGGGCCTGGTAGCCCGGCGTGTTGGCGTTCGCGACGTTGCCGGCGATCACGGCCTGGCGGGCCGTGAGGTGCTGCAACTGCCGGGAGGCGAGATTGAACAGAAAGATCGGGTTCATGACCTGTCGGCTTTCCGGCTTGGCAAGGACGGCGGCAGGGCAGCCCCGGATCCGGGAACCTGTCCCTGACCGCCGCGTTGAATGGACGGTCCGCTACAGCGTGGCTTTTGCCTGTCGGCGGATCTTTGCGCGGGCTGTCTTGTCCGAAGCTTGCGGAGGCGTGCCGCCGGCCGCCCGGGGCCGCCCGTCGCACGACCGCAGCGGCGGCCCGGCTCCTCAATTCACGAAGGCATAGCCGAGATAACGCCGCACCTCGATCGGGTCGAAGCTGAGCTTCTGCCGCAGCTTCTTGCGAAGCTTGCTGATGTGGCCCTCGATCACGCTCTCGTCGACATCGTCGGTGAAGGCGCCGTAGACCGCATTGAACACCTGCTCCTTGGTCATCCGGCGCCCCCGGTTCCGGACCAGGAACTCGAGGATCTGACGCTCGCGGCGCGGCAGCACGATCTTCTCCCCGTCGATATCCGGGTCGCGGCCGTCGAAATACACCTTCAGCCGCGCGGTCCGGTCCATCACGGCCGTGTCCTTGGCCGCCTCGCGCTGCGAGCGCCGCCACACGGCCTCGGTCCGGGCGAGGATCTCCCGGACATGGACCGGCTTGCGCACGACGTCGTCGATGCCGGCCCTGAAAAGCTGCAGCGTCTCGCTCAGGCAGCGGGTCTCGATCATCGCGATGATCGGCGCGCGCGACCGCCTCTGGATCAGATCCGGCCAGTCGGACCGCTGGTCGCCATCGCCCAGCAGGAAGCCCTGAACCGCATCGAGGTCGGTCGAGGGTGCGGTCTGCAGCCAGTCTTCAAATTCGGAAGACAGCAACCCAACCGAAGAAACACCCTCCCTATTGAAACTGGCGACATATCCTTCCGTGACGATTGGTCTATCGTCCACAACGACGTACATTGTCACCCAGCTCCTTCCGTTGCGTTCGAGTACATGGATTGGATAATGCTTTGAGCGGTAGAATTCTTAACTGCTGGTTCACGCTCACCCAGGTCGCTGATTGGGTCAACAATTTGTCAGGTCCCGTGCCAGATCACAACCGATCGCATGAGGTCAAAAAATTTAGACTTGACCGCAATATCGACGGTGGTTTGAGGCAAATTTTACAGATCTCTATGGTCCATGGACAAAACAAATTTGCCATGCTGCGGTGCCGCACCACCGATCACCTGCTGCCCGGCCGACGCTGATCCTGCGAGAATTGCCAGACCCGATGCACGAACAACACGCTCTTCCGCCCGCATCGGTGCGGGCGGACCCGGGGGCTGCGCCTTTCGCCGGGGGCCATGTCGTCGGCAACAGGAATCGGTGGTCCCGGATCGCTCTCGTGTTTTCCGGCCTCGCCGCCGACCAATGGTATGAGTTCAGCGCATGCATGATCTGCGCGGCTGCGGAGACGGCGGCCGCCGCCAAGGATTTCGCGGCGATCGGCTTCGCGTTCCTGGCGCAGGACCGGTCCGAGGTCGATTTCGCCCATGTCCCGGGCCTGGCCCGAACCTCCATGGATGCGCATGGCGACTGGATCGCCGGCCCCGCCCGATCCGGGGACGGCGCCGGCGCGCGCGCGCGCCTCATCCGGCGCCGCTTCCTCCTTCCGGCGCCCGCCGCGGAGGTGACCGTCGTCATCCGGAGCTGGCGCAACGCGCAGCCGTTCCGGATCGTCGATCCGGAGATCCGGCCGGCGGGACCTGCCCCGGGAAACCGGGGGGCCGGGACGGCGCCGCAGGGCCGGCTGACGCGGGACGGGCGGATCGCCCTCGGGTCCAAGCCGGTCTGGTTCCGGCACGGCCTCGTTCCGGGCCGATCCCTCGTGCTCAAGGGGCAGGTGATCGTGGGGCAGCTGGCCGTGGGGCAGGCGATTGCGGGGGGGCGGACGGAAGGGGCCCTCGCCCGGATCGCTTTCCGGGACGCGGCGGGCGACCCGATCCCGCCCCCCTACCCCGGCACCCTGGCCACGCTGGCGGTTCCCGCCTTCCTCGACATCCCGGTGCATCGGCAAGCCTACCGCTTCACCCTGAAGCTGACGCCGCCGCCCGGCGCCGCGACGCTGTCGGTCGGCTTCGCCGCCTGGGACGAGGGCTCGGACCTCGCACTGGCCGGCGTGCCGGACGTCCTGCTCGACGACGACCTGCGGCTGGCGGATTTGGCGGACGACACGAATCCAGGGGCCGCGGCCTTCCTGAACCGGTTGCTCGGCCGCATCGGCGGCTCCCCTGCGGAGAGCGGCTCCGGCGCGCCTTCGATCCGGCCCTACCTCAATTCCGCCGCCCTGGCGGAGCGGCCCTCCCCGCTGCGCGGCTTCGCGCGCCTGCGGGACGGACCCGATGTCTGCGTCCTCGCCGACGGCGCGGTCCGGATCGCGCCCCATCCCGCCTGGGCGCTGCCGGACGTCCCGGGTTGGGCGGCCGACCCGTTCCAGTCGCGGGCTTGGCGCCTGGCCTTCCAGTCCCTGGCCTGGGCCTGCGGCGGCGCCGAGAGCCAGGACCCCGCGGTCCGGGCCCGGGCGGTGGCGGCGGCGCTCTCCTGGTCGCGGGCGAATCCCTGGGGCCGGCCCGCCGATAGCCTCAGCCTGCACCCCGCCTGCATGGCGCTGCGCCTGGAAGCGCTGCTCGGTCTCCTCGCCGCCGCCGCGCAGGATGCGGAGGACGGGTCAGCCGTCGAGATCCTGGGGGGCGAGGTCGTCCGGCATGCCGCCGCGCTGGCGGAGATCCTCGCCCAGCACACGGTGGCGGGCTCGCCGCTGGAGGTCCAGGTCGCCGCCGCGCTGCTGGCGGCGGGCCTCGCCCTCCCATCCTTTCCGATGGCCCGACACTGGATCGGCCTCGCGACGATCGCGCTCCGGCGCGGCTTCGCGGCGCTGATCGATCCCGAGGGGGGCATCGCGGAGCCCTCGTATCACCGCCGCCTGGAGATCCTCACCCTCGCGCTCGTCCTCATGCCGATTCTGAACGCCCGGCCGGATCTGGCCGACTTGGCCGACTTGGCCGACTTGGCCGCCCTGGCCGGACTCCTGGACGAGCGGGTGCCGAGGGCCTGGGCCGGCCTCGCTGCGCTGTTCGAGCCGGACGGCACCCTGCCCCCCTTCGACGACGCGCCGGACCATCCCGACCGCGTCGGCTGGCTGAGACGGCTGGCGGCCTCGCGGGCGCGCCCCGCGATCGGAGCGCCGGCCACCCCCGCGCGAGCGTCGGACGGCGCCGCGGCCCGCCCCGTCAGGTCCGGGCGGCTTGGTGTCCTCAGCCTGCGCCGGCCGGATGACGGATCTGGATGGGCCGCCTTCACGGCGGATTTCTCCGAGCAGGTCCATCCGCAGGATCATCGGGACTGCACCGCCTTCACCTTCGCGGCGGGGGGCTTTCGCTGGATCACGGAGGGGGAAGGGCGGCATCTGCCCGCGGCGCGGGCGCATAACGTCGTGGTTCCGGATGGCCGCGAGCCCGGCGCCGGCGCGGGGCTCGCTCAGGCGCCGGTCCGCCTGGGCGACGGCGTTCTGCACCGCATCGAGACCAGCGTTCACGGACCCGACTACCAGCATGTCCGCGCCTTCGTCCTGCTGGAGGATCTCTCCGGCATCGCCGTCCTCGACCGGTTCGTGACCGGGGACCGCCCCCTCTCGACCGAGGGGTTCCTGCACTTCGACGCCGCCGCGGCGGTCGCCCTCGACGCATCCCAACGCGTCTTCGCCCTGCATGGGGAGCGGCGGCTGCATATCGTGCCGCACGCGATCACCGGTCGATTCGGTGACCTCACGGTACGCTGCGGCCAGGCCGGAACCGTGCTGCGATATGGTCTTTCGGGCGTACGCTGCGTCGCTGGCGGCCTGTTGATCGCCGCATCCCCGGAGAGTCTGGCTCGATTGGCCGGCGCGGTCGAGGAGGAGGCGGTCCGGCGCGCCCTGGCGGACTGACCGCCGGGCGCCGGGCCGCGAAGGCTTCGCCCGGGCGGTCAACCATTTCGCATGGGATACGACACAGGACCGGGCGACCGTTGATCGGCCGTCCAACCCACCGCCTCAGTTTCCGGCTGAGCTTCCGAAGCGCAGTGACTTCTGGACACCGTCCGCGAGGCCTGCGGACGCGCTCGCCTGGACTGCGGTGGTCGGGTGGGACCACCCGATGGGTCTACCGCGGCGTACGGCAGTGGACCGAGGACCCTCCGGCCGAGAAGGCTCTGCGCTTGTGCTTCGACGCGCTCCATGGCGCCGGACCGGTCTCCACTTCGGCGGAGTGCGCCCTAGCTGCGGATGTCCTTCTTCGTGACGAAGTTGAAGTTCTCGATCATCACGTCCTTGACGACTTCGGACCCCAGTCGCTCATTCACCCGCCGCTTGATCTCCTCCAGCCGCTTGTTGAGGTCGTATTTCTTGAGATTGCGGAAATCGAGATCGCCGTCGCCGTAGATCTGCCGGAACGACTCGTCCATCACGAACGGCGCCGGGGTCACGTTCATGCCCTTGATCAGGTGCGAATCGGCCGTGAAGATCATCGTGGCCATGACGTAGCCCTGAACGCTGCCCTCCGCGATGACCGGGATATTGAGGGGCTTCAGCTTCTGGTAGGTGAGACCCTCGAGGTATTCCTCGGCCTTCGGCTTCGGCAGGGCCGGCATCCAGGTGATCACCGCGAAGCTGGACAGGACGGTGATCGCGCAGATCCAGAGGCCGGTGATGACGATCCGGGCCATGGGCGGTCACTCCTGATAGCGCAGGGTGGCGGAGTAGGTGCCGTCGGATTCCGCGCTCTGGATCATGGTGGAAACGATGTCCGAGACCTCCTGCATGGCGCGCAGGTGGATGCCGAGGAGTTCGTGGTTGCGCCTGAGTTTGACGCGGACCCGTTCCAGGCAGTCGATCTCCTCGGGCTTGAGCTGCGCGGGATCGACGGCTCGGCCGAGGCGCGCGAGTTCCACCAGGCTCTGGCTCTTGCGACGGTTGAAGTCGTCCTGATCCTGCAGGTCATGCGCCGTAAGCGCGGCGGTCTCGGCATCGATGATCGTTTCGAGGCGGCTCAGGGATGACAGCAGCATGGTCCGTGTCCGTTGCGGGGCTCAGCGCGCTCCGCCGAAGTGGAGACCGATTCGGCGGAGCGCGCCGAACGAGGAACTCGGAGCCGCTCGGACCGCGATTCGGTCGGGAACGGCGCTAGAGCGCGCTCCGCCGAAATGGACGCCGGTTCGGCGCAAGAGAGCGCGTTGGAACAAAGGCCTAGAGCCGTGCTCGATTGCAACGCGATCGGGCACGGCTCTAGGCCTTCGTCCGCGCCTTGAGCGCGGGATCCGGGGCGCCGGCTTGGGCGGTACCGGGATGCGCGGCGTCGATCATCCGGGCGATGCCGACCCCGCCCGCCTTGGCGAGCTGGGCGCCGAGCTGTTCCGCCAGCATCGACCGCCAGATCGATCCGGCATTGCCCTTGCCGAACACCGCCGAGGCCCCCTGGGGCAGCATCGATTCGACGAAGCTCTGCAGGACGAAGGCTTCGAATTGCTGGGCCGGCGTCCCCTTGGGGCCGGGGGCCGCCAGGGTCGCGGCGGTCCGGAACCGGGTCAGCACGGTGTCGGCGCTCGGCTGCGCCATGGCGGGGATGCCGGCCCGCCCGGCCGAAGCCGTGCCGAGCGCGTCGGCGAAGGTCGCGGGGGAGCCCTGCGACAGCTTGGTCACGGCGGCCTGATAGCGGACCGGATCGGCGGCGCGCGCCACGTCGAGGACGATATCGGAGGGGGGTTGGACGCTCACGGCGTGCTCGTATCCGGATGGGTGGGGCCGTGGCTCATCCGGTCCTCGGGACCGGCCGGGCTCGTCGCGGCCGCGGAAACATCGGGTTCATCCGCCCCCCTATCCGACTTGGCTGGCGGGAGGCTTGCCTCGACGGCGGCGGACAGGAGGTCGAGCCGTTCGGCCCAGTCCCGCCTCTCCCTATCCCGCTCATGCTCGGCTTCGAGGCGCCCGACCCATTGCTCGGTCCGCTTGTGCTGCGTGGCCCGGTCGAGGAGCTGCCGCGCCCGGACGTCACGCTCGGCGCGCGCTTCCTGGGCGGTGACCGCGAGGGTCTTCAGGCGGTGGAGCGCGGTGGCGCGGAGCGGCTCGTGAAACGCCGAGGCTTCGTTGAGCGCGTGAATCAGATCCGCCTGAGCCGTATCGGCCGCGCGGACCCGGCGCTCAACGGCGGCGAGCTCCCGCTCGGCGAGCTGGCGCATCCGGTCCTGCACGCGGAGGATCCGCGTCGCCCGGTCGAGTCGCGACGGCATCCCGGTCTCCCCTCAGCCCCATTTCAGCCAGTGCTCGTAGGTCAGGATGAACTGCGCGATCATGTCCTTGTACAGGAACATCAGCAGCAGCATGCCGCCGAAGAGGACGAACGGCGTCGCGATGAAGAAGACCGGGATCTGCGGCGTCAGCTTGTTGGCCAGTCCCATGGCGAGGTTCACCATCACCGAGTAGATGACGAACGGGCTCGTGATCCGCGCGGCCATGACGAAGGCCTCGGAGATCCGGTCGACGAAGCCCGCCAGCATCGGCCCCGACCCGAACGGGACCCCGGGCGGGATGCGGTCGTAGGAGGCGACCAGGCCGCGAAACAATTCCCAGTGCAGGTCCATGGCGAAGATCAGGATCGTCGCCCCCATGGTGATCAGCGAACCGGCCAGCGAGGCCCCCTCAGTCTCGGCCACCGGATTGCCCGGAATGCCGCCGAGGCCGATCATCGTCGCCAGGGCGGTCGCCATGGTCTCGAGGGCGAAGTAGAAGGCCCGGCCGAAGAAGCCGATGGCGAGACCGGTGAGCGTCTCGCAGCCGATCCACCATAGGGTGTCGGCCGGCACGGAGTCGCGCAATTGCGCGCTGAACTTCGGCAGGAGCAGCGGCGACACCGCCAGGGTCACCGTCAGGGCGACGAAGAGGCGGACGCGCTGCGCCACCCTCTGGCTCGACAGGCCCGGGGCGACCATCAGGCAGCCGCCGACCCGGCAGAAGATCATGAATATGCCGAGCAGCGTCTCCGGGATCATGCGGATCAGGAGATCGTGCCGAGGGACTTGATCTCGACGCCCCGGGCGATCTCGACATGCGACAGCACGGGGATCGTCGGGAAGAGGCGCTCGATGATCATCCGCACGTAGCCGCGCACCTCCGGCGCGGTGACCAGGGCGAATTTATGGGATGTCTTCATGTGGGCGCGAATCGCCTCCGCGGCCTCCACGCCGAACTGTTCGATCAGCCGCGGGTCCATGTCGATCTCCGCCACGTCGCCCTTGGCGTCGCGCTTCAGGGCCTGATGGAAGCTGAGATCCCACCGGCTCCCGAGGCGCAGGACGCTGAGCACCCCGTTCTCGGCGATGTCGCCGCAGATCTGCTGCGCGACGCGCAGCCGGACGTGCTCGGCGATCTGCTCGGCGCGGCGGGCATGGGGGACGATCTCGGCGATCGCCTCGATGATCAGGTGCAGGTTGCGGATCGAGACCCGCTCGGCGAGCAGCAGCTTGAGCACCGCCTGCAGGCCCGAATACGAGATCTGCGACGGGCAGATGTCGTCGACCAGCCGCCTGTACTCCGGATCGAGCCGATCGATGAGCATCCGCAGGTCCTTGTAGGACAGGAGCTGCGGCAGGTTGTTGCGGATGACCTCGCTGACATGGGTCAGCATGACCGAGTTGCAGTCGATGGGGCTGAAACCTTCGCGCCTGGCCTCCGGGGCGTAGGCCTCCGGCACCCAGACGGCCCGCATGCCGAAGGCCGGCTCGCGCACCTCCTCGCCCGCGATGGTGGGCAGCGGCCCGTCGCCGACCACGATCAGCATCTCCCCGGGGCGTACCTGCTGCGCGGCCACGACGGTCCCGTGGATGGCGATCTCGTAGTTCTTGCTCGGGACGGTGTTCGCCTCGACCAGCTTGATGTCGGGAACCACGAATCCGTATTGCTGCGCGAATTTCCGGCGCATCCGGCCGACCCGGTGGGCCAGCTCCTGCCGGGCGCCCTGGATCTGCACGGCGAGGTGCTTGCCGAGCCGCAGCTCGATCTCGGCGGTCTTGAGCGATTCCTTGACGGCCTCGCTCTCGCGGCTCTCCAGCAGGCGCTGCTCCTCCCGGGCCTGCGCCTCGGCCTCGACCTTCGATTGCGCGTCGGCGATGCGGCGCGGGATCAGGTAGGCGATCGTGGACATCAGGGCGCCCAGGAGCGCGAAGGGTACGAACGGCATCCCCGGCATGATCGCGAAGACGCCCATCATGCCGGCGGAGACGAACAGCGCCCGCGGATAGGCGCCGAGCTGACCCACGATCGCCTGCTCGGCCGTGCCCTTCGTGCCGCCCTTCGAGACCAGCAGGCCCGCGGCCAGCGACACGATCAGGGCCGGGATCTGCGCGACGAGGCCGTCGCCCACCGAGAGCTTGGTGAAGACGTCGGCCGCCTTCGCCAGCGGCAGGCCGTGGCGGGTGACGCCGATGATGATCCCGCCGAAGATGTTGACCGCGATGACGATCAGGCTGGCGACCGCCTCGCCGCGCACGAATTTCGAGGCGCCGTCCATGGAGCCGAAGAAGGCGCTCTCCTCCTCCATCTCCTGCCGCCGGCGCTGCGCCTCCTTCTCGTCGATGAGGCCTGCCGAGAGATCGGCGTCGATCGCCATCTGCTTGCCGGGGATCGCGTCGAGGGTGAAGCGCGCTCCGACCTCGGCGATGCGGGTGGCGCCCTTGGTGATGACCAGGAAGTTCACCGTGATCAGGATGGCGAACACCACCAGACCGATCACGAAATCGCCGCCCATGACGAACTGCGAGAAGCCCTGGATCACGTGGCCGGCCGCGTCGACGCCCGCGTCGCCGTTGGACAGGATCAGGCGCGTGGTCGCGATCCCGAGCGCGAGGCGCAGCAGGGTCGCGATCAGGAGGATCGTCGGGAAGGACGAGAATTCGAGCGGCTTCCGGATCCAGAGCGCCACCATCAGGATCAGGACCGAGAAGGCGATGGAGAGCGCCAGCCCGATATCGATCAGCATCGCCGGGACGGGCAGGAACAGGACCGCGAGGATCGCGATGATCCCGATCGCGAACCACACATCCCGCCGGACCTTGCTCTCCGGCGCCAGCGCTTCGACGGCCGCTGCCACGCTTCCAACCCTCTCCGTGTGGAGGCCGCTTCTGGCTCAGCAAGCTTGCGCCTGGGTTGCGCCGTCCCCGCCCGGGCGGGACGTCCGGTTCGCGCGACGTCTCAGAAGCCGGAGACGATCCGGCCGTAGACCATCTCGGTGAAGGCGTAGATCTGGCCCCCGACGAAGGATCCGGTGAGGATCATCACGACGAGAACGACCACGATCTTCGGCACGAAGGTGAGGGTCACCTCTTGAATCTGCGTCAGCGCCTGGAACAGGGCGATCAGGATCCCCACCAGCATGGCGGCCCCGACCGCCGGCCCGGATGCGACGATGATCGTCCAGATGGCGGTGCGGACGAGTTCCAGGGCGTCGATCTCGTTCATGGCATCGAAGGGCGCTACGACACGGTCATGCCGGGCGCGTAGGGCACGTCCTTGCCGCTATCGAGGTGCGCCACCAGCCCGTCCTTGGTCATCTGGACCGACGTGACCGTTCCGGTCGACTTCTGGTCCGCCGAGGTGACGGTGCGGCCGACGAGGTTCCCGGCCTCGGACATGGTCGACGAGGCGAGCAGCGCATCGAGCTTGCTGTTCATGTTGACGCTCTGCTCGACCTGCGAGAACGTCGCCAGCTGGCTCATATATTCCGTCGACTTGATCGGGTCGGTCGGATTCTGGTTCTTCATCTGAGCCAGGAGGAGGTTGAGGAAATTGTCGTAGTTCAGGGTCGTCTGCTTGGCTGCGGACGCCTTCTTGTCGGCTGCGGCCTTGGCGGCTGCGTCTGCCGCCCCAGTCGAAGGTCCGGTGTTGTTGGCTAATGGCACGGACATGACTCGATCTCCCTCCGATATGGCTGTTCGGACGCTGGGTGTGGCTCCCGCCGGGATGCGCGCCGGCGCGGCGGAAAGCCCGTCAAAGCGAGGTTTCGCGTCTTCAGGCGACCCGGTGGGTGATCGCGCCCGCGTTCCCGGAGGATTGCGAACCGTCCGCCTCGAACAGGCCCCGCAGGATCCGCAGGACCTCGAAGGGCCGGCCGGCCGTCAGGAAGTTCCTGGCCACTGCCAGAGCGGACGTCACGTCCGGGCCGGGATCGCTCGCGACGATCGCGCTGTCGACCTCGGCGTAGGCGTTTCGGACCCGATCCGCGTTGCTGGGATCGATCAGCATGGCCTGCGCGATGAAATAGAGCTGGCGGATCGGCGTGGTGGCCTGCTCCGCCTGCAGCACATGCGCCTCCATGAGGAACGTGGCGTCGTTGAGCAACTCGATCGTGACCTTGCGGTCGACTCGCAGGACGGCGCCGTTGATGAAGATCCGCTCGTTGCCGCGCAGGCTCAGATTGATCGACCGGCTCATTGCAGACCGTCCCGGACGAGGGTGTTGACGTAGATCAGGGCCTCGAACCCGGCCGCGTCCCCGCGCAGGATCTGATCGGCGCGGCTCATGTTCCAGAGGCCGATGGAGATCAGGTCCGCCCGCAGTTGCGTCGGCAGGGCGTTCTCGGGATTGGCGAGATCGTCGATCAGCAGGCTCCAGAGGCGCTGCAGGAAGCTGGTCGCCTCCTGGCGGACCTCCGGCGTCGCATCGGCCCCCGCGGCCCGCTTCATCAGTTCGATGGCCCGGTCGAAGGCCTCGCGTTCCCGCTCACGCGCGAGCGCGGGCGATTCGTCCATGATCTCCGCGTAAGACGCGCCGTACATCGCAGGAATGCCTCTTGTGTCGATTCGGTGTGCGGTTTCAGCACGGGCCCTGTCGTGTCCGCGCCATTTCAGTTCAGGATGGGTCTATCTTACCGGACGTAATCCATCAGGCTCAGTTTGTTGACCTGATTGGTCAGCGAGTAAGAGATCTCCAGCTGCGTGGTCAGATTCTTGACGCGCGCTGCAGCCTCGATGGGGTCGCCGTACTCCAGATTTTTGACGCCTTCCTGCAGGATATTCTTCTGAATACCCATCTGCGTTCCGACGGTCGTGATGCGGGCCTGGACGGCGCCCACATCCGCCTGGATCCCCGTGACCCCCCAGGTCGCCGAGCCGGCGAGGCTGCGCAGCTTGTCGTAGACGACGGCCTGCGTGGTCGAGGACAGGCTCGGAAGGCCGATCGAGGAGCCCAGCGAGTACAGCATCGCCAGCTGCCGCAGAGGCTGGACGTTGGCGCTGACGGAGGTGTTCACCGTCTCGTTGCGGGCGATCTCGCTGCGGACCGGCGTGTCGGACGCTGTCGACCAGTTCTTCCACGCCGTGTTGGAGAAGAGCGCCGCGAACGGGCCGCCATCCGCGAGGAACTCCTGCATCTGCGTTGGGGTGATGGCGCTCGAGCCTGGCTGCGTGCCGGGCTCGAAGCCGAACTTGGCCTTGAACGCGTCCACGAAAGCCTGCTTGGCGTCCGACGTTCCCGAGGTCGTCTCGTAATCCTTGATCGGCACCTGGGCGGTATTGATTCCACCGAACAGGTATTGGCCGCCCGTCTGCGTGTTCAGCTCACCGATCAACGCCGTGAGCTTGGAGGATGCAGCCTGCGCGATCGTGGTCGCACTGGTGTCGTTCAGCTTGCCGGGCGTCAGGGTCGCCATGAAGGCCTCCCCGTCCGACCGGACCCGGTCGAGCGCTTGGTAGGCGCTGTTGACGCGGACGTTCGTCAGCCCGTTGCGCGTCACCTGCGCGTCGATCTCGTCGAGGCCCTGACGGAGGTCGAGGGTGAGCCCGGTCCGATAGCCCAGCTCGAGGCCGACATCGGCGTACCGCCCCTCGTTCGTGCTCTCCGAATTGGCCTTGTCGAGATCCGCCTGCAGGCGGTTCATCGTCGAGCGCGGCGTGTTCAGGAAGTTGACCGTCGAGATGAAGGTCGTCTGCATGGCACTACCTCACCGCATCGAGGAGGGATTGGAGCATCGCATTGACCGTCGCGATGAGCTTGGCCGAGGCCGCGTAGGATTTCTCGAGCTGGAGCATCGTCGCGACCTCGTCGTCCCGGTTCACGCCGGTGGCATTCGAGAGCGCCGTGGAGGTGCGACTCAGGACAGCCGATTCGGTATCGACCTGGGCCGAGGCTGCCTTGCGCGCGGCCTCCAGCCAGCTGGCCGAGGCCTGGGCGGCCGTCATCACCGAGGCCGGATTCGGAAGCTCCGAGCTGGTCGGAAACGACTGGTCCGCCCGCAGCGTCGTCTGGAGCGCACGCAGATGGTCCGAGAAGGCGGCGGCGCCCGTCGTGTTGTACTGGTAATCCGTCCCGTTCATGCCGCCGTCCCGCAGGGTGAACGGGTCACCCCCCTGCTCCGGATCGGCCTTCGCGTTCACGCGGATGCTGGCCGCGAGCCCCACCGTGTTTGCCGGCAGGGGCGGTCCGCCGGCATAAGTCAGCAAGCCTGCCAGGGCTGGCTTGGTCGGGTCGTTCTTGTTCGTCTCGGCGAGCGCGCTGATCACCCCGCCGGCGAGCGCGTCGAGCTGGTTCTGGTAGGTGACCGCGACCTCGTCGCGCACCGTCATCTGCCCGACGATGCGCCCGGTCTGGAGCGGCATCAGCGATTTGCTGCCGGTGACTTGCACGCCGTCGATGAACACCGCGTTGCCCGCCGTCCCGGGCGCGAAGGCCGACGTAGGCTGGAAGGTCACGGGCCGCGCGATCTTGTCGAAGAGCGGCGAGCCGTTGTCGGCGTAGATCGCCATGTCGTTGTTGGCCCGGACCACCGTGGTGATGCCGAGTTCCTGCGATAGCTTCGCCAGGATTTTGTCGCGGTTGTCCAGCGCATCACTGATGTCGGTCCCGGTGACGGTTCCGGTCATCACCGCCTTGTTGGCCTTGTCGAACTGCGTCAGCAGGTCGTTGATCGTCTGGACGGAATTGTTGATTTCGTCATCCGCGTTCTTGCGCGCGGACTGGACCGTGGTGCTGGCCTGGTTCAACGTCCGGGCCAGATCCTTCGCGGCGGCGACCGCGGCCTTGGCGAGATTCTGATCGTTGGGTTGATTCGCGGCGTTGCTCAGCGCCTGGTCCAGGGTACCGACCTTGGCGGCCATGGAGCCGTCCGCCTCCGTGTCGCCGACCGTTTGCTCCAGGCTCTTCAGGCCGTCGAGGATCGCCTGGCGCCCGGCCAGATCCGACGTGCTGTTAATCATCTTGTCGAACAGGGCCGTGTTGCTGACCCGGTTGACGACGACCCGGACGGGCCCGTCCGTCGTGACCAGCGACGCGACCTTGCGCGAATAGGACGCGTCGCCGACCCCCGCGACGTTGCGCGACACGGTGTCGGTCTGCAGCCCGTTCGCCGACAGCGAGCCGCGCGCGGTGTTCAGGGCAACGGAAAGACTCATCCCGCCTGTCCTCTCGATCCTCGACTCAGCGCTTCAGGTTGACGAGGGTCTCGAGCATCTCGGTGCCGGTCTGGAACACCTTCGAGTTGGCGCCGTAACTGGTCTGCGAGGCGATCATGGTCGAGAGTTCGTCGCCGAGATCGACTGTCGATTGCTCGAGACTGCCCGAGAGGATCGAACCGCGACCACCGATATTGGGAAAACCGGTCTGCACCGGCCCGGAGGTGGCGCTCAGATCGTAGACGTTGCCCGCGCGCGGGGTGAGATTGTCCGGGCTCGGCACCGTCGCCAGCGGGATCTTGTAGGCCGCCTTGCGTGAGCCGTCCTCGTAGACCGCGTAGACCGTTCCGTCCGTAGCGATGTCCGTGCTCTTGACTGCGCTCGGCAAGTTGCCGTCAATCGCCGTCGTTTCCATGCTGTAATCGCCCGCGTTCTGCGTGATGGCCGACAGATCGAGGGTGAAGGGTTGGCCGTTTGGCACGTTCCAGCTCAGTTTCGGGGCGCTGGTCGGTTTGCCGCTTCCGTCGAAGGTCATGGGAACGGACGCGAGCTGCTTGCCCTTGGTGGTCGCGGTATCGCGGCTGAAGGCCGCGGCCGTCCACTGGCCGTCGCCAGTCTTCAGGAAGTTGATGTCGACCACTGACGGACGACCGGCGTCGTCGTAAGTCGTGATCGAATAAGGCTTCGTATAATTGGTGGCAGAAATGGGCGCCGTGCCGTTCGGAGCGTCGATGTACAGGTTGCCCGCCAATGTTCCGGCCGTCGAGGGGCTCGTCTTGCCTGACAGGTTCGACATGTTGACCGGCTCAAGGCCGTCATAGCTGTTCAGCGAGACTTTCGGGTCGCCGTTGGCGAGACTGTAGCCCTGCAGGGTCATGCCGGCGGCATTCACCATGTTGCCCGTCGGGCCATCAACGACGAAATTGCCCGCCCGGGTGAGGTGCGGGGTGCCGCCCCGGTCCTTCACGATGAAGAATCCTTCCCCGTTGATCGCCATATCGGTGCTGGAGGTCGTCTTCTGCGTCGTGCCCTGGTTGCTGGAGCCGCCGATCCCGTACCGGACGGTCGTGGTGACCGAGCCGGCATTGTACGAGCCGGCGCTCGAATCGGTCAGCATGGAGGAGAACTGCGTGTTGCCCCGCTTGTAGCCGACCGTGTTCTGATTCTGGATGTTGTCCGCGACGACGCCAAGCCGGTTCGTCTGCGCGTTCATTCCGGACACACCGGCGTTCAGCACCCCGTACAGACCCATGGTCGGAACTCCTCATCGAAAAACTTGGCTGAACTCAGATCAGGGTTCGCTTGCGCGAGGCTTTCCCCGCCGGCGCGCGTCAGCCCCGCAGGGCGTTGGCGAGGTCCAGGAAGGCGTCGTAGCTCTCGGGCTCGCTCGGATCCTGCCGCAGGGCGGCGTAGATCTTGGGGATCAGCGCGACCGCCTGATCGAGTTCGGGGTCGGTCCCCGCGTGATAGCCGCCCATCAGGCGCAGGTCCCGGGAATCCTCGAAGCGGGCGATCATGCCCTTGAGCGTGCGCACCAGTTCGCGCTGCTGCGGCGTCCAGACCAGATCGGCGAGGCGCGAGATCGAGCCGAGCAGGTTGATCGCCGGGTAGCGCCCCTGGTCGGCGATCGCCCGGTCGAGCACGATATGCCCGTCCAGCGTCCCGCGGATGCTGTCGGCCACGGGATCGTTGTGGTCGTCGCCGTCGATCAGCACCGAGAACACGCCGGTGATCGTGCCCCCGCCCTCCAGGCCCGGCCCGGCCCGTTCCAGCAGGCGCGGCAGGTCGCCGAACACGCTCGGGGGATAGCCCCGCGCCACCGGCGGCTCGCCCGCCGCGAGGGCGACCTCCCGGGCCGCGTGGGCGAAGCGGGTCACCGAATCGACCATGAGCAGCACCGACTGGCCCTGATCGCGAAAATATTCCGCCACCGCGACGGCGAGCTTCGGCGCCTGCCGGCGCATCATCGGGCTCTCGTCGCCGGTCGCCACCACCACCACCGAGCGCGGCCGGCTCGCCAGGATCGGGCCCTCCAGGAACTCCCGAACCTCGCGCCCGCGCTCGCCCACCAGGGCGACCACCACGGCGTCGAAGCCGGCACAGCGGGCGAGCATCGACAGCAGCGTCGACTTGCCGACGCCCGAGCCCGCGAAGATGCCGATGCGCTGGGCCGCGCAGAGGGGGGTGAACAGGTCGATCGCCCGAACCCCGGTCCGCAGCGGCTGGTCGACCCGCCCCCGGCGCATGGCCGGGGGCGGATCGGCGTCGAGCGGCATGGCCCGCTCGCCCCGGGGCAGCGCGCCCTTCCCGTCGATCGGCTGCCCGAGGGCGTTGATGACCCGGTCCTTCCACCCCTCGCAGGGCCGGGGCGCGGTCGCCGCCACCCGGTAGGCCGGCGACCCGAGACCGGCCTCGATCCGCCCCTCGAAGGGTTTGAGGATCACGCCGTCCTCGTCGATCCGCACCACCTCGCCGTCCAGCGGACGCCCCGCCGACTCGATCCGCATGCGGTCGCCGAGCCGCAGCAGCGGCGTGGCGATGCGGATCCGGCAATGGCCGAATCCGATCTCCCGCACGGCGCCGCCGACCCGGACGAGGGGATGCTCGTCCCGGTCCTCCAACCCCGCGGCGAGGCGATCCAGCGCGTTCATGGCGATCCCCGCAAACCCTCGCTCCGATCCGGCGGCCTACGAGCCCGACCCGACGAGCCCGCGGATCGCGTCCTGGAGCGAGGATTCCGATTCCGACACGGCCGCGGCTGCGCTCTGGAAGGTGCGGGTGAGCTCGATCAGCCGCGCCATCTCCATGACCGGATTGACGTTGGCCCCCTCCTGGAAGCCCTGCTGCACCCGGACCGTGGTCTCGCCGCGCTGGTTGAAGTCGAGGATCGGCACCCCCGGCCGGTCCGACGCCACCGCGCCGCCGGCGACGCGGGTCAGCGTCGCGGCCGGGTCGAGGCGGAACACGCCGAGCGCGCCGATCTGGTTGACGCCCTGGGTGATGATCCCGTCCGCGCCGATCGTGATCGACGGTCCCTCCGGGTCCACCGTCAGGGGCGATCCGCCCGGGTCCAGGATCGGGCGTCCGCTGAGATCCTGCAGGTCGCCGGCCGCCGAGATCTGCATGCGGCCGTCCCGGGTGTAGACCGTGCCCTGGGCCCCCCGCACCGCCAGCCAGCCGTCGCCGTTCAGCCCGACATCGAGGGGCGAATCGGTCTTGGTCAGCGGGCCGGCCCGGCGCGACAGGAAGGTGTCTCCCGGCGTGGCGAAGGCGACCTCGCGCTTGCCCGCCTGCGACAGGATCGTCCCGAACTTCACCTCCTCGGCGCGGTAGCCCGCCGTCCCCAGATTGGCGACGTTCGTCGCCACCGTGTTCAGGCGCTGCTCGAGCGCCAGCTGGGCCGACAGCGAGACGTAGAGCGACGACTGCATCTCAGAACCCCCCGCGGATGTTCTGCAGGCTGAGCAGCACGTCCGAGTCGAGGGCGGGAACGGAGTTGGTCAGCAACGCGAAGGCCGGCTGCGGCGCCGCGTTGTTCTTGGAATCCCACAGGAGCGTGAAGCGCTTGATGAACTGGTCGAGCTTGGCCGGATCCTTGAAACTCGCGAGATCGACCTTGCGCTCGATCAGGCGGGCCTGTGTGTCGATGCTGCTCTTGGCCGATTCCGGGGGCAGGCCGACCGCCGTCCGCACGACTTCGGCCAGGGCCGGATCGGCCAGCAGGCCGTAGGCGGATTTCACGCTGCCGACCTTGCGCCGGAAATACAGGGCGAGCCGCGTGCCCTCGTTATCCGCGCCGGCATCCGTCTCGATGGACTGTTGGATGTAGGCGTTGACCGTCGCCGTCTGCGCGTCGTCGCGCAAGGCCTTGAACTTGTCGAGGAAGGCGTTGAGCGTCTTGCCATCGCGGAGGCTCGCGACGTCGAGCTTCTGGCTGATCAGCTTGATCTGCTCGTCGGGCGCGCGCGCGGTCAGGTCGCCGGGAAGAGCCAGGACGGATCCGATGGCGCCGGCGAGGGGCGGGTCGTAGACGATATCCTTCACGGAATTCACCGCCTTGAGCTTGGTGCGGGCGTAATCCGTCAGCTTGGCGATCTCCGCGTCGGAGGCCGAGTAGGTCCCGGCCGAACGGTAATAGGGGTCGATGATCGCTTTCCGGCCCGCCTGCCGGCCCGCCCGGTATTGGTCGAACACGTCGACCATCCGCCCGGGATCCTGGAACGTCGTCGCGTCGAACTTGCCCTCGATCTGCCGAGCCTGCGTCCAGGCATCGTCGTCCGCCGAGGCGGGGGGCAGGCCGATTGCGGTCCGGACGAAGGCCGATACCTTGGAATCCGCGGCGATGTCGTCGGCGGTCTTGATGTACTGCATGATATTCTGAATGTAGCTCGCCGTATTTTCCGTGTCGTTATCGTATTCGATTTTCCTTTCCTGCAATGTCTTGACCCCACCGATCTGGTCGATCAGAGCCTGCGTCTCATCGTCCAGTTTCACCGGTTTGCTCGGATCGTTGCCGTACTCCCTGAAATTGAACGCCGCTGCGAGATCCTGGTACCGGGAATCCTGCAGGCGATCGGCCAGGACATGTCCGTTGGCGTCGGCCTCGCCAGTCAGGACCTTCCGCATGAAGCCCTTGTTGGGGATCGCATCTTCCAGCCCATAAGCCTTCATGGCGAAGGTGTAGAGGCGCTGGTTGCCGAGGAAGTCGTCGATCGTCTTGACCTTGCCGATATTGTCCTGAAAATACTGAATTTCTTTTTTTACATCTGATTGTGAAGATTTCCTGGTTACGGTTGTCGCGTAATTTGAGGTTAATATCTTGTAATCCGTGAAGGTCGAAACCATAGCCTGCGCCCTTCATCCGAGCATATTATGGGGATCTCTGAACGCTATCTTGACAGGGACTCGCCGGAATCGAAAGGCTGAATGTGCGTCATGTTGGGAATTCTGCTCCAGCCTTGCGCAAGCTTCGCGCTCTAGGAGCCGGACTCTGTCTGCCTGGGTTTGAGGACGCCGCGTGTGAGTATCATCATCGGCTTGCTGATCGCGGTCGTCTGCGTCGGCGGCGGTTTCGCGGCCATGGGCGGCCACCTGACGGTGATCTGGCAGCCCTTCGAGTTCATCATCCTCGGGGGCGCATCCGTCGGGTCCTATGTGGTCGCCAATTCGACCAAGGTCGTCCTGGGCACGGGCAACGCGATCATGGACGCGGCGCTCAACCGGATCCCCAAGAAGGAGGATTACCTCCAGCTGCTCGGTCTCATGTTCGCCCTGACCCGGGAGCTGCGCTCCAAGCCGCGCAACGAGGTCGAGGCGCATCTGGAGGATCCGGCGAATTCCGAGATCTTCAAGGCGTATCCGAAGGTGACGCGCGATCCGGAGCTGCAGTTGTTCATCTGCGACTACGTGCGCCTCATCCTGATCGGCAACGCGCGCTCCTACGAGATCGAGGCGCTGATGGAGGAGGAGATCGCCACTCACCGCCACGACAGGCTGAAGGTCTACAGCGGGCTGACGGGCATGGCCGACGGGCTGCCGGCGCTGGGCATCGTCGCGGCGATTCTGGGCATCGTGAAGGCGATGGGCGCGCTCGATCAGTCGCCGGCCCTGCTGGGCGGCCTGATCGGTTCGGCGCTGGTGGGTACCTTCACCGGCATCTTCGTGTCCTACGGATTGATCGGGCCGCTCGCCACCAAGATCAAGGTGGTCCGCGAAACGCAGGCGCGGGTCTACATCATCGTGAAGCAGACCCTGCTGGCCTACATGAACGGCGCCCTGCCGCAGATCGCCGTCGAGCACGGCCGCAAGGCGATCACGGCTGCCTACCGCCCGACGATCGACGAGGTCGAGCAGGCGACGATCACGGGCGGGCCGCGCGGCGGCGAAGCCGTGCGTGAGGCGGCCTGATCATGGACAAGCAACAGGCCGCCGCCGACATCCGGGACCGGCTGCTGGACGCGGCGGGTCTCTCCCTCGAACGCCTGCCGATGCTGCACGTGATCCTGGACCGGGTCGCGACCGCCTGCGCGGACCAGCTCCGGCACTTCGCGGCGTCCCCGGTCTACTTCTCGCTGAGCAATGTCGATACGCAGCGCTTCGGCGACATCCTCGAACCCTACGAGTCGAACGCGATCGCCGGCATCTTCCACGCGGCGGAATGGGACAGCCACGTGCTGGTCGGCTTCGACCGGGACTTCATCTTCACGATGGTGGAGGTCATGCTCGGCTCCGACGGATCCGAGCCGCCGCTGGACGAGGAGCGCTCGTTCTCGAGCATTGAAATGCGGATCGCCCAGCGCCTGTTCGAGCAGATCGGCAAGGCGATGCAGACCGGCTTCGCCCTGGTGGCCGACACGCCGTTCAAGCTGGAGCGGACCGAGCTGCGGATGGATTTCGCGGTCATCGGCCGCCGGAACAACCAGGCGGTGGCGGCGAGCTTCCTGCTGCAGGCGCTCAACCGCGGCGGCGAGATGTTCATCATCATCCCGCAATCCGTCCTCAACCCGATGCGCCAGAGCCTGGCGCGGATCCTGGTCGGCGAGACCTCGGCCCGGGATTCCAAGTGGACCAAGCAGATCGCCAGCGAGGTGCAGAAGACCCCGGTGACGCTGAAGGCGATCCTGGAGGAGCGGCACCTGACACTGGGTGAGATCGTCGATCTCAAGGTCGGCCAGGTGCTGGAACTTCGGGCCACCCCGCGCAGCCGCGCCAAGCTCGTGGGCAACGACCGCGATCTGTTCTGGTGCGAGGTCGGGCAGGCGGACGGCAACATCCTCCTGCGCGTGGACCGCTTCATCGATCAGGACCAGGAGTTTATCGACGATGTTCTCGCCCGCTGAGGCCCTGCTCTTCGCCGCGCTGGTGGCGACGACCGCCTGCCTCGTGCCCATGTACATGCGGTTGAAGCGCCTGGACCGGTACCATGCGCAGTATCGCGACATGGTCGATTGGAGCGCCACCGCCCTGGTCGGCGCCAGCAACGCCGTCCAATCCTTCGCCCAGGACGGGCGCATGGTCCTGGAGGATCTGAGCCGCGAGATCGAGTCCGCGAAGGCGGCCCTCGACGAGCTCAAGGCGGAGCGGCTGAGATTGACGAACGCGGCGCAGCCCGCCGCGGCGCCTCAGGAGACGGCGGTCGGCGCCGGCCTGACCGGCGCCTGATGCCGGCGCCCCGGCGGGCGCCCTCCCCATGGCCGCGCGGCCGTCCCCATCCGAAGGAGTGCTCGATGTCACCGCCCCCAGACCAGTCCGACGCCGCTTCCGGGGCCGGGCACAGCGACAGCCTGTTCGCGAAGATCGAGGCTCACGCCGCCGAGCAGGGGGCGCAGGACGAGCGCCTGGGCAGCGGCCGCAATCTCGATTCCATCCTCCGGATCCCGGTGCTGATGCAGGTGGTCCTGGGCTCGGCCACGATGCCGGTCGCCAACCTGATGAAGCTGGGGCGGGGCGCGATCGTTCCCCTCGATCACCGGGTCGGTGAGCCGGTCGACGTCGTCGTGAACGGGCGCGTCATCGCCCGGGGCGAAGTCGTCGTGGTCGAGGACGACAATTCGCGCTTCGGCGTGTCCCTCACCGAGATCGTCGGTTCCGCCCCGGCCGAAGCCGCCGGCTGACAGGACGCACCGCCATGGCCGCAGGTCCCGTGTCCAAGACGGGCGTCAGGGTCCTGACGCCGTCCGAGGAGGTCGCCGCCGTCCTCATCGCGATGAACAAGGCCAGCTCCAGTCGGCTGGTCAAATATTTCGACGGCGCCGAGCTGAAGCAGATCACGCGTGCCGTGGCGCAACTGGGACCGGTGCCGCGCGATCAGCTCGAAGGGCTCATCGAGCAGGTCGCCTCCCTGTTCGCCGACGGTGCCAGCCTGGTCGGGACGGCCCGGGAGATGGAGAAGCTCCTGGACGGGGTGCTGCCGCCGGAGCAGATCGCCGAGCTCATGTCCGACGTCCTCGGGGCGGGTGAGCGCTCGATCTGGGACCGGATCTCGAACGGGTCGGAGACCGCCCTGGCCTCCTACCTGATGAAGGAGCACCCGCAGACGGTGGCGCTGGTCCTGTCGAAGGTCAAACCGGCCTGCGCCGCGAAGGTGATGGCCCAGCTTCCGGCACCCCTGCGCAACGGCGTCATGCGGCGGATGCTGACCTTCAAGCCGATCGTCGAGGCGACGATGAAGATGATCGAGCAGACGATCCACGAGGATTTCATGATCAACCTCGCGCGCAACGCCGCGGCGGATACCCATTCGCGGATGGCGGACATCATCAACAAGATGGAGCGCCAGAGCATGGAGGAGGTCCTCGACAACCTCGCGCAGTCGCGGCCGAAATCCGCCGAGATCCTCAAGAGCCTGCTCTTCACCTTCGACGACATCATCAATATGACGCCGCGGGCGCGCACGGCGCTGTTCGATCAGATCCCGCACGAGAAGGTCATTCTCGCGCTCAAGGGGACGAGCCCGCAGCTGCGCAGCGTGGTGCTCAGCGGCCTGACCGCCCGCGCCCGGCGCCTCGTCGAGCACGAACTGGATGGCGGCGAGCCCGCCTCCCAGCGGGACGTGCTCGAGGCGCGGCGTTCGATCACCGACCAGGCCCTGGAGATGGCGGCCCGCGGCGAGATCGAACTCAACGCGTCCGACACGGAAGATACGTATATCCGCTAGTGCCGTGCTCGATAGCCCCGCCGTCAGGCACGGCCCCGCATCCGGGCCGGCCCACCCCGTCCCCCGCCGAATCGGCCGCCCCCTCCGTGGCGAGCGCCGGAGACTGAGCTGCCGCGATGGCCGACGACGACAAGGAGAGCAAGACCGAGGCGCCGAGCGACAAGAAGATCAGCGACGCGATCGCGCAGGGCAATGTCCCGTTCTCCCGGGAGGCGCCGGTCTTCGTGTCGATCCTGGGCCTTCTGCTCTTCCTGGTGTTCGTGGCGCGGGATCAGGGCGTTCCGCTCCTGCAGCGGCTCGCCCTGATTCTCGAGCAACCGCGCAACTTCCGGGTGGAGACCAGCCGGGATGCCATGCACCTCGTCTACGCGCTGTCGCTCGAGATGGGACGCTTCCTGCTGCCGATCCTGCTGATGCTGCTGGTCGCCGGGATCGCGGCCTCCGTCTTCCAGAACGTACCTCAGATCGTGTTTGATCGCATCCAGCCGCAATGGTCCCGAATCTCGCCCATCAGCGGTTGGGGGCGGATGTTCAGTCTGCAGGGTGTCGTCGAGTTTGGAAAAAATCTCTTCAAGTTCCTGGCGATCGGCAGCATGTCGTTCATGGTGTTGAGCGCCGACCGGCACGAGATCGTGAATGTCATGTTTATGGATCCGATCGGGCTGCCCGAATTCCTCCTCACCCTGTCGGTGCGCCTCGTCTCGGCGGTGAGCGTGGCGACCATCGCCCTGGTGGCGGGCGACCTGGTCTGGACCCGGGTGCGTTGGCAGCGCGATCTGCGGATGTCGAAGCAGGAACTCAAGGACGAGTTCAAGCAGATGGAGGGCGATCCGGCGGTCAAGGCGAAGATACGCTCGATCGCCAGGGACCGTCTGCGCAAGCAGATGATGGCCGCAGTGCCCCGCGCCACCATGGTCCTGGCCAACCCGACGCACTATGCCATCGCGCTGCGCTACGACCAGAACGAGAACGACGCGCCGATGGTCCTGGCCAAGGGCACGGATCTGATCGCCCTGCGCATCCGGGAGATCGCCGAGCAGAACCGGATCGAGGTCGTGATCGACAAGGCCCTGACCCGGGCGATGTACGACCATGTGGAGATCAACCAGACGATCCCGGCGGAATTCTACCGCGCGGTGGCAAATCTCCTCGTCTACGTCATGACGCGCAAGCGGCGCTGAGCGGCCCGGGAGGCCGGACGTCGGCGGCCCTCGGAGTGGATCTCCGGCCGCGGGTGCCTGTCGGCCCCGCGGCCGGATTAGGGGCTCAGGCCCCGCGTCTCAGACCTTCCGGTTCTTGGCCTCACGGCGGAACCGGTGCAGCACGAACTCGGTGTAGCCGTTCGGCTGCTGCGCGCCCTCGAAGATCAGCGCCTGCGCGGCCCGGAAGGCCGGCCCGTCGAAGCCCGGCGCCATCGGCCGGTAGGCCGGGTCGCCCGCGTTCTGGCGATCGACCACGCCCGCCATCCGCCGGAGCGCTTCCTCGACCTGATCGCGATCCACGATCCCGTGGCGCAGCCAGTTGGCGATGTGCTGGCTGGAGATCCGCAGGGTCGCACGGTCCTCCATCAGGCCAACCTCGTGGATGTCGGGCACCTTCGAGCAGCCGACGCCCTGGTCGATCCAGCGGACCACGTAGCCCAGGATCCCCTGGCAGTTGTTGTCGAGTTCCTCCCGCACCGCCTCCGGCGCGAAGGGACCCTCGGCGAGCGGCAGGGTCAGCATGGCGTCCCGGGTCGCGGGCGCCCGGCCGGCGAGCGCCGCCTGGCGGGCGCGGACATCCACCTGATGGTAGTGCAGCGCGTGGAGCGTCGCGGCGGTGGGTGACGGGACCCAGGCGGTGTTGGCGCCGGCCTCCGGGTGTGCGCCCTTGGCGTCGAGCATCGCGGCCATCCGGTCGGGGGCGGCCCACATGCCCTTGCCGATCTGAGCGTGGCCGGGCAGGCCGCAGGCGAGGCCGGCATCGACGTTGCCGTCCTCGTAGGCCTTGATCCAGGCGGTCGCCTTCATGGCATCCTTGCGGACCACCGGCCCGGCCTCCAGCGAGGTGTGGATCTCGTCGCCGGTCCGGTCGAGGAAGCCGGTGTTGATGAAGAACAGCCGGTCGGAGGCCGCCGCGATCGCCGCCTTGAGGTTCAGCGTCGTGCGCCGCTCCTCGTCCATCACGCCGATCTTGAGGGTCCGCGGCGCGAGGCCGACCAGAGCCTCGACCCGTCCGAACAGCTCCACCGCGAAGGCGACCTCCTCCGGCCCGTGCAGCTTCGGCTTGACCATGTAGGCCGAGCCGGTCCGGCTGTTGCGCCGGGGGCCGTCGAGGTCGTGTCGGGCGATGAGGGCGGTCATGGCCGCGTCGAGGATCGTCTCGGGGATCTCGGCGCCGTCGAGGGTGACGGCGTCGGTGTACATGTGGTGACCGACATGCCGGACCAGCATCAGCGAGCGCCCCTTCAGGGTCAGGCTGCGGCCGTCGGGGGCCGTGTAGGTGCGGTCGTCGGCGAGACGGCGCTCGATCGTGCGGCCGCCCTTGGACAGGCTGGCCACGAGGTCGCCGCGCATCAGGCCGAGCCAGCTGCGGTAGACCGCGACCTTGTCGGCCGAATCCACCGCGGCGACCGAATCCTCCATATCCATGATGGTCGAGAGGGCGGATTCCAGCACCACGTCGGCGATGCCGGCCGGGTCGGTGCGGCCGATCGGGCTCGTGCGGTCGATGACGATCTCGACATGCAGGCCGTTGTGGCGCAGCAGGAGCGCGGTCGGCGCCCCGGGCTCGCCGGTGTAGCCCGCAAAATCCGCCGTGCCGGTCAGGCCGGCGCTGCGGCCGGCGCCGAGGTCAACGGCAAGCCGTCCGCCCACCACCGAAAAACCCACGGCATCCGTCCAGGAGCCGACGCTGAGCGGCGCGGTCGCGTCGAGGAACGCCTTCGTCTTGGCCACCACGGCGGCGCCGCGGGCCGGGTTGAAGCCGGTGCCGGGGGCGAGATCGCCCTCCTGCGGGATCGCGTCGGTGCCGTAGAGGGCGTCGTAGAGGCTGCCCCAGCGGGCGTTGGCGGCGTTGAGCGCGTAGCGGGCATTCGAGATCGGCACCACGAGCTGCGGTCCGGCGATGGCGGCGATTTCCGCATCGACGTTCTCGGTGGTCACGCGGACGGCGCCGGGCTCCGGCTGGAGATAGCCGATCCGCGTCAGGAACGCCGCATAGGCGGCGGGGTCGTGCGGCTGGCCGCGATGATCGCGGTGCCAGGCATCGATATCGGCCTGGAGCCCGTCGCGCCGGTTGAGCAGCGCCCGGTTGCGCGGCGCGAGGTCCCGCACGATGGCCTCGAACCCCGACCAGAAGGCTTCGGCCGAGATGCCCGTTCCGGGCAGCGCCTCCTCGGCCAGGAAGGTGCGAAGGTCCGCGGCGATGGCGAGAGTCGACATGGCGATCTCCTGAGCGTGAGATGCGGCCGTCAGAAAAAATCGGACGGCGGATGAAATTTTTTTGAGATCACCGTCGATAGACGCCTTGGCATCCGCGAAAAAGACAGCAAAACGGATTTGATTCTTTCCGCAGCGTTGAGAATGCACGACCAGAGCGACCTGGAGATCTTCGCCCGGGTGGTCCGCACCGGCAGCCTGACCCAGGCCGGGTCGGAACTCGGCCTGTCGGTGGCGGTGGTGTCGAAGCGGCTGAAGCGGCTGGAGGAGCGGCTGGCCGTACGCCTGCTGCATCGGACCACCCGCCGGGTCGCCCCGACCGATATCGGCACGGCGTTCTTCCAGCGGATCGCCCCGATCGTGGACGCCATCGCGGAGGCGGAGAGCCTCGTCTCGCAGAACGCGACCCGCGCCCGGGGGACGCTGCGGGTGACGGCGCCGAGCTCCTTCGGGCGGCTGCACATCGTCCCGCACCTGCGGGCCTTCTTCGCCCTTCACCCGGATCTCGTGCTGAACCTGGAACTGAGCGACGAGTTCGAATCGCTCGTGGAGCGCGGCTACGACCTCGCGATCCGGGTCGGCGCCCTGGAGAGTTCCGGGCTGACGGCGGTGCGCCTCGCCCCGGTGCGGCGGGTTCTCTGCGCGCGGCCGGGATATCTCGATATCGCGGGGCGCCCCGAGACCCTCGACGACCTGCGCGGCCATGTCTGCCTCGCCACGGAGAACCAGAATCCCTGGCGGCTCGTCGGTCCGGACGGGCCTTGCACGGTGAGCGCGTCCGGCCCCCTGCGGACCCATTCCAACGAGGTGGTGCGGGAGGCGGTGATCGGCGGCCTCGGGATCGCCCTGCGCTCGACCTGGGACGTCCATGCGGAGCTGCGCGACGGGACGCTGGAGGTGGTGCTGCCGGCCTATGCGGCGGCGGCCTCGGCGGGTATCTTCGCGGTCTATCCGAGCCGGGCCTTCGTGCCGGCCAAGACCCGGGCGTTCATCGCGTTCCTGAAGCAGGTCTACCGGTCGAGCGAGGCCTGGGCGGCGGTGGGGGACGGTTCAGGAAGGGGCTGATCGGGAATCATCCCCTCCCCTGTGAGCCGGCATCCCGTTGCCGGCAGCCGGTCCCGCGTTAGGCCCGGTCCGCCATGGCGGCGGCGGCGGCGGCGAGCCCCCACCGGACGAGATCCTGGGCCTCGCGCGCCGATTTCGCCTCGGCATAGCAGCGCAACTCCGGGGCATTCCCCGACGCCCGGAAATGGATCGTGCGTCCGCCGTCGAGCCCGATCCGGACCCCGTCCTGCCGGTCGATCTCCTGCGGCACGCCGACAGGCTTCAGAAACGCGCTTCGGAAGCCTGTGTCGCCGAGCCGTTCGAGGAAGGCACCGCTCCGCTCGGAGGGCGTGTTGGGGAGCCGGTCGCTCGCCATCTCGCCGGCATCGAGCGCGGCGACCAGATCTGCCAGGGATTTGCTGGCCGCGCGCGCCGCCGCGAGGGTGGCCAGGATCGGCAGCATCGCGTCCCGGGTCGGAAGGGCGGGTAGCACCCGGCCGTCGCGGGTCACGTCCGATCCGAGCAGGAAGCCGCCATTCGCCTCGAAGCCGACGACGATGCCCGCCCCGGCCGCCTTCGCCTGCTCCATGCCGGCGATGACGAAGGGCGAGCCCACCCGCGTGCGCAGGACCTGCCTGAAGCCGCCCGCCTGTTCGAGCGCCGAGCCGGCCGTGACGGGAACCGCGACCGCGTCCGCGCCGAGAAACCGCGCCGTGATCAGCCCGAGCACGTCCCCCCGCAGGATCCGCCCCGCGCCGTCGGCGATCAGGGGCCGGTCGGCGTCGCCGTCCGTGGTCACGAGGGCGTCGTAGGCGCCCGACGCCATGACCTCGGCGATGAAGGCGACGTCCTCCGGACGGTGGGCCTCGGTGTCGATCGGCACGAAGGTGTCGGACCGGCCGATCGGCGTCACCTGTGCGCCGAACCCGGCGAGCAGGTCGGTCAGCAGGTCCCGGGCGACCGAACTCTGCTCGTACACTGCGACGCGCAGGTCCTGCAGGAGATCGGGGGAGAAGGCCGCCCCGTAGCGCTGGCGATAACGCAGGATGGCATCGGGTTCGGGCGAGGCCGGCGAGGCCTCCGGCACCGCGTCGGGAGCCGTCGTGTCGCCGAGCGCCGCCAGAATCGCCGCCTCGTCGGCCTTGGTGATCTCCCCCTCGGGCCGGTAGAATTTGAGGCCGTTGCGGTCCTCCGGGATGTGGCTGCCCGTGACCATGACGGCGCAGGCGCCGCGCCGCATCGCTTCGAGGGCGAGCGCCGGCGTCGGCAGCGCGCCGCAATCGATCGCCGTGAAGCCCGTCGCCGCCGCCGCGCGCGCCACCGTCGCGGCGATGCCCGCGCTGCTGTCGCGCAGGTCGCGTCCGATCACCACCGCGCGGGGGCCCTCCTCCACCGGGACGGACCGGAAGAACGCGCAGGCATAGGCATAGCTCGGGCCGCCGACGAGATCCGTCACGAGACCGCGCAGGCCGCTGGTTCCGAATTTCAGGCTGCTCACGGCGATTCCAAAGGCCCGGGTTGTGGTGGTCTCTTCCGACTGATGCCGTGAAACTCAGGTGATCTCAATGCCTCGGCCCGAGGGCGTACGGATTCTCGATGCTTCGTCGACGATCACGCGCGAAGGGCACCGCCGCTCTCCCTCCCCCCGCAGAGGAGGGATGGAGTGCGCGGCGCCGGACATTCCTTCACAATATTCCTGTTTCATACGTCCTGGCCGCACCTGGCCGTGTCCCGCGTGTTCGTCTCTTCGGCCATGCCCCCGCCGCCCGAGGCGCGCGGGGACGATGCCGCGTGTCGAGGGGGCCGGCATCTCAGACCGTCATCACGAATGACAGGCCGCGCTTCAGGTCAGAGTCGTCGGCATGTCTCAGGCCCCGGGGTGAGGCCTGCGAAACGGCGGGGCGGCGCAGTCTCAGGATCGTGGATGCGGGGCGGATCGCCGGTCCGGAGGCGTGCCGGCCGCGTCGCGATCGAGCACGGCTCCGAGCCTTTGTTCCGGCGCGCGCCCTTGCGCCGGACCGGGGACCGCTTCGGCGCAGAGCGCTCTATGCGTTCCAGTGCTTGTCGACGATGTCCTTGACGGCATCGGAGATGGCCACGTCGAACACCAGCATTTCCTCGACCGGGCGGAGGGTGCGCAGCTGCTGAGCCAGGTCGCGCACCGCGGCGGGCGGCTCGGGGAGCACCGGAAGCGGGGCGTCGATGTAGAGCTGGTCGAAGAGCGTGCGCGCAAACGCCTCGAACCGGGTCTTGTGCCCGACGATACCGACCCGCGACAGAACCTCGATCGCCGCGATCGAATTGCCCGGATGCAGCCGATCCTCCGGCATGCGGGTCCCCAGCTGGCGGGTCAGGGGATTGTACAGCAGGCGGTAGGCCGGCTCCGGCATCATGCGGAAGAATCGCTTCAGGCTCTTCGTGTCCGTCAGATCATAGTCCTTGATGAAGGCCGCGGCCTCGGCCAGCGCGCCGAGACGCCAGCTGCGCGCCGGGTCGGCGGCGTCATCGGCGCGCGCCTGCAACCAATGCATGCGGGTCGCCATTTCGAGATGAGGATCCTGCACCAGCAACGCCGTGATCATCAGGTCCGGAGTCAGATAATTCTCGTATCGCGGGATGACGACGGAGCCCGACAGGAGGAGAGAGCGCGCGGGATTCAGGAAGATGCTGGTCAGGATCTCGTCCGACATCCGGTGCATGCCGAAGTAGCTGCGCCCGAAATGAGGGAACATGGCGCTCTGCAGGACCGTCTCGGGTTCGATGCCGGTGTTGATCAGACAGGTCCGTAACTGAATCTTCCCGTCGGCCGGGATGCGCCGATGCACCAGCACGTTGGTGTCCGCGTCATACAGCTCCAGCTGTTCGAGCGCGGCGAGGCCCGGCACCTCGGCCTCGGTCACGATGAAGACGCATTGGCCGGTTGCGTGCCAGCCGTTGTTCTGAAACGTCGCGTCGGTATGGCTGGCGGGGATCTCCGCGACCCGGCGCCCGGCGACGGACACGACGACGCGGCTGATCGCGAGCTGGTTGTCCGGAACGATCCAGCCACGGATCGAGTGGCCGTTGTCGTGATCGATGAAGAAGCGCACGGTGAGGCTCTGATCGTCTCTGGGTCGCAATCCGGCTTGGCGCACTCCGTCCGAAGCGTCGGCGACGGCCCGGAGCGCAACCGCTTTTCCTTAGGTCCCCTCCAGGCTCGGCGGCCCTACCATTTCGCCCGTCCGAGCGCAAAAGGGCAGCCTCGCCGGGACGGGTTCGCGAGGGGCGCAGAGCCGCGCAGGCGCTTCGTCCCACGCGGCCCTTGAGGCCCTGACCGGCGGAGGCCGGATCGCGAATTGAATCTCAGGATCTTTGACAGGAACACGCCGTTCAGGTTTTGACTCCGCTTCGATCGCGAGCAAGCACGGGTTCATGGCGAAGTCTGACGAGGTCCATATCGGGAAGGACGGCTGGCTCTTTCTGCTTCAAGGGACCAACAACGTCGCTTCACAATACGTCAGGTCGCCGGAAGCGCAGTTTCTGCTGATCCATTGGCGCCTGATCCTATCCCAGCGCGAGCGACGCTTGCGGGCGATGGGCATCCCCTACAAGCACGTCCTGATGCCGGAGAAGATCACGATCTACGATCATCTGCTGGAGGGCCTGCGCATCGATTGGCGGCTCTCGCCGGCGTTCAGACTCCTCCACGAGGATGCGTATTACGCACGGTTTCCGCTCCGGCGCCTCAACCTCGTCGGATATGTCCGCCGGAACCTGCGGTGGCGGTCTACGCTGATCGACCTGATCGCGCCCATGCGGCGACAGCGGGACATGCAGAATCTCTTCTACCGCACCGATAGCCACCTGTCGTTCGCGGGCCGGCTTCTGGCCTATCGCGAGATCTGCCGGGCCCTCGGCGCCGAGCCGGTCCGCGATTTCGGCGAGCGGCCAGCCACCTATCATCCCGGCTGGGCGGGGGATCTGGGGATGGCCTTCGCGCCCCCCCGATACGAAGGCACGATGCTGCACGATCTGCAGCGCGATGCGGTCCGGGTTTATGCAAGCCCGATCGTCGAACACAGGGAGCGGCGCGGCCTCTCGGGAACGCTGCATACCGGAGCGCATGTGATCTATCAGAATGCGCGGGCCACCGACCCGCGGCGCGTGATGCTGTTCGGCGACAGTTACGCCAACTTCGCGCCGATCGGTCTGACGATCATGCTGGCCGAAACGTTTCGCGAATTGCATTTCCTCTGGAGCACCCAGCTCGACTACGCGCACATCGAGCGCGTGCGTCCGGATCTTGTGCTGACGGAAATGTCGGAGCGGTTCGTCTTCCGGCCCTCGACGGACGATTGGAATTTCGAGCGCTACGTCACGCAGCGCTACGCGGCCGAGTTGGCAGCGGGCCAGGACGGTGGGCCTTGCTCATGAGGCCCCGCAGCGCCCGGCCGGGCGGACGACCACCCTGGCCGGCCTCCCGGTCGATCACCACCGCGCCGTGCGGTCATCGCGCGGCGACCTGCTGCTCCAAGTGCGCACGGAGAATCGAATACTGCTCGACGACCTTCTCAAGCCTCGCCGCATCGGCGGGACGGATGGGCTCGGGTCCATCGCTCGGACGATAGCGCGCGATATAGAAGGCAGCCTGTGCCTTCAACCGCACGGCGACGAAATCGAGATCCGCAGACCAATCGGCTTCCGCGCGCACCTGCTGCAGGCGCCTGGAGATCGCCAGCCAGTGCAGATCGAGCGCGATGCCCCCGCCCATCTGCTTGAAGATGTCGAACAGGGAATCGAGGATTTCGATCGCGGTTTGCGCGGACATGAGGCCTCTACCGGAGCGTGCGCGACCGAAACGGGGACCGATCCGGTGCAGGACGACGCGGTGCCGTCATGGCTCGGAGCCTTGCGACGCGACGAGATCGGGCCGCATGTACCAATCATCAAACAGGGATAGTTGCCTGAATCTTCGACGATAACCGAGATTGGTCAGGAGATCGTAGATCTTGCCCCGATTGTCGGAGAAATTATGCTCGACGCTGATGAGGGCGATGTCGTGAGCCGAGAAATCAAAGCTCTTCAGGACGTCGAACTCGCCCCCCTCGACATCGATGCTGAGATAGTCGATCCGCCGCGGCGCGCGCGCTTCGGACAGGAGCCGGTTCAGGGAAATGGTCGAGACGGGATATTGCTTCGCCTCCTGCCGAAAATCCGCGTGGAAATCGCCGGCGACGAAATCGTCGACTCCGGACAGCTCGCCGATATCGACCTCGTTGAAGAGAACTTCGATCCCGTCTGACTTGTAGACGCATTTGTCGCTGATGTAACAGGTGCGGTTCTTGTACAAAGCCGCGTGCCAGGCTCTGGCCGGCTCGGCGAGGACGCCCTGCCAGCCAAAGGCCTTCTCCAGCAGGAGCGTGTTGCTGAGGCTGAGGCCGTCGCAGGCGCCGAACTCGACGAAGTAACCGTTTCGTTTCTCCTTCAGCTCGTGGAGAACCCAGAGATCCTGGAGGAGCTGCGCGTTGGAATAGGGCGCCATTCTGGTGGCAAAGGACAGGAAATCGAGTTCCGAAGTCAGGATGTGCGGCCGGACCTCGAGATTGTCTCGGAGATTGATCACGGCATTGAACACCGTCAGGAGTTCCACATCCATCGTGCGCTGATCCGACTCGTGAACGGGATCGGTTGGGCGGGCGGCTCGCTCGCGGCCGTCAGGTGGGCCCGGTGGGCGTTGGCCGTAGGGTCTCGCGGCCCAGAATGCGGTTCGATCCCTCGTAGAGAAGGGCGTGCTGGACCGATTCGGGACCTTGATTGGGGATCAGGCGTGCGGCCCTGCGGATCCTGGCCAGGAAGCGCTTCCGGCCGAAGCCGTAGGGCCGCAGGCTCTCGACCACCGCATCGAGGAGCGTCGCCGCAGCGTTCGATCGGGCCCGGGCCAGGTCGCGCTCGAGCAGGGCTGCGTCGCGCTCGGCCCGGACGAGAGCCAGTTCGATCTGCTGCTGTTGGATCAGGCGGATGTATTTCGTGTCGATCGCGTGCGCCGCATGTCTCGTCGCCGCATGTCTCGTCACCACATGTCTCGTCATGGGAACGCTTTGACCCTGGGCGGTAACGATTCGGGCAGCGGCCAGTGTCGGTTGCCGATCAACCCATTACGTCCTGCCCCGACGCCTTGGCAACCGGGTCGGGGCCGGTTGTGCGAGCCCGGCAGGACCAAGGGGGCATGTTGCAGCAAAGGCTTGTCGCTGCGTCCGACCGCTTGGGGCTCGGACGCAGCGGCGTCTTGTGCGGATCGAATGGTCGCGTGCCGAATCAGGCCTGCATTCTGCTGACGACGTGCTTCACCAGGAACAGGCCGATGCTCGCGGCCGTCAGGCCGAACATGATGACGTAGAGATAATCGACCTGGATGCCGGCATAGGGATAATAGGCTGACCGGACCCACTCGGCGACTTGCAGAGCCGGATTGAATTTCATCCAATAGTAGATCTGCTCGGGCATGTAGCTCGGCAGGAACATCACGCCGCTGGAGACGTACAGGATGATGCTGAACAGGGCATAGCCGAGCAGCCAGCCGGGAAAGAAGCCAATGATCGCGACGTTGATCGTCCCGATGCCGATGCCGAGGATGATCGCGGCCATATACCCGCACACCGCCGTCAGGGGCTGCGCCGGAACCGGGTTGACGCCGATGATCAGCAGCACGGAACTGACGACCAGGAGTGCGAGGAAGCCGGTGACGATCTCGACGAGGATTCGGGAGAAGATCAGGTCGAAGAGCTTGACCTGCGGGTAATAGGTCAATGGCCGATTCATGATGACCGATTTCATCACCTCGCGGGAGATGTACTGGAAGACCAGCACCGGGACCGCGCCGCTGGCGAAGAACAGGGCCCGCTCATCCCCGAGCGGGGCCGGCAGCTTCTGAAAGGTGTAGATCGTGATCAGCATGAAGACGTGCACGCACGGCCAGAGCACGATCACGGCGTAACCCCAGAGCGAGGCCCCGAACCGCGTGCGGATGTCGCGCAGAATCAGTGCGTACAGGACGTGAAGATAGGACTCGATCGGGCTCTTCTGCGTCTGAGCCGTCGGGACAGCGAACATCGGCGCGACCTCTGCGTTGCCGGGCCTGAGTCCACGACAAAATGGGCCAAAGTAGGTTGGTCCGGCGTGCCGGGCTTGGTGGCGTCAGGCCGTGAGGCCGTAATAGTCGGCCATCAGGTCGTCGTATGTGGCGGCCTGGACGGTGGCGCGGGTACGGCCCGGCTTCGGGAGCGGGATCGCCAGCAGGCGGTCGTTGCAGGCGGACGGATCGTCGGCCAGGGCATAGGGCAGGAGGTGGCCGTCCGGCTCGGCGCGCAGCCTTTCCGCCGGGGCGCCGAGGTCGAAGGCCGCGACCGGCAGGCCGGTGCGCAAAGCCAGCGTCAGCGCGTAGGAATAGGTCTCCGGCCAGATCGCGGGGAGCAGGATCAGATCCGCCGACACCTGGGTGACCGCATCGAGGGTTTCGTCGTCCTCCCAGTGCCGGTCGGTTTCGGCGATCTGAAGGGCCGCCCGTGCCTCCCGATCCAGGGTCGGATCGTCGGCGGAGTAGCGTCCGGTCTGCGTGATGCCGGCGCGTTCGAGGCCGCCCGCCAGCGCCGGATCGCAGAAGCCCGCGATCGTGAATCGCAGCGGCAGATCACGCTTGCGCGCATCGCTCGCCAGGGCCTGCAGCACCAGCCCACCTTCGGGCAGGCTGATTCCGCCCAGCACGGCGACCCGCCTGATCCGTCCCGGCCGGTGCAGCGCGGTGGAGCGCACCGCCCGCTCCGGCTCCGCGTGCGGCCGCACCGTGATCGCCAGATCCCGGTACACCCCCCCGATCCGACCCGCCGTGTCGGCGGACGGCGCAAACACCCGCGCCGCCCCCGCCAGGAACCGACCGAACGTGGCCCGACGCTCGCCCGGATCCGGCTCCTCGAACCCGTCCGCGTCCCGCGCCAGACAGCCCCGGCACTCCGCCACCGCCGCCAGCCCGCAGTAGCGCCCATCCGGCTGCACCAGATGGTTGCGGTGGCACACCGGCGAGTAGTCGTGCAGCGTCCAGGCATACGGACGGCCCGAGCCCGCCACCACGTCCATCAGCGCCCGCGCCGCCGCCCAGCGCAGACCCGCCAGCGAGTGCACGTGGATCAGACGCGGCGCCAGCCGCGCCACGAACCCGGCGAGTTCGTCCGCGTCGCGCGGCAGGTACAGGCTGTCGAGGTTGGGCAGGTACAGGAACTCGGCGCCGCGATAGGCGACGTGCACCGCAAGGTTGCGCGTGCGGTCGATCTGCAGCAGCACCACCGGGATGCCCTCGGTGCGCGCCTGGGCGGTCAGGTCGTCGAGGTGGCGCTGGATGCCCCCGCCCCAGCTGTGGGTGACAAACAGCAGCGCCCGGCCGGCGCAGTGCCGGGCCAGCCGCTCCCGGTCGAGCCGCGCCCGGCCCTGCCGTCCGGGATCGGCCTGGACGAACTGGCCGACCCGGGCGAGGTAGTCGGGGTGCTTGGCCAGCAGCGCGGCCTGACCCTGGTCGTAGGCGCCGCCGGCCCCGCCGCCGCCATCGGCGCCGAACGAGATCTGGCCGGCATGGTAGACGTAGACGTCCTCGGCCAGGAGGTTGCGGAAACCCGCCTTCTCGGCGCGCTGGCACCAGTCGTTCTCCTCGCCGTAGCCGCGGCCGAAGGCCTCGGCGTCGAGGGGGCCGACCGTGTCGAGGGCTTGCGCGGTCATGTACATGCAGAAGCCGACGCCGGTGGGCACGGGCAGGCTGCGGCCGGGGTTGGTCGCGGCGGCGAGGCGGTCGAGATCGGGCGGGGCGATCTCGAGCGGCATGGTGTTGTTGGCGTTGAAGCGCGGGTAGGAGCAGATCGTGGCGTTGTTGGACAGCGGCGTGACGCTGCCCACGCGCGGTTCTGCCGGATCGGACGCGCCTTCGGCATGGGCGGCGAGGCGGTCGAGCCAGTCGCCGAAGACTTCAGCGTCGGAGTTGAGCAGGACGACGGCACGGCCCTGGCGAAGGGCGAGCGCGCGGTTGACCGAGCGGACGAAGCCGAGGTTCTGCTGGTTGGTGACGAGGTGGAACAGGCCGCGTGCGGCGAGGTGTTCGAGGTCTGCGGTGAGCTGCGGCTCGGGGGATCGGTCGTTGACGGCGAGCAGGGTGAAGGGCGTGGCCTGGGGCTGGGACAGGCAGGCGTGGAGGGCGCGCAGGGTCTCGGCGCGTCCCTTGTAGACGGGCATGATGACGAGGACGCGGGCGTCGGCGATGGGCCGGGCTGGGGGCAGGCGGTCCCAGTCGTGCGGCTCGGGTGCGGTGAGCGGCGGCAGGGTTCCGAGATCCTCGGGGCAGCCCATCAGGCCGGCGGCGCGGCCCGCCCGCACGTAGTGCAGGAACGGCGACTCCCCAGGACCGAACAGGTGGCCGTAGGCCCGGCGATAGAAGCGGGTCGAGAAGGTCTTGCTCGGATCGCGGTCCTCCTCCTGTCCGTGGGAGAGGAAATGGACCGCCGGCCCGTTCTCGAAGCCGCGCGTGTCGGGATAGCGCTTCAGGTACCAGGGCGCGTCGAAATAGGGCTCGATCAGGCGCGCCTGCTCCAGAAGGTCCGCATCTTCCTCGGGAGGCGGCGCGCCGTAATGCGGATCGAAGGTGGCGGCCGCGATGTCGGTGCCGCGCAGCAAAGCCGTCGCCAGGAAATGGACGAAGGGCGCGATTCCCGTCGCCTCCACGTGCGGGTGATGCGCGCGGTAGGCCCAGCCGTTGAAATCGGGCCTTGGATTTCGTCCGAGGCGCCAGCCGGTGTCGCAATAGTCGCGCACCGCGTCCGCCTCCGCGGCCAGACCGTAGCGCGCCCGGTAGAACGCATGGTCGAACTGCCCCGCCACCAGCCGCGCCTGACGCGCCAGCGCCGCATCCCGGTCCTCAGGCTCGCGCCCGATCGCCCCGAGCCAGCCCGTGTCCTCGACCGGCGCCCGCGCCGGCCGCAGCCCGCACACGCGCAGAAGCGCGTCGAGCGTCGAACGCCCCGGCCCCGGATCGCGCAGCTCCCGCCAGCCCGAACCGGCAAAGTGCAGGTACGGCGCCTGGGCGCCCACATCCGGGTAGGTCGCCCGGTACCAGTCCGCGTCCACCGCCGGCACGTTCAGCCGACTGGCCTCGGCGAACGGCTCGGCCCCGGCCAGAAGCGTCTCGGCCACGTAGCGGAAGAACGGATCGTCCTGAACCGCCCGGCTGCCGGCGCGCGCCTGCACGAAGCCCGCCGGGTCGAAGTCCGGCCGCGGGCTGATGAACGCCCGCCAGCCGCCGTCCACGTAGGCGCGCAGCAGCTCGGCCTCGGAGGCGCCCGCCAGCGCGTCCGCCAGCCCGCCCCCGGCCGCCTCCAGGCCGGCCCGGTAGTGGGCGGCGTCGAAGTAGGGCGCCAGCGTCTCGACCCGCAGCGCGAGGCCCGCCGCCCGGTCCGGGTGCGCGGG
>NZ_VUOK01000018.1 GCF_009806555.1 Methylobacterium sp. 2A | reverse complement strand
GCTGGCGCGGGTCCTCCAGGGCCGAGAAGTGATCGAGGATCGACAGCGGAGACGGCATGGACAACGCACCAGAGGCAAGCCGCCGCCTGAATCACAAAACGCCCCGACCGCGAACCTAAACCTCCTCACGCTGAAGCGATTGCCCTGGGCTGAGAGCCATGCTCGATTGCAACGCGATCGGGCACGGCTCTAAGATTTGGAATGGGCCGCCTCGGAGCCCATCGCGAGAATCCTGCGCGCCTGCGAGAGGTGCGGCGCATCGACCATGCGTCCGTCCAGCGCGAGCGTCCCGACGCCTGGATTGGTCTCGAACAGCTCAACGACCCGGCGGGCATGCTCGAGTTCATCCGGCGTGGGGGAGAATGCCTCGTTGATCGGTCCGACCTGGTCGGGGTGGATGGCCATCATCCCGCCGAACCCGTCACGACGTCCCCGTCGTGCGTACGCGCGCACGCCGGAGAGATCGCGGAAGGCCGGGTAGACGGTCTCGATTGCCGGCACGCCAGCGGCGTGGGCTGCCATCAAGGCGAGCGTGCGTACGACTTCGTAGGGTGGCGTGTACGACCCGTCGACCTCACGCGATGCACTTGCTCCGATCGCGGCAGGCAGATCCTCCGCGCCCCAGGTGAGCCCGCATAGGAGATCGGAGACTTCGGAGTAGCTGCCAAGGCCGAATACCGCCTTCGGGGTCTCGGTGGCGATCGGCAGGACCGGAACGCGGGACCAACCGCCGGCATCGAGCTTGCCGACGAGCGTTCGGACGCAGGCAGCGCCTTCAGCCTTGGGCAGGACGATGCCATCGGGACGGCCCGACCCGATCGCCGCGAGATCCTGCTCGGCCAGGGGGCCGTCCAGAGGGTTGATGCGGCAAAAGACGGTCGTCGTCCTGGGGGTCCTGGCGAGGCAGGCGGCCACGGCCGCGCGGGCCTTGTCCTTGTTGCCGGGCGCGACCGCATCCTCAAGATCCAGGATCAAGGCGTCGGCGCCGCAGCCCAGCGCCTTCTCGATCCGGTCGGGACGGTCGCCCGGTACGAAGAGAAGCGAGCGGAGCCTCACCGCGCGCTCCTCTGCAGCAGTGCCGTGCGCAGGCATTGGCACACGACCTCGTCGCGCTGGTTGCGCGCGACATGTTCGAACACGACGATGCCGGCTGCGGGCCGCGACTTCGACGGGCGGAGCTCGACGACCCGCGTCTCCACGCGCAACGTATCTCCGACGAAAACGGGCTTCGGCATCACGAGCTTGTCGTAGCCGAGATTGGCCACGAGCGTCCCGAGGGTCGTGTCGGCGACCGAAACGCCGACCATCAGGGCGAAAGTGAAGGTCCCGTTCACCACGATGCGGCCGAACTCCGTCCCGGCGGCGTAGTCCGCGTCGAGGTGGAGCGGTTGCGGGTTGTGGGTCAGCGTCGTGATCAGGAGATTGTCGGTCTCCGTCACGGTACGGCGGATGTCATGCGTGATGACGTCTCCCACGCTCCATTCGTCGAAGAAGCGGCCAGCCATCTCAGCGCTCCTCCGTGGTCGAGGCGGGCGTCCCGTTCTCGGAGCCGAAATCGTTCAGCGCCGGCGGCGGACGGCGATAGGTCGCCGGGGTGCGCGAAAGCTTGATCGGCGAGGCGACGCCTTTGTAGCCGCCCATCTCCACGATCATCTCCCGTGCCGCCGTCTGCGGGTGCGCCACCGCTTCCGCGACGGTCAGGACGGGACCGCAGGGAACGCCGAGCTTGATGAGGCTCTCGGCCAGCACGGTGGCATCGTGCGCCGCCAGCAGGTCGCGCAGGATCGCCTCCAGCTCGGCTCGATTGTTCAAGCGCGCCGCGTTGTCCTTGAAGCGGGGCTCGTCCGGCAGGTCGGGGCGGCCCAGGAAGGTGCACATGCGGCGGAACTGGCCGTCGTTGCCGACGGCCAGAAAGATCGCTCCGCGCCCGGTCGGGAAGCTGCTGTAGGGCGCGATGTTCGGATGCGCGTTGCCGGTCCGACCCGGCGTCTTACCCGAAGCGAACAGGTTCGGGAGGTGCGGATGCAGGATCGACAGGCCGCAATCGTAGAGCGCGGTCTCCACGAACTGGCCCCGGCCGCTGACCTGGCGCTCCTGCAGCGCGAGCAGGATGCCGATGGCGGCATTCAGCCCGGTCACGAGGTCGACGACCGGGATGCCGAGCCGTGTCGGCTCTCCGTCGGGCTCGCCGTTGACGCTCATCAGGCCCGCCATCGCCTGGATCGCTGCGTCGTAGCCGGGCATGCCGCCGAGCGGGCCGGTGCTGCCGTAGCCGGAGACGCGGCAATGGACGAGCTTCGGGAAGCGCTCCGCCAGCACCTCGGGCCCGAGGCCCCACCTCTCCAGCGTGCCGGGCTTGTAGTTCTCGACGAGGACGTCGGCCCCTTCGAGGAAGCCGAGGAGCAGGTCGCGCCCCTGCTCCGTCGCGAGGTCGAGGACCAGGCTGCGCTTGTTGCGGTTCACGCCGCGGAAGTAGGCGGTGCTTCCCGCCACGAAGGGCGGCCCCCAGGCCCGCGTCTCGTCGCCCGAGGGCGGCTCGATCTTCAGGACCTCGGCCCCGTGATCGCCCAGGATCTGCGTGCAATAAGGCCCCCCGAGAACACGGGACAGGTCGACCACCTGAAGTCCTGCGAGCGCCCCTGTCCGGCTGCCGGTCGTCATCGCGCGCTCCCTCTCAATAGGATTTCGGCAAGCCGAGGACCTTCTCGGCGATGAAGCTCATGATGAGCTGCGGACTGACCGGCGCGATGCGCGGGATGAAGCTCTCTCGAAGATATCGCTCGACGTGGTACTCGGCGGAGTAGCCCATGCCGCCGTGGCTCATCACCGCCGTCTCGCAGGCGCTGAACGCCGCCTCGGCGGCGAGGTACTTCGCGCTGTTCGCCTCGACGCCGCATTCCTCCCCGGCATCGTAGAGGGCGGCCGCCCGCATGACCATCAGGTTGGCCGCCTCCAGGTTCATCCAGGCGCGCGCGAGCGGGTGCTGGATGCCCTGGTTCTGGCCGATGGGCCGGTCGAACACCACACGCTCCCGGGCATAGGCGCTGGCTTTGCGGATGGCAGCGAAGCCCAGGCCCACCGCCTCGGAGGCGATCAGGATGCGTTCGGGGTTGAGGCCGTGCAGGATCTGCCGGAAACCATCGCCCTCCTTGCCGATGAGATCCTCGGCCGGCACCTCCATGCGGTCGAAGAACAACATGTTGGAATCCACCGCATGCCGGCCCATCTTATGGATGAGGCGGACTTCGGCTCTGGCCCGGTCGAGATCGGTGTAGAACAGCGACAGCCCGTCGGTCTTGCGTTTCACTTGGTCGAGCGGCGTCGTGCGGGCCAGGATCAGCACCTTGGTCGCGACTTGCGCGGTCGAGATCCAGATCTTCTGCCCGGTGATGACGTAGTGGTCGCCATGGCGTTCGGCGCGGGTCTTGATCTGCGTCGTATTGAGCCCGGCATCAGGCTCCGTCACGGCGAAGCAGGCCTTGTCCCGACCCGCGATGAGCGGCGGCAACATCCGCGTCTTCTGCTCCTCGGTGCCGAACACGACGACGGGCTGGAGCCCGAAGATGTTCATATGCACGGAGGAGGCGCCCGACATGCCGGCGCCGGATTCCGAGATCGCCCGCATCATCACGGCCGCGGCCGAGATGCCGAGCGCGGCGCCCCCGTGCTCCTGCGGCATCGCTATCCCGAGCCAGCCGCCTTCGGCGACGGCCCGGTAAAACGCCTCCGGGAACGTGGCGGTGCGCTCGCGCTCCGCCCAATAGGCGTCGTCGAAACGCGAGCAGAGGCGCTCGACTTCCGCACGGATATTGCGCTGGTCATCGGTGAGTGAGTAGCTCATCCTGTCCTCGTGGCCCGTCGAAGTGGCGCGTCAGTGCTTGAGAAGCTTGCAGGTGCTGGACGCCAAGGGCTGGAACGCCTCGTCGCCCGGCACCGTCCGCACGACCTTCGCGATGTCCCACTTGTCCTTGGACTCGGCCGGCGTCTTGACCTGCATCAGCGACATGGGATGGGCCAGGCTGCCGTTGTCACGGATGACACCGCCCTGCGTGAAGGCGTCGTCGACCGGCATGTCCTTGAGCGCCGCGCGAACCTTCTCAGCCTCCAGCGTTCCGGCCTTCTCCACGGCGGCCAGGTATTGCCGGGTCGCCGAGTAGCCGCCGGCCTGGTTCATGGTCGGCATGGCGTGCTGCAGGGCGAAGAAGTCCTTCGACCAGGTTCGCGCGCGCGCGTTCTGATCCCAGTAGAAGCCGGTCAGGTACTGGAGACCCTGCGCCGTCGCCAGGCCCATGCCGCGGACATCCGTGTCGAAGAGGACGAGCGGCTGGACGCGGGTGCCGCTGGCGGGGAGACCGAACTCGTTGGCCTGGATCACGGCATTCTGGGCGTCGCGCCCGGCATTGGCGAGGCCGAGCACATTCGCCCCGGTGGATTGGGCCTGCAGGAGGAAGGATGAGAAATCGGCCACGCCGAGCGCGTGGCGGGCGCTGCCGACGACCTTGCCGCCGGCGGCCGTCACGACCGTGGTTGCCTCCGCCTCAAGGCTCTTGCCGAAGGTATAATCGGCCGTGAGAAAGAACCACTTGTCGCCGGGCTTCGTCTCGGCGTTCCCGACGCCGTGCGCCATGGCGTAGTTGTTCCAGACATACTGGATGCCGTAGGGGCTGCAATCCTCGTTGGTCAGGGCGGCCGTGCCGGAGAAGGCGAAGAAGATCGTCTTCTTCTCCTCCGTCAGCTTCTGGATGCCGAGTGCGATTGCGGAGGTCGTTCCCTCCATGATCATGGACGCATGGTCCCGGTCGATCCACTCGCGGACCTTGGACAGGGCATTCACCGGCTTCTCTTGCGGATCGTACGAGAGGACCTGGATGGGGCGGCCGAGCACCTTCCCGTCATGCTCCTTCACCGCCATCTGGACCGCCGTCACCAGCCCCTGGCCGTTGAAATCGGCGTAGACGCCCGACATGTCCGAGACGACGCCGATCACCACCGGCTGCGCGTCTTCAGCGGCGCATGGGAGCGCGGTCAGGCTGCCCAAGGCAGCCATCGTCGCAAGCGTTCTCATGATGGTTTGCTCCTGCCTGATCGGTTGTCTGTCGGCGCTCTTCAGCCAGCTGCCGGCCCCCGTCGGACGAGCCAGGCCTCGGTCATGGCGCAGAACAGATCGACCTGCGCCGCCGCCTGGTTGGGGTTCCGCGACAAGACGCGATGAATGGCGGCGCCGCGCAGCGTCGACACCATCACGCCGCGCAACGTGACGATCTCGGCATCGGAGAGCGCCACATCCGCGAGCACGCTTCGCCAATGGTCGAGGCGCCGCTCCGTGATCCGCTGCATCAGTGCGTCGACCTGCTGGCGCAGGTCTTCGTCGTGGCCGGCGCCGAGCCAGATTTCCATCAGAGCGACGCCGTCCGGCCCGTCGTAGAGCAGGCGGTATTCCTGGATGAGCGCCCGGACGCGGCCGCTCAGCGGGGCAGGCGCCCGCGGGGTGGGCTGGGCACGTTCGTCGCGGGCACGCGAGACGTGCCGCATGACGGCAACGAGCAGGGCCTGGGTGGTTCCGAAATGATGCTGAACGGCGCCGCGGGTCACGCCCGCGCGCTCCGCCACCGCGACGGCAGTGGCGGCATTGAAGCCGCGCTCGTTCAGGATCTCGATGGCCGCCTCGATGAGGGCGCGCTGCGTCGCGGCGCGGCGCTCGGCCTGGCTTCGCCGCTGGAGAGGATCGCGCGGCCGGCGGTTACCCGCAGGCAGACCGTCGGCATCCGGCTCGCCTTCCGCCGTCACAAGCTGGCGTTCTGATCCCGCCACGGCTCATCTCATGAATGCCCGTGATTTGGCTCGTCATACATGCAGTGATGCATGTATGTAAATTGCCCCTCGGGCGTTTCCGGCGGTTTGGTCGCGTGCGATCAGTCGGGCGACGCCGGCGGCGCCTATTGAGACGCCAAGGAGCCGTTCCCGTTCATGTAGCGGCGGCCGAATCATCGTCGTAACCGGCTGCGGTGAGACAGTTGCGGCAGTCTTCCGGCGTGAAGGGGGTGAAGGCATCGCGGATGGCTGCTCAGAGGTCGGGCACGGTTCGGGCGGCTGCGGTGCGCGGGCGGTGCTTCCGCTTGGCGAAGTTCGCCTCAACCTGAGCCTGTCGAAGGATCGATGGGATCAAACGCGGGACTGTCGGGCGGAAGGTATAGGATCCGCGCGCCCGCCGGTTCGATGGCTTCGCGCAGGCCGGCGACATTGTGGGCCTGCAGGGCGGCGTGCGCGATCAGGCCTGGACCCGCGTCACGTGGGCCTGCGTGAGTCGGTCCCCCGTTAAACCTTTCCTTGCCCGCCTTCGACGCCTTCATGCGGCGTACCACGCGCGACGGCGAACGCCCAGGCAAGTCACCACGCGGGCGGGAAGGGACGGAAAGCCGTGCGAGATCAATGGTCCGGCCAACAGGGGATTGATGCAGTCCGAACAACCCGGGACGTCCTATTCAGCCTGCCAAGCTGAATGTCGTCGGTTCGATCCCGATCGCCCGCGCCAGAAGTTTTTTAAAACTTTCGACCGTGTATCCCGTAGAGGGGGATCTGACCCATGGGCCGATCTCGCCACGGATTCACGCGCTGGCGTTCTCCGGACCGGGCTCCTTCCCCTCGCACAGGCCCATCCCGACCGGGCGTCCGGCGCGCGCCGATCGTGCCTCGTCGAGGTCAGGGATGATCGGCGCCGATCGAACGCCTCTACAGGCGCGTCAGCCGCAGGCGCCACGCCGCATCATCGGCGGCTTCGGCCGCGCCCGCACGCGGCAGGGACGCCTTGATCGGCGAGAGCGACGGGATTGCGGTCCGATCGACCGGATCCGCCTGAACCATCGTACAGCCGCCGAGTGTCAGCGCGAGCGGCAAAGCCAGGAGCGGTCGGCGGAGCCAAGCGGAGGCGGGACCCGGGCGCGGCGCCCCGCTCCCAATCCCGGATCCCCCATTCCGGCCGGCCGCGGCCCGTCGGACTGAAAATCCGGTCGGACGATGTCGCTCCACATGGAGGCCGGGGGCGTGCACGGGGCCGACTCGCCGATCGACGCCTTTCAGGCTGCGGCCCGACGCTCGCCCGGCACCAAGTCCCGGCTCGCCTGCTCGATCCGCACCAGCCAACCCTCGGCGGCCTCGGCGCGGCGCTCGGCGGCCTGGGCTCGCGCCTCCATGGCCTGCAGCTTCGCGGCAGCCTCCGCCTGAACCTTCCCGATCTGCGCCTCGGCCCGGGCGCGGAGTTCGTTGGCCTTGGCATCCGCCTGGGCCTGGACTTCGCGCAGCAACTGCTCGTAGGCGCGCACCTCCTGCTGCGAACGCTTCAGCTCCTGAATCAGGGCGTCCTGCTCGGCGGCCTGTTCGCGCAGGCGCGCTTCCTGTTGCTGGGCGGCGCTCTTGGCCGCCGTCAGGGTGTCGAGCACGCCGGTCCAGTCGGAGGCGACCCGACGGGGTGCGGGCGAGGCCTCGCCCGCCACGGCGGGGACCGGGGCAGCCTGGACGGGCGCCGGCGGCTTGTCCTGGCCATCCGGCCGTTGCGCGACGATGTGCGCATCGAGATTGGCCCAGAACGCCTCGTCCATCGCTGGCATCGCCATTCCCTTCTGCCCGTACGTGTCTCAGACGGCGGCCGGTCGATCCCGCGCCAAATGTTTTCGCGTCAGGTGTTTTCGCGACAGGTGGTCTCGCGGAACGCCCGTCGCGCCTCGTCCGAAATCCGGCTTCTCCGGCGGACCGGGGGCCGTGCGCATCGTTCTCAGGAGCCCGATGTGCCGGTCCTGCGCGCGGCAGGCTCGACGACGAATTCGGACTCGATCGTCTCGGAAATCCGCCGCAGCCATTCCTCGGCCGAGGCGGCACGCTCCTCCGCGAGGCGGGCGCGCTCATCCGCGGCCCGGATCAGCAGCGCCGCCTCCGCCTGCGCCGCATCGGTGCGTTGCTCGGCGGCACGGACCTTCGCGTCGGCGTCCCGAAGGTCGGCGCGCACCTGCTCGACCAGTTCCTGGACCCGTATCTCGTAATCCTGCGCCCGATCCTCGACTTCGCGGATGTAGTGCGCCGCGCCCCGCACCCGATCGAGCAGGCTCGACCATTTCGCGCCCGTCGCCACCGAACCCAGAACGACCACCTTGGCCTCGGCTCTGCCCGCGGGCCTGGCGTCGTCTTCGCCCGAAACCGCAGGGCCCACAGGGTCAGACTCGATCCGTCTTGACTGGTCCATGGTCGATCCTGAAGCCGGGGCGGGAGCGATGGTGTCCGGACGCTCGTTCTCAGCCTTCGGCCTGGATCTGGCCCATATGGCCGCCGAGCAGGAGCGTCTTGGCCGCGGCGTCGATCCGCGAGAGCCACTTCTCGGCCGTGTAGGCGCGCAGATCGGCGACCCGCACCTGCTCCTCGGCCGCACGGACCCAGGCCTCAGCCTCGGCCTGGAGCGTGCGGACCCGCGCCTCCGCCTCGGCGCGGATCTCCTCCACCTGCGCATCCGCATCCGCCTGGACGCGCTGGAGGCGGATATCGGCCCGCGTCTGGATCTCATGGGCGCGCATCTCGGAGAGCTGGAGCCGCTGCTGGGTCTCCTTCAGCTCGCGCTGCAGGGTCTCGATCAGCACCTCGTGGGAGGCGCTCTGCTCGCGAAGGCGCTTCTTCTGCTCGTCGGCGAGGCCGACCATGCCGTTGATGATGTCGAGGGTCGTCATCCAGTCCGAGACCGCATCGGTCTGGGCTTCGGAGAATGTCGGGGCCTGTCTCGACGCTTCCGTCGCGGCCGCCAGGCTGGCCGGGACAGGCTCAGCGTCGTTGACGGCGGGCTCCGGCCTCACGGCAGCTTGGGCGTCTTCGGTGTCGAGGCTCAGGCGCAGCGCCGGCATCTCGCCGGGACCGGTGCCGGGTTTAAGCCTTAGGATCTCCGCAGACGGCTTCTCGGAGATGCGGTCCAGACTTTCCGCGACCTGCGTCAGGATGTGGGACCAAGAGGCTGTGGGCGCCGCGATCATGCTCATTGCTGCCTTTCCCGGGGCGAACATGGCAGGATAAAGACATAGACATGGTTAATGAGCCGTTAATCGTGTATTCCATTACTAGCTTTTCATAAGCTCCTCCTAACCACAATTAATCTTCGTCGCCAAAGGGCCCCGGGGGTTCTCGACCGGTACGGCACCCTCAGGTTGCCGGTCCGGCTTCATATTCGGGCGACCGCCATCCCGACGGACCAATGGAAATCAATATCGTCGCAAGACAATCAGGAGCGGAAGACCGAGTATCTTGGAAAAAGTCTTCGTCTTCCAACCGCGGAGCGCCCTGCGCGCTTCGATTTGCTGTCTTACCAAGCTCAGAGCGCTCTCCGCTGAAGTGGAGGCCGGTCCGGCGCAAGAGAGCGCGTTCAAAAAGGCTTTGAGCCGCTCCATGGCAACGCGATCGGGCCGGCTCTCAGCGTTCACGATCCCGGCAATCGCCCTGATGTCCGTCTGAAGACGCAGCGTTCCTGACCGATCCTGTTTCGCAGGCCTCGCAGGATCTTCGCCCCGATCGTCCTGGCGGTCCAGTCAAGACTTTGGCTTTGCCATCGATGCTCAGCCGCGCGGCCTGATGCGGTCGCGGCGTTCAGGAGCGCAGGACCATCGGCACACGATCCTCGACGGTGGCCGGACGGAAGCGGGCGAAGCGCTCGGCCAGGACCGGCAGCATCAGAAGATTCAGGATCGTACAGCTGACGAGTCCGCCGAGAATCACGAGCGCCATCGGCCCCTCGATCTCCCGCCCCGGCTCGCCCGCGCCGAGGGCGAGCGGCAGCAGGCCGAGGCCGGTGACCAGGGAGGTCATCAGGATCGGCACCATCCGGTCGGCCGCGCCCTCGGCGGCGGTGGCGGCGTTCCACGGGCGGCCGTCCCGGTTCACCATCTGCTCGTAATGGGCGATCATCATCACGCTGTTGCGCAGCGAGATACCCGCGAGGGTGACGAAGCCCACGATCGAGCCCAGCGACAGCACGCCGCCGGTCAGCGCGGCGGCCGCGACACCGCCCACGAAGGCGAAGGGCAGGTTCACGAGAACCAGCATCAGGTTCGCCGCCGATCCCGTGACGATCGCGAGCAGCACCACGATGCCGAACCCCGCGAGCGCCGCATGGAACAGGAGATCGCGCCGGGCGGCCGCCTGCGCCTCGGCGGCGCCCGAGAAGGTCACGTAGACGCCCTCCGGCAGCCGGACCTCGCGGGCGATCTTGCGCTTGGCCGCCGCCACGAAGGACGCCACGTCGCGACCGGCCACGTTGGCGGTGACCGCCTGCATCCGCTGCGCCCCGAGGTGCTGAACCTGATAGCGGCCGGCGCTCTCGTAGACGTCGGCGACCTGCGACAGGCGCACGTAGCGTCCGCCGGGCGCCCGCAGCGGCAGATCGCCGACCGCGCTGAGGCGGCCCCGCACCTGCGCGTCGAGGATCACCAGCACGTTGACCACCGCGTTGCCCCGGTAGCTCTGGCCGACCACGTCGCCCTGATAGGCGGTGCGCACGGCCTCCAGCACCTCCACCGGGTCGAGCCCCCAGTGCCGCAGATCCACCGGACGCAGGGCCACGGTGACCTGCGGCAGGCCGGCCGGCGCAGCCTGCTGCACGTCCCGGGCGCCCTTCACCTCGGCGAGTTCCCGGGCGACCGAGCGCGCGGCGGCCTCGATCCGGTCGAGATCGCTGCCGACCACGTTGATCACCACCGGCGCGGTGAAGCCCGAGACCGTCTCCTCGATGCGCTCCGTCAGGAAGGACTTCAGCGAGAAGGCCGCGCCGGGAAAGCCCGCGATCAGCGTCCGGATCGCGGCCTCGACCTGGCGCTGGGCGGCCCCGTCGAGGCCGGGCTCGAGGTCGATATGGATCTCGCTGTAATGCGGCCCCGCCGTATCCTCGCCGGCCTCCGCGCGCCCGATCTGGGCGGCGACCGCCCGCACCCCCGGGATCGCCTTCAGGTCGGCGGTGACGAGACCGCTGAGGCGCTGCGATTCCTGCAGGGCGGTTCCGGGCACCGCCACCATGTGCAGGATCATGTGGCCCTCGCGGAGGTCGGGCAGGAACACCGCCCCGAGGGTGGGCAGGATGGCGGCACCGCCGAGGGTGACCAGGAGGCTCGCCAGCATCGCGAGCCGCGGCACCCGGCCGATCCGCGCCAGCAGCCCGAGATAGCCCGCCCGGCTCCAGCGCACGACTGGGGGCTCGCGCGGCGCCTCGCCGGGGGCCGAACGACCGCCGAGCAGGAGCAGCACGAGGGCCGGCGTCACCGTGAGCGCCACGAGGAGCGAGGCGACCACCGCGGCGATATAGGCGAGCGCGAGCGGTCCGAAGAGGCGTCCCGCCACCCCGGTGAGCGCCAGGACCGGCAGGAACATCAGCAGCACGGCGAGCGTCGCGTAGGCGACCGAACTGCGCACCTCCAGCATGGCGCCGAGCACCACCCGGGCGCCGCCGCGCCCCTCGGCCCGCGCGGCCCGCAGCCGGCGGGACGCGTTCTCAACGCCGATCACCGCGTCGTCGACCACTTCGCCGATGGCGAGCGCCAGACCGCCGAGCGTCAGGGTGTTGAGGCTCTCGCCCCAGGCCTGGAGGGCGAGCGCGGCCGCGATCAGCGACAGGGGAATCGCCGTCGCGCTGATCAGCGCCGCGCGCCAGTCCGCCAGGAAGACCAGCAGCACGATCACCACCAGCACCCCGCCGAGGGCGAGCGCCTGGAGGACGTTGCCGGTGGCGACATCCACGAAATTCGCCGGCCGGAACAGGTCGGCCCGCAGCGCGACCCCCTCCCGCTGCAGGACCGGGCGCAGCTCGTCGAGGGCGGTTTCCAGGCGGGCCGTCACCGCCCGCGTATCGACGCCGACCTGGGCGCCGACCATCAGCAGGACGCCGGGCGTGCCATCCACCAGGGCGGCGCTGATCGCGGGTTCCGGGGCGGCCGTCACCGTCGCCACGTCCGAGAGCAGCACGCTCGGGCCGCCATCGTTGTGCAGCACCGTCTGCCCCAGGGCCTCCGGGGTGAGCGACTGCCCCTCGGTCCGCAGCAGCACGCGCTGGTTCGGCGTATCGACGAAGCCGGCGCCGCGCACGCCGGTGGCCTTCCGGGCGGCCGCCAGCACGTCGTTGAGGCCGATCTGGTAGCGGATCAGGTCGTCCGGCCGGATCTGGACCTGAAGCGCGCGCACCGCCCCGCCATAGAGCGACACCTGCGCGATGCCCGGCACCGCCTGAAGGCGGCGGCGCACGGTCCATTCCGCCACGTGGCGCAGGTCCATGGCGTCGCGCTTGGCGGCGGTGAGCCCGACGAGCAGCACCGTGAGCGTCGAGGACGTGAGCGGCGTCATCGCGGGCGCCGCCACCCCGTCGGGCAGGCGCCCCGCCAGCGCCGCCAGCCGTTCGTTGACGCGCTGGCGCACGCGGTCGACGTCGCTGCCGGCCTTGAACACCGCGGTGATCACCGACAGGCCCTGGATCGAGGTCGAGCGCAGCGTCTCCAAACCGGGCAGGCCGCCGACCGCGACCTCGACCGGCTGGGTGACCAGCACCTCGACCTGCTCCGAGTCGAGCCCCGGCGCCTCGGTCTGGACCGTCACGGTCGGGGGCGCGAATTCGGGAAACACGTCGTAGCGGGCGCCCGCGAGCGCGTAGAGGCCGAAGACCAGGAGCGCGCAGGCCAAAGCCAGCACGACGCGCGGCTGCCGGACGGCGAAGCCGACGAGGGCGGCCTGCGGACCGAAGCGGCCGGCCTCCGCGGCGGGCTCAGTCATCGTCGTCACCCACCACGCGGATGCGGCTCTTCATCTCCTCGGACAGGAGCGCTTGCCCGCCCCGCAGCACGATCTCGGCGCCGTCCGGCAGATCCTCGACCACGAAGGAATCCGCCGACAACGGCGCGTCCGGCCGGATCGGGTGCCGCACGTAGGCGCCATCGCCCGCGCCGCGATAGACCCAGGTCCCCCCCTCCCCGTGGACCACCGCGTCCTCGGGGACGAGCACGCCGCGAACCGATCGCTCGGCCGGCAGGAACGCCATGGTGCTGGTGCCGGGCAGGAGGCCGCTCTCGCCGGAGACGAGATAGTAGAAGCTCTGCCCCTGGATGCGGGGATCGGTCCGGGTCGCCGCCGAGACCAGCCGCAGGGCGACCCGCTCGCTCTGCGGCGGCACCTCGGCTGAAGCGGACTGGGGCGGCGTCGCGAGGCTTTCCCCAGGCGGCAGCGTCACCTGAACCAGGAAATCCGCGCGCTCGATCAGGCGGGTCACCAGGGGGGCGCGGTCGATGATCGCCTTGCCGAGCACCGGGCCCCATTCCTGCCGTGCGGTGGCGCTGAGCGTGCGCACCTGCGATTCGGCGGCCGTCTGGGCGGCGCGATCGGTGAGCAGCGTGCCCTCGGCGGTCTCGATCTGGGCGACCGCCACCACCCCGGCGCCGAGATTGCGCGCGCGGCGGGCCGCGCTGGCCGAGACCTCGACCCGCGCCTGGGCGGTCTGAAGCGCCGCGACGGCGCCCGCGTAGCTGTTGGCGAGTTCGGTGATGCGCGCGATATCGAGGACGGTGCCGTAGGCGGTCAGTTCCTGCCGGTGGAGCACGGCCGGCCGCGTCTCGGTGACGAGCCCGATCCGCGCCCGCTCGGCGTCGGTCAACCGGACGAAGGTACGCCCATCCTCGATGGCGGTGCGCGGCGGGGGCAGGCGCGCTTCGGCCACGGGCGCCCGGCGCAGGTCGGGCAGGAAGGCTTCGAGCTGCGTGCGCAGGTCCTTGAGGTAGGGGGCCGCCCGGGCAGGGAGGATCGCGTCGGGCGCCGCGATGGCCGCGCCGATCGCCAGGATCAGCACGCCTGCGACGATCAAGGGCCCTCGCACACCCACGTCATGCCCCTCCTATTGCCGAAATATCCCGGTTTAGATGCCAGATACACCCGGATGGGCTTGGCTCAAACTCGGTCGCGGTCGAAGGCCGGGGATGGAGGCAGCCGGAGGACGCCCTTCGGATGATGCGACGGGTCCCGAATGCAGGACCCGTTGCTCGCATCAAAAAGCCCGCCTCGGCGCTGCGAGGCGGGCTCTCGTCCGACTGGCCGTCGGTGCTGTGACTTAGCAGCCGTCAGCCTTGACCGGGGCGGTATCCCGATCGGCCACCGCCTTGTTCATCGCGCCCACGGTGCCGGGGGAAGCCGGCTGCTGGCCGCCGGCGAGGTTCGCCGCGCCCGGATCGGTGCTGTTCGACTTCGCGCCCGGCGTCGTCTTCGACTCGCGGTCCGCCGTCTGCGTGGCGCCCGCGTTGTTCATGGCGCCGACCGTGCCGGGCGACGCGGGCTGATTCCCGCCGGCGAGGTTCTTGCTCGACTTGTCGACGTCCGAACTCTTGGGATTGGATGCGTGCTGATCCGGCGTCTTGGGCATCGTCGTCCCGGTCGCGCACGGGGCCGCGAGGGCGGGACTGGCCGCGAGGGCCAGGAGCGCGACGGCGCCGGCCAAGCGTGTGACCTTCATGAACGTTCCTCCGAAGATTTAACTCACCGCTAATTGCCAAATCGACCCGGTAGTTCCAGCACGCATGCCCGAAACTTCGTTTTGCCGCGCACAACCAGAGAATTCGCGCGCATTGACGACCGAATATCTCGACCATCGCGCCTCCCCGAAGAATCTGCGGGGAGCCGGGTTCGACGGAGATCCCCACCCCTCTCACCCGCCACGCCGGTTCGGCATCGCCCTTGCACTCGCTGTCGGCCTGCTCAATGAGTCCCGCGGGGCCTCTCATCGAAGGCGCGAGTCGGCTCACGACCGGCGGCGCAAGGGCGTTGCGAAGGAGCCGATCCGGTGACGCGTGTGGACCTGAATTCCGATCTCGGCGAAGGCTACGGCGCCTATAGCTGCGGCGACGACGCGTCGATCCTCGACATCGTCACATCCGCCAACGTCGCCTGCGGCCTGCATGCGGGCGATCCCGAGATCATGGCGAAAACCTTCGCCCTGGCGAAGGCGCGCGGCGTGGCGGTCGGCGCCCATCCGGGCTTCCCGGACCTCTGGGGCTTCGGCCGGCGCCGCATCCCGTTCAGCCCGGGGGAGATCGAGCGGCTGGTGGCCTATCAGGTCGGTGCCGCGCAGGCCCTCGCCACCTATGCGGGCCACCGCCTCACCTACGTGAAGACGCACGGGGCGCTGGGCAATCTCGCCGCGGAGGACCGGTCCGTCGCCGACGCCGTGGCGCGGGCCGTCCGGGCGGTCGATCCCGGGCTGGCGCTGCTCGCCATCGCGCTGAGCGCCCAGGTCCAGGCGGGCGAGGCGGCGGGGCTCGAGGTCCATCAGGAGATCTTCGCCGACCGCGGCTACACCGAAGCGGGGCTCTTGATCCCCCGCGGCGAGCCGGGCGCCTTCGTCACCGATCCGACAGAGGCGGCCGATAGGATCCTGCGCATGGTCCAGAACGGAATCATCCTGACGGCTTCGGGCAAGGAACTGCCGACCCCGATCCGCTCGATCTGCGTGCACGGCGACTCGGCCCACGCGGTCGCCACCGCCCGCTCGGTCCGGGACCGGCTGGAGGGTGCCGGGGTGACGCTGGCGCCGTTCCGGCCGTGATCGCATCCGCGGACGAACCCCGGCTCCTCGATGCGGGCGAGGCCGCGCTCGTGGTCGAGTTCGGGAGCACGGTCGATCCCGCGATCAGCGACCGGGTGCTGGCGCTGGACGACGCCCTCGGCGCCGACCCGCCGGAGGGCCTGCGCGAGCGCGTGCCGACCTACCGCTCCCTGATGCTGCACTACGATCCGCTGGTACTCGACCGGGCGGTGCTCGCCGAACGGGTCCGGACCCTCGCGAAAGGCGCGACCCGGCGCGCGGCCGCCACCACCCTCTGGACGCTGCCCTGCTGCTACGACGCCCCGCACGGGGAGGACGTCGCCCAGGTGGCCGAGCGCACCGGCCTCTCGCCCGACGCTGTCGTGGCGACCCATGCGGGGGCGACCTACCGGGTCTACATGTACGGCTTCGCGCCGGGCTTCGCCTATCTCGGCGGCCTGCCGGAGGTTCTGGCCGTGCCCCGCCGGGCGAGCCCGCGTCCGCCCCACCCGGCCAACGCCGTGGTGATCGGCGGCGGGCTCGCGGCGGTCGCCACGGTGCCGATGCCCACCGGCTGGTACGTGATCGGCGCCACCCCGGCCCGGCTCTACGCGCCGGAGCGCGATCCGAGCTTCTTCGTCGGCGCGGGCGACCTGATCCGCTTCGAACCCGTCGATGCCGCGACCTTCGACGCGCTGTCGGCCCGGGAGGCCACCGGCGAGCCGGTCGCCCGCCGCTGGGAGTCCCGGGCATGACGGCGCTCCGCGTCGAGGCCGCGGGTCCGGGCGTGACCCTGCAGGATGGCGGCCGGCACGGCTATCTGCGCTACGGCATCACCGCGGCGGGGCCGATGGACCCGCTGATGCACGCCACCGCCAACCGGGCGGCCGGCAATCCCCTTGACGCCACCGCCGTCGAGATCTCGACGGGCGGCGTCACGCTCGCCGCGGAGGGCGGCGCGATCGGGATCGCGCTCATCGCGCCGGGCTTCCGGATCGCCCTGGACGGCGCGGCGCTGCCCGATGCCGTCGCGCTGGCCCTGGAGCCCGGCCGGACGCTCGTCGTGCGGGCGGGCGAGACGGGCGCCTGGGGCTATCTGGCGGTGAACGGCCGTATCGCGGTGGCGCCGGTCATCGGATCGACCGCGACCCACACCCGCTCGGGCCTCGGCGGCCTCGACGGGCGCGGGCTCGCCGCCGGCGATCGTCTGCCGGTCGCGGAAGCCCGGCTCGGCGCCGTCGCCCCGCACCGCCTCATCGCGCCCTGGCTGGACCGGGATCCGCGGGTGATCCGCGTGGTGCTCGGCCCGCAGGACGATTACTTCGCCGCCGACCAGATCGCGGCCTTCCTGGCCGGCCCCTGGACAGTCTCGCCACGGGGCGACCGCATGGCCTGCTTCCTCGACGGCACCCCGCTGACCCACGCCCGAGGCCACGACATCGTCTCCGACGGCGTCGCCATGGGGGCGATCCAGGTGCCCGGCAACGGGCTGCCGATCGTGCTGATGGCCGATCGGCAATCGACCGGGGGCTATCCCAAGATCGCGACCGTGATCGGCCCCGATTTCGGCCGCCTCGCCCAGGCGCGCGGCGGGGCGCGGATCGCCTTCCGGCAGGTCTCGGTCGCCGAGGCGGTGGCCGCGCGCCGGGCCGAGCGCGACGTCTTAAGCGAGCCGGTGGCGCGGGAGCCGGTGGTGCGCACCGAATTCGCTTCGGACTTCCTGCTCGGCCTCAACCTCGTCGGTGGCGTCGCCGACGGTCGCGTCTGAGACCGCGACGCGCTATGGCCGGGGCGGCCGGCGCCCCGGCCGGGACGACGACGAGAAAGGCCCTTCACGCATGGCTCACGCGGTCACCGCCCCGGGCACACCGCCCGCGCGCAGCAACGAGCCGCTGAATGCGGACACTGTGCGGAAAGCCCGGATCGACCTCGCCGCCTGCCTGCGCTGGGCCGCGCGCAACGGGCTCGAAGAGGGAATCTGCAACCATTTCTCGGCGGTCCTGCCGGAGCGGCCCGACCTGTTCCTGGTCAATCCCTACGGCCTCGCCTTCGCGGAGGTGACCGCGTCGAGCCTGCTGCTCTGCGACTTCCACGGCAACGTGGTGGAGGGCGATGGCCAGCCCGAGGCCACGGCCTTCCACATCCACGCCGAATTGCACCGGCTGAAGCCCCGCGCCCGGGCCGCCTTCCACACCCACATGCCCTACGCCACCGCTCTGGCCATGCTGGAGGGGCAACCCCTGCTCTGGGCCGGCCAGACGGCCCTGCGCTTCTACGGCCGCATCGCGGTGGACGAGGATTACAACGGGCTGGCGCTGGATTCCGAGGAGGGCCGGCGGATCGCCGCCAGCGCCGGGGAGGCCGACGTGGTGTTCCTGAAGAACCATGGCGTGATGGTGCTCGGCGAGACCATCGCGGAGGCCTGGGACGACCTCTATTATCTGGAGCGCGCCGCGCAGGCGCAGGTGCTGGCGCTGAGCACGGGGCGGACCCTGAAGGTCGTGCCCGAGGCGATCGTGAAGCACGTGGCGGCCCAGGAGGCGGCCGGCCGCGCCGAGAGCGCCCGGCTGCACCTGGAGAGCGTCAAGCGGGTGCTCGCCCGGGACGAGCCGGCCTTCCTGGCCTGAGTGGAGCCAGGCCGTTTCCGACCTGCTCACGGGTTCCGCGACGGTGTCCGCGTCGGTGGGGCGCGACCGGACGAGCAGGGATGGAAGCGGACGTCACCGCCTGGCCCCCATGTGGACCGCAGAGTCTCCGCCCCGCGACAGTCATGTGTCAAAAGCGCGCCGCGACACCGCCCATCACGGTTCGGGGGGCACCCGGCGTAGCGTAGCGGTTCTGGAACGCGCGATCGTAGTATATTGCGTCGAATAGGTTGTCGATACTGAGGTAGATCCGAACTCCCGGCGTGATCCAGTAGTAAGAAATCAGGTTAAACACCGTGTATTCCGGCAGCTTGAAGGTCGAGAGCGCAGTGCCGGCGACACGCTGGCCGACATGCATCACGCCGCCGCCGAGGCCGAGGCCACGCAACGCGGCGCCCTGGAACTCGTAAACGCTCTGCACGGCGAAGCTGTCGGCGGGAACGTTGGCGAGCCGCGTCCCGATCGGCAGCGTGTTGTCGTGCGCGACGGAGGCGTCGACATGCGTGTAGGTGCCGAACACCCGCCATCCGGGTGCGAGCTCACCCGCGACGGTCAGGTCGAAGCCTCGGCTACGCACGATGCCGGCCGCGACGCTGAAATTCGGATCGACCGGATCGGCGGTGAGGACGTTCGTGCGCCAGATGTCGAACACGGCCGCGGTGGCGCTGAGGGTGCCGTCGAGCAAACTGAGCTTCGCGCCGGCCTCGTAGCCCTCGCCCTGTTGAAAGGCGAAAGGGCGTCCCGAGCGGTCCGTCCCGGTGTTGGGAAGGAAGGAGCGGCCGTAATCGCCGTAGAGCGAGACCCAGTCGGTCAGATCGTAGACGAGGCCGAACCGCGGGGTCGCGACCGTCCCCTGCAGGTTCGTGGTGCGACCGGTGCGGTAGTCGGTCGAGACAAGGCCGAGATCCTCGACGCGCACGCCGAGGAGGGCATGGAGACGCGGCGTGATGTCGATCTGATCCTGGATGTAGCCCGCGTAGCTCTGGATGTTCTGGAGGAAGTTGGTGATCGAGCCGAGCGGCGGCAGCGGAAGTTGACCGTAATGGGGCTCGAGCAGGTCGAGGGCGAAGGGGTTGGCGTTCGCGTTCGAGCGGTTGAAGATCTCCCGGTAGCGGTAGCTGTCGTATTCGAGGCCCATCAGCAGGGTGTGGCGGAAGGGGCCGGTCTCGAACTTGCCCGCGAGATTGAACTGAAGGTCGAGGTCGGACCAGCTCAGGTCGCGGTGCTCGTCGGTGCGGCGCAGGGTTCGGCCGTCGCCGAGCACGTTCACGGCGCCCACACCGTCGCCGTAGAAGTGGCCGCCGCGCGCCTGGGCCCCGGCAGTGACCACCCAATCCGGATCGAGGCGGTGCTCGATGCGAAGCTGGCCGAGCGCATCGTCGACGCGGACCGGCGGGATGCCAGGCTCGCCGATGACGCGATTGCGCGGCACGGCACGCAGGTTGCCGTTGATGGGCACGAGACCCCGGTCGAAGGTCGCGGCGGTGCTCAGCACCTCGCCCTCCAGCGTGATGGTGGTATCGGCCGACGGCTTCCAGGCGATCACGGGCGCGAGGTCGTAGCGGTCGCCCCGCACGAAATCCCGGAAGCTGCCGTTGTCCTCGACGGCGCCCGTGATGCGGGCAAGCACCTGCCCCTCTTGGTCGAGGGCGCCCGTTGCATCGAAGGTGGTGCGCTTCTGGTTGAAGCTGCCGAACTGAGTTCCGATTGCGAGGGAGCGTTCGGCGACCGGCTGCCGGGTGACGATGTTGAAGGTGCCGCCGGGATCGCCGCGGCCGTAGAGGAAGGCCGAGGGACCCTTGAGGACCTCGATCCGCTCGATCGAGACGACGTCGGGCGAGTTTGGGTAGCCACGATTGATCGGGAACCCGTTGCGGAAGAACTCGCCCGTGTTGAAGCCGCGGATCGTGACTTCGGTCAGCCCAAGGCCCGCGAAATTGTTCGCGCGTCCCACGCCCGCGAGGTCGAGGGCCGTATCGACGCGCGTTGCTGCCGCGTCGGTGAGCACCTGATCGGGCACGACGACGACGGTCTGCGGGACTTCGCGCAGAGGCGTGTCGGTACGCGTCGCGCTGATGCTGTTCCTGGCGCGATAGCCGTCCACCGTGCTGGGCGGCCCGCCGCTTCCGGCGACCGACAATTCGTCGAGCTTCACCTCCATCGGAGCATCGGCTGCAAGCTGTGCGAAAGCAGAACTCGGACCGAAGCCGGTCAGCGAGCCGGATTGCGCCATGAACACGAGCGCGGTCGACGCAAAGAGCACGCTTTTGGTCTTGGATGTTGCAGGCGAAACAGCCACGGACGCGAACCAACCTTGATCGGTGCGCGTCGGTTACGATCCGGAAACACAAACGGTCAAGCTTACGCGAGGCGAGGCGAACCGACCTTGTTTATAACAATTTCAATGAGCCTTAGGGGGCTTCTGGAAGCATTGTAAAAACCCACCCCTCCGCGTTCGGGTGTGGCACGCGCGCTACAATTGATCATGCGAGATCCGGTGGCCCGCGCTGACGTCGAGGCGAACAGACGTTTCCGCTTTTGAAGACATGCTCGCGGCGCCTGATCAGCAGCACGGGCTCGAAACCTGCCCCGTCCCGTCGAGCCGACCGGATTCCGGTTCAAGGCGCCCCCCGGATCCGCTCCAGCAGTGCCGCGTCGGCATAGCCGTCGGCCGGCAACCCGACCGAGCCCTGGAAGGCGCGCAACGCCGCCCGCGTCTTCGGGCCGATCTTCCCATCGACGCCGCCGGTGGCGAAGCCACGCTCGATCAGACGGGTCTGCAGGTCGCGCCGCTCATCTCCGGTGAGCACCCGGTCGCCCCGGGGCCAATCGCGGACGAGGCCCGGATCGCCGCGCAGGCGGTCCGACAGCAGCGCCACGGTCAGCGCGTAGGCGAGCGCCGTGTTGTAGCGCAGGATCACCGCGAAGTTCGGCCGCAGCAGGAAGGCCGGCCCGCGGATCCCGGCGGGCAGGATCAGTGTGGCCTCCGCGGCCTCGTCCGGGAAAGCCGCTGGTCGGGCGGGCCGCACGCCGAGCGCCCGCCACGCTGCGAGGCTTCGGAGCGTCGTCTCGTCGGCCAGGGCGGCGTCAAAGCCCTCGGGCAGGAGCGCCTCGGTGCCCCAGCCCGCGCCGGGTTTCCAGCCGTGCGCGCGCAGGTAATGCGCCGTCGAGGCCAGGGCGTCCGGCACCGAGGTCCAGATGTCGCGCTTGCCGTCGCCGTCGAAATCGACCGCGTCGCGCTGGTAGACGCTCGGCATGAACTGGGTGTGGCCCGTGGCCCCCGCCCAGGAGCCGGTGAGGCCGCCGGGCATCCGGTCGAGCGGCGCCTGGTTCCAGGCGAGGATCTGGAGCGCGGCCGAAAGCTCGTTGCGCCAGTAGGGCGCGCGGGCGGGATCGCCGCAGGCGAGGGTCGCGAGCGAGCGCACCACCGGCTTCACGATGGCGGGGTTGTCGAGCACTGCGCCGAAGTTCGATTCCACGCCCCAGAACGCCGCCAGGATGTGGCGATCGACCCCGTAGCGCGCCTCGATCGCCGCGAAGGTCTCGGTCTGCTCGGCGAGCTTGGCCCGGCCGGCCTCGATGCGCGCCGGGGTGATGCTGGCCTCGATGTAGTCCCAGAGCGGCCTGACGAACTCGCCCTGGCTCGTGGTGGCGGCCAGCACGTCGGGATCAGGCGTCAGGCTGCCGAGTTGAGCTTCGGCGAGGCCCTGCGGCACGGCCTGCGAGGCAGCCCAGGCGATCAGGTCGGCGCGGCAGATCTCGAAAGGTGGGGGCATCGGCGCGGATGCGTCGGGCGCCGCGGCGGCGAGGGTCGGCGCCAGGGCACAGGCGAGGCCGGCGGCGCGGATTCCCAGGCGGAGGCGTATCGGGCTGCTCATCGGCGGTTGAACGCTGGCGATCGGTCGGGGCGCTATCATACCCGGCCGGTCGGGGCGGCTTCCAGGGGCGGGCCCGGCGGCTTTGTGGCGGCAGCGTCGCGCCAACATGATCGCGCGACCCTGCCGGATGGAGGATGGGCCGGGCATCCTCCTTCCGGCAGGGTTGAAGGAGAACGACGGATGAAGCGGACAACCCTCGCGACGATCGGTGCGGCTCTGCTCGCGGTCGGCCCGGCCTACGCCCTGGAGGTCACGCGAAGCCGCGACATCCCTGCCCCCGCGGATGCGGTCTGGGCGCTGATCGGTGATTTCTGCGCCATCCAGTTCTGGCACCCGCAGGTGGAGCGCTGCATCCTGTCGGCCGACGACGACGATGACGGCATCCGCGCGCAGATCCGCGGTCTGGTTGTGAAGGGCGGCCTCGGCACGATCGTCGAGGTCGAGACCGACCGCGACGCGGAGGGCCGCAGCTACAGCTACGGCTTCATCCAAGGCCCCCTGCCGGTGCGCGCCTACAACGCGACGCTGGCGGTCCGGCCGAACGGCAGCGGGTCCACGGTGATCTGGAGCGCGACCTTCGACGCCGAAGGGAAGAGCGATGCCGAAGCCGTCGCCGACATTGCCGGCGTCTTCGAGGCGGGACTTGCCGGGATCGCCCGCGAGGCGTCCAGATAGCGCCCGGCCGAATCGGGCGGCCGCGCGATCAGGTTCCCGGTCGGCGGCGCTCCCCTCGTCCTGGCGTCCGCCAGCACCGATCTGAGCGGCGTCGGGGCATCCGATCGCCCGGCTCGATTCCCAGAGATAGCCTCAGGAGGCCGAGACCCGCATGCGCCGTCACCGCCACGCCAAGATCGTCGCCACCGTGGGGCCTGCCAGTTCGGCGCCCGACCGGCTGAAGGCCCTGTTCCTCGCCGGGGTCGACACCTTCCGGCTGAACTTCAGCCACGGGGTGCAGGAGGACCACGCCCGGGTCCACGCCGCCATCCGCGCCCTTGAGAAGGAGGTCGGCCGGCCGATCGGCATCCTGCAGGATCTGCAGGGACCGAAGATCCGGATCGGCACGCTGCAGGGTGGCCGGCTGGATCTCGAAGCCGGCGAGAGGGTGCGCTTCGTCCTCGAAGGCGCCGAGGGCGACAAGCAGTCGATCCCGCTGCACCACCCGGAGATCTTCGACGCCGTGGTGCCCGGCCAGGAATTGCTGATCGACGACGGGCGCGTGCGTGTGCGCGTCACTGGCCCGGAGCGCACCGCGATCACCGCCGAGGTGGTGACCGGCGGCCCGATCTCGAACCGCAAGGGCGTCAACCTGCCGGGCACGCTGCTCGACCTGTCGCCCCTCACCGAGAAGGACCGGGCCGACCTCGCCTTCGGGCTCGAACTCGGCGTCGACTGGGTGGCCCTGTCCTTCGTGCAGAAGCCCTCCGACGTCATCGAGGCCCGGGGGATCATCGGCGACCGGGCCGGCATCATGTCGAAGATCGAGAAGCCGCAGGCGCTGGAGCGGATCGACGACATCATCCGGCTCTCCGACGCCGTGATGGTGGCCCGCGGCGACCTCGGCGTCGAGATCCCGCACGAGGACGTGCCGGGCCGCCAGAAGGAGCTGATCCGCGCCTGCCGGCTCGCCGTGAAGCCGGTTGTGGTGGCGACCCAGATGCTCGACTCCATGGTCAACGCCCCGGCGCCGACCCGGGCCGAGGCCTCGGATGTGGCCACCGCGATCTACGACGGCGCCGACGCCGTGATGCTCTCGGCGGAATCGGCCACCGGCCGCTACCCGGTCGAGGCGGTCGCGATGATGGACCGGATCATCCGCAGCGTTGAGGGGCACAAGCTCTACCACTCGATCGTCGCGGCCTCGGAACCCGGCGAGGAGGAGACGCCGCCCCATGCGGTGGCGACCGCCACGGCCGACCTCGCCGAGGCGGTCCACGCCGCCGCGATCGTGGCCTACACGTCGAGCGGAACGACGGCGGCGCGGGTCGCCCGGAAGCGCCCCGCCGCCGCGATCCTGGCCCTGACCCCGAACCTCGCGACCTCGCGCCGGTTGAGCCTGCTGTGGGGCGCCCACAGCGTCCACACGGACGACGTCGACTCCTACGAGGAGATGACCGCGAAGGCCTGCCAGCACGCGCAGGAAGAGGGCTTCGCCAAGCCGAACGACATCATCGTGGTGGCCGCCGGCATCCCCTTCCACACGGCTGGCAACACCAACAACATCCGGCTGATGCAGGTCTGAAGGCGGGCCGGGCGGGTGGAACGCGGCCCGCTCCTCACCCGTTGAATCGAAAGCTGCGCCGTTTTGGCGCAACACCGGAGGGCCATCCCATGAACCTGATCGGACGCCTCGTCACCAAGCTCCTCGGCAACGAGAACCGCCCCGTGGACCGCGACGACCGGAACGCCAGCACGGCGACGCCGATCGGCCGCCTCGTCACCAAGATCCTGGGCAAGTGAGCCCGGCCGCCGCGCGCCGCCCGGCGCGCGGCACAGGATCGAGCGCGCTCAGTTCGCGAGCGTGCTCGCCGTCTCCCTGACCGTGGGCGCGGCCGGGACGGTGTGCTGCCAGAAGGTGCCGGTCCGGCCCTTCGCCAGCCCCTCCTCGTAGAGGGCGCGCATGTAGGCGGTGTCGAAGCCCTTCGAGGCCGGCACCTTCGGCGCCCCCTCGTCAATGTAGGTCAGGTTGAAGCCGATCCCGTTGTTGCGCGCCAGGGCGTAGGTCGCCGTCAGCGTCGCCCGCGAGCGGGCGCGGCTCGCCGTCGTGAAGGAGCGCTCGACGATCGAGAGCGTGTTGTCCTTCGTGACCTCGAAATCGGGCTCCAGGCGGCCGTTGATCACGACGTAGATCTCGGCCTTCCCGCCGGTGCGGATCCGCCCGTCGCGCAGCAGCAGGGTCTGCGGCAGGGTGAAGACCGGCGTCACCACCGATCCATCGACATGCATCTCCTGGAAGCGGGCGTCGCCGGCCGTGACGTCGATGAATTGCGGCGGGAACACCGCCGGGATGCTGGCCGAGGCGGCCAGCACGTCGCGGAACAGCTCCCGGGCGTTCGGCGCACCGCTCGCCGCGATGGCGCCCATGTTCCAGATCACCGCCCGCTGGGAATCGAGGTTGGTGGTCACCACCATCAGGCGCCGGCCCTTGGCGTGCTCCTCGGCCACCGCCCGGATCAGGTCCGGCGTGACGTAGCGGTCGATGAGGTTGCGCAGGCGTCCGTCGCCGAAGAGCCCCGAGCCGAACAGCACATTGGCGAGGTTGGGCGAGGCCACCAGTTCGCTGGCGACACCGCTGGTGTAGAACTCGGTCAGATAGGCATCGTAGCCCGACCCCAGGAACGCGAAGGGCGCGATCAGCGCGCCGGTCGAGACGCCGGAGACCAGGGTGAATTCGGGCCGCTTGCCGGAGGCCGTCCAGCCGTTGAGCACGCCGGCCCCGTAGGCGCCGTCGCCGCCACCGCCCGACAGTGCCAGATAGGTGAAGCCCTTGCTCCGCCGCTGCGGATTGGCGGCGAGTTCCGCGATCGTCTCCACCGAGGCATCCGCGTAGACGCGCGCACCGGGTATGCCGGGCACGCTCGCGAAGGCCGCCTGCTCGGCACTGTAGGGCGTGCGCGGAAGGCTGCCGCAGGCCGCAACCTGACCCGCCAGCCCGAGCGCAGCCAGCGCTCGCAAGCCTGTCCGACGGAAACCCATCTCGTCACCCTGATCCGTGAAGCTTCGCCACTGTGCCACAGGAAACGAGCTTGGCTGTGACGCGCGTTCCGTCTTGGCCACCCGACAGGGTTGATAACTGCCCGCTGTTGCGCCCGGGTCACGATCCCACCGGATCCGGCGCCAGCGAGGCCGCCTCCGCGCACCCCGATGCGCGGCCGGCCTGTTGTGCAACGTTGCCGCGGTGGTCTCGCAAGAGCGGCTATCGGCTTGGAACGAACACCTCCGCCGAACCCGGAGACTGAGCGTGAAGAACCTCGGCCTGCAAGAACCTCGGCCTGCAAGAACCTGGGCCTGCAAGAACCTCGGCCTGCCGGCGCAAATCCGCGGCCGCTTCGCCCCACGGCAGCTGCCCCGGAGAGCGGCATCGGGCACGCGATCGGGCATTGCCGGTGGACAGGGGCCGCGGGGAGCGGCCGCGCACCCTTGCAACGTTCGTGAGCGCCGCGCTAGGGTTCCTCGCGGCCTGACGGGACAGGGTGTCGCACCGCGGTGCGGCCTGCCCGGTAAGGCTGCGCGGTCCGCTCGGCATCGTATTCCGCCGGTGGACGGATCCTCGGGATCCGCAATGCGCGCGCCGGAGCATGGCGCAGCGCGGGCCGCAGGGGGCGGAGGGGTCAATGGAAACGGCTGTCGGCTGGACGGATGATCGCGTGGCGCTCCTGCGCAGGCTGTGGGAAGACGGGCAGAGCGCGAGCAAGATCGCGGCACAACTCGGCGGCGTCACCCGCAACGCGGTGATCGGCAAGGTCCATCGCCTCGGTCTGGGGGGGCGCGCCCGGGGCGGAGAGGAAGCCCCCGTTGCGGCCGCGCCGACGGCGAAGGTCATCGAGATCGAGACCGCCATCGCGGTGGTGGAGACGCAGGCTCCGGAGCCGGTGGCGATCGTGACGCATCGCCCGGCGCCGGACTTCCCGGTCGCCGCCCCGGCCCAGACGTCGACGCCGACGCCCCTGCCGGTCTCTCAGCGCGTCACCATCATGGACCTCCGGGAATCCATGTGCCGCTGGCCGCTCGGCGATCCGACCACGCCGGAATTCCGGTTCTGCGGCGCCCGCTCGATCACGGGCCTGCCATACTGCACCCATCACGCCGAGATCGCCTATCAGCCGGCGACGGAGCGCAAGCGGGATCGCCGCGTCGCCTCGTTCCGCTGATCGCGGACATCGTCACGGCCGGATGAGACCGGCCGCGCGGAGATAACGCGCGGTGGCCGGATTGATGCGGTCCACCGGCACGAGCCCGATCAGGGTCTTCGGGTTCGTCGGAGCGGCATCGTCGCGGCTGAGCGCGCGGACGATCCGGTCGGCCGCATCCCCGTCGAAATCCGGGCGCGCGAGCACGAAGCTCCACGAGCCCACCGTCTCGATCGGCTCTGCCTGCCCGGGAAAGCTGCCGGCCGGCACGGTCAGACGCTTCATTGCGGCGCCGGGCTGCGCCAGACGCGCGATCCCGGCCTCCGAGGGACCGAAGAAGCGTGCCCCGCCCGGCGCCCGGGCCATGGCGGAGAAGCCCGGCCAGTCGAGACCGCCGCCCCACAGCGCGTCCGCCTGACCCTCGCGCACCAGGGCCGGCCCGTCGCCCGCGCGATCGAGCAGGATCGGACGGATATCGCGTTGCGGGTCGAGCCCCGAGGCGGCCAGCGCGCTGCGGGCCATGACGGTGAGCCCCGATTGGTGCGTGCCCAGCACCACCGGGCGCCCGCGCAGATCCGCCACCGAACGGATCGGGCTGCCCGCCGGGACCACGAACAGGCCGGGCGTCGGATACATCGGGGCCAGCACGGTGACGCCATCGGCGGCAGCGAAGGCGGGATAGGCGTATTCCCCCTGCACGAGCCCCAGATCGACGCTGCCGGCCTGCAGGAGACCGAGATTCTCGACGGACCCGCCGCTCGGTCGGGGTTCGATGATCAGCGCCGGGTCGGCGCGCCGAATCGTGTCGGCGAAGGCCGACCCGAAGGCCGGGAAGCCCCCGCCCGGCGTCGCCGTGGCCAGGCTCACGCGGACGGGCTCGTCGCACCGGACGGGCCGCGGCGCGAGGAGGCTCAGCAATCCCAGAAGCGCCACCCGGCGGTTCGCCATCCTGATTCTCAAGGGCGGCACGCGAGTCGACATCAGCACCCTCATCACGCGGGCGCGCCGGACCGGCGCCGACCGAGAGAAGAAGTTTCTATCAGTCCAACAACACCCAGCAATGCTGTTCCACGTTAGGACAGAGATCGACGCGGAAGCAGAAAGAACTTTTGATATGGGCACTTAGCCTGATTGCTCCCCGGGCGGCAACGCGATATCGCAGCTCTTCGTCCGGGGCCGATCCGGGCCTCCCGCTCGGGGGGCTTGGTCTCGTCCGCCCGGACCCACATCTCACCGATCCCAACACGAGCAGGAGCTCCGCGATGGCCGATTCCTCCAACGCGCCGGCGAAGGTCGGCCATGGCCGTGTCTACGGCTCGATCACCGAGACGATCGGCAACACCCCCCTGGTCCGCCTGAACCGTCTGCCCAAGGAGCACGGCGTCGACGCCGAGATCCTGCTGAAGCTGGAGTTCTTCAACCCGATCGCCAGCGTGAAGGACCGTATCGGCGTCAACATGATCGACGCGCTGGAGGCCTCCGGCAAGCTTCAGCCGGGCGGCACGCTGGTGGAGCCGACCTCCGGCAATACCGGCATCGCGCTGGCCTTCACGGCGGCGGCCCGCGGCTACCGCCTGATCCTGGTCATGCCCGAGACGATGTCGCTGGAGCGACGCAAGATGCTGGCCTTCCTGGGCGCGGAGCTCGCGCTCACCCCCGGCGCCCAGGGCATGAAGGGCGCGATCGCCAAGGCTGAGGAACTGCTGAAGGAGATCCCCGGCTCGGTGATGCCGCAGCAATTCTCGAACCCCGCCAACCCCGAGATCCACCGCAAGACCACCGCCGAGGAGATCTGGACCGACACCGGCGGCCAGCTCGACGCGTTCGTGGCCGGCGTCGGCACCGGCGGCACCGTGACGGGCGTCGGCGAGGTGCTCAAACCCCGCCTGCCGAACCTCAAGGTCTTCGCCGTGGAGCCGGAGGACTCCCCGGTGATCTCGGGCGGCCAGCCGGGTCCGCACAAGATCCAGGGCATCGGCGCGGGCTTCATCCCCGAAAACCTCCACACCGACATCCTCGACGGCGTACTGAAGGTCTCCAACCAGACCGCCTTCGAGACCTCGCGCGCCCTCGCGCGCCTGGAGGGGATCCCCGGCGGTATCTCGACCGGCGGCAACGTCGCCGCCGCGCTGGAACTGGCCAAGCGGCCGGAGTTCCAGGGCAAGCGCATCGTCACGATCGCCTGCTCCTTCGCCGAGCGGTACATCTCGTCGGCCTTGTTCGAAGGGATCGGCTGACCGCGTCCCCGCAAGGGCACCACGGTGCCCCGCGCCACACGGAATGGCGCGGGGCCGCCCGTTTGCAGGTAGCGCCGGTTCCCCTGCGACCCTTTCCGGGCGCGTGCGGCGCCGGCGGCAAGCGAGTTCGGATCCGGCGGATATTCGGCGTGCTCACCCTGTGCCGCTTGCGCGGCGCTTGCCACCGCCGAGGCCGATCTCTGGGCGCCTGCCAAACGCCGGAAACCAATAAATTCACAGCTCTGATACTATAACAAAGTACGCTCATATAATATTCACGTCATTTCAGCAAAAACCCTGTATTCCTGCATACGCTGCGCGATCGATCGTCTCCGCGAGTCCAGCCTGGATCTTCCTTCCTCGTTCCGTTACCGCCGATCCTGTAATCGATCGGTGATTCCTGATGCGTTGTGTTCTCGTGATCCTGTGCAGCCTCTGGTCCCAGGCGGCGTTGGCGCTGGGTTTCGCGGTCCACGATCTGACGCCGCTCGCCGAAGACGCCCGCAGGGCGCTCGGCAAGGACGCCACCGTGCAGGCGCAGCCGTACCAGCTCTTGCTCACCTGCCCGGGCTGCGACGGCGCCCCCACGGTCGCGCTCCAACTCGGGCGCCTCTCGGACGGGACCGAAGGCCGGATCCGGTCCGGCCAGACCACGATGGCCGCTCTGGAAACGATGTGTGTGAAGAAGAATCCGGATTGCCGGCTCACGACCCTGCCGGCCGGCCCGGCGGTCGCGTGGATCACGTCCTACGCCTTCGGGACCGGTGCGGGCGCGACCGCCATCGTCCTGCGTGACGGCGATCTCCTGACGATCGATGCCCGGTCGATCGACCGCGGCGCCGCGGAGGATGCGGTGCTGGGTCTCGCCGGGAAGCTCCTGCCCCGGATCGTCGGGCGCTGACGGCCGGACATCGCCCGCGCTCGATCGCCCCGCCCGCGCAACTCTCCTGCGCCGCCTCCGTTGTCCCGCGAAGACACGGAGAGGCGAGCCATGACCGGGCAGACAGAACGACCGTCGCTGAAGGATTTCGACGCCGATGCGGACCGCAACGGCCAGGATCTCGGCCAGGACTCGCCGCTGGATATCGGCCTCGCCGCCCGTACGCAGGCGGACCTGAAGCGGGACCCGGCGGGCGACGCGGAAGCCGCGCGGATCGCCTCCGGCACCCCCGGCTCCGACGCGACGGACGCGACCGAGGCCGAGACGCCGCGCGAGAACCTCGCCAAACTGAAGGGCACGTCGGGCGGTGGCTCGGAGCTGAGCGAGGCGATCGACCGCGCGACGGCGGCCGTCGGCCAGGATGACGGGAAACGCTGATGGCTCGGCCGACCAGCGATTCCGGGACCGTCACCCGCAAGCCCGACGATGCCGTCGGGTCGCGCGGCGAGCCGCCCGCCGGGGGCGGCCACCAGACGGCCGATCAGGCCGCCATCACCGACATCGGCGGGGGCGGCAAGCCCCAGCCGGAGCCCCGGGATGGATGGGGCGCCACCGGCGAGCCCGGGCGGTCGCCGCCGGCCGTCGGCGGCTCGTCCGGCGGCCACTCGGACCAGAAGGCCTCCCGCGGCCCCGCCGCCGGCGAGACAATGGCGGACGGGCATTACCGGGCCGAACGGGAGAATCGGGAATGAGCCAACGCGACGATGAGGGCGCGAAGCCCGAGAAGCCGAAGAACGTCGCGCCCGACGCCGTGAAAGACCCGAACGAGAAGACCGAGGGTCATCCGGGGGCCGGGCCGGCGAGCGGCGGCAAGCAGAACGACGAGACCGATCCCGGCAGCTCTTAGCGCCGCCCGCGCTCAGGCGAGCCGGAACGGAATCGGGCCGGCCGCGAGCTTCACGTCGTCGGGCCGGCATCCGGTCTCGACGCAGGCGTAGCGGATCGCGTCCTGGCGCGAACGGAAGATGCCGCCTGCCCGTCCGCCGGTCTCGACGGCCACCCAATGACCCTCGCCATCCTGGCCGACGAGGTAGGAGGGCGTCCCGACAGCCGGCAAGGGCGACGGGGATGCATTCAACGCGACAGGCATGGTCGTCTGGGGGTTCACGCGGACCTCTCGGGTGCCGCCATGCCAAGCGAGGAGGCCCGGCATAAGGGTGCGATGGACCCGAGAGCGATCCGGAATAAGGGCTGCCTCAGCAACCGGGCCTGAGCGCCCGGTTGCCCATCGTTCAGCTCAGGCCGCGTTCTCCTTCGAACGCTCGGCCCGCTTGCGATCGTTCGGGTCGAGGATCGCCTTGCGCAGGCGGATCGATTTCGGCGTCACCTCGACCAGTTCGTCGTCCTGGATCCAGGCCAGCGAGCGCTCCAGGGTCATCCGGATCGGCGGGGTGAGGCGCACGGCCTCGTCCTTCGAGGTGGTGCGGATGTTGGTGAGCTTCTTGCCCTTGAGCACGTTCACCTCGAGATCGTTCTCGCGGTTGTGCTCGCCGACGATCATGCCCTGGTACACCTTCCAGCCGGGCTCGATCATCATCGGGCCGCGATCCTCCAGGTTCCACATGGCGTAGGCCACGGCCTCGCCCTGGTCGTTGGAGATCAGCACGCCATTGCGCCGGCCCGGCATCTCGCCCTTGTAGGGCTCGTAGGCCTTGAACAGCCGGTTCATGATCGCGGTGCCGCGGGTGTCGGTCAGCAACTCGCCCTGGTAGCCGATCAGGCCGCGGGTCGGGGCGTGGAACACGAGGCGCAGGCGGTTGCCACCCGACGGCCGCATCTCCAGCATCTCGGCCTTCCGCTCGGACATCTTCTGCACGACGACGCCGGAATGCTCCTCGTCGACGTCGATCACGACCTCCTCGATCGGCTCCAGCAGACCGCCGTTCTCGTCGCGCTCGTACACGACGCGGGGCCGCGACACGGCGATCTCGAAGCCCTCGCGGCGCATGGTCTCGATCAGGATCGAGAGCTGCAGCTCGCCCCGGCCCGAGACGTAGAACGAGTCCTTGTCGGCCGCCTCCTCGATCTTGAGCGTGACGTTGCCCTCGGCCTCCTTGAACAGGCGGTCGCGGATCATGCGGCTCGTGACCTTGTCGCCCTCGGTGCCGGCGAGCGGGCTGTCGTTGACGATGAACGACATCGTCACGGTCGGCGGATCGATCGGCTGCGCCTGGATCGGGGTCTCGACCTGCGGGTCGCAGAAGGTGTCGGCCACGGTGCCCTTCATCAGGCCGGCGATCGACACGATGTCACCCGCCTCGCCCACTTCGATCGGCGCCCGCTCCAGGCCGCGGAAGGCGAGGATCTTCGACACGCGGCCGGTCTCGACGACCTTGCCGGTGCGGTCGAGCACCTTGATCGACTGGTTGGGCTTCACCGAGCCCGAGGCGATCCGGCCGGTGATGATGCGGCCGAGGAACGGGTTGGCCTCCAGCAGGGTGCCGAGCATCCGGAACGGCCCCTCCTCGGTCTTGGCCTGCGGCACGTGCTTGAGCACGAGGTCGAACAGCGGTTCGAGGCCCACCGACGGGTCGGCATCCGGGCTGTCGGCCATCCAGCCGTTGCGGCCGGAGCCGTAGAGGATCGGGAAGTCGAGCTGCTCGTCGGTGGCGTCGAGCGCCGCGAACAGGTCGAACACCTCGTTCACGACCTCGTTGATGCGGGCATCCGGCCGGTCGACCTTGTTGATCGCGACGATCGGGCGCAGGCCGATCTTGAGCGCCTTGCCGACCACGAACTTGGTCTGCGGCATCGGTCCCTCGGCGGCATCGACCAGCACGATCACGCCGTCGACCATCGACAGGATGCGCTCGACCTCGCCGCCGAAATCGGCGTGGCCGGGGGTGTCGACGATGTTGACGCGGGTGTCCTTCCAGACGACCGAGGTCGCCTTCGCGAGGATCGTGATGCCGCGCTCCTTCTCGAGGTCGTTCGAATCCATCGCCCGCTCCTCGACCCGCTGGTTCTCGCGGAAGGTGCCGGACTGGGCCAGCAGCTTGTCGACGAGAGTCGTCTTGCCGTGGTCGACGTGGGCGATGATGGCGATGTTGCGCAGATTCATGGCGGCCCGAAACGGGTTGTGCCGGCTCCCTGGCGGCCGCGCGGCGCGGCCGTCCGCGCCGGTTCAGGTACGGAGTCGTTGTGGTTGCGTCGCAATATAAGGACCCGCGCTCTTGAGCAAGGCCACCGGCGGCTCCGCAACGGCGTCGAGCGGGGATTCCGGGCTTCGAGGCCGCACGGCACCCGGATTTCCGTGAGGCGGGACGCGCAGACCAGCCCTGCAGCCGGTCCCAGGTGGCAGCCCGCGCCCTATATGACAATCCCATGACGCCGCGAGGCGGTCCACGAGTCCGCGCGGGGCGCCCTCCCGGTTGCATTGGATGAAATCAGACCCCTCGGCTACGATATCGATTCTGCGGCCACGCATGGGGGCGGCGAACCGGTATGACCTCTGCTCTGACGGCTGCCCATCGGAACGAGCCGATGCGCGCGCTTGAGCCTCGGCTGTTCCCCTATATCTGGCGCTATTCGAAGGCCGACCAGCTCCGGATCTGCGCCTTCGTTCTGGCCTCGCTGCCGTTCTACTTCGCCTCGCTCGACCTGCCGAAGCGCATCGTCAACGACGCGATCACCGGCAAGGCCTTCGCGCACGGCGAACCGACCGTCCCGTTCCTCGACGTCACCGTGACGTGGCCCCAGTTCCTCGGCGGCGGGACGACCCGGCTGTTCGAAGGGTTCCAGCTCGACCGCTTCGAGCTGTTGCTCGGCCTCTCGACCCTGTTCCTCAGCCTCGTGCTGATCAACGGCGCCTTCAAATTCTGGATCAATCTCCAGAAGGGCATCCTCGGCGAACGGATGCTCCGGCGCCTGCGGTTCCAGCTGTTCTGCCTGATGCTGCGCTTCTCGCCGGAGACGCGGCGGGAGGTGAAATCCTCCGAGACCGCGACGATCATCCGCGACGAGGTCGAGCCGATCGGCTCCTTCATCGGCGATGCGATCGTCGTGCCGGTCTTCCTCGGCACGCAGGCCGCCACGGCGCTCGCCTTCATCCTGATGCAGAATCTGTGGCTCGGCCTCGCGGCCGGCGGCATGGTGGGCGTGCAGATGATCGTGATCCCGCGGCTGCGGCGGGAGATCATCCGCTTGAGCCGCCGCCGACAGATCGCCTCGCGCGCCCTCGCGGGCCGGGTCGCCGAGGTGCTCGACGGGCTGCCGGCGGTGCTCATCAACGACACCGGCCGGTGGGAGCGGGCCGAGATCGGCGGCCGGCTCTACGGCCTCTACGATCTGCGCCTGCGGATCTACCGGCGCAAATTCGCGGTCAAGTACCTCAACAACCTGCTCTCGCAGGTGACGCCGTTCCTGTTCTACGCGATCGGCGGCTACTTCGCGCTGAAGGGCGAGCTCGATATCGGCCAGCTCGTGGCCGTGCTCGCCGCCTACCGCGACCTGCCCCCGCCCCTCAAGGAGCTGATCGACTGGGATCAGCAGCGCCTCGACGTGGAGGTGAAGTACGAGACCGTGGCGGCACATTTCGGCCCGCAGCGCCTGCAGCCGGGCGAACCCGAGCTGGGGGAAACGCCGCCGCCGCTCGGCAGCCCGCTCCGGACCGAGGGCCTGATGTTGCGCGACCCGCAGGGCGGCGGGCCGATCGAGGTCGGCGACGCCGAGGTGCAGCTGCCGGCGCGGCTCGCGCTCGTCCCGCCCGGCCCGGCGGCTCAGGAATTCGCCCGCGTCCTCGCGGGCCTGCAGACGGCGCAAGGCGGCACGATCCGGATCGGCGAACACGACCTGTCCACGTTGCCGCGGCCCGTTCACGCCTATCGGATCGCCTTCGCGGGCGTCGAGCCGGTCCTGTTCCCCGGCACGTTGCGCGACAACGTGCTCTACGGCCTGCGCATCCGGCCGCTGCGGAAAGGCAGCCTCGATCTCAGCAAGACGCGGATCAACGAGGCGGTGAAGACCGGCAACCCGTGCGACAGCGTCGACGACCCCTGGATCGACTACCGGCGCCTCGGAATCCGCGACGCCAGGGACCTCGATCACCATCTCCTCGACATGCTGGGCCGGCTCGACCTCGGCGACGACCTCTACCGGTTCGGCCTCGGCGCCCTCAGTTCGGTGTCCCATGATACCCCGGTGGGCCAGCGCATGATCGCGGCCCGGGAGCATCTGCGCCAGCACTTCGCCGAGAAGGGCCTCGCCGACCTCGTGATCCCCTTCGCCCGCGGCCGCTACAACGACCAGGCGACCGTCGGGGAGAATTTGCTGTTCGGGGTGCCGCGCGACCCGTCGCTCCGGGATCCGCAGCGCCTGGCCGCGACACGCCTGTTCCGTCACGCGCTCGAAGAGGCGCGCCTGCTCGACGACCTCGATCGCATGGGCGTCGCCATCGCCAGCAATCTCAAGGACATATTCGCCGACGTGCCGCCCGGCCATCCGCTGTTCCGGCGCTTCTCGCTGATCACCCCGGATGCCCTGCCGGATTACCTGCGCCGGCTCGCGCGCATCCCCGGGAGCGGGCGCCTCGGCGAGGCGGACAGCGTGGCCTTCCTGGCCCTCGCCCTCGCCTATGTCGAGCCGCGGATGCGCTTCGGCCTGCTCAAAGGCACCCTGCGGCAGCGGATCGTGGGCGCGCGCACCATCGTCCAGCGCCATATGCACGGCGATCACGAATGCGACGTCGAATCCTACGATCCCAACCGGATCAACCCGCGCAGCACCGTGCTCGACAACCTGCTGTTCGGCCGCATCGACACGGCGCGGATGCACGGCGAGGCGATCATCCAGCGCGAGGCGCGGGAGGTGTTCCGCCAGTTCGACCTGGAGCGCCCGATCCAGTTGCGCGGGCTGGAGAAGGAAGTCGGCAACCGCGGCCAGATCCTGACCGAGCGCGTCCGGGTGCGGATCGGCCTCGCGCGCGCCATCCTGCGCCAGCCGGAGATTCTCGTGGCCGACCGCGTGGACGAGTTCCTGGAGCACGGCGTCGACACGCTGCTCAGTGTCGCGGAGGCCTCTCTGCCCCGGGCGAGCCTCGTGGCCAGCCTGTCGGCGGAAGCGGATGCCACCCGGTTCCCCGCGCAGCTGCCGCTGCGCAAGCCGGAGGCACGCCTGCGCGCGGCCGAATGAGTTCGGCGTGAGCCGGCGCACGGGCTTGCGGTTTACAGCTCAACCCGTCTCCGGCACAGAATGGCGCCCATGCCCGTTCTCCTGGACGCGACCGTGACACAGGCCGGCACCACCCCGAGCCTCGCCGGGCTGCCGCGCGTGGTGCCCCCGCACCGCGCGCCGCCGGAGCGGGAACTGCCGATCTGGGCCTATCTCCGCTCGATCCGCGACAACAGCCTCACGGGCTTCCCCCGGCGCGCCTTCGAGGAGCCGGTGACCCGCCGGGGCCTGCTCGGCCGGTCGAGCTTCGTCCTGAACGACCCGGAGGCGATCCGCAGGGTCCTCGTCGAGAATCAGGCCAATTACGCGCGCACCACCGGGACGACGCGGATCCTGCGCCCGATCCTGGGCGACGGGCTCCTGATCAGCGAGGGCTCGGCCTGGCGGCACCAGCGCCGGACCCTGGCGCCCGCCTTCACGCCGCGGGCGATCGACGGCCTCGTGCCGCACATCGCGGCCGCGATCGCGGAGGGGCTGGCCCCGATCGCCGAGGAGGCCGAAGCGGGGCCGGTCGACCTGTTCACGGCCTATTACCGGCTCGCCCTGGAGGTGGCCGGGCGCGCCATGTTCTCGGTCGGCATGGACGAGCACGGGGCGGAGCTGCGCCGCTTCATCGCCGAATACGGCGAGCGGATGGGCCGGCCGCACCTCCTCGATATCGTGACGCCGCCGGGCTGGCCGGTGCCGCTCGACTGGTCGCGGGCGCGCTTCCGCCGCCGCTGGATCCCGTTCCTCGACCGGATCATCGCGGCGCGCCAGGCCTCGGGCCGGAGTCATGCCCGCTCGGGCGACCTGCTGGACCTGCTCGCGGCGGCGCGCAATCCCGACACGGGGGCCGCCTTCACGCCGGCGGAGCTGCGCGATCAGGTCGCCACCATGATCCTCGCCGGCCACGAGACCACGGCCGGCACGCTGTTCTGGGCCTCCTACCTGCTGGCCCTCGCTCCGGAGATTCAGGAACGCGTCGCCGCGGAGGCGCGGAGCGCCGATCTCACCGACCCGACCGGGTGCCAGAGCGACGGGCGCCTGCCTCTGACCCGCGCGGTGATCGACGAGACCCTGCGCCTCTACCCGGCGGCCTTCGTGGTGGTGCGCCGGGCACTCGGACCCGACATTGTAGCGGGTCATGCGGTGAGGAAGGGCGATATCGTGATGGTGAGCCCCTGGGTGCTCCACCGCCACCGGACGCTCTGGACCGATCCGGAGACCTTCGATCCGGGCCGCTTCCTGCCGGGGGCGCCGCCGCCGCCGCGCTTCGCCTATCTGCCCTTCGGGGCCGGACCGCGGGTCTGCATCGGCGCGCAATTCGCGCTGAGCGAGGCGGTGCTCGCGCTGGCGCAGGTGCTGATCCGGTTCCGGCTCGAGCTCGACGACGCCGAGCCGGTCCTGCCGCAGGCGGTGGTCACCACCCAGCCGGAGCGGCCTGCCCGCTTCCGGCTGATCCCGCGGGATCCGGTCAGCCCGCGATCCCCGTGATCGTCGCCGAGGCCGAGCGCGGATCGCGCATCGGCCAGCGCCCGGTCTCGACCTGGGCCAGGAACGCGTCGAGCAGCGCGTTGTAGGCGTCGGGCTCCTCCACCGAGAGGGCGTGGCCGGTGTTGGGCAGGATCGCGAGGCCCGCAGACGGGATGACGCGCTTCAGCATCAGGCTCGGGGCAAGGCAGGGCCAGTCCTCATCGCCGGAGACGATCAGGGTCGGGGCGGTGATTCGCCCGAGTTCATCCGTGAGATCGTAGAGCGAGGGGCGCTCCCTCTGGACGCCGAGCTGCGTGTTGGCCGAACCCAGGGCGGAATGCTCGGCGAGCATCTGCTTGAACGCGGCGTGCCCCCGCGGATCCTTATTGGCGAACTGCACCCGGGTCGGCCCGTAGGCGTAGCGCTCCGCGAAGGCGGCCATGCCCTCCCGGCGCAGCAGCTCGGCGGTCGCCGTGGCTTCGGCGCGGAACGTCGCCTGCCGGTCGGGCTCGGCGCCGTAGCCGCAGCCGCCGAGGCACAGCGACAGGGCGCGCTCGTGGTGGCGCAGGCCGAAATGCAGGGTGGCGAAGGCGCCCATCGAGATCCCGGCGACATGGGCGCGCGATCCGCCGATATGGTCGAGGATCGCCAGGATGTCGTCGGCGGCGCGAGCCTGCGTGTAGGCCGAGACGGAATCGGGCACGTCTGAGGGCGGATAGCCCCGGGCGTTGAAGGCGACCGCGTGGTAGCGGCGACCGAAATGGCGCAGCTGCGCCTCGTAGCTGCGGTGATCGCCGGCGAATTCGTGCACGAAGATCAGCGGTGTGCCGGATCCACTCTCCTCGTAATGGAGGCGGATTCCGTCATCGGTGGTGGCGCTCGGCATGGCCGCTCCGTCGACGCTCTCCCCCGCGCCGGCGGAGGTAGGGCGGCGCCTCGGGCGGTCGAGGGCCGGGGCGCAGACCGGCATGACGACGCCGCACCCGGCGGACCGGGCGCGGCGTGTCGGATGGCGTGCCGGCGGGAGCGACCTCGCTCCGGTTCAAGCGGCCTTCTTGGGCGAGGCCGGCTTGGCGCCGCCCTTGTTGGCGGCGACCTCGGCGAGCTTGGCTGCGAGCTTCGCGTCGAGCTTGGCGGCGGCACCGAGCGGAAGCTCGATGTCGAGGCCGAGCGTCGAGACCGCCTCGCCGCGCTCCAGGGTGACCTTCACCTTGTCGGGCTCGACCGCGACGTGGTTGGCGATCACCGCCAGGATCTCTTCGCGGAGCTGGAGCACGAGATCGGGACGGCCCGACTCGGCGCGCTCATGGGCCAGGATCAGCTGCAGCCGGTCGCGGGCGACCGTGCCGGAATTGCGCTTCTGGAAGATTCCGAGGATGCTCATGCCGCCCTCCGCATGAACAGCTTGTCGAGGAACGACTTGCGCTCGACCGGCAGGCTCATCGGCACCTCCTCGCCCTTCAGCCGGCGCGCCGCGTCGGCATAGGCCCGCGCCGGGGCGCAGAGGGGGTTGTTGAGGGTGACCGGGCAGCCGAGGTTCGAGGCGCGCAGCACCTCCTGGCTCTCCGGGATGATCGCGAGCAGCGGGATCGACAGGATGTCGAGCACGTCCTCGGTCTTGAGCATGTCGCCGCGGTCGGCCCGGGACGGGTCGTAGCGGGTGAGGATCAGGTGCTTCTCCATCTCCTCGCCCTTCTCGGCCTTGGCGGTCTTCGAGTCGAGGAGGCCGATGATCCGGTCGGAGTCGCGCACCGAGGAGACCTCGGGGTTGGTCACGACCACCGCGACGTCGGCGTGGTGCATGGCGAGCTGGGCGCCGCGCTCGATGCCGGCGGGAGAGTCGCAGATCACCCAGTCGAATTTTTCGCGGAGTTCCTCCATCACCCGGGCGACGCCCGCATCGGTGAGCGCGTCCTTGTCGCGGGTCTGCGAGGCCGGCAGCAGGTGCAGGGTGTCGACCCGCTTATCCTTGATCAGCGCCTGCGGCAGCTTCGCATCGCCGTTGACCACGTTGATCAGATCGTAGACCACCCGGCGCTCGGCGCCCATGATCAGGTCGAGATTGCGCAGGCCGACGTCGAAATCGACGACGCACACGCTCTGACCACCCTGGGCCAGGGCCGCTCCGAGGGCCGCGGTCGTCGTCGTCTTGCCGACGCCGCCCTTGCCCGATGTGACGACGAGAACCTTTGCCACGCGTCGAACTCCCTTGATCCAGAGATGAATTAATCGAGACTTGCCATTCGGATGTTGCCGCCATCGAGCCAGACCTGAGCGGCCTTGCCGCGCAGGGCCGTGCCCATGTCCTCCGCCGTCCGCACGAGGCGGTCGATCCCCAGCAACTCGGGCTCGAACTTGCGGCAGTAGATTCGTGCGCGCGGGTTGCGCGCAGCCCCGGCGATCGCGCGTCCGCGCAGGGCGCCGTAGACGTGGATCGAGCCGCCGGCCAGGATCTCGGCCCCCGAGGAGACCGAGCCCATCACGGTGACGTCCCCGGTCGGGTTGATCACGCTCTGACCGGAGCGGACCGACCCCTCGACGGTGATCGAGGTGACCACCTGCGGCGCCGGCTCGGCCGGGCTCGGGATCTCGACCTTTTCGGAGGGCTGCCCCTTCACGAGGAGCGGCGGCAGACCCTCGCCGACGACGTCGGCGCCCTCGATCCCGAGGACCGCGATGCCGCGGGCCTTGAGCTCACGCATGAGGGTTTCGAGGGCGTCCGGCTCGGGCTTGAGCTGGGCGCAGTCGAGGATGACGGCCCGGCCTTTCAGCAGGGTGGGCGAGCGCTTGAGCGCCGCGTCGAGGCCCGCGAGCCACTCGGGGAGTGGCGGCTCGGGGGAGAGGGCCAGGGCCTTGAAGGCCCGTCCGCGCAGGCTGAGTGGCCGGGGCGCGGAAGGAGCCACCTTGGGGGCGGTCTCCGGGTCGATCGGCTCGGGGAGGGTCTCGCTCATGTCCGCCCGTTAAGAGTCCTTACCGGACCATTGACGGGGGGCATGGTTACCGAAGGGTTAAGTTTTGGATCCGGTCGGCAAATTCTGCCGGGATCCTGGTATCGGTGCGGTGGAGGACGATTCGCGCGTCTATCGGCCTGTGACCCATGGCCTCCAAGGCGGGGCAGCCGTCCGGTCCCAAGTTCTTCGGAAAACCCGTTTCGGCGACGCCTCGCGCCAGGGAGAGTTAACGTCCGATCAGGACCCGGCTTCCTTCTGGTGCCGCACGGCCAGGATCGTCACCACGTCGCCGTCGATCCGATAGCGGGCAACGTAGCCGCTATCACCGAAACCGATCAGCCACTCCCGAAACGCATCGGGCTGATCCTCGATCGCTCGTCCCATCCACGGATGGGTGCCGAGTTTCTGAACGCCTTGCATGATTGCCGCGCCCGCTCGCTTGGCTGCCGACGGATCCCTTCGGACGAAGGAACGCACGGAGGCGCTGCAGGTCGCGAACCGCGGAGGCTGCAAAGACTATCCGTGGCATTCGGGGGCAGGACGCTCGTTCTCGTCTCCCCAACTCGATAACCACTGCTCGACTTCTTCAGCCGTCGCATGAAGGCCCGTCGCCTGGGCTTCGTCCCAGGCCTTCAGGGTATCTTGCCGTAAGCGCTCCCGCTTTTCCTCGCGCTCGACATATTCAGCGTTGGCTTCGCACATAATGCCGCCAGGCGTACGGCGACGGATCTCGACGCGCCCCTCAGCGCGTCATCGAGTTCGATGGATGTGGATACGGCCATGCTGCGAACTCGAGTCGAGCGGTTCCGACGCGCGCACTATAGAGGACTAAGACGAGCCGTCGACACGGCCACATCGTGGGGCGAAGCGCCCATCGGATGATCAGAGAACCCGCAGGGAAAATGAGGCTTATCCCCGCTCGAACAGGTTCAGCTTGATCGCGTCCTCCAGCAGCCGCACCTCCACGGCCTGACCGCGGAAGGCCGGATCGAGATCGTCGGCGGCGCGGTAGAGGCCGTCGATCGCCACCAGCTCCGGCTCGAACTTCCGGCACCAGATCCGCGCGGCGGGGTTGCCCGCGGCCCCCGCGATCGCCCGGCCGCGCAGAGCCCCGTAGACGTGGATCGAGCCACCCGCGATTACCTCGGCCCCCGAGGCGACGGCGCCGAGCACCGTCACGTCGCCTTCGAGATGCAGCACGGTCTGGCCCGAACGCACCGGCGTATCGAGGATCAGCGAGCGCGCCATCTCCTTCGCGGCCGGTTCGGGCGGCGCCGTCTCGCCGGGCGCGGCGACCTCCCCGGCGGCGCGCCCGCCCGACAGGGCCGGCGGCATCCCGAGTCCCAGCAAGGCCGGCGATGCGCCCTCGATACCGAGAATGGCGATGTGGCGCATGGCGAGATCCGCCAGCAGCCCGTCGAGATCCTCCCGCGTCAGACGCAGGCCGGCGAGATCGAGGATCACCGGGCGCCCGGCGAAGAAATTCGGTGCCCGCCGGTTCAGGGCGTCGAGGTCGCCGAGCCAGTCGGCCACGGGCGGGATCGGCGCCAGCACGGTCGCCATGAAGGAGCGGCCGCGGAAGCGGATCGGCGGGCGCGCCGGCTCGGATGTCGGCTGGGTCACGGGTATCTTCGATGTCGCTGCAATCGTCGCCTGCATCCATGCTTTGCCGGCGCTCTTGGGGCAATCCCGCCAAGGCTCCTGTGACGCCAAGGCGAGCCTGACGGCGCAATTCTGTTGTAGAGAGGGCCGGCAGCCGATCCGGACGGGACCGTTGAGCAGCGCCAGTCTCCAAGCCCCAAAGCCCTTCGTCGTCGATGACCTGACCCGGGCCAACCAGCGCCGGGCGGCCGATCCGCGGGCCTCCGCCTGGGTCTCGGCCAATGCCGGGGCGGGCAAGACCAAGGTGCTCACCGACCGGGTGGTGCGCCTGCTGCTTGACGGGTCGCCGCCCGGGCGGATCCTCTGCCTCACCTTCACCAAGGCGGCCGCCGCCAACATGGCGATCCGCGTGTTCCGCCTGCTCGGACGCTGGGTGACCCTCGACGACGACGCACTGGCGGCCGAGCTCGCGGAGCTGACCGGCGAGCGCGCCGGGCCGGAGCGCCTGCGCATGGCGCGCCGGCTGTTCGCCCGGGCGGTCGAGACGCCGGGCGGCCTCAAGATCGAGACCCTGCACGCCCTGTGCGAGCGGCTGCTGCACATGTTCCCCTTCGAGGCGAACGTGCCGGCCCGCTTCGTGGTGCTCGACGACACGAAGGCCCGCGAGATTTTCGAGATCGAGATGGCCAACGTCCTGGCCGATGCGGTCTCGAACGGCGACACGCCGCTGAGCGCCGCCCTGGCCCGGGTCGCCCCGGAGGCGACGGGCGATGCCCTGCGGGCCGCGATCCGCTCCGCCCTGCGGGCCCGGAGCTTCATCGGGGATGCGGCCGGCCTGGAAGCCGCGTTCGGGCGCCTGCATGGGGCGCTCGGGCTCGCCGCCGAGGAGACGGCCGAGCGGATCGAGGCCATGATCCTCGACGGCGGCCCCGGATGCCGTCCGGAGGACAGGGCTGCCCTGGTCGCGGCGCTCCGCACCGGCAAGGCCAACGACGAAAAGCTCGCCGACGCCCTCGCGGAGGCGGAGGCCGAGCGCGCGCGCTCGGAAGGGCTGCCGGACCGGGCCGAGGCGCTCGCCCTCTACCGGTCGGTCTTCTTCACCCAGAAGGACGAGCCCAAGGCCGACAGCAGCCTCGGCACCAAGGCCGTCCCGGCCGCCGCCAAGGAGGCGCTGATCGCCGAGCGCGACCGGCTGGACCCGCTGTTCGACCGGCTGCGCGCCGCCCGGGCCCATGCCCGCACGCAGGCGCTGTTCCAGCTCGCCGCCGAGATCCACCGCCGGGTTGAAGCCCAGAAAGCCAGGCTCGGCGCCCTCGACTTCGACGACCTGATCCACAAGGCGCTCGACCTGCTCGGCCGGGTCGGCGCCGGCTGGGTCCTGTACAAGCTCGACCGGGGCATCGACCACGTTCTGGTCGACGAGGCGCAGGACACCAACCCGGAGCAATGGGCGATCCTGCGGGCGATCACGCAGGAATTCGCCGCCGGCGAGGGCGCCCGGACCGGCAGCCGCACCCGCTTCGCGGTGGGCGATCCCAAGCAGTCGATCTACGGCTTCCAGGGCGCGGAGCCGCGGGAATTCGCCCTGACGCGCGCGGCCTGGATCGCGGAATCGCGCTCGGCAGGGCTGACCTTCGAGGACGTGCCGCTCACCCTCTCGTTCCGCTCGACCAGCCTCGTCCTGCGGGCGGTCGATGCCGTCTTCGCCCTCGACGCGCACAACGAGGGCCTGTCCTTCGAGGACACGGTGCGCCGGACCGTCCATGCCAGCGCCCGGCCCGATGCGCCCGGGGCCGTGGAGCTGTGGCCGATCGCCGAGCCGGAGCCGGCGGCCGAGCCCGACGCCTGGACCGCCCCGGTCGATGCCCCCGAGACCAGCGCCCCGGCGATCGTCACGGCCCGCCGGGTGGCGCAGGCGGTGCGGAGCTGGATCACCCGGGGCGATGCCACCGGCCGGATCTGGCGGCCCGGCGACGTGCTGATCCTCGTGCGCAAGCGCGGGCCGGCCTTCGAGGAGGTGATCCGCGCCCTGAAGGGCCTCGGGGTCCCGGTGGCCGGTCAGGACCGGCTGGAGGTCTCGGCCCATATCGCGGTGGCCGATCTCGTCGCCGCCGGCCGGGCCGGCCTCCTGCCCGCCGACGATCTGACGCTCGCCACCGCCCTCAAGACGCCGCTCGTCGGACTGACCGACGACGATCTGGTCCGGATCGCCGCCCGCCGCGACCTGTCGGAGACGCTGGAGGATGCCCTCCACCGCCACGCCGCGTCGGGTGACGCCGCGGCGATCCGTGGACTCGCGGCGCTCACGGACTGGATCGCGCTGGCCGGCCTGCACGGCCCGTTCGGCTTCTACGCGCGGCTCCTCGGACCGCTCGGCGGCCGGGCGAGGCTGGTGGCAAGGCTCGGCGGCGAGGCCGGCGATGCCATCGACGTGTTCCTGGCGGCCGCAGCCCAAGCGGAAACCGGCGAGGACGCCCCCTCGCTCGGCGGCTTCCTGGCGCGCTATGTCGGTGCCGAGGCCGGACACACGGTCAAGCGCGACCTCGAATCCGGGCGCGACGAGGTGCGCGTCATGACCGTGCACGGGGCCAAGGGTCTTGAGGCGCCGGTCGTGGTCCTCCTCGACGGCTGCGAGCCCCTCGGCCGGAACGACCCGCCTCTCCTCCCCCTCCCGGTGCCCGGGCCCGCGCTGCCGCCGGTCTGGTCCGGCGGGCGGACGCAGGATTGTGCCGCCACCGAGGCCGCCCGCGCCGCCCTGCTCGCCCGGGCGCGGCAGGAACACAACCGCCTGCTCTACGTGGCCATGACCCGGGCGGCCGACCGGCTGATCGTCGCGCCGTTCCGCGGCCACGAGCGCGAGACCGAGGCGGCATGGTGCCGCATGATCCAGGCCGGTCTGGAGGCGGCTCTCGGCACGGGCCAGATTGTCGAACTCTCCTACGGCCGGGCCACAGTCTGGCAGGACGGGGCCGAGGCCCCCCGCGAGCGCGACGCGCCACCCGCCGCCGCGCCGCCGCTCCCGGAGCCCGACTGGCTCCGCAGCCCCGTGCCGCCGGAGCCCGAAATCCAGACGCTCAACCCGTCCGGGGCGCTCGCGGCGGCGGATGGCGCCCGGGTGCCGCCGCCCCGCCTCGCGGATGCGCAGGCGCGACGGCGGGGCATCCTGATCCATGCCCTGCTGCAGCACCTGCCGCGCGTCGCGCAGGAGCGGCGTGAAGCGGCCGGCCTCGCCTTCGTGCGGTCCCGGGCGCCCGGCCTGCCCCGGCCCGTCCACGGCGCGATCGTGCGTTCGGTCCTGCGGATCATCGACGATCCGGGTCTCGCCCCGCTCTTCGCCCCGGAGGCCCGGGCCGAGGTGAGCCTGTCGGGGCGCGTGCGCACGGCGGCCGGCGAGCGCGTGGTCCAGGGCCGCATCGACCGCCTCTGCGTCACCGCCGACTCGGTGCGGATCGCCGATTTCAAGACCGGACGGCCGCCGGATCCGGACACCCCCCTGCCCCCCGCCGAGGCCGGCCAGATCGCCCTCTACGCGCGGCTCCTCAACCAGATCTATCCGGGCCACACGATCCGCCCGATGCTGGTCTGGACATCGGGACCGGTGATCCGCGTGCTGGAAGCGGAGGACATCGCAGCAGCCTTGGAGCGGGCCGGGATCGAGGCCTGAGCCCGGGCGGAGAAAGGCTCGGCGTGCGCCAGCGCACATGCGGTTGGTGTGTCGCATGCCTGGCCGTGCCGATCAGCGGAGCCACACCGTCTTCAGGACGCCAAGCGTCTGACAAAACACAGCCTTTTCCCTCTTCCTTGCGCGGAGGGACCGGGTTGGAGATCCTGCGGAGGGGATCGTTCCGCTCGATCCTGAAGCACCCTCGCCTCCAACTCCCCCCTCAAAGGAAAGGAAAGCGCGTCTCCCGAGCCGAGGCGCGAATACCGGACACGGCGGGAGCAGCCGGGCTTCTTGACCAGGCCCCGGCCCGTCGCCAATTCTGGTCGAACCGCGCGGGCCCCTGCCCGTCCGACGCCGCTGCTCAGGCGGCGACTTCCGAAAGGTGACGTTATGGCGACGGTGAAGGTAACCGACGCGAGCTTTGAGCAGGACGTTCTCAAGTCCGCCGAGCCCGTTGTGGTGGATTTCTGGGCGGAATGGTGCGGCCCCTGCCGCCAGATCGGCCCCGCCCTGGAGGAGATCGCCACCGATCTGCAGGGCAAGGTGAAGATCGCCAAGGTCAACGTCGACGAGAATCCGCAGATCGCCGCCCAGTACGGCATCCGCTCGATCCCGACGCTGCTGCTGTTCAAGAACGGCGAGCGCGTGGACCAGAAGGTCGGCGCCGCGCCGAAGGGCGACCTGTCCCGCTGGATCGGCGCCCAGACCGCCTGAGCCAAAAGCTCTGACGCCAAAAGGAAAGCCCGGCCGTGAGGCCGGGCTTTTTCGGTTTCAAGACCCTGTTATGCGGCCCCGGGCTTGTGCCCGGGGTCCTGCGTCCGGTCTCAGTACGAGCCGAACTTGTAGTTCAGGCCGGCGCGGACGACGGCGAAGTCGTTCGTGTTCCGGTTGCTGCCGGAGACGGCATAGACCGGCAGGTACGCGCCGTTGACGGCGGCGGCGCCGACCAGCGGCAGGCCGGTGCGGTTGCGGTCGAGGCTGACATACAGGCCTTCGACCTTGAACGTCACCGCCGAGGAGCGGAAGAAGTTCAGGAACGAGTCGGTGGGCAGCGCGAACTCGGCACCGCCGCCGACCGTGTAGCCGGTCTTGAAGTCGTCGCGGCGGCCGGCAAAGTTCTGGAACGCGATGTTCCGGGTGCCGTCGTCGGTGCCGGTGGCGTAGGCGAAGCCGCCGGTGGCGTACACGAGGGTCCGGTCGAAGGCGTAGCCGAGGCGGCCGCGCACGGTGCCGAAGAAGTCGATGGTGTTGAGCGTGCCGTTGACCGGGATGAAGCCCGCGTTCACGGCGGCGGCGTTCGTGGCGAAGCGCGGACGGCCACCGAAATCGAGGTACTGCGCGTCAGCCTCGAAGCCGACCACGATGCCCGAGCCCGGGGTGAACTGGTAGTTGTAGCCGATCTGGCCGCCGCCCGAGAAACCTTCGCGGTTGTTGCGGTTGTAGAGCAGCACGGAGCCGTTCGGGGCGAGGGCCTGATACGGCACGAGGCCGGCGCCGGTCAGAACGGCCGGGCTGCCGGGGGTCTGGACGAAACCGCTGTTGTTGGAGCGGCTGCTGGCATCGAACGCGTAGCCGGCGTTGATACCGAAATAGGCACCCGTCCAGGTGAAGACCGGCACCGGCGTGAACACCGGCGGCGGCGCAGCCCGGCGCGGCAGGTCGGCGGCGGAGGCAGCAGCGGTCAGTGCCGTGAACGCCGCGAGAGACGTGATAAGACGCTTCATTGTTGTGATCCCCAGCAAAAGCCCGATCGATAGTGAAATTAGGCGAGCGGGCCTGCCGCGGATGTAGCTTGGCGGCCACAGCCGGGGGAAAGCGTGAGCGGACGATGACTTCGGTCAGCTCGATTACGGCGAATAGACGACCCCAGGGTGGCAACGCGCAATGAATTTACGGTTGTCTCAATCCAATAGCGACATCCGCAGGGTGCAAACCCATTACTTGCAGACCCTCGAATCGCACCCGATTCGGGAGAGAGCGCCCCGGCGGCGTCAGACCGGCGGAGTGTCGTTGGCGGCGAGTACTAAGCCAGCCAAGTAGAGCGAACCGCAGATCAGGATGCGCGGCGGGCGCTCGAAGGCGATGTCCTTCACCATTGCGAGAGCGGCCTCGATGCTCGGTGCCGCATAGGTCGAGAGGCCGACGCCCTCGCCGATTCGGGCGACTTCCTCGGCCGGACGCGCCGCCAGCGTGCCGCTGATCGGCACTGCGACGAGGGCGCGCGCCAGCCCGACGAAGTTGCGCAGGAAGCCGTCCGCGTCCTTGGTCCCGAGCAGCCCGACGATCAGCACGAGCGGCACGTCGCTCTTCTCGCCGAGATCCGCCATGGCGGCGGCGAGGATCCGGCCGCCGTCGATGTTGTGGCCGCCGTCGAGCCACAGCTCGGTGCCGGGATCGAGCTGCGCGGCCAGCCGCCCGCGGCCGAGGCGCTGGAGCCGGCCCGGCCACTCGACCTCGGTGAGCCCCTTCTCCAGGGCGGTCGTGCCGATGTCGCCGAACCCCGCCGCCCGCAGGGCCGTGATCGCCGTGCCGGCATTGACCAGCTGATGGCGCCCGGCGAGCCGGGGGCGCGGCAGGTCGAACAGGTCGGTCTCGTCCTGGTAGACGAGCCGGCCGCGCTCCTCGTGCACGGAGAAATCCTGATTGCCCACGAGGATGGGTCCCGCCCCGACCTCCTCGGCGCGCCGGCACAAAACGGCGTCGGCCTCGGCATAGTCCTGGGCCGCGATCACCGCCGGGCAGCCGCGCTTGAAGATCCCGGCCTTCTCGGTCGCCACCGATTCCACCGTGTCGCCGAGATACTCGGCATGGTCGCGGCCGATCGGCGTGACCACCGCACAGGCGGGCTGCGCGATCACGTTGGTCGCGTCGAGCCGGCCACCGAGGCCGACCTCCAGGAGCAGGACGTCGGCCGGGCTCTCCGAGAACAGCAGCAGGGCCGCCGCCGTGGTGATCTCGAACATGGTGATCGGTGCGCCGGCATTGGCGCTCTCGCAGCGGGCGAAGGCGTCCGCCAGCCGGTCCTCGTCCACGAACTGGCCGCCGCCGATCCCGCCGATCCGGATCCGCTCATGGAAGCGCACGAGGTGGGGCGAGGTGTAGACATGCGCGGCCAGCCCGCCGGCCTCGAGGATCGCCCGCATGAACGCGATGGTCGAGCCCTTGCCGTTGGTCCCGGCGACGTGGATCACCGGCGGCAGGCGCCGCTCCGGATGGTTCAGCTGCGCGAGCAGCCGCTCGATCCGGCCGAGCGACAGGTCGATGGTCCGCGGATGCAGCGCGAGGAATCGCGCCATGAGGGCGTCGGACGAGGCCATCGCGGGCTTTACGCCACCTCGGCGGCCGTCGCCGACGCCGCCGGATCAGCGACGTTGGTCAGGAGGCCGCAGAGGCGGGTGATGGTCTCCTTGAGCTGGTGGCGGTGGACGACCTGATCGACCATGCCGTGCTCGCGCAGGTATTCCGCCCGCTGGAACCCGTCGGGCAGCTTCTCGCGGATGGTCTGCTCGATCACCCGCGGCCCGGCGAAGCAGATCAGCGCCCCCGGCTCGGCGAGGTGCACGTCGCCCAGCATGGCGTAGGAGGCGGTGACGCCGCCGGTGGTCGGATTGGTCAGCACCACGATGTAGGGGAGCCGCGCCGCATTGAGCCGGCGCACCGCCACGGTGGTGCGCGGCATCTGCATCAGGGACAGGATGCCCTCCTGCATGCGCGCGCCGCCCGAGGCCGCGAACAGCACGTAGGGCGTGCGCTTCTCCAGCGCCGTCTCGGCGCCGCGCACGAAGGCCTCGCCCGCCGCCATGCCGAGCGAGCCGGCCATGAAGCCGAATTCCTGCGCGGCCAGCACCATCGGCAGGCCGCCGACCCGGCCGAAGCCGATCTTGAACGCGTCCTGCAGCCCGGTCTTGGCGCGGGCCTCCTTGAGCCGGTCGACGTAGCGCTTCTCGTCGCGGAACTTGAGCGGATCGGTCGGCGCCTCGGGCAGCGCCACGTCGAGCCACGTGCCCTCGTCGAACATCATCTTCAGGCGCGCCTGGGCGCCCATCTTCAGGTGATGCTCCGAGCCGGGAATGACCCAGTGATTGGCCTCCACCTCCTTGTGGAACACCATCTGGCCCGTATCCGGGCACTTCACCCAGAGGTTCTCGGGCGTCTCGCGCTTGAACAGGGTCTTGATCCGGGGGCGCACCACCTCCGAGATCCAGTTCATCGGTTCGACCATCGACTCGCGTCCGTCCGCTTCGTGCCCGCGCCAATATCAGGTGGCGGGCGCGTCACCGCCAGGGTCGCCCCGGGATTCCGGTCAGGCGGCCCGCCCCACGGCCGCGGCGCGCACGCCCTCGGCCAGTTCGCGCACCAGCCCCGCCACCGCCGGAACGGTCCCGGCCTGCGGCCGGCCCTCGGCGTCGAGCGAGCGCACCAGCGCGTCCACCAGAGCCGAGCCGACCACGACGCCATCGGCGCCCTTCGCGATCGCCGCCGCATGAGCCCCTGTCTTCACGCCGAAGCCGACCACGACCGGCAGGTCGGTGTGCTGGCGGATGCGGGAGACCGCCTCCGAGACCCTGCCGAAATCCGGCGTCGCGGTGCCGGTGATGCCGGTGATCGACACGTAGTAGACGAAGCCCGCCGTGTTCGCGAGCACCGCCGGCAGGCGCCGCGCGTCGGTGGTCGGCGTCGCGAGCCGGATGAAGGCCAGCCCCTTGGCCAGCGCCGGCAGGCACAGCTCGGAATCCTCCTCCGGCGGCAGATCGACCACGATCAGCCCATCGATCCCGGCCGCCACCGCGTCCTCCAGGAACCGGTCGACCCCATAGGTGTGGATCGGGTTGTAGTAGCCCATCAGCACGATCGGCGTGGTGGCGTTCCCGGCGCGGAAGCGGCGCACGAGATCCAGGGTGCCGGCCACCGTCTGCCCGGCCTTGAGCGCCCGCAGGCCGGCCGCCTGGATGGCCGGGCCGTCCGCCATGGGGTCGGTGAAGGGCAGACCGAATTCCAGAATGTCGGCACCGGCGCCCGGCAGGGCCTTCAGCACCTCCAGGGAGGTCTCGGGATCGGGATCGCCCGCCATCACGTAGGTGACGAGGACGGCCCGGTTCTCCGCGCGGGCGCGGGCGAAGGTGGCGTCGATGCGGCTCGGCATGGGTCGGGCAGGGTTCGCGGTTGGGGCCATCCGGGGCCCGAGGTTGCCCCCGCGCTACACCAAAGCCGGCGGCCCGTGAAGCGGGCGCGCCAAGGCAACGGCGTTCAGACCGGCGCCATGGCGAGGCGCTTCGCTCAACCGACCGGGCACGCGTCCTTCAGGGCGGTCTCTGCGCGTGACGGACGATCCGGACCCGGCGGGGATCTCACGGCCAGGCCGGCGCGCCGTCGAGCCCCGCGGTTTCCGGCAGGCCGCAGATCAGGTTCGCGTTCTGCACGGCCTGGCCAGCCGCACCCTTGCCGAGATTGTCGACCACGCCCATCGCGATCACAAGGTCGCGGTCCGGATCGGCCGCATAGCTGACGAACGCGAGGTTCGAGCCGGTCGCCCACTTGGTGTGCGGCGGCTTGTCGGTCACCCGGACGAAGGGTCGCTGCGCGTAGAAGTGCCGGGCCGCATCGAGACATTGGCCGGTGGTTGCGCGGCCGCGGCAATAGATGGTCGTGAGCACGCCGCGGGTCATCGGAACCAAGTGCGGCGTGAAGACCAGGCCTGCCGCGCTGCCGCCACTCAACCGCTCGATCGTCTCGGCGATCTCGGGCATGTGGACGTGCTTGAGCAGGCCATAGGGCAGCAGGTTCTCGTTGCTCTCGGCGTAGCCGAACCTGCTGTCGGCGCCGCCCCGGCCGGCACCGGAGATGCCGGTCTTGGCATCGATCACGATGTTGCCGGGCTCGATCAGCTTGTTGGCGAGCAGCGGCGCGAGGGCGCTCAGGGTCGCCGCGGGGAAGCAGCCCGGGTTGGCCACGCGGGTCCGGCCCACGATCTGGTCTGGCCAGATGTCGGCCAAGCCGTACGCCCAACCTTCGACGTAGCGGTGATCACCGCCGATATCGACGATCTTCACGTCCGCGGGCACACGCGCCAGCGCCTCCGCGGAAGCGCCCGTCGGCAGCGACGCGAACAGAACATCGAGCTTCGGCAGTGTCTCGGGATCCCATTTTTCGATCGTCAGCTCGGCCAGCTTGGCCGGCACGCCAGGAAAGCGGTCCCTCAACCGGCTGCCGGCACTGCCCTCACCCGCGGCATAGACCAGCTCGAAAGACGGGTGGCTCGCGATCAGGCGCATCGCCTCGCCGCCGCCGAAACCGCTGATTCCGACGATGCCGACGCGAATGCTCATGACGGTGACCTGCTGAAGCTGCGAGCGATCAGGACCAGAGGAACGATCCCGGGTGCATTCCATGATGGCCGCCTGCACCGAGACAAGGCAGATCGCGTCTTACATTTCGGTCGCCTCCCCGAACAGATGGCGTGGCGCGAAACCGATCCGGGATTGGATCTGTCAGGGCTCGCGCCGCACTTCGACCTTGATGCGCAACGCTCGGCTCCTCTGCGCGCACCCTGGTTGCTGCGGCGACAGCACCCCGGTAGCGGTGCGCTATGACCACGTCTCTCCCGTCGCGCCCGTTCGCCGCGCTGCTGTTCGACATGGACGGCACCCTCATCAGCTCGATCGCCTCCGCCGAGCGGATCTGGTCGCGCTGGGCCGCGGCGCATGGGCTCGACGTGGCCACGTTCCTGCCGACGATCCACGGCGTGCGCTCGGTGGAGACGATCCGCCGCCTGAACCTGCCGGGAATCGACCCAGAGGCCGAAGCCGCGGCGATCACCCGGGCCGAGATGGAGGATGTCGGCGACATCACCGAGATCCCGGGCGCGCGGGCCTTCCTGGCGACGCTGCCGCCGGATCGCTGGGCGATCGTGACCTCGGCCCCGCGGGCCCTGGCGCTCCGCCGCCTCGCGGCGGCCGATATGCCCGTGCCCAACCTGATGGTGGCCGCCGAGGACGTGAAGCAGGGCAAGCCCGCACCGGATTGCTTCCTGCTGGGCGCGCGCCGGCTGGGCGTCGTCGCGGAAGAGTGCTGCGTGTTCGAGGATGCGCCGGCCGGAATCCGCGCCGCCGAGGCGGCGGGCGCGTCGGTGGTCGTGGTGACCGCGACCCATCACGAGCCGGCCTCGGCCGGACATCCCGCGATCCCGGATTACCACGATCTCCGCGCGGTCTCGGATGCGCACGGTATCCGCCTGACCACGGACATGTGAAGCGGTCACGGCCGAGCCGTTGACTTCTGTTTCCGGCCGCGCCGCCCTATTCAGCGGCCGAAAGCCGGATCCGGAGCAGCCTGCCGATGACCGAGCCCGACGGCGTGAGGCCAAGCCTGTTCGAAACCGAGGAGGGCCGCCGCCTCGTCGCGGCGCGCACCGACCCGGCCTGGCGCCACTGGGGTCCGTATCTCAGCGATCGGCAATGGGGCACGGTGCGGGAGGATTACAGCCCCGGCGGCGACGCCTGGGACTACCTGCCCCACGACCATGCCCGCTCCCGGGCCTATCGCTGGGGCGAGGACGGGATCGGCGGCTTCGGCGATCGGCACCTGAACTGGTGCCTGTCGCTCGCCCTGTGGAACGGGTGCGATCCGATCCTGAAGGAGCGCCTGTTCGGCCTGACCAATCAGGAGGGCAACCACGGCGAGGACGTCAAGGAACTCTACTACTACCTCGACGGCACCCCGACCCACGCCTTCATGCGGATGCTCTACAAGTATCCGCAGGCCGAATTCCCTTACGAACGCCTCGTCACGGAGAACGGGCGCCGCGGCCTCGATGATCCGGAATTCGAGCTGCTCGACACCGGCATCTTCGACGAAGGCCGCTATTTCGACGTCGCAATCGCATACGCCAAGGCGGCGCCCGACGACATCCTGATGCGGGTCACCGCCACCAACCGCGGGCCGGAGGCCGCCGACCTCACGCTGCTGCCGCAGCTCTGGGCGCGCAACACGTGGTCGTGGAAGCAGGGGGCGCCGAAGCCGGAGCTGACGGCCGGGTCGGACCGATCGGTCTGGGCGCGCCATCCCGACATGCCGCCGATGCGCTTCTTCGCCGAGGATGCGGACGCGTTGCTGTTCACCGAGAACGTGACCAACACGCATCGCCTGTTCGGCTCAGGGCCCGCCGCGGGCTTCTACAAGGACGGGATCGATCGCTGCGTGATCGGCGGCGATCGGTCGGCCGCCAACCACCTGTCCGGCACCAAATGCGCGGCCCGCTACGCGCTCCATCTCGGCCCCGGCGAGAGCCGGACCCTCCGCCTGCGCCTGCGCGCCGAGACCGCGCCGGGCGAGCCCTTCGCGGATTTCGACGCGGTCTTCGCCAGCCGCGCGGCGGAGGCGGACGCCTTCTACGCCGCGCTCCAGGCGCCGATCGCCGATCCCGAGATGCGCCGCGTCCAGCGGCAGGCGCTCGCCGGCATGCTCTGGTCCAAGCAGCTCTACCATTACGACGTGCGCGAGTGGCTGGCCGGCGATCCGGCCCAGCCCGCCCCGTCGCCCGAGCGCCGGCACGGGCGCAACGGCGACTGGGCGCATCTGCGCGCCAACGACATCATCTCGATGCCGGATGCCTGGGAATATCCCTGGTTCGCCTCCTGGGACCTCGCCCTCCAGGCGATCGTCTTCGCGCTGATCGACCCCGACTTCGCCAAGAACCAGCTCCTGCTCCTCGTGGACGAGGCCTACGCCCATCCGAACGCGGCGTTGCCGGCCTACGAATGGGGCTTCGGGGATGCCAACCCGCCGATCCACGCGCTCGCCGCCTGGCGGGTGTTCGAGCTCGACCGGGCGCTCACCGGTACGCCGGACCACGTTTTCCTCAAGCGGATCTTCAACAAGCTGACCCTGAACTTCACGTGGTGGGTCAACCGCAAGGATGCCGACGACCGCAACCTGTTCCAGGGCGGCTTCCTCGGGCTCGACAATATCGGGATCTTCGACCGGTCGAAGCCCATCGGCGACGGAGCCACCCTCACCCAGTCGGACGCCACCGCCTGGATGGCCGCCTACGCGCTCGCCCTGATGCGGATCGCCATCGAGCTGGCGCTCCGCGATCCGACCTACGAGGACATGGCGGAAAAGTTCTTCGAGCATTTCCTCCTGATCGCGGCGGCCACCGGCGAGGGCGTCTGGGACGAGGAAGACGGCTTCTTCTACGACGTGATCGAGACCCGCGCGGGCGCGCGCCTGCCGATCCGGGTGCGCACGCTGGTCGGCCTGATCCCGATCTTCGCGGTGGCGACGATCAACGCATGCGATCTGGAGAGGCTGCCGTCGCTGCGCAACCGGATGCAGTTCTTCCTGCAAAACCGCCCGGACCTCGCCGCCCTGGTATCGCGCTGGAGCGAGCCCGGCCAGGGCCAGACCGCACTGCTGTCGCTGCTGCGCGGGCACCGGCTGAAGGCGCTGCTGCACCGCGCCCTGGACCCCGCGGAATTCCTCTCCGATCACGGCCTTCGGGCTGTCTCGCGCGTCTACGCGCAAACCCCCTTCTGCTTCGCCTGGAACGGACGGGATCTCGGCCTCGCCTACGAGCCCGCGGAATCGCGCTCGCGCCTGTTCGGCGGCAATTCGAACTGGCGTGGGCCGGTCTGGATGCCGGTCAACTACCTGCTCATCACCGCCCTGAACCGGTTCCACGATTATTACGGCCCGGATTTCCGCGTCGAGGCGCCGACCGGGTCGGGACGGACCGCCTCGCTGCGCGAGATCGCCCAGGATCTCTCACGCCGCCTGATCGCCCTGTCGGCCCGCGACGCGGAGGGCCGGAGGCCGGTCTACGGAGAAAGCCGGATCGAGCAGGACGACCCGCATTTCCGCAGCCTCATCCTGTTCTACGAGTATTACGACGGCGATACCGGCCGGGGCGTCGGCGCCTCCCATCAGACCGGCTGGTCCGGGCTCGTGGCCCTGCTGATCCAGGAGATCGCAGCCGGGACGGCGTCGGGCTGAGCCGCAGCGTCCGGCTACTCCGCCGCCGTCTTCATCCGAAGCCGCTGATCGACCCCGATCTGGCGCGAGATGTCCGAGCGGCGGGCGCTGTAGATGGCCGAGACCATGGGATAATCGACCGGCAGGCCCCATTTGGCCCGGTAGGCTTCGGGCGTGAGACCCCGGAGGGTCAGGTGGCGCCGCGGGGTCTTGTAGCGTTTGCCGTCCTCGAAACTGATCAGCGCATCGGGCCGGATCGAGGCCCGGATCTGCGCCTCGGTCGCACGCCTGACCGACGGCTGCGACGGGCGGTAAAGGGCCAGAACGGCGCGGTGGACCGTCGCGAGCAGTTCGGGCAAGCTGTCGGAAGGGACTCTGTTGCGCGCGACATAGGCCCTCATGATCCGGGCGGCGATTTCGACACTCGGCGGGGTGGTCCGCATGGCCGCCTCCTCTCCCGTCAGAATTTGACGGGTTGTTTATGGGCGTGTTTGCGGTGCCGGCCGTTCGTCAGACCTGTTTTGTCGAACTGCAGACACAACTAAGACGCGAATTGTTTGTTGATTCACTCTACCTAAAATATGTAATTGCAGTCAACGCCGATTCGGCATGCGCGCCCCTCGGCGCGAACGTTGGCCACGTGCGATGCGATACTGTTGAGGACGGCAGAACGCGGCGGGTCGAGCCATTTCGACGACGATGTCCGGATCGGAGGCGTGGCTCGGCCCGAACGCAACGAAGCCGATGACGTGCCCGCGCCTCAGCAGACTCCCGTTGGCAGGCCGACGCGCCGTCCAATGAGGTCCCGGGCTGGCCCGCAGGTTTTCGTCGCAAAACCGGCGGCCCCTGCTGCGAAGCCTGCTTAGAACAGCAGATGCAGCGCCAGCGGCGCCAGGATCGCCGTCAGGAAGGCGTTGAGCCCCATGGCGATGCCCGCGAAGGTGCCGGCGACCTCGCTCACCTGGAAGGCCCGCGCCGTGCCGATGCCGTGGGCGGCCAGCCCGGCCGCGAAGCCGCGGGCGCGCATGTCCTGAATCTTGAGCGCGTTCATCATCGGCGTCACCAGAATCGCCCCGATGATGCCGGTGAGGATCACCAGGATCGCGGTGAGCGTCGGATCGCCGCCGAGCGCCGCCGCGATGCCCATGGCGACGCCGGACGTCACCGATTTCGGGGCGAGCGAGACCAGGATCGGCTGCGGAATGTCGAGCATCCGGGCCAGGGCGATCACGACGACCAGCGTCGTCGCCGCGCCGGCAGCCAAAGCCGTCAGCATCGGAACCAGCGCCCGCTTCACGGTGGCCCGCCGCTCGTAGAGCGGCATGGCCAGCACGACGGTGGCCGGCCCGAGCAGGAAGTGCACGAACTGCGCGCCCTCGAAATACACCGGATAGGGCGTGCCGGTGAGCGCCAGCACGCCGCCGACCAGCGTCACCGTGATCAGCACCGGATTGGCGATCGGGTGCCGGCCGGTCGCGGCGGCGATCCGGTCGGCCAGGACGTAGGCGGTCAGCGTCACCGTCAGCCACAGCAGCGGCGTCTTGGCGAGGTAGACCCAGAGGGAGAAGTCGCCGCTCACGCGTCAGGACTCCCCATCCGTCCCGCGCCCCTCGACCAGGAGCGCGACCGCGCGGAATACCAGCACGGTGACCAGCAGCGAGAGCGCCGTCGACACCACCAGCACGATCGCGAGCTTGACGCCCTGCGACCGCAGCAGGTCGAGCCGGCCGACGACGCCGACGCCCGCCGGGACGAACATCAGCGACAGGTTCATCAGGAGCCCCCGCGCCGTATTCTCGAGGGTGCCGTCGGTCAGCGGCTTCGGGAGAAAGCGGGGCAGGCCGAACCGGGCGCTGTCGCGCAGGAGCAGGAAGCCGAACATCAACCCCATGCCGATCACCGGTCCGGGGATCGGCACATGGGCCCCGCGGGCGATCGCCTCGCCCACGAGTTGCGCCAGCAGGATGAGCGCCAGGCTCGCGATCATCGCCCCGGCCGCCCCTTACGCCAGCCCGGCCTGCTGCTGCCCGGTCCGACGCGCGGACGCGATGGCGCCGTCGTCGAAGCCGAGGAGCCGGCCGAGCCGCTCCACCAGGGCCTCCTCGAACTCGTCGACCCGGCCATCCGCCGCCGCGACCGACCACGCCATCGCGAGAAGCTCCCGGCGCTCGGTCGTGTTGGCCTCGTGGGGGATCATCTCGACGAGGCTCGCCACGTCGCGGGTCTCGGAATCCATCGCGGCGGCGCGTGCGATCAGCGCCCGCGCCGCCTCCGGACCGTCCGCGTAATGGCCCTGCACGAGGCGGGACAGGCGCTCGCTCTCGGAGGCCGCCAGGATCCCGTCGACCCGCGCCACGTGGACGAGGAGCGCGGTGGCCGCGAGATGCGTGTCGTCCACGGCCTCGTGCGTGCCGACGCCGAGGGCTTCGGCCGCGTAGGCGCGCAGGCGTGCGATGAGGGACATAAGGGCTCCGAGGCGGATGCCAATCGATCGTGCAACGCACAGTTCGGGCCGGCGCCTCTCGCCGTCAAGCACGGCACCGCCGATGGAGGCGGGGCGTGGCCGCGCTGCATCGCCCCGATCTCAGCGCCGCGCCGCCGCGTTCGAGCCGGCGACCAGCTCGGCCAGGATCGCGTCCGCCGCCCTGACGACGTCCGGCCCGGCCTCGGCCGGGGTGCCGGCCCGGAACGGCGGCTCCGGGGCGTATTCGGCCACGAGCTGCGCGGTCCGGGCGTAGGCGGATCCGCGGAGGCGCGCGGCCAGCGCCAGCCCGAGATCGAGACCGGCCGAGATCCCCGCGCCGGTCATGCGGTTGCGATCGACGACCACGCGCTGCGCCACCGGCTCGGCGCCGAGGAGCGGCAGCACCGTGTCGCGCACGCACCAGTGGGAGGTGGCGCGGTAGCCCCGCAGCAGGCCGGCCGCGCCCAGGATCAGCGATCCGGTGCAGACGCTCGTCACCCAGGCGGCCCGCTCCGCACGATCCCGCAGGACGGTCAGCAGCCGCGCGTTGCGCATCTGCGCCGGCGTCCCGTCGCCCCCCGGCACGAACAGGACGTCGAGGTCCTGCGGGCAGGTTTCGAAGCTGTGCGTGGCCAGCAGCGACAGGCCGGTATCGCTCACCACCGGACCCGCCGCCTCGGCGACGAGGTACAGGCTGCCGGGGGCCAAACCCGCGAGCAGATCCTGCGGTCCGACGAGGTCGAGGGCGGTCAGCCCCGGATAGAGCACCATCGCGATCCGGACCGGTTTTTCCTCCGGGATCAGGCCCGGAGCCTCGTCCGCCCGTGCAAGGGCCGGCCAGGCGGCCGCTGCCGCGACCGCGGCGGCGATGAGATCCCGGCGGCGCGGACCCGCCGGCCCTGTCACGACCGGCGCGTCACAGCGGCCAGGCCGCGTCGCGGTAGGCGCTGTCCCAGAACATCCATTCGAGACGGGTCGCCTGCGTGAAGGCGCGGTGCATGCGCGCCCGCTCGCCCGCGCCGACATCCTGGGCCGCCCGGTCGGCGGCGGCGATCATGGCGGCCACCGCTTCGGCGAAATCCGCACCCGCATAGGTGTCGATCCAGGCCCGGTACGGATTGTCGGGTTGGGCCCGGGCGAAGATGTCGTCGCCGACCGCCTTGTAGATCCAGAAGCAGGGCAGCAGGGCAGCGCAGACCACCGGGAACGGTTCGGCATAGGCGGTGGCGAGCAGATAGTTCACGTAATGGTCGCAGGCCGGCGTCAGCGGCGTGGCGGCGAAGGTCGCGGGCTCGTGCCGTAATCGCGGAAGAAGCCGCCGTGCAGGGCGCGCTCCACCACGATGGCCTCCTGCGCGGCCGCGGCGAACTGCACGATCCCGTCCGGATCCGGCGCCTTCGCGGCGGCGAGGCTGAGCGCCCGGCCGAAGCCGACGAGGTAATGCGCATCCTGCACGATGTAGTGGCGGAACCTTTCCTGCGGCAGCGTGCCGGCGGCGAGTTCGGCGTTGAACGGCATCGACCGGATTTTTTCGTAAGCGCCGACGTTGCGCGCCCAGGCTGCTTCCGAGAACGTGCCCTTGTGGGTAGGGTCGGCCATGTCAGCCCTGCCGCTGGGCGTGCGTGACGGCGACGTGGATCAGCTCGGCCAGCGTCCGGACGCCGAGCTTCTGGCGCATCTGCGAGCAGGCATTGGTGACGGTCTTGTAGCTCACCGACAGGTCGCTCGCGATGGCGCCGTAGGACCGCCCCTGCGCGAGCCGCGCCAGGATCTGCTGCTCGCGCGGGGTGAGCTGCGATTCCGGGGTGCGCCGGGCGTCGGCCCGCAGCATCGCGACCTCGGTGGCGAGCCGCCGGTCGAGATAGACCTCGCCGATCCGCACCTTGCCGAAGGCCTCGAACAATTCGGCCGAGGCGTGATCCTTCAGGACGTAGCCGAGCGCCCCGGCTTCGAGCGCGCGGGCCACGATCACCGGGTCGTTGTGCATGCTGAACACGAGGATCCGCGTCTCCGGCGCGACCGCGCGGATCCGGCGGATCAGGCCGAGGCCCGCCATGCCGCTGCCCTGGAAGGTCAGGTCGCAGATCACCACCGGCGGGCGGAGCCGGTGGAAGATCCGGTAGCCGCCGACCACCGTGGTCGCCTCCGCGATGGTCTCGACGCCGGCATCCTCCAGCACACGGCGGCAGCCCTGCAGGACGATCGGGTGATCGTCGATCACGAGGACCGGAAGGCGGGTGGCGGCGATGTCGATCTGGGAGGCGATGGCGTTCATGCGCTCGGTGAAGCGTTCTCGTCGACCCGGTCCGGCGGAACGGGGATCACGATCCGGACGATTGCGCCGGGGCCGGCATTGTCAAGGGCGAAGGTGCCGCCCAGGGCCTCGACGCGCTCGCGCATCCCCGACAGACCGAGCCCGGTGCCGTGCTCGTTCGGGATGCCGGTCCCATTGTCGCGGATGGTGACCGTCAGATGGCCGTCACTCTCGGCGGCCTCCGCCTCGACCCGGGTGGCGGCGCCGTGTCGCACGGCGTTGGTGGCGCTCTCCTGCACGCAGCGGAACACGGTGAGGTCCACGAGGTCGCCGTAGCCGCGCGCCAACCCGTCGAACCGGCCGACGAACTCGAGGCCGGGGTGGCGCCGGGCGAAGCCGCGCAGGAGGAGATCGAGGCAGGTGGCGAGCGGCGCCTGCCCGAGACCGTGCGGCCGCAGACGGTTCAGCAACTCCCTGTTGACGGTCTGGACCTGCCCCACGATGGCGCTGATCTCGGCGGCCCGCGCGGCGAGCTTCTCGCGGCTCGGCTCGGTCGGACCCGAGGCGATCCGGGCGATCGAGGCGGCGTTCGCCTCCAGCGCGAACAGGCAGGGACCGAACTCGTCGTGGAGTTCGAGGGCGGTGCGGCGGCGCTCGTCGTCCTGCGCGGTGAGCAATTGCCGGTTGAGGCGCCCGTTGGCGGCGCGGACCTCGCCGAGGGCCGCCGCCACCTTGTTGAAGCGCTCGGCGATGACCGCGAGTTCCCGGGCGCCGGGGGCCTCCAAGCGGGCGGTGTAATCGTGGTGCTCCAGCTGCGTCAGGCCGGCGCCGAGCCGCCGCAGGGGCGCCAGGATACGGCCGAGGGCGACGTAGAGCGCGATCAGCATGGCGACGTTGATCGCCGCGGTGGTCAGCGAGAGCGCCCGGGCGTAGCCCCAGATCTCGTCGATCTCGTCGAGGGGCTGGGTGGTGATCTGCGCGGTGCCGAGACGCTGCCCGTTCACGGTGATCGGGAGGGTGTGGCGCTCGATCGGCGGCATGATCAGGTCGGCGAACCAGCGCGGCGCCTCGCGCGGGGCGCGATGGGCCTCGGCCGGGCTGCCGATGCGCGTGCCGGAATCGTCGAGGACGGCGACCCGGACGTGCCGCAGCACCTTGAAGCGCAGGTCGAGGGTCTGGAGCAGGCTCTCGGGCGGGGTCGTCTCGGAAAGGCGGATCGTGTCGGCGACCAGCGACTCCACGGTCGCCAGCGAGGCCCGGGTCTCGATCCGCACCGCGTTGCGGGCGTTGAGCACGATCACGCCGCAGGAGATCAAAGCCGCCAGCGCGTCGATGAGCAGCACCACGGCGACGAGCCGCGCGCGGGTCGACCACATGGCCCAGGGCCAGCGCCCGGGCCGGTTCGCGGGCGTATCGGGCATCGGAAGATGAGTCGGTCGCGCGTCCACGCCGAGAGCCATAGCGGGCAGGCAGGCGAAGTCCATGCGGCCCCTGTCGATACCGGGCTTCCGAGGCGCCGATCGATGACGGATCGTTAAGCCGTCGCAGCATATCCTGTGGATAGAGCTGGCTCGACTGGCCCGCGCCCAGACTTAGACCGACATCATTGCGCCGTATTGCGGCTCCTCTACTGGCGACAGAGTCGAACCGCCTCCGGCTGGATGGAGGAAGGCGATCGGTCATGGGGGCCCGGTCGCGCGCAGCGCACATCGTGTCAGAGACCCCGGACCATGATCGATCTCGCTCTGGACCCCTCTGAGACCCGGGAGACCCGGGAGACCCGGATTCCGGCAGCGCCCCCGCGCCGTGCGCTCAACCTGCGCATCGTTCTGTTCGGGCTGGCCGGGATCGGCGGGCTCGGCGGCTTCGGGGTCGCCGCCTCGACGCTGATGGCCGGGCTCGCCGCGCCGCCCCCGATGAAGATCACCGCCGCCCCGGGCCGGGCCGAGGATTGGCCCGACCTGAAGGACGGGCTTCCGGCCGTGGCCGGAACCGTCGCGGCCGCGGCCCCGGAGGTGAAGCCTGCCGAACCGGTGGCGCCGGCCCCGCGCATGGCATCGCTGCCCGAGGCGTTCACCCCAGCGGCCGCGCCGGGCAAGGTCCTGGCCGTGGCGCCCGCCAAGGCCGCGGCAGCGCCGCCCGCCAAGGCCGCGGATGCCCCCGTGCCGCCGACGCGGCGCATCCCGACGCCGACCCCGGTGGCACCGCTCGCGGCGGCCCGTCAGGTCGTCCCGCTTCCGCCGAGCCGCACGGCCGCGCTTCAGGCGCCGCGCCCGTCCGAGACCGTGCGGGCTCACGTGCTCACCCACGCGCCGGCCGAACCGGCCGCCAAGCCCGTCGCCGCCGCGGCGCCGTCGGCACCGCCGGAGAGGACCGCGAAGCCGGCCGCCCAGACCGTCGCCGCCAAGCCGGCGCCGATGAAGACGGCGCCGATGAAGACGGCCGAGAAGGCCAAGCGCACCGCCTCCGCCACCGTCGCGCAGGCCGAGACCGCAGAACCGGAGGAGACGGAGGTGCTCGGGATCAAGCTGCCGTCCCTGGCACCCGCCGGCCGCAAGCTGAAGGAGAGCGTCGACGCCCTCGGCGATGCGGTGAAGAGCGTGTTCTGATCGGTTGGCGTCACCGATTTGAGCCGATGGGCCGCCGGACAGCCCGCGCATCCCCCCTCTGTGGGAGAGGATGGCTCCTGCGTCAGCAGGGGTCGGGAGGGGGGAACGCGGCGTCAGGAAAGGTCGCGGCCTTGAAACAGCGCAGAGCTTGATTCTGCACCGTTGCTCCCCTCTCCCGACCCCCTTCGGGGGCCACCCTCCTCCGCAAAGGGGAGAGGGAGAGATGCGGGGCCGTTCGCGCCTGTTCTCCGACGAAAATGCGTGGGGCCGCAGGTCGATGCGAACGCCGCAGTGGCGCGAGCCCGTCCGCCCTAGCCCTGGCCCGAATGCCGATCCGGCTTGCGCTCCGGCCGCGGCCCGGTCCGCTCGACCTTGCGCTGATGCTTGCCGGCCCGTGGGCTCGCAAACCCCTTCGGCCCGCCGCGGCCGGGCCGCTCGGCCGGTGCGCCATCGCCCGACAAAGCCTCGACCTGGATCTCCGGCGAGCCGTTACGAGCAAAAGCCTCGGCGAAGCGCGCCGCCGCGTTGCCGCGCACCTCGAACTTGGTCTCGCGGTCGAAGATCCGGATCGCCCCGATCTCCTGGCGGCCGATCCCGCCCCGGCGGGTGAGCATCGGCAGCAGGCGGCGCGGGTCGGCGTTGTCGCGGCGGCCGAGATTGAGCCGGAACCAGACGGCGGGTCCCATGGCGGCGATCCGCTCCGGATCCATCGGATCGTAGGGCGGCCGCTCGCCCCGGGGCGCGCGCCCCTCCCCCGGATCGCTGACCTCCTCGGGGGCCGGCAGGCGGGTGCGGTAGACCCGCGCCAGCAGGGCGGCCAGTTCCTCGGGGCTCTTGCTGGCGAGCAACGTCCCGGCCAGCGCGACATCCTCCTCGGCCGGCGGTTCGGCGAAGAGCGGGTCGGACAGCATGCGCTCGCCGTCGAGGCGGCGGATCTCGTCGGCCGAGGGCGGCCCCGACCATTCGGGGCTGACCTTGGCGATGGCGAACATCTGCTCGGCCCGGCGCCGCCGGGAATTCGGGATCAGCAGCACCGAGGTGCCCTTGCGCCCGGCCCGGCCGGTGCGGCCGCTGCGGTGCTGCATCACCTCGGCGTCGTGCGGTAGATCCGCGTGGATCACGAGGCTCAAGCTCGGCAGGTCGATACCGCGGGCGGCGACGTCGGTCGCGACGCAGACCCGGGCGCGGCCGTCGCGCAGGGCCTGGAGGGCGGCGTTGCGCTCGCCCTGGCCGAGCTCGCCCGAGAGCGCCACCACCGAGAAGCCGCGCTCGGTCAGGCTCGCCTGAAGGTGGCGGACGGCGTTACGGGTGTTGCAGAACACGATCGCGGTCTTGGCATCCGCCTCGCGCAGGAGGTTGAGCACCACGTGCTCGGTCTCCCGCGGCATGATCCGCACCGCCCGGTAGGCGATGTCGGCATGGCCCCGCGTCTCGCCCTTGATGGCGAGCCGGAGCGCGTCGCGCTGGTAGCGCTCGGCCAGGGCCTCGATGCCCTTGGGCAGGGTCGCGGAGAACAGGTAGGTCGCCCGCTCCGGCGGGGTCGCCGAGAGGATGAACTCGATATCCTCCCGGAAGCCGAGATCGAGCATCTCGTCGGCCTCGTCGAGCACCACGGCCCGCAGCGCCGTGGGATCGAGGTTGCGCCGCTCCAAGTGATCGCGCAGGCGGCCCGGCGTGCCGACCACGATATGGGTGCCCTCGGCCAGCATCCGGCTTTCGCGGCGCGGATCCATGCCGCCGACGCAGGCCGTGATCCGGCCGCCAGCCAGACCGTAGAGCCAGGACAGCTCGCGCTGCACCTGCAGGGCGAGTTCCCGCGTGGGCGCGATCACCAGGGCGAGGGGCGCCGCCGCCGGCGGCAGGGCCTCGGCGTCGCCGATCAGCATGCCGGCCATGGCGAGGCCGTACGCCACCGTCTTGCCGGAGCCGGTCTGGGCGGAGACGAGGAGGTCGCGGGCACCGGCGGCCGCCTCCAGCACCGCGGCCTGGACCGGGGTGGGATCGGCGTAGCCGCGGTCGGAAAGGGCCCGCGCGAGGGGGGCGGGCAGGGTCGGGAAAGGCAAGCTTCGGAAACTCTCAACGGCCGCGCCGCGCTCGACTGCGCGCCATCGCGCGGCGGAGGGTTCAGGCACCGGACTTTACTCGGATCCCGGGAAAGTAGCGCCAACCGGGCGCGCTGACCACTCCCGCAGCAGCATGGGGCGGTTGCGCACACATCCCGCGCGCAGCAGCCCTGGCATCCACGAACATACGACCTAAGAAACAGTCAAGTCTCGCACAGTGCGGGCGCGACGCGGCTCGACCGGGAAACGGCACCGACATGATGGCAGCGCTGCGGGTGGCGGTGGCCTGGGCGACGGTCCTCGCCTTCGCGTGGTTCGGCAAGGGCTGGCTGGCCGACCTGTCGCAGCCGCTCTTCGCCCTGGGGCTGTTCGCGTGGCTGCTCGCGGTGATCGTCTGGGCGGCCTTCGGCGTGGTGCACGAGGCGGAGGCGATCGCCCACCGGCTGGGCGAGCCGCTCGGCACTCTGGTGCTGACCCTCTCCATCGTCATCATCGAGGTGGCGCTGATCTCGGCCGTGATGCTCTCGGCCAAGGACGCGCCGACGCTCGGCCGCGACACGATGTTCGCCGTGCTGATGATCGTGCTGAACGGCGTGGTCGGGCTCGGGCTGCTGGTCGGCGGCCTGCGCCATCACCAGCAGCGCTACAACCTGCAGGGGGCCTCCGCTTTCCTGTCGGTGATCATCCCGCTCACCACCATCGCGCTGATCATCCCGAACTTCACGCGCTCGACCAGCGACGGCACGCTGACGACGCTGCAGGCCGGGGCCTTCTCGGTGTTCACCCTGGCGCTCTACGGCGTCTTCCTGCTGATCCAGACCGGCCGCCACAGCGAGTTCTTCATCGACGCCGAGGCCCGCGACGCCGAGCATCCGGCCGAGGCCGCCTCCACCGCGGGCGGGGGCGTGGCGAAGCCTGTCGGCCTGCTGCTCGCCAACGTCGTGCCGATCGTGATCCTGGCCAAGAGCCTCGCGGTGATCCTCGATCACGGCATCGCGGCGCTGGGCGCCCCCTCGGCGCTGGGCGGCGTCCTGATCGCCGCCATCGTGTTCACGCCGGAGGGGATCTCGGCGCTGAAGGCGGTGGCGCGCAACGAGCTGCAGCGGGCGATCAACCTGTGCCTGGGCGCGGCTACCTCGACGGTCGGCCTCACCGTGCCGGCCGTGCTGGCGATCGGGCTGCTCACCGGGCAGACCGTGGTGCTCGGCCTCAAGCCCACCGAGATGACCCTGCTTGCCGTGACGCTGATCCTCAGCGCCCAGACGTTTTCCGGCACGCGCACCACGGTGCTGGAAGGCGCGGTGCACCTCGTGCTGTTCTTCGTCTACCTCGTGCTGATCTTCAGCCCGTAATCCTTGCGCTCAGGCCCCGAACCGCTCGGTGCGGATCACCCCCGGCGCCACGCCTTCCGCCACGATCAGGTCGGAGGCCGCCGCGACGAAGCGGTTCGAGCCGCAGAGAAACACCTTGCCGGGCGGCCCGGTCCGGCGCAGCGCCTCGGCGACGAGGCCGGCATCGATGCGCTTGCCGCTCGGGTCCCGCGTCGTCGCGAGGTGGAGCGAGAAGCTCGCGTCCTCCGCCGCCAGCCGCTCCAGCTCGGGCAGCGCGATCGCCTCCGCCCTTGTGCGGACGGAGTAGACCAGGGCAGCCGGGATCTCCCGCCAGCCCTGCGCCCGCCGCCGCAGCATCGCCAGCAGGGGCACCACGCCTGAGCCGCCGCCGCCGAGGAGCAGCGGCCCCCCATCCGGACCGTCCCACGAGAACGAGCCGCCGATCGGCCCGCGCAGTTCCACCCGATCACCCACTTCGGCGACGCCGGTGAACCAGCCCGAGACCTCGCCGTCCGGCAGGGCCTCGATCATCAGCTCCAGCGTGCCGCTGCCGTCCGGGGCCGAGGCGATGGAATAGCTGCGCTGCGCCTGATAGCCGTCCTCGGCGGTGAGCCGGACATCGACGTGCTGGCCCGCCCGGTAGCTTTCCGCCAGCGGACAGCGCAGCCGCACGCTCGTCACGTGGGGTGTGACCGGCGCGAGCGCGACGATCTCGGCCCGGTGCCAGCGGAAGACGACCGCCTCAGTCACCGGTGTAGCGCTGCTCACGCCAGGGATCCCCGTACATGTGGTAGCCGCGCAGCTCCCAGAAGCCGGCGGTGTCGGTCTTGGTGAAGCGCAGGCCCTTCACCCATTTGGCGCTCTTCCAGAAGTAGAGGTGCGGCACGAACAGCCGGGCCGGGCCGCCATGGTCCGGGTGGATCGGCTGGCCGGCATAGCGCGTCGCCACCAGGGCCCGGCCGCCGACGAGATCGGAAACCGGCACGTTGGTGGTGTAGTCGTCGTAGGATTCCGCCAGCAGATACGGCGTCGGCGCCGCGATCCCGGCATCGGCGAGCAGGTCGTCGAAGCTGACGCCCTCCCAGTCGGTATCGAACTTCGACCACTTGGTGACGCAGTGGATGTCCCCGTGCCACGTGGTCCGGGGCAGCGCCTCGAACGCCTCCCAGCTCCAGGTCTTGATCGGGCGGGAGCCGTCGCGGAGCGTGAACTGCCACGTCGCGCGATCGACGGTCGGGTTCGGGCCGATCTGGAGGATCGGGAAATCGTCGGTGAGATACTGGCCCGGCGGCAGGCGCGCGCCGGTCTCGGGCGGCTGCCTGCGTCCAACGAAACCCCGTGTCACCATGCCGGCCTCCGCTGCGCGCGTTTCTGCGGGTGTGGTGCGGCGGAACACCCCACGTCAAGCCGCCGCGACCCGTGATGTGCGGCCGAACAAACGCCCCAAAGCTGGGGTGTGCTATCCGGATTGTGCCGATGAGCGGCACGAATCGCCTGCATTCAGGGGGATGTCATGAAGTACCTACTCGCGACGAGCCTTGTCGTCGGGAGCCTCGCCACGCTCGCGCCGGCCGCCCAGGCCCGTGACGGCATCGGCGCCGGCGGCGCGGCGGCCCTCGGCGTGCTCGGCGGCCTCGCGGTCGGCGGCGCCATCGCGTCGGCCAACAACGGCTATTACCCGGGCCGCCCGGTCTACCGCGCCCCGCCGCCGGTCTACGTCGAAGAGGATTACGGCCCGGTCTGCCACTTCGAGCGCCGCCGGACGATCGATCCCTACGGCGACGTCTATATCCGCCGCGTCCGCGTCTGCGAGTAAGCGGCCTCGGGCGCGGGCTCGACGGCCCGCCCCGGCTTCAGCCGCTCGGCGCAGGCGATGCCGCCGAGCACCAGCGCCAGGGCGATCCCTTCCGTCGCCCCGAACGGCTCGCCGACCAGCAGGACGGCGAGGATCGCGCCGAAGATCGGCACGAGGTTGACGAACAGGCCGGCCCGGTTCGGGCCGATCAGCTCGACGCCGCGCATGAAGAAGAGCTGCGACAGCAGCGAGGGCCCGAGGCCCACGAAGGCCACCATGGCCCAGCCCTCCGGACCCGGCCAGACAGCGTGGCCGGCGACCCACTCGACGGCGAGCGGTGGCAGCGAGGTCACGAGGGCGGCGACCGCCATGGCGGCGAAGAAGGCCAGCCCCGAGACCTTGGGCCGTGTCGGCAGGAAAACCGTGTAGCCCGCATAGAGCAGGCACGCCCCGAATACCAAAACATCGCCGCGGTTGAAGGCGAGGTGCGTGAGCACCGCGAGGTCGCCGTGGGTGGCGGCGAGGCCTGCGCCGATCAGCGTCAGGACCACGCCCGCCATCTGCCCGGCCGTGACCGGAATCCGGTAGGCCACGCGGTTCAGCACGATCACCAGAACCGGGATCGCCCCCTGGAACAGCGCGAGGTTGATCGCCCCGGTATAGGCGCCGGCCGCGTAGAACAGGCAGTTGAAGGCTGTATAGCCCAGGCCGCCCATCAGCAGGATGCGCAGCCAGTGGGGGCGCAGCACCGGCCATTCCGCGGCGAGCTTTCGCCCGGCGAAGGGCACGAGCGCCGTGCAGGCCACCGCCCAGCGCAACGTGGTGATGACCTGGGGCGAGATATGCCCGGGTGCCCAGCGACTGGTGACCGCGTTCCCGGCCCAGAGCAGCGCCGTGAGCGTGAGCAGACCGTAAGCGGGCGCGGCCGAAGGTGTGCGGGCCGCCCGCTCCGAACTCAACGGCGGCGGAACTGGCCGCCCCGGACGGGCGGACGCGGGCCGGAGGAACGCTCGTCCTTGTGGCGGAACACGAGGCGGCCCTTCTCGAGGTCGTAGGGCGACATCTCGACCGTCACCCGGTCTCCGGCCAGCGTCTTGATGCGGTTCTTCTTCATCTTGCCGGCCGTGTAGGCCACGATCTCGTGGCCCTGGTCGAGCTGCACGCGGTAGCGCGCATCCGGCAGGATCTCGATGACGAGACCATCGAACTGCATCAATTCTTCTTTTGCCATGCACCTTCTCCAGTCGGACCGTCCGGCAGCAGGCGTTCCGGCAATACGTCTCGGGTTGTCATCGAGCTCGGGAAACGCCGCAGGGCGCGGATCCGATCCGACGGATCGACCGCGCCAGCTCAGCAGCACCGCCTGCATTTAGTCGCCGCAGGAACCGGCGGCAAGTCGTGGCGGCGACTCAGAGTTTCGTCATCGACACGATTGACCGGCTTTCACGGCTCAGCGGGCTCGTGCCCGGCAAAGTCGAGGCGGCCGTCCGGCGTCCGCCGCCATACCCGCAGCACGACGGGGCCGCCTGTGCGGTCGCCGATCCGATCGCCCCGCGCGTCGAAGCCGACCGGCCCGAGGATCGTGCGGATCGGCGGGTTGCTGCGCAGAGCCCCGGCCACCTTGCGGCCATCGGCGATCCGGCCGGTCTTCGGATCGGCCGCGCGGGCGCGCTCGACCGCCTGATGGAGCAGTTCCACCGCCGCGTAGGCGCCGGCCGCCACGCTCTCGGCCTCCGGGCTGCGCGCAACCGGCTTGCCGCCCCGGGGATCGGGCAGGCGCGGCGGATCGGGGGCGAGCGTCATGACGGTGCCCTCCCCCGCCGGGCCGGCCGCCGCCGCGAAGCCCGGATCGAGGATGCCGTCGCTCGCTACCAGTGTGGCGCCGAGGCCCGCGTCGCGCATGGCCTGGAGCAGGGTCGCGGCTTCGGGAGCGAGTCCGCCGAAATAGACCGCCTCGACCCGCGCCGCCTTCAACCGGGCGACGAGATCCGAGAGGTCGCGCGTGCCGCGCGGAAAACCGTCGAACAGCACCTCCGGTGCGCCGGCCTCCTTCAGCTGCGACGCCACCGCGTCGGCGAGGCCGCGGCCGAAGGTCGAGCGGTCGTTGAGGATGCCGACGCGGCGCCCCGCGAAGGTCTTGGCGAGATAGGCCCCGGCGGCCCGGCCCTGCTGCGCATCGCTCGGCGCCAGCCGAAAGACGTTCCAGAGGCCCCGGCCGGTGAGCGGCGTATAGGTCGCGCCCGGCGTCAGCATGACGGCCCCGGCATCCTCGTAGACGGGCGACGCGGCCGCGACCGCGGCGGATTCGAATGGCCCGATGACGAGGCGCACGCCATCCGCCGTCAGCTTCCGGGCGACCGCGACGGCCTGCTTGGCCTCTCCCGCATCGTCGGCGGGCACCAGCACCAGCCTGGGGCGGCCGCCGGCTGCGCGGTTCAGGTCGGCCACCGCCTGCTCGGCCCCCTGCCGGAGCCCCTGGCCGAAGGCGGCGTCCGGGCCTGAGAGCGGGGCCGAGAGGCCGATCCGCACCGGCGCCTGCGCGGCGGCCGGCGCCGCAGCCAGGGCGAGGAGGCCCGCGAGGGCCAGGGTGACGCGTCGGTTCATGGCGGCACTCTATGGCCCGGCATAGGGGTTCCGGAAGAGCCGCTTCCCCGCACGCTCGATGCGGCCCGGAAGGCAACGGGCCATGCACCCTGTGGGCGTGTCGGGAGACTGATCCGCGCACAAGCGCTGGCGGGCGGGCGCGATGTGCGGAATAAGGGCCTCGCCCCGGCCCGTCGCCGGGCGTGCCGGGACGCCACGGCGTTACCGCGACCAAGACCCTCTGGGACGATTGACGATCATGACCTCGCTGTTCGCCGGCATCCAGGACGCGCCGCTCGACCCGATCATGCGCCTGTTCGAGGCCTTCAACGCCGACCCGAGCCCGAAGAAGCTCAACCTCGTGGTCGGCGTGTACACGGATGCGGAGGGCAAGGTGCCGCGCCTGCGCGCCGTGCAGACCGCCGAGAGGCGCTGGATCGAGAAGGGCCTGCCGAAGACCTACCGGCCGATCGAGGGCACCAAGCCGTTCCGCGACGCGGTGCAGGAACTGCTGTTCGGCAAGGGCGCGCCGATCCTGTCCCAGAACCGCACCGCGACGCTCCAGAGCATCGGCGGCACCGGCGCCCTGAAGACCGGCGCGGACGTGCTGGCCAAGCTCTATCCGAACGCCAAGGTGGCGGTGAGCAACCCGAGCTGGGAGAACCACAAGGCCCTGTTCACCCAGGCCGGCTTCACCGTGGTCGACTATCCCTACTTCTCGGCCGAGACCGGCGGCGCCGACTACCCGGCCATGAAGGCCTATCTCCAGGATCTGCCGAAGGGCTCGATCGTGGTGCTGCACGCCTGCTGCCACAACCCGACCGGCGCCGATCTCAGCCTCGACGAGTGGCGCGACCTCGTGCCCCTGATGGCCGAGCGCGGCCTGATCCCGTTCCTCGACATCGCCTATCAGGGTTTCGGCAACGGCCTCGACGCCGATGCCGAGCCGGTGCGCCTGTTCGCCGAGTCGGGTCAGGAATTCCTAGTCGCTTCCTCGTTCTCGAAGTCGTTCTCGCTCTACGGCGAGCGCGTGGGCGCGCTCACCATCGTGGCCGAGAACCCGGCCGCGAAGGCCAAGGTCGAGGCCTTTGCCAAGCGCCTCGTCCGGGCGAGCTACTCGAACCCGCACACCCATGGCGCCGCGATCGTCGAGATCGTGCTCACCGATCCGGAGCTGCGCGCCGATTGGGAGCGGGAGCTCGCCGAGATGCGCGACCGGATCCGCGCCATGCGCGAGCGGATGGCCGACAGCCTGCAGCAGCGCCACCCCGAGCGCGGCTTCGATGCCATCAAGGCGCAGAAGGGCATGTTCTCCTACACGGGCCTCAGCCCCGCCGAGGCCACCCGCCTGCGCGAGGAGCACGAGGTCTACGCGCTGGAAACCGGCCGGATCTGCGTGGCGGCAGTCAACAGCCACAACATCGATCACGTCATCGACGCGATCGACGCGGTGGTGAAGGGCTGACCCCGTGGCGGCCCTCAAGCGCGTCTGCCGGTTCAACGTCTGGATCAACCCGGTCTTCGACGAACGGCTGAGGGCCGAACCCGATATCGACCTGCAGGTCGGCGACCTGCAGGGTCCGGAGGACGCGCTGCGGGACCTGCTTCGGCAGGCGCATGTCTTCCACGTCTCGCCCGCGCGGGACGAGGTGCCCCGCCGCTGGCACGTCACCGACGCGCTGCTGGCCGAATGCCCGAACCTGCTCGCCGTCTCGTCGGCGGGCGCGGGCTTCGACACGGTCGATGCCGCCGCCTGCACCCGGGCCGGCGTGGCTGTGGTCAATCAGGTGGGCGGCAACGCCCAGTCGGTCGCGGAGCTGGCGATCGGCCTGATGCTCGCCGTCTCCCGCAAGATCTGCGTGTCGGACCGGCTGCTGCGGACGGCGCGCGGCTTCTCGCGGGAATCGCTGATGGGCCACGAGATCGGCGGCGCGACCCTCGGCCTCGTCGGCATCGGGCATACCGGCCGCGCGGTCGCCAAGCTCGCGCGCGGCTTCGACATGCGGGTCCTGGCCTATGACCCGCTCTTGTCAGCCGAGGAGAGCCGGGCGCGCGGCGCGGAGCCGGTGGACCGGGCTCGGCTGCTCGCCGAGTCCGACATCGTGTCCCTGCACTGCCCGCTCGACGACACCACCCGCGGCAGCTTCGACGCCAAGGCCTTCGCGGCGATGAAGCCGGGGGCGCTGTTCATCACCACCGCCCGGGGCGGCGTGCATGACGAGGCGGCCCTTGCCGAGGCGCTGACCTCCGGACATCTCGCAGGCGCAGGCCTCGATGTCTGGGCGCCGGAGCCGCCGCCGTTGGATTCAGGACTCCTCAAGCTCGACACCGTGGTGGCGACCTACCACACGGCCGGCGTCACCCACGAGGCGCGCCGCAACGTCGCCACCTGGGGCGCCGCGCAGATCATCGGCCTTCTCAAGGGCGAGCCCCCGCCGCGTCTGGTCAACCCGGAGGTCTGGCCGGCGGTGCTGGAGCGCCGGGCGCGGCTGCTGGGCTGAGGTTCTAGCGGCCTGGATCCAACCCCACGACCTCATCCTGAGGTGCTGCGCAGCAGCCTCGAAGGAGACTTCCAGCCGGCCGCGCGATCCCTGGAGGGCTCCTTCGAGGCCTCCGCTGCGCTCCGGCACCTCAGGATGAGGGGGTGGGTTGGATGTCCCGATCCTGGATCCGCTACTAAACCGCAGCCCGCATCCAGCCGAGCCCCGCCTCGGTGCCGGCCGCCGGATGGTACTCGCAGCCGACGAAGCCGGCATAGCCCACTTCCTCCAATGCCGCGAAGATCGGATCGAACGCGATCGTGCCGCTCCCAGGTTCGTGCCGGCCCGGATCGTCGGCGATCTGGACATGGGCGATCAGCGGCGCGTGGGCGCGGATCAAAGCCGCCGGGTCGTGGCCCAGGCAGACGCAATGATAGGCGTCGAACAGCAGCTTGACGTTGTCGCGGCCGATGGTCCGGATCGCATCGACTGCCACCAGCGGATCGTCGATCACGTAATTGGCGATCGAGCCCGGGCCGATCGGCTCGACGATCACCGTCATGCCCCGCGCCTTGGCGGCGTCGGCCGCGAAGGCGAGGTTGTCGAGGTAGGTGTCCCAGAGCCGCGCCGGCTCGACCCCGGCCGGACGGACGCCCGCCATCGGGTGGACCATCCGGCAGCCGAGCTGTTCGGCATAATCGAGCGTCGGCGCGATCGTGGAGCGGTAATATTCGATCCTGTCGGGCAGAGCCGCAAAACCCTTCTCGCCCTTGGAGGCGTCGCCCGCCGGAAACCCCGTCTGGACCAGCGGCACGCCCGCCCGCTCCAGCCAGCCCGCCACCTCTTTAGCCGGCGTCGCAAACAGGTTCGGATGCTCCACCGCCCGGAAACCCGCCCTGGCGGCGGCCGCGAAGCGCTCGGCGAGCGGCAGTTCCGTGAACAGGAAGCCGCAATGGCCGCTGAGGCGGTCCTTGAAGGCACGGAGCTTCATGGGTCAGGCGCTCCGGCCGGTCTCGATCATCGCGCGCATCCGGTCCACCGCCGCGTGGGGGGCGGTCAGGACCGGGACGGACACCGCCTGCCGCACCGCCTCGGCGGCCCGGGAGGTGGAGAAATGCGCCAGCATGATCGCATCGCAATCGGCGAGTTCCGGCGCGCGTTCGGCGATCAGGCGGTTGTGGGTTTCGGCGTCACCCGCACGCAGGCGCGCCATGGCGTCGTCCACCAGGATCGTCCGCAGGGTGGCCGGGCGCCCCGACTGGCCGACGAATTCCTCGAACTCGTCGGTCATCGTTCCGATGGAGGGGCCGAAGGTCGCCAGCATGCCGATGCGCTCACCCTGCGCGATCGCCGCGCGGAACATCGCCTCGTTGGGCTTGAGCACCGGCACCGGCACCGTCTCGATAAGCCGGTCGATCGCCGGCCCGAAGGCCGAGCAGGTGATCAGGATTCCGTCCGCGCCCATGTCGTGGCCGTAGCGGCCGAACCGCACGAACCGCTCGATCATGCCCTGCGAAATCTCGCCGGGCTCCTTCGCTCGGTCGAGGGACAAGCCGTCATCGAGGAGGTTCACGGTCTCGGCCGCGGGCCACGTCTCCGCGAAGGCGGCCTGGATCGGCGCCATGGCGACCGGCGTCGCGTGCAGGAGGACGATGCGGGGCGCCATAGGATTGTCCGGGTTGAGCGCGGGGGCGGTCCACGCGTTGTAAGCGATTTCAGAATGGTGGCACAATAGCGCACATCAGCCGGCGCCACGCCGGGGCGGTGCCGTGCTGGCGCGCAGGATCAGCTCGGCATCGATCTCGGTGAGCCGCACCACCGGGCGCCCCTGGATCCGGGCGATCAGATGGTCTCCGGCGGCATGGCCGATCTCGGCGGAGTGGATGCGGATCGTCGTCAGCGGCGGATCGAGGAAAGGCGCGAAATCGGAATCGTTGTGACCGATCACCGACAGGTCGCCCGGCACCGAGAGCCCGCGGGCGCGCGCCTCGATCATCGCCCCGAAGGCGATCTGATCGGTACCGCAGATGATCGCGGTGGGCGCCGGCCCGCCGGCCAGCATCTGGCGGAAGCCGTCGCGGCCGCCGCCGATCCCGTAGGAGATCTCGATGTCGTGCTCGGGCGCGAGCCGCAGCCCGCGGGCCGCGAGCGCCTGGGCAATGCCGGTCACCCGGGCGCCGCCCCGGTCGTTGTCCTTGCGCTGGCCGGAGATCACGCCGATCCGGCGATGGCCGAGATCCATCAGGTAATTGGCCGCCCGGGCCGCTGAGGCGGCATTGTCGAACCCGACGCAGGGGTGCTCGCGCGACAGGCTGAAGGTCTGCACCATGGGGATGCCCGAGCGGGCGATCCGCGCGTAGAGATCCGGGTGGTGGATGTCGCCGACCAGCATCAGCCCGTCGACGCCCCGCTCCAGCAGGAAGGTCGCCTCGCGCAGCTCGTCCTCCAGGTCGTAGCCGGCATTGGCGGCGATCAGTGTGTAGCCGGCCTGCCGCAGCCGGTCCTGCACGCTCGACAAGACGCGCACGAAGGCCTCGTTCTCGATGTTGGGCACGACCGCGCCCACCGCCATGAACCGGCGCGTCGAGAGCGCCCGGGCGGCGCCGTTTGCGACGAAGCCGAGATCCTGCGCGGCGCGCATCACGGCCTCGCGCTTGTCGGCCCGGACCCCGGCGGAGCCGTTGAGCACCCGGGAGACCGTCGCGGTGGAGACGCCGGCGCGGCGGGCCACGTCCCGCGCCACCGGGCTGCGCCCCGGCGGTTCGAGGATGTCGTCCGGCAGATCGAGCACCGCTTTCTTATCCCGCAGCCCGAGGGGGGTCCGGCAGTATATTGACACTCCTTTGGCCGGCTGGCTATCTGAAAGCGCTTTCAGAAACCGTCCCTCGTGACGGAGCGCAGGAAAACCTGATGGCGACACTCGACCACCCTGCCTCCGGCGGCCGTGCAGCGGAGCGCCAGTCACCGACCGTGGGCGGGGCCGACGCCACCGCGGCGGGCATCGCCGCGCCGCAGGCGATCGTCACCAGCCTCAAGCGCAGCGACGCGGTCACGCCCTACCGGTTTCGCGACCTGCTGGCGCTCGACGATTTCGAGCGGCACGCCAAGCGGCTCCTGCCGCCGATGATATTTCAATACGTCTCCGGCGGGGTCGAGACCGGGTCCGCCCTGGCGCAGAGCCGCGGCGCCTATGCCGATTACGCCCTCGTCCCCCGGCTGATGCGCGATACCTCGGCGCGCGACACCGCCACCACGCTGTTCGGCCAGACCTACGCGGTCCCCTTCGGGATCGGCCCGCTCGGCGGCGCCGCCTTCATCGCCTACCGGGGCGACCTCGTGCTGGCGGAGGCGGCGCGGCGGATGAACCTGCCGATGTGTCTCAGCGCCTCCTCGCTGATCAAGCTGGAGGATGTCTACGCCCAGAACCCGCAGGCGTGGTTCCAGGGCTATCTGCCCGGCGACCAGAACCGGATCGACCGCCTGCTCGATCGCGTCGCGGCCACAGGCTACCGGACCTTCGTGGTCACCGCCGACACGCCGACGCTCGGCAACCGGGAGCACAACACCCGCAGCGGCTTCTCCATGCCGATCAAGGTCACGCCCAAGGTCGCGTGGCAGAGCGCGACGCATCCGCGCTGGCTCATCGGCACCGTCGCGCGCACCTTCCTCAAGCACGGCGCGCCGCATTTCGAGAACACCGAGGCCGAGCGCGGCCCGCCGATGATGTCGCAGGGCGCGGTGCGCAACACCATCGCGCGCGATCAGCTCTCGTGGAAGAACCTGGAGGCGATCCGCGAGCGCTGGACCGGCAACCTCCTCGTGAAGGGGCTGCTTGCTCCGGAGGATGTCGAGATCGCCCGGGAGTGCGGCGCCGACGGCGTGATCCTCTCGACCCATGGTGGCCGCCAGCTCGACTACGCCGTCGCACCCCTCGACGTGCTGCCGGAGATCGCCGCCCGGAAGGGCGGGCTGAAGATCATCGTCGACAGCGGTATCCGCCGGGGCACCGACGTGATGAAGGCCCTCGCGCTCGGCGCCGACTTCGTGCTGCTCGGCCGGCCCTTCATGTTCGCGGCGGCACTCGGTGGGGCGGCCGGCGTCGAGCACGCCATGCGGATCCTCAAGGAGGAGCTCAACCGGGACATGGCCTTGATCGGGATCAACCGCCTGTCCGAGCTGAACCCCGATTTCCTGCGCCGCGTCGCCCGAAGGACCTGAGCCGGAGCGCCGTATGACCGACCCTGCCCCCCTCGGCCTCGCCTTCGTCGGCTGCTTCACCACCGAGCGGCGCCGGGCGCGCGGTCGGGGTATCGACATCTACCGGACCGGGGGCAGCCTGGAGGGCTGGGCGCATCTCGGCCGGGTCGAGGGCCTGACCAATCCGTCCTTCCTGATCGCGGATCCGGGACGCGCCGTGCTCTACACGGTGCAGGGCGACGGGGAGGCGGCGAGCGCCTTCGCGGCTGCGCCCGATGGGACCCTCCGGTCGCTCGGCAGCGCCGCGACAGGTGGCACCAACAGCGTGCATCAGGCCCTCGACGCGACCGGGCGCTTCCTGATCGTGGCCAACTACGCCAGCGGCTCCGTGGCCCTGCTGCCGGTGCGGCCCGACGGTGGCCTGGAACCGGCAAGCCACATCCTGCCGTTGCCGGGTGATCCGGGCCCGCACCGAACCGAGCAGGCCAGCGCCCACCCGCATCACGTCGTCCTGTCGCCGGACGGGCGGCACGTGCTCGTGCCCGACAAGGGTCTCGACCGGGTCTTCGTCCTGGCGGTCGACGGCGAGCGGCTGGCGATCGTGTCGGAGACCGCGATGCGGCCGGGCGCCGGGCCGCGCCACATCGCGTTCCACCCGCACGCGCCCCTCGCCTTCCTGGTCAACGAGCTGGATTCGAGCGTCGCGACCTGCCGCTGGGATGCCGAGGCCGGGACGCTGACGCCGCTGCACCTCGCCCCGACCCTGCCGCCGGACTTCTTCGGCGCCAGCACCGCCGCCGCCATCGTGGTCACGCCGGACGGGCGGTTCGTCTACGCGTCGAACCGCGGCCAGGACGGGATCGCGCGCTTCCGCGTGGACGAGGCCGGGCGGCTCGATCCCGCGGGCTGGACGCCCTCGGGCGGGCGCGACCCGCGCTTCATGGTGCTGGCGCCGGATGGCCGGCATCTCCTCGTCGCCAACGAGCAGGGCGACAGCCTCGTGGACTTCGCCATCGACGCTGATGGCGGGGATCTGACCCGAACGGGGTCTCGGCCGAGCCCCAGCCCCTGCACGATCGCGTTTTTGTAGGAGGTTCAAGCACCTATCCCGCTTTGCGATGGGGCACAGGCCTAACCGCTCCTCCCTCCCCCCTCTGCGGGGGAGGGTGGCCCCCGAAGGGGGTCGGGAGAGGGGAGCGACGGTGCAGGATGAGGCTGTAGCCTTCACGTCTGCTCCGTCCTTTCCTGAACCCGGGTTCCCCTCTCCCGACCCCTGCTGAGGCAGGGGCCACCCTCCCCCGCAGAGGGGGGAGGGAGAGACGCGGAGGCGCCGGCCTCGCTTCTGTGACGACCCGATAAGCAATCAGAAAACAAAAAATCAAAACCACTCCAGAGGAAACCCCATGTTCGCCAAGCGCTACAGGTTCCTGATCGCGTTCCTGCTGTTCCTAGCCGGGATCATCAACTACATGGACCGCGCCGCGCTCGGCGTGGCGGCGCCCTTCGTCAAGCAGGATCTCAACCTGTCGCCCTCGGAACTGGGGGTGATCTTCTCGACCTTCTTCTTCGGCTACGCCCTGTTCGCCTTCGTGGGCGGTCAGCTCGCCGACCGCTACGGACCGCGCAGCGTCTACAGCTGGGCCGCCGCCGCATGGTCGATCCTGTGCATGCTCACCGGGGCGGTCACCGGCTTCGCCCAGATGTTCGTGGTCCGCGCCCTGTTCGGCTTCGCCGAGGGGCCGATGAACTCCACCACGAACCGCACCCTCACCACGTGGTTTCCCCGCGAGGAGACCGCCCGGACCATCGGCTTCACCTTCTCGGGCCAGACGGTGGGCAGCGCGATCGCGGCCCCCGTGGTCGGCCTGCTGGCGATCCAGTACGGCTGGCGGGTCGCCTTCGTGGCGATCGGCGCGGTCGGCCTGCTCTGGGTGGTGGCGTGGCGCCTCCTGATGACCGACCGGCCGCAGGACAATCCCCGCGTCGGCCCGGACGAGATCGCCCTGATCGCACGCAGCCGGGCGGTGACGCACCTCGCGCCCTCCGACCATGCCCGCTCGCTCAAGGAATACCTGTTCCTGCCCAGCACCCTGTCGCTGGGGCTCGGCATGTTCGCGGTGAACTACACCCTCTACATCTTCCTCTCGTGGCTCCCGAGCTACCTCACCGACGCCCTGCACATGCCCGTGCAGCAGATGGCGCTCGTCGCCTCGATCCCCTGGGCCTGCGGCTTCGTCGGCTATGTCGGCGGCGGCATCGTCGCCGACCTTCTGTACAAGCGGATGGGCGACAAGCTCGCCGCCCGGAAGCTCACCACGATCGTGCCGCTCGCCATCGCCGGGCTCGCGCTGATCGCGGTCAACGCGGCGCCGAACGCGGCCGTGGCGGTCGCGCTGATCGCGCTGGCCGTGCTGATGCTGACGAGCTCCGTGCAATCCTGCTGGGCGACGATCCACGAGCTGGTGCCCGAGGCCCGGGTCGGCGGGGTGAGCGGGTTCATCCATCTCCTGAGTAACATCTCAGGGATCATCGGGCCGACCGCCACGGGCCTCGCCGTGCAGTATCTCGGCGGCTACGCCAGCGCCTTCGTGATCGCGGCCCTGATCGCGGCCGCGGGCGTCATCGCGATGGCGATCTTCGTCCGGCGGCCCCGCCTGCCCGAGGCAGCCGCCCCCCTCGACGCGGCCAAGGCCGTCTGACCCCGGAGCATCCATGAGCGCTGAGACCGTCCCGCAAAGACCCGTCCTGCTGACCGGCGCCTCCGGCGCCCTCGGACGCGTGCTGACCCGCGCGCTCGGGGAGGCCGGCTGGGCTCTGCGGCTGACCGACCGGGTCCCCTTCCCCGATCCGCTGCCGGAGGGCGCGCGCTTCCGGCTCGCCGACCTCGAGGACGGGCCCGCGATCCTACGGCTGGCGGAGGGCTGCGGCACGATCCTGCATTTCGGCGGGATCTCGGTGGAGCACCCGTTCGAGATGGTGATCGGCCCGAATATCCGCGGCCTCTACCATGCCTACGAGGCGGCCCGGCGGGAGGGGGCGCGGATGGTGTTCGCGTCGTCGAACCACGCCATCGGGTTCCATGAGCGGTCCGAGACGCTAGACGACGACTGCGCCCTGAAGCCGGACGGCTATTACGGCCTGTCCAAGGCCTACGGCGAGCTGATGGGCGGCCTGTACCGCGACAAGCATGGGGTCGAGAGCGTCTTCCTGCGGATCGGCTCGTGCTTCCCGGAGCCCACCGACGCCCGGATGCTGGCCACATGGCTGTCCTACGCCGACCTGACCCGCCTCGTGATGCGCGCGACCCTGGCGCCGAGCCTCGGCCCCGACGGGACGGCCGTGATCTGGGGCGCCTCGAAGAACAGCCGCATGACGTGGTGGGGCAAAGACGGCCGCGACACGATCGGCTGGGCGCCGCAGGACAGCGCCGATCCCTACGCTCAGGCGCTGGAGGGCAAGACGAGCGGCAACCCGGTGGTGGAGCGCTACCAGGGCGGCGGGTTCACGGGGCTCGATTACTCGCGCGGGGATCCGGGGAAATCCTGATCCGGACACGAAACGCGCCCACTCAAAGCTAATGGATCGATGGAACACGACATGCGCGACGATCACACCGCGACCCGCCTGAAATGCGCCCTGGTGGTGCGCGGCGCCTTCGACGCGCACGTCATCCCGGCCTTCGAGGCGGCGGGCGGCCGGGCGGCGATCCATTGGGCGCCGACAACCGTCATCATGAAGGCGCTGGAGGCCGGCGAGACCGCCGACGCGGTGCTGGTCCTGTCGGACGCCATGGAGCGCCTGATTGCGGCGGGCAGGGTCGAGCCGGAAACCCGCGTGGACGCGGTACGCTCGCGCTACGGAATCGCCGTGAAGGCGGGTGCACCACACCCGGACATCGTGACCGTGGAGGCGCTGAAGCGCACGCTGACGGCGGCACGCTCGGTCGCTTATTCGCGCACCGGCGCCAGCGGGATCTACTTCGCCGGCCTGCTGCCGCGGCTCGGCCTCGCCGAGGCGGTCAACGCCAAGGCCACCATCATCCCGCAGGGCTTCACGGCGGAGAAACTCGTCTCGGGCGAGGCCGATATCGCGGTCCAGCAGATCAGCGAGTTGATGGTGGTGCCGGGGATCGAGGTGGTCGGGCCCTTCCCCGAGCCGGTCCAGGAGGTGACGACCTTCGCGGCCGCCATCCTGCGGGGCGCGACCGACCGGGACGGCGCCGCGCGCTTCCTCGCCGGACTGACGACGCCCGAGGCCGCCGAGGCCTATCGGGCGAGCGGGCTGGAACCGGCCTTCTGACCGCCCGGGGCGATCCAAAGCGGCGATCCGCCGACGCGGCCGGCACCCGCACCGCAGCGCTGAGGCAATCCGGCGCGGGCCCGGCCCACCGCCTGCCGATCCGGGCTGGCGCGGCCACATCGACCGGGACGCGACCGCAAAAAAGTCCTTATGCTCGTGCTGTCCGGACGCCCAATCCCGTCCGACCGGATCGCGCCCTCCATGCTGAAGACCGCCTTCGTTGCCGCCCGCGACCGCCAGCGGCTCTCGGAGATCGCGACGATCCTGATCGGCTTCGGCGTCACCCGCGTCGTGGATCGGCTCGGCCTGCGCCACCTGCCCCTGCTGCCGCGCCGCCAGCCGCGGGTCGACGTCACCCGCCTGTCCGAGCCGGAGCGGCTGCGCCGGGCGATCGAGGCGCTGGGCCCCACCTTCATCAAGTTCGGGCAGGTCCTGGCGAGCCGCCCCGATCTCCTCTCGCCGGCCTGGACCGAGGAGCTGCAGAAGCTCCACAGCCAGGTCGTGCCGGTCTCCTGGGAGCAGATCGGGCCGCAGCTCGAACAGGATCTCGGCGCCCCGCCCCAGGAGGTCTTCGCCGAGTTCGACACGAGCCCGATCGCCTCGGCCTCGATCGCGCAGGTCTACCGGGCGCGGCTGCACTCGGGCGAGGACGTCATCGTCAAGGTGCTGCGGCCGAACCTGCGCAAGATCATCGAGGCGGATCTGCGCCTGATGGCGCACGGCGCCCGCATCGTCGAGAACGAGTGGCCCGACATGGCCCGCTATCAGCCGCGGGAGCAGATGCGCCACCTCGCCGACGGGCTGAACGGCGAGCTCGACCTGCTCAACGAGGCGCGCAACTGCGAGCTCCTGGCGCAGATCTTCGAGGACCGCGACGACATCGTCTTCCCGAAGATCCACTGGGAATACTGCTCCGAGCGGGTGCTGGTGCAGGATTTCATCCACGGCATCCCGCCGAACGACGACGCGGCGCTGCGCGCGGCCGGCCTCGACAAGAAGCTGCTCGCCCAGAAGGGCACCGACGCCTTCCTGCAGATGGCGCTGATCGAGGGCGTGTTCCACGCCGATCCGCACCCCGGCAACATGCTGGCGCTGCCGGGCAACAGAATCGGCTTCATCGATTTCGGCATCATCGGCCGCCTGTCGCAGCGCCGCCGGTCGCAGCTCCTCGTGCTGATCGGCGCGATGCTCAAGCAGGATGCGGACGGCCTGATGGCGGTGCTGCTCGACTGGACCGGCACCAGCAACCCGGACCTGACCCGCCTCCAGGTCTCGGCCCAGTCCTTCGTGGAGAGCCATTCCTCGATCCCGCTCAATCTCGGGCTGGTGCTCACCGACTTCATGAACATGGCCCGCGAGAACGACCTCGCCATGCCGACCGACCTCGCCATCCTGTTCAAGGGGCTGGTCACCGCCGACGGCGTGATGCGCCACCTCGATCCCGATTTCGACCTGTTCGCGGCGGCCGGCCCCACGGTGCGGGCCAGCATGCAGACGCAGTTCTCGCTCTCCGCCCTCAAGCAGAAGGCCGAGGCTTTGGGCGTCGGCCTCTACGGCGCGGCCTCGGAACTGCCGACCCTGATTCACCTGATGCTGGTGCGCCTGAAGCAGGGCCGCGTCACGGTCGAGATCGAGGTGAAGGGGCTCGACAAGGTCACCCGCGGCATCGAGCGCGCCGCCGCCCGGGTGGCGGTGGCCCTGGTGGTGGCGGCCTTCGCGACCCAGCTGGCGCCCCGCCTCATCGACCTCGGCACGCCGGTCTTCGTCTCGATCGGCTTGATTATCTTCGTGCTCGGGATCGGCTGGCTCGTTCTGCTGATGCGCAACAAATAGCTGTCTTCCTCGCAGAACAGGATCGCATCATAAGTTTTAGCCCGGCGGCGAATACAGGTTCCGATTGATTATCCCGACCGTCATGGTAGCCTGAGCCATCCAACGATTCGCAGGGCTGCGGACCGGGATTGGGCATCAGAAGCGGCGCAAGCCGCCGGTGCCCTCCGGCTCGATCCGGCGTCGCCGCGCCTGCGCCTCGGTGGACCTGCTGCGGTGCGCACGGGCGCGCCGCCGGGGTGACGAGGGGGCGGGCGATGGAAGCGGTCATCGTGTTGCCGCGGGTCGAGGGGGCGGAGCGGCGCCTCGATATGCTCGAGGCGGAGAATGCCCGTCTGCGCAACCTGCTGGCGCAGGCCAGCGCGCAGGCCGACCGGGAGCGGCAGCGCAGCCGCCGACTCGCCCGCATCATCGAGGCGGCGAGCCGCGTCGAGTCCGGCCGGGTCGCTGCCGAGCGACCGCTTGCCGCAGCACCGGAGAGCCGGGCGCCGCTCGCAGGCCTCAAGCCTTCCGCACAGCCACCGGCCTCCAACGACTATCTGGAACTGCTCGATTGCGAGGGATACCTGATCACCGCCTCGGCGGGTGGTCCGGCGCTGTCCGGCGTCCCGGACGAAGCGGAGGCGATCGGCCGCCCCTGGCTCGAGGTGTGGACCCGGCCGGAGGATCGCGAGGCCGCGTCGGCCGCCCTGGACCGGGCACGCCTCGGCCGGCCGAGCCGGTTCCAGGCGCAGATCGAGGCCGGCCAAGCGGTCCGGTGGTGGGACGTGGCCGTGACGCCGATCGGCGCGACGCCCGGCAGCCCCGAGCGCATCCTCACGGTCTCACGCGACATCACCGAGCTGAAGCTCGCGGAGGCGCATCAGACGCTGCTGATGCAGGAACTCGCGCACCGGATGAAGAACACGATCGCCATGGTTCAGGCGGTGGCGACCCAGACCATGCGCAACGCGGTCTCGCTGGAAGCCGCCGGCGAGGCGCTGGCGGCACGACTGCTGGCGCTGGCGAACGCGCACGATGTGCTGCTTCAGGGATCTTTCGCCCGGGCGTCCCTGCTCGGTCTGGTGGCGGGGGCGATCTCGCTGCACGATGACGGGATGACCGGTCGTTTCCGGGTCGAAGGCGCCGACCTGACCCTGGGACCGCGCCACGGCCTGACCCTGGCTCTCATGCTGCACGAACTCGGGACCAACGCGGCCAAGTACGGCGCGCTCTCGGCGGCCGGCGGCAAGGTCTGCATCACTTGGACGGTGATCGACGCGGAGGGCGGCCCGCGGCTGCGCTTCCGCTGGGAGGAGACCGGCGGTCCGCCGGTGAGCCCGCCGACCCGGAGCGGTTTCGGCACCCGCCTCATCGCCCGCAGCCTCGTCCACGGCTTCGGCGGCTCGGCGCTGCTGACCTATCCGCCGGAAGGGGCGGTGCTGACCTTCGAGGCGCCGCTGGAGGCGGTGATCGCGGGCTGATCTTTGCGGGGCATGACGGCGCCCAGATCCTGCAGGGCCAGGACCGTCTGATCGCGCAGCCTGCGCAGGGCGGCCAGGGGCTCCGTCAGGTCGAGTCCTGTCGTGGCGGCTTCCTCGACCGTGCGACAGGCCTGGGACAGGGCGTCGCAGCCGAGCATGCCCGACATCGACACGAGTGTGTGCGCCTCGCGCCCGTAATCGTCCGGGCTGCGGTCCCCCTCCTCGATCGCGCCAGCGAGACCGAGCAGGAACCGCTCGACGATGCCGGCCAGCTTCTCCGGACCGATCACCGCGCTGAGTTCGTCGAGCGTCTCTCGATTCACCAGCGCTTGGGACACGGTCCGTCTCCGTCAGGGCCCCGATGGCGATCCGAGGCCGGCGGCCGAGCGGCGCAATCTCACGATCGGGTTGACAGATCCGATGGCGCGCTGGTGTGTCAACTTTTCGACGCAGTCAGCAGTCGCGGCCACCAAGTTCAAGAGTCCGGTGGGCATCTCACCGTGTCGAGCCGTTTTCCGGCGGCGAAAAGCTGGCTGCGTCCACTATGACGACGAAAAGTTGTATTCCTTTCAAGGACGAACTTTGAACGTGTATCGCCTCCGTTCCTCGGCCGAGTGGTCCGGCAGGCTGCCGATGCTTGGAGCCGCGCCGGATCGCGTTGCAAGCGCGCGCGGCTCTAAGCCTTTGTCGCAGCGCGCTCTCCGCCGAACCGGCCTCCACTTCGGCGGAGAGCCCTCTCGGAACCGGTTACGACAAGGGGCGAAGGTCCGGGGAGCCTGCGCCGTGTTCGACCGAGCGCCGCCGTGACGGCCTACAGCCTGCGCGCCCGGCTCCTCGCCCTGTGGATCCTGCTGCTCGCCTCGGCGATCGCGACCGCCTACCTGATGTTCGGCGTCTACACCCAGTCGACCGGCGTCCAGGTGGCCCGGACGGACATCACGGTGGGGCGGGCCTGCCGCGAGATCATCGACCGGTACGCCGCCCTGGTCGGCCTGCGGGAGGCTGCCGGCGAAGCCGATCTCGCCACGGTCGTCGAAGCCGCGCTCGCCGGGGTTCCGGGTGTCGAGGGCGGCATCTGGAGCGCCAAGGCCGGGTCGATCGCCTATGCCTATCCCACCTACGAGGGCACGGGTCCGAAGACCGATCTTCCGGCCGCCGAGCGCGATACCATCGCCGCCGTGAATGCCCAGGCGCTCCGGGCCGGACACGCCGTCTCGCTCAACCGGCCGAGCCGCACGCAGGTGCTCCTGCTCCAGGCCTGCCCCCTGCGCGGGCCGGAGCCCGGACTGACGGCGTGGACCATGGGGCGCGCCCACGTCAATGACGGCCCCACTTACACGCGCTTCGTGGCGGGGCTCGGGTTCCTGGCCGCCACGGTGCTGGGCTCGGCGGCCTTTCTCGGATGGTTCCTCTATGGCTTCTCCGACCGGATCGCCCGGCTGGAGCGCGCCCTCTCGGCGCCGCGGCCGGACGGCGAGGACCTGCCGCGCCTCGACCCCACGGGCGAGCGGGAATTCGACCGCCTGGTCGATGCCCTCAATGCGGCGGGCGGACGGCTGCGGGAGGCGCGCGGCCGCGTCGTGGCCGCCGAGCGCCTGGCCGCTGTGGGCCGCCTCGCGGCGAGCATCGCCCACGAGATCCGCAATCCGATCGCCGCGATGCGGCTGAAGGCCGAGAACGCCCTGGTCAGCGGCGATCCGGACCGCGCGACCTCGGCCCTGCGCACGGTGCTCGGCCAGATCGCGCGGGTCGACACGCTGTTGCGCGACCTGCTCAACCTGACGCAGGCGCGCCCGCTCACCCGGACGCCGACCGCAGTCGCGCCGCTGCTCGGGGCGTGCACCGGCCTGCACGAGGATCTCGCGGGTACCCGCGCGGTGCAGGTCGTGATCGCCGCCGACGGACTGCCTGAGCATGACCATCCGCATATCGACCGGGCTCAGGTCGCGCGCGCCCTGGACAACCTGCTGCTGAACGCCCTCCAGAGCACGCCGCCCGGCGGCCGCGTCTGCCTCGCCGCCGAGCGGGTCACGGTCGATGGCGCCGTCCGCCTGCGGCTGCGGGTCGGCGACACCGGCCCCGGTGTCGATCCGGCGATCCGCGACAACCTGTTCGAGCCCTTCGCCACCGGCCGCGCGGACGGGACCGGGCTTGGGCTCGCGATCGTGCGCGAGATCGCGCTGGCCCATCGCGGCGAGGTCAGGCTGGACGAGACCGCGCCGGAGACCACCTTCCTGCTGGATCTGCCATGGCAACCATCCTGATCGTCGATGACGACCCGGCCCTGCGCGAGGGGCTTGCCGAGACGGTGGCCGACCTCGGGCACAATCCGCTTTCGGCGGCCTCCGGCACCGAGGCGCTGGTGCGGCTGCAGGACAGCGAGGTTTCGGCGGTGCTCCTCGACCTGCGCATGCCCGGCGACCTCGACGGCATGGCGACGCTGGAACGGATCTGCGCCCTGCCGGACCGGCCGCCCGTGACCGTGCTGACCGCCTTCGCGAGCCCGGCCAACACCATCGAGGCGATGCGCCTCGGCGCGCACGACCACCTCACCAAGCCGATCGGCCGGGCCGACCTCGCCGCCGCCCTCGACGGGATGCTCAAGGCCGTCCGCTCGGAGGGCGCCGTCCCGGATGCCCCGGCCGGCCATCCGGGCCTCATCGGCTCCAGCGAAGGCATGCGCCGGGTCCAGAAGACGATCGGCCTCGTGGCCGATACCGCCGCCACGGTGCTGATCCAGGGCGAGACCGGCACCGGCAAGGAGGAGGTGGCCCGCGCGCTCCATGCCTTCTCCCGGCGGCGTGCGCGCCCCTTCGTCCCGGTGAACTGCGCGGCGATCCCGGGAGACCTGCTGGAGAGCGAGCTGTTCGGGCATGTCCGGGGAGCGTTCGGCGGGGCGGCGGCGGACCGCGCCGGCGCCTTCCACCGGGCCGAAGGCGGGACGCTGTTCCTGGACGAGATCGGCGATATGCCGGCCGCCATGCAGGCCAAGATCCTGCGGGTCATCCAGGATTGCGTGGTGACGCCTCTGGGCGGCAGCCCGGCGCGGGTCGATGTCCGCCTCCTGGCCGCAACCCACCGCGACCTCCCGGCGCTCGTGGCCGAGGGGCGGTTCCGCGCCGATCTCTACTATCGCCTCAACGTGGTGCCGATCGCCCTGCCGCCCCTGCGCGAGCGCCTCGCCGACATCGTCCCGCTGGCCGAACATTTTCTGGCCCGATCGGGCAAGCGCCTCGATCGGGGCGCGGCCTCCCGGCTGCTGGCCCACGACTGGCCCGGCAACGTCCGCGAGCTGCGCAACGTCGTCGAGCGCGCGGCGGTCCTGGTCCGCTGCGGCGTGATCGCGGCCGGGGATCTCGACCTGCCGTCGGACCGGCCTGACCGGCGGAGCGGGGACGCCCCCGCGACGGATTGGCTGTCCGGCGACCTGCCGAGCGCCGTCGCCCGCCTGGAGCGCGCCATGATCGTAGCCGCCCTGCGCGAGACCGACGGCAACCGCGCCGGCGCCGCCCGCCGCCTCGGGATCCAGCGCCAGCTGCTCTACGCCAAGATCGAGCGCTACGGCCTCGGCACACCGGGCGCCGATCTGTCGCCTGATCCAACAGCCGATGTCGGGAATCCTGACGCTATCCAGGTCCTCGACCCCGATTGACCCTTCGCCCGCGCGGGAATCGTGCACAGCGCAGGTGCGATCCTCTTTCTGAAGGAACCGGAGATCGGTGCAGGCGTCGAGCACCGCGAGCGACGGGCCGTCCGGATTCCGGCGGTCCTGTCCGTTTGATCGGGGCGGATCGGGATGAGCACCAACAGGATGGGCGCGACGGGCGCCGATGCGGGGACCCGCACCCCCTCGACCAAGGCCCTGCGCGGCCTCGATGCCCTCAACTTCTTCCTGGCCGACGTGCGCGACGGGCTCGGCCCCTACCTTGCCATCTACCTCATCGCCGTGCGCGGGCCGGACCAGGGCTGGAACGAGGCGACCACGGGCCTCGTCATGACCATCGCGGGCATCCTCGGCCTCGTGGCGCAGACGCCGGCCGGGGCCTTCATCGACGCCACCAACCACAAGCGCGCCGTGGTGATCGGCGGCGCCATCGCGGTGACGGCGAGCTGCCTGGTCCTGCCGTTCATCTCGAACTTCTATGTCGTGACCGCGACCCAATCGATCGCGCATGTCGCCGGCACGATCTTCCCGCCGGCATTGGCCGCCATCACCCTCGGCCTCGTCGGCCCGAAGATGTTCGCCAAGCGGATCGGCCGGAACGAAGGTTTCAACCACGCCGGCAACGCGGTCTCGGCCGCGGTCGCGGGCGGCCTCGCCTATTTCTTCGGGCCGATCGTGGTGTTCTGGCTCATGGGCATCCTGGCGGCCTGCTCCATCGGCGCCATGCTGATGGTGCCGGCCGACGCCATCGACGACGACCTCGCCCGGGGCATGACCGAGGAGGAGGAAGCCGCGCAGGAGAAACCCTCCGGCCTCGCCACCCTGCTGCAGAACAAGGCGCTGCTGCTCTTCGCGGTGCTCTGCGCGATCTTCCACCTCGCCAACGCCGCGATGCTGACCTCGGTGGGCCAGCTCCTCACGCACCTGTCGGGCAAGGATCACGCGACCTCGCTGATCGCCGTCTGTATCGTGGCGGCGCAATGCGTGATGGTGCCGGTGGCGATCTTCGTGGGCGCCAAGGCCGATGTGATCGGCCGGAAGCCGATCTTCCTGGCGGCCTTCGGCGTGCTCGCCCTGCGCGGGGTGCTCTACACCCTGTCGAACAACCCGTTCTGGCTGGTCGGCGTGCAGCTCCTCGACGGCATCGGCGCGGGTATCTACGGCGCGTTATTCCCGATCGTGGTGTCCGATCTGACCCGCGGCGGCGGACGCTTCAACGCCGCCCAGGGCGCGGTCGCCACCGCGCAGGGGATCGGCGCCTCGCTCAGCGCCACGCTGGCCGGCGTGATCATCGTGTCGGCCGGCTATTCCACGGCCTTCCTGGCGCTCGCCGCCATCGCGGCCCTGGGGTTCGCGCTCTACCTCACGCTCATGCCCGAGACCCGCGGGGGCGCCGCCGCCGGCAGCGAGCCCGAGAGCGGCGGCACGCTCCCGCCGGCCGTTCCCGCGAGCGCCTGACGAAGGAGAGGAGCGCGCGCTCCGCTCGCAAGGACGTCGCCCCAGCAGCCGGCGCTCCGTGAATCACGACGCGGCGGCGAGCTCCGGCGCAATCTCGACCGGCTGCGTCGCCTCGGGCGGCGCCTTGCGCGAGACGTAATACAGATCGACGGCGCGCCAGAACGCGCCCTGCTCTTCCGGCGAGCGGCGGGCGAGCGAGCCTTCGAGGATGGCCATGGCGGCCCGTGCGGGCTCGCTCCGCTCAAGTTCCTCCAGCAGGCTGGCGAGATGCAGCATGGGGCTTACCTCCGATCGGACGGCAACCGATCCTAACGCTCGAGCTTGCGTAACGATCCAGGCCCGTGTGCACCGCGGCGGCCCGCACGATCCTTGCCTGACCGATCCGCGCGGCTACCATCGCCGCGTCGAGCCCGACTCGCCAACCTCATCCCAGTTCGAGGATCACCGCATGTTTGTCTGCCGAAGCGGCGCGGCCCTGTCCCTGCGCGGAGCGGCCTTCGCGCTGGCCCTGACCAGCCTCTGCGGAGCGAGCCCGCTACTCGCCCGCGAGATGCCGGAGGCCGGAGCGGCGACGGAGGCCCGGAAGCCGAACGTGGTGATCCTCGCCACCGGCGGCACGATCGCGGGCGCGGGCGCGGACGCCGCCAACAGCGCCACCTACACCGCCGCCAAGGTGCCGGTGGACAAGCTGATCGCGGCCGTGCCGCAGATCAGCACCATCGCCAACGTGCGCGGCGAGCAGGTCTTCCAGATCGCCTCCGAGAGCTTCACCGACGCCCAGCTCGTCCAGCTCGGCAAGCGCGTCTCGCAGCTCCTGAAGCAGGACGACGTCGACGGCGTGGTCGTCACCCACGGCACCGACACGCTGGAGGAGACCGCCTTCTTCCTCGACCTCGTGGTGAAGAGCGACAAGCCGATCGTGGTGGTCGGCTCGATGCGGCCCGGCACGGCGATCTCGGCCGACGGCGCCCTCAACCTGCTCGACGCCGTGACGGTGGCGGGCAGCAAGGAGGCGATCGGCAAGGGCGTCACCGTGACGATGAACGACACCATCCAGTGCGGCCGCGACGTGAACAAGCGGACCAACGTCGTGCCGAGCGCCTTCTACAGCCAGTGGGGGCCGCTCGGCATGGTGGTCGAGGGCAAGACCTACTTCTTCCGCAGCTTGGCGAAGCGCCACAACACGACATCCGAGTTCGACATCGACACGATCGACAGCCTGCCGCTCGTCGGCATCGTCTACGGCTCGGGCAACATGATCCCGGGCGTCTACGACGCGGAGGTCCAGGCGGGCGCCAAGGCGATCGTCAATGCCGGCACCGGCAACGGCTCGGTGGCGGGCTACCTCGTCGACAAGCTCAAGGACATCCGCTCCAAGGGCACGATCGTGATCCGCTCCTCGCGCGTGCCGGACGGGCTGGTCCTGCGCAATGCCGAGCAGCCGGACGACAAGTACGACTGGGTTGTGGCGCACGATCTCAACCCCGCCAAGGCCAAGATCCTGGCCGCGGTGGCGCTCACCAAGACGAGCGACACCAAGGAGTTGCAGCGCATCTTCTGGGAGTATTGAGACGATCCGAGGCGAAAAGCCTCTGCTGGAGACGTGAGGCGCCGGCACCGCGGGTCTCCCTCCCCCTCTGCGGGGGAGGGAGAGTCCGCGCCGCGGCCGGGTTACATCCCGCAGCACACAGCTTAAGTACCGGCAACCGACATGGCCCTGGCGCCGAGCCGAATCGCGGCCTCGACCCGGCCCGTCGGCACCGAGCCTGGAGGAATCAGCATGACCGAGCTTCATCCCGAGGTCGCGGCGGTCACCGAGCGCGTGGTGGCGCGCTCCCGCGAGACCCGGCGTGCCTATCTCGACCTGATTGCCCGCGAGCGCGAGGCGGGGGTCCGGCGCGGCAAGCTTGCCTGCGGCAACCTCGCCCACGGCTTCGCGGCCGCCGGCGAGGACAAGGTGGCGATCCGCGACGAGCGGACCACGATGAACATCGGCATCGTGACCGCCTATAACGACATGCTCTCGGCCCATCAGCCCTACGGGCGCTACCCGGAGCAGATCAAGCTGTTCGCCCGGGAGCGCGGCGCCACCGCGCAGGTCGCGGGCGGGACGCCGGCCATGTGCGATGGGGTCACGCAAGGGCAGAGCGGCATGGAGCTGTCGCTGTTCTCCCGCGACACGATCGCGCTCTCGACCGCGGTGGCGCTCAGCCACGGCATGTTCGACGGCGCGGCTTTGCTCGGCATCTGCGACAAGATCGTGCCCGGCCTGCTGATCGGGGCGCTCCGCTTCGGCCATCTGCCGACGATCCTGATCCCGGCAGGCCCGATGCCCTCGGGGCTCGCCAACAAGGAGAAGCAGCGGATCCGCCAGCTCTACGCCGAGGGCAAGGTCGGCCGCGCGGAGCTGCTCGAATCCGAATCCGCCTCCTACCACTCCGCCGGGACCTGCACCTTCTACGGCACCGCCAACTCCAATCAGATGATGATGGACATGATGGGCCTGCACATGCCGGGCGCGTCCTTCATCAATCCCGGCACGAAGCTGCGGCAGGCCGTGACCCGGGCGGCGATCCACCGGCTCACCGAGATCGGCGGCGCCGGCAACGATTACCGGCCGCTCGGCCTCTGCGTCGACGAGAAGGCGGTCGTGAACGCGGCGGTCGGCCTGCTGGCCACGGGGGGATCGACCAACCACGCGATCCACCTGCCGGCGATCGCCCGCGCCGCCGGCATCGTGATCGACTGGGAGGATATCGACCGGCTCTCCAGCGCCGTACCGCTGATCGCCCGGGTCTACCCGAACGGCTCCGGCGACGTGAACCACTTCCACGCCGCGGGCGGGATGAGCTTCGTGATGAGCGCGCTGCTCGATGCCGGCCTGTTGCACGACGACATCCTCACCGTTGCGGGCCAGTCCCTGCGCGATCACGCCCGCGACCCGAAGCTCGACGGCGAGGAGCTGGTCTTCGAGGACGCCGTGGCGGAAAGCCTCGACGACGCGATGCTGCGGCGTCCCGACAACCCGTTCCAGCCGGATGGCGGCATGCGGCTGGTGAAGGGCAATCTCGGCCGGGCGACGTTCAAGACCAGCGCCGTCGAGGAGCAGCGCCGGACCATCGAGGCGCCGGCCCGGGTGTTCTCCGATCAGGACGAGGTGCTGAAGGCGTTCAAGGCCGGCGAGCTGGAGCGGGACGTCGTGGTGGTGGTCCGGTTCCAGGGGCCGAAGGCCAACGGCATGCCGGAGCTGCACAAGCTCACCCCGCCCCTCGGCGTGCTCCAGGACCGCGGCCACAAGGTCGCCCTCGTGACGGACGGCCGGATGTCGGGCGCCTCCGGCAAGGTCCCGGCCGCCATCCATCTGAGCCCCGAGGCTTTGGGCGGCGGGCCGATCGGGCGGATCCGCGACGGCGATATCGTCCGGCTCAGCGCCGCCGAGGGTCTGCTGGAGGTGCTGGTGGACGAGGCCGAACTCGCCGCCCGCCCCGAAGCCGAAGCTCCGCCACCCAGTCTGGGCACCGGGCGCGAGCTGTTCGCGTTCATGCGCCAGGGGGCCGACACGGCGGAGCGCGGCGCCTCCGCCATGCTCGCGGCCGCCGGCCTCTGAAACCGTACAGGAGTTGCCGATCATGAACGATCTGACCAGCATCGACGCGCTGATGCGCTCCGTGCCCGTCATTCCGGTCCTGGTGATCGACGACGTGGCCCAGGCGCGGCCCATCGCCGAGGCCCTGGTGAAGGGCGGGTTGACCGCCCTGGAGGTCACCCTGCGGACACCCGCCGCCCTCGACGTGATCCGGGAGATGACCCGGGTGGAGGGCGCGGTGGTGGGCGCCGGGACGGTGCTCAACCCCCGCGATCTGGAGAATGCCCTGGCGGCGGGGGCCGAATTCATCGTTTCCCCCGGCCTGACGGAGCCGCTGACCGACGCCGCCAAGGCCAACGGCGTGCCCTACCTGCCGGGCGTCGCCACCGCGGCCGACCTCATGCGCGGGCTCGATTACGGGCTCGACCGGTTCAAGTTCTTCCCGGCGGAGGCCGCGGGCGGCATCAAGGCGCTGAAGGCGCATGCGGCGGTGTTCGGCGCGGCGCGGTTCTGCCCGACCGGCGGAATCACCGAGGCGACGGCACCGGACTGGCTGGCGCTCCCGTCGGTGCTCTGCGTCGGCGGCAGCTGGGTTGTGAAGCCCGGTGCGCCCGATCCGGCGGCGATCGAGCAGGCGGCGCGGGCGGCTGCGGCGCTGCGGAAGGCGGCGTAACGCAGAACCAGCCGTGCGGGCTCCCTCCCCCACCGCGGGGGAGGGAGAGAGCGGAGAGGGCCTGCCTCACTCCGCCGGCAACGGCTGCCGCTGCTCCCGCGGGGTGAACACGCCACCCTCCGGTTCCAGCGTGATGCGCCGGTCATGGAACGCGTCGAGCGTCGAGCGGTGGCCGATCGATACGATCGTGGTCCCGGGCAGCCGCTCGCGCAGGGTCCGGTAGAGCGCCGCCTCCGACGGCTCGTCGAGGGAGGCCGTCGCCTCGTCGAGGAACAGCCATTCGGGCTTGGCCAGCAGCACCCGGGCGATGGCGAGCCGCTGCTGCTCGCCCCCTGACAGACGCCGCTCCCAGGTGTCGACCTCATCCAGCCGGTCGGCGAGGTGCGGGAGCTGGGCGGCGACCAGGGCGTCCCTGACGGCCTCGTCGGAGAACTGATCCGTGGTGTTCGGGTAGACCACGGCGCCGCGCAGGGTGCCCAGCGGAATGTAGGGCCGCTGCGGCAGCAGCAGCGCCGATTGTCCGGCCGGCACGTCCACCCGACCCTTGCCGAACGGCCAGATCCCGGCGATCGCCCGGAACAGCGTCGACTTGCCCGAGCCCGACGGTCCGGTGACCAGGGTCGCGGCACCCCGCGGCAGGGTCAGCGCGTCGGCGGTCACGATCGAGCGCCCGTCCGGCAGGGCGAGGACGAGGCCGCGGGCGGTCACGTCGCCCGCGCTATCGTTGCCCTGGACGAGCCCGTAACCCGCCGCCTCCAGCGCCTCGGCCTTGGTCATGGCCCGGCGGAAGGAGCCGAGGCGGTTGGTGTTGGCCTTGTAGGCGGCGAGCGTCGTGTAGGAATCGACGAAGAACGAGAGCGAACTCTGCACCTGCCCGAAGGCCTGTGAGGTCTGCTGCAGGGCGCCGAGCGTGATCTTCTTGGCGAAGAAGGACGGCGCGGCCAGCACCATCGGGAAGATCACGCTCGCCTGACGGTAGCTGAACGTGAAGGCGATCAGCTTGATGCGCCGGAAAATGATGCCGACGTAGTTGTCGATGACGCTGTGGAACAGCGTCGAGAGCCGCGAGGCCTCGGCCCGCTCGCCGCGCAGCAGGGCGATCTGCTCGGAATAGATGCGGTTGCGGGCCAGCGCGAAGCGGAAATTTGCCTCGACCTGCTCCTGCCGGAAATCGAGCCCGATGAGCGGCCGGCCGATCAGATGGGTGAGCCACGTGCCCACCACGGCGTAGCCGATTACCAGCCAGACGAGGAAGCCCGGGATCACCGCGTCGGTGAACGGCACGACGAAGTCCCGCGACAGGGTCCAGAGGATCACGATGAACGAGACGAGCTGCGCCGCCTGGCTCAGCAGCCGGATCGACAGGGTCGTGGTCTGCACGATGAAGCTGTTGACGTCGGCCTGGATCCGCTGATCCGGGTTGTCGGCCTCCTCGTCGGTGAACGGGATCCGGTAATGGGTGCCGTTGCCGAGCCAGCGCTCGTAGAGGCTGTGGGTCAGCCACGTGCGCCAGCGGATCAGCAGCGAGGAATCCACGAACAGGTCGAACATGCCGATGGCGATGTTCAGCGTGGCCAGCGGCACGAACACCCAGAGCAGTTGATACCAGAAGGCGTTCGCGTCGTATTCCTGCAGGGCGTTGTAGATGTCGCGATAGAAGAAGTTGAACCGCAGGGTCAGGGCGACGTCGGCGAAGTTCACGAAGATCGAGAGCGCCACGAGGTTACGGCCGATCCGACCCTCGGTCGTCCCGAACCAGCGGAACAGGCCGATCTCCTTGGTCGGCTTGTCGCGGTTGGCGAAGTAGGGGTCGGCGATGTTGGTGATCGCCCGGATCGGCTCGAGATAGGAGATGCCGAGCACGATGGCGGCGAACACCACCGCGCCGGTGGCGGCGAAGGCCGGGGGCAGAAGGGCCGCGATCACCGGAGGCAGAAGGCCCATGGCGGCGGCGGTCTTCGAGCCGGCGAGCAGCAGGTAGCCGACGCCGTAGACCGAGACGAACACCTTCAGGTAGGCCGAGATGCCGTTCGACGCAACCAGGATGGCCGCCAGGGCGAAGCCGGCGAGCGAGACGTAGAGCGGCGGGCTCGGAATGCCCGGCATGGCCAGCAGGATCAGCGCGGCCACGGCCGTGAGCACGGCCTGGATCCCGAGCCCCGTCCTGAGTGCTGCCACGCGTCTCTCCCGTCCCACCGCGCCCGGCTGGGGCGCAACCCGGCGGCCTTGGCCCCGGTCGATGGCGAGATAGTGGCCTTTGCCCCACGCTGTCGTGTGAAATTCTCGTCACGTTCTCGGGATCCGGCGATTCAGGCCGGTTGCCCGCTCACCAATTCCATTCCTCGAAGCCCGGCTCGCGGCAATGATAGCCGATCGGGCATTGCGGATTGTCCCGCGTGGGCGCGAACCGCAACTCGGCGATCTCCGAGCCGCTGCACTGGCCGGGGCCGCTGACGAAGCGCTCCGGCGCCGACCCGGCCGCGATCACGACGTCCCGCTCGCCTTTGACCAGCGCCATCGCCTCGGCGCAGGTCATGCGGGCGGTCATCGAGCCGCGCGGCGCGCGGGTTTGGGCAAGCGCCTCCGCCCCGGTCGCGACGGCGACGAGGTGGATGCACAGCAAGGCGAGGGCCAGCGGCCTCATCAGACACGGGTCCAGCATGCGCCCAGGACGAAAGTCCGCAGACATCGTACTATCCTGCACGGGCCGGCGGCCCGAGACTGTCACCAGAATGTGCCACCAACCGGCTTTCGCCGTCGGACCGCCGCAATCGGCGGATTATGAGATTTCCGGACCGCCGCGATGGGTTGCACCATGACGGCCGGGGGCCAGCGGCCCGAGCCGGCCCATCCCACCGACTGGACCTCCGGCACGCGCGTCCGGTGTGTCGGCCGATTCGCACTGGACCCAAGGGATCCACCGATGTCCGCCCTCTCGATCCTCGACATTTCCGCGGTGCGCGCCGCGCCCGTCACCCGGGAGCCCTACGCCTATACGCTGGGCAGCAACGTCCTGAATCCCGACGCGATCGACGCGATCCGCCGCGACTTCCCGGACATTGCCAAGCCCGGCTACCTCACGGTCGACGAGGTCGCCCTCAAGGGCCGATTCAAGGCGCTGATCGACGAGTTGGAGAGCGACGAATTCTCGAGGATCCTGGGCGAGAAGTTCGGGATCGACCTCGTCTCCTGCCCGCGGCTCACAACCATCATGCGGAAGAGCCAGCCGAAATACGGCTCGATCCACACGGACGGGCCGTCGAAGGTTCTGACGCTCCTCGTCTACATGAACGACGCCTGGGATGCCCCGGCCGCCGGCCGCCTGCGGGTGCTCTACGACGGGAAGAACTACGAGCCCTTCGCGGTCGAGGTGCCGCCCACCATGGGAACGATGTTCGCGTTCCTGCGCGCCGACAATTCCTGGCACGGCCACGAGCCGTTCGAGGGCGAGCGGCGCGTGGTCCAGGTCGCTTGGCTCAAGGATGCGTCCGAGCTGGAGCGCAAGCGCAAGCGCAACCGCACGGCACAGTTCCTGAAAGGGATTTTCGGTCGCTGAGCGGACGCGAGGGGGGACACGATGGGGGCAGTGGTGCTGGCCGATCCGGGCGGCGGAACGCGTTCGGAGCCCAGGCGCCGCTTCGTCCTGCCGGCCTTGCTGATCGCCGGCTGGATCGGGCTGTTCGCCTACAGCGCCGCCTACCTGACGGAGGACCTCCCGTTCCGGCCCCAGCGGCCCGAAGCGGCCGCGCCGGCTGAGACGGCAACCGGGCCGCGGGCCGTGGCGAGCCGGGTCGTGACGCTCGATTCACCCAGCGCCGTCGCGCCACCGGCGCCTTCCCGGGCGGCACCGGCTGCCCAGCTGCCAGCGCCGGCTCCCCTGCCGCGGCCGGCTCCGGCACCGGTGAGCGCCGAGTATGTCGGCGTCTGGGGGCCGACGCCCGGGGCTTGCGGGCATCGCTCGCGGCGGCGGGGCTACATCCCGGCGACGATCACGCAGGATCAGGCGCGCGCCGGCCGCACGGTGTGCACCTTCCACGACATGCGCCGGTCCGGGGGCGCCTGGGTGACCTCGGCCGAGTGCAGCGACCGCGGACGGCACTGGTCGTCGCAGGTCCGGCTGACGGTGGACGACGATCACCTGACCTGGTCGAGCACCCGGGGAACCGTGACGTATACCCGCTGCGGCCGGCGCAGCGGGTAGCGCTCGCCGCCCGGCGCACGGCCTATCCGGACGGCCGCTCGGCCGCGCGCAGCACGATCCGCGCGGCAGCCCGGCTCGGCGTCTGCGCATCGGCGAGCCGCATCCGGTCGTCGATCCGGGCGAGCGCCGCGCATTGCGTCACGCGCGCGGCGCCCCCCGCCAGCAGCGGCGCCAGGGCCTCGGCGAGATGGCCGGGCGTGCAATCGGCCTGGACGAATTCCGGCATGGCGTTCTCGGCCAGGATCAGGTTCGGCAGCACGATGGTCGGCACCTGAATGAGCCGGCGGGCGATGACCTCCTCGGCTCGCGAGACCTTGTAGGCGACCACCATGGGAACGCCCGCCAGCGCGAGTTCCAGCGTGACCGTGCCCGAGGCCGCGAGCGCCGCCCGGGCGCGCCGGAACGCGGCATATTTCGGCGCCTCGCCGGTGACGATCCGGACCGGAACAGGCCAAGCCGCCGCAAGGCGCTCGATCAGGGCCCGGTGGCGCGTCACCGCCGGCAGCACCGCCTCGACGGGATGCGCGCGCGCCACGAGCGCCAGGGCTTGCCCGAAGACCGGCATCAGGCGCTCGATCTCGGAGCGGCGGGAGCCCGGTAGGATGACGAGGCTGTAGGGCGCCGCATCACGGCGCAGACGCTCCGGACCGGACGGGCGCAGATCGGCCAAGCGCTCGATCAGCGGATGCCCGACATAGGTGCAGGGTGGGCCCCCGAGCCGCCGATGGGCGTCGGGCTCGAAGGGCAGCAGCGCCATCACGTGGTCGATGAAGGCGCGCATGCCCTTCGCGCGCCAGGGGCGCCACGCCCAGACGCTCGGCGAGACATAGTCGATAATCGGGATGCCGGGGGCAGCCTTGCGGACCCGCTTCGCCACCGCATGGGTGAAGCCGGGGCTGTCGATGATGACCAGCACGTCCGGTCGGGCGCGCACCGCCGCCTCGGCGGTCTCGCGGATGCGGCGCAGCAGCGTGCGGGCGCGGGCGAGCACCGGCAGGTAGCCCATCACCGCCACGTCATCGAGGGGGAACAGGGAGGCGAACCCCGCCTCCGCCATGGCCTCGCCGCCGACGCCGCCGAAGGCCACGTCCGGGGCCGCCTCGCGCAGCGCCCGCATCAGCTTGGCGCCGAGCTGGTCGCCGGAATCCTCGCCCGCCACGAGCCAGATGGTGCGGGGTCGGGTCATCGCGGCGCGGTCCCGGAGCCGACGACGAACAGGCCGAGGCGGTCGGCCTCCGCAGCGGTGGCATCGCGGTCGATCACCAATGTGCCCCCGGCTTCGAGCGCGAGGCCGACGCAGCCGGCCCGGGCGGCGTTGCGCACCGTGCGCGGACCGATCGCCGGCAGGTCGATGCGCCGGTCCTGTCCGACCTTGGGCGCCTTGACCAGCACGGTCGCGGGGAGCGCCCGACCCCATCCGAACGGACGACGCCCGAGGGCACGCGCCCGGGCGAGCATCCGGTCGGTCCCCTCCGGTCCCTCGACGGCGAGCACCCGGTCACCGGCGACGACCACGGCCTGCCCGAGATCGTAGGGCGAGAGGGCCTTCAGCACGCCCCGCCCGGCGGCGATCGAGGCGGCCGCGTCCGGATCGGGCCGCCGGCGCCCGATCGGTCCCTCGGGACACAGAAGGTCCGGCGCCGCCTCGTGGACGCCGAGGATGCGGTGCCCCTCCTCCTCGACGAGCGCCAGCGCGGCACGCAGGAGGCGGTCATCGCCCCCGCCCGCGATGGCCCGCAGAGCCTCGCGGTTGCGCAGGGCGGCGCCGGCATTGAGAATCGCGGCTAGGCTCGGCCGGGAGACGCCGCCGGCCGGCACCACGGTGGCCGGACCCCACCGGCGCAGCAGCTTCAAGGTGGCGGCGAGGTCGAGGAGATCGACCGTGGCGTCGGCGCTGGCCCGCAGGGTCTGCCCCGTGAATCCGCGCAGGGCGATCACCCGGAAGGGCCGGCGAGCCCGGCGCAGGGACTCGGCGACCAGTTCCGGCAGCCGCCCGGCCCCGGCGATCAGCACCAGGGCGCATTCGGGTGCGGGGTCGGCCTTCGCCTTCACGGGGATCGGTCAGGCGGCGCCGATCGGAGTCGGAATCTCGCGCGGCGTGCAGATCGAGCGCTTGCCGCCGACGCGGATGAAGTCGAGGATCTCGCGCACCGCGGCGTGGGACTCGAAGGTCGCGGCCACGTCCTCGACCCGCTCCATCAGCGTGCCCTCGGGCGCGAAGAGCAGGCGGTAGGCCCGCCGGAGGGCGTGGATGTCTTCCCGGGCAAAGCCGCGCCGCTGGAGGCCGATGATGTTGAGGCCGGAGAGGGTGGCGCGGTTGCCGAGTACCATCCCGTAGGGGATGCAGTCATTCTCCAGTCCGGAGAGGCCGCCCACGAAGGCGTGCGCCCCGACCCGGGCGAACTGGATGACGGCGGCGCCGCCCCCGAGGATCGCGTAATCCCCCACGGAGCAATGGCCCGCCAGCATCACGTTGTTGGAGAAGATCACGTGCGCGCCCACCCGGCAATCGTGGCCGACATGGGAGTTCGCCAGGAAGGTGCAGTGATCGCCCACCACGGTCTCCAGGCCGCCGCCGGCGGTTCCCGGATTCATGGTGACGCCCTCGCGGATCAGGCAATCGGTGCCGATCGTGAGGGTCGAGGGCTCGCCCCGGTATTTCAGATCCTGCGGCGGGTGGCCGATCGACGCGAAGGGGAAGATCCGGGTTCGGGCGCCGAGCGTGGTACGGCCCGCGACGACGACGTGGCTGACGAGTTCGCAATCGGATCCGATCACCACCTCGGACCCGATATGGCAGAAGGGGCCGATCCGCGCCCCGTCGCCGATCTGAGCGCCGGGCTCAATTACGGCGCTCGCGTGGATGAACGGCGCGCTCACTCCGTCACCAGCATGGCGCCGATCTCGGCCTCGGCCACCAGCGTGCCATCGACCCGGGCCTCGCCGCGGAACCACCACATGGTCCGGCGGTGATTGATCTTCTTCATATGGAAACGCACTTGGTCGCCCGGCGTGACCGGCTTACGGAACTTGCACTTGTCGATGGTCATGAAGAACACCTGCTTGGTGCGCAGCTCGTCGGTCCGGATGTGGCGACAGCAGATCGCGCCGGCCGTCTGAGCCATGCCCTCGATCAGGAGCACGCCCGGGAAGACCGGAAGCCCGGGGAAATGCCCCATGAATTGCGGCTCGTTGGCCGTGACGTTCTTGATGCCGACGCAGGATTCGTCCCGGTCGATCTCGACGATCCGATCCACCATGAGGAACGGATAGCGGTGTGGCAGCAGCTCCAGCAGGGTCTGGATATCGGCTGTGCCCAGCTCTCCGCCGGTCTCGCGCGCCGCCTCACTCATCGGATCCCGCACCTCGACTTGCCGCCAGCGGCGGCCTGACATGCCGCCGCCTCTGGCGGAGGGAGCGCCCTCTTCGGCAGAAATCGCCGGAAGCGCAAGACCTTCCGGATCGCGGGGCGAGCCGGGTGACCGGAAAGCCGCAGCCCGATTCAGGCCTCGTCGTCCGCCGGGCCCCTGCCCGAACGCTCGGCGAGGCGGGCCAGGGTCGTGAGTTCGCGGAACCAGGCACGCACCGGCTTGGCGGGCGTTCCACCCCAGCGGCTGCCCGGCGGCACGTCACGGTTCACATTCGACGAGCCGGCGATCTGCGCACCGCGACCGATGCGCAGATGCCCGACGACGCCGACCTGACCGCCGAGGACGACGTAATCCTCCAGCGTGGTCGAGCCCGAGATGCCGACGCCCGACACGATCACACAATGGCGCCCGATCACGACGTTGTGGGCAATCTGCACGAGGTTGTCGATCTTGGTCCCCTCCCCGATCACCGTATCGCGCGAGGCGCCCCGGTCGATCGTGGTGTTGGCGCCGATCTCCACGTCGTCCTGGACGATCACGCGGCCGATCTGCGGCACCTTGAGATGGGTGGCGCCCATGGCGAAGCCGAATCCGTCCTGGCCGAGCCGCGCGCCGGGATGGAGGATCACGCGGTTTCCCAGGAGCGCGTGGCTGAGCGTGGCGCCGGCGCCGATGGCGCAGTCACGCCCGATGCGCACGCCGGGGCCGATCACCGCGTTCGGGCCGATCACCGTGCCGGTTCCGATTTCGGCGCCCGGGCCGATGACCGCGCCCGGATCGACCGTGACGGCGTCTTCGAGCCGCGCCTCCGGATGGATGTGGGCGCCCGGGGCGATCCCGCGGACGCCGAACTGTGTCCCCGGTCGGAGCGCATCGGGATGCAGGCGCCCGAGCAGCGCGGCGTAGGCGCGGTAGGGATCCCGGGTGACGAGGGCGACGGTGCCGGATGGGCAACGGGCCGCGAAGCGCGGCGAGACGAGGCAGGCCCCCGCACGCGTCGCCGCCAGGGCGTCGCCGTAGCGGGCGTTATCCATGTAGGCGAGGTGCGCGGGCCCGGCCCCCTCCAGGGGCGCGGCACCGACGAGCCGGGCGTCCGGATCGGCGCCTTCAGGCAGGCTGGCCCCGGCGGCGGCCGCGATCTCCGCGAGGGTCAGGCTGGCCGCGGCGGCGAAGAAGATGGGATCTGACATGCTTGATAACGCGGCGGCCCTGATGGTGGCCGCCGCGCCGGGGATTGTGATCAGAAGCGCGAGCCGCCGGAGAAGCGGAACGCCTGGGTCTGGTCCTTGCCGATATGGCCGTACTTGCCGAGGATCGGCACGTAGACCGGGATACCCTCGTCCTTGCTCAGGGCATAGGCGTAGTCGAAGCGGATCGGGCCGAGCGGCGAGTTCCACAGGATGGAGGCACCGACCGAGGAGCGGATCTTGGCGCTGTCGCGGACGTTCACGCATTCCGGCTCGACGCCGATCTTGAACGCGTTGAAGTTGCAGCGTCCGGTCAGCGGGTCCGTACCGTTGATGAAGCTGTCGCCGTTCACGTCGAAGGAGCGCCGGCTGTTGTAGCCGAACAGGGTGCCGGCGTCGGCGAAGAGCGCGCCCTTCAGGCCGAGATCACGCGGCACGCCGGGCAGCGGGAACTGCACTTCGAGGGTGCCGCCGATATAGGTCGAGCCGCCGATCGCGTTCGAGCGGGCATCGGCGATGCCGACGTCGCGCGGACCGATGCCGTTCGGGGCGAAGCCGCGGACCAGCGACGGGCCGAGGAAGAACTCGTCGGTGACGCGCAGGGGCTTGCCGTCGATGGACTGGATGTGACCGCCCTGGAACCGGACGAAGCCGACCACATCCTCGAACAGCTCCTTGTAGTAGCGCGCGTCAGCGGTGATGCGGAAGAACTTCGAGTCGCCGCCCAGACCCGCCACGTCGGGCTTCAGCTCCGCGTAGAGGCCGTTATGCGGCGCGCCGATCACGTCCAGGGTGGAGTAGGCGAGCGTCAGGCCGGCCAGCGAGGTCAGCGTGTTGCCCTGCGATCCCTTGATGGCGATCGAGGCCTCGCCGTCATAGGCACAGTTCGGGTAGATCGCCTGACCGCCGATGTTGCGGCCCGTATTCGGGTCGATCGTGTTCGCCGCGTAGGTGGCGGTGTAGCCCGGGATCGGGATCGAGCAGTCGTTGTACGGCCGCTTGAGGGTGTTCGGCACCTTCAGCTCGGTGTTGTACAGCGAGTAGCGCAGGGTGACGCCGAATTCCTCGGTGATCGGCAGGCCCAAGCGGAGCTGGCCGCCATAGACCGTGGTCTCGTAGCGCGAGTACCGGGTCAGGTCGGAGTACTTGTAGAAGGCGTCGAAGCCGGCCGCCAGACGGTAGCCGAGGAAGTACGGCTCGGTGAACGAGAAATCGACGCCGCGCGAGTACTGGCCGCCCGTGCCGGCGAGGCGGACATACTGGCCGCGGCCGAGGAAGTTCGATTCGGAGACCGAGACCTCGCCGATGATGCCGTCCTGGGTGGAGTAGCCGCCCGCCACCGAGAACGAACCCGTGGGCTGATCCTCGACGTCGATGTTGATGACCACGCGGTCGGGCGCCGAGCCCGGCTCGTTGGAGAAGCGGACCTTCTTGAAGAAGCCCAGGCCGTTCAGGCGCCGCTCGGCGCGGTCGGTCAGCACGCGGTTGTAGGCGTCGCCCTCGGCGATATCGAGCTCGCGGCGGATGACGTAGTCGCGGGTGCGGGTGTTGCCGCGGATGTTGATGCGCTCGACGTAGACGTGCGGGCCGTCCTCGACCACGAAGCCCAGGGAGACCTGATGGCTTGCCGGGTCGCGCTGGCCGGTCGGGCGCACCTGCGCGAAGGGATAGCCGGCTCGGTTCACCTCGCGGGTGACGTTGTTCAGCGTCTTCTCGACATCGTCGGCGTTGTAGACGTCGCCCACGGCCGTGGCGACACCATCATTGAGCTGCGTGGTATCGAGCCCGGGCAGGCGCGAATCCACCTGCACCGCACCGACCTTGTACTGCTCGCCCTCGCTCACCGTGATGGTGATGACGTAGCCGGATTTCTCACCCTCGACGTAGCGCGCGTCGGCACTGACCACCTGGAAGTCGGCGTAGCCGTTCTTCAGGTAGTAGCGGCGCACCTGATCGAGGTCGTTGGTGATGCGGTCGGGATCGTAGACGTCGGAGGTCTTGATGAACGACAGGAAGTTCATCTCCGAGGAGCTCATCAGCCCCTTCAGGGTCCGGTCCGAATAGGCGTTGTTGCCGACGAAGTTGATCGAGATGATGCCGGTCTTGTCGCCCTCGTCGATCTGGTAGATCACGTCGACCCGGCCGTTCGGCAGGTCGACGGTGCGGTAGGTCACCTTGGCGGTGCCGCGGCCGAACCGCTTGTAGACGTCCCGGATGCGGGCGAGGTCGGCGTTGACGATCGCCTCGCTGTAGGGGCCGCGAGCCTTCGCCTCGACCACCCCTTCCAGGGTCGCCTTCTCGATCTTCTTGTTGCCCTCGAACACCACCCGGTTGATCAGGTTGTTCTCGCGGACGGTGACCACCGTGCGGCCGCCCGACTGGGCGACCTTCACGTCCGAGAACATGCCGCTGGCGAGCAGGTTGCGGCGCGCCTCCTCCGCGGAGCCGGACGCCGTTCCGGTCACGTAGGACCGGATCGTGTCGGCATCGACGCGCTGGTTGCCCTGGACGACAATCTGCTGCGCCTGAGCGGCCCCGCTCAGGACGACGCTCAAACCCGCAGTGACTAGGACGATGGTTCTCCGCACCGACTTACGTCGGGGCTTCCCCGTCAACGACATCATGCAATCGCCCGTTTCTGTTCTGGTCGCGGGGGTTAGCCCGTCACAGGCGACCGTTGATCGGCCGTCCCGTCACCTGGTCCAAGCGTGGCTTCGGTCCAAGCGTAGCTCTTAGCGGGATTCCCCTGCCAAGCAAACGCGCGGGCGGCCATCGTCAGGGGATTTTGGGGGGTCGTGGCCTTCGCGCCACTTAACGATGCGGCCACCGCGCGCGCAAACCGCCAATTGTAGTGAACAACGCGTAAACGCCTGTGACGACGCGCATTTTTCGACCCGCCACCGCGACCTTCAACGTCGGATTAACCCAGTTTTGACCGCTCGGCGGGGCACCGGTCGGGCGGCTTCGGGGCCGGATCGCGGCGGGAATCGGGCATCCTTTCCGGTGGAGATCGGACAGGATACCCAGGGGCCTGGGGACGGCCCGCAACCCGTCCGGATCAGGTGTTCCGCCAGGACGCGCCAAGGTTGAGGATATCGTTCCAGGCGGCGAACAGCATCAGCATCAGGACCAGGGCGAGGCCGATCCGGAAGCCGATCTCCTGTGCCTTCTCGCTGAGCGGACGGCCGCGGACGACCTCGAAGGCGTAGAACAACAGGTGCCCGCCATCGAGCAGCGGCACCGGGAACAGGTTCAGGAGACCGATCGAGACCGAGAGGAGCGCGATCAGCCCGACGAGGCCGCCGACGCCGCCGGTCTTGGCGACCTCGCCGGAGACGCGGGCGATGCCGATCGGACCCGAGAGCTGGTCGGCCGATTCCCGGCCGGTCACGAGCTTGCCGAGATACGAGAAGGTGCGCTCGACGACGAAGTAGGTTTCCTTCACGCCGAGATTGAGGGAATCGAGGGCGTCGTAGCGCACGAGCCGCGCCTCCGACCCCGCGGGGGAGCGGATCCCGAGGCGGCCGATGCGGTGGCGGCCGAACGGGGTCTTCTCCTCGAAGGTGGCCGGCGTCGCCTGGATGGTGATCGGCTTGTCGCCGCGCTCCACCGTGAAGGTCAGGGGCGTGCCGGCGCTGCCCGTCACCGTGCGGTACATGGCGTTGAAGTCGCCGATCTTCTCGCCGTCGATGGCGGTGATGACGTCGCCCGGCTGGAACCCGGCCTGGGCCGCGACGCTGTTCGGCTCCACCGAGGAGACGCGGGCGGGCAATTCGTAGCGGCCGCCGAGCCAGATCGCCCCGGCGAAGAGCAGGATCGCCAGGATGAAGTTCGCCACCGGCCCGGCGGCGACGATCGCGGCGCGCTTGGCCACGGGCTGGGTCGGGAAGCTGATCGCCCGTTCCTGCGGGGTCATGCGGGCGACCGCTTCGGGATCGGGCATGCTCGCCCCGTTCACGTCGCCGTGGAACTTCACGTAGCCGCCGAGCGGGATCGCGCAGAGCTTCCAGCGGGTGCCGCGGCGGTCGTTGAACCCGACGAGTTCCGGTCCGAAGCCGAGGGAGAAGGCGTGGACGCCGACGCCGCACCAGCGTCCGACCAGGAAATGGCCCATCTCGTGCACGAACACCACGACGGTGAGCACGAACAGGAACGGAATCAGGGCGCCGAAGAAGCCGCCCGCGGTACCGCCCATCGCGTTGAGGAAGTCCATAAGCCGATCCCTGGCCGTCGCCGCGCTGCCCCCCCGGGGACCGGCGCATCCCGACATCCTAGCAGATCGGTGGGGCGCACCGCCAACGCAATCCTGTGTTGGATCGCGCATCGTCGCAGCGGGCACGGCGATGCCCCGTCAGTGCCCTCCCCCACCGCCGGCCACCGCGCGCGGGCGCCGGACCAGCGGCGTGGCGCAGGCCATGGCCAGGAACAGGATCGTCAGGGCGAGGAACACGTCCTCGAAGGCCATGACGAGGCCCTGGATCCGCACGGTGTTGGTCATGGCCTTCAGCGCCATGTCGGGGGCGGCGCTCCCGAAGGACGCGAACCCGCGCTGGAGGCTGTCGAGGCGTTCCAGGGCGGCGTTGCTGGTCCAGCTGAAGCGCTCGTGGAGCCGGGCGAGGTGCAGGTCCCACCGGTCGTTGAGCATTGTGTTGATCAGCGCGAGGCCCACCGCCCCGCCGAGGTTGCGGGTGAGGTTGAACAGGCCGGAGGCGTTCTTCATCCGGGCCGGCGGCAGGGTGCCGAGCGCGATGTTGTTGATCGGGATCATGCACAGCATCAGCGAGCAGCCGCGCAGGATCTGCGGCAGCAGCAGCTCGTAGAAATCCCAATCCTTGGTGAGGCCGGTGACGATCCAGGTGCCGCAGGCGAAGCCCGCGAAGCCGATCCCCATCATCAGGCGCGGATCGACCTTGCCCGAGAGCCGGCCGGCGATCGGCGCGGTGATGAACATGAACAGGCCGGAGACGAACATCGTCTCGCCGATCATCAGCGCCGAGTAGCCGCGCACCCGCGCGAGATAGACCGGGTAGATGTAGGTCAGGCCGTAGAGGCCGATGCCGAGCACGAAGCTCGCCACGCAACCGCTGGCGAAGTTGCGGTCCGAGAAGGCGCGCAGATCGACGATCGGCTGCCGCGCCGTGAAGACCCGCCAGAAGAACAGCAGCGCCGAGACCCCGCAGACCATCGCGCAGGCGAACACCGTCTCGTCCTGCAGCCAGTCGTGGTTCGGCCCCTCCTCCAGCACGTATTCGAGGCAGCCGAGGAAGCCCGCCATGAAGGCGAGGCCCGCCCAGTCGAACGCTTCCAGCAGGCTGTAATTGGGCTTGTCGAAATCGACCAGGATCCAGGTCGAAACGGTGACGAAGATGCCCGGCACGACGTTGACCAGGAACAGCCAGTGCCAGGACATCAGGTCGGTGAGGTAGCCGCCGACCGTCGGACCGATGGTGGGCGCCAGCGTCGCCACGAGGCCGATCATCGGCGACACGATGGTCCGCTTCGAGGGCGGGAAGATCGTGAAGGCCGCCGCGAACACGGTCGGGATCATGCCGCCGCCGATGAAGCCCTGCGCGGCCCGCCAGACGATCATCTCGCCGATCGACGAGGAGGTCGCGCACATCAGGCTCATCAGGGTGAAGCCGCCCGCCGAGATGGCGAACATCCACCGCGTCGAGAGCACCCGCGACAGGGTGCCCGACAGCGGGATCGAGATGACCTCGGCGATCAGGTAGCTGGTCTGGACCCAGGGGATCTCGTCGCCGGAGGCCGAGAGGCCGGCCTGGATCTCGTTGAGGGAGGCCGAGACGATCTGGATGTCCAGGATCGCCATGAACATTCCGAACACCATGCAGACGAACGCCACCATGCGGCGGCGGTCGAGCGGCGGCTCGGCGGCGCGGGCCGGCACGCCCGGTGCCAGGGCAGCGGTAGCGGCCATGACCCGACTCAGCGGCTCGCGGTGCTGACCGGCCGCGCGCGCGCGGCCCGGTCGAGCACCGAGCGGTCCGCGCCGGCGCGGGTATCGACCCGCACCACCGCCGACAGGCCCGGCCGCAGCAGGCCCTCGCGGGCGACCTCCTCCGGAACCCGCACCCGCACCGGCAGGCGCTGGACGATCTTGGTGAAGTTGCCCGTCGCGTTGTCAGGCGGCAACAGGCTGAACACCGAGCCCGAGGCCGGCGAGAAGGATTCCACGACGCCCTGGATCTCGCGATCCGGATAGGCGTCGACCGTCACGATGACGGGCTGGCCGGGGCGCATGCGCTGGACCTGGGTCTCCTTGAAATTCGCGTCGATCCGCACGCTCTGGAGCGGCACCAGGGCGGCGATCCGGGTGCCGGGTGCCACGTAGGCGCCGGCCTCGACCGCCTTGTTGCCGACCACGCCGTCGAAGGGCGCGCGGATCACCGCGAAGTCGAGATCCCGGCGGGCGCGGTCGACCGCGGTGCGCAGCTCCGCCGCGAGGCTCTCCGCCTCCCGCTTCTGCGCCTGGAGCACGTCGACATTGGCGCGGGCGGCGACGAGAGCGGCCTCCATGGCCTTGACCGACGCCTCGGTCCGGTCGCGGTCGGCCCGGGTCTGATCGATGCGCGACTTGGCGACGTAGTCGGCCTGCATCTGCGTCGAGCGGGCGAAATCCGCCTGGGCGCGGACCGCGTCGGCGCGGGTCGCATCGAGCTGGGCGGCGGCCTGGGCGACCTGCGCCTGAGCGGCCTCGGCCTGCCGGGCGATCCGCGCGATGGTGCTCTCCTGCGTGGCGAGCTTGTCCTGCGCGGCCTGGAGGGCGAGGCGGTAATCGCCATCGTCGAGCTTGGCGATCACGTCGCCCTTCTTCACCGACAGGCCGTTCACCACCGGGACCGCCTCGAGGTAGCCGGAGACCTTGGCGGCGAGCACCGAGATGTCGGCCTGGACGTAGGCGTCGTCGGTCGCGACGAAGAACCGCCCGACCGTCCACCATTGCCACCCGGCATAGACGGCGGCGCCGAGCGCGACGGCCAGGACGGCGAGCAGGATGGCGCGACGCAGCGGCCGCTTGCGGGGCGGGGGTGCCTCGGCCGGGCCATCCTGGGCGGCTGAGGGGGCCGTGGCCGGAGCGGACCGGCGCGGGGCCGGTCCCTCGGCCCGCTCCTCCTCGCCGATCTCGATGGCGGGAGACGGCCGATCTGCGTCATCGCGAAGGGACATCCCGGAGCCTCGCAGCCAATGACCGAACCGTTCGGTCAAAAATCGGATCTGCCTTGACGCGAATCCGAATTGGCCACAGGTTAAGTTGACCGAACGGTTCGGTCAAGCGTAGCAGCGTCCAGGACGCGGAGCGGAACGATGGCACAGGGTGCAGCGCTGGATCGGGGCGTGACGGCGCACGAGGGCGACAAACGCCGACAGATCCTGGACGGTGCCCGGACGGTCTTCCTCTCGGCGGGCTACGATGGCGCCAGCATGGGTGAGATCGCGCGGACAGCCGGCGTCTCGAAGGGTACGCTCTACGTATATTTCGACAGCAAGGAGGCGCTGTTCGAGGCGCTGATCCTCGAGGAGAAGGCCAGCCTCGCGGAAACCCTCTTCACCTTCGACCCGGACGATACCGACATCCCGGCCGTCCTGAGCCGCCTGGGGATGAGCTTCCTCGCCGAGATGTCCCAGCCGCGGCACATCTCGATGCACCGTATGGTGATCGGCGTCTGCGAGAAGTTTCCGCGATTCGGGCAGGTCTATTACGAGGCGGGTCCGGCGCGCGGCGTGGCGCGGCTCGCAGCCTATCTCGACGTGCAGGTGAAGGCGGGCCGGCTGCGTATGGCCGACACCACCCTGGCGGCGCAGCACTTCCTGCATCTCTGCCTCGCCGGCCTCCTGACGCGGATGCTGTTCGCCGCGGGCGGCGAGGCGGACGAAAACCGGATGCGGTTCCAGACCGTCGAGGCGGTGCGGGTGTTTCTGGCCGGGTATGGGCCCGAGAGCTGACGCGCAGCCGCCTTATCCCGCAGCGCGCAGCTCCGGCAGCGCCTCGGCGCTCCAAACCCGGACATGGGCGTCGATGGCCAGCGCCTCGTCGACATCGGCCGGCGCGGTCCGGTACTGGCCGGCGAAATGGTTGCAGGCGCGCTCGACCAGATCGCTGATCCCGTAGAAGCCGATCCGGCCGGCGATGAAAGCCGCCACCGCGATCTCGTTGGCCGCGTTCATCACGGTCGGCGCGGCGCCGCCCGCGGCGAGGGCCGCCCGGGCGATCCGCAGGCACGGGAAGCGCGCCTCGTCCGCGGCCTCGAAGGTGAGGGCGCCAAGCTTCACGAGATCCAGCGGCCGCCCACGCGCGATCGTCAGCCGGTCGCCGAGGCCGAGGCAGTGCGAGATCGGCACGCGCATGTCGGGCAGCGCCAGCTCGGCGGTCACGGCGCCGTCGAGCCAGTAGACCATCCCGTGGATCACCGATTGCGGATGCACCACGACGTCCAGGCGCTCCGGCTCGATGCCGAACAGGTGGTGGGCCTCGATCAGTTCGAGGCCCTTGTTCATCAGGCTCGCCGAATCGATGTTGATCTTCATGCCCATCGACCAGGTCGGGTGGGCAGCGGCCTCGGTCGCGGAGGCGGCGGCGATGCGCTCGCGGGTCCAGGTGCGGAACGGGCCGCCGGAGGCCGTGATCATCATGGTGCGCACGTCGGCGAGCGGCCGTCCCGCGAGCGCTTGGCTCAGCGCGTCGTGCTCGGAATCCATCGGCAGGATCGTGGCGCCGTAGCGCGCGGCGTCGCGCATGAAGGCGTCGCCGGCGCAGACGAGGCTCTCCTTGTTGGCGAGCGCCACCGTCCGGCCCAGGCGCAAAGCCGCGTGGGTGGATTTGAGGCCCGCCGCCCCGCTCACCGCCGCCACGACGATGTCGGCATCCCGGGCGACCGCCTCCATGACGGCCCCCTCCCCCGCGCCGCTGGGAATGCCGGAGCCCGACAGGGCCTCGGCGAGCGCCGGGCCGGCGGATTCGTCGGCGAGCGCCGCGAAGGACGCGTTCAGCTCCCGCGCCATCCGGGCGAGCGCGACCGGATCCTTGCCGCCGACGAGGGCGCCGACGCGGAATCGGTCTGTGTGCTGGGCGAGCAGGTCGGCGGTCGACTTGCCGATCGAGCCGGTGGCGCCGAAGACGGTGACGATCTGGGTCACGGGTTCAACTCCCTCATCGTCACGCGATCAGACCGGACCCGCGCAGGGCGAGATAGAGCGCCGCCAACACGGCGACCGCAAAAAATCCGTCGAGCCGGTCCATGACCCCGCCATGGCCCGGGATGATCTTTCCGGAATCCTTCACGCCGTAACGGCGCTTGAGACCGGATTCGATCAGGTCGCCCGCTTGGCTGAGCACCGAAGCGAGCGCGCTCACGCCCGCCACCACCGGCAGGGAGGCGGCGCTCGGCAGGGTCATCCCGGCGAGGTCGGCGGCGACCGGCACCAGGGTCCCGGCCGCGACCGCCCCGATCAGGCCGCCGATCGCACCGGACCACGTCTTGTTGGGCGAGACCCGGGGCATCAGCTTCGGACCACCGATCTTCCGGCCGGCGAAATAGGCGGCGATGTCGGTCGACCAGACCACCGCGAACATCCAGGCCGGGCCGATGAGGCCGATGGCGGGATCGTCGCGCAGGGCCACGGGCACCGCCGCGATGGCGCCGGCCCCGAGCACGCCGATGAGAGCGCGCCATCGACCCCAGCCGGTCCGCGCCACCGTGGCGCCGGCGGCGGCGCCGAGGATCAGCACGGCGAGACAGGCCGGAGCCGGGGCGCCGCCGCGCTGGCAGAGGAGCAGGGCGCCGAGCGTCGCCGCGCCCAGGGCGATCAGCACCTCGCGCGGCTCGGTGCGGCTCATCACCATCCATTCGGCGAAACCGATGATGCCGGCCGCGAGCCAGATCCCCGCGAAGGGCCAGCCGCCATAGACGAGCCCGGCCAGCACGCCGGCCCCGAGCACGAGGCCCGAGGCGACGCGCAGCCACAGCTCGCGCCGCCCTTTGCGAGGGGCGTCGGAAGGCGCGGCCGGTGCGGCGGCGGAGGTCACGCGGGTCTCGGCCTGCGCCTCAGACCTGCATGATTTCCTTCTCCTTGGCGGCCAGCACGCCGTCGATCTCGGCGATGAACTGGTCGGTCGCCTTCTGCACGTCGGCGGCCTGGCGCTTCTCGTCGTCCTCCGAGATGGCGCTGTCCTTCAGGAGCTTCTTGAGATGGTCGAGCCCGTCCCGGCGGACGTGGCGCACGGCGACGCGCGCCTCCTCGGTGTATTTGTGGGCGACCTTGACCATCTCCTTGCGCCGCTGCTCGTTCATCTCGGGGATGCGGAGGCGGATGGTCTGGCCCTCCGTCTGCGGGTTGAGGCCGAGATCGGATTCGCGGATCGCCTTCTCGACGGCGGTGACCATGCTGCGGTCCCAGACCGAGATCGACAGGAGCCGCGGCTCCGGCACGCTCACGGTGGCGACCTGGGCCATCGGCATCATCGAGCCGTAGGCATCGACCTGGATCGGGTCGAGCAGCGACGGCGTGGCCCGCCCGGTGCGCAGGGATCCGAGATCCTTGGACAGCGAGGCGACGGCGCCCTGCATCCGGCGCTTGATGTCGTTGAGGTCGAATTCCGGTGTGGCCATGAGGATCGTCCCGAGACGTCTGACGTGGTCTTTGAGCCCGGCGGGGCAGTCGCGGCCTCAATGGACGAATTTTTTCAGGGCCGCAAACGGTTGCGGCGGCATGCCCGCTGCGGCGTCAGGGCGCCACGAGGGTCGAGGGCGCCTCGCCCGACAGGATCGCGGCGATCGAGCTCGGCGGGTGCAGCGAGCCGACCACGATCGAGAGGCGGCTCTCGCGCGCCAGCGCGAAGGCGGCGGTGTCCATGACCTTGAGGTCGCGGGCGATGGCCTCGTCATGGGTGATGCGGTCGTAGCGGGTGGCGCTCGGATCCTTCTTGGGATCGGCCGAATAGACGCCATCGACCTGCGTGGCCTTGAGCACCGCATCGCAGCGCAGTTCGGCGGCGCGTAGCACCGCGGCGGTGTCGGTGGTGAAGAACGGGTTGCCGGTGCCTCCGGCGAGAACCACCACCTGGCCCTTGTCGAGGTGATGCAAAGCCGGCTGGCGGGCATAGGTCTCGCAGATGGTCGGCATCGACACGGCCGACATGGTCCGCGCCTGGACGCCCGCCGCGTTCAGCGCCGTCTCGATGGCGAGCGAGTTCATGACGGTCGCCATCATGCCGAGCGAATCCCCGGTGGCCCGGTCGATCCAGCCGGCCGCCGAGATGCGCGCGCCGCGGATCATGTTGCCGCCGCCCACCACGATGGCGACCTCGGCCCCGGCCTCGATGGTGCGGGCGATGTCCTCGGCGAGCCCCGCCAGTGTCGGCGGATGCAGCCAGTAGCCGTCCGGTGCGGCGAGCGCCTCCCCCGACAGCTTCACGAGGATACGGCGAAACGGCGTCGTCTCCGGCATCTCGATCCCCGTCCGACCCGCCTCGTGCGAGCCGGGAGGCTTCTACGTCAACCGTGTGAGCGCCGTCGAGGGGCAGGCCGTGATCGGCCGGGGATCGTCGGCTGAACCACCACCGACACGCGACCGACGTGCAGCCCTGGCAAAGCGGTGCGGACACCGACCCCGGCCCGGGACATCCATGCGCATCGCCCTGGTGATCAACACGGAATCCGGCAGCGTCGGCGGCGTGACGCCGGAGGCGATCCGCGAGCGGATTGCCGCAGCGGGGATCGAGGCCTTAGGGGAGGCCGACCGGGGAGCCTCCCTCCCGGCGCGCATCGCGGCGGCGGTGGCCGAGCCGGGGATCGACGCCGTGGTGGTGGCCGGGGGCGACGGCACGGTCGCCTGCGCGGCCGCCGCCCTGGTCGGGCGCGGGACGCCCCTCGGCATCCTGCCGCTCGGCACCATGAACCTGCTGGCCAGGGATCTCGGCCTGCCGCTCGATCTCGACGGCGCCATCGCCAATCTCGCGCAGGGCGTGCCGCGCCCGATCGATGTCGGCGACGTGAACGGCCGGATCTTCGTGATCAATTCGGTGCTCGGCATGGCCGCCCGGGTCGCCCGCCACCGGGAGGCCCATCGCGAACGCCGGGCGGTGCGGACCCTGCTGCGCTGGGCGCTCGGGATGCTCCGCCATCTCGGCCGCTATCCGCGGCTCACGGTGACCGGCCTGATCGACGGGCGGGCGCGTCGCCTGCGCGGGCGGCTGATCGCGGTGGTCGTGGGCGATTACGTCGAGCGGCCGGGGCATGTGCTCCTGCGGGCGCCGATCGATGCCGGCCAGCTCACGCTCTACGTGCTGGCCAACCTCTCGGTGTGGCGCAGCCTCCGGCTTGCGGTCGGTTTCGCCCTCGGCGACTGGCGCCGGCTCCCCGATGTGGAGCGGCTGCCGGTCGGCGACCTCAGCATCGCGTCGCGCCGGCGGGCGCTCCTGGTGATGAACGACGGCGAGGTGCTGCTGATCCCCGCGCCCCTGCATTACCGGATCCGGCGGCACGCGCTGACCGTCATCGTGCCGCCCTTGGCGACGAGCCGGCGCTTCGCGGACGAGAGCGCGGACGCATGAGGCGGATCAGCCACATCTCCGACCTCCATTTCGGCCGCACCGATCCGGACGTCGTCGAGGCTCTGGTGGACGAGCTGAATGGCGACGCGCCGGATCTGATCGTCGTCTCGGGCGACTTCACCATGGCGGCGCGCCCGTCCGAATTCGCGCAGGCCCGCGCCTTCCTGAACCGCCTGTCGCCGCCCTGGATCGGCGTGCCGGGCAACCACGACATCTCGCCCTACGACCTGGTGCAGCGGTTCGCGCGGCCCTTCGCGCGCTACCGGCACGCCATCGCGCAGGAGACCGAACCGTGCTTCGCGGATTCGGAGATCGGCGTGGTCTGCCTGAACACGGTGCGGCGCTGGGCGCCGGAGCCGGACTGGTCGCACGGGGTGATCCGGCGCAGCCAGATCGCCCGGACCGAAGCGCGCCTCGCGGCCATGCCGGAGCACCTGTTCAAGATCGTGGTGGGTCACCACCCGTTCGTGCCACCGCCCTGGGACGAGGAGGCCCGGCTCGTCGGGCGTGCCGACCTGGCGCTGGCGTCGTTCCGCCGCTGCGGCGTTGGCCTGACGCTCGCCGGCCATCTGCACCGGCATTACGCGCGCTTCGCCCGGGACGACGATCCCGGGGCGGAAACAGTCGATCGGGGCGTGATGCGCGGCTGCCGGGGGCGGCTGCTGGCCGTTCAGGCCGGCTCGGCGACCTCGACGCGCCTGCGCGGGAACGAGCCCAACGCCTACAACCGCATCACCGTCGCAGGTGGCTGCGCCACCGTTTCGGTGCGGGTCTGGGACGGCGGAGCCTGGATCGATGCGGCGCCGGCATGACGGGACCCGCCACGCCGGCGCCAATTCTCAGCTGGCCGTCAAGACGCCGACGGCGCCGACGACGGTCATCACGAGACCGGACGCAAAGACGCCGATCATCAGGTAGGAGAAGGGTTTCAAAGCCATGCGACGACAGTACTGCGCTTCTGCGAGATGGCGTGTGCGCCGCAACACGGGACAGAGGATCACGCCCTAACCGATCATGCCCCCCGCGTGGCGATAGCACCCGGGTCAAGGGCTGTCCTCTCCTCGACGTCCGAACCGCCCGCAATCCCGGCTCAAGTTATGCAGAGGCCGGCTTCGCGCGCCTCGCCAAGTCTGCCGACAAAAGAAAACCCCGCCCGGCTCGCGCCGGACGGGGTGTCGAAATCATCGAACCGCGCGGTCCGAAACAATCAGGCGCGGCCGGCCTGCTGGGCGACCTCGGTGGCGAAGTCCGGCCCGTCTTCCTTCTCGATGCCCTCGCCCAGCGCGTAGCGGACGAAGGCCGTCAGGGTCACCGGACCGCCGACCTTGGAGCCGGCCTCCTTGAGCACCTGGCTCACCGTCTTCGAGCCGTCATGCACGAAGGGCTGCTCCAGGAGGGTGACCTCCTTGTAGTAGCTCTTCAGGCCGCTCTCGATGATCTTGGCCATGACGTGGTCCGGCTTGCCGGCGTTCTTCTCGCGCAGGATGTTCGACTCGCGTTCGACCGTGGCGGGATCGACGCCCGAGGCGTCGAGCGCCACCGGGTTGGTCGCCGCGACGTGCATGGCGATCTGCCGGCCCAGCGCCGAGAGCGCCTCGACATCACCCTCGGATTCGAGCGCCACGAGCACGCCGATCTTGCCAAGGCCCTCGGAGATCTGGTTGTGCACGTAGGAGGCGATGACGCCCTTCTTGACCTCGAGCTTGGCGACGCGGCGCAGGTTCATGTTCTCGCCGATCGTGGCGATCAGGGCCTGCAGCTTCTCGGATACGGTCTCGGTCGCACCCGGGAACTTGGCGGCCTGGAGGCCCTCCAGCGTGCCGTCGGTGTTCAGCGCGATCTTGGCGGCCTCGCGGGCGAAGGCCTGGAAAGCGTCGTTGCGGGCGACGAAGTCGGTCTCGGAGTTCACCTCGACCACCGCGGCGTGATGGCCGGCGGATTCGACGGCGACGAGGCCCTCGGCGGCGACGCGGCCGGCCTTCTTGGCGGCCTTCGCGAGACCCTTCTTGCGCAGCCAGTCGACCGCGGCCTCCATGTCGCCCTGCGTCTCGTTGAGCGCGCCCTTGCAATCCATCATGCCGGCGCCGGTCGTCTCCCGGAGCTCCTTCACCATCGCGGCGGTGATGTTGGCCATGGCGGTCCCTTTCGTGTGGTCTGGATGAGAGAGGCCCGGCGCGCGGGAGAGCGGCCGGGCCCGGTATGCGGGGAACCGCGACGGCCCGATGACGGTGCCGCCGCGACGTCCGGATGGATCAGGCCGCGGCGGCGGCCTCGACGAAGCCGCGGGCCTGCGAGACCCACGAATCGCGGTCGATGCGGCCGTTGAGCTTCAGGTCGGCATCGACCTTGGCGACGTCCTCGGGGGTCATCGCGGCGATCTGCCAGTAATGATAGATGCCGGCGTCGTTGAGCTTCTGCACGATCTGCGGGCCGGCGCCGTTCAGCTTGGTCAGGTCGTCCGGCGCGCCGCGCGGGGCGGCGAGCAGCTCGAAATGCTCGGTCGACTCGGCGAGCATCGCCACGTCGGCCGGATCCAGCGCATCGGACTCGACCGAGACGGCCTCGTCGTCGTTCGCCGGCAGCTCCTCGGCCATCGGCTCCTCGGAGGCGCCGAGATCCATGCCGGACGAGCCTTGCGCCCGCGAGATGCCGTCGATGGCGGCCTTGGCGATCAGGTCGCAGTACAGCGCGATGGCGCGGCCGGCATCGTCGTTGGCCGGGACGATGTAGCTGATGCCGTCCGGGTTGCAGTTGGTGTCGACGATGGCGGCCACCGGGATGCCGAGGCGGTTCGCCTCCTTGATCGCCAGCTGCTCCTTGTTGGTGTCGATCACGAACAGCAGGTCCGGCACGCCGCCCATGTCCTTGATGCCGCCGAGCGCCTTCTCGAGCTTCTCCTTCTCACGGGAGAGCATCAGGCGCTCCTTCTTGGTCAGGCCCGGGCCGCCGGTCTCCAGCGTCTCGGTGACCTTGCGCAGGCGGGCGATCGAGCCCGAGATGGTCTTCCAGTTGGTGAGCATGCCGCCCAGCCAGCGGGAGTTGACGTAGTACTGGGCCGAACGCTTGGCCGCCTCGGCAATCGTGTCGGCCGCCTGGCGCTTGGTGCCGACGAACAGCACGCGGCCGCCCTTGGCGACGGTGTCGCTCACCGCCTGCAGCGCCTGGTGCATCGCCGGCACGGTCTGGGCGAGGTCGATGATGTGGATGTTGTTGCGCGTACCGAAGATGTACGGCTGCATCTTCGGGTTCCAGCGATGGGCCTGGTGACCGAAATGGGCGCCCGCCTCGAGGAGCTGACGCATAGAGAAATCGACGGCCATTCTTTTGTGCTCTCCGGTTGGATCCGCCGCGGAGGGATGCAGCCGCCCGACGCATTCGGGCGACCACCGGAAACGCCTCATTCAGGCATGAGGCCGGCTCCGCGTGTGGGATGGGCGGGCGCTTAGCAGAGGGCGAGGTTGGAAGCAAGGCTTCGCGGGGCGACGCGGTCGCAGGATGCCGCGCGGGCGGCGCTGTCTTCAATCACAGCCTGCGTTCAAACCGCTTGCAACACGCGGGCCCGGCTCCTGATAATCAGGATCATGGCGGCGGTTGCGTTCGACACCCTGAAATTCGCCCGAACCCTCCGGGAGAAGGCCAAGCTCTCACCCGAACAGGCAGGGGGCTTGGCCGATGCCATGGCGGAAGCGTTGCAGGGCGATCTCGTTACGAAAGCGGATCTGCGCGCCGAGTTGGCGGATACACGGTCCGAGATCGTGCGCTGGGTTGCGGGCCTGATCGGCTTTCAGACGCTCGCCGTCATCGGCGCGGTCATCGCCCTGGCCCGGGCTCTGCACTGACAGGCGCGCAGCCCGGATCACCCGCCCGCGAACACGGCAGCCACATCTTCGGCCGTCATCACGCGGTAGGCCCCCGCGGCGAGATCCGCCGGCAGAGCGAGACCGCCGACGCGATCGCGGTGCAAAGCCGTGACGTGGTTGCCCACGGCGGCGAACATCCGGCGGACCTGATGGTAGCGGCCCTCGGTCAGCGTCACCGCGCAATGGATGGCATCCTCGGCCTCAAGCTCCACCGGCAGCAGCGGCCGCTCCTCGCCCTCCAGCAACAGCGTGCCCGAGGCGAAGACCGCCGCCTCGCTGCCCGTCAACGGGCGATCGAGGGTGACGCGGTAGCGCTTCGCCACATGGGCCTTCGGGCTGATGATCCGGTGCAGCAGCGCCCCGTCATCGGTTAGCAGCAGCAGGCCCGAGGTCTCCTTGTCGAGCCGGCCAACGGTGGAGAGCGGCGGGTCGCGGCGGCGCCAGCGCTCCGGCAGCAGCCCGTAGACGAGCGGCCCCGCCTCCTTGTGCGAGCAGGTCACCCCGAGGGGCTTGTGCAGCATCAGACACAGGCCCGGCAGCGGATCCAGCGGCGCGCCGTCGATCGTCAGACGCTCGGGGAGATCCGGATCGAGGGCGATCCGCGCGCCGGCATCATCGAGTTCCGCGCCGTCGAGGCGGATCGCCCCGGCGCGGGCGAGACCCTGGATTTCCCGGCGCGAGCCGTAGCCGAGATTGGCGAGCAGCTTGTCGAGCCGCACGGCCTTCGCGGTCACCGGCGCGCCTCGTAGACCCGGTAGCCGTTCTCCTGGGCCGCCACCGACACGGAGCGGAACGCCGCGCGCAGGGGGGCCTCGTAGGGCAGATGCGCGTTGGCCACGAGCCACAGGGAGCCGCCCGGCCGCAGCGCCTCGGCGGCCCGGGCGATGAAGGCCCGGCCGAGCGCCTGATCCTCCGAACCGCCCTCGTGGAAGGGCGGATTCGTGACGACGAAGTCGAGGTCGCCCGGCACCTGCCCGGGCGTCCGGATATCGGCCCAGAGGATCGTCGCCCGCGGATCGGGGACGTTGCGGCGGGCCATCTCGACGGCGCGCCGGTCGATCTCCACCAGGGTCATCGCGGTCACGGCCTCCGAGGCGAGGACCGCCCGGGCGAGGATCCCGAGGCCGCAGCCGAGATCGGCGCCGCGCCCCTTCAAAACCGGCAGGTTTCCCAGGAGCAGGGCCGTGCCGGGATCGAGCCGGTCCCAGGAGAAGATGCCGGGCTGCGTGCACAAAGCGAGGTTGTCGACGTGGCGCGGACCGCCCTCGTCGATCGCCTCGGCGATCCCGGCCGGCTCCGGCGGCCGCGCCGCCATGCAGATCCGGTGGTGACGGCGCGGCTGGTCGGCGGCCGCGCAGCCGAAGGTGCTGAGTTCCTTGGCCAGCCGTGTCCCGCCGCGATCCTTCGGCGCCAGGGCGATCATCCGGCCGCCGGGACCCAAGGCCCGCAGCACCTGCGCGAGCACGTAACGCCGCTCCACCGTTCCGGGCGGGGCGAGGACGGTGGCGGCCTCAAGGCTGTTCTCGGACAGGTCCTCGAGCCGCGCGGCACCGGGAATCAAAGGGGAAACCTGGACGGCATCGCCGGGGATCTCGGCGAGATCCACCGGCGGCAAGCCGTATACGGCATGTCGCATGAACGATTCGGGCGTTGGAGAGTCGGCTCCGGAACGCGGCTCCGCGGCGGTGCGGAGAAACCCGCGCCCGACTCGGATCATCCGGGGGAACGCCCCAGTTTATACCGGAATAGCGGCGGAAGCCCAGCCTCTCCGGTCGGGGCTGCCCGGATCCGCCATCAACCCCGGGGGAATTCGAGCCCCATCTCGCGGTATCGGGCCGGGTCGTCGGCCCAGTTCTCGCGCACCTTCACGTGCAGGAACAGGTGGACCTTGGCGTCCGCCGCCTCGGCGATCTCGATGCGGGCCGCCTGCCCGATCGCCTTGATGGTCTGGCCGCCCTTGCCGAGCACGATCGAGCGCTGGCTCTCGCGCTCCACGAAGATCGTCTGCTCGATCCGCACCGAGCCGTCGGTCCGGACCTGCCACTGATCGGTCTCGACCGTGGAGCGATAGGGCAGTTCCTCGTGCAGCCGGTCGTAGATTTTTTCCCGCGTGATCTCGGCGGCGAGCATCCGCAGCGGTGCGTCCGAGACCTGATCCTCCGGGTAGAGCCAGGGACCCGCCGGCATCCTGGCGGCGAGCGCCCGCCGGAGATCCTGCACGCCGTCGCCGTTCAGCGCCGAGATCATGAAGGTCTCGGTGAAGGGCGCGGCGGCGTTGAGCCGGGCCGCGAGGTCGAGCAGCCGCTCGCGGGCGATCAGGTCGATCTTGTTGAGGATCAGCAGCTTGTCGCGCTTCACCGCGTCGAGACGGGACAGCACGGCCTCGACTTCTTCGTCGACGCCCTTGCGGGCATCCACCAGAAGGCAGACCGCGTCCGCATCGGCGGCGCCGCTCCAGGCCGAGTGGACCATGGCCCGGTCGAGCCGGCGCTTGGGTGCGAAGATGCCGGGCGTGTCCACCAGAACCACCTGGGCGTTGCCCTCGATGAAGATGCCGCGCACCAGCGCCCGCGTGGTCTGCACCTTGCGGGAGACGATCGAGACCTTCGTGCCGACGAGGTTGTTCAGGAGCGTCGACTTGCCGGCATTCGGCACGCCGATCAGCGCGACGAAGCCCGCCCGGGCGTCGCTGGGCGTGCCCGGGAGCGCGGAGACGGTGCTGGCGGGCCCTTCCGCCGGGGGATCATCCTGCTCGTGCTCGGTCATGCTGTCTCCGTCGGCCCCGCCGCCGGCAGGGCTCCGATTCCCTCCCGCTCCATCAGCGCCTGCGCGGCCGCCTGCTCGGCAATCCGCTTCGATGTGCCCTCGCCGAGCCCGGGCGCAAGGCCCTCGACCCGAACCGCGATGCGAAACTTAGGCGCGTGGTCCGGGCCGGTGCGCTCGACCACCTCATAAGTGGGGATCGGCAGGCTCCGGCCCATGGCCCATTCCTGCAAGGCCGATTTAGCGTCGCGGCCCCGCGAGGCCGCCGGGGGCTCGCTCGGATGAAAATGCGCCTCGACCACGGCGCGGGCCGCATCGAACCCGGCATCGAGGTAGATCGCGCCGAGGATCGCCTCGCAGACATCGGCCAGGATGGTCTGGTTGCGCCGCCCACCGCCCATGACCTCGCCCTGCCCGAGGATCAGGTGGGGTCCGACGTCCCAGGCCGCGGCCACCATCGCGCAGGTCTCCCGCCGCACGAGCGCGGCGAGCCGGCGCGAGAGATCGCCCTCGTCGGCCTCCGGAAACGCGGCGTAAAGCCGGTCGGCCACGGCGAGGCCGAGCACGCGGTCGCCGAGGAATTCCAGGCGCTGGTAGCTGCCACCTCGACCGGCGGCCTTGCTGGTATGGGTCAGCGCCCGAGTGAGCAGGCTCTGGTCGGCGAAGCTGTGCCCGATCCGCGCCTCGAGCACGCCAAGCGGGGGACGCGGCTTGTGGGCGCGCCGGGTCCGCGCCGAGGTCCGGGGCTGAGCGGCCTCGTCCAAGTCCGAACCGGTCAATGGATCGTCGAGAACAGGCGCGACCAGCGGACATGGGCCGGCCAGTTCCAGACCTGCCACGCCGGCGTGCCCTCGTCGATCGAGAAGAAGATCATCTCGGCCCGGCCGACGAAGTTGGCGAAGGGCACGTAGCCGACATTGGCGAGATCGCGCGAATCGGTGGAGTTGTCGCGGTTGTCGCCCATCATGAAGAAGTGGCCGGGCGGGACCGTGTAGAGCTCGGTCTTGTCCCAGAAGCCGTTGTCGCCGTCGCGCTCGATCACCTTATGGACCACGCCGTTGGGCAGGGTCTCGAGGTATTGCGGCACCTTGGTGGCCTGACCGTAGGGGTCGGTCGTCTCGTAATCGGCGATCCGCTCGCGCTTGACCGCCTTGCCGTTGATGTTGAGCACGCCGTCGATCATCTGGATCTTGTCGCCCGGCAGGCCGATCACGCGCTTGATGTAGTCGGTCGAATTGTCCTTCGGCAGCTTGAACACTGCGATGTCGCCGCGCTTGGGCTCGGCGGCCCAGACCCGGCCCTCGGCCTGGATCGGGATGTATTCCGAGAGCGGCAGCGAGTACTTCGAGTAGCCGTAAGAGTACTTCGAGACGAACAGGTAGTCGCCGATCAGCAGGGTCGGAACCAGCGATCCCGAGGGGATGTTGAACGGCTGAAACAGCAGCGTGCGCACCACGAGGGCGATGAGCAGCGCCTGGATGCCGACCTTCAGGGTCTCGCGGATGCTGGCCCAGGTGCCGGTTTCGGCGGGCTTCCTGAGCGGCTTGCCGTCGTAATCCACGCGCACGTTCCGTCTTCGGTTGAAATTGCGTCGTCTGCCGCCCCGGAGGCGGCGCGGAAAGCGGTTGTCCCGAGGAATACGCCGCAATCGTGTCCGCTGTGAGCGGCGGGTCTAGACCAAGCGCGATCCCCCCGCAACGCGCGAGGGGGGCCTGCTAATCCGGCCCGTCCTCAGCCGGCACCCGGCACGGGCAGCGCCTCGATGATCACGAAGGCTTGTGCCAGGGGCGGATCGTCCGTCAGGCTGACGTGCAGGCGCGCCGCGTGCCCCGGCGGCACCAGCTCTGCGAGCCGCGCAGCCGCACCTCCGGCGAGGCGCAGGGTCGGCTGACCGGTGGGGAGGTTCACCACCTCCATGTCGCGCCAGAACACCCCGGCGCTGAGGCCGGTGCCGAGCGCCTTGGCGCAGGCCTCCTTGGCGGCGAAGCGCCTCGCATAGCCCTCCGCGCGGGCGGCCCGCCCGTCGCAGCGGGTCCGTTCCCCGTCGGTGAAGACCCGATGGGTGAACCGCTCGCCGTGGCGCTCCAGCGTCCGGGCGATCCGGCGGATGTCGCAGAGATCCGATCCGATCCCGAGGATCATGGATGCCGCGCCCGGTCCATGGCCGCCCGCATGTCGCGCACGGCCTGGGACAGCCCGACGAAGATCGCGTCGGCGATCAGCGCGTGGCCGATGTTCAGCTCCCGGATCTGCGGCAGGGCCGCGACGGGTCCGACGCTGCCGAGGGTGAGGCCGTGGCCGGCATGGATCTCCAGACCGAGGCCGGCGCCGTGCTCCGCGGCGCGCCGGATGCGGGCGAGTTCCTGCGCGGTCTGCGCCGCGTCGCCCGCCAGCGCGGCTTCGCAGTAGCGGCCGGTATGCAGCTCGACCACCGGCACCCCGAGCGCCCGGGCGGCCTCCATCACGGCCGGTTCCGGCTCGACGAACAGCGAGACCCGGATGCCCGCCTCCGACAGCGCCCGGATCCGTGGGGCGAGGTGATCGCGGCCGCCGATGATGTCGAGGCCGCCCTCGGTGGTGCGCTCCTCGCGCTTCTCCGGGACGAGGCAGGCGGCGTGGGGGCGGGTATCCAGCGCGATCCCCACCATCTCGTCGGTGGCGGCCATCTCGAAGTTGAGCGGGACCGACAGGCCGCGCTTGAGCGCCGCGATGTCGGTGTCGCGGATGTGGCGCCGGTCCTCGCGCAGATGCGCCGTGATGCCGTCCGCCCCCGCCTCGACCGCGAGGAGCGCGGCCCGCACCGGGTCCGGATAGTCACCGCCGCGGGCGTTGCGGACCGTGGCGACGTGATCGATGTTGACGCCGAGGCGCAGTGTTTCGGAGGTCATCCGCTGGTTCGTCCCCTGTCGGCGCGATCCGACAGATGTGCGCGAAGATTCGAAGCCGCGATATGCTGGCGTTCCCGCGCTCCGGCAAGACGGGCCGGCAAGACGGGCCGGCGAGAAGGCATTTCGAGGAGGCTCTCCGACTTGCCATCCCGGCGAAAACCGACTATGCGCCGCCCCTCGCGTTCGCTCCGGCCGGGGGCTGAACGGACGGTGCCGCTTGCGGCACAGGGTTTTCCCAAAACCCGTCGTCCGGTGTCTCCGCCTTCGATCAACCGCTCGGGCCTGAAAATCGGCTCGAAGGGCTTGGCGCCGAGTGTTTCGCGGGATGAACCGGCCCGGATCAGCCGCCTCGCGCGGCCGGGCTTCCTTTGATGCTGAAAGGCCCGACGATGCCTCTCTACGAGCATGTGCTCTTGGCCCGCCAGGACGTGACGTCCCAGCAGGTCGAACAGATGATCGACACCTACAAGGGTGTGATCGAGCAGAACGGTGGCCGTCTCGAGAAGATCGAGATGTGGGGCGTGAAGTCCCTCGCCTACCGGATCAAGAAGAACCGCAAGGCGCATTTCGCGCTCCTCAACATCGACGCCCCGCCGGCCGCGATCGCCGAGATGGAGCGCCAGATGCAGATCTCCGAGGACGTGCTGCGCTTCATGACCGTCCGGGTCGAGGAGCTCGATCAGGAGCCGTCCGCCATGATGCAGAAGCGCGACCGCGACGACCGCAAGGATCGCGAGCGCGGCCGCCGTCGTGACGACGAGGGCTTCGGTGGCGGCGGCTTCGGCGGTGACCGGGGCGACCGCGGTGATCGCGGCGAGCGCAGCTTCGGCGGGGAGGGCTAACCCATGGCATTCGGTGCTGGTGCGGGCGGCGGACGCCGTCCCTTCTTCCGTCGTCGCAAGACCTGCCCGTTCTCCGGCGCCAACGCGCCGAAGATCGACTACAAGGACGTCAAGCTCCTGTCCCGCTACGTCTCCGAGCGCGGCAAGATCGTGCCGTCGCGGATCACCGCGGTCTCGGCCAAGAAGCAGCGTGAGCTCGCCCAGGCGATCAAGCGCGCCCGCTTCCTCGGCCTGCTGCCCTATGTGATCAAGTAAGACACGAAAAACCGCCGGCCCGGCATCAGCCCGGGCCGGTCCTCGCAGAGGGCGGCCCCGAGGTCGCCCGATCGTTGGGGCGCGACGCCGCCTCTAACCCTGCCGCAGCGGCAGCGGGACAGCGGATTTCATGGCACAGCATATCGGCATCGGCATCGGCGCGGGCCTCGTCTCGGCACTCCTGTTCGGGGTGCTCCTGAAGGCGACGCCGCTCGCGATCCTGCTCTACCTCGTGGCGCCGCTGCCGATCCTGATCGTCGGCCTCGGCTGGAGCCACAAGGCGGCTTTGTGGGCGGCCGCGGCCGGCAGCCTCGCGCTGGGCCTGGCGATCGCGCCCTTCATGGGCCTCGCCTTCGGGGCCTATATCGCGCTGCCCGCGTGGTGGCTCGCCTATCTGACCCTCCTCGGGCGCGAGACGCCGCGCGGCCTCGAATGGTACCCGACCGGCCGCCTGCTCGGCTGGATCGCCGCCACGGCGGCGCTCGCCTTCATCGCCATCGCGGTCCTGTCCTCGCCGAACCACGCGGCCTTCGATCGGCAGCTGCGCAGCCTCGCCCAAACCCTGGTGCAGGCCCGGATGCCCGCTCCTGCTCCTGCCCGCACGACCGGCGAGGCCGGCCGCGCCGACGCGCCTCCGTCCGAGACGGACCGCGCCGGCCAAGATCCGGGTGCGGACACCGATGCGCAGGCCCAGGCGGATGCTGATCCGGCCGACGTCACGCGGACCGAGATGGCCGACGCCCTGGCGCGCGTGGTGCCGGCCTTCGCGGCGAACGGGCTGGCGCTGCTGCTGGCCTTCTATCTCTGGGCCTCGGCGCGCATCGTGAAAATCTCCGGCCGCCTGCCCCGGCCCTGGCCCGACCTCCCCGCGACGGCGATGCCGCGGATCACGCTCGCCGCCCTCGGGGCCGCGCTGCTGATGTGCCTCGCGCCCGGCTATGTCGGCGTGCTCGGCGTCGCCCTGGTGGGCGGGTTCGGCGCGGCCTTCGCGCTTCAAGGCCTCGCCGCCTTCCACGACCGTTCCCGCGGCCGGCCGGGACGCACCCTGATGCTGTTCGGGCTGTACCTGATCCTGTTCGTGACCCAGGGCATCGCCCTGGTCGCCCTCACCCTGTTCGGCCTCGCCGACACAGCCCTCGACCGCCGGCGTTCGCAGAAGCGCCCGGCGCCGTGAGACCCCGGCCCGAGAGGCCGAAACCCTGAAGGAGAAAGACCATGGAAGTGATCCTGCTCGAGCGCGTGGCCAAGCTCGGCCAGATGGGCGAGACCGTGAATGTCCGCCCGGGCTTCGCCCGCAACTTCCTGCTCGCCCGCGGCAAGGCCCTGCGCGCGACGGAAGCCAACAAGAAGCACTTCGAGGCCCAGCGCGCCCAGCTCGAAGCCCGCAACCTCGACCGCAAGAAGGACGCCGAGGCGGTGGCCGAGAAGCTGAACGGCCAGAGCTTCGTCCTGATCCGCCAGTCGGGCGAGACCGGCGTGCTCTACGGCTCCGTCTCGACCCGCGACCTCGCCGAGGTCGTCTCGAAGGAGGGCTTCACGGTGGATCGCGGCCAGTTCACCCTGAACCAGCCGATCAAGACGCTCGGCCTGCACACGGTCCCGGTGGTGCTGCACCCCGAGGTCGAGGTCGAGATCACCGTCAACGTCGCCCGCAGCCCCGAGGAGGCCGAGCGTCAGGCCCGCGGCGAGTCGGTCACCGAGCGCGAGGCGTTCAACCTCGACGATCTCGGCCTGGAGGTCGGTCAGGCGCTGGCCGATGCCGGCGAGGGCGCCGACGACCGCGGCTGATCCTCTTCGCACGGCCGCTCGATCCGGGCCTGCCCGGATCGAGCCTATTCAGGAGGGGACGGTCCGGCGCCGTACGGTGCCGCCGTCCCCTTTCTGTTGACGACGGCACACCGACGCAGGACACCCGGTCGGAAGCCCATTTCCAGGAAGAAGCACCCGGTGTCCGACATCCTGCCTGACGATCGCCACCCGCCCGCGCGGTTCAATGCGGCCCGCTATGGCCTCGCCGAGAACGCGCGCCTGCGCCCGGACAAGACCGCCCTGGTGATGGTCGGCGACGGCACGGTCGAACGGCTCTCCTTCGGCGCGGTCGAGCGCGCGGTGCGCGGCATCGCGGCGGGCCTGCTCGGCCTCGGCCTCAGGCCCGGCGACCGGGTGATGATCCGGATGGGCAACGAGGTCGATTACGTCCTCGTGCATTTCGGCGCGCTCGCGGCCGGCCTCGTGTCGCTGCCCTCCTCGCCACAGCTCACGGAGGGCGAGGCGGCGTTCCTGATGGAGAATTCGGGCGCCGCCGCATTGGTCGTCGGCAGCGGCTGCACCGTCGCGCCCGAGGCCCTGGGCGACCGGCTGCTCCTCGACGCCCCCACGATCGCCGCCCTGAAGGCCGGGCCGCCGCTGCCCGACTACGCCGACACCGCCGCCGACGATCCGGCGATGCTGATCTACACCTCCGGCACCACCAGCCGGCCGAAGGGCGTCCTGCACGCCCACCGCGCCGCCTATGGCCGGCGGCCGATGCTCGACCACTGGCTGGGCCTAACCGAATCCGACGTGATGCTGCATGCCGGCACCATGAACTGGACCTACACGCTGGGCGTGGGCCTCAGCGACCCGTGGTCGGTGGGCGCCACGGCGGTGCTCTACAACGGCCCGCGCGACCCCGCCGTCTGGCCGCGGCTGATCGCGGAATACGGCGCCACGATCTTCGCGGCCGTGCCGACCCTCTACCGTCAGATCCTGAAATACGGCGGCCCCGAGGCCCACGACCTGTCGCGCCTGCGCTACGGCTGCACGGCCGGCGAGGCGCTCCCGGTGGAGCTGCTCGCGGCCTGGACCGAGGCAACCGGCAAGCCGCTCTACGAGGCGCTCGGGATGAGCGAGATCTCGACCTACATCTCCAGCGGCCCCACCATCCCGGTGCGCCCCGGCTCACCCGGCAAGCCGCAGCCCGGGCGGCGCGTGGCGATCCTGCCGGTCGAGGGCGAGCCGGTGCCGCTGCCGGCGGGCGAGACCGGGCTGCTGGCCGTCCACCGCTCCGAGCCGGCCCTGATGCTCGGCTACTGGAACCGGCCCGAGGAGGAGGCCGAGGTGATGCGCGGCGACTGGTTCGTCGGCGGCGACCTCGCCCGATTCGATGAAGACGGCTACCTCTGGTTCGAGGGCCGCAACAACGACCTGATGAAGGCGATGGGCTACCGGGTCTCGCCCAACGAGGTCGAGGTGGTGCTGGCCGCCCACCCCGCGGTTGCGGAGGTCGGCGTCGCCGAGCTGCCGGTGCGGGCGGATGTCTCGGTCATCTGCGGCTTCGTGGTGCCTCAACCCGATGCCGAGCCCGACGCGGAGGCGCTGCTCGCGTGGTGTGCCGAGCGGCTCGCCGCCTACAAGCGCCCGCGGGAGATCCGCTTCCTCGACGCCCTGCCGCGCACGGCCAACGGCAAGGTGCAGCGGAAGCGGCTGGCCGAGGCGGTGCGATCCTCCGGCTGATCAGGGCAGCGCCCGAGGCCGGCACGGGGCCTCAATAGAAATCCTGTGCGACGAGCGCGCGTTCGGTGCCGTCGCAGAGCCGGAAGGTCAGCTTCGTTCCGGCTGGCTTGACGCTCCACGGATAGGCCGCATGGTTCGCCGCGCGTTGGGTCACGGGCGCGCCGTCGACGGCGCAGATGCGATCGCCCGCCCGCCATCCGCCGGAAGCGGCCGGACTGTTGGCCATTACGTGGCGGACCACGACGCCGCCGCCATCCCATCCCGTCTGAAGCCCGATGGTCGATCGCACCAGGGGCTTCGGCGTCGCCGTGTCGGCGGCGTACAGGAAGGTGCCGGCCGGGACATCCAGGACGGCGTGGAGCCGCTGCAGGAGTCCGAGGCCGATCATGCCGTCGAACCCCTCCGGCTGCGCGTCGCCCCCCTCCCCTTCGATCTGCACCGGGACCTCCGACAGCTCGGCCGCGCCGAAGGTCAGGCGGCTCGGAATGACGAGGGTCTCCACCGCCATGCCATTGACCCCCTGCGCGGCGATCGACGTGCGCCGGCCCTGCTTCAAAGCCGCGATCGTCTCCGCCGCGGCGGCGGTGAGCCGCAGCCCCGCCATCGCGCCGGTATCGACCCACAAGCGGAGCGGCCGGGCGCCGAGCGGAATCGTCACGAAGGTGTAGAAGCCCGTCTCCGACCGGTGCAGGGGTGCCGTCGCGGCCTCCTGCCATTGGACCCCGCTCGGCCACAGGCGCCAGCCGTGACCGGCGAGATCGAGTTCCAGGGCGCCGCTGCCGAGGACATCGAGCCCGAGCATCATGTCGATCGGGCGTTCGCCGTCGGCCCGCAGCGGCGCGAGGTCGAGGATGGCCGTCGGCAGCCGCTCGATCGTGTAGGAGGGGAAGGTCAGATCGATCGTCGGTCCCGGATAGGCCGAGGCCGGACCGCCGGTCCCGACCACCGGAATGGCCTGCGCGTTCGCCGCCACCTTGGCGCCCAGCGTCTCGGCGAACCGGCGATCGAGCGCCGTGAAGGTCGCGCCGGTATCCGCCATGGCGTTGACGGGCCGGCCGGCGACCACGGCATCGAACCGCAGCACGCCATCGCCGTCGGCCGTCCAGGCGATCCAGTCAGGCTGCCCGGTCTCCGGCGCGGGGCGGTAATGGGCCTGCCCGGTGGACGCCTGATCCTCCGCAAGGGCCGGAGCCATCGGGATGAGCCCGGCCCAGACAGAGAGGGCCAAGCTCAATTCGCGAACGTGGCGCTGCATCGGCAGATTGCTCCGGTGGTCGTGGCGCCGCCACGCGATAGCGCGACGGCGCAAGGCCCGCCTAAACAGACTTCCGGTGGCAAGCCAACGCCGCGCGCGGCAAGAGCGCTGGACAATTGCCGGTTCCAGCCGGGAAACCTGCGGCCGTCCTTGCCGAATCCACTCCGAACCTGGGTTCGTACTTTTCGTCCCCCCCGGGAACGCGGCGTTCTACAGCAGCGTCCCGCGCAGGATCAGCAGCGCCACCGAGAAGTAGATGACGAGCCCGGTCACATCGACCAGCGTCGCCACGAACGGTGCCGAGGCGGTCGCCGGATCGAAGCCGATCCGCTGGAGCAGGAACGGCAGCATCGAGCCCGACAGCGAGCCGAACGTCACGATTCCGACCAGCGCCGCCCCGACCGTGGCGGCGACCAGCGGCCAGTGCTCGCCGTAATCGTAGAGGCCGAGCTTCTGCCACGCGACGATCCGGATCACCGCGATCACCCCGAGGATCGCGCCGAGCAGCATCCCGGTCGGCAGTTCCCGCAACGCCACCCGCCACCAGTCGCGCAGGCGGATCTGGTGCAGGGCGAGCGCCCGGATCAGCAGCGAAGTCGCCTGCGAGCCGGAATTGCCGCCCGAGCTCATGATCAGCGGGATGAACAGCGTCAGGACGATCGCCTTCTCCAGCTCGCCCTCGAAGCCCTGCATGGCCGAGGCGGTCAGCATCTCCGAGAGGAACAGCGCGCAGAGCCAGCCGGCCCGCTTCCGGATCATCGTGAAGAAGCCGATATCCATGTAGGGCTCGGGCAGCGCCTCCATGCCGCCGAAGCGCTGCACGTCCTGCGTCTGCTTCTCGATCATCGCGTCGATCATGTCGTCGACGGTCACGATGCCGATCACGTGGCCGACCGCGTCGACCACCGGCAGGGCCAGCAGGTCGTATTTGGAGATCAGCCGGGCCGCCTCCTCGCGGCTCGCGGTCGGCGAGACGGCGAGCGGCCGCCGGCCCGGGGCCACGCTCAGCACGTTGTCGTTCGGATTGCCCGAGATCAGCCGGCGCAGGGGCACCGCCTTGGTGAGCGCGCGGGTGCGCGGATCGAGCACGAAGATCGCGTAGATGGTCTCGCGGGTCTTCTCGACGTGGCGGATGTGCTCCAGGGTCTGGCCCACCGTCCAGGTGCCCGGCACGGTGACGAACTCGGTGGTCATCAGCGAGCCGACCGTCTCCTCGCCATAGGCCGAGAGGCGGTCCACGGCGCCGCGGGTCTCGGCATCGAGGCGGGCGCGCAGGTCGGAGCGGCCGGGCTCCTCGATCTCGCGAAAGACGTCGGTGACGCGGTCGGCCGACATGCCCGAGAGATAGCTCGCCACCCGGTCGCGGGGCAGCATCTCGATGATGTCGGCGGCGCAGTCGAGTTCCGGCTGGTCCAGCACCTCCACGGCCCGCTCCATCGGCAGGCCGAGCAGGATCGCGGCCGCGACCTCGGGGGCCTCGTCGTTGAGCTTCTCGACGATGTCGGGGGCGCGTTCATCCGAGAGCCGCGCGGCCAGCACGGAGGGGTCGACGCGGGTGTCGAAGGGGGCGATCTCGTTCATGGCCTCGCCTCGTCGGTTACGAGGCGACGCGGCGCCGGTCATCCTGGGGCTGGGCCGTGACGGGCGCCGCGTCGGTTGCCCCGCGGCCAGGCCTCTCAGCGGCTCAGGCGGGACGACGGCACGGGGCCGGGCACGGCAGGCACGATCGGTCGGGCACGTCGCTTCGCGGGTCGCTGCTGAAGGGGAGCGCGGCGCCGCCGGAACGATGTCGCGCGGCTGCGTCGTGCGCCCGCGCGGGAGGTCCGTCAAGCCGTAACGGTTCCAGGGTCCCGGGCTTTCAGCTCCCCGGCGCGCACGCCGCCCGCTTGTGTCGCGCCGATGCACCAGGGGTCCCTATGAGAAATATAAGTGTTGCGCTCACTTGTATTGCGTCCAAGATATTGCCTATATACGCCTCATCAACACTGAGGAGAAACGCCATGGCTTGGTCTGCCCCGATCGTGTCCGAGATCTGCGTCGGCATGGAAGTCACCAGCTACGAGTCCGCCGAGATCGACACCTTCAACTAAGAGGCCCGGGCCGGCGCGGTCGTCGCTCCGGTCACCGTGGTCGCTTGCGTCAACCACCTGAAGTTTACGAGGAGGAATACATGGCCTGGACTGCTCCGATCGTGTCCGAGATCTGCGTCGGCATGGAAGTCACCAGCTACGAGTCCGCCGAGATCGACACCTTCAACTAAGATCTCGATCAGATGGTTCGGGCGCCGCTTCTCGCGAAGCGGCGCTTTTCTTTTGCGCGGTGTGCAGATCTGTGCGTTCAGTACGGCAAACGGCAGGCTCTTTAGAAACGACGGCCGGCCTGTCTTCGGAATACGACCGCAGCCAAGTCATTTCACGAACAACCCCGCGATCGCCGCGCTCGTGAGGTTCGACAGCGTCCCCGCCAGGATCGCCCGCAGCCCGTAGCGGGCGACCTCGGAGCGCCGCTCCGGCACGAGGCTCGCGAAGCTCGCGAGCTGGATGGCGATCGAGGCGAAGTTCGCGAAGCCACACAGGGCGAAGCAGACGATCGCCTGCGACCGGGCATCGAGCGTCCCGGCCTTCAGGGTCGGCGACAGGTTGGCGTAGGCCAGGAACTCGTTGAAGGCGATCTTCTGGCCGATCGCGCCGCCAGCCAGCGTCGCGTGCTCCCAGGGGACGCCGAGGAGCCACGCGAGCGGGCTGAGCGCCCAGCCGAGCACCCCCTCGAACGAGGCGCCGGGATAGCCCACCCATCCGCCGAGGGTGCCGAACAGGCCATCCGCCAGCGCGATCAACCCCACGAAGGCGATCAGCATCGCGCCGACCGAGACCGCCACCGCCAGCCCCTTCTGCGTGCCGTCGGCCGCCGCCTCGATGACGTTGGCCGCCCGGGTCTCGCCGAACTCGACCCGGGTGGTGGTGATCCGGGTCGGCTCCGTGGAGGGCACCAGCATCTTGGCGTAGAGGAGCCCACCGGGAATCGCCATCGCGGAAGCCGCGAGCAGGTAGGTCATCGGGACGCCGAGCGCCGCGTAGCCGGCCAGGATCGAGCCGGCGGTGGAGGCGGCCCCGCTCGACATCACGGCGAACAATTCGGCCCCGGTCAGGCGGGCGAGGAACGGGCGCAAAGCCACCGCGATCTCGCTCTGGCCGATCGCGATGGTGATCACCGCCGCGAAGGACTCGATCGGCGAGGTGCCGAGGATCCGCCGCAGCACCGCGCCGAGGCCCCGTGCCAGGGCCTGCATCACGCCCAGGTGGTAGAGCACGCCGATCAGGGCGGAGACGTAGAGGATCTGCGGCAGCACCCGCAGCGCCAGGATGAAGCCCGAGCCGCCGAACAGCTCGAACATCTTCGGCTCGACGAGCCCGCCGAACAGGAAGGCGGTGCCGCGATCGCCGTAGGAAAGCACGCGCACCACCACAGCGGCGGCCGCGTTCAGGGCCGCCTGCCCGGCCGGCAGGAACAGGATCAGCGCGCCGAGGCCCACCTGAAGCGCCAAGCCGGTGAGCACGACCCGCGGGCGGATCGCCCGCCGGTTCGTGGAGAACAGCACCGCGACGGCGAGCAGCAGCAGGAGGCTGAGGCCGGCATGGGTCAGGCGGTCGAGCATCGGATCCTTCTCATGAGCACGGTCGGCGCCCATGGAAGGTTCGGGCCAGAATCTGTCGATCCGGTTGAGGAGCGGCGAGATGCGGGGCGAGCGGATCGCGGAGAGGCACGAAACCGCGATCGAGCCCGGCCTCCGTCGCGCGGTGCCGTCCCGCCGGCCATCGCCTCGTCTAGGGTGTTCACCCTAGACAATCCCGCGAGCCGGCCCTATCCCTCGGTCAACGCCCGGACCAACCGGCGAAACGGGAGGCGCAGCTTGGCTCAGAGGTTTCAGCTCGCGGGAACGGTCGCGCTCATCACCGGTGCCGCGAGTGGCATCGGGGCTGCCCTGGCGACGGCGCTCGCCGCCAAGGGATGTAGCCTGCTGCTGGTGGACCGCGATTCGGAAGGCCTGGGGACGATCGCCCGGCGGATCCGCGAGCACGGCGCGGCGGTCGAGACCCGGGTCGTCGATCTCGTGGACGCGGAGGCGATCCGCGCACTGCCGGGTTGGGCGACGGAGCGCTTCGGCCATGTCGACATCCTGATCAACAATGCCGGCGTGGCGCTCGGCGGCCGGTTCGACGAGACGCATCTCGACGATTTCGAGTGGCTGATGGACATCAACCTGCGCGCGGTCGTGCGGATGTGCCACGCCTTCCTGCCGATGCTGCGCGCCCGGCCTGCGGCGCAGATCGTCAACCTGTCGAGCCTGTTCGGGCTGATCGCGCCGCCCGGGCAGGTCGCCTACTGCACCAGCAAGTTCGGGGTCCGCGGCTTCTCGGAGGCCCTGCGGCATGAATATGCCGGCACCGGGCTCGGCGTGACGGTGGTCCATCCGGGCGGCGTCGCCACCGCCATCTCCCGCAATGCCCGCGGCCGGCGGCCGCCGAGCGACCCGGAGGCGGCCAAGCGCGCGGCGGTGGAGGATGCGGAGGCCCGCGAGGCCTTCGGCAAGCTCCTGACGCTCGCCCCCACGGAGGCTGCGGCGCAGATCATCCGCGCCATCGAGACCCGGGCGCCGCGCCTCGTGATCGGCAAGGATGCCCGCAGCGCGGCCCTGATCCAGCGTCTGATGCCGGCGGGCTACTGGAAGACGATCGTGCGCATGTCGGGTGGGAAACTCTGAGATGGCGAGCCTGCGTGCCTATATCGGCGCCTACATGATCCGCAGCCGGGTCCGCGGCCCGCTGGCCCGGGCGCGGAGCGCGGCCGACTTCCGCCGCATCTTCGAGGCGCCGACTTTCCCGGACCCGAAGGGCGTGACCTACGAGGCCGGCAGCGTCGGCGGCGTGCGGGGCGAGTGGGTCCGGCCGAAGGCGGGGCCCGGGCGGCGGATGCTCTACATCCACGGCGGCGGCTTCATCGCCTGCTCGCCGCGCACGCACCGGCCCGTCACCGGCGCCCTGGCCAATCGCGGCTTCACGATCTTCGCCCCCGATTACCGCCTCGCCCCCGAGCACCCGTTCCCGGCCGCCGTCGAGGATGTCATGGCGGTCTGGCGGGCCTTCAGCGCCGAGGGCGCGGCCTGCGTGGCGGGGGAATCCGCCGGCGGCAACCTCGCCCTCGTCCTGATGAGCGAGGCCCGGTCGCGGAACCTGCCGATGCCCTGGGCCGCCGCCCTGTTCTCCCCGGCCACCGACTTCGTCTCCGAAGGGGGCTCGCGCGTCACGAATGCGTGGCATGACGCCATGTTCGACCCGAAGGCGCTGGCGACGATCCGGACGATGTATCTCGGGACTGCCGACCCGGCCGACCCGCGCATCTCACCGATCAACGGCGACCCGACCGGCTTCCCGCCGCTGCTGTTCCACGTGGGCGGCCGGGAGGTGCTGCGCGACGATTCCGTGCGCATGGCGGAGCGGGCCCGGGCAGCCGGCGTCGCGACGGAGCTGAAGGTCTTTCCGGTCGTCTCCCACGCCTGGCAATTCGCCGCCGGTATGCTGCCGGAGGCGCGCGCCTCCCTGGACGAGGCCGCCGCCTTCCTCAAGGCCCACGCGCCGCAGCCCGACGCCTCTTCCGGGAGCCCGAAGCGATGACCGACATTCCGCGCGACACCGGACCGGAGCCGCTGGCGGTCCTGATCGTCGGCGCCGGCTTCTCCGGGCTCGCCATGGCGATCCGCTGCAGGCAGGCCGGGATCGGGCCGCTGCGCGTGATCGAGAAGTCCGGCAGCATCGGCGGCACGTGGTACGACAACACCTATCCGGGGGCGGCCTGCGACATCCCCTCCCACCTCTACTCCCTCTCCTTCGCTCCCAAGGCGGATTGGAGCCGGATGTATGCGCCGCAGGCCGAGATCCTGGCCTATCTGCGCGAGACCGCCGAGCGCCACAATCTGACGCCCCTCATCCAGCTCGGCACGACCTTCCAGGGCGCGACCTGGGACGAGGCGGCCGCGCTCTGGCACGTGGAGACCGACCGCGGGCCGATCACCGCGCGGGCGATCGTCTCCGGCATGGGCGGCCTTCACCATCCGGCCTATCCCGCCATTCCGGGCCGCGACAGCTTCGCGGGTCCGGCCTTCCACACGGCCGCCTGGGACCACTCCGTGAACCTCGCCGGCAAGCGCATTGGCGTGATCGGCACGGGGGCGAGCGCGATCCAGGTTGTGCCGGAACTTGCCAAGATCGCCGGCCATCTCACCCTGTTCCAGCGCACGCCACCCTGGATCATGCCCAAGAACGATCATGCCATCGCGGAGCGCGCCAGGGACCGCTACCGGCGCCTCCCGCTCGCTCGCCGGCTTGAACGGGCTCGGCTGTTCTGGCTGCACGAGGTGCGCGCCCTCCTGGGCTTCACCAAGGTCTCGAAGCTGACTGTTCAGGCGGAGGGTCTGGCGCGGCGCCACCTCGCCAAGGCGGTGCGCGACAAGGACCTGCGGGCGAAGCTGACGCCAAGCTACCGGCTCGGCTGCAAGCGCGTGCTGATCTCGGACGACTATTACCCCGCCCTTCAGCGCCCGAACGTGACGCTGGAAACCGGCCGCATCGCGCGGATCACCGAGGCCGGCGCGGTCACCGAGGATGGCCGGGCGCACGATCTCGACGTCATCGTCTACGCCACCGGATTCGACGTCACCGCGACCTTCACGCGGATGGACCTCGTCGGCCGCGGCGGTCTGCGCCTGAAGGAGGCCTGGGCCGACGGCATGGGCGCCTACCAGGGCATCACGGTCGCGGGCTTCCCGAACTACTTCATGCTGCTCGGGCCGAATACGGGGCTCGGGCACAACTCGGTCGTGGCGATGATCGAGATCCAGGTGCAGCACGTGCTGGATTGCCTGAAGGCCCTGCGGCGGGGCACCCGCGCCATCGAGGTCCGCCCGGAGGCGCAGGCGCGCTTCCTCGACCGGATCCGCGCCCGGCTCTCAGACAGCATCTGGCAGGCCGGCGGCTGCCGGAGCTGGTACCTCGACGCGCAGGGCCGCAACGCGACCCTCTGGCCGGATTCCGTGATGGCCTATCGCCGGAGCGCCCGGCGGGCGCGGATGGCGGATTACCGGCTGGGCTGAAGCTCGGATCGAACGTTCAGAACGCGAACCCGGCTTCCTCCTGGAAGGCCTCGAGCCCGGGCAGCGACGCGTCGAACAGCGGCCGTGCCCCGAAGGCGTCGCCGGCGCGCACGAACAGCGTCACCTTGGCGTTGCGATGAGGTCCCATCACGCAGACGAGGCGGCCGTCGTCCTTGAGCTGCTCCAGCAGCGTTTGCGGCCGGACCTCGATGCGGCCGTTGATCAGGATCGCGTCGAAGGGCGCTTGCTTCGGCGCACCCGCCTCGATCGGCCCCTCGATCACCTGCACCGTGGGGCCGAGCCGCCTGCGCGCCTCGGCGGCGAGGCTCGAAACCGATTCGAGCGCCGTCACCTGCGCGCCGAGATGCGCCATGACCGCCGCCGCGTAGCCGTAGCCGGTGGCGACATCGAGGGCGGCTACGCCCGGGCGGATCTTCAGGGCCTGGATCATCCGGGCCAGCACCATCGGCGCCGGCATGCAGCGGGTCCCGCCGCCGGCCTCGTCGATATGCAGGGTCTGATCGATATACGCGAAGGGCTCGCGCCCCTGGGGCACGAAGGTCTCGCGCGGCACGTCGTCGAACGCGTCGAGCACCGCGATGTCGTTGACGTCGAAGGTCCGCAACTGGCAGTCGACCATCATCCGCCGCGCCTGCGCGTAATCGATCATCGAACCCTGTCCTCGAACGGGATCGGAATGCCGCACCGGCCGGGCTCCGACGGACGGCCGGATGCCCCGGCCAAGCCTAGCTTCCCGGACGGGGGGCGTTTTCGGAGATCGGTCGCCAAAACGCAAGGCTGGCGCGTACGTCCTCGAATGAATGCAACGGCATTCCGCGGCCCCATCGTCGGCCTGACATCTGACGCCGACGTGAGAGGTGGGTCGACCGAATTCTGCCGGCACGGAAGGCCGGCCCCTATCATGTCGTGAACAAGGGCGCCGCGTCTGCCGGGGCCACAAGATCGTGGAGGTCGGGAATGCGTGCCCGCGCCGTGCGCCTGCAGGCCTGTATCGGCGCCCTGGCGCTGGCCCCTCCGCTCATGGCACCCGCCTCGGCCCGGATCGTCGGCATCGACATCACCGCGGTCGAGCCGTTCGCGGATGGCGCAGCCTTCGGGCAGGCCGTCCCCTACGAGCGGGTGATCGGAACGGCTCGCGGCGAGATCGACCCGACCGATTCAGCCAATGCCGGCATCGCCGATATTGCCCTGGCGCCCCGCAACGCCCGCGGCTTTGTCGAATACCGCACCGATCTGTTCATCCTGCGGCCCAAGGATTTCGCGCGCGGCAGCGGCACCCTCCTCTACGAGGTGCTGAACCGTGGCCGGAAGTTCCTGTTCAACTGGGACGATGTCCACATGTCCCTCTGGAGAGGAGACAGGACGTTTGTGCGAATCGCCCTCCTCCTCTGCCGGGAGGCAGATGCGTGGGGGATGTCCGGCCCGCCCCTCTTGGCAACCATAGGCTGATCCCGAACGCGATGCGCGAATCCGGTCGCCATCCTTCGAGGCCTCCTCTGCGCGACGGCCCGCAGGACGAGGGGGCTGTCTGGAGGATCAACGACAGCTCGATGGCCGTACGCACATGCTTGACCGGAGCACCCGGCAGGCCCACTTCCCGTCCGCCGGGGGTTTAGCGGGACATAAGCCGATGATCGATCTCTACTACTGGCCGACACCGAACGGCCACAAGATCACGATGTTCCTCGAAGAAGCAGGCCTGCCGTACAAAATCAGCGCGGTCAATATTGGAAAAGGCGAGCAATTCAACCCGGATTTTCTGAAGATCGCCCCCAATAACCGCATGCCGGCGATCATCGACGACGAGCCGGTCGGTGGGGGTGCCCCGGTCTCGCTGTTCGAATCGGGCGCGATCCTGCTCTACCTCGCCGAGAAGACCGGGCGCTTCATCCCGGCCGATCTGCGCGGCCGGGCCGAGGTGCTGCAATGGCTGTTCTGGCAGATGGGCGGCCTCGGGCCCATGCTCGGCCAGAACCACCATTTCTCGCAATACGCGCCCGAGAAGATCGACTACGCGATCAAGCGCTACGTCAACGAGACCAACCGGCTCTACGGCGTGCTCGACCGGCGCTTGGCCGACCGTGCGTTCGTCGCCGGGCCCGAATACTCCATCGCCGACATGGCCTGCTATCCCTGGATCGTGCCGTGGGAGAAGCAGGGCCAGAACCTCGACGAGCACCCGAACCTCAAGCGCTGGTTCTCGGCCATCGCCGAGCGGCCCGCCACCAAGGCGGCCTATGCCCGCGCGCCGGAGATCAATCCCGATTTCGGCAAGACCATGAGCGAGGACGCCAAGAAGGTGATGTTCGGCCAGACGGCCGCCAACACCAAGCGCTGACCCGCCCCGATGAGCGAGACGCCGGCCGCTTTGCCCCTCCGGGTGATCCACCGCGGGTGGAACACCTTCGGGATCGCCACGCTGACCCTGCCCGACGGCAGCACGGTGCCGAGGGCGCTGGAGGATCACGGCGAGGCGGCCTGCGTCCTGCCCTACGACCCCGAGCGGCGCGTGGCGCTGCTCGTCCGGCAGGCCCGGGTTGGCCCGGCCTTCTGGGGCGAGCCGGCCGACCTGGACGAGGCACCGGCGGGCGGCCTCGACGGCGGCGAGCCGGAGGCGACCGCGATCCGGGAAGCCATGGAGGAGGCGGGCGTGCACCTGCGGCAGCTGGAACGCGTGGCACATGCCTACAGCATGCCGAGCGTCTCCTCGGAGCGCCTCTGGCTCTACCTCGCGCCCTACGGGCAGGCCGACAAGGTCGGTCCCGGCGGCGGGCTGCACGCGGAGGGCGAGCAGGTGCTGCCCGTGGAAGTTCCCCTCGCGGAGCTGTCCGACGCCGCCCGTTCGGGCCGGCTTCCCGACCTCAAGACGCTCGTGCTCGTCCAGGCCCTGATGCTCCGTCACCCCGCGCTGTTCGCCGCATGACCGTTCCGTCCGATGCCTCCGCGCAGGCTGTCCTCGCCCGGATGCTGGCCTTCGTCGAGGAGGCGGCACCCATCGCCCTGCGCATGCGCGCGGCCGGGCTCGACATGACCAACAAGGGCCCGGATCTGGGCCAGGCCCTCACGGAGGCCGACCTCGCCGTCAGCCGCCTGCTGCACGATCGACTCGGCCCGGACCTGATCGAGGAGGAGACGGCCGGCGATCTCGGCCACGCGGCCGCCTCGGCGATGCTCGCCCGGGATGCCTGGACCTTCGTGGCCGACCCGATCGACGGGACCCGCCCCTTCGCGGGCGGCCTGACGGGCTGGGGCGTGATGGTGGCGGCCTGCCGCGCAGGCTGGCCGCGCATCGGCGTGATGAACCTGCCGGTCTGGGCCGAGGACCGCGCCGGTCCCGCCCGGATCGATCCGCCGGAGGCGGCGCGCGGCCTCCTGCTGGCGGCCTGCGAGGGCCAGGCCCTTTGGGCACCGACCCGGGGCGGACGCCCGACCGAGGCGCTGCGGCCCCTGGAGCGGCCCGCCACACGCACCGGGCATGTCGGCTGGCTCGCCGTCTCGGCGCAGCGCTACACCCTGGATTATGGGCGCGGCTGGTTTCCCTGGAGCGAGGGCGGCGCGATCTCCGACGCCGCCCTTCTGGCGACCGGCCGCCTCGACGCGACATTGACCAGCAACATGCTGTGGGATCTCGCGCCGATCCTACCCGTGCTGGAAGCGCTGGGCTTCCGTCTGTTCCACTGGCCCGATCTCGCGGAGCCGCCACCCGCGTTCATCGACCTGTTCGATGCCGCGCTGTCGAGCCACGACGATCTCTGGCTGATCTGCCGGGACCGGGATCAGGCGGCCGATCTGGCGCGGGCGATCCGGCGCGCCTAGCGCCGATCCGGAAGGTTGGCCGAGACGCCTCAGCGCATCGTCGCGCGGGCTGCCGGCGTCGGCGCCTCAGCCCGAATGCCCGTGCGCCAGGATCGCCTCCAGCAGCCCGGGAAAGCGCGCATCGACATCGTCACGCCGGAGTGAGATCAGGCAGCGCATGCCCTCGGGCCGCGTGCGCGTCACGCCGGCCTCTCGAAGGATCTTGAGGTGATGCGTCATCGTCGAGCGCGGCACGCTCTCGGCCAGGAGATCGCCGGAGGCGCGCTCGGCGCCATCCTTCAGCTCCGAGACCACGGCCAGCCGCGTCGGATCGCTCAGCGCGAACAGGATCCGGTGCAGCGTCAACGCGGCGGCGTCGGGATGGAAGAACTTGCGCGGGCTCATGGCGGCGATAATGTACGGTGTTCGTCGTACATCGTAAAGCGAGTCGTGCCATGGAGCGTATCGTCGTTCTCGCTAACGGGATGTTCGCTCTCGGCCTGGATGCCTACGTCGTCGCGGGCCTGTTGCCGGGAATCGGCGCGAGCTTCGGGATCGCGCCCGGCGAGGCCGGGCAGGCTGTCACCGTCTTCACCCTGACCTACGCCCTGGCGGCCCCGGTCTGCGCCACGCTGCTGGCCGGGCGACCGGTCCGGAAGATTTTGGCCCTGGCGCTCGCGGTCTTCGCCGTCGCCAACGCGCTGAGCGCATGCGCCGCCAGTCTGTTGTGGCTGCTGCTGGCCCGCGCGCTCGCCGGCCTCGCCGCGGGCCTCTACGCGCCCGTGGCGGTCGCGGCGGCCGCCACCCTGGTGGAGCCGCGCCGCAAGGGTCGCGCCCTCGCCCTGACGCTCGGCGGCATGAGCACCGGCACGGTGATCGGCGTGCCGGCCGGCCTGTGGATCGCGGAGCGGCTCGGCTGGCAGGGGACCCTCATGCTGGTGGCGCTGCTCGGCGCCCTGGCGGCGGCCGCGATCCTCCTGCGCCTGCCGGACCTCCCCGCCGCGGAGCCGCCGTCCTGGCGGGCACGGGCCGCGCTCCTCGCCGATCCCCGGATCGTCGTCACCGTGGCGGTCTCGTTCCTGACCGCAGTGTCCAGCCTCGGCCTCTACACCTACGTCGCGCCGCTCCTTGAGAGCACGGGGTTGAGCGAGGCCGCGGCGGCGTATTTCTGGGCCTGGGGCGTCGGCGGCCTCGTCGGCAGCTTCGCGATCGGCCCGTTGCTCGACTGGTCGGGGGCACCCCGGCGACTGATGGCCCTGATCCTGGCAGTTCTGGCTCTGACGCTGGCCGCGCTGCCGGGCCTGCTCGAACGCGGCTTGCTGGGCTACCTGCCGTTCCTGATCTGGGGCGCGATGGGTTGGGCCTCTCAGGCGCCGCAACAGCACGCGCTGCTCGGGCTCAAGCCTGAGCACGGCAGCGTCGCCGTGGCCCTGAACAGTTCGGCAAACTATCTCGGGGGCGCCGTGGGTGCGGCGCTCGGGGGCATCGTCATGGCGGTGGCGGGTATCACCGCCCTGCCGGTCGCGGCGGCCGGGGTCGCGGTGGCGGCCCTGATACTCCAGCTCGCGGCCCTGACGCGCGGAGGGCGCGTCGCGGCGGCCTGATCGTCGTGGCGCGTGTTCGGATCGTGGTCCTCGCCTATGATCGAGGCGACCGTCCGCGTCGGGACACGCACTTCAGGAGCAAGGCATGGCTGATCTGTCCGGAAAATCGGTCCTGATCACGGCGGCCGGCCAGGGCATCGGGCGCGCGAGCGCCCTCGCCTTCGCGCGCGCCGGGGCGCGGGTCCACGCCACCGACATCAACGCGGCGGCGCTGGGTGAACTGCACGCCGACAATCTCAAGACCGCGCGCCTCGACGTGCGGGACGAGGCCGCCGTCAAAGCACTGGTCGCGGGGATCGGCGCCGTGGACATCCTGTTCAACTGCGCCGGCATCGTCCACGGCGGGACCATCCTGGAGATGCCCGATACCGACCTCGACTTCGCCTTCGACCTCAACGTCAAGGCGATGATTCGCACGATCCGCGCCGTTCTCCCCGGCATGGTGGAGCGGCGCGACGGAGCGATCATCAACATGGCCTCGGTCGCCTCCTCGGTGAAGGGCGTACCGAATCGCTTCGCCTACGGGGTGACCAAGGCGGCGGTGATCGGGCTGACCAAGGCGGTCGCGGCCGATTACGTCGCCGACAACATCCGCTGCAACGCGATCTGCCCCGGCACGGTGGAGAGCCCGTCTCTGCAGGAGCGGATCCGGGCGCAGGGCGACTACGAGCAGACGCGAGCGGCCTTCATCGCCCGCCAGCCCATCGGACGGCTCGGCACGCCCGAGGAGATCGCAGACCTCGCCGTCTATCTGGCGGGGGCGACCTACACCACCGGCCAAGCCGTCACCATCGACGGCGGCTGGACGATCTGACCGAAGCAGACGGCCAAGACGGGCACGATCGCCGCCGGGCGCCGGAACGGTCCCGTGATGATGGTCGGCGGCGATCGTGCAGGAAGCCATCGACATCGCCGTCCTCCTCGACGCCATGCGCGCTCGGCCGCCGAGACGGCTGAGCGCAGAAGGGGCCGGGCAGGCTCATCCGCTAGGCCAATCGAACGACCGCGCGGACTTGCGCTGGATCAAGGTGGGTGGATCCAGCCCACGCCAGGCTTCCCGCGTCGGCATCGGCCTATGGTGGAGGTGGCCATGGACCTTGCGAATATCTTGGTTTCCGCCGATCTCGGCGACGCTGCACCGGATCGGATCCGCCTCGCCGCCGGGTTGGCGCGACGCTTCGAGGCCACCCTCACGGGTACGGCCGCCCACAAGGTGCCGGCCCCCCTCTTGGTGCGCGACGTCTCCGACGCCGCCCGGCAGGAGGAGCGCAGCCGCGTGGTGGTCAACGAGATCCTCGAACAGGCGCGCGCCATGTTCGAGCGTAGCGCCGGCGAGGGCACCCGCATGGATTGGCAAGCCGCCCTTGCCGGGCCGATCACGCACCTCGTCGAACAGGCGCGGGCCGCCGACCTCGTGGTGGTCGGCCGGCGCGGGCCGAAAGACGACGATCCCGGGCCGCTCGGCGTGCCGCCCGGACCGGTGCTGATGGAAGCGGGCCGGCCGGTCCTCGTCGTACCGCCCCGGCTCGTGCGCTTGAGGGCGGCCCGCATCATCGTCGCCTGGAAGGATGGACCGGAGGCGCGGCGCGCCATATCGGCGATGCTGCCCCTCATCCCCGGCACCGAGGAAGTCCTGGTCGCGACGGTCGGGGCCGACAGGCGGCACGAGGGGTTGGAGGCGGTGGCCGGCCATCTCGCGCGGCACGGCGCGCCTGTCACCACGCATCTGCTGCGGGCGGCCGGGAGCGAGGGCGGAGAGATCTTGGACTTCGCCCTGCTTCAGGACGCCGACCTCATCGTGATGGGTGCCTACGGCCATTCGCGCCTGCGGGAGTGGATCTTCGGCGGCGTCACGCGCGCGGCGCTCGAACGCGCGCCGGTGTGCTGCCTGATGTGCCACTGATCGGCTCGTCCCACGCGCGCCTCGGCGTATGGCCGCCGTAGCGACGGCAGCCTGGAACGTCCCGGCAATTCGCGGCCTGGCATGTGCCCGGGCACATGGCGGCCCCCGCCGTGCGGTCGGTTCGAAACCAGCCGGCCCGATGCCCGAGGCGCCGTCATTTCGCGCTCGCCGGGCGCCCCTCCATCGGCGACCGCGCCGATGTCTTGGCAGCGGGCAAGAACTGTCGGCATCCGACTATGCCCGGTCGGGCTCGCCCCCTCAGATACCGCCGATCTCCTCGCCTTTTCCGGGGTCCTGCGCCGTGAGCGGCGCCCGACGAGAGCCGCCACGGATGCGGTCCGTGGCGGCCTTCGCTGCGCCGTGCACCTCACTCGATGAAGCCCCAGCCCGCTTCCAACGCGGCGCGTTCGTCCTCGTCCAATGGACCGCGCCAGTCGGTCCTGTTCGGTGCGCGCAGCTGAGGCGGCGCCTCGTCGATCGTGGATGGGGTCGGTGCCGTCGGGACCGGACGCCTGGGCTTGCGCGCGCGCACGACCCGGCCGGTCATGTCGCTTCGACGGGGATCTCGCTCGGGCATCGTCGCCTCCCGGAGCTTCAGCGGGCGAGGAACAGCGGTGCCGGGCTGCCCCTCAGGAAGGAGCGCGTCACGCCGCCGAAGAAGTATTCGCGTGTCGGGGAATGCCGGTAGGCGCCCATCACGATCATGTCCGCCCGGAACAGGCCGGCCTGGCTGCGAAGCGTCGCGGCGACGCTGTCGCGCTGCGGCAGGTCGTTGACCGTCACGGCCACCCCGTGCCGTGCGAGGTGGGGCGCAAATTCGGCGCCCGGCAGCGAAGCGTGGCTCTCGGCCTCGGTGCCGACTGAGACGATTTCGACCGCCTCGGCCGCACGCAGGAACGGCAGGGCGTCGTTGGCGGCCCGCGCTGCCTGCGCACTGCCGTCCCAGGCGACGATGATCCGCCGCGCGACGAAGGCGTCATGTCCCGGCGGGACGGCGATGACCGGGCGGCCGCTGTCGAACAGCGCCTTCTGGATCATCTCGCGGTCGAGGTCGTAGGTTCGCGCGCCGATGTCGAGGACCGTCAGGTCGTGCAGGCGCGCGCACGCGGCCAGCCGGCTGACGATCTCCGGATAGGGCAGGTTCGGCGCGTCCCACGTGCAGACCACGCCGGCCTGCGCGGCGTCCGCAGCCGAGCGCTCCGCGATCGAATGGGCCAGCGCGTCGAGCCGACGATCGAGGATTGAGACGCCTTCGACATCGAACGCGCCAAGCCACGCATCGTCGCCCGAGAGGCGCCACGAGGCTGACTGAACGGTGAGGTGCGCGCCGGCGGTTTTGGCCAATGTCAGGCCATAGCCGATGGCAGACGAGGCCTCCTCGCGCTCGCCCTCGATTGCGGTGCCGACGAGGACGTCTCGGATGCCTGCGAGCGGTGATGGGCATGAACTGGACATGGGGAGTCTCCGGTCTTGATCGGCCCCATGATTCGCCCCGTCACGGCTTCGCGGCCTTGATCCACCGCAAGCGGCGGAGCCAATACGGCCGCATCTTGAGTTCAAACCAAAAACTCATCCGGCACCGGCCTCGAATACGAACAGGCGGCCGTTCCTTGTTCTGGAAACGCTTCCGGGTGCTGGCCGTCATGCCGGCCCCGGGCGGGTGCTGATCCCGGGATCGGCCGTGCCGATGAGCCGAATCGGCAGCGTTGAAGTGGATCAAAGCGCTTCCGGCGATGGCGGGCAGGATGGCCTCTGTCAGGTTGGATGGGAGCGGACGATGACCCAGGCGTTTCGAACGACCTACCTGGAGGCGGTGCGCCGCGCGCGGGTCCCGGTCAGGCTGGCGCCGCGGAACGATGCGGGCCAACGGCTTATCGCCGATGGCTATCGATACCGGAGCATCGGCAGCCGGCGGGCCCTTGCCCTGGCCCTGGCCCTGGCCCTTGCGGCGGCGGTGGTGACGCCAGCGCTGCTCTGGCTCGTCCTCTGACCCCGACCGAAGCGCGGTGGCGGGCGATGGGTGACGTCACGGCACACCGGCACGTCCCTTGAGATGGATCAAGGCCGACGCCGCGAACCGGAGGCACGCTCCTCATAGGGCGCCGGAGTTCCGGCAGCGGGAGGCGGTCATGAAGATCTCCAACATCATGGTCTCGGTCGATCTCGGGGCGGCGGCAGCGGACCGCGTCCAACTCGCTGCAAGCCTCGCCGAACGTTTCGAGGCCAAGCTGACCGGCGTCGCGGCGCGCGCCGTCCTGGCGCCCATGCCGATCGGCGACATGCTGGAGGTCGAGCGCATCTGGGCCATCGAGGAGCGCCTCGCCGATGAGCAACTCGCGGCGGCCAAGGCCCTGTTCGCGCGCGAGGCCAGGGCAGCGCCCAGATCGGAGTGGCGCGCGGCTCCGACCAACCCGCTGGCCTACCTCGCCGGGCAGGCGCGGGCGGCCGACCTGGTGGTCGTCGGCCGGCACGGGCCGGCGGACGGAGACCCCGGTCCGATGGGCGTCCCGGCCGGGCCGCTCCTGATGGAAGCCGGGCGTCCGGTTCTGATCGCGCCGCCCGGTGTGGAGACCATCGCGGCGCGGCGGATCGTCGTGGCCTGGAAGGACACGCGCGAGGCGCGCCGGGCCGTTCACGACGCGCTGCCGCTCCTGACACGGGCCGAGGCGGTCCAGGTGGCGGTGGTCGGCCCTGAGGCCGACCGGGAGGGCGCCGAGGATGTCGCCGCCTACCTCTCCGGCCATTGCGTCGGGGTCACCACGCATCTGCTGCACAAGCCGGAGATCGGCACCGCGGACGAGATCCTCCGGTTCGCCCAACGCGCGGACGCCGACCTGATCGTGATGGGCGCCTACGGGCACAGCCGCCTGCGCGAATGGGTCTTCGGCGGCGCCACCCGCGACATCCTGACGACGACGCCCGTCTGCTGCCTGATGAGCCATTGATGCGCGTGGCCGCCACCCTGCCGGCGGGCGCCCTCGCGCTGCTCGCCAGCCTCCTTCCCACCGGGGACGCCCTCGCCTGGGACCGGCAGGTCAAGCAGGGCGAGACGCTCGCCCGGACCAACTGCGCCCGGTGCCACGCCGTGGGAAAAGTCGGAGCGAGCCCCCTGCGGGAAGCGCCGCCCTTCCGCGAATTGCACACGCGCTACCCCGTCGAGGATCTCGGCGAGGCACTCGCCGAGGGCATCCGCACGGGTCATCCGAGCATGCCGGAATTCCGGTTCGACCCGGACCAGGCCGAAGCCCTGATCGCCTACCTCAAGAGCCTGGAACGCTGAGCGAGGAGTTTGCCGATGTACCTGCGCTGCCTCCTCGTTCCCACCGCCCCCGGCCTCGACGCCACCCGGCGGCTGGATGCGGCCCTGCGGCTGGGCCGCCGGCTGCACGCGCATATCGGCGTCAGCTTCATGGCGCCGGGCCCGGAGCACGTGCTCGCCGGGATGGCCAGCCTCGTGCCGATGGACGGCGCGACCATCGAGGCCATCGAGCGGGGCGTGCGGGAATCCGCGGCCGAGGGTCAGGCAGCCTTGCGGGCGTGGTGCGCGCGCGAAGGCGTGCCGTTCGCGGTGTCGGGCGGGCGCCTGGACGCCACCTTCGCGACCTGGACCGAACTCTCGGGCGAGGTCGAGCCGCTCCTCACCCTGGCGGGCCGCGTCAGCGACCTCGTCATCGTCGACCGGCCCGCCCCGGAGCATCCGTTCACCAAGCGGGCGCTCGACACGGCGCTGTTCTCGGTGGGTCGACCGACCCTGATGGTCAGCGAGATCCTGCCCTACGATCTGTTGGATCACGTCGTGATCGCGTGGAACGGCAGCCTGGAAGCGACACGCCTGATCGGTCAGTCCATCACGCTCCTGCACGAGGCAACCCGGGTCACGGTCGTGCAGGCTCGAACCGAACGCTTTGAGGAGGCGCGGGCCGCGGACCTTTGCGGCTACCTGCACTGGCACGGCATCATGGCGGAGGCCGTCTCTCTGTCGGTCGAGGAAGGGGCCTCGGTTGGCGCGGCCATCCTGGCAGAGGCTGAGCGACGCAAGGCCTCCATGCTCGCCCTCGGCGCCTATACCCACAGCCGGGTGCGCGAACTCCTCCTCGGGGGCGTCACCCGGCATGTGATCGAGCACGCCCGCCTCCCGGTGCTCATGGCCCATTGAGCATCGGGCCAGCCCGCCTGCGAAGTCTGGGACGAACAGGGCGGCCCGCCTCAGGGGACGGACCCTCGATCCGGCCCGCGTCATCAGTGGGACATCAGGCAACAGGCGGGCGTCGTCAGGATGCCGCAGGTGACGCCGCCGAAGACCCACCCACGCAGGCGGCTGTGCCCGCAGGCGCCGATCGCATCCTCATCTCACGGTGAGGCCCGCCGTCAGCGAGCCGGGAAGCCGGATCGCGCCCCGGGCTGGGACAGGGCGATGTGGATCAGTTCCGCGAGACTCCCCACGCCGAGCTTGAGCCGCATGGCCGATGTGGTTCCGACGACGCTGCGGTAGTTCAGCGCCAGGATGTGGGCGATCTCGGTGTAAGTCTTGCCCTTGCCGAGCAGCGACAGGATCTGAAGCTCCCGCGCGTTCAAGCGGGTCAGCGGCGAGCGATCGGCGGCGAGGTCGAGGACCGCGATATGCGTCGCGATGGCATGGGGCAGGTAGCTCCGGCCCGCGCGCACCGCATCGAGGGCTTCGAGGAAGGTCGCGACGGACGTATCCTTCATCACGAAGCCCAGCGCCCCGGCTTCGAGCACGCGGGCGGCGATGACCGGGTCGTCGTACATGCTGAAGGCGAGGATGCGGGTCGCCGGCTCCAGCGCCCGGATCCGGCGGATCAGCGACAGGCCGGAGGGGCCGTCCTCCCCGAAGGAAAGGTCCGTCACCACGAGGCCCGGCCGGTGGCGATGGAACACCCGGTAGCCGGAGACGATGTCGTTGGCCTCGAAGACCTCGGCGATCCCCTCCATCTCGGCGAGCTGCCGGAAGCCCTGGAGCACGACCGGGTGGTCGTCGACGATCAGGATTCCCGCCCGCGCCGAGGGCGCCTCCCTCCGCGGGGCGATGTCGAGGGCGGCGCTCATGGGGTGCTCCGGGTGAGCGGCCTCACTTCGTTCTCGGAGAGTTCGGAGAGCGCCGCCTCGTGGCCGAGCCCTCGGTTACGGATGTTGACGTAGTGCTGGCACATCTCGCCGTAGAGGCTCTTGTGGCGGCCGCGCTTGGCGGCGATCTGCCCGAACCCGTCGAGGAGGTCGCCGTAGCTCTCGGACTTGCCGGTCTCGGCGAGCATCTGGCCGAGCTGGACCGTGCGGTTGGCGATCATCCGCGGATCCTCGATGAAGCCCTCGGCGGCGCGGGCGAGGCTCGTGCGCATCGCCTGGACCGCCGGCGCGTCGTTGGCGAGCGGGTGCCCCGCCTCGCGGCCGGCGAGCCAGCGCGCCGGATCGGTCCCGTCCTTGGGCGAAAGCCAGGCGGCAAGCTCCGTCTCGGAGGTGCGCGCCACCACCGCCTCATCGGTCTTCGCGTCCTCCTCGCCGCGATTGCAGGCGGCGAGCGGCAACATCAGGGCCAGGGCGGGAAGAAGGACATTCCTCATCGGGACGCCTCCGGTGCACCGGGCGCCACGGCGAGGCCGCGCGGCCCCTCGGCGACCGGAATGCGGCGCGTCTCGCGCAGGGTCGCGAGGTCGATCACGGAGACGGTATCGGAGAACCAATTGGCGACGTAGGCGAAGCCGCCGCGGATCGCCACCCCCTCCGGGTAGGGGCCGACCGGCACCGTCGCCGTCACCGCGAGGGTCTTCGCGTCGATCACCGAGACCTTGCCCGCGTGCTGGTCGCTGACGAGCACGCGCGCGCCATCCGCGGTGACGGCGATGCCGTAGGGGCTCGCGCCCGCCGGCACGGTCGCCAGGATGCGCCCGGCCTGGGTATCGATCACCGTCACGTCGTTGCTGCGGACATTCGCGACATAGAGGCGCCCGCGCGCCGGATCGTAGGCCAGGGCGAACGGTCCATCGCCCACGGGAAAGCTGCCGACCCGCCGCATCGCGACCGTGTCGATCACGCCCACCGAGCGGCCTTCCCGCTCGGCGACGTAGAGACGTCCAGCCGGCCCGAGGACGAGATGCGCCGGGTCGGGCCCGGTCGCCGCCTCGCCCGCGACGGCGCCGTCCATCGCGAGGGCGATCACCCGGTTGCCCGACCAATCGCCGACATAGATCCGGCTGCCGTCCGGCTCGGCGGCGAGACCGAAGGGCTGAGCCTTGAGCGGAAGGCTCCGCACGGATCCGTCCGGCGCGACCACCGAGACGACCCTTCGATCGGGATGGCTGAGATACAACCTGCCGGCCGCATCCGCCGCCACGACGGCCGGTGCCGCCGCCACGAGGGTAGCGGTTGTCGCCCCGCCTACCTCGATCCGCGTGACCTTCGCGCCCTGCTGGCTCACGACGAACAGGCCCCCGCCTGCCGCCGGCCATGCCGCCAGCAGGACGAGGAGCCCGAAGAGGCGAACGCACCCGATCATTGCGTCGGCCCGCCCTCCATTCTGGCCTTCAGACCCTTGAGGCCATCGGCGAGATAGCGGTTCATCGCCTCGCGGCCGGCTTCGTCGCTCAGGTTCTCCGGCGGCTCGTTGCCCGTGTCTCCCCGATAGAAGCGACCCATCCATTCGACCCTGGAGCCGTCCCCATCCGGGTCGACGGTCAGGATCGCGGAATAGGAGGAGACCGGCAGCGCCGTCAGGTCCGGGTCGGACATGCGGTAGGAATAGGTGCGCTCGGACCCCTTCCACTCGTCGAGCCCCTCGACCAGGGTGCCGCCGGACTTGAGCGTCACCTTGCGCACGGCGCCCCCGGCATTGCCGCCCGTCGCCTCGACCGTGGCGACGTCCGGGTGCCAGGCGGCGATGCCGCCGAATTCGCCCACGATCTTCCACACCGCGTCGGGCTTCGCCTTGATCGTCACGGTCTGCACGACCTTCTGCGGCGTCGGGCCGTGGGCCAGGGCCGTGCCTGTGGCGAGGATCAGAGTCAGGGTGGCCAGGGTACGGATCATCGCATTCTCGCTGAGGGGCTGAGGGAAAGCGGCAGGCCGGCGCAGAGGGTGGCCAGCACCAGCGCCAGCGCCAGGGCGCCGAGGATCGGACGTGGATCGAGGGAGCCCTTCAGGGCGCGGGGCGTCACCGCCGCGCGGACGGGAGCGTCGAGCCCGCCCGGCCTGTCGAGATGGGCGTAGGCGAGACCCGTCGCCCCCGCGAGGCGCTTCAGGTAGGCCTCGCGCACGGAGGAGAGGTGCTCGGTGCCCCGCGCGGCCGCGGCACCGAAGGGCGCGTTGCGCGGGTTGTAGCCCTCGCGGTTTTCGGCATCGCTCGGTGGCGGCCCGAAGCGGTTCTCCTGCGCCACGTCGGTCTCGCCATAGAAGCCCTTCTCCCGGCCGAGCTCGTCGTAGCGGGGGATCGGCGAGAGGGCGTAGGCCCCGGCGCCGACGATGAGCCCGCGCACGGCGCCGGGCCTGCCGTCGAAGGCGGGCGGCTCGCCCCCCGGCAGGGGCGGCGTTTCCTGGCCGTCCGTGACGAAGACGAGATCGGTGCCGAGCCCGGCGGCCATCTCGATCGCCCGGGAGAGGCCGGCGGCGATGCGGCTGTCGCCCTCCCAGGCCATGCGCCAGTCGATGGCGGCGAGCGCGCCGTCGAGGGGGGCGAAATCGGCGCAGACCTCGATGGGCGTGAAGAGCAGGAAGGGGCGTCGCTCGGTGAACAGGCCGAGCGCCGCTCGCGAACCACAGGGCAGATCCGCCATCAGCCGGCGGAGCGCCGCCTTCGCCGTGTCGAGGCGACTCACCGGCTTCCCGTCCTGCGCATAGTCGCGGACGTTCATCGAGCCGGTGATGTCCACCACCATCAGGATCTCGGCGCCAATGCGCGTGACTGGCAGCACCGGCACGACGAGGGCGGCGAGGGTCAGGCCGAAGGCGACGGCCAGGGCGAGGAAGCGCCAGCCGCGCAGGTTGCGGGCGATGGGCCAGGGAATGGGCGAGGCGGCAATCACGGGCCGCCCCTCGGCTGGCCGGGAATGTCGGTCCAGATCTTCTTGGGCTCCGATCGGAGTTCGTCGCCGTCCGTGCGGTTGAGCTCCGGGTAGTCGCGGATCAGGCGCGAGGCGACGTCGAGGTTGAACTTGGCGTCCCAGAAATCGGGACGCTCGCGCAGTGCCCGACGGTAATCCTGTCGGGAGAGCGTCACGAGCGGCCCGGCCTTGTCCAACTCGCCCCGGGCGAGGAGACCGAAGGCGTCGCGCAGGCGGGCGTTGGCGAGGGTGTAGCGGGCGCGGGCGAGGTTCCCCCTGTCATCGCCGGCTTCGAGGCCGGAGAGAAGCGGCTCGACCTCGTCCAGGCGCCCGCGCTTGGCGAGGAAGGCGACGCGCGCGGCCAGGACCGGACCCGGCGCATTGGCGGAGACCTCCGCGTCGGTCCCGCGCTCCAGCGCGGCGATGGTCCGGTTCGCCCGTTCGAGCCGCCACGCCTCGATGCCGAAGGCGGCGGCCGTTGCGAGCAGCAGGACGGGCAGAACCACGATCAGGCTCGGGCGCAGGCGGGCCCACAGGCGCTTCATGCCGCCCTCCGCAGGGGCTCGTCCGCCGCGATCCGTCGGACGGCCCGGCGAGCGGGGAGATCCGCCTCGGCCAAAACCGCGAGCGCCAGCAGGAGAAGGCCGAGGGCTGCCACCCCGTAGGCCCATCCGGTGAGGTCGTGGCGGGGTCGAACCTCCGTAGAGGGGATGGGGTCGCGTTCCAGCGCCTCGATCCGCGCGATGGCGTCGGCCACGGCCTGCGGCCCCTCGGCCTCGAAGGCGCGGTAGGGAATGGTCAGGCTCTTGAAGAACAGATCGAGATGGCGCTCGGGGGCGGCCTGGGGCGTGTCCTCGCCCGCCGGCCGGTCGTGGATCGAGGGCGAGCCCTTGGTGCGCAGGAACAGCCAGTAGAGGTTCGGCCGCACCTTGGCGAACGCGGCGCGGAGTTGGTCCTGCACGCGCGGGTCGATCACCGCCGCCCCGTCCGAGATGAAGAGCAGCACCCGCGCGATGCCCCGGTCCGCCCCGAACTGCGACAGGGCCATGGCGAGCCCCCTGGCGACGTTGGTGTAGTCGAGGCCCGGCCGGTCGATGGCCGCGATGGCCGCACGCACGGCGTCGTGCCGGTCGGTCATCGGCAGGACGAGCATCGGGGCCGTCGAGAAGGCCGTGACGGCGAAGTGATCGTGCGCCCGCTCGCCCACAAAGCCCGAGAGCAGGCGCCGGGAGGCCGCCGCCTTCGATTCCTCCGCCCCCGAGGGCTGCTTGCCGGCAAACGTCTCGTTCATGCTGCCGGAGCGGTCGATGAGCATCGAAACCTGCGCGCCGATGCCGATGCGCGTGATCCGTTCCCCCGCCCGATAGGGGCCGGACAGACCGACCACGAGGCCGCCGATCGTGGCGATCCCCGAGAGTGTCAGAGCGCGGCCGATCCGGCGGGAGAGTGGATCGGCCGGCGCCGCCGCGATGGCCGGCACCGCGCTGCGCCTCCGGCCGGAGGCGACGATCGGCAGCAGGGCTAGCGGCAGGAGCCACAGCACCCACGCGGTCTCGACGCCGTAAGGAGCGAAGACGGCCGGCATGTCAGGCGGCCCGCTCGGCGGCGGCGAGGCGGCGGAGCGCCGCCTGCATCTCCGGCCAGGGCCAGATCTCCCGGGCCGCCTGCGCCTCCCGCCCGAAGAAGGCCCGGCGGGATGCCGCGAAGAAGCGCGCCAGGGCCTCCTCCTCTTCCCGGAAGGCCGGATGGCGGTCGAGGAAGGCCGGGAGGTCGTCGGCGAGGAGCCGCCGCCCGTCCGTCTCGTCGAGGCTGCGATGGATCAGGCGCAGGGCCTCCTGGTAGCCGCCCTCGTCCGTCCCCGCGAGCCGGCGCAGGCGCTGTGCGGCACGGGCGAAGGGGCGGCCCCGGCGGCGGCCGAACCACGCGCGGTCATAGGCGAGAAGCCCGAGCGCCAGGAGCGCGAGACCGACCAGCACGAGCGCCGCCGTGGCGGCGGGCTCCGGGTCGAGGCGGGACACGCGGCCGTCCGGCTGCAGGTAATCGGCCGGGTCGTCGCGCTTCTCCGGCTGGATCTCCCGCAGGGGTGAGACGCCGAAGGACCAGGGCGGGATCTCGGCCTGACTTGTGATGGCTCCGCCGGGATTCGCGTCGGCGAGGGCGACGCTGAAGCCCGGCACGTCGAGCCGCCGCGCGTCGAGGGCGGCATAGAAGCTCTGGTAGGTCAGGCGCAGGCGGGCACCGCCGGAAACCCGCTCGACGGCGACGTCGCGCAGGTCGAGCCAGTAGGTGACGGGGCCGGGCTTCGGGAGGGAGGCGCGCTGCACGGTGAAGCCGGGCTCCAGGGCGATGTCGGCGCGGACCTGAAGCAGGTCGCCGAGGAAGTAGCCGAAGCTGCGCGGCACGCGCAGCTCGACCGAGCGGACCTGCGCGGCGGCCACGCCAGCCTGGAGGATGAGGAACAGGATCGCGACGACGCGCATCTCAATCCGTCAGCAGGTGGCGGCTCAGCGCCTGCGCATCGAAGCGATCGACGAGCGTGAAGGGCCGGCGCGCGCCCGACGCGGCCGCCATCGCGGCCAGGGCCTCGCGCCGTTCCTGCTCGCGGGCGATCCAGCGGCGGCGCAGCGCCGGCCGCAGGAACACGAGACGGCGCCCTGCCCCTTCGAGATCCTCGAGCTCGGCGAGGCCCCAATCCGGCAGATCCTCGTCCTCCGCGCTGTCGGCGAGGAGCACCGGCACCGTATCGTGCAGCGCCAGGGCGCTGAACAGCCGGCGGATCAGCTCCGCCGGCCAGCGGAAATCCGAGATGACGAAGACCATCTTCGGCCGCCCGAGGAGGCTGTGTGCCCCCTCGACCATCCCCTCGGCTCCGCCCGCCGGGCATGAGGCCGCGGCGAGCCGGCCGGCGAGAGTCAGGGCTGCGCTGCGGTGGCGGGTCGCCGGCAGGGTGAGGTCGGCGCGGATCGCCCGGTCGGCCGCGATCAGCCCGAACCCGTCCCCGATCCGGGTCGCGGAGGCGGCGAGCCCGGCGCAGAGTTCGGCCGCCAGCGCGATGCGATCGGCCACGCCCCGGTAGCGCATGGAGGCCGAGAGATCGACGAGGGCGTAGATCTCCACCGGTACGCGGGTCTCGAAGCGGCGGACATGCACGCCCTCGAACGGGTCGCGCAGGGTGGCGCGGAGATCGATCCGCCTTGCATCCGGCAGGCTCAGGAACGGCACCTGATCGCGGAACGTGCCGAGCCCGCCCGCATCCCGCCCGCGATGGGCGCCGGGCCGGCTTCCGCGCGGGCGCCAGCGCGGCCGGTAGACGATTTCGGCGGATGGGGGCCCATTCATGGGGCCGGCACCGTGTCGAACACCGCCCGGCACAGGGCGGGGACGATCTCGGCCCGGCGCATCTCGTGGACCGGTTCGAGGAAGATCCGGTGGGCCATCACGTCGGGGAAGAGTGCGCGGATATCCTCCGGCACGAGCCAGTCGCGGCCTTCGAGCCACGCCCGGACGCGGGCGGCGCGCACGAGGAAGGCGAGGCCGCGCGGCGAGGCGCCCCCCTGAACGAGGTGCGCCATGTCGATCCCGGGTAGGCGGATACCGGCCTCGGCGGGGCGCAGCAGCGCGTCCCACAGGGCGACGACATAGGCTTCGATCGCCGGGGCCGCATCGACCGCGTGCTGGATCGCGTTCGCGATGCCGCCGATGCCCCGGTGGTCGAGCACCGCGGGGGCCACCTCGTCGATCAGCCGGTCGGTGTCGTGGAAGCGCGGATCGAAGGCGAGCGCCCGGCGGGTCTCGGCGTCGCGGGGTGCCTCCAGGCCGATCTCCATCAAAAACCGGTCGCGGGCGGCGGCGGGCAACTCGAAGGTCTCCTCGCGCTCGACCCGGTTGCGGTCGGCGAAGACCTGAAGGTTCGGGAAGCGCCATTCCCGCTCGAAGGCCGTGACGGTCCGTTCCGCCATCAGGCGCAGCAGCAGGGCATGGACCTGCGGCCGGGCGCGGTTGATCTCGTTGAAGAAGAAGACCGACAGATCCTCCGCCTGCCGCAGCACCGGGCCGGGCTCGACCCGGGGGCGGCCGTCCGCGCCGAGGAAGGTGTGGTAGATCAGGTCGGTCGGCATCAGGTCGACCGTGCCCTCGATCCGCTCGTAGGCGCCCCCGAGGGCGCGCGCGACCGCCCGCAGGAGGGTCGTCTTGCCGGTGCCGACATCGCCCTCCAGCATCACGTGGCCGCGGGCGAAGATCGCGATCGTGACGAGGCGGATGGCGCGGGCCTGGCCCACCACCGCCCGGGCGATCTCGGCCTCGAACCGGCCGGCCGCGTCGCGCCAGTCGGTCAGCATCGCGTCGCCGGGGCGCGGAGGGTTCATGGGGGACTCGGGGGATTCGCAAACGGGCGGGCATGGGCCGGGGGAGCCCATGCCCGTGACGCTCAGTTCGGGATCTTGGCGAGGTCGTATTCGAACGTGCCGGTCTTCTTGAAGTTCTCGACGCGCTTCCTGTTGCGCTCCTCCATCTGCGTGATGGAGGCGGCCTGCTTGGAGATTTCCCTGGGGTCGTGCTTCGGGTCGTATTTCGTGCCCGCGACCTTCTCGGGGAAGCCGGGCTTCGGCTCCCAGCAATTGCCCGGCGCCTTGCAGGTCTGCCCGTCATAGGCGAGCGCCGGGCATGCCAAGGGGACCGCCAAGGGGACCGCCAAGGGGACCGCCAAGGCCGCCCCCGCGAACAGCATCGCCACCCTCATCGTCTTGCGCATCTGACGTCTCCTCGCTTCCTCGCCCCTCGACCGGGGCCTCTCCTCGCTGGACCGCTCATTCCGCCAGGGGCTTGCACTGGCCGGGCGTGTCCTTGGCGAAGGTCTCGCCTTCCTTGAACGGCGTGTAGCCCTTCTTCTGCGCGTCGTTCAGCCAGACGGCGTCCTTGACCGGGCCGGTGTAGAGATGCCGGATCCAGGCGATCACCTGCAGCATCTCGTCCGGGTTCAGGTCTTCGTTGTGCGGGCCCATCATGCCGTTGGCCCCGCCCCAGAGGGTCGCGAACAGCCCCGTGTCCTCGGTGTTGGCCGGATAGGTCCAGTAATTGTCGTTGAGGCCCGGCCCGACCTTGCCCTCCGCGAGGTGCCCGTGGCAGCCCGAGCAGGAGGTGAGGAACAGGCTCTCGCCGTTGCGCAGGCAGGACTTGTCGTCGATGTAGATGTTCTTCCCCGTCTGGAAGAAGGTCTTCACCGCCTCCGTGTCGCGCCCGCCGGGCTTGCCCTCGTTGAGATCCAGCGCCTCGCCCGTGATGGTGTTGCGGAAGACGATGCCGGTCTGCGGGCCGGATTGCGGCTGGGCCAGCACCGCGCCGGCGACGCCCGCCGAGCCGAGGGCGAACACGGCCGTGAGGGTCAGGATACGCTTGGAAACGGTCATACCAAGACTTCGCAATTCTCTCGAGAGATCTGTGGTGGGCGTTCAGTTGGTGGCGAGGACCGGCACGCCGTCCTGCTTCAGGATGGCGTCGATCCTCGGCTTCGCCGTCGCGATGCCGGCATCGAGGGCGTCCTTCAGGGCGGCGTCGTCCTTGCGCACCCCCATGGACTGGTCGAAATCCTGCGGCATCCGGCGGCCGTCGCTGGTCACCGTGTCGTTCGGGACGGGGGCCATGCGCAGGGGCACCGTCGAGGCCTTCACGTAGCGGGCGATGTCGGGGGCGAAGGCCACGCCCACCGCGGCGTTGCCCTGCGCCACCTCGCCGACGAGACGCGCGGGGTCGATCTGCGTGTACTGGTTGCGCGGCGCGCGGAAGCCGACCAGCGCATAGAGGTAGGCCATGTCCTCCTCGTAGCGGCCGATATCCTTGAGCATCGCCTCGCCGGGGGAGCCGAACGGCACCACCATGTGGTCGACGGTCTTCAGGCGCGGGTCGCTCCACGATGTGATGTCGAGGCCGCTATCGGCCTTCGTGAGGAAGACGTAGCCGGCGCGGTAATAGGGCTTGGTGGTGAGCACCCGCGGGTCGTCGCTGTCGAGGCCGACGACCACGTCGCAGAGGCGCTTCTCCAGCCCGTCGCGGACGAGATAGATCGCCGGCTTGGCGATCCAGACGAAGACCGGCTTCCGGCCCATCGCCTCGGCCACCGCCACCGCGATCCGGTTCTCCAGGCCCGACCCGTCCTTCATCGAGAGCGGCGGCTGCGTCTCGGACGCGCAGATCCGCAGCGTCCCGGGATCGGCCGCCGGCGCCGTCGGAGCCCTGACGGCGTCGGACTGGACGGCCTGGGCCTCCGATTCCTGGGCGCGCGTCTGGCCACCGAGCGGCGGCAGGGCGAGGAGGAGGGCGGCGCAGGTCGCCGCACGAAAGGATCCGCCGAGGAGCGGCATGCACGTTGATCCCTGATGATGTTCTGAGAGGCGGCGCGCCGTCCCGGGCAGGGCGTGCCCGTCCGGAGCAGGCGGCACCGCGGGCATCCCGCCGGCCCGGAGGCCGGCGATGTCGCGCGTGGCGTTACTTCGTGGAGGCCTGCTGGTACTCGCCGACATTCGGGTCGTCGTAGGGACCCTTGCCGTCCAGCGAGAACACGATCACGCCGCCGCCCATCTGGGTGTAGTTGGCGAGCTTCTTGAACGCGCCCACCGCGCCGAGGCCGGCGGTCGGGTCCTGCAGGTCGAAGACGAGGCCCACGCCCGGCCAGCCGCCGACGCCGTAATTGATGGCGACGTATTGCGTGCCCTTGTGGGTGTAGGTGATCGGGTAGCCGATCGCCCCGGAGGGCAGCTTGAACTTCCAGAGCAGGTCGCCGGTATCGGAATCCCGCGCCTTGATGAAGCCGTCGAGCGTCCCGTAGAGCACGATGTTCCCGGCGGTGGCGGTGGTGCCGCCCCAGACCGCGAAGCGCTCCATCTTCTCCCAGTTGAACTTGCCGGTGATGGCGTTGTAGCTCTTGATCTGGCCCAGACCTTCGTAGTTCTGCCGGTCACCCTTCGGGCCCGGATACATGTTCAGCGTCGCGCCGACGAAGAACTGGCCCGCCCGGTAGGGCAGCATGAAGGGCTCCCAATCCATGCAGATATGGTTGATGCCCATGAAGAAGGCCTGACGCTTCGGATCGTACGAATCGTGGCCCTGGTTGTGGTAGCCCATCGCCGAGGGGCAGATGTCCTTGGCGAGGTGATCCATCCGGGTGCCGTATTCCGGGTCGCGGACCGGGGTGCCGGACTTCAGATCGACCGACTTGAACACGTTCACCGTGTCGTCGATCTTGTTGGCCGAGACCAGCGAGCCGTCGGTCCGGTCCAGGGTGTAGACGATGCCGTTGCGGTCCGGGTGGGTGAGGAGCTTCCTCAGCTTCCCGTCCTTGTCCTTCTGCTCGGACAGCATCATCACGTTGACGCCGGCATAGTCCCACTCGTCATGCGGCGTCTTCTGGTAGCCGAAATGAGCCTGGCCGGTATCGGCGTCGCGGCCGAAGATGGTCATGGTCCACTTGTTGTCGCCCGGCCGCATGGTCTCGTTCCACGGCGCCGGGTTGCCGGTGCCGAAGTAGATCATGTTCGTGCCGGGGTCGTAGGCGTACCAGCCCCAGTTGGTGCCGCCGCCGATCTTCCAGGCATCGCCCTCCCAGGTGGCCGTGCCGAGGCCCTTCTGGCCGTAATGGGCGTTCCTGATGTTGAAGTCGTCGGCCAGCAGCAGGTCCTGGTCCGGCCCGGTGGCGTAGGCCCGCCAGACCTGCGCGCCGGTCTTCACGTCGTAGGCGGTCAGGTAGCCGCGCACGCCGAGTTCGGCGCCCGAGGACCCGACGATCACCTTGTCCTTCACCACGTAGGGGGCGATGGTCAGGGTCGAGCCGACCTTGATGTCGGAATTCTCGACCTTCCACACCGTTTCGCCGGTCTGCGCGTTCAGCGCCACCACGTGGCCGTCGAGCTGGGTCTTGAGGATCAGCGGCGGCGTCTTGCCGTCGCCCGGCCAATAGGCCAGCCCGCGGTTGACGAGATCGCAGCAGGCGACCGAGCGGGCTGCCGGGTTCTGCTTCGGCTTGTCCTGCCACAGGATGTGGCCCGGATCGTCGAGATCGAGGGCGAAGGTGTAGTTCGGGAACGAGGTGTGGACGTACATCTTGCCGTCCACGACCAGCGGCGCACCCTCATGGCCGTTGAGCAGGCCGGTGGAGAAGGTCCAGGCCGGCTTCAGCTGCTTGACGTTGGATTTATTGATCTGCGTCAGCTCACTGTAATTGTTCGAGTCGTAGTTCTTGCCGGGCATCACCCAGTTTTCGCCGCTCTTCGCCAGCTCGCCGAGCTTGTCGTTGGCAAAGGCCGCCCCGGGCAGGCCGAGCGGCGCGACCGCGACCATCGCCAGCACCGACACCGAGCGCGAAAGTTGTCCCAATCTCATCGTGCATCTCCTCGCCGGGCCGCCGCGCCTTGAGGCCTCGCGGCTGTTGATTGTGCGTTGCAAGACAGACTTCAGGTCGATCTCGCGGATGGTCGGTCGATCGCAAGAGATTGACGACGCATATCTCTTATGAAAGACTTATTACGACCTCGATCGCGATTTATTTTTACCGAGGGCAGCTTGCGAATGTCTCTAGGCACTCGGTCATTTGTTGCCGGGACAAAGCGGCAATTGGCGATGGCAAGTGTGGAACTCGCGCGTATTGCTTGACGCGCCCTGCACCCGCGCCCTTTCATGGCCGCAACATCGGCGCAGATCGAGGTGGAGGCGGGATGAGACGCGGGCTGGCGAGGCGCCTGTTCCTCCTGGTTGTGCCGCTCTTTTGTGGAGCAGGTCTCGCAATGGCCGCGCTTTACCCGCAGGACCAGCGCCGGGACCTGACCGGCGCCGATCTCGACCGCTACAAGGGCGCGGGTGTGCTCTGGTGCCGCCGGCCGGACGGGGTGCCGCAGAAGGCCGCCGCGGCGTGGCTGGTGGCGGACCCGTCCGTGGTCGTGCTCAACGCCCACAACTTCCGCGATCGGCGCCTGGAGCAGACGCGTCCGGTCTCCGACTGCTACTTCCAGATCAGCGGCCGCAATTACGCGTTTGTGCCCGACAGCCTCCGGCTCGGAGCGGCGCCCGGTGCCCAAGCCCTGCACATCACGGACGATTGGGCGATCCTGCGCCTCGCGAGTCCGGCGGACGCCGTCCCGCAACCCCTGCCCGAGCCGCCGGACCTGCCGATCGGCGCGGTCTCTGTGGGTGTGACGATGGTTTCACCGGCCGGGCACGAAAATTATCATGGTCCCAGCAGCTTGGAGCATTGCACGATCCGGCGCATCGACCCGCCGAGCGAAGACGAGATCCGCCGCGCCCGCCACGATTGCAACGACGGCTACGGCGGTTCCGGTTCAGGCCTGTTCGACGAGTCTGGTCGGCTGATTGCTATGCAGAGCGCGTCGTCAGCAATGAACGCGAAACATGGGTTCGACCCTGAATTCCATTATGGCTCAGCGTTGCTGTTTGAAGGCCAACTCATCGCCGAACTGAAGCTTCTTTCTCGACATCGGTAAGATTGAGGCACGGCGATCGGAAACACGCACACCGTCCCTTGATCACGTTCGCTTCAATCGGAACGGATCAAGGACGTCGAGCATGCAAAATGCCTGCTGCGGCAGGCACGAAGAAGGTCTGCTTTCGGGAGGCCGATGCCTTCGGCCGAGCGGCAGCAAGGGGCGCACGACCGCCGGCCAAGCTCGGCCGGGAGCGCCTGGTCCGCGATCGAGCGACGACCGCCTCGGAGCAGACATCCGTCGCGCAGCCTGATCACGCGCAAATCATCGGATCCGGTGGTGCGTCCGGTGTGGAGCCGGCCCAGGGGAAAGCGACCTTCAAGTCTGCGTTGTTCGTTTCAGGCAGCGGCCGAACGATACCGACCGACAGCCATTGTCGGGTTGAGAGCTGCCGAACCTCAGCGTCGAAGAGAAGCAGATTCGAGGGATCATGGCCGTCGAACAGGCATCGAACCTTCTGCGCCGGCCCGGCCCGCCGGAGCCTGTGCCTCATGTCGACCCGCCCCGGGCCTCCGACCCGCGCTTCGCGGAGGCCGTGCCCCATGGCGCCCGGCTCGTCTCACTCTACGATCAGGCGACTTTCTGCGAGGGCCCGACCTGGTGGCCCGCCCGGGACATCCTCGTCTGGTCCGATATCGAGGGGCGCCGCGTCCTCGGCTGGCATCCGGATGGCTGCGTCCGGGTCGTGATCGATGCCACGCCGTTCATCAACGGCAACACCGTCGATCGGGACGGCAATCTGATCCACTGCGAGCACGGCAACCGCCGCCTGTCGCGGACGGCGCCGGATGGCACCTATACCGCCCTGGTGGAGACCTACGAGGGGCGCCGATTCAACGCGCCGAACGACGTCGTCTGCGCCGCCGATGGGGCACTTTGGTTCAGCGATCCCGCCTACGGCCTGCGCCTGCCCAAGCAGGGCGTGCTCGACGTGTCCGACCTCGGTCACCACAGCGTCTACCGCTTCGACCCGCGTGACGGCAGCGTCCGCCGCATGGTGGATCTCGGTCAGCCGAACGGGCTGGCCTTCGCCCCAGACGGGCGCACCCTGTACGTCAGTGACACATCCCGCACCGAGGGTGGCGATGGGCACACGATCCACGCCTTTCCCGTCCGCGACGATGGGAGCCTCGGGGAGCCCCGCATCTTCGCGGAGGTCGAGCCCGGCGTGCCGGACGGCTTTCGCGTGGACCGCCGCGGCTGGATCTGGACGAGTTCCGAGGCCGGGGTGCAGGTGTTCTCGGCAGAGGGGCACCGGCTGGGGCTGATCCCGACGCCGCAGCTCTGCTCCAATTGCTGCTTCGGTCCCGGCGAGGGGCGGCTCTTCATCACCTCGAAGGAGCACCTCTACGCCGTGGACCTCATGCCCGGCTGAGCCGGGTGACTCACGCAAACGTCAGAACGCTTCCAGGCCGGACAGGAACGCGCCGGAACACCGCCCGTTAGCCTCACGACACTGCGCGAGCCACTGCGCGTCTCATTGGGAATCCCGTCGCAGCACGTGAGGCGTGGCTCCTTCCCGGGGCGACGCGGGGGCGCGGGTTCAAGGAGTTTTTCCATGGCCGAAGCCGTCGCGGACTTCTTCTGGAAGCGTCTCGCCGAGTGGGGCGTCAAGACAATCTTCGGCTACCCCGGCGACGGCATCAACGGGCTGCTCGGCGCTCTCCAGCGCAACGACCTGCCCTTCGAGTTCATCCAGGTCCGCCACGAGGAGATGGCCGCCTTCATGGCCTCGGCCTACGCCAAGTTCACCGGCGAGGTCGGGGTCTGCCTCGCCACCTCCGGGCCGGGCGCGACCCACCTGCTCACCGGCATGTACGACGCCCATCTCGACCACGTGCCGCTGCTCGCCATCGCCGGCCAGCAGGCGCGCAACGTGAACGGCGCGCATTACCAGCAGGAATTCGACCTCACCAGCGTCTACAAGGACGTCTCGGCCTACGTGCAGCAGGCGTCCTCGCCGGCGCAGGTCCGCCACATCGTCGACCGCGCCATGCGCATCGCCAAGGCCGAGCGCAAGGTCGCGGCGATCATCCTGCCCAACGACCTGCAGGACGTCCCCTACGAGGCGCCGGTGCGCAAGCACGGCAACACCTTCTCGGGGGTCGGCTACACCGCCCCGAAGGTCGTGCCCTTCGACGCCGACCTGCGCCGGGCCGCCGACGTGCTGAACGCCGGCAAGAAGGTCGCGATCCTGGTCGGCGCCGGGGCGCTCCACGCCACCGATCAGGTGATCGCGGTGGCCAACAAGCTCCAGGCCGGCGTCGCCAAGGCGTTGCTCGGCAAGGCGGCGCTCCCCGACGATCTGCCCTTCGTCACCGGCACGATCGGGCTCCTGGGCTCCAAGCCGTCCTCCGACATGATGGCCGAGTGCGACACCCTGCTGATGGTGGGCTCCGGCTTCCCCTGGGCCGAGTTCCTCCCCGAGGAGGGGCAGGCGCGCGGCGTGCAGATCGACATTTCCCCGGAGATGCTGTCCCTGCGCTACCCGATGGAGGTGCCGCTCTGCGGCGAGTCCGCCGAGACCCTCACCGCCCTGCTGCCGCTCCTGGAGCAGAAGAAGGAGGGCGGCTCCTGGCGCACCGGCATCGAGAAGGGCGTCGCCTCCTGGTGGAAGGAGGCGGAGGACCGCGCCATGGCGAAGGCCAACCCGGTCAACCCGCAGCGCGTGACCTGGGAGCTCTCGCCGCGCATGCCCGAACGGGTGATCGTCACCTCGGATTCGGGGTCCTGCGCCAATTGGTACGCCCGCGACCTGAAGATGCGCCGCGGCCAGATGTGCTCGCTCTCGGGTGGCCTCGCCTCCATGGGCGCGGCGGTGCCCTACGCCATCGCCGCCAAGGTGGCGCATCCCGACCGGCCGGTGATCGCGCTGGTCGGCGACGGGGCCATGCAGATGAACAACATGGCCGAGCTGATCACGGTGGCGAAGTACAGGCACCGCTGGTCGAACAAGACCTGGATCTGCTGCGTGTTCAACAACGAGGACCTGAACCAGGTCACCTGGGAGCAGCGGGTGATGGAGGGCAACCCGAAATTCGAGGCGAGCCAGACCATCCCGAACGTGCCCTATCACAAGTTCGCCGAGCTGATCGGCCTGAAGGGGATCTACGTGGACGACCCCGCCAAGGTCGGCCCGGCATGGGACGAGGCCCTGGCGAGCCCGGTTCCGGTGGTGCTGGAGGTCAAGACCGACCCCGAGGTTCCGCCGCTGCCGCCGTTCTTCACCCTCCAGCAGGTGCAGAACTTCATGTCGATGCTCGGCAAGGGCGATCCGAAGGAGCGCCATCTCCTCGCCGACACCGCCCGGCAGGTGCTCAGCTCGGTCCTGCCCGGCGACAGGAAGTAGGGCGCAAGGTCCACGACCATGCGTGAGGATCCGACGATCAGGGCGGTGCGGGCGCGGGCCTTCACCATTCCCACCGACGCGCCCGAGGCCGACGGCACACTCAGTTGGGACAGGACGACCCTCGTGGTCGCCGAGATCGAGGCCGGCGGCGAGACCGGTCTCGGCTACAGCTACACCGATGCCAGCGTCGCCCCTCTGATCGAAAAGACCCTGGCGGCGCGCCTCTCCGGACTCCCCGCCCTCGACATCCCGCGGGCGAACGCCGTGCTGTGGGGCGCGGTGCGCAACCTTGGCCGCTCCGGGCTCGCCGCCACGGCGATCTCGGCCCTCGACACGGCCCTGTGGGACTTGAAGGCGCGGCTCCTCGGACGGCCGCTCGCGAGCCTGTTCGGACGGGCGCGGGAGCGGGCCGAGATCTACGGCAGCGGCGGCTTCACGAGCTACGACGACCGGCTTTTGCGTGAACAGCTCGCCGGCTGGGTGGAGCGCGACGGCTGCCGCGCCGTGAAGATGAAGATCGGCAGCCAGCCCGAGCGCGATCCGGCCCGCATGGCGGTCGCCAAGGCGGCGATCGGCGCCGCGCACCTGTTCATCGACGCCAACGGCGCCTTCACCCCGAAGCGCGCCGTCGCGGTCGCGCGGACCGCGGAGCGATTCGGCGTGGCGTGGTTCGAGGAGCCGGTGTCGAGTGACGATCCCGCCGGGCTGGCCGCCGTCCGCGCGGCGGCGCCTGCCGGCATGGAGATCGCGGCGGGCGAATATGTCTACACCCTGGACGACCTGCGCGGCCTGCTCGCGGCCGGCGCGGTCGATGTCGCGCAGGCGGACGTGACACGCTGCGGCGGCTACAGCGGCTTCCTGAAGATCGCGGCCCTCTGCGAGGCGGCGCATCTCGACCTCTCCGGCCATTGCGCCCCGGCGCTGCACCTGCCCGTGGCGGTCGCCGCGCCGCGCTTCCGGCACCTCGAATGGTTTCACGACCACGTCCGCATCGAGCGGATGCTGTTCGACGGCGCGCCCGTAGCGCGGGACGGGGCGATCGCCCCCGACCTGACCCGGCCGGGCCACGGCCTCATCCTCAAGACCCGGGACGCCGATGCCTACGCTGTCTGACCGCGGCCCCCGCCCGCCGCAGCGCCAGCGCGGCGCCCCGCGATCATCCCGGCCCGCCCTGAGGCGGCGCGTCGCCCCGGTGCGGGTGGAGGCCGCCGTGCATCCGGTGGTGGTCCTCGCCGCCGCGGCGGCCGGAGCCGGCCTGCTGACATGGTTCGCCTCCGGACGCTCGAAGCGCCTCGCCTCGACCGAGTCGGAGGGGCGCCGCTACGCGCCCCGCGGGAGCGCGGTGACGGCGAGCGCGGCGCAGCGCCTCAACCACGCCTCGACGATGCTCGCCGCCTCGGTGCTGTTCGATTCCGGCCTGGAGCATTACCGCGGCCAGTTCTTCAACCGGGCGATGTACACGCCGATCATCGTGTCCAGCGTCACCCTGGCGGCATCCCTGCACGGGGCCGGCGATACCGATCCCGGCAGCTCCCGCATCCGCCACGGGGTGCAGGCGCTGGCCGGACTGACCGGGCTGATCGGCTTCGGCTTCCACGGCTACAATGTCGGCAAGCGGGAGGGCGGCTATTCCTTCCAGAACCTGTTCTATTCCGCCCCCATCGGCGCGCCGATGGCGTTGACGCTCGCCGGCATCCTCGGCGTCGTCGCCGAGCATGTCCGCAACGCCGATCCCGGAACGCCCCGCCTCGCCGGCCTGCCGGCCGGCCGGGCCCTGGCGATCGCCACCGCGGGCATGCTCGCCGGCACGACCCTGGAGGCCGGGCTGCTGCATTTCCGCGGCGCCTTCCAGAACCCGGCCATGTATATCCCCGTGACCCTGCCGCCGCTCGCCGCCGCGCTCCTTGTGCGCGCCGCCACCAAGCCGCAAGGGGCGAGCCAAACGGCCGCCAGATGGGGGATGTGGGCGGTCTCGGCGATGGGAATCGGCGGCGTCGCCTTCCACGCCTACGGCGTCGCCCGGATGATGGGCGGCTGGGACAACTGGCGCCAGAACCTCATCGACGGCCCGCCGCTGCCGGCCCCGCCGTCCTTCTCCGGCGTCGCGCTCGGGGGGCTCGCCGCCCTCGAACTGCTCGAACACCGACCCTTCCGCTTCTGAGCCGGGTGTCCCATGCTGCCGAGACGTGATCTCTATCCGGGCTACGACGTGCTGGCGAAGCGCGACAGCCCCTCCTGGAACGCCAAGACCCGCGCGGTCCTGGACGAACGGCTGGCGATCGGCCCCGAGACGCGCCGCTTCTTCGACGAAGCCGAATGGTTGACGATGAAGGCGATTGCCGACCGGATCGTGCCGCAGCCGGCGGACCGGGCGGATCCGGTGCCGGTGGCCGCCCTCGTGGACCACAAGCTCGCCACCGATACCCGCGACGGCTACCGCAACCCCGAACTGCCCGAGGAGCGCGGAGCGTGGCGCCTGGGGCTGAAGGCTCTGGATGCAGAGGCGCAGGCGCGGTTCGGCGCGCGCTTCCACGAACTCGGCGCCTGGGCGCAGGACGATCTGCTGAAGCGCGCCGAGGCGGGTGAGCTCACCGGCGCGGCCTGGGCGGGCATGCCGTCCAGGCTGTTCTTCCACAAGCGGATCCTCCCCGACGTGGTGAAGGCCTATTACGCCCACCCCACCGCCTGGAACGAGATCGGATGGGGCGGCCCGGCGAGCCCGCGGGGCTACGTCCGCATGGATTTCGACCGCCGCGACCCCTGGGAGGCGGCCGAGGCCAAGCCCGGCCGCGAGGACGAGGCCCACGCAGAGAACCTCCTGGTCGGCCGGTAAGGATTTTCCCGCCCATGCGCATCCCCGGCCTCGGCAACGCCGCCGACAACCCGAAGCACGCCACGCCCGGCGACGACCCGGAGCACCATCCCCGTGCCCGCGACGGCCGCGCCCCCAACGTCATGCGGATCGGCGAATGGGTCCCGATGCGTCAGCACCGGGACGACGAGGAGGTCGATTTCGCCATCGTCGGCACCGGCGCGGGGGGCGGCACCCTGGCCTGCCGGCTCGCCGAGCGGGGCTTCTCGGTCGTGGCCTTCGATGCCGGCCCGTATTTCCGGCCGCTCGAGGATTTCGCCTCGGACGAGAGCCACCAGTCCAAGCTCTACTGGACGGACGAGCGCATCGTCGACGGCGAGAACCCGTTGCAGATGGGCTCGAACAATTCCGGCAAGGCCGTGGGCGGCTCCACCGTCCACTACGCCATGGTGGCCCTGCGCTTCCGGCCGGACTGGTTCAAGGCGCGCACCCTGATGGGCTACGGCGCCGACTGGCCGATCGATTGGCGGGAGATGTGGCACTACTACGATCAGGTCGAGGACGACCTGAAGATCTCCGGCCCGGTCTCGTATCCCTGGGGGCCGCACCGGCGGCGCTACCATCGGCGCGCGCACGAGATCAACGCCGCCGCCAAGGTCCTGGCCCGGGGCGCCGAAGCGATGGGCATCGACTGGACGCCGACGCCGCTCGCCACGGTTTCGGCCCCGCACGGCGACGCGCCTCCTTGTGTCTACCGCGGCTTCTGCACCCTCGGCTGCTCGACCAACGCCAAGCAGAGCGTGCTCGTCAGCTACCTGCCCCGTGCCCTGAAGGCCGGCGCCGAGATCCGGGACCTCGCCATGGTCGGACGGATCGAGACGAAGAACGGTCGCGCCACCGGCGTCCACTATCACCGCGAGGGACAATGGCGCTTCCAGCGGGCGAAGAACGTCGTGGTGGCGGGCTACGCCATCGAGACCCCGCGCCTGCTGCTGAACTCGGCCAACCAGGAATTTCCGGACGGGCTCGCCAATTCCTCGGGCCTCGTCGGCAGGAACCTGATGGTCCAGGGCAATCAAGCGGTCTGGGGTGTCTTCGACGAGGAGATCCGCAGCTACAAGGGGCCGCCCTCGCTCGCCATCAGCGAGCACTGGAACTACGACGACACGGGTCACGGCCCCTTCGCCAAGGATTTTTTCGGCGGCTATTCCTACATGAGCCAGGGCCCGCTGCCGCAACTCTGGGCCAATACCCAGGCCTCCGCCCACGGCCTCTGGGGCGAGGCGCTTGTGGCCGAGATGCAGCGCTACAACCACGTCGCCGGCCTCAAGGTGGTCTCCGAATACATGCCGCAGGAGCGCAACCGGGTGACGCTCTCCGACGTGAAGGATCAGTACGGGCTGCCGGTGGCGCGCATCACCTATTCCTGGTGCGACAACGACAAGGCGCTGAACCGGCACGCGCTGAAGTTCATGCGCGAGGCCTTGGTGGCCGCGGGCGGGCGCGAGGTCTGGGACCAGGGCGACGACACCTGCCATCTCAACGGCACCGCCCGGATGGGGTCCGACCCGCGCACCTCCGTGGTCGATGCCGATTGCCGCTCCTGGGACATTCCGAATCTGTATGTCTGCGACGGTTCGGTCTTCCCGACGGTGGGCGGCGTCAATCCCTCGCTGACCATTCAGGCTATCGCTTTGCGTACGGCAGACCGCATTTCGGCTCGAAACGGGTGATACATGCTGAGCGCCGTATGACAGCGCTCCTATCGACAGCTTCCGGATGTGTATCCAGTGATTTGAGACGGGCGATGGCGCGCAAAGTCACCGATCTGGCCGCAAATGGAATGGCTGCTTCGGACCTTGGGCTGCGGGTAAACCGACCCGTCGCGCGACGAAAGAGGCTGACTCGGCGTCCCCTTCCTGAACCTGCGCCCCTGGCCTGACCGATGGCCCAGTGCGAGCCGCCTCGTCAGGATCAAACCGCGCGTCCATCCTTTTGGCGCCGAAAAAGCATGAGCCGGATCCCCGGCAGGTCGCGCTCCCCGCATCAGGGGCCGCCCTGGATGTCCCGGCTGCGACGACGTTCCACGATCGCACAGAATTCAACGATTGTTGAGTTGTAGACATAGGTCTGTCATGGCAAGGGTCGTGGTGGGGACTGCCTCGAACGTTCCCGTGGTCCACACCCCATGCCTTCGACAAGCCACCCATCGTTCGAGGGCAACCTGCTCCTCGACGCCCTCGATGCCGGCGACCGCGCGCTCCTGGCCCCGCACCTGGTGCCGGTCGAATGCACACGCGGGTCGGTCCTGTTCGAGGCGGACGACGACGTCTCGCAGGTCACCTTCCCGCTCCGTCGCACCGTCGCCACCCTGATCGTGCCGCTGCGCGGCGGTCGCACCGTCGAGACCGCCACGGTCGGGCACGAGGGCGCCATCGGCGGCGTGGTCAGCCAGGGCTACCTGCCCGCCTTCACCCGGTGCGTCGTCCAGATCGAGGGCAGCGTCCTGCGCATGGATGCGGACCGCCTGCGCGAGGCGAAGCGCGCCTCCCCGGCCCTCGACGACCTGTTCGTGCGCTACGCCGACTGCCTCCTCGCCCAGATCCTGCAGTCGGTCGCCTGCAACGCCGCCCACCCCATCGAGCAACGGGTCATCCGCTGGCTGCTGTCGCTCCAGGACCGCCTCGGGACCGACGCGCTGCCGGTCACCCAGAACGTGCTCGCGACCATGCTCGGCGTCGGGCGCAGCTACATCACCGGCGTGCTCGGAACCCTCCAGGACCAAGGGCTGGTGGTCGTCGGCCGGGGACGCATCCACATCCTCGACCGGGACCGCGCCGAGACGGCCTGCTGCGAGTGCCATGCCCGCGTCAGGCGGCATTTCGCGACCGTCCTCGGCGGTGCCCGCACACCGGAAGGCGCGTTCGCGACCTTCGCGGCGACGGAGCCCGACACCGAGCCGAAGGCCAGCCACGGCACGATCCCGAACGACATGCGTGAAGCGACCCGATGAGCCCCACCGCCCCCCTCCCCACGGCGGTCCGCGCCCGTCCGCGGCTGGAGGCGCTCGACGCATCCGGCCTCCTCGACACGCCCGCCGAGGAGGGGTTCGACGACATCGTCGCGCTGGCCTGCGCGTTCTGCGACGCGCCCGTCGCCCTGGTCAGCCTCGTCGCCGAAGACAGGCAGTGGTTCAAGGCCCGGGTCGGGTTCGAGCCGGACCAGACCACCCTCGACCGCTCGGTCTGCGCCCACGCCCTCGGACAGCCGGACCTGCTCGAGATCCCGGACCTGACTGCGGACCCGCGCACGCGGGACAACCCCCTGGTGACGGGCGCGCCGCATCTGCGCTTCTATGCCGGGGCTCCCCTGGAGAATGCGGACGGCGAGCGGCTTGGGACGCTCTGCATCCTCGACCACGTTCCACGCCCGCAGGGCCTGACCGAGCGCCAGCGCGCGGGCCTCGCGCGCCTCGCCCGGCAGGTCATGGCGCAGATCGAGCTCCGTCGCGCCCTCGGCGAACGCGACGCCGCGCTTTCCGCCCAGCGGGCGAGCCTGACCCTGCAGGAGGCCCTGCTGGCTGCGCAGGCGGCCGTGATGTCGTCCGAGGGCACGGTCGACGAGGTGCTCGCATCCGTCGTCAAGGGCGCGATGCAGGCCCTGCCGCAGGCCGAGGGCGGCGTTATCGCGATGCGGGCAGGCGACGAGATCGTCTATCGGGGCGGCGCCGGCGACCTCGCCCGGCACTCCGGCATGAGGCTGCCCCTCGGCGGCAGCCTCGCCGGGACATGCCTGCGCGCTGAGCGGGCGCGGGTGGTGGCCGACGTGCTCGAAGATCATGATGTGCGGCACGCCGTGGTCGAGCACCTGGGGCTGCGCTCCTGCATCCTGGTGCCCGTGACGCATGGCGACGACGCCATCGGGGTGCTCAAGCTCATGTCGAGCCGGATCGGCGCCTTCGGGGAGGCGGACGTCGAGGTCGCACGCCTGTTCGCCGGCACCGTCGCCACCGGCCTGTCCCGGATCGGCGAAGCCGACGCGCGGCGCGACGCGAACGCCAGCGAGGGCCGCTACAAGGCGGTGTTCGACAGCGCCATCGACTACGCCATCATCGTCCTGGACCGCGAAGGGCGGGTCCTCGACTGGAACGCGGGCGCCCGCGCCATCCTGGGTTGGACGCCGGGCGAGATGTGCGGTCAGCCGGCTGACCGCTTCTTCACGCCCGAGGACCGCGCGGCCGGCATCCCGGAGCAGGAGATGCGCTCCGCGTTGGAGCGGGGACGCGGCGCAGATGAGCGCTGGCACATGCGCAAGAACGGCGAGCGGTTCTGGGCCAACGGCGAAATGATGGTCCTGCGCGACGCGGCCGGAAGCCCCGTCGGTTTCGTCAAGATGCTGCGCGACCGGACCGAGCAGCGCCTCGGCGCGGAGGCGCTGCAGGCTCAGCGGGACCTGTTGCAGACCATCACCGACCATCTCGGTCAGGCCGTGTTGCAGATGGACGGGGCCGGCGACGTCACCTTCGCCAACCCCGCCTGCACGGCGATGTTCGGCTGGGAACCCGAGGCGCTCATCGGCCGCAACCTCCACGAGACCCTGCACCACCACCATCCCGACGGGCGGCCGTTCCCGGCGGGGGACTGCGCCCTGGTCCAGGCGCTGGCGGATGGCGGTACCCTGCGCGACCACGAGGACGTGTTCTTCCGCCGGGACGGCACGCCCGTCCAGGTCCTGGCGACGAACGCGCCCGTGTTCACCGATGGCAAGGTGACGAGCGCCGTCCTGACGGTCAGCGACATCACCGAGCGGAAGAGGGCCGAGCGGGCCCTGGCCGACAGCGAGGCCCGGTGGCGCGGCCTGTTCGAGGGCATGCAGGAGGGCTTCTTCCTGGGCGAGCTCGTCCGTGACGGGGCCGGCCAGGCGGTCGACTATCGCTACCTCCAGATCAACCCCGCCTTCTCCAGGCAGTCCGGGCTGCCGATGGACGCCGTCGGACGCACGATCCGAGACTTCGTCCCCGACCTCGAACAATCCGTGATCGACCACTACGCGCGGGTCGTCGAGTCCGGCGAGCCGGCTCGGTTCGAGACCGGGGTCGCGGGGCTGGGCCGGTGGTTCGAGGTGCGGGCCAGCAAGGACGCGGGCGAGCGCTTCGCCTGCCTGTTCCTCGACGTGACGGCGCGGCACAACGGCGAGATCCGCCAAGCGGCCCTGATCGAGCTCGGCGACCGCCTTCGGGATCTGCGGGACCGCGCCTGCATCGCCGAGGCCGCAGCCGAGATCGCCGGCCGCACGCTCGGGCTGAGCCATGCCGGCTACGGCGCGGCGGACGCCGACCGCGAGACCATCACGATCGAGCGTGCCTGGACCGCGCCCGGCATAGCGGCCATCCCGCGCGACCACCGGTTCCGCGACTACGGTTCTTACATCGAGGCGCTCAAGCGCGGCGAGACCGTCGTCATCGACGACGTGACCACGGACCCGCGCACCGCCGGAGAGGGAGCGTCGCTCGTCGCCATCCAGGCCGGGGCGCTGGTGAACATCCCGCTGATGGAGCAGGGGCGCTTCGTGGCGCTGTTCTTCATGCTGTCCGCCTCCGCCCGAAACTGGACGCCGGAAGAGGTCGGGTTCCTGCGCAACCTCGCCGATCGAACCCGCGCCGCCATCGCGCGGGCCGAGGCCGAGGAGCGCCAGGACCTGCTCAACCACGAACTCAGCCACCGCATGAAGAACCTGCTCGCCATGGTGCAGGCCATCGCGGTGCAGTCGACGCGCAACGCTCCGGACGTCGAGACCGTGCGCGCGGTGCTCGGGAGCCGACTGATCGCCCTCGGGAGCGCCCATGACATCCTGCTGGGCGGCGCAGCCGACCGGGCGCATATCGAGCCGGTGATCCGGGGCGGCATCGGGGTCCATGACGACGGCGGCGGACGCTTCCGCTACGCCGGGCCCGACATCGAGATCGGCGGCGACGCCGCGCTCGCCCTGGCGCTGATGCTCCACGAACTCTCGACCAACGCGGCGAAGTACGGAGCCCTGTCGGTACCGGGCGGCCACGTCGACGTGACGTGGTCCATCTCGGAGGCCGGTGACGAGCCGTGCATGCGCATCGAGTGGCGGGAGAGCGGCGGTCCCCCGGTCACCCCCCCGTCGCGGAAGGGGTTCGGGTCCCGGCTGATCGAGCGGGGGGTGACGGGGCAGGTCGGGGGCACCCTCAGCCTGGACTACGCCCCGGCCGGCGTGACCTGCGTCGTCGAGGCGCCGCTGCGCAGCTTCCAGAAGGAACGCTGAGGTCACGGTACGGGTCGAGCGACAGAAGAGGGCCGTGGCGCCCATCGTGGAACCGTGTCTTCCGGGTCGATAAGCGCCCCGCGGGTTTGCGCGCCGAACTGCCGGAGCGCGCCTCGGAGAAGGCGCCGGATTTCCGGAGCGTCGTCCGGGCGGATGCACCTGCCACGACGGGCGGCCGGACTGGGCTCTGCCCCCACGCTCCACCGTCGCGCAGCAGGTCGAAATCGCAGGTGACGAGGGGCACCGCATCGACCGCGACCGTGATGCTGGCAAAGGACATCGGAGTCACTTTCGAGCCGGAATGGGCGGCCATCACGCTGCGGGCCCCGGGCAGGACGGTGTTGATCTGCCTCAAGCCTTCGGTTCCGTCCCAGGGTGGGGAGGAATGCCGGCATGGCCCCGATTCTGCGACGAACGGGATCATGGCAGGGCCGGAACAACCAAGGTCGCCGGGACGACGGCCCTTGAGGCAGGTCAACGCGACCGCCGTGAAAGGAGAGCACGGTCCCCCGACCCCGCCTTGGGACCGAAGCCATGTTCGTCGTCCTGGCCGCCAGCATCGTTCTCGTCATGGCCACCATCTTGGTGCTCTACGAGACCCTTCGCCTGACGTCGGAGCACCTCGCGGAGCTGCCGGTGCCGCCGCGCTGGCGTATCGTCGCCGTGGTCCTCGCCGCGTTCGCCGGGCACACGGCCGCAGTCTGGATCTACGCCGCGGCTTACTGGCTGCTCGTCCTGAAACTGGGTCTCGGCGCCTTCTCGGGCGTACCGGTGACAACCCTCGAAGACTGCGCCTTCGTTTCGGTAGTCGCCTATTCCTCGCTGGGTTACGGCGACCACGCGCCCGTCGGCCATGCCCGCCTGCTAACCGGCGTCGAGGCGCTGAACGGACTCCTGCTGATCGGCTGGTCCGCCTCGTTCACTTACCTCGCCATGGAGCGCTACTGGCCGCTGCACGGGAAGGCGCGCGCGCCTCGCGCCATGACGGCCCGCCGTTCGGCGGACGAAGAGCTTGGTCGCGAACCCCTTTTCCCACCAACGGCCGGCACATGAGCGCGCAGGCGCCCTTGCGCTGGATCAAGCCCGGCTGATCCCGCTCGTTCAAGGTCACCCCATCCGACGAGCGGAGGCGCGCGATGCGCGAATACCTGGTCACCTTTCACGAGACCGTTCCGGACGACACCCGACATGCTCATCGCGTCCGGCAGCGGCAGGCGGTCGTCACCGTCCGTTCGGTCGCCGCCGCAGCCTCCTCGGCCAAGGCGATGCGGTGCGAGGCCGACGGCCTCATCGACTGGCGCCTGCGCGCCGACACCCGCGCGGTCTCCGAACTGCGCGAGCAGGCGGCCTGAGGAGGCGGGGATGAGCCATGGACTGACCGAACCCGTGCATGGGCAGGGGCGGCAATGGACCGTCACCGGGTACGGCGTCGAGGCGCTCGACGGGATGGACCCCATCGCATTCGCGGACATACCGGACGCCGAGGCTGACCCGCCGGAGTGGCTGGGCGCCCTCTGCCGGCGCTACGGGACGGATGGCGACGACCCGACGGCCGCCCTGCGGGTCGCGCGTATGATCGGGGCCGAGGCGAAGGTCGCGTCATCGAGGCCGGCCGCATGAGCGCCTCTCCCGTCGCGTCCGGCGAAACGGACGACCCCGAGCTGCCGAGCCCCGCCGTCGGCCCTTCGAAGCCGCGTCTGCTCCGGGTGCTCGGGCCGGGGTTGATCACCGGCGCCTCCGATGACGACCCGAGCGGCATCGCCACCTACGGGCAGGCGGGCGCGCAATTCGGCTACGGCCTGTGCTGGACCATGCTGTACACCCTGCCGCTCATGGCGGCGGTGCAGATGGTCTCGGCTCGGATCGGCCGCACCACCGGCCACGGCATCGCCGGCGTGCTGCGCGCGTATTACCCGAACGGCCAGCTCCAGGGCGTGGTGTTCTTGCTGCTCGCCGCCAACGTCCTGAACCTCGGGGCCGATCTCGGCGCCATGGCGGATGCCCTCGCCCTGCTGCTGCCGGGCCCGCGCTGGCTCTACGTGGTCCTCTTCGCGGGCAGCTGCGCCTTCATGCAGCTCGTCCTGCAGTACACGCGCTACGTCGCCGTCCTGAAGTGGCTGACGCTGAGCCTGTTCGCCTATCTCGGCGTGGTGATCCTGGCCCATGTCTCCTGGTCGGATTTCGGCGCGGCCATGATGATGCCGCGGATCGACCTCGGCGGCGGCAGCCTCACCACGCTGGTGGCGCTCTTCGGGACCACGATCAGCCCGTACCTGTTCTTCTGGCAGGCGGCCGAGGAGGCCGAGGACCTGCACGCCTATCCGCGGCGGCGCGATCTCCTGCACGCGCCCGAGCAGGGCGGGAGCGCCCTGCACCGGATCGAGGTCGACACCCTCGTGGGCATGACCTTCTCGAACATCGTGGCGCTCGCCATCATGGTCACCACGGCGGCTGTCCTTCACGCGCACGGGGTCACGGACATTCAGACTTCCGCCCAGGCCGCGGAGGCGCTGCGCCCCCTCGCCGGCCCGTTCTCCGCGACGGTTTTCGCGCTCGGCATCATCGGCACAGGCCTGCTGGCGGTTCCGGTGCTGGCCGGCTCCGCGGCCTACGCGGTCGGCGAGGCCCGACGCTGGCCGGTGGGCTTCGGGCGGCGCCTGCTGGAGGCGCGCGCCTTCTACGGCACGGTCGCGCTCGCCACCCTGGTCGGCATGGCCGTCAGCCTCGGCGCGGTCGACCCGATCCGGGCGCTCTACTGGAGCGCGGTGGTCAACGGGGTCATCGCGGTCCCCGTCATGGCCGTGATGATGCGGGCGGCTGCGCGCGTCGACGTCATGGGCCCCTTCGCCGTGCGCGGATGGCTCAAGCTGCTCGGCTGGGCCGCCACGGCCTGCATGCTGCTCGCGGTCCTCGCCATGATGGCGACTGCTGCGCTTCCCTTGATCTAGCGCAATGCGGCCCGGCCGCCGCCCTCCATCCTGGCCCCGTCGCAACCAGGAATGGAAAACCGGCGATGCCGATGGAACCACGGAGAAGGCCGGTCGTGCTGGTGGCGGAACCTCAGGCGCTGCCGGGCATGTGGCTGGAGGACGTCCTCACCGACGCGGGGTGCGCGGTCAGCGGCCCCTACGGCACCTGCGCGGAAGCGGCCGGAAGCCTGGACACGGCGCCCCCGGACTTCGCGGTGATCAGCGCCGACCTGAATCGGGGGCCGGGCTTCCCGCTGGCCTGCGCCCTGCGCCGTAAGGGCATCCCCTTCGCCTTGATCGCGGGAAACGCGTGCGTGCCTCGTGCCTTCTCGGACGTGCCGACGTTCGACCGGCTGTTCGATGCCCGGGACGTGATCGCCGTCTTGGCCGCCCGCTGCCCGGTCCGGGGCGTCCGTCGCGATTGCCCCATGGCCGGACGGATCGCGGCGGACAAGGCCGTTGCGCTGGATCAATGTCCCAGCGCCTGCCGGGCCTAACGTCCGCTGATGTCAAGGACGTCCGAGAGACCTTATCGGGGAGACGGCCGATGGGCGACAAGCAGATCCGCCAGAACATCATTGACGAGCTTGAGTTCGACCCGAGCATCGACGCCGCCCATATCGGCGTCGCCGTGGAGAACGGCATCGCCACGCTCACCGGCCATGTCGGCAGCGACACGGAACGCGTCTCAGCCGAGAAGGCTGCCCAGAAGGTGCGCGGGGTGCGCGGGGTGGTCGAGGAGATCAAGGTCCGCTTCGGCGACGAGACGCCGCCGCGCGACGAGGACTTGGCGCGCCGCGCCGTGCAGATGCTCGACTGGTCGGTGACCGTCCCGAAGAACGCCGTGCAGGTAAAGGTTCAGGACGGCTGGGTGACGCTGTCCGGCACGGTCGGGTGGCAATACCAGAAGGAGGAGGCCTACCGGGCGATTCGGCGGCTCGCGGGCGTGGCGGGCATCGTGAACACCATCGCGGTGACCCCGAAGGCGAGCGTTCCCGACGTGCGCGCGAAGATCATGGCGGCGCTCAGGCGCAGCGCGGAGCTTGAGGCGGATGCGATCCAGGTGACGGTGGAGGACGGCAGGGTCGTCCTCGCGGGCAAGGTGAACGCCTGCCACGAGCGCCGGCTCGCCGAGAACGCCGCGTGGTCGGCCCCGGGCGTGCGCGCCGTCGAGGACCACCTCACGCTGGCCTGATTGCGGACAGGCCAGGCGTGCCCGCAAGCCTCGCCGGGCCGGTCGGCCCGCACGATCGCCTTGCCAATCCGGTCGGAGGCTTCGATGTCCTACAAAAGCATCCTGGTAGCGGTCGATCTCGGCGAGCATGCGCGGGAACGCGTCCGGCTGGCCGCTCACGTCGCCGACGACTTTCACGCTCGCCTGATCGGCCTTGCGGCAGAGATGCCGGCCTACGCGGGCGCGCCTTACGGCCCGACTCCGGGTGGCGGTTACTGCCTCGCTTCTGTCCAGGAAGCTGTCCTGAATGACCTCCGCCTCGCGCACGAGACGTTCAAGGAAACCGTCGGAGGCCGGAGCCGGGTCGAGTGGCGCTCCACCCTCGACTTCCCCGCGGCGTTCCTCGGGGTCCAGTCGGCCGCCGGCGACTTGCTGGTCGTCGGGCGGGGCGACGACGGCAGCCCGTTCATGTCTGTCGGTCCCGGGGATGCCGTGATGCGGCTCGGCCTGCCGGTGCTGATCGTTCCGCCCAAGGTCGATCACCTTGAAGCTCGGCGGGTCGCGGTGGCGTGGAAGAATACCCGCGAGGCGCGCCGTGCCCTCCGCGACGCGTTGCCGTTCCTGAAGCGGGCTTCCGGTGTCGTCCTGATCTCCGTCGATGACGGCCGGGGCGCTGACGACGCGCGGGACGCATTGTGTCTGCTGCAGTCGCACGACGTCTCCGCCACGGCGGTCCATCGGGATGCCTACGGCGCATCGACCGCCGAAGCCTTGCTCGAAGCGGCGCTGGATCAGGCCGCCGATCTCATCGTCGCCGGTGGCTACGGGCATAGCCGGCTTCAAGAATGGGCCTTCGGAGGTGTCACCCGCGACCTGCTGGCCCGCTGCCCCGTCTGCTGTCTGATAAGTCACTGACCGGGCACCGGGAAGCATTGAGACGCTTCCGGCATCGTCTGACACTTCGTCCGGTCCGCCGATCGGGGCGCGGATGCGAAACTCCGAGCCGGTGGAAGCGCGTCTTCAGGTGGGATCGCCTGACTTGACGTCTGCTCAGGAAACGACGTCGACGGTGTCCAGACCGCAAGACGATGAAGCAGCCACCGTTTGTTCGCGAAGACTTTCAATCCGTTCGGGCCTGCTGCGGACGGACCCAGGATCTTGGCCGTCTGCGGTCAGCGGCGCCATCCGCCGCCTGCCGAGTATCGGGCGGATCAGCAGACCATCGCGGCCGCCTCGGCACGGTCGTTTGGCGGTACCGTCCCATAGCCGTCGCGCCGCTCCGAGCAGAGCGCACAGCGAGGTCAGGGGCGGATCACCCGAACTGAGGCTTCGCACAGGAAGCCGGTCCCCGACGGATGCGCGCGCGCCAGCCTACCGCTCATGCAGGCTGGCGCAGCGCCGGCAACGCACCGAAGCGGAGGATCTCGTGGTGCATCCGGTCAAGCGGCAGGACCTTCATGGCCGCGCCCCGCTCGATCGCCTCCTTGGGCATGCCGAAGACCACGCAGCTCTCCTCGTCCTGCGCGACCGTGAGCGCCCCGGCGCGCCGCATCTCCAGAAGGCCGGTGGCGCCGTCGTCGCCCATCCCGGTCATCAGGATGCCGAGCGCGTTCGCGCCGGCGCAGCGCGCGGCCGCGCGGAACAGCACGTCCACGGACGGCCGGTGCCGCGAGACCAGGGGGCCGTCCTTGACCGACACGCTGTAGCGGTTTCCGGTCCGCTGCAGCAGCAGGTGGCGCCCCCCGGGGGCGATCAGGGCCCGCCCAGGCAACACCGCGTCCCCGTCCTCCGCCTCCTTCACCGCGACGGTGCAGAGGCTGTCGAGCCGCCGGGCGAAAGCCGCGGTGAAATGCTCGGGCATGTGCTGGACGATCACGATGCCGGGGCAATCCGGCGACAGCGCTTCCAGCACGTCGCGCAGGGATTCCGTGCCCCCCGTCGAGGCGCCGATACAGACGATCCGGTCCGTCTCGGCCACGGCCCGGTTGGGGGTCGGGGCCGGCAGCACGGCATCGGCCGTCAGCTTCTTCTCGATGCGGCGGGGCTCCGGGCGCCCCGGACGCAGCTTCGCCCGCGCGGCGGCCCGGACCGCATCGCAGACCCGCACCGAGGACTCGACCAGGAACTGGCGGGTATCGATCCGAGGCTTGGGCACGACATCGACGGCGCCCGCCTCCAGCACGTCGAACAGCGTCCGCGAGCCCGCCTCGGTCAGGGCGGAGCAGATGATCACCGGGATCGGCCGCTGGGCCATGATCTTCCGCAGGAAGGTCAGCCCGTCCATGCGCGGCAATTCGAGGTCGAGGAGGATCACGTCCGGCACCTCCTCCTGGATGCGCCGGGCCGCGATGAACGGATCCGCGGCCGTACCGATCACCCGGATGTCGGGCGCACCCTCCAGGATGGTCACGAGGGTCTGCCGGACCGAGGCGGAATCGTCGACGATCAGGACTCGGGTCGGATCGCGCTGGTTCATTGGATCATGTCCCGCGCCCGGCTGAAGATGGTCGAGGAGACCTGCTCAAGACCCGGCACGCCGGTCCCGGCCATGGATTCCGAATGGCCGACGATCAGGAAGCCACCCGGTCGCAGATGCTGGGCGAGGCGGCTGAGCACCGCCCTCTGGGTGTCCTTGTCGAAATAGATCAGGACGTTGCGGCAGAAGATGACGTCCACATCCTGATCGACCGGGTAGGACGCATCCATCAGGTTGAGGCGCTGGAAATGCACGTGGCTGCGCAGCTCGGGTACGATCCGCCCGAGCTTCCGCGCCGGGTCCCGGGAGGCCATCACGTAGCGGCGCCGGAAGGCCGGCGGGATCTGAACCAGCATCTCCTCCGGGTAGATCGCCTCCGCGGCAACCCGCAGGACCTCCGTGGAGATGTCGGTGCCGAGGATCGCGTAGCTGAACCCGTGCCCGGCCGCGATCATGTCCTGCAGGATCATCGCCAGGGTGTAGGCCTCCGCCCCGGTCGAGGCGGCGGCGCTCCAGATCTTGAGGCGCGGGTTCCCGCCCCGCCGCCGGCAGAGCAGCGGCACCAGATCGTCGCGCAGGTGCTCGAAATGCGCGGGCTCCCGGAAGAAATCCGTCTTGTTGGTGGTGACGCAGTCGATGATGTGGACGAACTCCTCGGCGAGGTGTCCGTCATCGAACAGGTGGTCGCCGTAGGCCTTGAGGCTGTCGAGGTCGAGCGCCCGCATGCGCTTGCGCAGCCGACCCTCGACCATGCTGCGCTTGGTCTCGGGGATCTGGATGCCGATCCGGGCTTGAATCAGATCGGCGACCGTTTGGAAATGGCGGTCCTTCAGCTGCGGCATGGCATCGATCCCGGCGATCAGGCGGCGAGCGGCGGCTCGAGCAGGGCCGGATCGTCGCCCGCCATCAGCGCCTCGAGATTGAACACCACCACGAAGGCCTCGCCTTTGCGGCCGATGCCGGCGATGTAATTCGAGCGCCAGCGTCCGCCGACCTCGGGGGCCGATTCCATCTCGGCCCGGTCGAGTTCCGTCACCTCGATCACCCGGTCGGCCACGAAGCCGACCCGCAGGGCGCGGTCCCGCAACGCGATGTTCAGGAGGATGATGCGGGTGGCCGGCGTCACCGGAACCGCCGGCAGGCCGAGCTTGGTCCGCAGATCGATGACCGGGTAGCTCTGCCCGCGGACATCGATCATGCCGACCAGGAAGGACGGCGCATGCGGCAGGGCGGCCGGTGCGCGGTAATCGAGGATCTCGTGAACGGACTCGATATCGATCCCGAAGATCTCACGATCGAGGCCGAGGGTCAGATACTGCCAGACGCTGGACATACGGGTCTCCGGCTTGGTCGTCGCCTGTCGGATTCCCGCTCGGGGAGTCCGCATATCGGTGGGGTGGTCGGTACATTCGGAATCCGGGCCCGCGCGGGCCCGGACTCGGCGCGGAGCGCATGTCGATCAGGCGACGCGGACGAACTCGGCATCGCGGGTGTCGCCCTCGCCGCCCATGTCGAGGGCAAAGCCCGCCGCACCGGCCGCACGCGGGCGTGCCTTCGCCTTCGGCGCGACCGCCTTGCCCGGCCGGGCCGGCGCTGCCATCCGCGCCGCCGCAGCCCGCAATTGCGGGACCGCCGCCGCCACGCCCGAGGACGCCTCGGTCCGGAAGTAGGCGATCGTCGCCTGCAACCGCTCCGCCTGCAGGGCCAGCTCGTCCGAGGTCGCCGAGACCTGCTCGGACGCGCTCGCGTTCTGCTGGGTCACCTTGTCGAGCTGCTGGATCGCCTGGTTGATCTGGCCCGAGCCGACATCCTGCTCCCGGCACGCCGCCGAGATCTCTTCCACCAGGCTGGCCGTCTTCTTGATGTCGGGGACGAGACGCCCCAGCATCTCGCCCGCCTGCTGAGCCGCCTTGACCGTGTCGGCCGACAGCGTGCCGATCTCGGCCGCCGCCGCCTGACTGCGCTCGGCGAGCTTCCTCACCTCCGAGGCCACCACCGCGAAGCCGCGGCCATGCTCGCCCGCGCGCGCGGCCTCCACCGCCGCGTTGAGCGCCAGCAGATCGGTCTGGCGGGCGATCTCCTGCACGATCGTGATCTTCTGCGCGATCGTCTGCATCGCCTCGACCGCGCGCCCGACCGCCGCGCCGCTGGCCTCGGCGTCCCGGGCCGATTGCCGGGCGATCGCCTCGGTCTGGCCGGCATTCTCGGCGTTCTGCTTCACGTTGGCGGCCATCTCCTCCATGGAGGCGGAGGCCTCTTCCGTGGACGCGGCCTGCTCGGTCGAACCCTGCGACAGCTGCTCGGCCGAGGACGACAGCTCCTCCGACCCCGCCGACACGTTGTTGGCCGCCGCACTCGCCTGTCCCACCACCTCGCGCAGCTTCAGGGTCATGGCCTGCACGGCGGTCAGGAGATCGGTGATCTCATCGCTGCCGGTAGGCACCACGTCCTCGGTCAGATCGCCGTGAGCCACCCGGTTCGCCGCCCCGACGGCCTTCAGCATGCCGCGGGAGATCGAGACCGACAGCCAGATCGCCATGACAAGCCCGATCACCACCGCGCCGGCGACGACACCGATGAGCATCATACGGGTCGTCTCGAAGGCGGTCTGAGTCTCACGCACATAGCTCTGCGCGATGCCCTCCTCGTAGGCGCGAAGCTTCTTGACCTCCTCGATGAGCGCCATCCGCGCCTGCGTGAACGGACCGACATAGACTTGGAGCGCCTTGGCGTCGGTGTTGGCGAGACCGAGGGTGAATACCTGTTCGCCAGCCGCCTCCCAGGTGCGGAACGCGGCACCGATGGCCGCGACGGCCTCGGAAAGCCCATCGCTACGCCCCGCCTCGCTGAGCTTGGCGAAATCCTGATCGAACTGGCGGCGATGCTCGTGATACTCGTTGGCCAGCTTCTCCAGGAGCGCGTCGTCGCTGATCACCACCTCGCGGTAGACATCCGCCACGAGGCGCGTCATCCGAGCCTCAAGGATCGCGCTGAGCCGGCGCGTCTCCGATGAGATGTCAGGCCGGGATGCCAGATCCTGGATGCGGGTGAGCACGGCCCGGGAGAGCGTCAGCTGCTCGCCGCCAGCAATGCCGATCGCGACGTTGTTGCCGTTCTTGACGGAAAATTCCGTGCCCTTGGCGGCGGCGGCGGCCAGCTTGTCCCAGGCCTCATGCAGAGGCTGGAGACGCACCCGCTCCTCGGCGGCGGTTGCGTCGGAATAGTCCTTCAGAAGTGCGCGAAACGTCACGTCCTGTTGCTTGAGGTCAGCGGCGAGCTTCGCCCGGGCCGCTTCCGTCGGCTCGAGCAGCGACCCGGCGAACATGCGCGCGGCATCGACGGCCAGCGTCTCGAAACGCAGAACCCGTTGGACCTGAGCGAAGGGGCCGGACGCGAAGGCCTGCATCCGGTCGTTGGCGCTGCTCAGGCTCGTGATGGCCAGGAAGCCGGCTCCGCCGAGAAGCAGGAGGATCAAGCCGAATGCCGTGCCCAGCTTGGTGCGGATCGTGAGACGCATAGGAGATTTCTTCCGTCAGATTTGGGTGGGATGTTCGAGAGGTCTCGGGGGATCGCGGTTGGCGCGGCCTTGGTGGCCGTGCCAACCCGTGAAAATCGGCATCCGCATCGCTCAGGCGGCGCGGATGAACTCGGCATCGCGGGTGTCGCCCTCGCCGCCCATGTCGAGGGCAAAGCCCGCCGCACCGGCCGCACGCGGGCGTGCCTTCGCCTTCGGCGCGACCGCCTTGCCCGGCCGGGCCGGCGCTGCCATCCGCGCCGCCGCAGCCCGCAATTGCGGGACCGCCGCCGCCACGCCCGAGGACGCCTCGGTCCGGAAGTAGGCGATCGTCGCCTGCAACCGCTCCGCCTGCAGGGCCAGCTCGTCCGAGGTCGCCGAGACCTGCTCGGACGCGCTCGCGTTCTGCTGGGTCACCTTGTCGAGCTGCTGGATCGCCTGGTTGATCTGGCCCGAGCCGACATCCTGCTCCCGGCACGCCGCCGAGATCTCTTCCACCAGGCTGGCCGTCTTCTTGATGTCGGGGACGAGACGCCCCAGCATCTCGCCCGCCTGCTGAGCCGCCTTGACCGTGTCGGCCGACAGCGTGCCGATCTCGGCCGCCGCCGCCTGACTGCGCTCGGCGAGCTTCCTCACCTCCGAGGCCACCACCGCGAAGCCGCGGCCATGCTCGCCCGCGCGCGCGGCCTCCACCGCCGCGTTGAGCGCCAGCAGATCGGTCTGGCGGGCGATCTCCTGCACGATCGTGATCTTCTGCGCGATCGTCTGCATCGCCTCGACCGCGCGCCCGACCGCCGCGCCGCTGGCCTCGGCGTCCCGGGCCGATTGCCGGGCGATCGCCTCGGTCTGGCCGGCATTCTCGGCGTTCTGCTTCACGTTGGCGGCCATCTCCTCCATGGAGGCGGAGGCCTCTTCCGTGGACGCGGCCTGCTCGGTCGAACCCTGCGACAGCTGCTCGGCCGAGGACGACAGCTCCTGAGACCCGGCCGACACGTTGTTGGCCGCGGCGGCCGCGTCCGCCACCACCGCCCGCAGCTTCTCCAGCATCTGCTCCAGGGCGTGGCCCATCGTGTCCTTGTCGGAGAGCGGCACGGCCTTCACGGTGAGATCCCCCTCGGCGATCGCACCCGCCAGGACTGCGGTGGCGTTGAGGTTGGTGGTCATCCGGTTCATGGCGGCGATCAGATCGCCGATCTCGTCCTGTGAGGTCTCGGTGATCGTCTGGCTCAGGTCGCCGACCGCGACGGCCTCGGCCAGCGACACGGCCCGTCCCAGGCCCCGCGCGATCGAGACGGCGAGCCAAGCGGCGACGATCAGGCCGACGAGGAGCGCGCCGAGCACCGCAGCGAGCAGCACCGTCTGGCCCTCATGCGCGTCGGCTCTGGCGCGCTCGGCGGCTTCCGCCGTGCGGTGCGTCTGGTAATCGGTCAGCTTGTCGAGGGCGCCGTAGACGGCCTGGGTGGCGGGAACGAAATCCGCGGCCGCGAGGGCGGCGGCCTCGACGGCTCCCCCCGTCGCCACGATGGCGACGGCCTTCTGGAACGAGGCGGTCCAGGCATCGTAGCGCGTGCGGAGGCCTTCGGTGGGAAGCTTGAGGCCGCTGGCGACCCGGATCAGATCGTCCAGGCTCTGTGTGGTTTCCTGCTGCGTCTTGCGCGCCGCATCCACGCGCTCCTCCAGGGCGGCCATCGTGGTCGCGCCCGTCGCGGCCTGCAAGCGGCCCCAGGAGCGTTCGAGGCGGGTCTGGAAGGCCAGAAGCGGTCGCAGGAGCGCGCCGGCCTGCGCGCCGGCTCTTCCGGTGAGGGCATCCAGTTCCGCCCGAACCGCCACGGTCGCCGGGCGGCCGACATTGATGATCTCGGCCCAGGTCCGGACATTCGAGTTCAGTTGGGCCTTCTCGATGATCGCCTTGGCCAGGACCTCCTGTGCGGCGAGCTTGACGGTCACGTCGGCATAGAGGCGTTTGCCCTCCTCGGTGAGCAGGCCGTCCTTCGCCTTCTCCAGGGCGGCGCGCGCCTTGGCGCGGTTCACAGCGGCGCGCTGACCGAATTCCGCGATTTCGGTGTCCCTGGTGCTGATCACTGCGGCCCGGACGTTCGCGACGCTCTTCGCTGTCTGGCCCTCGGCATCCAGCACCAGGGCCTGCAGGTCGGCGCGCCCGACCGCGAAGTGCAGCGCGTCCGCCGTGGCCGAAAGCTTCTGGTAGCCGACTCCTCCGGCGATTCCGGCGAGGAGCAGCACGGCGCCGAACCCGGCCGCCAGCTTGGTCTTGATCGAAACCCGCATCTCTACGACCCCCCGGTCAGTTCAAGATCTGCTGCATGTCCGGGATGATCACGAACTCATCCCCAGACTTGACGATCGAACGGATGAATTCGGGCCGCCACGCCGTGCCGATCGCGGGCACCTGCTGGCGGGTTTCCAGCGCAACGGCGGTCACCTCAAAGACCTTGTCGGCCACGAGCGCCACCAGAGTCGCGTCGCCGTCGAAATCGAGTTCGATCACCACGAAGCGGGTGTCGCGCGTCATGGCCGTCACCGGCATGCCGAAGCGCGCGCGGATGTCGGCGAGCGGCACCACGTTGCCGCGCACATTCACGATATGGGCGAGGTGGGGCCGCGCCCCGGGCATCCGCGTGGCGGGGATCGGATCGATGATCTCGCGCACCATCCCGGCATCGAGCGCGAAGGTCTCGGTGCCGATGCCCAGCATCACCACCTGAAGGGTACCGGCCGCCCGGCCGGCCTCGACGAAGTCGGTCATCATGCCACCTCTCGGTATTCGCCCTGGCCGGCCGCGTGCCCGCCCGCCGCGATCTGGGCGGGATCGATGATGAGCGCCGCCGTCCCGTCGCCGAGGATCGTGGCACCCGAGAAGGCTGCGACGTCGGCGTGAAGCTTCGACAGGGACTTGATCACCGTCTGGTGATTGCCGAGGATCTGGTCGGCCACGAGCCCGATCCGGGTCTCCCCCACCGCGACGATGATGACCTTCTGATGCGGGTCGGGCTCCCCCGACGCGTCGAACAGGTCGCGCAGCCGCAGGAACGGCACGAGGGCGCCGCGGATGTCGAGGAAGTCCCGGCCGCAGCCCCGATTCCGGTCGGCAGGCAGCTCGATGCATTCCTCCACCGCCGCCAGGGGCAGGACGTAGCGGGCCTCGCCGACCCGGATCAGCAGCCCCTCGATGATGGCGAGCGTCAGCGGCAGGCGCAGTACGATGGCCGTGCCGGCGCCGGGCTCGGTGGTGATGTCGATGGAGCCGCGCAGGGCCTCGATGGTCTTCTTGACCACGTCCATGCCGACCCCGCGGCCCGACAGGGCCGAGATCTCGTGCGCCGTGGAGAAGCCGGGGGCGAACAGGAACTGGTAGACCTGCTGGTCGGTGAGCGGCGTGCCGGGCTGGACGAGCCCCCGCTCCTCGGCCTTGGCGCGGATGCGGGCCACGTCGAGGCCGGCGCCGTCGTCGCGGACGGTCACCAGAACCTGGGCGCCCGCATGCTCGGCCGTGAGCGCGATCTGCCCGGTCGCGTCCTTGCCGGCCGCCGCGCGGCGCTCGGGCGCCTCGACCCCGTGATCGATCGCATTGCGGATCAGGTGCACGAGCGGGTCGGCGAGGCGTTCGATCACGGTCTTGTCGAGCTCGGTCTCCTCGCCATCGGTGACGAAGGTGACGGGCTTGCCGAGATCACGCGACAGGTCGTGGACGAGGCGCCGGAAGCGGCTGAACAGCGCGCCGATCGGCACCATCCGGATGCTCATGGTGGTGTCGCGCAGCCGCGCCGACAGGCGCTCGATCTCCTCCGCGATGGTCTTGATCCCGGCATCGGCGTGCAGGCCGGCGAGCTGGCTGAGCCGCGCCTGGGCGATCACCAGCTCGCCGACCCGGTCCATCAGCTCGTCGAGCCGCTCCGCCTCCACCCGCACGGTGCTGGCGGCCCGCGGCGGTGCCCGGCGCTCGGCCGGGCCGCGGACGGGCGTATCCCGCTCCGCGGCCGGCGCGGCCGGCACGGCGACCAGCGTGGCCTCGGCGGCCGGCGCGACCGGATCGGCTGGCGGCGAAGCCGGTTCGGGCACCGCGACGGGCAGTCCAGGGGCCAGCGGCGCGAGGGTGAGTTCCATCGCGTCCTGCACGAACAGGAACACGTCCTCGATCGCCGCCCGCTCGACGGCGCCGACCAGGGTGACGTCCCAGCCGATATGCAGGCTCTCCGGATCGAGATTCTCGAGCTCCGGGAGGTCCGCGAGGCGGGGCACGACTGTGCAGGCGCCGAGTTCGCGCAGCTCGTCCAACAGGGCCAGCGGGTTGGTGCCGTTCTGCAGGATCTCGGGCGCGAAGCGGATCCCGATCTGCCATCCGGTCGGCGCGGGTTCGGATGTGGGCCCCGCCACCGGCGCGGCCGACTGCGCCGGCGCACCGCCCACGAGCCGCTCCAGCTCCGCCAGGATCGCGTCCCCGATCACCGCAGTGTCGGGATCGGATTCCTCAATCAACGAGCGGATGTAGTCCTTCGCCGAGAGGGCGACGTTGACGAGTTCGACGCTCGGCGCGATCGCGCCGCGCCGGACGAGGTCGAAGGCGGTCTCGAAATCATGCGTGAAGGCGGCAACCCGGTCGAAGCCGAACATCGCGCCGGAGCCCTTGATCGTGTGCAGCGCCCGGAAGGCCGTGTCGATCAGCGTCGTGTCGTCCGGCCGGTCGCCGAGATCGAGCAGCGTGGTTTCCAGGCGGTCGAGAAGCTCATTGGCTTCCGACAGAAAGACCTCTCGGGGATCAAGTGTCGTCATGGTCAAAGAGATCCGAATCCAGCGACATCGATCTCGGTGAAACGATCACCTGATCGCCTCCCCGCGGGTTCAACCTGTGCAGACGATCTGAGCTATCGCGACGCGTTGCAGTTTTACGGTCCGCCGTTCCCGACCGACCGGCTGGTTTATAGCTTAGAATTGCTCACCTACGCTCATCAAGATTTCGTGTCCACGAAATTTTACATCTCGCATTGCTAAAACTGGATGCTCTTCACTGAAATTGTAAATCAATAAACCGACCACCAGGCTCGAAACAATTTTGGACATCACTGCGCAGTTTTTGCTCTTTCTGCGTGAAAAGAATTATTGCCTCCACGAGCTGAATCTTTTTCTGCCTTGCGCCAACGAAAAGTCTGACCAGCGCTTGATTTCGCCGGGCTTTGACACAGTGCCGGGCAACGCACGCGCGGTTCAGAACAGATCGACCCCGGCCAGGGGATCGGCGACGTCCGAATCGGACCGCGACGCGGCCGACGCACCGAGCAGGCGCTGAGACATCCGATCCCGGATCTCGCCGAGGGTGCAGGCGGCGATCGCCTCCGCGATCCAGGCGGATTCGCTCGGCGCCCCCCCCCGGCGGGCGACCACCGCACCAGTCTCGTCGGACAGGTGGCGCTGGCGGTCCTCCGCGGCGCGAAGCAGAACCTGCAGGTTCTGCAGGCGCTGCTTGGCGAGATCCTGGAACTGCATGGTGACGATGGCCCCGGAGACGTCCCCGGCAATGGCCTCCGTGGCCCGAACGGTCTGCGACAGAACCTCGGCGAATCGCCGATTCTGATCGACCAGCGCCTCCATGACGAGGCGCACCCGGGCATCGGCACTCCGGCTCTCCTCCGACATGTCGATCGTCGCGATGTCGTGCAGCAGGCCGTGGCTGCTGCGCAGTCCGGTCGCGATCGAGCCGATCTGACCCTTGATCACCCCCGAGAGCGCGTTGATGGAGCCCGCGAGTCCGCGCACCTCGTCGGCCACCACCGCGAAGGCCCGCCCGGCCTCCCCGGCCCGGGCCGCCTCGATCTTGGCGTTGAGCGCCAGGAGATTGGTCTGGCGGTTGATCGCCTCGATCCGCGCCACGCTGCCGTCGATGGAGCCGAGTTCGCCGAGCACGGTGCTCAGCGCCTCCGTCAGGGTCGTGCCGCGGGAGGACAGCAGGGCGATCTTGCCGATCAGCGAGGACAGGATGCCGCCGAGACCCGCCGCAACCTCCGCCAGGGGCTGTTCGGACCCGTCGATCCGCACCGATTGGATCGCGCTCGCCAGCCCCTGCACGATCTCGGCCTGACCGCGGGTCGTATCCGCGATCCGCTGGAACCGCTCCGACAGCCCGTCGACATGGGTCTCGATATCCGTCGAGACGATCCCGAGTTCGTCGATCAGGGCATCGAGCAGGGCGCGCTGCCGGTCGGACAGGTCGAGCCAGCCATGCAGCAGGTCGGCCAAGCCGGTCCGGCCGAGACGCGCTTCCGGGGATGGCTGCACATCCAGCCGATCCTCCGCCCGAGCCTCCGGCTCCGCATCCACCGACCCTGTGTCACGCTGACTGAGATGGGCGCGATCCCGGAAGGACATCCGCGTGTATTCCTTGAACTCCGCCCGAGCAACCGACGGCGGCATACCATCGTTCTCCATCCTATCCCAAGTGCTCGGCGCGTCGACTTGGACGACAATCTCTTTCTGCTGAGGCGCGTTAAAAATTCATGCCTCAAATCGCACGTATCAAAAATCATGAACTGTATTTTTGCTTAATTTTTAAATATCAATATTCACGAAGTCACTTCGACGACGGGGCGGCGGCGGATTTGATGCGCAAGCCAAATATAAGCAAATACGCCTCCGGCGACGGCCGCGATATTTATAGTGGTGCGCCAATACGCGACGATATTGTTTTGGCTCGGATGGAAGGATGAGAGTCGAATTTGTTTGACCGATCCACGCGGATGGAGGAGGATTTAAGACATCTGGTTTCTGGAATGATCGGCAAGGGTCGGTCCGCGGGTCGATCCGCGCAATCACAGCTGTCCGAGGCGTCATGTCCGAATCCCGAACACTCAGATTGCCGGCGCAGTGTGATCTTCGATCGGTCCCGTCGCTCCGGGGCGACATGCTCGCCGCCCTCGACGGCGCCGCGGCGGTCACACTGGACTGTGCCGATGTCGAGCGGGCCGACATGGCCTTCGTTCAGCTCGTCCTGGCGGCCGGGATGTCGGCGGCCCGTCGCGGTGTGAGCCTCGCGTTGACGAATCGGACCGCGGGTCTCGACGTTGCCTTTTGCCGGGCGGGTCTCGACCCTTCCGCCCCGCCCATGCCCGCCCTTTAGACGCGCAGATTCGGATTTCGCCATGGCAACTGTTCTCGCGGTCGACGATTCGCCCAGCATCCGGCAGATGATCAAGGTCGTCCTGGGACCGGCCGGCCATACGGTGGTCGAGGCCGGCGACGGCGCCGAGGGGCTCGCCAAGGCCACGGCCGAGCCGGTCAACCTCGTGATCACCGATCTCAACATGCCGGTGATGAACGGAATCGAGATGATCCGGCAGCTCCGGCAAGTTCCATCCTGCACCGGCGTGCCGATCCTGTTCCTGAGCACCGAGTCGGACGAAGGCATGAAGCAGCAGGCCAGATCCGCCGGTGCGACCGGCTGGATCACGAAGCCGTTCAAGCCGGATCAGCTCCTCGCCGTGGTCACGAAGCTGATCCGCAGCTGAACGCCGGCCCGGGGCGTGCACCGGCATCGATCGTGTGATGGCGCCTTGGTGGCTCTCCAGCATTCCACGCCGACGGGCCGCGGTGACGAAAAGAGTCGGGCGCGGGAGCTGGCAGATCGTCGTCGGCCCAGGGGGTCAAGGCATTTCGCCGGCTGAACTCTCGACCCGTCGGGTCGTCGGCGATCAGCCGCAATAGCGTTCGCCCACGATTCGGATCAGGCGCTCCCGACGCACGTCCGGATCGGTGTCGGACCGATAAGCCTCGCGTGCCGTCCCGACGCCCATAGCCCGACGATCACTCGGCCGCGACTGAACGGGGCGGCCCACCGAAGCGGACCGCCCCGTCAAGGAACACGCTCAGTTCAGCGTCGCATGGACCGGCCGGCGCTCGGTGCCGACCGTGACGTCGCCGATCATCAGCCCCAGCGGGCCGAGGCGGACCGGCACCGTCTCGCCGTCATGGACCTTGCCGGAGAGCACCAGCTCGGCCAGCGGATCCTGCACGTTCTTCTGGATCACCCGCTTCAGCGGCCGCGCCCCGTAGGCCGGGTCGTAGCCCTTGTCGGCGAGCCAGTTCTTGGCGTCCTCGTCCACGTCGAGGGTGATCTTGCGATCGTCCAGGAGCTTCTGCAACCGCCCGAGCTGGATCTCGACGATCGCCCCCATCTCCGACCGCGCGAGGCGGTGGAACAGGATGATCTCGTCGACCCGGTTCAGGAATTCCGGCCGGAAGTGGCTCCGCACCACGCCCATCACCTCGTCGCGGACCGCCTCGGTGTCCTGGCCCGCGGGCTGGTTCACCAGATACTCGGCCCCGAGATTCGAGGTCATGATCAGCAGCGTGTTGCGGAAATCGACCGTCCGCCCCTGCCCATCCGTCAGCCGCCCATCGTCGAGAACCTGCAGCAGGACGTTGAACACGTCCGGATGCGCCTTCTCGACCTCGTCGAACAGCACGACCTGATAGGGCCGGCGCCGCACGGCCTCGGTCAATGCCCCGCCCTCCTCGTAGCCGACATAGCCCGGAGGCGCGCCGATCAGCCGGGCGACCGCGTGCTTCTCCATGTATTCCGACATGTCGATGCGCACGAGCGCCGTGTCGTCGTCGAACAGGAATCCGGCCAGAGCCTTGGTCAGCTCGGTCTTGCCGACGCCGGTCGGGCCCAGGAACATGAACGAGCCGATCGGCCGGTTCGGGTCCTGAAGCCCGGCGCGGGCCCGGCGGACCGCGGTCGAGACCGCCTCCACCGCCTCGTGCTGGCCGACGACGCGCTTCGACAGCGCCTCCTCCATGGCCAGCAGCTTCTCGCGCTCGCCCTCCAGCATCTTGTCCACCGGCACGCCGGTCCAGCGCGAGACGACCCCGGCGACGTGGGCGGGCGTGACCGCCTCCTCCATCATGCCGTCGCGGCCGTTCTCCGCCTTCGCCTCGATCTCGGCGAGCTGCTTCTCCAGACCCGGGATCACCCCGTAGGCGAGCTCACCCGCACGCTGGTACTGGCCCTGGCGCTGCGCCGCGGCGAGCTCGTTCCGCGCCTCGTCGAGCTTCTTCTTGAGGCCGGCGGCCGTGCCGAGCTTGTCCTTCTCGGCCTTCCACCGCGCGGTGATCGCCGCCGAGCGCTCTTCGAGATCGCCGAGTTCCTTCTCCAGCCGGACCAGCCGGTCGCGGGAGGCGGAATCGGACTCCTTCTTGAGCGCCTCGGCCTCGATCTTCAGCCGGACGATCTCGCGGTCGATGTTGTCGAGTTCCTCCGGCTTGGAATCGACCTGCATGCGCAGGCGCGAGCCGGCCTCGTCGACGAGGTCGATCGCCTTGTCGGGCAGGAAGCGATCGGTGATGTAGCGGTTCGAGAGCGTCGCGGCCGCGACCAGGGCGGAATCCTGGATGCGCACGCCGTGGTGCTGCTCGTACTTCTCCTTCAGGCCGCGCAGGATCGAGACCGTGTCCTCCACGGTCGGCTCCGACACGAAGACCGGCTGGAAGCGCCGGGCCAAGGCCGCGTCCTTCTCGACGTGCTTGCGGTACTCGTCGAGGGTGGTCGCGCCGACGCAGTGCAGCTCGCCGCGGGCAAGCGCCGGCTTCAGCAGGTTCGAGGCATCCATGGCCCCGTCCGCCTTCCCGGCGCCGACCAGCGTGTGCATCTCGTCGATGAACAGGATGATCCCGCCCTCGGCCGCCGTGACCTCGGAGAGCACACCCTTCAGCCGCTCCTCGAACTCACCGCGATACTTCGCGCCGGCGATCAGCGCGCCCATGTCGAGGGCGAGCAGGCGCTTGTCGCGCAGGCTCTCCGGCACGTCGCCGTTGACGATGCGCAGGGCCAGACCCTCGACGATCGCGGTCTTGCCGACGCCGGGCTCGCCGATCAGCACCGGGTTGTTCTTGGTGCGCCGGGACAGGACCTGGATGGTCCGCCGGATCTCCTCGTCGCGGCCGATCACCGGGTCGAGCTTGCCGTCCCGGGCGGCCTCGGTGAGGTCGCGGGCATACTTCTTCAGCGCGTCGTAGGCGTTCTCGGCCGAGGCGTTGTCGGCGGTGCGGCCCTTGCGCAGCGCGTTGATCGCCGCGTTCAGCGAGGCGGGGGTGACGCCCGCCGCCTGCAGCGCCTTGCCGGCCTCGGAATCCTTCTCGACCGCGAGCGCCAGGAGCAGCCGCTCCACCGTCACGTAGGAATCGCCCGCCTTCTCGGCGGCCTTCTCGGCGGTGTCGAACAGGCGCATCAGCTCGCGCGTCGCCTGCGGGGGAGACGCGTTGCCGGACACCTTCGGCTGCTTGGCGAGCCACTGCTCGGTCTGGGCCAGAGCCACGCGCGACTGACCGCCCGCGCGATCGATCAGGCCGGCGCACAGGCCCTCCGGATCGTCGAGCAGGACCTTGAGCAGGTGGCCCGGCTGAAGCTGGGGATGTCCCTCGCGCATCGCGAGGTTCTGAGCCGCCTGCACGAAGCCGCGTGCGCGCTCGGTGTATTTTTCGAAATTCATGCACAACCCTCCCGTACCGGCATCCGCCGCCCGATGAGAGGCGCGGCGCCACCGAAACGTCGCCCTCCGGCACTCCGCCGCACGAGGGCCCCAGCGCCGTAGATGGCCGCCGGTAGACCCGATGTGGTGTTGCAAATGGGCACCACAAGGGGCGGCGAGGCTCTTGCGCGACGGATCATTTCAGGGCCACGCTCCGCGCATGACCGCATTGATTCACGTCAGCGCCCTCTATCGCTATCCGGTGAAGGGCCTGAGCCCCGAACCCGTAGAACGGGCCAACCTCGAAACCAGCGGATTTTTTCCCGGCGACCGGCTCTACGCGATCGAGAACGGCCCGTCGGGCTTCAATGAAGTCGCCCCGCGGCATCAGCCGAAGACCAAGTACCTGATGCTCATGCGCGATGAGGCTTTGGCCCGCCTGCGCACCCGCTACGACGACGCCACGGCGACGCTGACCGTCGAGGGCTACGGCGAGCCGCAGGCCTTCCGGCTCGACACCGAAGCCGGGCGGGACGGCCTCGCCGATCTCATGCGGCGCTTCGTCCCCGAGAGCCTGCGCGGTGAGCCCAAGGTGCTCGCGGCCCCGCCGCAATACCGCTTCACGGACTCGCCCATCGGCTACGTCTCGCTGATCAACCGGGCAAGCGTGGCGGCTTTGGAGGATTATCTCGGCACTCCGGTCGATCCGCTGCGCTTCCGCGGCAACCTGCTGGTCGAGGGGCTGGCGCCCTTCGCCGAGCTGGAAATGGTCGGCCGGGTGATCGAGGCGCCGAGCGGGCTGCGGCTCAAGATCACCAAGCGGACGGTGCGGTGCGCGGCCACCAACGTCGATCCGGCGAGCGGCATCCGCAACTGCGATATCCCCTGGACGCTCGACGCGCGGCTCGGCCACCGCGACCTCGGCGTCTACGCGGAAGTGATCGCCGGCGGGGCGATCGCGCGCGGGGACGCGCTGCGGCCGGTCGGCTGAAGGTCACGCCGCTCTCCCAGCCGTCCGAGGCTGCTCGGATCGAAGGTCGTGCCTCGCCTGCGGCTTGACGGGTCTACAATCGGCCCGTGCAGCGGGTATATGGGGGGCCGATACGAGAGAGCCCCTGCGCGTCCCGGCCCGCATACGGGGCCGTGCCGCAGCCTCGGAGCACGCCATGAAACATGTCCTGGTGACCGGGGCGGCCGGGTTCATCGGCTATCATGTGGCCCGGCGCTGCCTGGAGGCGGGTTGCACCGTCGTCGGGCTCGACAACCTGAACGACTATTACGATGTCGCTCTCAAGGAGAGCCGCCTCCATACGCTCGAACCCTTCGACACGTTCACGTTCCGAAAAATCGATCTGGCCGACCGCGCCGGCATGGAGGCCGTCTTCCGGGAACAGGCCTTCGACACGGTCATCCACCTCGCCGCGCAGGCGGGCGTGCGCCACTCGATCGAGAACCCGCACGCCTACACGCGGAGCAACATCGACGGCTTCCTCAACGTGCTGGAGGGCTGCCGGCACGCGCGCGTCGGGCACCTCCTCTACGCCTCGTCGAGTTCGGTCTACGGTGCGGTGACGCAGATGCCGTTCTCGGTCCACCAGAACGTCGATCATCCGGTCAGCCTCTACGCGGCGACCAAGAAGGCCAACGAACTCTTCGCCCACAGCTACAGCCACCTCTACGGCATCCCGTGCAGCGGCCTGCGCTTCTTCACGGTCTACGGCCCCTGGGGCCGGCCCGACATGGCGCTGTTCCTGTTCACCCGGGCGATCCTGGCGGATGAGCCCATCAAGGTGTTCGGCCAGGGGCAGATGCGGCGCGATTTCACCTACATCGACGACGTCGTCGAAGGCGTGGTTCGCCTCGCGGCGGCGCCCGCCCGCGGCAATCCGGCCTGGAATTCGGACGCGCCCGACCCCGGCACCAGCAGCGCACCCTACCGGGTCTACAACATCGGCACCCATCAGCCGGTGCAGCTCCTGCGCCTGATCGAAATCCTGGAGACGTGCCTCGGCCGCAAGGCGCGCAAGGACTTCCTCCCGATGCAGCCCGGCGACGTGCCCGCCACCTATGCGGATGTCGAGGATCTCGCGGCCGCGGTGGGCTATGCGCCGAGCACGCCCATCGAGGTCGGCGTGGAGCGGTTCGTCCGCTGGTATCGGGATCACTACCGGAGCTGACGCGTCGCGGAGCCGGCCGCGCCGACGCGGCCGGGCACGGTTCAGTACCGGTCGTCGGACGTCACGCCTCCGCCCGGCTCGACCTCGGGCGACGCGTCCGGGAGGGGCGCCTCCCGGTTCGGGCGCGGCTTGATCGGCGCTCGCCGGGGTACCGGCGCCACCCTCTGCACGGCGACGGGCGGGGCGGCCTTTCCGGGCGGACCGGCTGGCCCGGGCGGCCCCTGGGCTCCGCGGGGGCCCATCGGCCCCATCGGACCCATCGGCCCGGTCTCCCCCATACTCCCGGCTTCGCCGGCCGGTCCGGGCCGACCGGGCTCACCCGGCGCGCCCGCAGCCCCCCTCAGACCGGGCGGACCGGCCGGGCCCGGCATACCCATCGCGCCGGGCTGGCCGGCCGGCCCGGTTTCCCCTCGCGGACCCGCCTCGCCCCGTGGACCCTGCGGTCCGACGAGGCCGGGCGCCTGCGGCCCCTGCTGCCCACAGCCTGCGATCACCACACTGCGCGACTGCTTCGGCGTTTGAAGCGTCGCGATACAGGTGGCCGGGTGATAGACGACGCGGAACTCGAAATAGCCGTTGCTGTCCGTCCGATGTGGGAACTGGCCGTCGAGCGTGATCTCGGTATCCGGGTCGTCGGCATACCCGATGATCCAGAGATCGCCGCCGGTGATCTTCGCCGCCTCGATCCGCATCTCGGCCTGGGCGGGGGCCGCCCAGGCGATCGACAGGGCGGCCACGCCGTAGGCGGCGTTGCGCTTTCGCGCTGCGCGCATTGCAAATTCCATAATCATCTGAGCAGTCACCATGCCGTACCGCTCAGGTTAAGCAATTACCCATTCGAACGATCGAATTTGAAAACGGACGTTTTCCAGAGGTTATGCTCTCAAAACGCACTTCCGTGAGCATATCGCACTGAATACCCCGCGACCGCCCGGCCGCGCGGTCGCATCGCAGCGCGGCTCGGCCAGTGCCGAACGGCCCAGAGGAATGCACACCGGGCCGAAGGGTTCACCTGGACGTGCTCACAACTCTGTCAAAGGGGGCTGGATCGACGCCGATCGAGCGGGCGATCCGGACCGTCTTCTCAGGCCGCCGCGATGCGGTTCGCGAACACCTTGGCCTCCAGTTCAGGCACCGGCATCGGCCGGCCGAGGTGGTAGCCCTGGAGGAACGGGCAGCCCATCGTCTGCAGGGTGCGGAGATCCTCGTCGGATTCGACCCCTTCGGCCACGACCTCAAGCCCGAGCATGCGGCCGAGGCCGAGGACCGCGAGGACAAGGCCGCGCTTGTCGTCCGAGTCGCTGAGGCCCGTCACGAAGCTCCGGTCGATCTTGATCCGGTCCGCCCGAAGCTGGCGCAGCGACGAAAGCGACGAGTAGCCGATGCCGAAATCGTCGAGGGCCACGCGGATGCCCGCGCGGGACAGGCCGTGCAGCTTGCCCTGAACGGCCGCGATATCAAGCGCGGTTTCCTCGGTGATCTCGATCTCCAGCATCGCGGGCGGCAGATCGAGGCGGTTCAATCGCTCGATGACGATCTCGTCCACCGGCACCTGGGCCATCTCCTGCGGGGAGACGTTCATGGCGACGCGCACCGTCCCGAGGCCCCGGGCGCGCAGGATCTGCATCATCGCGCAGACCTGTTCGAGGATGTAGCGCAGCAGCGACTCGGTCAGCCCAGCGGTCGCCGCCGTGACGACCAGGTCGGGCGGCGCGATCCAGCCGAGCCGCGGGTGCTGCCAGCGCACCAGGGCTTCGAGCCCCACCAGCGTCTGCGCGTCCAGGGCATAGATCGGCTGGAACCACACCTCCAAATCGGCCTCCGCGAGGGCCGTCGAGAGGTCGCGCTCCAGATCGCGGCGGATCTGCAGACGCTCGCGCAGGCCCGCATCGAACATCCGGTAATGGTTCCGCCCGGCCGCCTTCGCGGCATACAGAGCCGCGTCGGCGCAGCTCAACATCTCCGTCAGGCTCGGCTCCGTGCCGGAATGAACGCCGATGCTCACCCCGAGCCGGCCCGCATCGAACCCGTCCAGCGGCTGCGCGACCGCCGCGACGAGACTCGCCGCGAGCTGATCCTGGGGGATGCCGGACGCGGCGGGATCGTACAGCACCGCGAACTCATCCCCCCCGAGCCGCGCCGCGAGGCCGTTGCCCGGCAGCACGGCGCGGATGCGTCGGGCCACCTCGACCAGCACCCGGTCGCCGGCCTTGTGGCCGTAGACGTCGTTGACGAGCTTGAAGCCGTCGAGATCGAGCAGCAGCAGGCTGATCGCGCCGGCCTGGAGGCGACTTTCCGCCTGTTGAATGAAGCCGGCCCGATTGAAGAGACCGGTCAGGTCGTCGTGCGTGGCGCGGCGGCGCATCTCATCGGCCAGGGCGCTCACGCTTGCATGGGCCTCAGCGCGGGATCGCGCCAGCGCGGTCGCCTCGTTCTTGATCCGGCTCGCCTCACAGAAACCGGCCTCGCTCCGGAACGCCGTATGCGTCAGGGCCAGGAGGTAGAGCAGCACGCAGGCCGCGAGGCAGTCCCGGTCGAAATCGCCGGCCGCGACGAGGCAGACGGTGACCGAGAGCAGCGGCGGCAGGATGAAGGCCAGCGGGATCCGCGCATACGCCGTCCCGTGCGTCACCGCGCCGGCCGTGATGCCGCAGGTGATCACGAGGTAGAACAGGGTCTGCGCCGAGGTGTAGCCCTCGCAGAGCAGGGGCTGGCAGGCCCAGACCAAGCCGGACAGGAATGCCGCCGCGATGCAGGCGCACAGGTGCCGATCGGCGGACCGCAGGGACGCGGCGGCCATGGCGGGCGTCGTGTCCGGCGTCAGGCCCAGCCCGAGACAGGGAGCGCGGCACAGGCCGATCCGCAGGAGGTTGACGGCCGTGGAGACCGTGAACCAGATGGCGCCAGCCTCACCATGGCCGCTGTGAAAGGCGACCCATGTGCTGGCCAGACCGAGGAGCATGTTGACCGGAATCGCCGCCAGGACGCTGCCGCGCATGGCTTGGAGCTGGTCGCTCCGAACGAGGGCGCGCGCGAGCAGCTCGGCCGGACGGGCAGCTTCACTCAGGCCCGCGGGCAGCGGAACAGTCATCTCCTGATCCCGGACAGTCGACGCGCGTCTACCCAGAGACGCGCGATTCTCCCCCATGAATCGTAAGATAATGTTGCAGAGCAACCGGCGTCCATAGACACCGGGATTTGTCCCGGCTTTGTGGCGCCACGGACTTTCAGCCGGACATGTCATGGCTCACCGCGCGGCCGCGCAACACAGGACGCATCCGGAAGCCGAGCGCTGCCCCAGGACGACGAGTCGCAAGCCGTTCCCGCCCTGCGGCCCGACACCATATCGGGCGTCGGGCCGCGTCCGGGCCCCGGATTCGTCATGGCTCTCACGCGCGATCTCCTCGATATCCGAAGGATCTACCAGGAACCCGCGGTGGCGGATTTCCCGCTCGGCCAGGAGATCCTGGCGCGCTTCCCCGATGCCGAACGCATCACGGTGCCCTCGCACTGGAACATCCCGGATCTGCACGGGAATGCCGGATCCGTGGACGATTGGGTGCGGATCAAGCGCTCGACCCTCGTCCTCGGGGTGAAGAAGGGTCTCACCATGCGGCCGAACGGCCGGAGCGCCCATTTCATCGCGCCCTCGACCTCCAACGGCTGCGCGATGGCCTGCGCCTATTGCTACGTGCCGCGCCGCAAGGGCTTCGCCAATCCGATCTCGCTGTTCGTGAACATCGAACAGGCCTGCGCGGCGATCGGCCGTCATGCCGCGCGCCAGGGGCCCCTGCCGGCGCCGGACCTGATCGATCCGGCCTTCTGGGTCTACGACATCGGGGAGAACGGCGACCTCTCGGTCGATGCCGCGGTGAGCAGCGGCGTCGCGCGTATGATCGCGCTGTTCCGCGGCCTGCCGAACGCGAAGGCGTCCTTCGCCACCAAGACCGTGAACCGCGCCCTGTTGGATTACGATCCGCAGGGCAAGACGCGGATCCGGTTCTCGCTCATGCCGGCGCGCATCGCCCGGGTCGTCGACGTGCGCACGGCGCCGATGCCGGAGCGGATCGCCGCCATCAACGACTTCGTGGCGGCCGGCTACGAGGTCCACGCCAATTTCTCGCCGGTGATCCTCTACGAGGGCTGGGAGGCCGATTGGCGCGCCCTCTTCGCCGAGATCGACGCCACGCTCTCGGACGCCGCCCGGGCGCAGCTCAAATGCGAGATCATCATGCTGACCCACAACGCGGATCTGCATGCGGTGAACCTCGGCTGGCATCCCCGCGCCGAGGATCTCCTGTGGCGGCCGGACATCCAGGAGGCCAAGATCTCGGAGGGCGGGGGCACCAACCTGCGCTATCGGACCGGCTGGAAGGGCAAGTGGCTCGCCCGCTTCAAGGCGCTGCTCGCCGAGTCCCTGCCCTCCTGCACGGTGCGCTACGCGTTCTGAACTCCCGGCCATCCCCGGCGTTGGAGCGCGAGCGAGGGGGCCGGATCATGTCCACGCACGAGACCTATATCGGCGAGGCCGTCGCGCTCGCCGCCGAGAATGTCGCGGCCGGCGGCGCGCCCTACGGGGCCGTGATCGTGCGCGACGGCGCCGTCCTTGTGCGGGCCGCCAACACGGTCCACGCGACCAACGATCCGAGCGCCCATGCCGAGATGGTGGCGTTGCGCGAGGCGAGCCGGATCCTGGGCCGCCGCGACCTCTCCGACTGCGTGATGTACGCGAGCGGGCGCCCCTGCCCGATGTGCCATGCCGCGATGCGGCTCGCGGGCTTCAGGCGGGGCTACTTCGCCTTCTCGGCCGAGGAGGCCGAGCAGTACGGCGCCGGCAGCGCGACGATCTACGCCGAGTTGTGCCAACCCCTCGACGCGCAACCCATGAAGCTCAGCCAAATGCGGCCGCCGGGCGAGTCGCCTTACCCGGCATGGCGGGCGCGGCGGGGCGCCTGACGCGCCAGAGCCGTGCCCGATCGCGCTGCCATCGAGCGCGGCACTCAGCCTTTGTTTTGACGCGCCCTCTCGCGCCGAACCGACATCCACGCCGGCGCAGAGCGCCCTAATGCGTCCAGGGCGCGGTCCGGTTGAACTTGAAATTGTCCGAGTAGGACAGGCCCTTGCGGGCCGCGGGCTTGGCCGGCTGCTCGACACGGTAGGCGATGCCCTCGCGCTTGGCGTAGGCCACCGCCTCCTCTTCCGTGTCGAATTCCAGCCGGACCTGCTGCATCATGTCGGAGGATCCGTTCCAGCCCATGAGCGGATCGATCTCGCGCGGGCTGGTCCGGTCGAACTCCAGGATCCATTGCTTGGTCCGGGCAAGGCCGGACTGCGTGGCATCCCGAGACGGACGGAAGATGCGGGCACTCGGCATCTGACGCGACAGGCTCCTGAACAAATGGTCGGGGCGATAGGATTCGAACCTACGACCCCCTGGTCCCAAACCAGGTGCGCTACCAGACTGCGCCACACCCCGACACCCCGTTTAGGGGCTCTGATCCCTAGCGTTTTGCCCGCCGCGCCGCAAGGCAAGCGACGCACAAGCCATCGCGGCCGAACCGGCGCCGATCCGTGGGAAACCCACAGGAAATTTCCGGGTCCGTCGGCCGCCGATTCATCAGTCGATCGTGACAGCGGCATTGGTAAATGATTTGCTAACGTCTCCTGCCGCGCCCCGGCGCGTGATGGAGAGATCCCAGTGTTGGACGATAATGATCCGCGCCGGTACGATGACCCGCTCTGGTACGACCGGGCCGAGGCCGACGAGCCCCCGGGCCTGATGCTGAACGCGGTGGCGTACCTGTTCCTGCTGCTCCTGGCCGCCTGCGCGATGGTGGTGAAGCTGTACTGGCTTCCGAACAGGCTGTGGTGCCGCATCGCCGGGTGGATCCAACGCCGTCGCGTCGCGTCGGCCAAGCGGCTGTGATGCACAGGCGCGAAACCATCGGTCATCCCTCCGCTCACCGGAGCAGCGGCGCCAAGCAGCGACACGACCCGGCGCCTGTGGCGGCCCGCCCCACGCGGCGCGACGGATCGCGCATGGCAATGTTCTTGCCTGTTTCATCCGCCGGGCCTTTGCCGAGAAACCCTTTTGAGCGTCGCGTGATCAGCCAATAGGTGTTTCCGCCCGTCTTCCTGTATATCCGGGCGTGACGCGACGCGCGGCTGAAGACCGCTCTATTGGTCGCCATATGAGTTCGGCGTCAGATCGCGCCGAAGCGGCTGCGCGATCAGCCCAGGAGGCACCGGATCGATGAGCGGCATCATGACGTTCACGCCCCGTACGGCGAGCCGGTCCGGACGCGCGAACGCCGCCCCTCCGGAGGCTGGCCCGCCGATGCCGCGCGATCCCGTATCGCGCCCGCAGGATCTGCGCATTCTCCAACCTGAGGAGCCGGTTCCCGGGCCTGGACGCGGCTGGGCCTTCCCGGCACAGTCCCGGATGCAGCGGCATGGCGCGCCCTTTCGCCCGATGCGGATCGGGGACGCATCGGGGTGGCCGGCGCCTGTTCCTGAAGCGCCCGGTCCCCGCATGAGCGGGGGCCGATCTGGGCGGGCCATGTCGGATTGCGGCCGGACCGGACACCAAGTTCTTAGATCAGGCGGGTTTCCGCCTGGATCCGATATTAGGAATGGCTTAATTCCCGGATCGGCAATGCGTAAGGATTACCATCATGGATAAACATGCGGGCGGTTGGAACCGCCGAATAAAACGCATGCGCCGCGCCGGATCGAGAGCCCTGGCCGTCGTCTGTTCGCTGGTCGTCCTGATCGTGATGCTGCCGGCGAGCGGCCACGCCCTCGAAGGCGACTACAAGCTCGGTGCAGGCGACAAGACGCGCGTGCGGGCCAGCGAATGGCGTGCCTCGCAGGCTCAGGTCTACGAATGGGATGCGATCTCAGGCGAGTACACGATCAATTCATCGGGCTACATGTCGATGCCCCTGATCGGCGACGTGAAGGCGGCCGGTAAGACGACGAGCGAGCTGTCCGATGTCATCGCGGAGGGGCTGGTCAAGAAGATCGGCACCGTCAAGCGGCCGGAGATCGCGATCGAGATCACCCAGTATCGCCCGTTCTACATCCTCGGCCCGGTGACGAAGGCCGGTGATTACCCGTACCGGCCCAACCTCACGGTCCTCCAGGCGGTCGGCATCGCGGGCGGGTTCCGCCGGACCGCCGACGAGCGGCCGGAGCGGGAATCGATCAGCGGCGAGGGGGATCTCAACGTCCTCCAGCTGACCCTGTCCTCCTACATGACACGGCTCGCGCGTCTGAACGCGGAACTGGCCGACGCCAACAGCGTCTCGTTCCCCGCCGAGGTCAACAATCAGGCGAACAACCCGACCGTTCGCGATTTCATCAAGCAACAGGTCAACATCTTCCAGTCGCGCAAGGAGTCGATGCGCGCGCAGCTCAAATCCTACGAGGCGCTCAAGGTTCTGCTCGCTCAGGAAGTCACCTCGCTCAACGAGCGGGCGCAGTCTCAGCAGCGGCAGATCGAACTCGCCAAGCGCGAGCGGGATGCGGTCGATACCCTCATGAACAAGGGCCTGACCGTCAATGCGCGGCAATCGACCCTCGAACAGCAGCTCGCGCAATTCGAATCGTCCAAGCTCGATATCTCGACCTCGATCCTCCGCGCCCAGCAGGAGCTGAGCAAGGCCGATCGCGACAGCCTGGAGCTGCGCAACAAGTTCAAGAACTCGGTTTCCGACGAAATCCACGACGTTTCGCTGAAGATGCAGGAAACCAAGGAGAAGATCAGCACGGCTCAGGCGCTGCTGTCGGAAACCGACGGGTACATCTCCAAGGCGAGCGACCGGAACGCCCGCATTTCCTACAGCATCGTCCGCAAGGTCGACGGAAAGGCGCAGGAGATCGCCGCCGAGGAGAGCACGCCCGTCTTCCCCGAGGATGTCATCCGCGTCCGCATCAACCGGCGGCCCGATTTTGCCGAGACCGGGCGCAGCGAGCTCGGATCCGAGCAGGCGGCCGGCCAGCTCCCCGGAGCGCAGCTGAAGAGCATCCGCTAGCGCGCGCCCCGCCGAAGCCGGCGGGGGCTCGATGTACGAAAGCGTGCAGGACAGGGGCTTAGCGTCGTTCCCGATCGCACCGCGAACGGGAACGGCTCTGGCGATCCGCCAAGCCGGCACGCCCCAGGGTGCTTCACAATCCACATCCGGGTGCAACCGATGCGGCACCACGGTCTCGTCGGTAGCTGGACGGGTCCGCCGCGCGCTGCGGTGCAGAGGCGCGCAGGCCGCGGTGGAACGCGCCGGGCTAGGGCCAAGAGCGATGCAGCGCGCCCCGCGTCATCGGATCCGGACTTCGCACCGTCACAACGATATCGATAAAACAAATCTTCACATGAGGCCAACTGAATGAAAGTTGCGATTGTTCATTATTGGCTCGTGGGGATGCGCGGCGGCGAGAAGGTCGTGGAAGCCCTGTGCAACATGTATCCGAACGCGGATATCTTCACGCACGCTTACGACCCGACGGCGATCTCTGCGACCATCAAGGCGCACCAGATCAAGACGTCGTTCATCGGCCGATTGCCGTTCTCGGTCGCGAAATACAAGTCGTACCTGCCGCTCATGCCCATGGCTCTGGAGCAGCTCGACCTGCGCGGCTACGACCTCGTGATCAGCAGCGAGTCGGGCCCTGCGAAAGGCATCATCCCACCCTCTGCGGCGACACATATCTGCTATTGCCATTCGCCGATGCGCTACGTCTGGAACATGTTCCATGACTACAGGGAGCGCACGAGTTTCATCAACCGCCTCATCATGCCCCCTGCGGCACATTACATCCGCAACTGGGACTCCATTTCCGCCAACCGGGTGCATGAATTCGTGGCGAACTCGGCCACCGTCGCCCGTCGCATCGAAACCTATTATCGGCGCCACGCAACGGTGGTCTATCCGCCCGTCGATACGGACGCCTTCGCCATCGTTCCCGACCACGAGCTCGGCGATTTCTACCTGATGGTTGGCGAGCTTGTCCGATACAAGCGGCCGGAATTGGCCGTCGAAGCGTTCAACCGGTTGCAGAAGCCTCTCGTCGTCATCGGCGGCGGCGAGATGCTGCGCGAATTGCGCAGCCTGGCGGGTCCCACGGTGAAGATCCTCGGGCCGCAGCCTTTTGCGGTCCTCAAGCATCACTACGCGCGCTGCCAAGCCTTGATCTTCCCGGGGGAGGAGGATTTCGGCATCGTGCCGGTCGAGGCGATGGCGAGCGGTCGCCCGGTCATCGCGTATGCGCGCGGCGGGGCAACGGAAACCGTCCAGGACGGGATCACCGGCACGTTCTTCCAGGAACAGACGGTCGATGGCCTGATCGACGCCGTCGAGCGGAGCCGGCAAATCGCCTTCGATCCCGAGCGGATCGCCCGTCGGGCGTCGGAATTCGGCCTGGACCGCTTCACCCGCGAGATGTCCCGGTTCATCGAGCTGACCATGGCTCGATCGGGTACCGACAGCCGGTACAACCTCTAGAGCGCGCTCCGCCGACGTGGATGCCGGTTCGGCGCAAGAGAGCGCGTTGCGACAAAGGTTTAGAGCCGCGCTCCGCCCAACGGGACACCGGCTCGGTACGAGGGCGCGCATCAGGGCGAAGGGTCGCGCGTCGGCCGGTCGGCCTCGTCTCAGGATCGATCGGCCTCGTAGCGGTGTCGTCGGCTCGGGTTGTTGCGGTGCGAGGGAACAGGATCCGATCGCCTGATGAAGCGCTCGTCTCGCAACACAACGTTCAGCGCGCCGACGGACGTTTTCGCCGGCGCCGGCATTGTCGTCTGCACCATCAGCGTGTCGCGCATGTTGGTCATGGCTCGGAACGCACCATGAAGAAAATCTTGTTCGTCACGCATGCGGCCCATTATGGGGGCGCCGAACTCTTTCTCCGCGATATCGTCCTTCAGGCCCGTCAGAGCGGTCGCCTCTGGCCGGTCGTCTTCCTCGATGACGGCCCGCTGATCAAAGATCTCGTCGATGCGGGGGCGAGCGCGAAAACCGTGAAGGCGGCCGCTCGGATCTTGAAGTTGAAGCGCGGGTCGAGCATCCGGGATGTCTCCTCGGCCCTGACGGGCATCTTCGCGGCCGTGCGTGCGCTCATCAGGGAATTCCGCGGCGTCGATGTGGTTTGCGCCAACAGCCAGAAGTCGCTGTTCCTGGCGGGCCTTGCCGCACGCCTCGCGCGCAGGCCGTTCGTCTGGATCCTGCATGATCTGGTGACGGATCGCAGCTTCTCGCCGCTGATGCGGCGAGCGCTGGTTTTCTTCGCCAATCATATGACCGCCCATGTGGTGACGAATTCCCAGGCCGCCCGGGAGGCCCTGATCGAATGCGGCGGCGAGGGTGACAAGATCTCGGTCGTCTATAACGGCTTCGATTTCGCGGCGGATTTTCCCCCGGGGGCCTCAGGTGCGGATCGCGGCCCCGTCCTGCGGGAAGCCGGCCTTTCGGATCTGCCGACGGTCGGCGTGTTCGGCCGTATCGCCGAATGGAAGGGCCAGCATGTTCTGATCGAAGCCCTTGACCGCATTCCGGGCCTGCAGGCGATCATCGTCGGCGATGCGACCTATCAGGACAGCGCCTATTTCGATCGCCTCCGCGCCCGCGTCGATCAGAGGTCTCTGTCGGATCGGGTTAAATTCCTGGGCTTCCGGAAGGATGTCCCGCGCCTCATGGCGGCGGTCGACATCGTCGCGCACACATCGATCGATCCGGAGCCATTCGGACGCGTCATCGTCGAGGGCCTAGCGCTGGGGCGTCCCGTGGTCGCCACGCGGGGCGGCGGCGTGGGTGAGATCATCGATCATGGGACGAACGGATTGCTCTATCCGCCGGGGGACAGCGCGGCCCTCGCCGAGGCCTTGCGATCGCTGATGAGCGATCACACGCTGGCATCACGCTTGGCGGCAGAAGGGCGGAGCACGGTCATCGCGCGCTTCTCGATCCAACGGTCCGTTCAGGATCTCGATCGGGTGTTCGAAGATCTTTGAGGCTTTGCGCAGACTGCGCCACGCTCTTCTTTGCGCTGCAAAATCGCGGGTTGTTGGAGAGCAACCGGAGACCTAACGGTCAACGGAAGCGCAAGTTCTGGCTAAGTCACAGAAAAATATGGTGGGCGGTGAGGGACTCGAACCCCCGACCCTCTCCGTGTAAAGGAGACGCTCTACCAACTGAGCTAACCGCCCCATGCCCGACCGTTACGGCATGCAGCCCGTCAGGCGCAAGATCTGGCGCCTCTCGGCCTGACCTGAGGTGCGGGGAACGCTATTCGGGGGCGGCCAGCCGTGTCGCCAAGACCGGCGCGAGGCCGATGGTCTCGACGGGCGGCGGGGCCGCCCGGCGCGAAGAACCTCCGCGCAGAGCCGTCAGGACCGCCCGAGTTCCGGCCTCGACGGAGCAGATCAGCGGGCGCGGAACACGCGGTGCCAGGCGCGATGCGAGACCCGCGAGCCCCGCTCCCCCCAGGATCACGCTGTCAGCGCCGACCGCCGCGCAGGCACGGCAGGCCTCTGCCAATGCGTCCAGAGCAGCGTCCGGATCGCGGGCGATCTCACCGCCGCTCGGCGCAACCGTGCGGATCGCGGCGAGCTGATCGGCGAGGCCCAGCATGCTCACGAACTCCCGCAGCATCGGCTCCCAGGCGGCCCCACCGGTGACGATCCCGAACGGCCCACGGGCGGAAGCCTCAAGGCAGGCCGCCTCCGCCATCCCGATCACCGGCACCCGCGAGAGATCGCGCAGGGCAAACAGGCCCGGATCGCCGAAACAGGCGAGAAAGACGGCATCGCACCCCGCTTCGTGCTCGGCCAGGGCCTCGAGAGCGGCGTGGCCTGCAATGGCCGCGGCACTGCGGCTCACGATGTAGCGGGCGCCGAACCGGCCGGTGACGGCGCGCAGTTCGGCTCGCTCACCCAGCTGAGCCCGGACATGGCCGGCGACGAGATCGGTCACGGTGGCGCTGGTGTTCGGATTGATCAGCAGGATACGCATCCGGCCCTCCCCCACGAAAAAAGCCCCCGGGGGCAATCCCCGGGGGCTTTCCTGTCATCGTTCCATCGGCCGTGCGGTCAGTGGGCCACGAAGGCGGCACCATCCTCCTCGGACCGGGCGGGCTTGGCCACGGGCAGCGGCTCCTCCCACTCGATTGCCACGGGCTGACGGACCAGCGCCTTTTCCAGCACCTGATCCATCCGCGACACGGGCACGATCTCCAGCCCGTTCTTCACGCTGTCGGGCACCTCGGCGATGTCCTTGGCGTTCTCCTCGGGGATCAGCACCGTCTTGATGCCGCCGCGCAGCGCGGCGAGCAGCTTCTCCTTCAGGCCGCCGATCGGCAGGACCCGGCCACGGAGCGTCACCTCGCCGGTCATCGCGACGTCGCGGCGGACCGGGATCCCGGTCAGCGTCGAGATGATCGCGGTGGCCATGGCGATGCCGGCCGACGGACCGTCCTTCGGGGTCGCGCCTTCAGGCACGTGGACGTGGATGTCGCGCCGGTCGAAGAGCGGCGGCTCAATCCCGAAATCGATCGCGCGGGAGCGGACATAGCTCGCCGCCGCCGAGATCGACTCCTTCATCACGTCCTTCAGGTTGCCGGTGACCGTCATCTTGCCCTTGCCGGGCATCATGACGCCCTCGATCGTCAGCAGCTCGCCGCCGACCTCGGTCCAGGCCAGACCCGTCACCACGCCGACCTGATCGTCCGCGTCGATCTCGCCGTAGCGGAACTTCGGCGGCCCGAGGAAGACCGGCAGGGTCTCCGTGGTCACCGCGACCGACTTGGTCTTGGTGATCAGGATCTCCTTCACCGCCTTGCGGATCAGGTTGGACAGCTCGCGCTCCAGGTTGCGGACACCGGCCTCCCGCGTGTAGCGGCGGACCAGCATCATCAAGCCGTCATCGTCGATCGACCACTCGTCCGTTCCGAGGCCGTGCTTCTTCAGGGCGTTCGGGATCAGGTGCTTGCGCGCGATCTCGACCTTTTCCTCCTCGGTATAGCCGGCGATGCGGATCACCTCCATCCGGTCCATGAGCGGGCCCGGGATGTTGAGGGTGTTGGCCGTGGTCACGAACATCACGTTCGAGAGGTCGTAATCCACCTCCAGGTAGTGGTCGTTGAAGGTGCTGTTCTGCTCAGGGTCGAGCACCTCGAGGAGCGCCGCCGACGGATCGCCGCGGAAATCCATGCCCATCTTGTCGATCTCGTCGAGCAGGATGAGCGGGTTCGAGGTCTTGGCCTTGCGCATCGACTGCACGATCTTGCCGGGCATCGAGCCGATATAGGTCCGGCGGTGACCGCGGATCTCGGCCTCGTCCCGCACGCCGCCGAGCGACATCCGGACGAACTCGCGACCCGTCGCCTTGGCGATGGACTTGCCGAGCGAGGTCTTGCCGACGCCGGGGGGACCGACGAGGCACAGGATCGGGCCGGTGAGCTTGTTCGCGCGCTGCTGCACCGCGAGGTACTCGACGATCCGCTCCTTGACCTTGTCGAGGCCGAAATGGTCCTCGTCGAGCAGCGCCTGGGCGCCGAGCAGGTCCTTCTTGATCTTCGAGCGCTTGCCCCACGGGATGCCGAGCATCCAGTCGAGGTAGTTGCGCACGACGGTCGCCTCGGCCGACATCGGCGACATCTGCCGCAGCTTCTTCAGCTCGGCAGTGGCCTTATCGCGAGCCTCCTTGGAGAGCTTGGTCTTCTCGATCTTCTCTTCCAGCTCGGCCAACTCGTCGCGGCCATCCTCGGAGTCGCCCAGCTCCTTCTGGATCGCCTTCATCTGCTCGTTCAGGTAGTACTCGCGCTGGGTCTTCTCCATCTGCCGCTTGACGCGGGTCCGGATGCGCTTCTCCACCTGGAGCACGGAGATCTCGCTCTCCATCAGCGACAGCACGCGCTCGAGGCGCTGCGCCACGGTGGGCGTCTCCAGGATGCCCTGCTTGTCGGAGATCTTGACGAGCAGATGCGAGCCGATCGTGTCGGCGAGCTTGGAGGGCTCGTCGATCTGGGTCACGGCGGAGACGACCTCGGGCGAGATCTTCTTGTTGAGCTTGACGTAGTTCTCGAACTCCGACAGCACGGAGCGCGCGAGCGCCTCGGCCTCGACGCGGTCGCCGAGCTCGTCGTGCAGGGCTTCCGCCGTGGCCTCGTAATACTCGTCCGAGCGGGTGAAGCCCGTGACCTTCGCGCGGCCGACGCCTTCGACCAGCACCTTCACGGTGCCGTCGGGCAGCTTCAGGAGCTGGAGCACGGAGGCGAGGGTGCCGATCTTGTAGATCGCATCGGTCGCCGGATCGTCGTCGCCCGCGTTGATCTGCGTGGCGAGCAGGATATGGCGGTCCGTGCGCACGGCCTCCTCAAGGGCGCGGATCGACTTCTCGCGGCCCACGAACAGGGGCACGATCATGTGCGGGAAGACGACGATGTCGCGCAGAGGGAGAACGGCGTAGGAGCCCGTCGAACCCGGGACCACCGGCTGGCGCGATTTCGACTGTGACATTCTGACTTCCTCTCAGGACGCCCGGGTTCGCCGCCTCCATGCATGGAGCGCGCCTACAGCCAGGGGCCGACCGGGCCGCGAGGGTCGGGATTGTAAGGGACTTTGCGGCTGGCGACGCGGACCGCGCCTCGAAGGAGCGTGCGGCCACCGCGCTGAGCCTGAAGTGGCTGCGGGGAAGAACGTTTTCAAGACGGCCCCCGAAGCGCGCCCGGCTCTGAGCCGGGCGCTTAATGCAACCCTACCAACCGCTTACGCGCTGACGCTGGCGGGCGCGTCCTTGTTGCGGTCGCCATGGATGTAGAGCGGGCGCGACTTGCCCTCGACCACTTCCGGACCGATCACGACCTGCTCGACGGACTCGAGGCCCGGCAGATCGTACATCGTGTCGAGCAGGATCGTCTCCAGGATGGAGCGCAGGCCGCGGGCGCCGGTCTTGCGCTCGATCGCCTTGCGGGCGACGAGCGACAGGGCCTCGTCCTGGAAGGTCAGGTCGACGTTCTCCATCTCGAACAGCCGCTGGTACTGCTTGACCAAGGCGTTCTTCGGCTCCTGCAGGATCTTCTTCAGCGCGGCCTCGTCGAGATCCTCCAGCGTCGCCAGGACCGGCAGACGGCCGACGAATTCGGGGATGAGGCCGAACTTCAGCAGATCCTCCGGCTCGACCGAGCGGAAGATCTCGCCGGTGCGGCGGTCGTCCGGGGCCTGCACGGTCGCGCCGAAGCCGATCGAGGTGCCCTTGCCGCGCTGGGAGATGATCCGCTCCAGCCCCGCGAAGGCGCCGCCGCAGATGAACAGGATGTTGGTCGTGTCGACCTGCAGGAATTCCTGCTGCGGGTGCTTCCTTCCGCCCTGGGGCGGGACGGAGGCGACCGTGCCCTCCATGATCTTCAGGAGTGCCTGCTGCACGCCCTCGCCCGACACGTCGCGGGTGATCGACGGGTTGTCGGACTTGCGCGAGATCTTGTCGATCTCGTCGATGTAGACGATGCCGCGCTGGGCCCGCTCGACGTTGTAGTCCGACGCCTGGAGCAGCTTGAGGATGATATTCTCGACGTCCTCACCGACATAGCCGGCCTCGGTGAGGGTCGTGGCGTCCGCCATGGTGAACGGCACGTCGAGGATCCGGGCGAGCGTCTGCGCGAGCAGCGTCTTGCCCGAGCCGGTCGGCCCGATCAGCATGATGTTGGACTTCGCCAGCTCGACGTCGTTGTGCTTCGTCGCGTGCGCGAGCCGCTTGTAGTGGTTGTGCACAGCGACCGAGAGGACCTTCTTGGCGAAATCCTGGCCGATGACGTAATCGTCGAGGACGCGACGGATTTCCTTCGGGGTCGGCACGCCGTCGCGGCTCTTCACCAGGGAGGATTTCGATTCCTCGCGGATGATGTCCATGCACAGCTCGACGCACTCGTCGCAGATGAACACCGTTGGGCCGGCGATCAGCTTGCGGACCTCGTGCTGGCTCTTGCCGCAGAACGAGCAATACAGCGTGCTCTTGGAGTCGTTGCCGCCAGTCTTGCTCATATCGGTCTCCGATTCCTCGCGTCCGCAGCCGGCTACGGGCGAACGCGCATCGTTTCAAAATAAGGGGGCCTGCCTAAAGAAACAGTGTGCTGCGCGTCTTTGACCGTAAACCCGATCTTGGATGCAAGCACGCTGCCGCGGCGGGATCAAGGCCGCGCCGCGGCGGTCCGGGGACGCGGTCCGATCAGGCGGCCGCCGGCTCCGGGCGCTTCTCGATCACTTCGTCGATGAGCCCGAACTCCTTGGCCGCATCGGCGGTCATGAAATTGTCGCGCTCGAGCGCCGTGTGGATCGCGTCGTAGTCGCGGCCCGTGTGCTTCACGTAGATCTCGTTCAGGCGCCGCTTCAGCGCCTCGATCTCGCGGGCATGGATCAGGATGTCGGTCGCCTGACCCTGGAAGCCGCCCGACGGCTGGTGGACCATGATCCGGGCGTTCGGCAGGGCGAAGCGGTGGCCGGGCTCGCCGGCGGTGAGTAGCAGCGAGCCCATTGAGGCGGCCTGACCGACACAAAGCGTCGTCACCGGGCAGCGGATGAACTGCATCGTGTCGTAGATCGACAGGCCGGAGGTCACCACGCCGCCGGGGGAATTGATGTAGAAGGAAATTTCCTTCTTCGGATTCTCCGCCTCGAGGAACAGGAGCTGCGCCACGATCAGCGAGGCGCCGTAATCCTCCACCGGTCCGGTGAGGAAGATGATCCGCTCGCGCAGCAGGCGGGAGTAGATGTCGAAGGCGCGCTCGCCGCGGCTCGACTGCTCGACGACCATCGGCACGAGCGCGTTGTTGTAGACGTCGATCGGATCTCTCATCTCGTCCTGCCCAGAGTGAGGCCCGGGGCTGCCGCGAATCAGGGCAGCCCCGGACGTGTCAGCGAACACCGGCGATGCTTAACCATCGCCTAATCCTTGCCCGCCGTCCTCGGACAGGGCGGGGCTCAGTCGGCCTTGGGCTCGGACGTCTCGTCCGCGGCCCCGGCCTTGTCTGCCGGCTTCGCGCCGGTCGTGTCGTCGTCATCATCATCTGCGAAAAGCGCCTCTTTCGAGACGGGCTCTTCGACGAGTTTGACCTGACCGAGGACGTGGTCAACCACCTTTTCCTCGAACAGGGGCGCGCGGAGTTCCGCAAGGGCCTGCGCGTTCTTCCGGTAGAAGTCCCAGACCTGCTGCTCCTGGCCCGGGAACTGCCGGACCCGGGCGATGAGGGCCTGGTTCACCTCGTCATCCGAAACCTTGATATCGGCGCTCTCGCCGACCTGTGCAAGCACGAGACCGAGCCGGACGCGCCGCTCGGCGATCTTGCGGTACTCGGCCTGGGCCTTCTCCTCGGTGGTGTCCTCGTCCGCGAAGGTCTTGCCGCGGGTCTTCAGGTCCTGCTCCACCTGCGCCCACACGGCGGCGAATTCCTGCGCCACCAGGGAGGGGGGCAGCTCGAAGGCGTACTTCGTGTCCAGCGCGTCGAGGAGGTCCTTCTTGAGCCGGCGGCGCGAGGCGGCCTCGTAGTCCCGGCCGATCGCCTCGGAGACGGCCTCGCGGAGCTTCTCCAGCGATTCCATGCCCATGGACTTGGCGAACTCGTCGTCGACCTTGGCCTCGCCCGGGGCCTGGATCTTCGTGACCGTCACGTCGAACTCGGCATCCTTGCCGGCGAGGTTCTCGGCGCCGTAGGCCTCCGGGAAGGTCACCTTCACGAGGCGCTTCTCACCGACCTTGGCGCCGACGAGCTGGTCCTCGAAGCCCGGGATGAACGAGCCGGAGCCGAGCTCCAGATCGACGCCCTCGGCCTTGCCGCCCTGGAATTCCTCGCCGCCGATCCGGCCGACGAAGTCGATGGTGACGCGGTCGCCGCTCTGGGCCTCCGCGCCCTCCTCCCGCTCGGCGAACGGACGGCCCTGGCCGGCCATGCGCTCCAGCGCCTCGTCGACCTCCTTGTCGGAGGGCTTGGCGACCTGCTTGGTCAGGCTGACGTCGGAGAGGTCGGCGAGCTCGAAGCTCGGCATCACCTCCAGGGCGACCTTGAAGGCGAGGTCGCCCTTGGCGTCGAGCGCCTTCTCGACCTCGGCCTGATCGCTCGGGAACTCGACCTGCGGCTCCAGGGCGAGCTTGAGGCCGTTATCGGTCACGATCTTGCGGTTGGCCTCGTTGACGGCGTTCTGCACCACCTCGGCCATCACGGAGCGGCCATAGACCTTGCGCAGGTGCGCGACCGGCACCTTGCCGGGGCGGAAGCCCTTCAGCTGCACCTTGTCCTTCATGCCGGACAGCTCGGAGGTCAGGCGCTCCTCGAGTTCCTGGGCGGCCAGCAGCACCTGAAACTCGCGCTTCAGACCCTGGGCGTTGATCTCGGTCACCTGCATCGTCGTCGTCGCTCTTCCAAAAACCTGTGGTCGCCGGCCGGGCCGGACTCGTACGGCGTGTTCGCGCGGTGCGGGATGCTTGAGACGTCGGGAACGGAACGGGGCGGTCCGCCTGGGACCGCGCCCTCAGAGACGTCCTGGTGCGGGCGGAGGGGCTCGAACCCCCACGTCTTGCGACACTGGAACCTAAATCCAGCGCGTCTACCAGTTCCGCCACGCCCGCGCGCGCCGACATCCGGCGCATCGCCGGCCGCCGGAAGCGCGCCCTATAGCATGGGCCGGCGGGGTCGCAGCAAAAAACTTGTCCTGTGGCGCCGGGGCCGCCGCACCGCTATGGAGCGGGCCCGTCGCGAGAAGCAGCCGAGACTTCATGCCGCCATCCCGCCCCGTGCCGCCGACCGATTCGCAGGCCGGCGCCCCGTCGCGAAGGACCCTGCTGGCGGCCGCGGCCGCCTTCGGGCTCGTGCCCGACCGGGGGCAAGCCCAGACACCTGCGCCCGCGGCACCTAAGGCGACCCCGGCCGAGGCCCCTGCCCTGCCGGCGGCTCCCGGCAAGGCGCGGTTCCGGCCGGAGCCCGCGCCGGAGACGCCGGTCTGGTGCTTCGACGGCAAGGCGCTGCCCCCCACGATCCGGGTGAAGCTCGGGCAGCCGGTGCGCCTGAAGGTCGAGAACCGGACCGACAAGCCGCTGTCGCTGCACTGGCACGGGGTGCGCAACAGTAACGCCATGGACGGCGTCGGCGGCGTGACTCAGGCGCCGATCCCGCCCGGCGGCGACTTCCTCTACGCGTTCACGCCGCCGGATGCCGGCTCCTACCTGATCCGGCCCCTGGTGGTCGGTGGTGCGGGCGAGCCCTCGGGCCGCGGCCTCGCCGGGATGCTGGTCGTCGAGGAGACGAATCCACCGGCCGTCGACGCGGATGTCAGCGTGCTCCTGCAGGATTGGCGGATCCAGGACGACGGCACGCTCATGCCGTTCGGCCAAGTGCCGCTCGCCGCGGCCCACGGGCGGCTCGGCAACCTCGTCACGGTCAACGGCAAGCCGGTGCCCGACACCTTCGAGGCCCGCCCCGGCTCCCGCATCCGCCTGCGGCTGGGCAATGCCTGCAACGCCCGGGCGACGCGCATCAAGTTCGACGGCGTGAAGGTCTACGTGGCGGCGGTCGACGGGCAGCCCACCGACACGTTCGAGCCGCTGCGGGCCACCCTGCCCTTCCCGCCCGGCACGCGCTACGACCTGATGGTCGACCTGCCGGAGGAAGAAGGGGCCACCTGCGCGATCGAGGCCCTGATCGGCAAGGGCCTGACGCTCGCCAGCGTGGTCACGAAGGGCGCCCGGATCACCGAGGCGCGGCCGCCGATCGGCCCGATCGGCGAGAACAAGCGCTTGCCGGCCGAGATCAAGCTCCAGAACGCGATGCGCCGCGACGTGGTGATCACCGGCGGGGCCTTCGTGCCGAAAGACAAGAAAGACGGCGCCGCCGATCCCGTCTATACCGGCGATCCGCAGAAAATCTGGTCGGTGAACGGCGTCAGCGGCACCACCGGCCTCCAACCGATCTTCTCGGTGAAGCGCGGCCAGGTGGTGGTGCTGGCCCTGCGCAACGAGACCGCCTTCCCGCAGGCGCTCCACCTGCACGGGCACTGCTTCCGCCTGCTTCACCCCCTGGATGATGGCTGGGAGCCCTACTGGCTCGACACGTTCCAGTTGCTGGAGGGCCGCACCGCCCGGATCGGCTTCCTGGCCGACAATCCCGGGCGGTGGCTGATCAGCGCGACGGTGTTGGAGCGGTTCGACACCGGGCTCTGGACGATGTTCGAAGTTACGTAACGACCGCTTCGGCGAGGCCCCCGAGCACCGCGGGCATCAGTTCCGGAATGTCCTCGGCGATCAGGCCGGGCCCGTGGCGCAGGCCCGCATCCCCGTGAAGCCAGACCCCGGCCGCTGCGGCCTCGAAGGGCGGCATGCCCTGCGCCAGCAAGCCGGCAACGAGGCCGCCCAGGACGTCCCCTGATCCGGCAGTGCCGAGATAGGGGCTGCCGTGATCGTTGATCGCCACCCGCCCGTCGGGGGCCGCGATCACGGTATCGGCGCCCTTGTAGACCACCACGGCGCCGGTCAGGACCGCTGCAGCGCGCGCCCGGGCGACCTTGTCGGCGCCCTCGGCCACGGCGTCCGTGCCGTAGAACAGCCGCGCGAACTCGCCGGCATGCGGCGTGAGAACAGCCTGCGCATCCCCATCGGTGAGATGCGCGGCGAGGAGTCGCGCCTGCCCGGAAAAGCTCGTCAGCGCATCGGCGTCGAGGACGAGACCGCGTCCGACCGCAGCCGCCACCGCGACGCGTTCCCGGGTCGGCTCGCCGGTGCCGAGGCCGGGGCCGGCGAGCACCACGTTCAGGCGCTCGTCGGTGAGCAGGTCATCGAGGTCGTCGGCGGTCTCGCAGGGGCGCAGCATGATCGCCGTGAGGTGGGCGGCGTTCTCGGCCAGCGCGCCGGCCGGCGAGGCGACGGTCACGAGGCCGGCCCCGACCCGCAGGGCGCCCCGCGCGGCCAGCCGGGCGGCGCCGGTCTTCGTGGCGGGTCCCGACAGCACCAGGGCGTGGCCGCGGGTATATTTATGGCTGGCCCCGGTCAGCCGGGGCAACGTCGACGCCCAGACATCCGGCCCGTTCCGATAGAGGGGCGCGCCGCAGGCGGCCAAGCCCTTCTCGAAAGCCGTGGACCCTGCGCCGATATCCGCCACGCTCAGCTGGCCGCACAGGCTTCGCCCCGGCTCCAGCAGATGGCCGGGCTTCAGCGTCACGAAGGTGACGGTCTCGGTCGCGCGGATCGCCACGCCGCGGGCCGCGCCGCTGTCGCCGTCGAGGCCGCTCGGCACATCGACCGCCAAGACGGGGCGGCCGCTGGCGTTCACGGCCTCGACCAGCGCGCGGGCCTCACCGTCGAGGTCGCGCGACAGGCCGGCCCCGAACAGCGCATCGATCACGAGATCGCAGGACGGGAGCTCCGCGGGGGCGACCTGTCCGACCGGCCCGGTCCAGGCCTCCGCGGCCCGCGCGGCATCACCCGTCAGTGCCCCGCGCTCACCGAGCAACCGCAGGTCGACCGCATGGCCGGCCTCCGCCAGGAGGCGTCCGGCCACGAAGCCGTCGCCGCCATTGTTGCCGGGTCCGCACAGAACGAGGACGCGCCCGCCGGCCGGCAACCGGGCGCGGGCGCGCGCCGCGACCGCGGTGCCGGCCGCTTCCATCAGCGCGCGGCCTGGGATGCCGCCGGCAATCGCCGCGGCATCGACCTCTCTCATGGCCGCAACCGTCAGCAACCGCATGTTGGCCTCCGTCCCTGCCCGTGCGCCGACCAGACCTGATGAAAAGTACGCCACAAATCGAGAAATCGCCCGCAGAATGTGCGGAATCCGCACAGAGATTGGGCATTCTGTCTGGGTACGCCGTCAAATCGGCATGGCGGACACGTCACGAGGATGTTAGAAATACGCCGCATCGTAGCGCGGGCCCGGGCGGCATGAAGAAGATCGAAGCGATCATCAAGCCTTTCAAGCTCGACGAGGTGAAGGAGGCGCTCCAGGAGGTCGGCCTCCAGGGCATCACCGTCATCGAGGCGAAGGGCTTTGGCCGCCAGAAGGGCCACACGGAGCTCTACCGGGGCGCCGAGTACGTCGTCGACTTCCTGCCGAAGGTGAAGCTCGAGATCGTCCTCTCGGACGCACTGGTCGAAGGCGCCGTGGAGGCGATCCGCAAGTCGGCCCAGACCGGCCGCATCGGCGACGGCAAGATCTTCGTGTCGACCATCGAGGAAGCGATCCGCATCCGCACCGGCGAGACCGGGACCGACGCGATCTGATCGACAACCTCGCGGCGCCCGCGAGCGCTGCCTAAGTTTTCGCTCTGCACGAATGTCCGGCAACGGCGCTTCCCGCCATGGAGCGCCGCCGCCCGCATCCCACATGCTCGGGAACGGTCGACGCAATCGGCCGCTTGGACCCGATGCAGGAGGATATGCGATGGCCGTCTCGGACGCGCGCGAAACCGCCAAGATCTACGATCTGTCCGCGTTCCGACGGGCCCGCGCGACGCCGCGGATCGCCGCGGAACCGAAGCCTGCGCCGGTGCCCAGCTTCGGAGGCGGGGCATGGTACCATGAAGCCGCGATCCGCGAGGATGAGCCTCCGCGCCGGTCTTGAGCGGCGAGACCAGGGGTCCCTATCCATTCCTCCCCCTCATCCTCGGGTGCCCGCGACAGCGGGCCTCGAAGGAGGACTCCAGGGATCACGGTGACGTCCAGAGAGATCCTTCGAGGCCTCCGCTTCGCTCCGGCGCCTCAGGATGAGGTAGGCGACTGGGAATTGCTCCCGCGAGCGAGACACCAATGGCAGCCCATCGCCCCGAAAACGGCGAAGCCGGACCCGAAGGCCCGGCTTCGTTGTCTCGGTCTTGGTCCACGTCTTACGCGGCTGCAGCGGCCTCGGTCGGCACGGAAGCGATCGTCTTCAGCACCTGCGAGGCGATCTGGTAGGGGTCGCCCTGGGAGTTCGGACGGCGGTCCTCCAGGTAGCCCTTGTAGCCGTTGTTGACGAAGGAGTGCGGCACGCGGATCGAGGCGCCACGGTCGGCCACGCCGTACGAGAACTCGTGGATCGAGGCGGTCTCGTGCTTGCCGGTCAGCCGCATGTGGTTGTCCGGGCCGTAGACGGCGATGTGCTCCTCACGGGCGTTCTTGAACGCCTCCATGAGCTTCTCGAAATACGCCTTCCCGCCATGCTCGCGCATGAACGCGGTCGAGAAGTTGCAGTGCATGCCCGAGCCGTTCCAGTCGGTGTCGCCGAGCGGCTTGCAATGGTACTCGACGTCGATGCCGTACTTCTCGCAGAGGCGCTGCAGGAGGTAGCGGGCCATCCACATCTCGTCGGCGGCCTTCTTGGAGCCCTTGCCGAAGATCTGGAATTCCCACTGGCCCTTGGCCACCTCGGCGTTGATGCCCTCGTGGTTGATGCCGGCATCGAGGCAGAGGTCGAGGTGCTCTTCGACGATCTGGCGGGCGACGTCGCCGACGTTCGAATAGCCGACGCCGGTGTAGTACGGGCCCTGCGGCGCCGGGTAGCCGGAGGCGGGGAAGCCGAGCGGGCGACCGTCCTTGTACAGGAAGTACTCCTGCTCGAAGCCGAACCAAGCGCCCGGATCGTCCAGAATGGTGGCGCGCTTGTTGGACGCGTGCGGGGTGACGCCGTCCGGCATCATCACTTCGCACATCACCAGCACGCCGTTCTTGCGGGCCGGATCGGGGAAGTGGCGCACGGGCTTCAGCATGCAGTCGGAGCTGCCGCCCTCGGCCTGCTTCGTGGACGAGCCGTCGAAGCCCCACATCGGGAGCTGCTCGAGGGTCGGGAAGCTGTCGAATTCCTTGATCTGCGTCTTACCACGGAGATTCGGGGTCGGCGTATACCCGTCGAGCCATATGTACTCGAGCTTATATTTGGTCATTCCGGTTCTCTCGTCCGTATCGATGCGCGACCGGGGTACCCCTGGAAGACGCGAACGGCTTGCCGCCTCTCAGACGGCCGCTGCCGCCATTGCATGGAGTGTGCCACGAAAGCCGCCGCCTGCCCGCGCCGACCCGTTCGGAACCGATTTTTCGTTCACGGAACCGAGAGCCGGCTTATTCTCCCCCTGATCGTCCCACCGCCGCGCCGATTCCCGCGCACCGCGGGTGGCAACGCGCGCCTGCGACGGATATCAAGCGCCGCTCGCTGGCGCGGCCCGACTGAGAGCGGGCGCGCCGCGGGCGCGTTTTTCGAGCGATCCCTGGAGGATGCCCACGATGACCACTGCGGCCGAGGTGCTGAAGACGATCCGGGACAACGACGTGCGCTACGTGGACTTCCGGTTCACCGACCCACGCGGCAAGTGGCAGCACGTCACGTTCGACGTGTCGCTCATCGATGAGGAGATCTTCGACGAGGGCACGATGTTCGACGGCTCCTCGATCGCCGGCTGGAAGGCGATCAACGAGTCCGACATGCTGCTGATGCCGGACCCCGCGACCGCGACGCTCGACCCGTTCTTCTCGGCCGCGACGCTCTCGATCGTCTGCGACGTGCTGGAGCCGGCGACCGGCGAGCCCTACGGCCGCGATCCCCGCGGCACCGCCAAGCGCGCCGAGGCCTACCTGCAGCAGACCGGCATCGGCGACACGATCTATGTCGGCCCTGAGGCCGAGTTCTTCGTGTTCGACGACGTGAAGTTCGCCGCCGACCCGTACCGCACCGGCTTCGAGCTCGATTCCACCGAGCTGCCGTCGAACGGCTTCACCGACTATGAGGGTGGCAACATGGGCCACCGGGTGCAGACCAAGGGCGGCTACTTCCCGGTGCCGCCGCAGGATTCGGCGCAGGACATGCGCGGCGAGATGCTGGCGGCCATGCAGTCCATGGGCGTGAAGGTCGAGAAGCACCACCACGAGGTGGCCTCGGCCCAGCACGAGCTCGGCATGAAGTTCGACACGCTGGTCACGCTCGCCGACCACATGCAGATCTACAAGTACTGCATCCACAACGTCGCGCAGAGCTACGGCAAATCCGCGACGTTCATGCCGAAGCCCGTCTACGGCGACAACGGCTCAGGGATGCACGTCCACCAGTCGATCTGGAAGGACGGCCAGCCGCTCTTCGCGGGCGACAAGTATGCCGGCCTGTCCCAGGAATGCCTCTGGTACATCGGCGGCATCATCAAGCACGCCAAGGCGCTCAACGCCTTCACCAACCCGTCGACCAACTCGTACAAGCGCCTCGTGCCGGGCTACGAGGCGCCGGTGCTGCTCGCCTATTCGGCGCGCAACCGCTCGGCCTCCTGCCGCATCCCGTGGACCAAGAGCCCGAAGGCCAAGCGCGTCGAGGTCCGGTTCCCCGATCCGATGGCGAACCCCTACCTCGCCTTCTCGGCGCTGCTGATGGCCGGCCTCGACGGAATCCGGAACAAGATCGATCCGGGTCCGGCCATGGACAAGGACCTCTACGAGCTGCCCCCGCGGGAGCTGAAGAAGATTCCGACCGTGTGCGGCAGCTTGCGCGAGGCGCTGACCAACCTCGACAAGGACCGGGCCTTCCTCAAGGAGGGCGGCGTGTTCACGGACGACCAGATCGATTCGTTCATCGAGCTGAAGATGACCGAGGTGCTGCGCTACGAGATGACCCCGCACCCGATCGAGTTCGTACAGTACTACTCGCTGTGAGGTGAAGGGGGCCGGGCGCGATGCCCGGCCCCTTCGCGGTGAGAGGCACTGGAAGACGCCCGTCGCCTGGCCCATTGCCATGGCTCGAACAAAGCAAGAACGCCATTAACCTGATAAGATTATTAGCCTATGAACACTCCCGTCCACGAGCGGAGTGATTCATGGTCGCGAATGAGATCGTTGTCACTCAGTCGCGGTGGCAGTTGGCGGCTTTGCGGGTTGAAGTGAAGCTGCTTCGCCTCGGCCTCATTCTTCATGCCTACAACCCAGGCCAACCGCGGGTGCCGGCTGGCCAACCGGACGGCGGTCAATGGACAAGTGATAACGGCTCCGAAGAATTCATAACCGGTGATGATGCACATCTTATTCTCGTCAGCAGTGAAGATGATCAAAGATATAAAGTCGATCTCAGAGCTGAGGAGGGGCGTGGCGGCCACACTCTAGGCAGGCATGTCGGAAAATCTGATGATGAATTATCTGAGAGGGTTCGAAAATCTCAGTGGCGGACGCTTTTTTATAATGGCGGCGAAAGGAGGGATGGGAGTTTTTCATCCATCGATTCCGCCAACTCGCTTGTCAACGCCACGATTGACGAGAATAAATCAGAGGTTGATCTTGTCGCGTCTGGATCGAGCGAAAGCGTTTTTATTAAAAAACAGTTTAGCTATAAGACAGGCAGAGAAGCTTATAGTAATAATGATGGTGTCGTGTATGTGCGCGATACCTACGGTGTTGGCGTTTATTTAAGACACGACCCAAGTTCGTCTCGCGGATTTCGCGTCCGGACAGCATATCCGCGAACTGAAGGAGATTGATATGCAACAACCGCCCGAATTCAAAAAATTTTCACTCCAATTCTATTCTGGCATATTGGATGATGTCGAAACTGAAGAAGAATTAATTGATACGGTTCTATCTCCATTCCAGGATGAACAACAGAGATCACGACTACGTTCATATCTTAATACTATAATTCAGGATGATATAGACGACAAAGAACTACAAAGTATTTGGTGGTCATCCTCCGCGGATACCGTATTTCGCGACAGCTTTGGTCTGCGTCAGCTTTTAAAAATGGCACGAGACCGGCTTTGATCTCATTTAGGTAAATAAACTTTCGCCAAAAGGATGAATTGCCCCGATGAGGCCTCAGAGTTAGGGGCTATACTGAGATGTCGATCAAGCCAAATGTCATCGCTCTATCCTTCCACCGTGATGCTTACCTCGACCACCTCGTCGTCGTCGCGCCGGATCTCGCGGAGGGCGTGGCGCATGTCAGGGACTGTCTCGGCCTAACGATGCCGGAGGGCGGTCGCCATCGCGAGATGGGCACCCGCAACCACCTGCTGCGCCTTGGCGACGCGGTATTCCTGGAGGTGATCGCCGTCGATCCGGAAGCCCCTGCCCCACCCCGAGCCCGCTGGTTCGGCTTGAGCGAGCCGCCGAAGGTGCGCGCGGACTGGGATTCGGGCCGGCGGCTGCGCGGCTTCGTCGCCCGCACGGACGATCTCGACGGTGTGCTCGCTGCTCATCAGGGCCTGCTCGGGCAGGCCGCAACGGTGACCCGCGGCGCCCTGTCGTGGTGTTTCGGCGTCCGCCCGGATGGGGCGTGGCCGGCGGACGGCGCCGCGCCCTCCGTGATGGATTGGGGTCCGAGCGGCAGCCCGGCCCGGACGATGCCGGATTTCGGTGCGCGGCTCGATGCGCTGGCCCTGACGCATCCGGATCCGGACGGCGTCCGAAAACTTCACGCGGCGCTTGGGCTGGCCGACCCTCCGGCAGTCGTGCCGGGCGACGGTCCGCGCTGGACCGCGCGGATCACGACGCCGTCCGGCCCGCGGACGCTGACCTGATGGACCGGCAGACCGAGGTCTGCTCCTTCGAACCTGTTTGACGGTCCAACCGCGGCTGCGCATCGCTCGATGCGACCCAGATCCAACCCCACCTCCTCATCCTGAGGTGCCGGAGCGCAGCGGAGGCCTCGAAGGAGCCCTCCAGCCAGCCGCGCGATTTCTGGAGCCCTCCTTCGAGGCCCGCTGACGCGGGCACCTCAGGATGAGGCTGTGAGTTGGATAAGCCGCTTCAAACAGGCACTCAGCTATGCGCAAAAATATCGACCTCCGGCCAGCCGTCGAGGTCGAGGCGGGCGCGGGTCGGCAGGAAGGCGAAGCAGGCGGCGGCGAGGTCGGTGCGCCCCTCGCGGGCCAGCATCGCGTCGAGCCGGTCGCGCGCCGCGTGGAGGTGGAGCACGTCCGAGGCCGCGTAATCGAGCTGCGCCTGCGACAGGGTCTCGGCGCCCCAATCGGAGGATTGCTGCTGCTTCGATAGGTCGACGCCGACGAGTTCGCGCACCACGTCCTTGAGCCCGTGGCGGTCGGTATAGGTGCGGGCGAGTTTCGAGGCGATCTTGGTGCAGTAGACCGGTTGCGGCATCACCCCGAACGCCTTGTCGAGCACCGCCACATCGAAGCGCGCGAAGTGAAAAATCTTCAGCACCGCAGGATCCGCCAGGACGCGCTTGAGCACCACGGGCTCCGGGCCACCTTGCGGGATCTGCACCACATCGGCGGTGCCGTCGCCGGTCGAGATCTGCACCACGCAGAGCCGGTCGCGATGGGGGTTGAGGCCGAGCGTCTCGGTGTCGATGGCCACCGCCCGGCCGGCATCGTAATCGGCGGGCAGGTCGCCGCGGTGGAGGCGTACGGTCGGGCTCGGCATCTTTCTCGGACCTTGAGGGTTTTCGGCCGGTAGCATCGGTGCCAAGTGGCGGCAAGCATGCGGCGGCGCGCGGGAGTCGTTGCGCGGCGGAGGGACGGTCATGACGGCAGCCGAGGTGATCGCGACTTTGGGGCTCAAGCCCCATCCCGAGGGCGGCCATTACCGCGAGACGTTTCGCGATCCGCGGACTGTCGAGGGGCGCTCGGTCGGCACCGCGATCTACTTCCTGCTCGACCTCGGCGAGGTCTCGGCGTGGCACCGGGTCGACGCCACCGAGATCTGGCATTGGCACGCCGGCGCGCCGCTGGTGATCACCACGAGCCCGAACGGGCACGACGCCGAGGCCCGGCATCTGGGGCCTGACCTCGCCGCCGGCCAGCGGCCGCAATGCGTGGTGCCGGCGGGCCACTGGCAGACCGCGACCAGCCTCGGCGCCTGGACGCTCGTCGGCTGCACGGTCTCGCCGGGCTTCGAGTTTTCGGGGTTCGAGATGGCGCCGCCGGATTGGCGGCCGACGCCGCGAGGCTAGAAGCTGAGGCAAAGCAGCTGACGGCGGAGCGTCCTGAGATCGGTGGCCGCGTGACGCTTCGATCTCAAGCAACGACACGCAAAACAAGCCGATCGTCCAGATCTGGAGGCAGCCGCTCCCTGAGCGCGCTCTGGCGATCGACTGCGCGGATCCGCATTGTCGGCTCTCGGGAACCCTCCGCCGACGCAGAACGATCGGCGCGCCGTTCCGATTGCCGGGAGAATTGGACTGCTGCTCCGGAATAGCCGGGTTGCAACGTCGCGTTTTACCGCGTTTTATAAAGATGTTATTTTAATACGCTTTGATGCTTCGTATAAATACATACAGAGGCAGATCAGTCGCGTTTCGAGCCAGAAATCTCGATAGCAGCCGTCGCTTATCCTGCCGATGCAAACACTCTTCTCGACGGATGGCCTCCAACCAGGCGTCGGCTTCAAACTGTGGCGCGACCTCCTGGCCGAGCGGCTCGTCCCGATCGACGTCCAACGCCTCGACAGGGATGCCCCCTTTCAGGCCAAGCTCGACGTGGCCGCACTCGGTCCCCTCCAGGTTTCACGCCTGGCGCAAGGCGCTTTGCGGTGTGAGACGACGCCCGCCGCGGCGCGGCGCCACGACAGGTCCGGGATGCTCGTGGTGGTGATCAAACTCGCCGGCCAATCGACGACCCTCCAGGACGGTCGAGAAGCGGTGCAGCACCCCGGAGACATGGTCGTGCTGGATCATCGGCCCTCCGTGATAGCGACCCATCGGGACAGCCAAGCTCTGTTTCTCGAATTGCCGCGCGAGCGCCTGGAGAGCGTGTTTGGCTCGACGCGCCTCTATGCGGGACTGTCCCTCGGAGCGGATCTCGCATCCACCAAGCTGGCGACGAGCTTCATCCATCAGCTGATCCAGCTGCGCCGTCAGCTCTCGCCCGATGCGGCAGAGCGCATGGCGGAGATCGGCGTCGATCTGATCGTCGCGAGTCTCGCCGAGCGGCTCGCGCAGGAGATGCCCCGGCCGCTACATGGCAGCGTCGTGGTCCAGCGCGCCAAGGCCTACGTCGAGGCCAATCTGCAGAATGCTTCCCTGGATCCTCCACAGCTCGCCGCCGCGATGGGCGTTTCGCTCCGTCGGTTGCAGGAACTGTTTCACGAACGCGGCCGGCACATCTCCGATTGGATCTGGGAGCGTCGGCTGGAGGTCGCGGCCAAGCGCTTGGCCGATCCAGCCTGCGTTCACATGCCCATAGGCACGCTCGCATACGGATGCGGCTTCACCAGCCAGTCTCACTTCGCGCGCCGCTTCAAGCACCGCCATGGCATGAGCCCGCGCGAATATCGGGAGGTCGCCGTCCTCAGGATTCTGCCCGGCCGCGGTGCGAGCGGGCAGAGTCGGGCGAATCGGGTTCATCCCTGAGCCTGCTTGAGCCCTGAGCCTGCTTGGGCGCCGCGCGCGAAGCACGCACCGCCGTCAGCGCACCGGCCACGATCAGCAGGCAGGCGAGCGCCAGGGCCGGCCCGGGGCTGGCATAGCCGGTCACCACCAGGATCAGCGTCGAGAGGACCGGCGCCGCATAGGCCGTGACGCCGAGCAGCCGGACGTCGCCGCGCTTGCAGCCTATGTCCCAGAGATAGAAGGCGGCCCCGACGGGACCCAGGCCGAGCAACACCACCGCGCCCCACTGCGTCGCATCGGCTGGCCAGACTGTCGTCTCGAAGGCCAGATGACAGAGGAGGCTGAGCGCCGCGGTGGCGAGGCAGAAGCCGGCCACCGCATCGGTCGGCACCTGCCCGACCCGGGCCGAGAGAACGGAGTAGCCGGCCCATACGAAGGCCGCCGCGAAGGAGGCCGCGTAGCCCGGCAGGGCTCCGGCGGGGAATCCGAGGTCGCCCCGCCCGACGAACAGGGCCGCGACGCCGGCAAGACCCAGCAACGCGCCGGCGAGATGACCGAGGCGCAGCCCGTCCGATCCCGGCAGGCGCGCGGAGAACAGCACGATCAGAAGCGGCCAGAGATAATTGATCAGCCCGGCTTCGGCGGGCGGCGCGAGGCGCAGGGCGCTGAAGTAGAGGGCGTGATAGCCGAACAAGCCCCCGATCCCGAGCAGCCAGACCGGCCAGGGCTGGAGCAGCGCGCGGGCCCGGGCCGGACGGGCGATCCAGACGGAGCAGCCGCAAAGGCCGCCGAGCAGGAACGTCATGGCGGCGAGCTGGAACGGCGGCACCGTTCCGGACGCAGCCGTGAACAGGGCGAGCAGCGACCAGAGCGCGATCGCGCCGAAGCCCGCCAGGGTCGCGGCGGAGCGGGTCAACGGGCGGGACGAGACCGGCGCGGATCCATTCATGGGAGGCCGCTACCACGCAGACATCCGAGTCGGCGAGGACAAGTTTCCACGCCCATCCGGTACGGGCACCGTCGTGTGCGGGTCAGTCGGCCCACAGGGCCACGAGGGAGAACAGGCCGGCCATCAGAAAGTTGACGAGCAGGATGCAGGCGATGATCAGGGCGAGCGTCATGGTGGCCTCCGGAGCGGGGCAAGCGGGCGGGGATGGAGATCGGATGCGGCCGGGTCCTCGCGGACCCGCGCGGTTCAGATCGGCCCGGCGGTTCGCCCGCACGGGCCGCGTCTTCCGGCGCCTCAGTGCGGGCTGATCACCCGCATGAGATCGGCGAGATATTCGACGTTCAGCGGCTTCCAGCCGAGCCGCCGCCGGAGCAGGCCGTAGCCCGTGCAGAGCAGGGCGGCCGAGCCGATGACGGCCAGCGTGAACCAGCGGATGTCGCCGGTGCCGAAGCCGACGGCGGCGCCGATCAGGGCCGTCGTCACGAAGATGATCCGGCTCGGGTTGGCCGGGCCGCGGGTCGTTACGTCAGACATGGGAACCTCCCTCGGTCCGGGTCAGCGGGCGCGGCAGTTGGGGCCGTACCAAGTCGCGGTCCGGTGATCTATGCCGCCATCGTAGGACGCGCCGCAGACGGGAAAGCGCGTGTCGCCGCTCCGCTGCAGGCTCATCATCCTGTAGAGGTCGCGCTGCGCCTCGCGGCGGCGGTTCTGCTCGGCGAGCTGGGCCTGCCAGTACCGGTTGCTGGCGGCCGCGGCGGCCGCACGATCCTGGTGAAGGCCCATCATGCACTGTGCGAAGGCATCGGTGCCCGGCTCGAATCCGAACCCGTAGCACTGGTTCTGATCCATCGCGTGCCGCTCCTGGGGCGTGACGCAGGCGGCGAGGCCCAGGGCGCAGGCCGCCGCCAGGGCGACCTTCGCGGCGCTCGGGAGAAGCCGAACCGGCCGGCCGCCAGCTTTGCCGCCGCGTTGCGCAGAACAGACTCCGGTTTCGCGGACAGCCTGAACGGCATATTTACCGTGAAGACGCTGGATCATGGTGCTCGCACTCCCGTTCTACTGTCGGCGCGAACATCCGCGGCGCGACGGAACGAGACCTATACGGACACGCTCGGCTTGTTCGTGCCCCAGAGCACGTGAACAATCGGTTCTCGAATCGTCTGTTCTGCACAGCCGGTCGGCATGCGCATGCAGCGCGGATCGACGCGCCGCGCCCGCAGACAATGTTACTTATTTTCTATAGTAAATATTGATCTTAATAGCAGCGCAATTGCTCGGCATCAGATACAGGAAGGCCTGCGCACCCCAATCCTGAATCGGTGCCAACCCTGATGAGCTGGAGCCCGGCAGAGGCCGCGTGGAGAGCCCCGACAACCGCGCTGCCCGGCCGTTCACGGGCACCGGGCCTCGAAAAGCGATGCGGGTACGGGCGGGGAACGCCGCGTCAGGACCGGCTCCGGGAGCCATACGGCCGGCCCGCGCACACGCCGAAGCGCGGGACAGGCGAATCGGGCGCGCCAGCCTGAGACCGGCGCGCCCGAGGTCTCGATCAGACGAAGTGCTGGCCGCCGTTGATCGTCAGCGTCGAGCCGTTCACGAAGCCGGCCTCGTCGCTCGCGAGGTACTCGACCGCATGCGCGATCTCGTCGGCCTCGCCGAGGCGGCCGGTCGGGATCGTGGAGATGATCTTGTTGCGGATATCCTCCGGCACAGCCATCACCATCTCGGTGGCGATGTAGCCCGGCGCGATCACGTTCACCGTAATGCCCTTGGACGCGCTCTCCTGCGCGAGCGCCTTGGCGAAGCCGATCACGCCGGCCTTGGCGGCCGAGTAGTTGGTCTGGCCGGCTTGGCCCTTCTGGCCGTTGATCGACGAGATGATGATGATGCGGCCGAAGTTGCGGCTGCGCATGCCCTCGATCAGCGGCCGCGTGCAGGTGAACATCGAGTCGAGGTTGGTCTTGATGACCGCCTGCCACTTGTCGAAGGTCATCTTGTGGAAGGCGCCGTCCCGGGTGATGCCGGCATTGTTGACGAGGATGTCGATCGGTCCGACCTCCGCCTCGATCGCCTTGATCCCGGCCTCGCAGCTCGCGAGATCCCCCACGTCGAACTTGAAGACCGGGATGCCGGTCTCGGCCTTGAAGGCGTTGGCGGCCTCGTCGTTGCCGCCGTAATTCGCCGCCACCCTGTAGCCCTTGTCCTTCAGCCGCTTCGAGATCGCCGCACCGATACCGCGGGTGCCGCCCGTGACGAGGGCGACGCGTCCTTGAGCCATTGTTTCCTCCTGTTGGCAGCCCGTGATGACGCGTGCGGATGGCGTCCGCACGCGAATTTTTCTGATCTCGGCCTTAAGTCTAAGTTGTCGAGACCGGGCGTTACAGATCCATCAGGTCCGCTCGACGCACATCGCCACGCCCATGCCGCCGCCGATGCAGAGCGTGGCGAGGCCCTTCTTGGCATCGCGCCGCTTCATCTCGTGCAGCAGCGTGACGAGCACGCGGGCGCCCGAGGCGCCGATCGGGTGGCCGATGGCGATGGCGCCGCCATTGACGTTCACCTTCGCGTCGTCCCAGCCCATGTCCTTATTGACCGCGAGGGCCTGGGCCGCGAAGGCCTCGTTGGCCTCGATCAGGTCGAGGTCGGCGGGCTTCCAGCCGGCCTTCTCCAGGGCCTTGCGGGAGGCCGGGATCGGGCCGGTGCCCATCACCTTCGGATCGACGCCGGCGGTCGCCCAGGACTTGATCTTGGCGAGCGGGGTGAGGCCGCGGCGCTCGGCCTCGGAGGCCGACATCAGCACCAGGGCGGCGGCGCCGTCGTTGAGGCCCGAGGCGTTGGCGGCGGTGACGGTGCCCTCCTTGGCGAAGGCGGGCTTCAGCTTGGCCATCGCCTCCACGGTGGCGCCGTCGCGGATGTATTCGTCGGTATCGACGACCGTGTCGCCCTTCTTGCCCGGGACCGTGACCGGAACGATCTCCTCCTTGAACCGGCCCTCCTTGCGGGCGGCCTCGGCCTTGTTCTGCGAGCGGGTCGCGAACTGGTCCTGCTGCTCGCGGGTGAGCTGGAAGGCCTGGGCGACGTTCTCGGCGGTCTGGCCCATATGGTAGCCGTTGAAGGCGTCCCAGAGCCCGTCCTTGATCATGGTGTCGACGAGCTTCACGTCGCCCATCTTCTGGCCGCCGCGCAGATACTGCGCGTGGGGCGCGAGCGACATCGATTCCTGGCCGCCAGCCACGATGATCTTGGCGTCGCCGTTGGCGATCTGCTGCATGCCGATGGCGACCGTGCGCAGGCCCGAGCCGCAGACCTGGTTGAGGCCCCAGGCGGTGGCCTTCTCGGGGATGCCGGCCTTGATGGCGGCCTGGCGGGCCGGGTTCTGGCCGGCGCCGGCGGTGAGCACCTGGCCGAAGATCACCTCGTCGACCTCCTCGGGCGAGACCTTGGCGCGCTCCAGGGCCGCCTTGATCGCCGTCGCGCCGAGCTCGTGGGCCGGCACCGCCCCGAAGGCGCCGCCGAACGAGCCGACCGGCGTGCGCGCGGCCCCGACGATGACGATCTCTTCGCTGGCTGCCATGTTGCGTTCTCCTCTCGCGAGCCGGCGCGCCTTCCGGGGCGCGCTCTGTGCTGGCTCTGGGATGAAGGGCTTGGCATCGGCGAAGTCAAGATTGCGCGTCGGAGCTCGAAATGATGCCGATGACGCGTCTGCGAGACTGAAATGGCGCCCGGCCGCGGCGAGGCCTGCATTATTCTGCGTTGAAGAGATGCAGTTTGCTGTTTTCTGCGCCCGGAGAAGGCTTTAAGGATCGTGCTGCGGACGCGAAGACGATCCCCGCAGGGCCGCATCACGCGGACCCGCATGTCCCGAGGTCTCGAGTCGAGAAAGGCCGTTCCCGATGGCGGATACCGTCAAGGCCACACAGACCGTCATCAAGAAGTACGCCAACCGGCGCCTCTATCACACCGGCACCTCGACCTACGTGACGCTCGAGGACCTCGCCACGATGGTCCAGAACGGCGAGGACTTCGTCGTGTACGATGCGCGCACGGGCGACGACATCACCCGCTCGGTCCTCACGCAGATCATCTTCGAGCAGGAGAACAAGGCCGGCGCCGAGAACCTGCTTCCGGTGGCGTTCCTGCGCCAGCTCATCCGCTTCTACGGCGACAGCATGCGCACCATGGTGCCGAGCTTCCTGGAATTCTCCATGGCGAATTTCGCGAAGGACCAGGATGGCTTGCGCGAAAAGTTCGCCCACAGCTTCGGCCCGGCCGCGTTCCAGAACGCGATCGAGCAGCAGGTGCGCACCAACATGAGCTTCTTCGGCGATGCCATGAAGATGTTCACGGGCTTCGCGCCGCCCGCCGGGACCCAGCCGGCCCCGCCGCCCGCCCCCGCGCCCTATGGCGGCGGCGAGCTCGACGACCTGAAGCGGCAGATGCTGGAGATGCAGCAGCGCCTGGAGGCTCTGGCAAAAAAATAATCGCCCATTCGAGGCGACCGAATAGAAGTTGATGAAACCTTAATACCGGTATCACCTTTGCGACACCGGCACGGAAACGTGCGGAGCGTGTCGCCATGGTGCGAGTCGAAGCAGGCAACCGTCTCGGCCTGGCACAGGTCAGGCCTGTGCGGGCGACGCCCGGCGCCACGGAAGGCGGGCGGTCCGAGGCCGTGCGTCCCACGGGACGGGCACTCGTCGTGATCGATGGGGGCTACCCCGAGGGGCGTGACAGGGCCGTGCCGGCGGAGCGCGCGGCCCCGGGAACATCCCGCGCCGGCTTCATCGCGCAGTTGCTGACGGCCGAAGACCCGACGCTGCTTCCGTCGCGTCTGGAACGGACCCGAATGGCCACCGCGTGCTACGCGGAGACCGCGCGGCGCCTCGCCTGAGGCGCCGCGAGAAGCCTTACGCCTCGGCGGACTTCACCTTGAGGACCTGACGGCCGCGGTACATGCCGGTCTTCAGATCGATGTGGTGCGGACGGCGCAGCTCGCCGGAATCCTTGTCCTCGACATAGGTCGGCGCCTTGAGGGCGTCGGCCGAGCGGCGCATGCCGCGGCGGGAGGGGGAGGTCTTTCGCTTCGGGACGGCCATGGTGTGATCCTTCGTGACGCCGCGGACAAAGCGGCGCCCGGGCGGCTCCCCGATCGAGGATCGCCACGCGCACCGCGGGATACGGATGAGGGCGCGCTTATAGCTGCGGCGTCCGCCCCTGGCTAGGGGTGCCCGACCACAACCGTTAAGCGTGGGTTCAAGCGCGGCAGCGCAGATCTGCATTACCGGTGCCGCGCAGCGGGCCGCGCTTCTCGGGAGAACGCCATGGCTTCCTCCACCAAGACCCTCGCTCTGCTCGCCCTCCTCTCAAGCCTCGTGGGCGCCCCCGCCCTGGCGCAGGCCCCAGCCCCGCAGGCGCCCACGGCCACGGTCCCGACCGCACCCGCCCGGCCCACGGCACCGAGCGCTCCGGTCGCCGGGTCGCCGAACGCCGCCAAGACGGCGCTGATCGACCTCAACAGTGCCAGCGCCGCGGAACTCGATGCGCTGCCCGGCATCGGCGCAGCCCGCGCGGCCGCGATCATCAAGGGCCGTCCCTACCGCGGCAAGGACGATCTGGTCTCCAAGAAGATCATCCCGAAGACCGTCTACGACGGCATCAAGGACAAGGTCATCGCCAAGCAGAAGTAGCCGCCTACTCGGCGATCGCCCCCTGAGGCAGGGAGAAGCCCGGGGGGACCTTCTCGGCCGCGGCCTTCGGCGGCGCATGCCGGGCGGGGGCCTTCTTGCGGGCCACCGCCTTCGGGGCCGCCTTCACGGCGGGCGGCGCCTCGCAGGCACGGAAGGTCAGCTGCGCCAGGGGCGACCCCTCCTCGCTGACGATGGTGATCGAATCGGGCAGCGCCGGCAGGGTCGGCTGCCACTTGATCGGGCCACCCAGCATCGCCTCGATGGCCGCCGGGCCGCTTCCGCGCCGCAGGTTCGAGAAGTCCGGGCCGTAGGCGGTCGCGACCTTTCCCGCGATCACCACCAGCAGCACCTCGTTCACCTCGGGCGTCAGCGGCCGCAGCGGATTGGTGGTCTGGACCTGGCCGGCCCGGGTGACCACCATCTTGAAGCTCTTGCCGTTCTCGAAACGCGCCGCGCTGGCCCCGCAGGGCTGCGCGGACGGGGGACCGGCCGACGGGGCAGGTTCGTTCGGTGCCGGTTCGTTCGGCGCCGGGGTGGTTGGTACTGGCGCGGTCGGCGCCTGGGCCGGCGCAGCCGCAGCCGCCTGCCCGATCGACAGGGGGAACGACGCAGCGCACAGCAGGGCGACGCCCCCGCGAGCCAGCAGCCTCATCGACCCGCCTCCGGCGGACCGCGCCGGGCCGGCTCATCGCGCTCTCTCTTGGTCAGGGCTCTGATCGGTTCCAATTCGGACGCCTCCAAGTCGAGCACGTGCGGATCGGGCGACCTCTGATCGAGGACCTGTGCCGTCCGATCGATCGGACTGCGACGCGGGCCGACCGAACCCAGGAACAGGTCTTCGTCCTCCGAATCAAGCTCGGAGTGCATGCGCAGGGGTTCGCGCCGGCCCCGGGCCGCCATCACGGCGACGGCCACGACGGCGAGGACGAAGATCAATATTGCCAGGATGATGAACAGACGCTCCATGAGGCCCGCAGCTCTAACCCGGTCACCCGCTCGCCGCCAGCCCGGGCCACGCGGAACGCTCCTTGCGTGGGCGGTCAGACCGGGCCAATGCGGACAGACCGGAGCCGGAACCGACCGATGCAGCACGTGCCGAGCCGCAAGCCCGAGGACCTTGAGGACCACCTCCTCGGCCTGATCGAGGCCGCCCGGGATCAGGCGCGGGAGGACCCGTTCCGCAACCCCGTGCTGGCCGTGGCCCTGGCGATCACCCGGCGGTTCGACCGGGGCGAGATCGCGGCGGACGATCTCGAACCCCTGTTCGTGCGGTTGCGCGCGGAATCCCTGGCGGCGCGGGCGGCGCGGCTGCGCAGCTATGTCGGGCTCCCGGCCGGGCCCGTCGACGCGGCGGCCTCGATCCCAGCCCGACTCGTGGCGGCGGCGCCCGATGGGGCCGACGGCTTCGAGCGCTTCGCGGCCTTCATCCACCGCACCGCCTTCGCGGTGGTGTTCACGGCGCACCCGACCTTCGGGATGCCGCGGGCCGTGGCCGACCTCCTCGCGGAGGCGGCGAGCCGGCCCGACGCCGGCGCCGGCCTGATCGAGCGTGCCGCCGCCCACTCGACGCGACCTGACGCGCCGATCACCCTGGATGTCGAGTTCGAGCAGGCCTGCGCGGCGGCCAACAACGCGCGGCTGGCGCTCGACGCCTTCAACGGCGCGCTGCTCGACGCCGCCCGCGCCCGCTGGCCGGAAAGCTGGACCGAGCTGACACCCCGCCCCTTCGCGATCGCGAGCTGGGTCGGCTGCGACACCGACGGGCGGACCGATATCGGCTGGTGGGACACCCTGCGCTACCGGCTGATCTCGAAGCGCATGCAGTTCGACCGGGTGATGCGCGAGCTGCCCGAGATCGCCGGCTGCCGCCCGGTCCGGGCGCTGGCCGAGGAGGCGCTGGCGGCGGTCAACCGCCAGCTCGCGGTGGCGCCGCGGCTCGGCGACAAGCCCTCCCTCGAATCGGTACACCGTTTCGCCCTGGCGCTGATCATCGAGCGCGAGCGCGCCCAGACCGATGCCGGCGCCCTGGTGGACGGCCTCACCGCGGCGATCGAAGCCGCCGACGACCCGGCCGACAAGCGCCGGATCGCGATCCTGCGCGCCGGCGTCGCCACGCACGGGCTGTCGAATGCCCTGCCGCATTTCCGGCTGAACGCCAGCCAGGTCCACAACGCGGTGCGTCGGGTGATCGACCTTGAGGGCGAGCCGACCGACGCGGCCCGCCGCCGCTCGCACCTCGCGACCATCCACGCGCTCCTGAACGACGTGCGGCCGGTGGCGGTGGATTTCGGGGCGCTCGCCGCCGAGCGGGCCTCGGCCGCCCGGCTGATGATGACGATCGCCCAGATCCTCAAGCACGTGGACGGCACCCATCCGGTGCGCTTCCTGATCGCCGAGACCGAGACCGGCTACACGCTCCTCGCCGCCCTCTGGCTCGCGCGCCACTATGGCATCGCCGACAAGCTGGAGATCACCCCGCTGTTCGAGACGGCGAGCGCCCTGGAGCAGGGCATCCGGGTGCTCGACGACGCGCTGCGCAACCCGCACTGGCGCCGGTACCTGAAGCGCATCGGCCGGCTGACCGTGCAGTTCGGCTACTCGGATTCCGGCCGCTATGTCGGCCAGCTCGCCGCCACCTTCTGGATCGAGCGCCTGCGCCTGCGCATCACCGAGATGCTGGTCCAGAACGGCCTCGCCGACATCGAGCTCGCGATCTTCGACACCCACGGCGAGTCGATCGGGCGCGGCGCCCATCCGACCTCCTTGCGCGACCGCCTCGCCTATCTCGCGCCCGAAGATGCCCGGGATCGCGCCCGCAAAGCCGGTATCAAGGTCCGGCTCGAATCGAGCTTCCAGGGCACTGACGGCTACCTGCTGTTCGGCACCGAGGCCTTGGCGGAGGCCAGCGTCGCCCGCATCAGTGAGCACGTCTACGCCCTCGATATCGCGCAGGACGATTCCTTCGCGGAAGACGCCCTCGGCGACGATGAGGCGGGGGCCGACGCCAAGGACGATCCGATCTATTCCGAGCCCGACTTCGCCCTGGAATTCTTCACGGCGGCCCGCCAGGACATGGAGGCGCTGGTGGACGATCCGGGCTACGCGGCGCTGCTCGGCACCTTCGGCCCGAGCCTGATCGACCGCACCGGCTCGCGCCCCGTGGCGCGCCAGAGCGACACTGGCGGCCCGGCCCGCATCACCCATCCGCGCCAGATGCGGGCGATCCCCAACAACGCGATCCTGCACCAGCTCGGCTTCCTGGCGAATTCCCTCCACGGGATCGGCCGCGCCGCCCAGCGCGGGCCCGACCTGTTCCGCGACATGCGCCGCGATTCGGTGCGCTTCTCCCGGGCCTTCCGGCTGGTGCAGCACGCGGCTTCGGTCGGCGACCTCGACGTGCTGCGCGCCTATATCGACACCCTCGACCCGGCCGTGTGGCTGGAGCGGGCACGGCGCACGCAGAAGGATTTCCGCCGGGACGAGCTGGTGGTGATCGCGGGCGCGCTGGAGCGCCTCGATCTGGCCTCAGCCCTTCGAAGCCTGTTCGGGCGGCTGACCCGCGACTGGCTCGCCCTGACGGCGGCCGCGCCCGACCTGCCCGTGATGTCGCCGCGGCTGACCCTGCTGCACGCCCTGCGGCTCGCTTTGATCCACCGGATCTGGTTCCTGGCGGTGCATATCCCCGGCTTCCGGCCGCAGGCGGGCGTCTCCCGCGAGCAGCTTTTGGAGCGCTTCCTGCGCCTCGACATCGACGGCTGCCTGACGCTGCTCGACGAGATTTTTCCGGTCACGCCGGATCCGACGCTCGGCCTCAATTTCGGCGAACCGGCGGGTCCCCGGGATGTCGGCACCTACGAAGCCGAGCACGCCAACCTGTTCCAGCCGATCCGCCGGATGTTCGAGCAGGTGCGCGAGATCTCGGGGATGATCCAGCACGAAGTGGGGGCGTTCGGATAAGCGGCGGCGGGGGCCTGTCGGCGCGCCGGACGCCCCCGGCCGCCTCCACCATCAGTACCGTTCCGCTGATCCCGGTACGCGCACCCGCGCCCCGGCCGGCAAGTCCGGCCCCTCGACCCGCCACAGCGTGTCGTCGAACCGGATGCGCCCGGCGGCCTGCACGATCGGCTCGCCCAACATCCCCGCGCGCCCGATCAGCCCGCGATCGGGCCGGTTCAGGTCCGGCGCACCCCGCCCGGCGGCGCGCCGGTCGAGCCGGGTCGCAGCCGTGACCAGCACGACGGCGAGCCCCGCGAACGGCAGCGTCTGCCCCCGCCACGGCACTGGGAGCGCCGCCGCCAGGTGGCCGGTGCCCACGTCCGCGACCGCCGGATGGTGCGGATGAACCAGTCTCACACCGGCTTGATCATCTTTGGTTCAGGCCGCCGCGCCTAGGAAGTCTGACAGCGTCGCGCTCGTCGTCGCTCCGGCCCGTCGACGCAACGCTTGGTGAAGAGACCTGCGACATGATAACCGCCGCCGCAGTACGGAATTAAGTCCTTCCGATTTGCTGCGCTCGGCGAATATCCCTACCCTACGAGAGTTGGTGCGCGCGTGAAGATTGCTGTCCTCGCACATCTCAAATACCCGATCGGCCAGCCCTATGCCGGCGGTCTGGAGATGCACACGCACCTGCTCACCGTCGCGCTGAAGCGGCACGGGCATGATGTGACGCTGTTCGCCAGCCGCGGTTCGGACCCGGCGCTCGATCCGGTGATGCTGTGCGATCCCACGGGGGATGCCCTGATGGATCCCGAGCGCGAGGCGGCGATCGACCGGGCCGAGCACGACGCCTACCGGCGGATGATGGACATGGTCGCGGCCGGCGGCTTCGACCTCGTGCACAACAACGCCCTGCACGCCCTGCCCCTCCAGGAGAGCGCCCGGCTGGGCCTGCCATGGGTCACGGTGCTGCACACGCCGCCCTTCGAGGCGCTGGTGCGCGGCATCGTGAAGGCCGATCCCGACATGGCCTTCCTGGCGGTCTCACCCTCCCTCGCGCAGGAATGGGCCACGCTCGTGCCCGACGCGCAGGTGGTCGATAACGGCGTCGACCTCTCGAATTTCGCCTTCAACGCGGCGGCCGACGCGGTACCCTACGCCTTCTGGTCGGGCCGGATCGTGCCCGAAAAGGGGCTGCACCTCGCCATCGACGCCGCGCGGGCGGCCGGCCTGCCGCTGGTCTTCGCCGGGCCGAAGCTCAACCCGGCCTATTGGGCGGCCGAGATCGCGCCGCGGCTCGGGCCGGACCTCACGCATCTCGGCCATCTCTCACACCGGGATCTCGCCCACCATCTCGGCCGGGCTCGGGTGGCGATCGTGTCGCCGCGCTGGGAGGAGCCGTTCGGCCTCGTGGTCGCGGAGGCGCTGGCCTGCGGCACGCCGGTGGCCGCCTTCCGTCGCGGCGCCATGCCCGACATCCTCGACGCGCAATGCGGCCGGCTCGCCGATCCCGACGACGCGCAGGATCTCTCCGTGGCGATCCGGGAGGCCGCTGGCCTGTCCCGACGCGCCTGCCGCGACCGGGCCGAGGCGCTCTACGACGCCTCCGCGATGACCGCGCGCTATCTCGAAGCCTACGAGGCCGTCATGGCGCGCTGCGCCGAGCGGGCCCGGCCGGCCCTGCGGGTCGCGGGCGGGCGCGGCTGAGATGAGCGGCCGGCCCGATCTCGCGCGCGGCGTCGTCTGCATCCCGGCACGGAACGAGGCGGAGCGGCTGCCGCTCCTGCTCGCATCGCTCGACGGGCAGACCGGGGTCCCGACACCGGTGCGCGTCGTCGTGCTGGCCAACAACTGCACGGACGGGACGGCGGCGGCGGTCCGGGCCGGGCAGGCCGTGGGCGCCTGGCCGGCGCTCGACATCCGGCTGATCGAGGCGACCCTGTCCGGTGCGGAGGCCCATGTCGGCACCGCACGGCGTATGGCGCTTCAGGCGGGCGCGGATTGGCTCGCGGAGGACGGCGTTCCGGACGGGGTTCTGCTCACCACAGACGCGGATGCCCGCCTGCCGGCCGACTGGATCGCCGCGAACCTGCGGGCCCTTGAGCACGCGGATGTCGTCGGCGGCCGCCTCGTCATCGACGACGATGGCGACGCGGACCCGGGACTGGCGGATCTCCATGCCCGGATCGAGCTTTACTGGGCCGGAGTCCGACGCCTGGAGGATCTGATCGACCCCCCACCCTATGACCCGGCCCCGCGCCACGGCGACCATACCGGCGCGAGCCTCGCCGTCCCGGTCTCGCTCTACCGCGCGGTCGGCGGTCTGCCGCCGCTGCCCTGCGGCGAGGACAATGCTCTTGTCGGTCTGCTGCGCGCTCACGGCGCCCGCCTGCGCCATTGCCCGGATGTGCGCGTGATGGTCTCCGCCCGCCACCAGGGCCGGGTCTCGGGCGGGATGGCGACCGAGATGGCCCGCCGCGCCCGCGTGCTCGAAGGCGAGGCCTATCTGCTGCCGGAGGCCGCCCATTGGCAGGCGCTGATCCTGCGCCGGGCGGCTTTGCGCCGGGCCTTCCACCTCCCGCCCCCGGCCCACGTCACCGCCTGCGCGCGGCTCGGCCTCGGGACCGACGACCTCGCGGTTCTCGGCCCCTGCCCCAACGACATCGCCTTCGTCGAGCGGGCCGACCGGATTCTCGAATCGCGCAGCCCGCCCGCCCGGGAATGCCCCCTCGACCAGGCGCTCGCCGACCTCGACGCCCTGGCCCTGTCGCTGCGGGACGCGGCGTGACCCGCGGCATCGGCTGGTACGTCCACCACCAGGGCGCCGGCCATCTCCAGCGGGCCCGGGCGGTGGCGGCCGCCCTGCCCCGGCCCTGCACGATCATCGGCACACTCGCCGGTTTCGACACCACCGGCCTCGACATCCTCGACCTGCCCGACGACCGCCCGCTCGGCGACGCGGCTTTCGACGGCCGGGACGGGGCGGCCGAGCGGCCGGAGGCGCTGCACTACGCGCCCCTGAACCATCCCGGCGTGCGGTCCCGGATGGCGCGCATCGCCGAATGGGTGGCGCGGACCGATCCGGCGCTCCTCGTGGTCGACGTTTCGGTAGAGGTGGCGCTGTTCGCGCGCCTGCTCTCGGTCCCGACGCTGGTGGTGCGGCTCGCCGGCACCCGCACCGACCCGCCGCATTGCGAAGCGTTTCGGAGCGCGAGCCGCCTTCTCGCACCGTTTCCCGAAGTTTTGGATGGCGCGGGCGTGCCCCAGTGGATTCAGGCCAAAACGTTCTACGCGGGTTTTCTCGGCCACCCGGCCCGGGCCGCCACCGAGGCGAGCCGCGACATCGTGGTGGTGTTTGGCCAGGGCGGCGCGGGCGGCGACGTTTCTGCGCTGGCCGCAGCGGCCCGGTCCGTGCCCGACCGGTCCTGGCACGTGCTGGGGCCGGTCTCAGGCTCGGGCGCGATCCCGGACAACCTGCACCTGCACGGCTGGGTCCCCGATGTGGCCGCGCATGTCGCGCGGGCCGCCCTGCTGGTCGGGGGCGGCGGCGATGGGGTGGTGGCGCTAGCGGCGGCGCAGGCCAAGCGCTTTCTCTGTCTGCCGGAGGAACGGGCTTATGGCGAGCAGACCGAGAAGGCCGCCGCCCTGGCCCGGCTCGGCGCCGCCATCGTGCACGCGGGTTGGCCCGAAGCTTCCGCATGGCCGGGCCTGATCCGGGCGGGCCTCGCCCTCGATCCGGCGGTGATCGGCGGACTGCACAAACCCAACGCGGTGGCCGACTGCGCGGCGGCGATTGACGCGCTCGCGGCCTCCTTCAAGCCTCAATAAAAAGACGCCCGCCTCGTCGGCAGACGCCTATCCGACGCGGCGCGACGCCGCGCAGAGCTTACGAGATCAGGTCGAGCTTGGCCGCCTCGATCCCGTCGGCCCGGATCGCGTCCGGAATCGCGGAGAAATCCCGGTAGCCGGCCTCGCGCGCCATGGCATCGAGCGCCGTCTGCTCGTCATCGGCCGCGCCGGTCCAGAGCACGGCACCGCTCTTCTTCTGCTTGATCTGAAAGATGCTCATCGAACCTTCTCCGGTCGTGAGAAGACCATTGCCGCGATAACGCCGCGGTTCGCGATGGGTTGCAGGACAAAGACCGGAAAAGCGGCGCCTTTCTTCAGCGCGCGACATGCGGCGCGCGGTCCGGCGACGTCCTCGATCGCAGGCGTTATACTGGGCCTCATTGAGGACCCTGCGCCATGAAATCGCCGACCTACTCGACGAGGAACCGGCGTAATCAATCGAGCGCCGACTGCGAGGCCCCGTCGTGAAATCCCTCCGTTGGCGCGCGTCCCGCCTCGGCCTCCTGTGCGGGCTCGCGGTTCTTGCCACGGCGCCAGCCTCGGCCGTCGAGAGCGCCGCCGTCCCCGATGCCGCCGCCATCGCGCCCGCCGTGACCGTAGTCCCGGCCGAGAGCCGTGAGATCGTCGAGCGGGCCGTCGTCACCGGCACCCTCGTGCCCCGGGACGAGATCCTGGTCTCCCCCGAGGTCGAGGGGCTGCGCATCACCGAGTTGCTGGTCGAGGAGGGCGACCGCGTCACCAAGGGTCAGGTGCTCGCCCGGCTGTCGCAGGAGATGATCGCCACGCAGGAGGCCTCGAACGCGGCGGCGATCGCGCGGGCCCAGGCGGCGATCGTCCAGGCGCAGAGCCAGATCGTCCAGGCGGAGGCCGCCAACGTCGAGGCCAAGCAGGCGCTGGAGCGCGCCCAGGCGCTCGCCAAGACCGGCAACGCCACGGCGGCCGTGCTGGAGCAGCGCGTCTCAGCGGCGCAGGGGGCGGAAGGCCGCCTCGCCGCCGCGAAGGGTGGGCTGCAATCGGCCCAGGCCGACCTCGCCACCGCCCGGGCCGCCGGGGCCGAGATCGCCCTGCGGCGCGCGCGCACCGACATCCGCGCGCCCGAAGCCGGGATCGTCAACCGCCGCACCGCCCGGATCGGCGCCACCGCCACCGCGGTCGGGGAGCCCCTGTTCCGGCTGATCGCCCGGGGCGAGATCGAACTGGAGGGCGAGGTGCCCGAGACCTCGCTCGCACGCATCCAGGTCGGCAACCCGGCGAGTCTCGATCTCGACGACGGCCGGCATATCCTGGGTACGGTCCGCCGGGTCTATCCCGAGGTCGACCGGGCGACCCGGCTCGGCAAGGTCCGCATCCGGCTGGGCGACGACCCGGCCCTGCGCATCGGTGCCTTCGCCCGCGGCAACGTCGAGGTGGCCCGCCGCACCGGCGTCGCGGTTCCGGTCTCCAGCCTGCTCTACGCGGCGGACGGGCGCGCCAGCGTGCTGGTGGTCAAGGACGGCCGGGTCGAGGCGCGGATTGTCGCCACGGGCCTGTCGGCAGACGGCTTCACCGAGCTCCGCTCGGGCGTCGCGGCCGGCGAGAGCGTCGTGGCCCGCGCGGGCAGCTTCCTGCGCGACGGCGACCGGGTGCGTCCCGTGCCCGTCAAGGCCAGCACGCCGATCGCCGACGCGGCCCCGCGGTAGGACCGAACCATGCGCCTCAACGTCTCCGCCTGGGCGATCCGCAAGCCGCTGCCCTCGGTGGTGTTGTTCCTCGTCCTGATGATCCTGGGGCTGGTGAGCTTCCGCTCGCTGCCGATCACCCGGTTCCCCAACATCGACATCCCGATCGTCTCGGTGACGATCACCCAGTCCGGCGCCGCGCCGGCCGAGTTGCAGACCCAGGTCACCAAATGGGTCGAGGATTCGATCGCCGGCGTGAAGGGCGTCAAGCACATCCTCTCGACGATCACGGAGGGCATCTCCACCACCACGATCGAGTTCCGGCTGGAGGTGAACCAGGATCGGGCGACCAACGACGTCAAGGACGCCATCGCCAAGATCCGCCAGAACCTGCCGCGCACGATCGACGAGCCGATCGTCTCGCGCGTCGAGATCGCCGGCCTGCCCATCATGGTCTACGGCGCCTCCGCGCCCGCCATGACGCCCGAGGACCTGTCGTGGTTCGTGGACGACGTGGTGGCCCGGGGCCTTCAGAGCGTGAAGGGCGTCGGCGGCGTCGAGCGTCTGGGCGGCGTCGCCCGCGAGATCCGCGTCACCCTGAAGCCCGACCGGCTGCTGGCGCTGGGCATCACCGCGGCGGACGTGAACCGGCAATTGCGCCTGACCTCGGCCGACATGGCCGGCGGCCGGGCGGAAATCGGCGGCCAGGAGCAGTCGATCCGCGCGCTCGCCGCCTCGGCGAGCCTGGAGACGTTGGCCAAGACCTCGATCGTCGTGCCGGGCAACCGCAAGGTCCGGCTCGACGAGCTCGCGACCCTCTCGGACACCGCCGAGGAGCCCCGCACCTTCGCGCGCTTCAACGGCGAGCCGGTGGTGGCCTTCGCGATCTCCCGGGCCAACGGCGCGAGCGACGCTGACGTCGCGATGGGCGTCGCCAAGAAGATCGCGGCGCTCCATGCCGCCAATCCCGACGTGCGCTTCGACCTGATCGACACCAGCGTCGACAACACGATCGGCAATTACCACTCGGCCATGATGGGCCTGATCGAGGGCGCCGCCCTGGCGGTGGTCGTCGTGCTGCTGTTCCTGCGCGACTGGCGGGCGACGCTGATCGCCGCGGTGGCGCTGCCGCTCTCGGTGCTGCCGACCTTCTGGGTGATGAGCGCGCTGGGCTTCTCGCTCAACGCGGTCAGCCTGCTGGCAATCACGCTGGTCACCGGCATCCTCGTCGATGACGCGATCGTGGAGATAGAGAACATCGTCCGCCACATGCGGATGGGGAAATCGCCCTACCGCGCTGCCCTGGAGGCCGCTGACGAGATCGGGCTTGCGGTCATCGCCATCACGGCGACCATCATGGCGATCTTCTCGCCCGTATCGTTCATGGGCGGCATCGCCGGCCAGTATTTCAAGCAGTTCGGCCTGACGATTGCGGCCGCGGTGTTCATGTCGCTGCTGGTGGCGCGGCTGATCACGCCGCTCCTCGCCGCCTACTTTTTGCGCGACCACGGGCCGGACCACACGCGCGACGGGTTCGTGATGCGCGGCTACACCCGCCTCGTGGCGTGGTCGGTGCGGCACAAGTTCATCACGCTGGTCCTCGGCATCGCGTGCTTTGCCGCCTCCATCGCCTCCACGGGCCTGCTGCCGGCGGGCTTCCTGCCGGCGGAGGATCAGGCGCGCACGCTGTTCGTCCTGGAACTGCCGCCGGGCGCCCGGCTCCAGGACACCGTCCAGGTGAGCGACCGGATCGAGGCGAAGATCCGGGCGCTGCCCGAAGTGAAGAGCGTGTTCGTGGATGGCGGCCGGCAATTGCCCGGCAAGAAGGAGGTCCGGCTCGCGAGCCTGACCATCAACCTCACGCCGAAGAACACCCGCCATCGCACCCAGAAACAGGTCGATGCCGAGGTCGCCGCGATCCTGCGCGAGGAGCCGGATCTCCGTTTCTGGGCTTTGCGCGAGAACGGTCAGCGCGATCTCGCGCTGATCATCGCCGGCCCCGACAAGGCGGTCGTCGCCGATGTCGCCGCCAAGCTCCAGCGCGAGGCGCAGCAGATCCCGCACCTCGTCAACGTCATGTCGACGGTGCCGCTGGACCGGACCGAGGTCCGGATCCGGCCGAAGCCCGCGGTCGCGGCCGATCTCGGAGTCTCCACCGACACGATCGCCGAGACCGTGCGGGTCGGGACGATCGGCGACATCGGCATGAACCTCGCCAAGTTCAACGCCACCGACCGGCAGATCCCGATCCGCGTGCAGCTCCCCGAGAGCTTGCGCGGCCGGCTCTCCGAGTTCGAGACCCTGAAGGTGCCGGTGAAGGGCGGGGCCGCGGTGCCGCTCGCCACCGTCGCCGATATCAGCCTCGGCCAGGGACCGACCGGCATCGACCGCTACGACCGCGCGGTACGCGTGGCGCTCGAAGGCGACATGCAGGGCTCGGATGCCCTGGCCGAGCTGATCAGCCAGGTCATGAACCTGCCGACCGCCAGGAACCTGCCGCCCGGAGTGACGATCAGCCAGACCGGCGACGCCGAGGTGATGGGCGAGGTGTTCGAGGGTTTTGCCCTCGCCATGGGCGCCGGCCTGATGATGGTGTTCGGCGTGCTGATCCTGCTGTTCGGCAACTTCCTCCAGCCGCTGACCATCCTGTTCTCGCTGCCGCTCTCCATCGGCGGCGCGATCCTGGCGCTCCTGATCTGCCACATGCCGATCTCGATGCCGGTGGTGATCGGCATCCTGATGCTGATGGGCGTGGTCACCAAGAACGCCATCATGCTGGTCGACTTCGCCGTCGAGCAGATCCGGGCCGGGGTCGATCGGAACGTCGCCATCGTCGATGCCGGCCGGAAGCGCGCCCGGCCGATCGTGATGACCACCATCGCCATGGCGGCCGGCATGGTGCCCTCGGCGCTCGCCTACGGGATCGGCGGCGAGTTCCGCTCGCCCATGGCGGTGGCGGTGATCGGCGGCCTGCTCGTCTCCACCGTGCTGTCGCTGGTCTTCGTACCGGCGATCTTCGTGCTGATGGACGACCTGTCCCACCTGATGAAGCGGCTGTTCGGGCGCTTCGTGGGCGAGCGGGACGACCCGGAGGACGCGCATGCATCCGACCCGGCGCATCCGGCCAATGACGGGCACCTGCCACCGCCGCGCATAGCAGCGGAATAGTGATCTGCATTGCGCAACGCGCCGCGATGCGCTGTGACTCCCGCCGGCGAATCGAGCGGGAGTATGGATCGGGATGTCGAGTGGTCACGGGGCGGTCGAGGGTTCGAACAAGCGCGTGGCGCTGCTGATCTCGGTCCTGGCTCTGTTCCTCGCCTTCAGCGAGACCCTGGGCAAGGCGTCGCAGACGGAGTCGATCGGCGCCAATGTCGAGGCCGCCAACCAATGGGCCTACTTCCAGGCCCGCACGATCCGCTCGACCGTGCTCAAGACCGCCGACGAGGCGCTGGCGCTCGTGCCGCCGGGACCGAACCAGGACGCGATCGCGGCCAAGCGCGCCGAATGGGCCAAGACCCTGGCCCGCTGGGATTCGGAGCCGGCGACCGGTGAGGGCCGCAAGGAACTCTCCGAGAAGGCCCGCACCTCGGAGGGCCGGCGCGACCTCGCGCTGCTGCGCTACCACCATTACGAGCTGGCCTCGGCGGCGTTCCAGATCGGGATCGTGCTGGCCTCCGCCGAGGTGATCACCGGGATCGCACTGCTGGTCTTCGCCGGCGGCTTCCTGGGGCTCGCCGGGGCGGCGCTCCTCGGCTTCGGCTATCTCGCGCCGCACGCGCTGCCGTTCTTCCACTAGAGCGCTCTGCGCCGAAGCGGACGCCGGTTCGGCGCAGGAGAACGCGTTCCAACAAAGACTTAGAGCCGCGCTCGATGGCAACGCGATCGAGCGCGGCCCTGAGGACCTCATCGCGCCGGACGAGGCGTGCGGCGCAGAGGCTTAATCGTCTCGGCAAACTTCCAAGGGATATGATGTCGAACGGGACCGAGAATCAGGGTCGCCTGACGCAGATCGCCAGCGCGATCTTCCTGCACACCGAGCACGCGATCTACGCGGCGCTCGGGCTTCTCCTGGCGCTGACCGCACTCGTCGCGCTGGTCGACGCCGCCGGGCTCACCTGGCAGGCGTTCCGAGCGCTCGGGAGCGCGGACCAGATCCTGGACGTGGTCGACCGGCTGCTGTTCCTGCTGATGCTGATCGAGATCCTGCACACCGTGCGGGTCTCGATGCGATCGGGCACGCTGACCTGCGAACCGTTCCTGATCGTCGGACTGATCGCCTCGATCCGGCGGGTTCTGGTGATCACCCTGCAATCCTCGGAGATCATGCACGCCAAGGACTGGTCGCCCGAGAAGCAGGCGCTTTTCCAGGCGTCGATGATCGAGCTCGCCGTGCTGGCGGTCCTGATCATCACGATGGTGTTCGCGATCTTCCTGCTCCATCGTGCCCGGGCCGACGGGAAGCCGGCGGGGGATGAATCGGCGGCCAGCGGGCCTTGAGGACTCAGCGGCAAGTACCTGCCAAGCAAAGCCGCCTGTGCTATCGTCGATTCCATGAGCCTCGCCTCGCTCGACACTCTGGCGATCGCACGGAAGCTGCAGGCGGCCGGGTTCTCCGATGTTCAGGCCGACGCTGTCACCGGCGTGCTGCGCGATGCGCGCGAAAGCGATCTGACGACCCTCGCGACGAAATCCGATCTGAGAGCTGAAGCCGCTCTGATCCGATCCGACCTGAAGGCAGAGATCGCCCTCGTCAGGTCCGATCTCGCTGCTGAAATTGCCCACGTCAGGTCCGATCTCACTGCTGAAATCGCCCTCGTCAGGTCTGATCTCACTGCCGAGATTGCCCTCGTCAGGTCCGATCTCACTGCGGGGATCGCCCTGGTCAGATCCGAGCTCAGAACCGAGATCGCCGACACGCGCTACGAGATCCTCAAATGGGTGCTCTCGGCGATCGGCTTCCAGACCATCGTCGTGGTCGGCGCCATCGTGGCACTGACCAAGGGTCTGCACTGAGCCGACCCGCTCGCGCCGTTCAATTCATCCGCAGGATCGCGGCGTTGAGCAGCGTCGCGAAGGCCACCCAGGCGGCGTAGGGCACCAGCAGCCACGCCGCGATCCGGTCGAACCGCCAGGACAGCCGGATCGTCCAGAGCACCATCACCAGCAGCATCGCCACCACGATCAGCCCGGCGCCGATCGCGTGGGCGGTGAAGAAGACCGGCGTCCAGGCAGCGTTGAGCGCGATCTGGACCAGGAAGGCGGCCAGCGCCAGCCACCAGCCTTCCCGGCTCGGCCCGGTGCGCGGCATCGCGCCGAGCAACCGCCAGAGCGCGAGCGCGATCATCGTGTAGAGGAGCGTCCAGGCCACCGGAAAGACCCAGTTCGGCGGGTTGAAGGCCGGCTTGTTCAGGCTGGCGTACCAGCCCGGGATCTCGGCCTGGGTCGCGATCGAGCCGACCGCCGCGGTGGCCGCCACCGGCAGGATCGCGGCGGCGAGCCGCAACCAGCGCGGCAGGGCGGAACCTTCGGGGACCTGTGTGGCGGCCGTCATGACATCCGTCTCCGAGGGCGGGTTGCCGGGGGCGGTGGCCCGTGGCACGCGCCGCTCATCCATCCGCCGGGAATCGCCAGATGACACAGCCTAACGCGCCGCAGGGGCCGACGGATACACAGCCCGACGGAACGCCGGCTTTCGCGCGGACAAGCCTCGCCGCGCAGGCGATGGGCCGGGTCGAGCCCGAGACCCGGGCGGTGGTGATGCCGCTCCACGTCTCCACGACCTTCATCCGCGATCCCGATAACGGCTACAGCTCGGGCTACTGCTACGCGCGGCCCGACAACGCCACGGTGCGGGAGGCCGAATCGGTCCTGGCGATGCTGGAGGGTGCGGGGGCCGGCGCCCTCCTGTTCGGATCCGGCATGGCGGCCGCGACCGCGGTGTTCGGCGCCCTCGAACCGGGCGATCACGTGGTCGCCGGCACCGTCATGTACTGGGCGCTGAAACGCTGGCTGCGCGAGGAGGCGCCCCGGCGCGGCCTGAGCCTGACCTTCGTGGACACGGACGACCTGGAGGCCCTGCGCGGCGCCGTCCAGCCCGGCAAGACCAGGCTCGTCTGGATCGAGACCCCCGGCAACCCGCTCTGGACGGTCACCGACATCGCGGCCGCGGCGGAGATCGCCCACGCGGCCGGGGCGCGGCTGGCGGTCGATTCCACCGCCGCCTCGCCGGTGCACACGCGCCCGCTCGAACGCGGCGCCGACATCGTGATGCATTCGGCCACCAAGATCCTCAACGGCCATTCCGACGTGGTGGCGGGCGTGCTGGCGGGGGCGCGGGACGACGCGTTCTGGGCGCGGATCCGCGGGATCCGGTCCGGCAACGGCGGCATCCTCGGGCCGTTCGAGGCCTACCTGCTGATGCGCTCGCTGCGCACCCTGCACCTGCGGGCGGCGGCACAATCGGCGGGCGCCCTGCGGCTTGCCGAGCGACTGAGCAAGCATCCGCACGTGACCCGCGTCCTCTATCCGGGCCTGCCGGGGGATCCCGGCCACGCGGTCGCCCGACGGCAGATGCGGGACGGGTTCGGCTTCATGCTGTCGATCCGGGTCGCGGGTGGCGAAGCCGGCGCCATCGCGACGGCGGCCCGGGTGCGCCTGTGGAAGCGCGCGACCTCGCTCGGCGGCGTCGAGAGCCTGATCGAGCACCGGGCCTCGGTGGAGGGTCCGGGCAGCCCCTGCCCGCCCGATCTGCTCCGCCTGTCCACGGGCATCGAGGACACGGAGGACCTTTTCGCCGACCTCGACCAGGCCCTGCGCGATTCGCATGCGGGCTGAGCGGCAACGGCGCTGGTGCCCAACGGGCTTCTGGCGCGTTGTGCCGGCATATCCTCCGGCGCTAGACGCCCCAGACCGCGAGTTCGACGTCATGACGACCCGTTTCCGAGCGATGATGCCCGGTTCCCTCGCCCTCCTCATTCTGGCGCTCGCGCCCTGCACCGCCCGCGCCGACGCGGTGCCGGACCTCGACGTGGAACGGACCTGCCAGTCCGCGCAGGTCGCCAACACGTCGATCAGCGACAAGGCCAATTACGACGGCTGTCTCCGTTCGGAGCGGGAGGCCAGGAAGGAGGCCGAGCGGCACTGGGGCAGCTACACCCCGGCGGCCAAGCGGCAGTGCCAGAACCAGTTCAAGGCGGGCGGCTACCCCTCCTATGTGGAGATGGTGACCTGCCTCGAACTCGCCTCCGGCACGGTCCCGACCCAGAGCAACGAAGGCGGCCGGGCCGTCGGCGGCCCGGGTTCGCCGCGGGACGTGAAGGCACAGCAGGAAGGCGGCGCCAACCTGACCAAGGAACCCCCGGCGAGCCAGCGCACGAATCCGATCCGGGTGCTGGACGGCAAGTAGGTCCGCGATCAGGTCCGCGATCCGGGCGTCGGCGGCAGGAGCCGGGGACCCATGCCCGTTTCGCCGACGCTTGCTTCATCGGCTGCGTGTTATGGGCCGAGATCCCGTCCCTTGAGCGCACCGCCCGGATCCGTGAACGCCCTCGCCATTATCGCCCCGATCTTCGGGATCGTCCTGATCGGCTGGGCGGCGGCGCTCGCGGGGCTGCTCTCCGACAAGGTGAGCGACGGTCTGTCGGAATACGTCTTCGCGGTCGCGGTGCCGGCGCTGATCATCGCCACGCTGACGAAGCCCGGGATGAGCGGCACCGTGGCGTGGTCCTACTGGGTCTCGTATTTTGGGGGCGCCGGGATTTCGTGGTTCGTCGGCACGCTGATCGCCCGGCGGCGGGCCGGCATCGAGCGGCGGGGCGCGATCCTCCACGGCTTCGCGGCCAGCCAGTCGAACACCGTGTTCGTCGGCGTGCCGATGATCCTCCAGGCCTATGGCGAGGAGGGCGCCTTCCCGCTGTTCATGCTGCTCGCCGTCCACCTGCCGATGATGATGGGCAGCGCGACCTTCCTGATCGAGTCGGATGCCGGCCTGCCGATCCTGGCGCGGATCCGGGGCCTTGCCCTGGTGCTCCTGAAGAACCCGATCTTCGTGGCCCTTCTGATCGGCATGGCCATGAAGGGCCTCGGCCTCGCGCCGGCCGGCATCGTCCGGTCGCTGATCGACGCCTTCGCAGGCACCGCCTCGACCTGTGCGCTGGTGGCACTCGGCGCCGGGCTGAAGCGCTACCGGGTGCTGTTCGACCTGAAGGGCGCGCTGGTGATCGCGCTCCTGAAGAACCTCCTGCACCCGCTGGCGGTCTGGATCCTGGCCTTCCACGTCTTCGCGATGCCGCCGGCCTATGCCGGGGTCGCGACCCTGTTCGCCGCCATGCCGGTGGGGATCAACGCCTACCTGCTTGCGGTCCGCTACCGGACCGAGACCGGGATGGTGGCGGCCTCCGTGCTGGTATCCACCATGCTGGCGCCGCTTACGACCGTGGCCTGGCTGACGCTTCTCGGGCGGGCGTGACGGTCGCGTCCCGGCGTCACCGCGCGCGTTGGAGGACGGCCGGCGCGGGTCTAATGTAGCGCCAAGCGCGAGCCCTTGAGGCCCTGCGCAACTTCTGCAGGCGAGGATCCCATGAACGCTCCGATGCGCCCCCCGGGCAGCGCGTCCCCCTCGGCCCCGGCCTCGCCGCGCTTCGTCTGGGACGATCCCTTCCTGCTGGAGGACCAGCTCACCGAGGACGAGCGGGCGATCCGCGACGTCGCCCACAGCTTCGCGCAGGAGCAGCTCCTGCCCGGCATCGTCGAGGCCTACGCCACCGAGAAGACCGATCCGGGCCTGTTCCGGAAGATGGGCGAGCTCGGCCTTCTGGGGGTCACCCTGCCGGAGGAATACGGCTGCGCCGGCGCCTCCTACGTGGCCTACGGGCTGGTGGCGCGGGCGGTCGAGGCGGTGGATTCCGGCTACCGCTCGATGATGAGCGTGCAATCCTCCCTCGTGATGTACCCGATCCACGCCTACGGCTCGGAGGAGCAGCGCCAAAAATTCCTGCCGAAGCTCGCCTCGGGGGAATGGATCGGCTGCTTCGGCCTCACCGAGCCCGATGCCGGCTCGGATCCGGCCGGCATGAAGACCAGGGCGGAGAAGATCGACGGCGGATACCGGATCTCGGGCGCCAAGATGTGGATCTCGAACGCGCCCTTCGCGGACGTGTTCGTGGTCTGGGCGAAGTCCGACGCGCATGAGGGTGCGATCCGCGGCTTCGTCCTCGAGAAGGGCATGAAGGGCCTCTCGGCCCCGACGCTGAAGGGCAAGCTCAGCTTGCGCGCCTCCACCACCGGCGAGATCGTCATGGAGGGCGTCGAGGTCGGCGAGGACGCGCTGCTGCCGAACGTCTCCGGGCTGAAGGGACCGTTCGGCTGCCTCAACCGGGCGCGCTACGGCATCTCCTGGGGCGCGATGGGCGCCGCCGAGGATTGCTGGCACCGGGCGCGCAACTACACGCTGGAACGCAAGCAGTTCGGCCGGCCCCTGGCACAGACGCAGCTGGTGCAGAAGAAGCTCGCCGACATGCAGACCGAGATCGCGCTCGGTCTCCAGGCCTCGCTCCGGGTCGGGCGGCTGATGGACGAGGGCAAGATGGCGCCCGAGATGATCAGTCTCGTCAAGCGCAACAATTGCGGCAAGGCCCTCGACATCGCCCGCACCGCCCGGGACATGCATGGCGGCAACGGCATCATGGGCGAGTACCACGTGATGCGCCACGCCCAGAACCTCGAGACGGTCAACACCTACGAGGGCACGCACGACGTCCACGCGCTGATCCTCGGCCGGGCGCAGACGGGGTTGCAGGCGTTTTTTTGAGGGGGTGACGGGGCGTTCTTTCGTTGCGGGTACGCTCATCCCCGCATCGCCGGCCCAGTCGCGCTCTCCTCCCCCTTGCGGCTACGATCTTCACACTTCTCTCTTGGAGAGGAGACGAGCCAGCTCCGCGCGTCTCCCTCCCCCCTGTGCGGGGGAGGGAGAGAGGCGGTGCCGGCCGGCTGCGGGCGCGGACGCCTCAACCCTCTGCCGGAGCGCGAATTCCCAGATCTTCCGCGAGGCGCACGAGGTAGCCGTCGGGATCCTGCACGAGGCATTCCCGCTGGCCGTGTTCCGCATCGCCGACCCGGTACCAAGCCTCGCTCGGCGCCGCGAACAGCGGCCAGCCCGCCGCTTCGAGCGCAGCGAGGACCGGGGCCAGCGCCTCGATCATCGTCTGCAGATTCATGCCCCGGCCGAACGGGTAGTCCAGCGCGGCGGTTTCCCAGCTGCCGTTGCGTTGGCACAGCATGATCTGCGCGGCGCCGCGCGTCAGGAAGGCGAAGCGCGCGGCCGGGCGATCGTAGGCGATCGCGAAGCCGAGCAATCCGCACCAGAAGCGCAGGCTCGCGTCGAGATCCGTCACGTAGAGTTCCGGGACGAGCGCCCCGATCCCGCCCTGCGGTGCACCGCCCGAGCCGGGGGATCGCGCCCGGGCCGCGGGATCGGTCAGGGGCTTCACGTCGGACATCGAACCACTCCGAAGGTGCCGCTCGAGGACCTCGATCGGTCCACCGCCGGCCCTACGCGATCCTGCCGCGATTCGCCGGCGCGTCGGATCACTCTCCGCCCTCCTCCCCGGCGAGCGACCATTCCCGCACCCGGGCGAGGTGGTCGTAGGACCCGTATTGGCTGGCGAATTGCGGGTAGGGCCGCGCCGTGTAGGCCGCCTCCCCGGTCATGAACCGGGCGACCAGACCCCGCAGCCGCTCGGCGTGCTCGGCGACGATCGCGGCGACGTCCCGCGCCTCGCCCCGGGGCGGCTTCACCGGCACCGGCAGGAACGGCTTCCGGCCGCCCGAGGCGTGGATGTAGAGCAGGTCGGGCGTCGCCTTGACCTTCGGCAGATCGGTGAAGGCGCCATGCATCAGCATCGCCGCCTCCAGGGTCAGCTGCGGTGAGAACCCGGAAAAGATCTGCTTTCCGGAGGGCGGCGCGCCGGTCTTGTAATCGACGATGCAGGCGGTGCCGTCCGGGCGCAGCTCGATCCGGTCGGCCCGGGCGCGCAGCGTGAAGCTCTCCCGGCCCATCGGGATCACCCAGCGCCCCGGGACCTCCGGATGGACCTGGGCGAGGCCGGGCCGGCGTTGCGCCTCCCAATCGAGATAGGCGGCGGCCATACGCTGATAGCGCGGCCACCACTCGGCGTAGAGGTTCGGATACTCCGCCTCGATCTCCCCGAAGGCGTTCACCGCGAGGTTGAACAGTCGCTCCGCGGCATCCCGCGGCAAATCCCGTGGAAAGCGTCGGGCGAATTCGGCGAAGACCTCGTGGACCAGGGAACCGCGGGTGGCGACGCCCGGCGCCGCCGCCAGCGGGTCCAGGGGATCGAGCCCGAGCACGTGGCGGGCGAAGATGCTGTAGGGATCGCGCACCAGCGTCTCGATCTCGGTGACGCTGAGCGAGCGCGGGAACAGGGCCGGGTCCGGCTTCGGCGCGGGCCGCTTCAGCCGTGGCTCCGGCGGGGCGGCATCGAGCCGCGCGGCGAAGCCGGCGAGACGGCGGCCCGCCTCCAGCACCGCGTCCCAGGTCGCGTCGCCGGCGAGCGCGCGCAGACGCTGGATCAGCCGCGACGGCACGGTCGGCGCGCCCTCGCGCTTCAGCGCCCGGGTGATCACCGCGTCCCGGCAGCCCAAAGCCTGCACGAAATCATGCGCCATCTGGCCGATCCGCCGCTCGGGCGGGTTGAGGCCGACCCGCTCGCGCATCGGCCGGTTGAGGAACGCGTCGGTCAGGGTGCGCACCGGCCAGACGCCCTCGTCGAGACCGCCGAGCACCACCCGATCCACCGAGAGCAGGCGCGCCTCCAGCAGGCCGAGGATGCGCAGCCGCGGATGCGGCGCCTCGCCCGAGCAGCCGACCATGCGCTCGCGGGCGAGCGACGTGAAGAAGGTCGCGTAATCGTCGAACCGCCCCGGCATCAGGCCGGGCTCGGCCATCTCAAGATCGTCGAACAGGGCGTCGAGACAGGACAGGGAGCCGTCCGTCTCCGCCTCGGGGGCGTCCTCCGGTCCGGCGACCAGCCGGTCGCAGGCCTGCCGGTGGCGGGCCGCCGTGGTGACGAGGTCGCACTCGCCCGCCCCGTCCGGCCCTGGGAAATCCTGGAAAACGAGATCCAGCCGGTCCAGGAGATCCGCGGCGAGGTCCCAGTCGATGTCCTTGAGGCGGCGCTTGGCCCGGGGCCGGTGCTCCGGCGGCCCGGCACGCTCCGCCGCGAGGGCTGCGCGCAACCCCGAAAAACCCGGGGCCGGGACCGGGCCGCGCAGCAGGCCGATCTCCAGGGCCGCCGCGCCCCGCACCACATCGGCGCGCGGCAGGCCGAGTTGAACCATCGGATGCGAGAGCAGCGCGATCAGGCGGGCCGGGATCGCATCCGCTTGGTTGCGGGCGAGGTCGGCGGCGAGTTCGGCGGCCAGCCGGGCGAGGCGGCCCGCCGGGCTTCCGGCCAGCGCGAGCCCCGCCGAATCCTCCGCCACGATACCCCAGCGCAGCAATTCCACCGCCACCCGGCCGGCGAGGCCCCGGTCCGGCGTGACCAGGGCCGCGGTGGCGCCGGGCGTCTCAAGGGTCTCGCGGAGCGCCACGGCGGCGATCAGCGCCTCCTCCCGCTCGTCCGCGGCCTCGACCAAGGCCAGCCCGTCGAGGCCGAGGCGGGCGGTGGCGTCGCGCTCGGCCGGGTCGAGCGCCGCCCAGGCGTCGGTGGTGTCGGCCGGCCGCAGCGCCTGCGACAGCAGGGCGGCCCGGGCCGCCTGTCCGGGCTCGGGCTCGCCGAGGGCGACGATCTCCGCGCGGGCGAAGTTGAGGTTTTCGGGTCCGAGAAGACGGTGCAGCACCGCCTGCGGATGGCCGTGGGCGATGACCCGTGAAAACCCCTCGCCGGTGTCGATGCCGTCCCAGCCGGCGGCGTCGAGGTCGAGGTCGAGCCCCGGCAGGACGACGGCGCCCCGGGGCAGCTTGGCGACGGCGGCGATCAGCCGGGCGGTGGCGGGGACCGAGCCGAGCGAACCGGCGACGATCACCGGATCCTGCGTGACGCCGCGCGACAGGCGCCGCTCTTCTGCCAGGATGAGGCCGCGGGCGCGGGCGACGGGATCGGCGAGCCCGCGTTCGGCGAGCAGCTTCGGCCAGTTCTCGGCGGCGATCTTCACGAAGTCGAGGGTCAGGCCGAAATAGCGGGAATACTCGGCCTCCACGGCGGCGCCGATCTCGGACCAGGGCAGGCCCTCGACGGTGAGCGCGTCCATCAGCCGTTCGAGGTCGCCCGCGAGGCCTACGGCATCGGCCGGAGACGACGGGACGAGGAACGGCACTTCCGCATCGAGCGGCAGCAGGGTGCGGTCCACGGTCCTGGCCCAGGCCTGGACGAGGCGGGCGAGGATCAGCCGGCGCTCCAGCGGCGGCATCGGGGCGCTCAAGGGATCGGCGTTCTCTTCGAGCAGCGGCTCGGCGGCGAGGTCGAGCTCCGCCTCGTCAGCCTCGCCGAGGGGGATCATCCGGGGCAGGAGCGTGGCCTGTCCGGGCGCGTCCCGACCGAGCCTCTCGGCCAGGATGGCGGACAGCGCCCGGGCGGCGCGGCGGGTCGGCAGGTAGAGGGTGACGGCGGCGAGCGCCAGCGGGTCGTCCGCCACCGGCCCGACGAGCCGGCCGGAGAGCAGCGCCTCGGCCAGCGTCGGCAGGAACGAGACGCCACGGGTGATGGTGAAGACGGCCTGTCGGGCGGGCATGCCCGGGATTCTACGCTTGTGGTGAGGCTGCGGACAGGGGGCGATGGGCCGCTGCGGCCGGTAAAACCACGGGGCCGTATGCCCTCTTCCTTGTGGCTACTGGCGACGCAGGTTTGAGGTTTCGGCCGGCTCGCCCGGCTGCTTGGTGAGGCGCAGGTCCCCTCTCCCGTGCGGGAGAGGGACAGGGTGAGGGACGTGCGGCATCCGGAAAAGGCGCACCCCGCACGCGCGGCGCGGGCGCGCTCGATCCTGAGAGTTCTCCCCCCTCACCCCAACCCTCTCCCGCACGGGAGAAGGGGCACGTCGCGCTTCGTCATCAGCCGCGTGCTTCAAACTTGTGTCGCCCGTAGCCCTTGTGGGGAGGAGGGAGCGTCGCCCTCCGGTCAATGTCCTGCTCTCCGGTCAGCGCCGCGCCCCGGCAGCGGCGCCGTATCCCGCCCGCCGGCCGAACACGACGCCCGAGGTCAGCCCCGAGCCGCCCGGATAGCCGTTGAAGAACACGCCGCCCACCATCTCGCCGCAGGCGTAGAGGCCCGGAATGGCGCTACCGTCCTCCCGCTTCACGCCGCCATCGTCACCGACTTCCACACCGCCGTAGGTGAAGGTGATGCCGCCGGTGACCGGATAGGCCTTGAACGGTCCGGTTTCGATCGTCTGCGCCCAATTGGATTTCGGCAGCGGCAGCCCCTTCGTGCCGCGCCCGTCCTTCACGGTCGGGTCGAACGGGACCGCCGCGTCCACCGCCGCATTGAACGCCGCGATGGTCCGCTTCGCGCCGTCGCGGTCGATGCCGTCGAGCTTGTCGAGGAGCCCGTCCAGCGTGTCGGCCTCGACGAAGTGGGCGTCGTGGAACCGGTACTCGCTGTAGAGCAGGTGATCGACCTTCGCGTCGAAGATCTGCCACGCCACGTGGCCGGGCTGCTCCATGATGGCGCGGCCGAACTGGGCGTAGGTGTAATTGCGAAAGTCCTTGCCCTCGTCGACGAACCGCTCACCGTTCGCGTTGAGCATGAGTCCCAAGAAATAGCAGATCTTGCGGTAGTGCTTGCGCTCGCCGTGCGGCAGTTCGAGGTTGCCGTAATCGGGCGTGAACAGGTCCATCGGCGTGGCGTGGCAGCCGCCGTAGAAGCCGTGCGCCTTCGCGCCGAGGTTCAGCGCCATCTGAAGCCCGTCGCCCTGGTTGTGCGGCGTGCCGCGGACCCGCGCCCTGTCCCAGCCCGCGCCGATGAAGCGCGTCCGCAGGTCGGCGTTCGATTCGAAGCCGCCGCAGGCGAGCACCACGGCTCTGGCGCGGAAAGCTCCCTGCGGCGTCTCCACGCCGACGACGCGCCCGTCCTCGACGATCAGCCCCTTGGCCGGGCAGCCGTACCGGATCTCACCGCCGGCCCTGGTGAAGGCTTCGAGTTCCGCCCGCGCGAGGCCGAACCCCTCATCGTGGGTGGCGAGCGTCAGGCCGCCCCAGAACACGAAGCGCCCGTCCTTCTCGAAGGATTGGCGGGAATAGATCGGCTCGAACTTCACCCCCTGCGTGCCGAGCCAGCGCAGGGCCGCGCCGCTCTCATCGATCAGGATGCGCTGCTCGCGCGAGAGCGGCCGGCCGTCGTTGAAGCCGAGGAGATCCTGCTCGAATTTTTGCGCCGTGTAGGCGCCGAAATCGGTGCGGGGCAGGCGCGGATCCTCCGGATCGGCCAGAAGCGGCATCAGGTCGTCGATGCCCTCGTAGACGAAGCGCATGGCGCCGGCCGTGTAGGCGGTGTTGCCGCCCGCCAAGTCCTGCTCGGCCTTCTCGATCATCAGTACCGAGGCGCCACGCTCGAGGGCGGCGAGGCCGGCGCTCATGGCGGCATTGCCCGAGCCGACCACCAGCACGTCCCACTGCGCATCGCCTGCCCGCTGCATCGCCGTCTCCTCACCGCTCATCCCCGATGGCAGTATTGTATACGTCTGCATGCAATTGGTCGCAAGCGTTCCGGGCAGCCGCGTTTCGGGCTATGGCCGCGGCGAGGAGATCCCGGGATGAAGGCGAGCGAGTCGGAGCGCTCCAGCGGCGTCGGCGCCTACGAGCGCCTGCTGCGGGCGATCGAGGAGGGCGAACTCGCGCCCGGCAGCCGGCTGCGCGAGGCCGAACTCGCGGAGCGGTTCCAGATCAGCCGCACGCCGGTGCGCGAGGCTTTGGGCCGGCTTGAGGCGCAGGGCCTCGTCGCCCACGAGCCGCACCGGGGCGCCAGCGTGGCGCAGCTCGATTACGGGCAGGTCAGCGAACTCTACGACATGCGCGAGGTGCTGGAAGGGACGGCGGCCCGCCTCGCGGCCGTGCATGCCAGCGCGGTCGAGACCGAGATCCTGGAGGAGATGCTGGCCCGGGACCAGGGACTGCTGGGCGACGCGCCGGCGCTCGCGCGGACCAACCGCCTGTTCCACCGGCAGATCCACGGGGCGGCGCGCAACCGCTTCCTGCAGGGCACGCTGGAGACGATGCGCCTGTCGCTGGTGCTGCTGCCGGGCGCCACCACCCTGTCGGCCCCCGACCGCGCCGCGGAGTCCCTCGCCGAGCACGCCGCCATCGTGGCGGCGATCCGCGCCCATGACGGCGACGCCGCCGAGGCCGCGGCCCGGGCGCATATTCGAGCCGCCTTCAAGGCCCGGATCCGGATCTGGCAGGAGAGCTGAGCCCGGTCGTGGTTTCGAAAGGTCGAGACCTTTCGCGGGTCCAGGGCGGAGCCCTGGGATCAGTCAGGGCTTTGCCCTGACAACCCACCAAAGGGCACGCCCTTTGGAAACCCCGATCCCGCAAACAGCCGTTCAGGCGTGGGCGGGGACGCGCTCCACCTGCGGGCGTCCCCGGAACAGCGCGAGCGTCGCCACGATGCCGCAGGCGGCGGCCGCCATGAGCCAGTAGCTCGGCGCGGCCCGGTCGTCGGTCTTCTCGATCAGGAAGGTCGAGACCATCGGGGTCGCGGTGCCGAACAGAGCCGTGGCGAGGCTGTAGGCCAGCGAGAACCCGCTCGCCCGGACATGGGCCGGCACCACCTCGGAGAGCGAGACCACCATCGCGCCGTTATAGACCCCGAAGAAGAACGAGAACCACAGTTCCACGGCGAGCATCTTGCCGAAGGTCGGGTCGGCCACGAGCCAGTGCAGGGCCGGATAGGTGGTCAGCAGCGACAGGGTCGAGATCGTCAGCAGCACCGGCTTGCGGCCGATCGCGTCGGAGAGCGCCCCGCCCACGGGCAGCCAGACGAAGTTGGTGATGGCGACGCACAGCGTCACGATCAGGCTGTCGGTCTCGGTGAGCTTGAGGACGGTCTTGCCGAAGGTCGGGGTGTAGACGGTGATCATGTAGAAGGTCACCGTCGTCATCGTGGTCAGCATCATGCCGAGCAGCACGATCCGCCAGTTGGCCGCGACGGTCGCCAGGATCTCCCGGGTGCCGGGGTGATGGGTGCGCTTGGCGAAGGCCTGCGTCTCCTGCAGCGAGCGCCGGATGAAGAAGATGAACGGCACGATCAGGCAGCCGATGAAGAACGGGATCCGCCAGCCGAAATCGCCGATCTGCTGCTTGGTCAGGAGGGCGTTCAGCCCGTAGCCGATCAGCGCGGCGAACAGGATGGCCACCTGCTGGCTCGCCGACTGGAACGACGTGTAGAAGCCGCGCCGCTGCGGGGTCGCGATCTCGAACAGGTAGATCGAGACGCCGCCGATCTCGACGCCCGCGGAAAAACCCTGGAGCAGGCGGCCGGCCAGCACGATCAGGGGCGCCGCGACGCCGATCGTGCTGTAGCTCGGGCAGAAGGCGATGAGCACCGTGCCGCTCGCCATGATGGCCAGGGTGACGATCAGGCCCTGCCGGCGCCCGATCCGGTCGATATAGGCGCCGAGCACGATCGCCCCGAGCGGGCGCATCAGCGCCCCGAGCCAGAACGTACCGAAGGTGAGCAGGAGCTCGGTGGTCTCATTGCCCGAGGGGAAGAACGCGCGCGCGATGTAGGTGGCGTAGAACCCGAACAGGAAGAAGTCGAACATTTCCAGGAAGTTGCCGCTCGTCGAGCGGAGGATCGCACCGATCCTGGACTTGAGGGTCGCCTCGACGGCGCCCGGATCATCCACCATGACGCGCTGCTCCCTGGGCCCCTCAGACCCCGATCCATTTCATGGCGATGATCGTGCCGGTCACGGTGAGCGCCCCGCCGATCCGGGTCGCGATCTGCGCGAAGGGCATCAGCGCCATCCGGTTCGCCGCGGTGAGGATCGCCACGTCGCCGGTGCCGCCCTGGCCGCTGTGGCAGGCGTTCACGATGGCGGTCTCGATCGGGTACATCCCGATCCAGCGGCCGACGAAGAAGCCCGTCACCATCAGCGTCGCAACGGTCGACACGATGGTGATCAGGTTCACGAGCGTGAACGCGGCCATCAGCTCGTTCCAGGGCGTGAGCGCCACGCCGATGGCGAAGAGCAGCGGATAGGTCATGGAGACCTGCACGAACTTGTAGACCACGAAGCCGCCCGCCTGGAGATGGGGCGAGACCGCGCTGGCGAGCTTGGCGAAGACGGCCAGGAACAGCATCGCCACCGGCGCCGGCAGGCCGATGAGGTGATGGGCCATGACGCCGAGCAGGTAGAGGGTGATGGCGGTGAGCCCCGCGGCGCCGATCGTGGCGGGGTCGATCTGGCCCCGCGCCGCCTCGGACTTGGCCTGGGCGTCGCTGGCCTTGAGGCCGTCCGAATCCGGCTGGAGCCGGCCCTCGCCGGTGAGGTGAGGATAGCGCTTCCCCACGGAATTGAGCGTGCCGGCGAAGACGATCGCGGTGAGCGAACCCAGCATCACCGGCGGCAGGACCTGGGCGAAGATCACGCCCTGTTGCTGGCCGAGGATCGCCGCGTAGCCGATCGAGAGCGGGATCGCCCCCTCGCCGACGCCGCCGGCCATGATCGGCACGACGATGAAGAAGAAGGTCTTGTAGGGGCCGAGGCCGAGCAGCGTGCCGACGAGCGTCCCGACCAGGGCGGCCGCCAGGGAGCCGGTGGCCAGGGGCGCGAAGATCTTCAGGAAGCCCTTGATCAGGACTTCGCGGTCCATGCCGAGGATCGAGCCGACGATGATCGTGGCGATGTAGATGTAGAGGAAGTTGGTGAACTTGGTGAAGTCGGTGATCGCCTTGACCATCGCCGGCGGGACGAGCGCGTAGTAGACCAGCGCCGAGGGGATGAAGGTCGCGAAGATCGCGCCCGCGCCGATGTTCCTGAGGATCGGGATCCGCTTGCCGATCTCCGCGCAGGTGAAGCCGCCCATCACCAGCACAGCGATCATGGTCGGCCCGTCGGGCTTGATCTCGCCCTCCTGGACCAGGATCACGATCAGCGCCGCGAGGATGATGTAGACCGGCAGCGGGATGATGCCGATCTTGGTGTCGACGAGGCGCCACCAGCGCTCCGGCCAGAACCGGGCGGGGCGGCCCTCCGTCACCCGGCTCTCGGCCGCGGATGGGGTGGGGCTTGTGGTGGCGGTGCTGGTCATGGCGTCCCCCCCGGACCTCTCACCGCTCGAGGGCCGCTCCGGACTTTGCCATGCTCAGACAAGCGTGGTCCGTCGAAGTCCGCGATCGGCAAAGATAAAGTGACATTCGGCGTATCAGTGCCGGTCGGGTGCGGCAACGCGGAGCGGGGAACAAAGCGCGCGCGCTGTTCCGCAAGCCTGGATCAAAGGTGCGCCCCGAGGGCGGCCGGGCCGCCGGCGCCTTCTTCGCGGCGCGCGGGCGTTACTGGGGGAGGGTTGGGCGACGCAGAAAGGCCCGGCGCAGGGCCGGGCCTAGCCGCGTGTATTGGTTGGTGCCGGCGCGGGTTTCCGGCCGGCGCAGGGGAATCAGAAGTCGCGCTGGACGCGGAGGCGGACGTGCGTCATCGAATCCCGGGTCGCGGTGTGGGGCACGAACGTGCCGTTGTTGATGGCCGCCACGTTGGCGTAGGCGTAGGCTGTCGGGCTCTTGTCGGAATCGATCACCCGCCCCTTCTTGACGCCCACCTGCGTGTAGAAGGCCTCGACGCCGATATCCAGATCGGCCACCGGCGACCAGATCAGGCTCGCGCCGGCCGTGACCTGATAGGTATCGCGCAAGGCCTGGCTCAGCTGGTAGAAACGGGTGCCGGGTACGCCGACGGCGTTGCTGCCGAACGCCGCGCCCGCGCCGTTCGCGCTCGCGAGACCGTATAGCGCCCCCTGGGCCAAGCGGGCGCCCGCCGAGAAATCCTGCTCGCCGTAGGAGCCGAACACGGCCGAGCGCCAATCCGGCGACCAATAGTGCAGGTAGGACGCGACCGCCGAGAAGCTGGTCGAGGTCTGGAGCTGGCCGGTGAACGGGTTGATCGACGCGTCGGCGAAGTACTGCTCGAACTTCTGCGTGTCGAAGCCCGTGTTCGATTGCCTGTAGCAACCCGCAATCATGCAGTAGCCGGTGTAGCTCTGGGCACCGTTGGCGTAGGCACCCTGGAGATAGAGGGTGTCGCCGGCCGCGATGGAAGGCAGGTTGATCTTCACGCCACCCTGGACGGCCCAGCCCTGGACCGACCGGGTGTGCGGGATGCCGGTGAGCACGCCGCCCGTGCCGGCCGCGGCCGCGGTCGACAGGTTGCCGACATTGATCTCGTGCGTGGCGGCGGAGAGCTGCGCGGAGCCCCAGGATTGATCGACCCGCAGGGCGGAGACGAAGTCGGGTAGCCGCGAGCGCTGGATCGGATCGACGTTGCCGTAGCGCGACGGCAGACCGTTGGCGTAGCCCACGAAGACGGGGCTCGCCAGCGGCGCCGAGAGCGGCGCGAACACCGGCGAGCGGGTGTAGACCGGGTCTTCGACCGAGAGCGTCGCCGACAGGCCGTCCCCGAGGGTCGCCGTGTAGGCGAGCAGGTTGGTGGAGGAATTGTCGGATCCCGAGGTGGCGCCGTAAAACTCGAAATCGTGGGCGTAGAAATCGTAGAACGACGACGCACGACCGGCCGTCAGGCCGGCGAACTGGATGAACGCCTTATCGACGTTCACGTATTGTTGGACGCGCCCGGACTCGTCGACACCGGTGGCGCCGTAGGCTTGACCGATGCGCAGCATGGTCCCGGAGTGGATCACGCCGGTCCGGGAGGCGGCATCGAGCCGCGCGAAGGCGCGGAGCGTGCCATAGGCGGTCTGCGTGCGCGCATCGAGGTTGAAGCGCAGCTGGCCGCGATAACCCGACGTGTCGCCGCTGGCGCCCGGCTGCCGGCTGGACGAGGTCTGGTACGCCCCCTCGAACCGGGCGCGACCCGAGATGCGCAGGCAGGTGTCTGTGCCGGGGATGTAGAAGAAACCGGCACCGTAGGCGGTGCAGACGCGGACGTACTCGATCGGCACCGCCTTCTTGACCGGCAGGTCGGCGGCATGCGCGGCGCCCGACGCCGCGAACGCGGCCGCAGACCCGAGCAGGAAACGCTTCAGCAATGTCATCAAAATCCCCAGTTGTCTTTGGATCGTGAAGCCGAAACTCCCGACATTTCCTGCCTGCGACCGCCTTATCGCTTCGTTCTTCACAGGGCTTGTCTTGGAGAGATAAAACTTCTCCGACTCATCTTGCGCATGACATTGTGCGGCCGTTTACTTTTGCCAGCAACGCACAGCCCGAGATCTGCAAGAACGTTCGGAATCTTGTTGCCGACATGCAACAAAAGCCGGATCTTCGTCTCGGATTCGGCCGGTAAGCCGATACAACACCTTAATTTATCTTTGATTGTGCTGATATAATCCGTAATTTGTTCGTACCAACCAATGCCAGTATCTCAGCGGCATTCCACCGGCGAGAGCGCGGCCGCGCTTGGGCGGAGCGGCGCCCTCGGCGTTGGTCGGCCAGGACCAAGCTCGGCGGCCATGCGTGCGATGTCGGGCGAATCGCGACCGCCGTCCCGTGCCGCACCGGCGCGCATCCCGTCGCCGCCGGTCGAGCTTGGCGCGGCGGAAACCGGCAGGGCGGCGTCCCGCTGGGGGCGGAGATCCGCGTCGCACCGGCGCGGGCCTGCATCCGGCCTGACGGGCCCTGCGACGAAAAAAGGCCCGGCGCGAAGCCAGGCCTTGAAAGTCGGCTTGCACGGGGGCCAGCGTCGGGACCGAGATCCCGGCGCCGGCATCGTGGATCAGAAGTCGCGCTGGACGCGGAAGCGGATCTGCGAGATCGAGTCCTGCGTCGCGGTGCGCGGCACGAAGGTGCCGTTGTTGATGCCGGCGACGTTGGCGTAGGCGGTCGGGCTCTTGTCCTGATCGATGGCCCGGCCGTTCTTCAGGCCGATCTGCGTGTAGAAGCCCTCCACGCCGATATCGAGGTCCTTGACCGGCGACCAGATCAGGCTGGCGCCCGCCACGAACTGGTAGGTGTCGCGCAGCGCCTGGCTCAGCTGGAAGAACCGGGTACCGGGCACGCCGATGGCGTTCGAGGCCGGGCTCGGCGTCACGAGATTGGCGACGAGACCCTGGCTGAACCGGGCGGTCTTGGCGAAGTTCTGCTCGCCATAGGAACCGAAGAACGCCGAGCGCCATTCCGGCGACCAGTAGTGCAGGTACGAGGCGACCGCGGACACGGTCTGCGAGGTCTGCAGCTGGCCGGTGAACGGGTTGATCGTCGCGTCCGAGAAGTACTGGGCGAACTTCTGGCCCTGGATGGTGGCCGCGGACTGCTGGTACGAGCCCGTGAACGCGGAGTAACCCGTATAGAGCTGAGCCCCATCAGCATAAGCGCCCTGCAGGTACAGGGCGTCGCCCGGCGCAATGAACGGGGCGTTGACCTTCAGGCCACCCTGCACCGCCCAGGCCTGGATGCTTCTGGTGTGCGCGACGGCGGCATTCGCCCCGGAGACCGGAGTCGTGCCGATGTTGCCGACGTTCAGCTCGTGGGTGGCCGCCGAGAGCTGGGCAGAGCCCCAGGCCTGATCGAGGCGCAGGGCGCCGACGAAGTCGGGCAGGCGCTCGCGCTGCACGCTGTCGATGGCGCCGACGACGGTCGGAACGCCCTTGCTGTTGTAGCCGACGACGACGGGGCTGGCGATGGTGCCCGACGGGCCGGTCGGCGTGAAGATCGGCGTGCGGCGGTAGACCGGGTCTTCCACCGAGAGCGTCGCCGACAGGCCGTTCCCGAAGGTCGCCGTGTAGGCGAACAGATTGGTCGAGGCGACATCCGAGCCGGCCGTGGCGCCGGAGAACTCGAAATCGTGGGCGTAGAAGTCGAAGAACGAGGAGGCGCGACCGGCGGTCAGGCCCGCGAACTGGATGAACGCCTTGTCGACGTTCACGAATTGCTGCGCACGCCCATTCTCGTCAACGCCCGTGGCATTGTAGGCTTGGCCAATGCGCGCCTGCGTGCCGGAAGTGCCGATGCCGGAATAGCCGGTGCGGGCGCCGGCGTCCAAGCGCACGAAGGCGCGCAGCGTGCCGTAGGCGGTCTGGGTGCGGGCATCGAGGTTGATGCGCAGCCGGCCCTGGTAGCCCGAGGTGTCGCCGACCCCGGACCCGCGCGAGTAGCTGGGCATGTAGCCGCCCTCGAACCGGGCGCGGCCCGAGATGCGCAGGCAGGTATCGGTGCCGGGGATGTAGAAAAAGCCCGCACCGTAGGCGGTGCAGACGCGGACGTATTCGATCGGCACGGCCTTCTTCACCGGCAGGTCGGCGGCGTGCGCGGCGCCCACCGCCGCGAACGCGGCAGCCGACCCGAGCAACGAGCTCTTCAAGAGCTTCATAGATATCTCCAAAGCTTCGAGACCCGATAGCGCCGTTTACACAGTCGTTTCCCGTGATAACGGCTTATTGTTTGCGCAACCCGCTCGTTGACAGCGAATCTTTTCGGGATCTCGATGTCGAGAGTCACCGATGCGCCAGCACATTGTGCAAACGAGCCCGAACGCGCAACTTTGATCAGCAGACAAGAATAGTGTTCAACAGCGATGTTGCGCACTTACAACAAAACATATACTTTGATTTATGCGAAACAGGCTTGGTTTTATATAAATAGATCAGCGCTAAGACAACAAGTAAACATTATATGGAGCTGCCATCTCAGCTTTAGAGCAATCAAGAAAATGATTGTTTTGCAGAGATCCCTTTGGCGCGGCAACGCGGCCGCAGCGCGGCGGATCTGCACCCCAGGCGCGCATCCCAGCTTCCGCGCGCAACCGAATCGGTAGATGCACCGTCCCGGCGGCCTCGGCGCGAACTCGATGGCGGTCGTGATTCTCGGCGCGGTCGCGTCGCGAGAGCCCGAGGGACAAGCGCCACTGGTCCGTGGGCGCAGTCTGCGCGACGGATGCGGCAGGCAGCAGGGAGGTGGGCCGATCCGCCTGCCTGGGCCCGCGCGCGACGTCCGGGGGCGGCAGCCTGATCCTGCCTCGGCGGCGCAGCGATTCGGGCAGGGCCGGCGTGGTCCCGCGCTTGCGCCTGCGCGGCCTCAACGCGGTGGGCGGGCGCTCCGCCTCGCTTGCGGCGGCCGACGGATCAGCGGACCACCGGCGCAACAAAAAAGGCCCGGCCGAAGCCGAGCCTTGAAATATGGAGCACGAGGCAAGCTGCCGGGGCGGAAGCCCCGGCGTCTCGGATCAGAAGTCGCGCTGGACGCGGAAGCGGACCTGCGAGACCGAGTCCTGCGTGGCGGTGCGGACCGCGAAGGTCCCGGCGTTGATGCCGGCCACGTTGGCGTAGGCGGTCGGGCTCTTGTCGAGGTCGATCGCCCGGCCGTTCTTCAGGCCGATCTGCGTGTAGAAGGCCTCCACGCCGATATCGAGATCCTTGACCGGCGACCAGATCAAGCTGCCGCCCGCCACGAACTGGTAGGTGTCGCGCAGAGCCTGGCTCAGCTGGTAGAACCGGGTGCCGGGCGTGCCGACGGCGTTGGAGCCGAACGGGTTGCTGCCGGCCAGACCGCTCACGAGGTTGTAGATCGCGCCCTGCGATGCACGGATGCCCTGGCCGAAGCTCTGCTCGCCGTAGGAGCCGAAAAAGGCCGAGCGCCACTCAGGCGTCCAGTAGTGCAGGTACGACGCGACGGCGGTGAAGCTCTGCGAGGTCTGCAGCTGGCCGGTGAACGGGTTGACCACCGCGTCCGAGAAGTACTGCGCGAACTTCTGACCCTGGATGGTCGTGGTGCTCTGCGTGTACGAGCCGGTGTAGCTGGAGTAGCCGGTGTAGAGCTGCGCGCCGTCGCCGTAGGCGCCCTGCAGGTAGAGGGCGTCGCCCGGCGCCACGAACGGCGTGTTGATCTTCAGGCCGCCCTGCACCGCCCAACCCTGGACCGTGCTGGTGTGGGCGGGGACGAGGACCGGGCCGGTGCCGGTGCTGGCAGCGGTCGACAGGTTGCCGATGTTCAGCTCGTGGGTGGCGGCGGAGAGCTGGGCCGAACCCCAGGCCTGGTCGAGGCGCACGACGCCGACGAAGTCGGGCAGACGCGAGCGCTCGATGCTGTCGACGTTGGCGTAACGCCCCGGGCCGACGAAGATCGGGGTCGGCTGGTTGGTGACGCCGAAGTTCGACACGCTGCCGGTGCTGACGGTGGCGGAGATGTTGAACGGCGAGAAGATCGGGGTCCGGCGGAAGACCGGGTCTTCGATCGAGATCGTCGCCGACAGGCCGTTGCCGATCGTGGCGGTGTAGGCCAGCAGGTTCGTCGAGAACACGTCCGAACCCGCGGTGGCACCGGCGAACTCGAAGTCGTGGGCGTAGAAGTCGAAGAACGAGGAGGCGCGACCGGCGGTGAGCCCGGCGAACTGGATGAACGCCTTGTCGACGTTCATGTACTGCTGGTCACGGCCGAAGCTGTCGGTGCCGATGCCGGCATAGGCTTGGCCGATGCGCTGCTGGGTGCCGGAGGTGCCGACGCCGGAATAGCCGGTGCGGGCGCCGGCATCGAGACGCACGAAGGCGCGCAGCGTGCCGTAGGCGGTCTGGGTGCGGGCATCGAGGTTGATGCGCATCCGGCCCTGATAGCCCGACGTGTCGCCGACGTTCGGACCGGCCTGACGCGAGTAGCTGGTCTGGTACGCCCCCTCGAACCGGGCGCGACCCGAGATGCGCAGGCAGGTGTCTGTGCCGGGGATGTAGAAGAAACCGGCACCGTAGGCGGTGCAGACGCGGACGTATTCGATCGGAACAGCCTTCCTGACCGGCAGATCGGCGGCGTGCGCGGCGCCCACCGCCGCAAACGCAGCAGCCGACCCAAGCAACGAGCCCTTCAAGAGCTTCATTGATATCTCCAAAGCTTCGAGACCCAAGAATGCGGACGTGCCCGGTTGACCGGGTCTAGCCGCACGTTTTGTAGAGTTGGCCTGCGTCTTGAGCGGCAGGCTCTTGCGGGCTCTCGCTTGGCGATGCCCCCGTGCCCCCTCACCATGTGCGAACGGGTTTCGGGCGGCAACGAGGATTCTCAATTATTGCCGCGGTTCCGACGCGATGTTGCGTGGTGGCAACAATCTCGGGACGCATTGGCCATTAACCAGAGTCCGAACGCCGGTTTCGCGCGAATTTTCGGAGCGTCTTCGGATCCGAATAGCCCGGCGCCCGTATTCGCGCCGGGCGAATCATGCGCGGGAGTCTTTGCAGCAGTGATTGCTGCAGGCCCCCGCGCGACAGCTGCATTACATTGCCGGCTTACATCGGCGGGGTCAGGCCGTCCTTGCCGACGGCGACCCGGCGTGCGGTCAGATGGCCGTCCTCTTCGCGCGCGACGATCACGAATGCCCGCGCCCCCGGCGTCAGGGCCGAGGCGTCGGCCGGCGCGAAGCTGACCACGGGCGCCTGCGGCGGCACGAGGATCTGGAGGGACTGGCCCTTGCCGTAATCCACCGTCAGCGTCCGCTCGGCTCCCCCGCCGCTCGCCGTCACGGTACCGTTGGTCATCGCGCTCTTCACCCGGGGGGCGTCAGGCGCGGTCGAACGGGAGTCGGCCGTCACGGTGCCGTTGGTCATCGCGCTCTTCACCCGCGTGCCGCCGGCCGTGTGGTCCGGGATCATGTCCCAGTCGTAATGCCCCTCGCCGGTGCCGCGCATCGCCTCGGGGAACAGCACGACCTCCAGCGCCACCGGGGGCTCGCCCTTCGTGGCCGTGCCGATGAACACGCCGTCCTTGATCTGGTCCAAGCGCGCCGGGATGACCCACGAGACCTTCGCATCCGGTGGCAGCGCCACGGATTCCGACTTGCCGTCGAGGGTCTTCAGCGTGAATCCGCCATGCTCGACCGCCTCGATCGCTCCCCGCAGGCGCTCCACCTTCGGGGCTGCCTGTGCACCCGTGGTGACAGCCAGAAGGCTCATCAGGGCGAGCGTCGTGAACTTAGCCATGTGGGGTCCTCTTCTTGCCGCCGGGGTTGTTGCGACCGGCAGGACGTGGGGCAACATGCGGTGCAATCAGCCCCTCGGGGTCTGTGACACGCGCACTCGCCTATCGCGCCCACGCCCGGGCCGGTTACATGTCCCCGGCCGGCTCAGATACGCAGCAGCCGCCGCGACCGCCCGCTGCCGGGCCACGCCATCGGCTGCAAATCCCGGAAGCGCGCACCACCTCCGCACCGTCCGCCGGTCTGCGCCTCGACCAACTTCCACGCCCGCCGACACGACAGGCCCGGCACGCGGCCGACGCCCGCAACGGAACCGTGGTCGGCGATCCGGTCGAGCCGCCGCATTATGCCGGGGCCAGCCGACAGCTCGGTTCCAGATCGACGCGGATGCTCAGGCGCCGCGGCCGGTCCTGCGACGGGCGGCGCCGCCGCGGAGGCCAGCCGCCTCGTTCAGGCCGGCAGCGCCAGCAGGGCGAGACCGGCCAGCGCGACGCCGGCGCCGAGGGTCGGCGCGGCCCGCGTGGGGCCCAGGCGGGCACCGGCAACGCCAAGGCCGATCCCGGCCGCGTGAAGGAGCGCGGTCGCCGCCAGGAAGCCGAGGCCGAACGTCAGGCCGGAGGCGGTCTCAGGCATCTCGGCCCCGTGCGCGTAGCCGTGAAACACCGCGAACACCCCGACCAGGGCGGCGAGCAGCGCCACCGGCGCCCGCAGGCCGACCATGGCGGCAAGTCCGAAAACCACGATCGAGAGCGCGATCCCGGTCTCGACGTAGGGCAGCGCGATGCCGGCCATGCCGAGCCCCGCCCCCGCGCTCATCAGCGCCAGGAAGGACAAGGGCAGCGCCCAGAGAGCCCGACCGCCCCGGAGAGCCGCCAGCAGGCCGACCGCGACCATCGCCAGCACGTGATCGGCGCCCAGCAGCGGATGCAGGAACCCAGCTTCCACGCCGGTGGCGGCGCCGTGGCCCGGATGCGCGAGTGCCGCCTGCGGCAGCAGCGCGAACGCGGCCGGGAGGGAGGCGGCGAGAGAGGCGGAGAAATGGCGCTTCATGGGGTGTCCTTCGCTGACCCTGGGAGATGTAGCGCCCATCCGCGGTCACTGCGAGGCCCCGGCCCCTGCCTTGGGACGCGTCCTATATGGTCATCGCCTCGTGGACGGCGCCCGGCTCGAAGGGTTCGACGAACGCGGCCCCCAGCCCATGGGTGAAATGCCGCATTACGCGGGCCAACTTCTGGCCGACCCGGATCGTCGCGCCGAGTTCCGGCGTCTGGTCGATCAGCAATGCCACGCCGGACGCCGAGATATTGAGCACGTGGCCCGAAACGGCATGCCCCCCCTCCAGCGTCACGACGACGACCTTCTGCTTCGGGACGATGCGGCGATCGAGCCGGACCGGCTCCACGCGGAAATCCTGCGCCCGGGACAGCGTCACGAACTGGCGCGCCAAGCCGACCAGCGCCGGCCGGCCGCCCCGGACCGAGACGACGAATTCCTGGCCCACCGCCTGGTCGATCCGCGCGTGCAGGAGGCCGATGTAGCGGATGCTGCAGGTGAGATCCTCGCCCGGGCTCAGCAGCGACGACGAGCGGAAGCGGATCCCCTCGACCGAGACATCCGTGGTGATCGCGTAGAAATCCCGGCGCCGTTGGGTCCAGCAGAGGGCAGGCAGGATGATGCGGTGTCGCGGGCCATGCATGTCCTTCATCGACGCTTTTGTGACATGGCAGCGTTATGCAACGGAATGGCCTGCGGAGAACTTCAGCAAGTCAGTAAAATTGAGCTTATCGGTGACCGCATTTAACTGTGCGTTTACGCGTTCATGGCTCACAAATTCTGCCGAATACTATACTCAATTGCCAACTGAATATCGGAATTGACGGCTCTCGATACGTCTCTGAAGCCGTCAGGACCCCCTGAATATAAGATGCAGCTCGACCGTCTGGCATGGATGCTGCCTTGGGATTGTGCATACCACGGTGGCGCGCGACATGCTCCGACGCCTCCGGATCGGCTGCGGCCGATCGCATCCCGCCGCCTGCGCCAGCCTCCGGACCGAATTCATGTTGCGTCTCGCCACCTGCCTCCTCGCCGGACTGATCCTGTCCGGACCCGCCGCCGCGCAGACCCTGCGCTACGGCATGATGGAGGATCCGGACGCCCTCGACCCGACGCTCGCCCGCACCTTCGCCAGCCGGATGGTGTTTGCGGCGCTCTGCGACAAGCTCGTGGATATCGGGCCCGACCTGAAGCCGGTGCCGCAGCTCGCGACCTCCTGGGAACTCTCGCCCGACGAGAAGGCGCTGACCATGCATCTGCGCCCCGGCGTGCTGTTCCACGACGGCGAGAAGCTCGACGCCGCTGCGGCCAAGTTCTCGATCGAGCGTCATCTGAAGATGCCGGGCTCGCAGCGCCGCTCGGAGATCGCGCCGATCGACTCCGTGGATGTGGTCGACGCCCTGACCTTCCGGATCAATCTGAAGCAGCCCTTCGCGCCCCTGCTGGCGCAGTTCACCGACCGGGCCGGCATGATGGTCTCGCCCAAGGCCGCCGAGCGGCTCGGCGACAAGTTCGCGACCGCGCCGGTCTGCGCCGGACCCTACAAGTTCGTGGAGCGGGTGCCGCAGGACCGGATCGTGGTCGAGCGTTTCCCCGACTACTGGAACAAGGACGCGATCCACATCCAGCGGATCGAGTTCCGCCCGATCCCCGATGCCACGGTGCGGCTCACCAACCTGCGCGCCGGGCAGCTCGACCTGCTGGAGCGCCTCGCCCCCACCGACGTGCCGCAGGTGAAGCGCGACGCCAAGCTGAAGCTCGAATCCACCACCGAACTCGGCTTCCAGGAGATCCTGTTCAACCCCAACAAGGCCGGCTCGCCGGTCTCCGATCCGAAGGTGCGCGCCGCCTTCGAGGCCGCCATCGACCGCAACGCCATCAATCAGGTCGTCTATAACGGCGAGTTCCTGGCAGGGAACCAGTGGGTCAACCCGAAGAACCCGAACTACGTCGCCGAATATCCGATCCCGAAGCGCGATGTCGCCAAGGCCAAGGCGCTCCTCGCCGAGGCCGGCAAGCCGAACCCGCAGATCACGCTCACCGTCTACGCCAACAGCGAGTCGCCGCAGGTCGGCCAAGTGATCCAGGCGATGACCAAGGAGGCCGGCTTCGACGTGAAGCTCCAGGCGGTGGACTTCACAACGGCGCTCGATGCCGCCGACAAGGGGAATTACGAGGCGCAGCTCTATTCCTGGAGCGGCCGCTCGGATCCGGACGGCAACACGTTCAGCTTCCTGTTCTGCAAGGCGGCGCTGAACTATCCGAAATACTGCAGCCCGGAGGCCGACGCGGCGCTCCAGGCCGAGCGCGGCACCGTCGATCCGGCCAAACGCAAGGCCGCCTGGAAGGCCCTGGCCGATCAGGTGCTGAAGGATCGGCCGGGGATCTACATCCTGCACCGCAAGCTGCTCTGGGCCTACAGCCAGAAGCTCACGGGCTTCGTGCCCTATCCGGACGGACTCGTGCGCTTCACCGGCCTGAAACTCAACTGATGCTCCGGTTCCTGGCCCGACGCCTCGCCCTGGCGGTCCCGACCCTGATCCTCGCTTCGATGATCATCTTCGCCCTGCAGCAATTGCTGCCGGGAGATGTCGCCACGGCGCTGACCGGCGAGGAGCGCGACCCGCAGGTGATCGCCTTCATCCGGCAGAAGTACCACCTCGATGCGCCCCTGCCGGTGCGCTACGCCTACTGGGCCGGCGGCGTGCTGCGGGGTGATCTCGGCGAGTCGATCCGGCTGCAGAAGCCGGTCTCCGAGCTGATCGTCGAGAAGCTGCCGGTGACGCTCGAACTCGCCTGCCTCGCCATGCTGGTGGCGCTCGCCATCGGCGTGCCGATGGGGGTGCTCTCGGCGGTCAAGCGCGGCCAAGCCGCCGACACGATCGCCAACGGGGTGGCGCTGTGGGGTCTGTCGGTGCCGAATTTCTGGCTCGGGATCCTGCTGATCCTGCTGTTCTCGGTGCAGCTCGGCTGGCTGCCGGCCTCGGGCTACGTCTCGCCGTTCGAGAGTCTGTCGGACAACCTCGCCGCCATGGTGATGCCGGCCTTCGTGCTCGGCAACGCCATCGCGGCGGTGATGATGCGCCACACCCGCGCGGCGATGCTGGGCGTGCTGGGCTCGGATTACGTCCGCACGGCCCGCGCCAAGGGCGTCTCGCCGATGCGGGTGACCCTGCGGCACGCGCTGCCGAACGCCGCGATCCCGATCATCACCCTCGGGGCGCTCGAATTCGGGCAGCTCCTGTCGGGGGCGGTGCTGACCGAGCAGGTCTTTTCCGTGCCGGGTTTCGGCAAGCTGATGGTCGATGCGGTGTTCAACCGGGATTTCGCCACCGTGCAGGGCGTCGTGATCTGCACGGCAGCGACCTACATCGCCCTGAACCTCGCCGCCGACCTGCTCTCCGCGGCCGTGAACCCGAAGCTGAGGCGGGCATGAGGGCGATCATGGAGCGCGGCGCCTCCCCTCCCCCCTCTGCGGGGGAGGGTGGCCCCTGCGTCAGCAGGGGTCGGGAGAGGGGAACCTGGGTTCAGAAATGGGCGCGCCCTTCAGGACGACCACAGCCTTTTCCTGCACCGTCGCTCCCCTCTCCCGACCCCCTTCGGGGGCCACCCTCCCCCGCAGAGGGGGGAGGGAAGGCGCGTGCGGGCCGCGACGCTGCCAACGTTCCGAGCATCCGATGAGCACCGGCACCCCCATCGCCGAACCCGCCGGCCTCGCCGCCCCCGCAGGCACGCCGGCCCTCATCCAGGAACCCGGCACCCTCGCGGCCTTCTGGCGACGCCTGCGCGCGCGCAAGAGCGCCGTCGCGGGCCTCGTCATCGTCGGGCTGCTGATCCTGATGGCCGTCTCCGCCCCCTGGATCGCCCCCTACGACCCGACCGCCACCGACTGGGCCAACGTCCGCGGGCACCCAAGCCTCGCGCACCCGTTCGGCGGCGACGAAGTCGGACGCGACGTGCTTTCGCGGATCATCTTCGGCGCCCGCGCCTCGCTTGGCGCCGGCCTCGTCTCCGTGGCGCTCGCCGTCTCCCTCGGCCTCCCGCTCGGATTGTTGGCCGGCTACGCCGGCGGCTGGATCGACGGGGTGATCTCCCGGCTCACCGACGCGCTGCTCGCGATCCCGTTCCTGATCCTGGCGATCGCGCTGGCCGCCTTCCTCGGCCCGAGCCTCGTCAACGCGATGATCGCCATCGGCCTCTCGGCGACCTCGACCTTCATCCGGTTGACCCGGGCGCAGGTCCGCGCCGTGGCCGCGGAGGAGTTCGTGGAGGCGGCGCGCGCCATGGGCAACCCGCCCTGGCGGATCGCCCGGGTGCACATCCTGCCCAACATCGTGCCGGCGATCCTCGTCCAGGCGACGCTGACCATTGCGGCCGCGATCATCGCGGAGGCGAGCCTGTCCTTCCTGGGACTCGGCCAGCAGCCGCCCGAGCCCTCCTGGGGCGCGATGCTCAACACCGCCAAGAACTTCATGGACCAAGCGCCCTGGATGGCGATCTGGCCCGGCCTGTCGATCTTCCTCGCCGTGCTCGCCTTCAACCTGTTCGGCGACGGATTGCGGGACGCCCTCGACCCGAGGCAGCGGACATGAAAAAGCCCCTCCTCGACGTCCGCGACCTCGCAGTCGCCTTTGACACCGACGGCGGCGCGGTCCACGCGGTCAACGGCGTCTCCTATACCCTGCACGAGGGCGAGACGCTCGGCATCGTCGGCGAATCCGGCTCCGGCAAGAGCGTGCACGTGCTCGCCATGCTGGGCCTGATCCCGCGCCCGCCCGGCCGCATCACCGGCGGTCAGGTGCTGTTCGAGGGCCGCGACCTGCTCGCCCTGAAGGAACGGGACCTCCGAAAGATCCGCGGCGGTGCGATCGGCTTCGTGTTCCAGGACCCGATGAGCTCGCTCAATCCCGGCATGACGGTGGCGGCGCAGATCGTCGAGCCCCTGCGCATCCATCTCGGTCTCGACGCCCGCGCGGCCCGCGCCCGAGCCAAGGACCTGCTCGACCTCGTGCGCATCCCGAATGCGGGGGCGCGGCTCGACCAGTACCCGCACGAATTCTCCGGCGGCCAGCGCCAGCGGGTGATGATCGCGATCGGCCTGAGCTGCCGGCCGAAGCTGCTGATCGCCGACGAGGCGACCACCGCCCTCGACGTCACCGTCCAGGCCGAGATCGTCGCCCTGGTGCAGGAGCTCAAGCGTGAGCTCGGCATGGCGATCATCTGGATCACCCACGACCTCGGCGTGGTCGCCGGCATCAGCGACACCGTGCAGGTCATGTATGCCGGCCGGATCCTGGAGCGCGGCCCGGTCGACGACATCTTCTCCGATCCCCGCAACGCCTACACGCTGGGACTCCTGCGCTCCCTGCCGGACCTCTCCGGCGGCCGGGCCGGGCGGCGGCGCCTGCACCAGATCGAGGGGGCGCCCCCGGACATGCGCCACCCGCCGCCGGGCGACCCCTTCGCGCCGCGCAACGCGTTCGCGACGCCCCGCTGCCGGGCCGAGATGCCGCCGCTCGTGCAGGCGCCGGGCGCCGCCCCCGGCCACCTCGTCGCCGCCTGGTACGATCTGCCGAAGCTTCTGGCCGCGGAGGCCGCACGATGAGCCGGCGGGATTATCCGGTCGTCTCGGTGCGCGACCTGTCCAAGCACTATCCGCTGCGCTCGTGGTGGGGCGGCAAGGCGTCGGTGTTCCGCGCCGTCGAAGGTGTCAGCTTCGACATCCGCCCCGGCGAGACCCTGGGCCTCGTCGGTGAATCCGGTTCGGGCAAATCGACCATCGGCCGGGCCGTGACCATGCTCAACCCGCCGACCTCCGGCACCATCGCGTTCGAGGGCACCGACCTCGCCAAGCTCTCGGCGGGCGCCATGCGGAAGATGCGCGCGCGGATCCAGATCGTGTTCCAGGACCCCTACGCGGCCCTCAACCCACGCATGAGCGCCGGGGACTACGTCGCGGAGGCGTTCAAGCTGCACCGGCGGGACATGGGCCGCTCCGAGCGGCGTGAGGCGGTCGCGGCGCTGTTCCAGCGGGTCGGGCTCGATCCGCGCTTCATGGGGCGCTACCCGCACCAGTTCTCGGGCGGGCAGCGCCAGCGGATCTGCATCGCCCGGGCGATCGCCCTCAAACCGAGCTTCATCGTCGCCGACGAGCCGATCGCGGCGCTGGACGTCTCGATCCAGGCGCAGGTGGTCAACCTGCTCCAGGATCTGCAGGACGAGATGGGCCTGTCCTACCTGTTCATCTCCCACGATCTGCGGATGGTGCGCTACCTCTGCCACCGGGTGGCGGTGCTCTGGCGCGGGCGGATCGTCGAGCTGGCCGAAGCGGACGCCCTCTACGAGGATCCGCGCCATCCCTACACGCGCCGCCTGCTCGCCGCCGTGCCGGTGCCGCACCCGGCCGAGGAGCGCGCCCGTCTCGCCGCGCGGGACCTCGTCGGCCATAATGAGCCGCCCGATGGGCCGCTCACCGAGGTGGTGCCGGGTCATTGGGTGGCGCTGCCGACAGGGCAGCACGCGTGAGCGCCTTACACGGCCTCTCCCCTTCTCCACCTCATCCTGATGTGCCCGCGTCAGCGGGCCTCGAAGGAGGGCTTCAGCCGGCCGCGCGATCCCTGGAGGGCTCCTTCGAGGCCTCCGCTTCGCTCCGGCACCTTAGGATGAGGTCGCGGTTTGGATCAGGCCGCCGCTAAACCACTCCGTACAGCAGGACATCCCGTGAGAGACTTTTCCGCCCCCGGCCGCTCCCCGGTCTACGCCGCCAACGCCGCCGTCGCGACCTCGCACCCGCTCTCCACGCTCGCCGCCATCGAGGTGCTGCGCTCCGGCGGCAACGCGGTCGATGCCGGCATCGCGGCGGTCGCCGTGCAAGGCGTGGTCGATCCGTTGATGACCGGCATCGGCGGCGACTGCTTCGCCCTCTACGCCCCCGCGGGCGCGACGAAGCCGATCGCCCTCGACGGTTCGGGCCGCGCCCCGGCCGCCGCCACGCCCGACTGGTACGCCGAGCACGGCGTCACCATCACCCCGACCTCGCCGCACGCCGTCACGGTGCCGGGCGCGGTCGCGGCCTGGGATCTGCTGGTGCGCGAGCACGGCACCCGGTCGCTGGGCGAATTGCTCCAGCCGGCGATCCGCTACGCCGAGGACGGGTTCGTGATCCAGCAGCGCGTCGGCTGGGACTGGCAGCGCTGCGTGCCCCGCGTCGCCGGCGACCCGCACGCCGCCGCGACCTACCTGCCCGGTGGACAGGCGCCGGCCATCGGCAGCGTCCTCCGCCTGCCGAAGCTCGCCGCGACGCTGCGGAAGATCGCCGAGGCGGGTCCCAAGGCCTTCTACGCGGGCCCCGTCGCGCAGGACATCGTGAGCCGGCTCAACGAACTCGGCGGCCTGCACACGTTGGACGATTTCGCCGCCGCCCGGCCCGATATCGTCACCCCGGTCTCGACCCGCTATCGCGGCTACGACGTCTACGAGTGCCCGCCCGCCGGCCAGGGTCTGGCGGCCTTGATGATGCTCAACGTCCTCTCGCACTACGATGTCGGCGCGCTCTCGGAGCTCGACCGGCTCCACCTGTTCGCCGAGGTGTGCAAGCAGGGCTACCATCACCGCGACGTGCTGTTCGGCGACGCCGCCCTCGCCAACGTGCCGGTGGAACACCTGCTCTCGGACGCCTGGAAGGCCGCCGCCCACGGGGCCATCGACATGGGCCGGGCGCGCGAGCCGGAGATCTATCCCGAGATCGCCCAAGAGGTCGCCGAGGGCCGCGCCCACAAGGACACGGTCTATCTCTGCGTGGTCGACCGGGACGGCAACGCGCTGTCGCTGATCAACTCGATCTTCCAGGGCTTCGGCTCAGGGATCCTGGCGCCCGAGAGCGGCGTGCTGCTGCACAATCGCGGCCTGTCGTTCCGCACCGAGGGCGGCCACCCGAACAGCATCGGGCCGGGCAAGCGGCCGATGCACACGATCATCCCCGGCATGCTGATGAAGGACGGGCAGGCGGTGGCGCCGTTCGGCGTGATGGGCGGGCACTATCAGGCGATGGGCCATGTCGAGCTGCTCACCGGCCTCCTCGACCGGGGGCTCGACGTGCAGGCGGCGCTCGATGCCCCGCGCAGCTTCGCCTATGGCGGGACCCTGGAGGTGGAGGGTGGGATCTCCGACGCCGTGATGGCGGGGCTGAAGGAGCGCGGCCATCCGGCGATCCGCGCGCCCCTGCCGCTCGGCGGCGGGCAGGTCATCTGGATCGACCGCAAGGCCGGCACGCTGGCGGCCGGCTCGGACCCGCGCAAGGATGGGGCCGCGCTGGGGTATTGAGGGGCGTCCCGGCTTCCCTCCCCCCTCTGCGGGGGAGGGAAGCCCTGCGGAACCGGCCGCCCCCGCCGATCAGTCGATATCCTCGACCGCCTCGGCGCCGCCATAGACCCGCTGCGCGAGCGAGGCCTCCATGAACGGGTCGAGGTCGCCGTCGAGCACCGCGTCCGGATCCGTGGACTGGGTTCCGGTGCGCAGGTCCTTCACCAGCTGGTACGGCTGCAGCACGTAGGACCGGATCTGGTGACCCCAGCCGATATCCGTCTTGGCGGCGGCCTCGGCGTTGGCCTTCTCCTCGCGCTTCTTCAGCTCCAGCTCGTACAGGCGGGCGCGCAGCATGTTCCAGGCGGTCGCCCGGTTCTTGTGCTGCGAGCGCTCCTGCTGGCACGCCACCACGATCCCGGTGGGGTTGTGGGTGATGCGCACCGCCGAGTCGGTGGTGTTGACGTGCTGGCCGCCGGCGCCCGACGACCGGTAGGTGTCGATCCGGCAATCGGATTCCTTGATCTCGATCTCGATCCGGTCGTCGATCACCGGATAGACCCAGACGCTGGCGAAGCTGGTGTGGCGCCGGGCGCTGGAATCGTAGGGCGAGATCCGCACCAGCCGGTGCACGCCGGACTCGGTCTTGAGCCAGCCATAGGCGTTGTGGCCCTTGATCAGGAGCGTGGCGCCCTTGATCCCGGCCTCTTCGCCGTCGGTCATCTCCACGACCTCGACCTTGTATTTCCGGCGCTCGGCCCAGCGGGCATACATGCGCTGGAGCATGTTGGCCCAGTCCTGGCTCTCGGTGCCGCCCGCGCCGGCATGCACTTCGAGATAGGTGTCGAACCCGTCGGCCTCGCCGGACAGCAGGGTCTCGACCTGCCGGCTCGCGGCCTCCTTCTCGACGGCCAGGATCGCGGCCTCGCCCTCGCGGATCGAGGATTCGTCGCCCTCCATCTCGCCGAGTTCGATCAGCGTGGCGCCGTCCTCGAGGTCGCGTTCGAGCTTCCTGATCGCCGTGACGGCCTCGTCGAGCTGCTGGCGCTCGCGCATGACCTTCTGGGCGGCCTCGGCATCGTTCCAGAGGTCGGGGTCCTCGGAGGCCGCGTTCAGCTCCGCGAGGCGTTTATCGACTGTGTCCCAGTCAAAGATGCCTCCTCAGCAGCCCTATAGACTGCTTGGCGGCATCCGAGGCTTGCTCGATCTCGGCGCGCATCTGGTTTTTCGGGGGTGGAGTTCGGGAATGGGGTTCGTATCGGGCCGGGTTGATACCGCCCGGGCACCGGCCTGTAAACGCCGCCCGGCCGCCGCGTCTCCAACCCGTGCGGCGCCCAACCGCAGGGACACGCGCGAGCCGGTCCGCGCCGGGCGCGTTGTCCGCGCACGAACGGCTTGGACGCGAAGGAGACCCGCGGATGGCGGATGACGATCACGCGGCGACATGGAAGGACTTCAACGAGGCCGTCAACATGACGCCGGCCGCGCTGAAGAAGCACCTCGACAGCGACGCCAGCCAGGAGGTCGGCCAGAAGAAGGACGGCGATGAATCGACCGGCCATGCGATGGGCCGGCGCATCCTGGCCATCAAGGACACGAAGAAGGCGGATCTCACCGACGACGACTACGCCGCCATGCGCAAGGTCGTGGGCTACGTCCACCGCCATCTCAAGCAGGGTGGCGCGGCCCGCAAGGATCCGGACTCACCCTGGCGGATGTCGCTGATGAACTGGGGCCACGATCCGGACAAGGATTGAGGCCCCGGCCGGCTCAATAGCGCGGCGGCACGAGGTAGGTCGGGGCGATCACGTACTCCTTCGGCCGCTTGCGCGCGCCGAACCGTCCCTCGGTGATCTGATCGTTGTAGTAGTCGAACCCGGTGTAGCCGAAGCCGCCGCCATTCATCACCTCGGCGACCGGCACCGCGGGTTGAGCGAGATCGGGCCGGCCCGGCGGAACGACGACCTGGCAGCAGCCGTCGGTCCTCAGGACCGTCGGCCCGTTCGGTGCCGTGAACACGTAGGACGGCGCATGATAAGGCGCCGGCGCATAAGCCGCGTCGGAGGCCGAGGCGCCCTGCCCCGCCATGAGGGCGAGAAGTCCGGCGGCGATCAGGGTCTTGGTGCTCACGCGATGCTCCGTCACGGGCCGGCCGGGCCGGCAACTCACGAACAGTCTAGCTGATCGCAGCCGGATTGTCCGGCCCCTTCGACCGGATCGGTTACCGACCGTTCGGCCGGATCAGCCCCGGGCGCGCAGGACCACCTGCGGGCTCGCCGGCACCGGCTTGCAATCCGAGATGAAGGCATTGACCGGCAACGGCTTCGAATCGCACGCGTAGACATCCGTCGGACCGGGTGCCGGGATCGGATCGCGGGCGATGATCGGGTTCGGCGCGCAGGCCGACGCCGCGGCGGCGAGCAGCAGGGCGGCGATCAGGTTCAGGCGGCGCATGCTTCTCTCGGGACGCGGGAAGACCCCTCCCCCGACCCTGGCCATCGCGGTCCGCCCTGACAAGCGCCGGAGCCGGACGATGACACCTTTGGCCAAGCCTGTCGCCCTGCGGCAACAATTCCAGCGCGCACCGTGCATCTCGCGGCATGAGGATCGGCGCGGCCACGGCGAATAATAAACTTGCACCCGGACACAGGATAGATTCAAATCCATCCTGCATTCATGGTCAGCAGGGAGATACTTCACGGCTGCCATCGGAATTTCATAGAGCAACATTCGATGCAACTCAGGATAAAACCTGCGCTTTGAGCTTTCTTAACCATCCTGTCCTAGAAGCTTGTCGTGTCCTGACGCAGACCAGCCTGGAACGACTGCCATGAGATCATCGCTCGCATCGCTGATGGGGGACGAGTCGACATCTTCGGCGGCGGGCGGCGCCCATTCGGGAGGCCGTGCCTCGGGCGCTTCGGAGACAGACTTCCGGGGCGCGATCGCCGCCGCAGCCGCCGCACAGGTTTTCGCCGACGGCTTGGCCGCGATGTGGGCGGCGCCGTCTGCAACCGGCGCCGCCCGCAGACGCGCCCTGCTCGCCTCGATCACCGATCGGGCGGACGGCCTCGCCGCGCGGGCGACCGCCAAAACGGATCGGCCCGGTACGGCCGGCGGTTTCGCACAAGCCGCGGTTTCGATCCGTGACCTCGCGGCGCGCAGGACCCGCGCGGCGGACGCGCTCACGCGGCGATTTGCGGGCCCGGACACCTCGCAGGCCTAGGCCTCCGGCAACGCTTCGGGGACCGGCGCCGCGTTTCGCGATCCGAGGCGGCCCGGGCCATTCCGAACCGCCTCGCCCGGTCGGATGCGCGTCCTACCCGGCCCGGGCCATCGGCACGACGTTGTGCAGGGTCTTGTCGGTGCCGTCGAAGAACCGGCGGACGTTGCGGGCGGCCTGGCGGATGCGCTGCTCGTTCTCGACGAGCGCGATGCGCACGTAGTCGTCGCCGAATTCGCCGAAGCCGATGCCGGGCGCCACCGCCACGTCGGATTTTTCCAAGAGCAGCTTGGAGAATTCGAGGCTGCCCATCTCCCGGTAGCGCTCGGGGATCGGCACCCAGGCGAACATCGAGGCCGCGGGCGAGGGAATGGTCCAGCCGGCCTTGCCGAAGGATTCGACCAGCGCGTCGCGCCGCTTCTTGTAGATGCTGCGCATCTCGTGGATGCAATCGTCCGGTCCGTTCAGCGCCGCGGTGGCGGCGACCTGGATCGGCGTGAAGGCGCCGTAATCGAGGTAGGACTTCACACGGGTGAGCGCCGCGAGCAGGCGCTCGTTGCCCACCGCGAAGCCCATGCGCCAGCCGGCCATCGAATAGGTCTTCGACAGCGAGGTGAACTCCACCGTGCAGTCGATCGCGCCCGGCACCTGCAGCACGGAAGGCGGCGGGTTGCCGTCGAAATAGACCTCCGCGTAGGCGAGGTCCGAGAGCAGGATCAGCTCGTGCTGCTTCGCGAAGGCGACGAGGTCCTTGTAGAAATCGAGGCTCGCCACGTAGGCGGTGGGGTTCGACGGATAGCAGACCACGAGCGCCACGGGCTTCGGGATCGAGTGGCGCATGGCGCGTTCCAGCGCCGGGAACATCGCGGGGGTCGGCTCGGCCGGCACGGAGCGGATCACGCCGCCCGCCATCAGGAAGCCGAAGGCGTGGATCGGGTAGCTCGGGTTCGGCACCAGCACGACATCGCCCGGGGCGGTGATCGCCTGGGCCATGTTGGCGAAGCCCTCCTTGGAGCCCAGCGTCGCCACGACCTGCGTGTCGGGGTTCAGGCTCACGCCGAAGCGGCGCTGGTAATAGCCGGCCTGGGCCTTGCGCAGCCCGGCGATGCCCTTGGAGGCCGAGTAGCGGTCGGTGCGCGGGCGCCCGGCGGTCTCGCACAGCTTGGCGATGACGTGCTTCGGGGCGTCGAGATCCGGGTTGCCCATGCCGAGATCGATGATGTCGGCGCCCTGCGCCCGGGCGGCGGCCTTGATCCGGTTGACCTGCTCGAAGACGTAGGGCGGCAAACGCTTGATGCGGTGAAAGTCGGTCATGGGCCTGTCCATCGGCGCGCCCCGGAGCTGGCGTCTCTCATCTGTGCCGGTCGCGCGAACCACCGAGTCTAACAGACTTGTGCGCCGCCGCCGACCCACAAAACCGTGGCCCTTACGGCTGTGCCGGGGCCGGCTTGATCGTGGCCGCCGCGCCCTGTCCGGCGCTCGCGGCGGCGCGGCCGCGGGCCTCGTTGCGGCCCCGCGCGCCCTCCAGTTCCGCCTCCAGTTCCTTCTGACCGGTGACGGATTTCGCCCGGACCGCGCGCTTCGGCGCATCGACGCCGACCGGCATGTAGTCCGGCGCCGCCTTGCTGCGGGATTCGGTCACGAAGTCCGGTGCCGCTACGACGCGCGGCCCGTAGCCTGCATCCGAGGCCAGCGAGCGCACGACATCGCCCGAACAGGCGGCCAGCGAGCCGGTGAGCACGGCGAGAATCGCCGCGCGGGTGAAGCCAGGGAGCCGGCCGGTGCGTTGAACGCGAGCGACGGGGATCAAAGCGGGTCGATCCATAGTCACATGTCCATGAGAAGACGGGCGGGCATGAGAAGATCAGCCGGATGTTTCGGTCGCATTCGTGAACGCACTGGCGAAAACTCTGGCTCGCTCGTTATTTTGTCGGAAACGAGGCCCATGCACGGGTCGACGGACGAACACACAGGGAGGCTCGCTTGACCAGCCCTCAGGCGCCGGACCGGACTGCCCCTCCGAAGCCGGTCTCCGACGGCGTGATGCCGGCCGGAACCAGCCCGTCCCTGCCGGATCTGGAGGCGCTGACGCGCAACACCGGGCAGTTCATGGAAGCGATGGGCCGCAATGTCGGCCGCCTGCTCCAGTCCGATGGCCCGGCCGGCGGCCCCGGCGAGGAGATGAACGAGGCCGCCAAGGTCCTCAAACAGGTGGCCGAGGCGTGGCTCGCGGATCCGAACAAGAGCGCGGAGGCGCAGGCGCGCCTGTCCCAGGCCTTCCTGTCGCTGTGGGGTTCGACCTTCCTGCGCCTGCAGGGCCAGCCGGCCGACCCCGTGGCACTGCCCGAGCCCCGGGATGCGCGCTTCGCCCATGCGGAATGGTCCACCAACCCGTATTTCGACTTCATCAAGCAGGCCTACCTGCTCGCCACCCGCTGGGCCGAGGGGCTGGTGGAGGAGGCGGAGGGGCTCGACGCGCATACGCGCCACAAGGCGCAGTTCTACCTGCGCCAGCTCACCAGCATGCTCTCGCCCTCGAACTTTCTGCCGACCAACCCGGAGCTGATCCGCCACACCCTTCAGGAGAATGGCGCCAATCTCGTCCGCGGCCTGAAGATGTACGAGGAGGATCTTGAGGCGGGCGGCGGGCAGCTGCGCGTACGCCAGACCGATCCGAGCGGGTTCGAGGTCGGCCGCAACATGGCGGTCACGCCCGGCGAGGTGGTGTTCCGCAACGACCTGATCGAGCTGATCCAGTACGCCCCCACCACCGAGACGGTGCTGCGGCGCCCGTTCCTGATGGTGCCGCCCTGGATCAACAAGTTCTACATCCTCGACCTCAACCCCCAGAAGAGCTTCCTGAAGTGGATGGTCGATCAGGGGCTGACGGTGTTCTGCATCTCCTGGGTCAACCCGGATTCGCGTCACGCCGACAAGGACTTCGAGTCCTACATGCGCGAGGGGATCGAGGCGGCGATCGACGCGATCGGCGTCGCGACCGGCGAGAACGCGGTGACGGCGGCCGGCTACTGCGTCGGCGGCACGCTGCTCGCCGTCACCCTCGCCATGCAGGCCGCCACCGGCAACCGGCGGATCAAGAGCGCGACGCTGCTCACCACCCAGGTCGACTTCACCCATGCGGGCGACCTGAAGGTCTTCGCCGACGAGGAACAGATCCGCCAGGTCGAGGCGCGCATGGCCCGGCAGGGCTACCTCGACGGTTCCCGGATGGCCAACGCCTTCAACATGCTCCGGCCGAACGACCTGATCTGGCCCTACGTCGTCAACAACTACATCAAGGGCAAGGAGCCGACGGCCTTCGACCTGCTGTACTGGAATTCCGACGCCACCCGGATGCCGGCGGCGAACCATTCCTTCTACCTGCGCAACTGCTACCTCAACAACACGCTGGCGCAGGGAAGGATGGTGCTGGGCAACGTCCGGCTCGACCTGAAGAAGGTGCAGGTGCCGATCTTCAACCTCGCCACCCGCGAGGACCACATCGCCCCGGCGCTCTCGGTGTTCGAGGGCTCGAAGGCGTTCGGCGGCAAGGTCGATTTCGTGCTGGCGGGCTCCGGCCACATCGCGGGCGTGATCAACCCCCCGTCGAAGCCGAAATACGGCTACTGGACCGGCGGCCCGGTGAAGGGGACGCTGGAATCCTGGATCGCCGCCGCGGCGGAGACCAAGGGCTCGTGGTGGCCCTACTGGTTCCAGTGGATCGAGGCGCAGGCGCCGGATCGGGTTCCGGCGCGCAAGCCCGGCGGCGACGCGCTGCAATCCCTGGGGCCGGCGCCCGGGACCTATGTGCGGATGCGCGCCTGAGGCGCATCGGCAGCCCGGTCGCGTCAGATCATGGGTGCCGGTTCGGGGGGCTGAACACATCGATCAACAACTGGGCCGTCGCAAATGCCGCCGCCCAGAAGATCGTTATCCGACCTTCGTTCATGGCAATGTCGAGGAAATCGGCATTCCAGCCGATCAGACTCGGCAACGGGCTCAGCATGATCAGCATCAGCGGACCGACCGCGATGCCATTGGCCAAGAGCAGCGGAAATCGCTCGCGGCTGCGGTTGTGAGGTCTTAACCAGAGGCCCAGCGCCGACACGACAATGCCCGCGACGATGGAAACCTCGTCGCCAACCTCCATGGATGCGACATTCCCGGCTACTTCCGGTATCTCTCGAACGCTTCCACGGCAAGCAATGCGCCCCAAGCGGTCACACTGAACAACGCGGTCAAATAATCGAGCGTCTTCGGCTGAATGTTGTCGAAGAACGACAGCCCAAACCTTGCGAAGAGCGACGCGATCAGGCCGGCCGCTATCGGCACCAGGATCAAGGTTCTGATGCTGACCGAATGACCCTTCCGCTGGTCGGCCTTATCGGCCCCGGTACGATCGGGCAGTGCCATCATGGCCTCAAGATAGGCCGCGTCGACAACTGAAACAACGGGATGCGGACGACTGCGATCCACCTCAGTGGCTGATCCAACATCCCGTCAAAGGCGCGATACAGGCGGATACGTTCAAGGTCCAAACTGCGTCGCGCGCTACCGCCATCTTCCGGTTTCGCGCTTCGATCGGCGCCTCACTATGAAGCGCACGAAAACCGCCGCTTCAGTACTTGCGCACCAGCGGCGCGGGCGCAGCCGGCGGCGGGGCGCCGAACACGTAGCGGAAGCCCACCGAGACGATGTCGGCGCTCGAATCGACCACGCCCGCGAAGGCGATGTTGCCGACGTTGTAGTCGCGGCCGAGGCCGGCCAGCAGCCGCGAGCGGTTCAGGAAGAAGTGCGAGTAGGCCACGTTCAAGGTCAGCTGCTGGCTCCAGCGGTAGCTGGCGCCGACCGAGACGTCGTAGCGGTTGCCGTCCGGCAGGCGCACCGAGCGGTTGGTGAAGTCGATCGGCGAGGTCTCGTAGGCGAAGCCGGTGCGCAGCGTCAGGTTCGGCGCGGCGTCGTACTCGGCGCCGATCGAGTAGGTGTAGCCATCCTTGTAGTTCAGCGGCAGGTTGTTGACCGGCACGCCCAGCGTCTTCGACACGATGCCGACCGTGCCCAGCCTCGACCAGTTGTCCCACTCGAAGCCCAGGTTCACCCGGGCGACCGGCGAGAGCGCCTGGGTCAGGCCCACGCTCAGCTTGTCGGGCGTGTTGAGCTTCGCGCGGACCTGCCCGGCCAGCGGCGCCAGGTTGGGCAGCGGAACGCCGATCGAGCCGTCGATGTCGTGATGCACCGAGGAGCGGTAGCCGATGCCCAGGACGGTGCCGTCGCGCGGCGTCAGCGTGGCGCCGGCGGTGAAGCCCACCCCCCAGGATTCGCCCTTGACGAAGGAACTCGGATAGACGGTCGGCTGGATGCCGGGGATCGGCAGGGCCTGGCGCAGGGTCAGGCGGAAATATTCGATGTTCGGACCGGCGGCGAGCGAGAGCCACTCGTTGACCTTGAAGCCGATCACCGGGTTGATCGCCAGGGAAAAGATCCGGGACGAGCGGCCGTAGACCTCGCCGGCCCAGACCTGCCGGGGCTTGGTCACGAGGCCGAAGGGCGCGCCGGTGGAGAGGCCGAGCCAGAGGCGGTCGTTGATCTGATAGGAGGTGGCGCCCGCCGGCACCACGGCCCCCTGGCCGATATCGCCGGAGCCGCCCAGGCGCGCGAAGCCCGGGTTCGTGCCGAGGTCCGGCCGGATCGTGGAGGACAGGCCAATGAAGGTGAAGTTCTGCTCCGACACGAAGCCGGGATTCATGGTGATCGTCGCGGGATTCCAGAAGATCGACGAGAGGCCGCCCGAGCCGGCCGCGGCCCCCGCGAAGGCCAGCCCCTGCGCCTGCGTGCTCTGCTCCCGAATCCCGAACGCGCCCGCATGCGCCGCTCCGGCGCCGAGGACCATTGCTATCGCCGCGAGCATCGCCGCGCGCATTGTCCCGCCCATCGTGTTCCCCCAAGCCCTTCAGCTTTGCCTGGCGCCGTCGCTTATTCGAGAGCCGTTACGCGGCAGCCTTCCGGGCATGGTGCAGGTTTCGAGGGCAAGGCCGCAAGGATAATCGGCCCTGGAAGCAGAAAGACAAAATACAATAAAATATGCCTCTTATACGTTTTTACGCCTTGTATATTTGCCCTATTACTGATTTTCCCAAAACCGATCCCAGACGTCGATAGACACTCGTGATTGAGAACAATAAATCCAGCAGCGGGCCGGCATGCACTTTCTCGCCAAGCTGTTGCCTCGGTGCGACACCCGCGCTACCGGAGCCAAGCCCGCTCGCCCCGCTTGCGCCGGGACCGGCGCCCGGCCATGGTCCTCGCGGCCGGCATAGACCGGTTCCAGGGTAGGATTCAGGAGCGCGGCAATGAAGCTCTTCCGGCACGGCCCGAGCGGCGACGAGAAGCCCGGCCTCGTGGACGCGAGCGGAGGCCTGCGCGACCTCTCGGGCGTGGTGCGCGACATCGCCGGCCCGGCGCTGGCCCCCGAGTCGCTGGCGCGGCTGCGGGCGCTCGATCCAGAGACCCTGCCGAAGCTGCCGCCGGACGTGCGGCTCGGCCCCTGCGTCGGCGGCACCCGCAACGTGGTGGCGATCGGCCTCAACTTCGCCGACCATGCCGCCGAGACCGGCTCGCCGATCCCGGCGGAGCCGATCATTTTCAACAAGGCGCCGTCGAGCCTCTGCGGCCCGAACGATACGGTGATCATCCCCAAGAGCTCATCCTGCACGGACTGGGAGGTGGAGCTCGCCGTAGTGATCGGCCGCCGCGCCAGCTACGTCCACGCCAACGAGGCGCTGAACTACGTGGCGGGCGCCTGCATCTGCAACGATGTCTCGGAGCGGGACTGGCAGATGAACCGGGGCCCGACCTGGACCAAGGGCAAGAGCGCGCCGACCTTCGGGCCGCTGGGTCCCTGGCTCGTCACCCTCGACGAGATCCCCGACCTCAAGAACCTCGCCATGAGCCTCGACGTGAACGGCGAGCGCCGGCAGACCGGCTCCACCGCCACGATGATCTTCGACGTGCCCCAGCTCGTGGCCTACACATCGCACTTCATGCTGCTGGAGCCCGGCGACGTGATCACCACCGGCACGCCGCCCGGTGTCGGCCTCGGCATGAAGCCGCCGCGCTATCTGAAAGCCGGCGACGAGATGGTGCTGCGGATCGAGCATCTGGGCGAACAGCGTCAGAAGGTCATCGCCTTCGACGACTGGACCGCCAAGGTCTCGGCCGGAGATCCAACCGGCTGAGCGCGGCGGGGCGCTTGATTTTCTGCGCCGATCCCACTCAAAGGGATCATGAGCCAAGCCGCCGCCCCGCACCCGCAGGACATCCGCCACGATTGGACCGTGGCGGAGATCCAGGCGATCCACGACATGCCGTTGCTCGACCTCGTGCATCGGGCCGCCACCGTGCATCGGGCGTATAACGACCCGGCCGATGTCCAGCGGGCGAGCCTGCTGTCGATCAAGACCGGCGGCTGCCCCGAGGATTGCGGCTACTGCTCGCAATCGGCCCACCACAAGGAGACCGGCCTCGCGCGCCAGCGCCTGATGCCGGTGGAGAGCGTGCTGGCCGAGGCCGCGGCCGCGAAGGCGTCGGGCGCCACCCGGTTCTGCATGGGCGCCGCGTGGCGCAGCCCCAAGGACGGGCCGGAATTCGACGCCGTGCTCGCGATGGTGCGGGGCGTGCGCGGCCTCGGCATGGAGGCCTGCGTCACGCTCGGCATGCTGACGGCGAGCCAGGCCGAGCGCCTCGCCGAAGCCGGCCTCACGGCCTACAACCACAACCTCGATACGGGGCCGGACTACTACGACAAGATCGTCTCGACCCGGACCTACGAGGATCGTCTGAACACGCTGGAGCGGGTGCGCGCGGCAGGGATCGGCGTGTGCTGCGGCGGCATCATCGGCCTGGGTGAGGCGGCGAGCGACCGCGTGGCGATGCTGCACGTTCTGGCCAACCACGCGCCGCATCCGGAGAGCGTGCCGATCAACGCGCTGGCGGCAGTGGCCGGCACGCCGCTGGGCGACAAGGCCGAAGCGGTCGATTCGTTCGACATGGTGCGCATGTGCGCGACCGCCCGGATCGTGATGCCCCGGGCCCGGGTCCGGCTCAGCGCCGGCCGGAGGGCGCTCAGCCGGGAGGCCCAGGCCCTGTGCTTCCTCGCCGGGGCGAACTCGATCTTCTACGGCGAACGCCTGCTCACGACCGCCAACGCCGAGGCGGATGCGGATGCGGCCCTGCTGGCCGATCTCGGCATCCGCGTCGCCGAGCCGGTCCTGGCCGCGGCGGAATAGGCCCTCAGCCCTCGGGCAGCACGATCCGGAACCGGGCGCCGCCCGCGCCTTCGTCGAGGGTCAGGGTGCCGCCGTTGATCCCGATCAGCTCGGCGGCGATCGGCAGGCCGAGCCCGGTGCCGCCGGACCGCGTCGAGCCCGCGAACGGCGCGAACAGGTTCTCCCGGGCGCGCGCCGGCAGGCCGGGGCCATTATCGGCGACCAGGATCGTGACCCGGCCCGGCTCCTCGCGGGCGGCCACGACCCGCACGGTGGCGTCGGCGACCTTGGCTCCGTCGAGGGCCTGCACGGCGTTGCGCACGAGGTTGGCGAGCGCCCGGCCAAGCTGCTCCGCATCGGCCTGAACGCAGAGGCCGCGCGCCGCCACCTGGACGGCGACGGGATGCGCCGACAGCGCGGCGAGGTCCGGGAGTTCCGCGAAGATCGGCGCCAGGGGTGTCCTGACGAGGCGCGGCGCCCGCTCGGTCACCCGGCCATAGGCCAGCGTCGCCTCGCAGAAGCGGATCGCGCGGGCGAGCGTACCCACGAGGCGGGGCGCGACGCGCTGGACGGTGGGGTCGGCCGTGCCTTCGAGACGGTCGCCGAGCAGCTGCGCGCCGGTGAGGAGGTTGCGCAATTCGTGGCTGATCTTGCTGACGGCGAGCCCCAGCTCGGCGAGCCGCCGCTTCTGGCGAAGCTGATCGGCGAGGCTGCGCTGCATCCGCCCGAGCGCGAGTTCCGCCTGCCCGATCTCGTCGCTGCGGCGGGACGGCGCGATGATCCGGCCTGCATCCTCCGGATCGTCCGCGAAGGCGGTGATGCTGGTCACCAGCCGCCGCACCGGGCGCACGATCAGGACCTGCAGCACCACGAAGACCAGCCCCGCCGCCGAGGCCGCGATGATCAGCGAGGAGACCAGCAGGCGCAGGGCGTAATCGACCATGGCGGCCCGCAGCGGCGCCTCGTCGAGGAGGATCTCGACCCGGTCGAAACCGCCGCCGCCCTCCCCGACCACGCGGATCGGCTCATCCGCGGGAGCCATCAGGGTGCGCCACGCGCCGCGGATCGCCGAAAACGCCGTGACGTCGCGCAGATCGACCGTGTCGGCGACCCGTTCCGGCACGGCCTCGATGGCGAGCAGGCGCTGCGTGCCGCCGCCGCGCACCGCGATGGCGCGGGCGTTGACGCCGGCGAGCAGCCGGCTCTCCAGCACCTCGGAGACCGGCTCGCCCGTCCGGCCGTCGAGGACCAGGGCAGCGACCTGCGCGGCCGCCAGCCGGTCGGACATCCACTCGATCCGGTAATTGGCGACCGCCGGCACGTAGGTCAGCACCTCCGCCACCACCACGAAGGCCACGGTGACGAGGAACAGCCGGCCGGACAGCCCCAGGCGCGTCCTGCGCCGGTCGAGCCCGTCGCGGGCCGGCGTCGACACGGGCAGGCCGGACGCCGCGACGGCGGTGTCGGAATCGAGCGTCATGCCGGTCACGCTCCGCGCGGGCGTCGCGGATGCGGATCGACGGGGAGGCGATTGCTCAAGCCGTTTCCGGCCTTCGCGGGGGACATGTTCACGAGCCACGGTTTTACAGGCGATACAGCCTCTTGGCCGTGAGCACTATAATGGCGTGGCCCGCAAGCGGTTGCACGTGCCCCCTTCGCCCGGAATCGCGGTTGTGCCCCGTCCGTGTGTCCGAGGGCGCCGCCTCGCGCCTTGCGATCCGCGCCCGTGCGAACCTTCGCTCCGCCGCATGGACGAGCCCGGTCCGATCGCCCGGCGCTCGGCGATCGCTTTACGTCGTTGTTCCGGCGCGCTCGCGCGCCGCATCGGAATATCCCTCAGCGGAGCACGCTCTGGCGGCGCCGGGCGCGCCGGCTCAGGACCATGCTGACCAGCGCGAAGGCCGCCAGCATCACGAGCCCCGCCACCATCTTGGGCGTCACGAGGTCCCGCAGGGTCAGGGCCCGATCGCAGTCGGTCCCGTCGCCGGCCAGGCAGGCCGTCCGGGCCGCCTCGTGGGCGGCGACCACATCCTCGATCCCCGCCCCCGTGGTGGCGTACACGAAGGCGCCGGGCAACAGGCCCAGGAAGGTCGCGAGCACGAAAACCCGCATCTTCACGCCGAAGGCGGCGGGCGCGAGGTTGGTCACCCAGAAGGGGAACAGCGGCAGCAGCCGCAGCACTGCGATGTAGCCGAAGGCATCGCGCCGGAAGCCCTCGGCAAGGGCTGCGAGCCGGGTGCCGCCCATCCGGCGGAGCAGGTCGGCGCCGGGGCCGCGGCCGATGGCGAACACGATCGCCGCCCCCGTGGTGGCGGCGCAGAGCGCCGTGATCGCCCCCGGAACGATGCCGAACAGGAAGCCGCAGATCATGGTCAGGATCAGCGTGGCCGGCACCGAGACGACCACCGCCCCGACATAGAGGCAATAGGCCGAGACCAGCGCGCGGGCATAGTCGGCCTCGACGAATCCGCGCAGCCACGCCCGTGAGGCGAGCAAACGATCGAGGCTCAGGATCTGCGCGGCGCCCGAGACGAGGACGACCATCGAGATGCCGAGCAGCAGCAGGAGGGGCAGCCAGCGCCGGACGCGCTTCCAGCGGCCCTCGCGGGGGGCTCCGACGGGGATGGCCTCGCTCACCCGGGCTTGCGCATCCGCAGGATCTTGAAGAACCCGCCCGGGAAGGTCGGCTTCAGCCCGATCACCTCGACGCCGTTGCGCCGCGCCCAGGCCTCGATCCGCGTCGCCTTGAAGTCCGACGACCAGCCGATCTTGGTGCAGAGCGGCGCCACGATCTCCTCGACCCGGGCCACCGGGCCCTCGCTCTGGCCGAAATGGTTGGCCAGCACGATGCCGCCGCCGGGCCGGACCACCCGCAGGAATTCCGACATCGCGGCCTCGGGATCGGGCACCAGGGTGATGAGGAACTGCGCCACCACGGCGTCGAAGCTCGCATCGGCGTAGCCCAGGTGGCAGACATCCATCACCTGCAGGCCCTTCACGTGGGACAGGTTCCGGCGCCGGACCTTCGCGCGGGCGCGCTTCAGCATGTCCTCGGACAGGTCGACGCCGCAGACGAAGCTCGCCTTCGGATAGTAGCCGAGCGCCAGCCCCGTCCCGACCCCGGCCTCCAGGATCCGCGGCCCGTGCTCGGCGGCGGCCTCGACGGCGGCGCGGGCGGCCGGCTCGGTGAGCTTGTCGTAGACCACGTCGTAGACGGGGGCCCAGCGGGCATAGGCCTTGCGCATCAGGGCCGTGCTCGGCCCGGCCGTCTGCGGCTCGCTCAGCATCGTTCGAAGGTTCCAGAGGTTGAGATCAGGCGGCCTCGCGGGGCCGGGCCGACAACGCATCGACGCGCCGGATGGTGCCGCCGCCGAGGACCCGGGCCCGGGGGCCGTCATCCGCGTAGATCGCGCAGGCCTGCCCCGGCGACACGCCGTCCTCGGGCTCGGCGAGCACCACCTCGGCGGCGCCGTCCGGCCCGACCGTCAGGGTCGCCGGGCGCGGCGGCCGGGTCGAGCGCACGCGCACCGCCACCGGCAGGTCGCGCACGGATTCGGCCGGCCCCTCGCCCAGCCAGTTCAGCTCCGAGAGGCGGATGCGGGTGGTGGCGAGCGCCGTGCGCGGGCCGACCACGACACGGGCGGAATCCGGCTCCAGCCGCACCACGTAGAGCGGCTCCGGCCCCGACAGGCCGAGGCCCCGGCGCTGGCCGACCGTGTAGTGCACGATGCCCTCGTGCCGCCCCACGACCTCTCCCGCGAGGTCGACGATCTCGCCCGGCCGGGCGGCGTCGGGGCGCAGGCGGGCGATCACGTCGCTGTAGCGGCCCTGGGGGACGAAGCAGATGTCCTGGCTGTCCGGCTTCTCGGCGATCGACAGGCCGAGCTCCTTCGCCAGAGCGCGGGTCTCGGTCTTCTCCATCTCGCCGAGCGGGAAGCGCAGGAAATCGAGCTGCTCGGCCGTGGTGGCATACAGGAAATAGCTCTGGTCCCGGGCGGGATCGAGGGCGCGGTGGAGCACCCGCCCGCCGCCCGGCAGCGCCCGGCTCGCCACGTAATGGCCGGTGGCGAGCGCGTCCGCGTTCAGGTCCCGGGCGAGGCCCAGCAGGTCGCGGAACTTCACCGTGCGATTGCACTCGACGCAGGGGATCGGCGTTTCGCCCGCGAGGTAGCTCTCGGCGAATTTTTCGATCACCTCGTCGCGGAACCGGTCCTCGTAATCGAGGACGTAGTGCGGGATGCCGAGATGCTCGGCCGCCGCCCGGGCGTCGTGGATGTCCTGGCCGGCGCAGCAGGCGCCCTTGCGGTGGCTCGCCGCGCCATGATCGTAGAGCTGGAGCGTGACGCCGACCACGTCGAAGCCCTGGCGCTTGAGGAGCCCGGCGACCACGGAGGAATCGACGCCGCCCGACATGGCGACGACGACGCGCGTCTCGTGGGGGGCTTTGGGGAGATCGAGGGCGTTCATCACGAGGATCCGCAGCCGCCTGCCCGGAAGCGTCCCGGCTGCACGGGGCGTCTATAGCGGGAGTCCGGCCGGCTTTCCAGGGTGAAGGACCCGGTAGAGGTATGACCACCCGGCAGATCCTGCCGGGCAGGCGGCAGCTTCGACCCCTGGCACGCGCGTCGGCGTCCGATAAAGGCGAGCGTTTTCAGAGGTTTGCCGCGGCGCTCCGTTGGCGCGCGCCTTGCTGCACCGCCTCCGGAAGGAGCCCGGCATGGCGAGCGGTGCGACGGATCGGCTGGATGTGACAGCGTGGATTCCATCCACGCGGACGAGCTGGGAATCGGCCGGCATCGCCGCGCGGTCCGGCACCTCCGCGCAGGACCGGTTCGGCGCGGCCCTCGCCGCGGCCCGGACCCGGGACGATGCCGCGGCCGCGCAGGCTCGGGCGGCCAGCCAGCGCGATGCCACCGACGCGGCGCGGGAACGGCAGGCGACGCAGCGTGCGGAGGCTGACGCCTCCCGGTCGGCTTCCGAGCGGGATCGCGACGCAGCTGCGCAGGCCGAGGCCCGGGCATCGGACAGGCGGTCGGCGGTCGCACAGCCGAGGAGCGCTGCAACCGGCACAACCTCCCCTGCGATCGCGCAGCCGGCCGCCCCGCGCGCCGGGACGCCGCTTGCCGCTTCCGATCCGGTCCTGAAGGCCGACGCTTCGGCGGGGCCGCAGGCGCCGTCGGAAGCCCCCGCGCACGGGGATCCGACCAGTCCGAAGATCGCGACGGCTGGCTCCTCCGCGCAGGATCCGGCGGCCGACGCGTCCGCCACGAACGCCGACGTGCCGGTCCAGGCCGAACCGGCGGCGCAGACAGGCCAGGGCGATGGCCCGGCGCCGGCCGCGCATTCCGATCCCGCCGCCACGCTGCTGAGCCTGATCGCGGCGATGTCGGGGGGCGCCGCGGCCCGCATCGCCACCACGAAGGGCGAGGATCCGCCTTCGGATCCGGAAACGGCCGGCGATGGGAGCGGCGTGGGCCCGCTGACAGCCGGAGCCCCCCTACCCGGCTCGGCGGCACCGGCATCGACGCCCGCCGGCACGGGCACGGCCAATGCTGCGCGCGGCACGGAGGTGATGGGAATCACCGGGCCGGCCCTCGGCCAGGCATCGACCGGCGCGGCGCGGCGTGAGCCGGTCGATCCGAGCGCCAGCCCGGTCGCGGCCGCGCAGACCGGCACGGGCGACCCGGCGGCCAATGCGGCTGGTCCCGGAACGGATTTCCTGACGGCGCTGGCCGATGCCGGTCAGGCCGCGGGTCCGGTGCCCTCCGGTGCCGCCGGCCCTGCGCCGCAGGCGACAGGCTCGGCCAATCCGGGCGGAGCGCCCGCGACGCCGACGACCTCCGCCGGGGCAGCCAATGCGGCGCAGGCGGCGCCCGCGCAGACGTCCGCCCAGACGACCCCGCCGATTCCCATCGGGCAGGTGCCGATGGCGATCGGCCTGCGCTCGCTGAACGGGTCGAACGCCTTCCAGATCCGCCTCGACCCCGTCGAGCTCGGGCGGGTCGACGTCAAGCTGGAGATCGACAAGGCCCGCGGGACGGTCACGACGCATCTCGTGGTCGACCGCCCCGAAACCCTGGCGATGCTCCAGCGCGACGCGAACCAGTTGCAGCAGGCCCTGACGCAGGCAGGCCTCGATCCATCGGCCGGCGGCCTCAACCTGTCGCTGCGCGGCGACGGCAATGCGCAAACCGGAGGCGGCGGCAGCAACCAGCAGGGCGGCGCCCCCCAAGGCGGGACGGCCGGCTGGACCCGGGATCAGGCCGAGGCCCCGCAGGAGATCGCCCCGACCCGGTGGCTGCGCGGCTACGGCGGCCTCGACATCCGGATCTAGGCGCGGCGGCCCCCGCCGAACGACACGCAACCATCGTGCGCCCGCGCTCCGGGCGCGGCACGGGAGAGACCAGCATGACCAGCGGCATATCGAGCCTCGCGAGCACGGCATCCACGTCCGGCACGGCGTCGAGCAGCGGGAACGCGACCGAGATCGCCAGCAACTTCACGCAGTTCCTGACGCTGCTCACCACGCAGCTCAAGAACCAGAACCCGCTCGACCCGATGGACACCAACCAGTTCACGCAGCAGCTCGTGCAGTTCGCCGGCGTCGAACAGCAGCTCAAGACCAATGACCGCCTCGACAGCATCCTGACCGCCTCGCAATCGGCGAGCTCGGCCACGGCGACCAGCTACATCGGCAAGACCATCACGGCGAGCGGCACGTCCTCGCAGCTCTCCGACGGCGCGGCCGCCTGGACGCTGACGCCGGCCCGGGCCGCCTCCAAGGCGGTGATCACGATCCTCGATTCGAACAACAACGTGGTGGCGACCCAGACCACCTCGCTCGCCGCGGGTGCGCAGACCTATACATGGAACGGCAAGACCTCGGCAGGGCTGACGGCGCCGGACGGCGCCTACTCGATCAAGGTCGCCGCCACGGACGCCACCGGTTCCACCGTGGCGGTCGATACCAGCCTGTCGGGGACAGTCGACGAAGTCGATCTCAGCGGCTCTGCGCCGGTCCTGCTGATCGGCCAGCAGAAAGTGCCGCTCTCCAGCGTGCAGACCATCGGGTTGTCCACAAGTGGCGCTTAACGAATCACATCCGAGTGACTCGCTTCAACATCTCTTAAGCGGGCGCAAGTACCTTCGAGGCTCGACAGGTCAGTCGAGTGTAGAGCGTATCATGACCGAACCTAGCCGCCCGAGAGTGAAGTACGTGATCGGGCCCGACGGCAGTCCCCTGACCATCGCGGATCTCCCGCCCCCGAGCACGCGCCGCTGGGTGATCCGCCGCAAGGCCGAAGTGGTGGCCGCGGTGCGCGGCGGTCTCCTCAGCCTGGAGGAGGCCTGCAAGCGCTACACCCTGACCACCGAAGAATTCCTCAGCTGGCAGTTCTCGATCGATCAGCACGGGCTCGCCGGCCTGCGCACCACGCGGATCCAGCATTACCGGCACTGATCGGGCATCACCGGGATGGGCCCCTCCGCCCGTACCGTCCGTTCCCGAAGCCCCGCGAAGCCGCGTCCCGACCCCGGGCGCGGCTTCGCGTCGTTCCGGCCGCCGCCATCGGCCGCTGCCGCGCCCGGCATTAACGCCCCGCTAACCATGGCCTGGGCAAATTCTGCCGGGCGGGCCGCAGGGGCCCGCATCGCGTTCAGAGTGCAGCGAACCCGCCCGTGAAGCCGGTCCTCGATCTCGTCACGAAGCTCGGACCGGCCCGGATCGCCGCCATGGCGGCGGTGACGCTGACGCTGATCGGCTTCTTCGCCTTCATCATCCTGCGGGTCTCGCGCCCCGACATGGGCGTGCTGTTCTCGGACCTGTCGATGCAGGATTCGGCCGCCGTCATCCGCGACCTCGACAGCCGCGGCATCCGCTACGAGACGCGCGGCGAGGCCGGCCAGACGATCCTGGCGCCCCGGGGCGACCTCGCCAAGCTGCGCATGGACCTCGCCGGCAAGGGCCTGCCGACCCAGGGGGGCGTCGGCTACGAGATCTTCGACAAGGGCGACGCGTTCTCGTCCACCAACTTCGTCCAGAACGTGAATCACCTGCGCGCCCTGGAGGGCGAGCTCGCCCGCTCGATCCAGGCGATCGGCCGGGTCCAGGCGGCGCGGGTCCACCTCGTCCTGCCGGAGCGGCGCCTGTTCGAGCGCGACCGGGAGAACCCGAGCGCCGCCATCGTGCTGAAGCTGATGGGCGACCTCGATGCCGGGCAGGTCCGGGCGATCCGCCACCTCGTGGCCTCCGCGGTGGAGGGCCTGAAGCCCGAGCGGGTCTCGATCGTCGACGAGCGCGGCCGCCTGCTCGCGGACGGCGCCCGGGACGCGGAGGCGGACGCCGCCAGCGGCTTCGAGGACCGCCAGGTCGCCCTGGAGCGGCGCCTGCGCGGCCAGATCGAGGACGTGGTCGCCGGCATCGTCGGGCCGGGCCGGGCGCGGGTGCAGGTCAACGCCGAACTCGACCTCAACCGGATCGAGAGCCGCTCCGAGACCTTCGATCCCGAGAGCCGCGTCGTCCGCTCGGCCCAGACCCGGACCGAATCCTCGCAGACCAGCAACGCCGACGGGCAGGTCAGCGTCGGCAACGAGTTGCCCGGCGCCAACGGGGGCGACAAGGCGCCCGCCCCCAAGGACGCGACCAACAAGAACGAGGAGACCACGAATTACGAGATCTCCCGGGTAACCAAGACCGAGGTGGCCGAGGGCGGCCGGATCAAGCGCCTGTCGGTGGCGGTGGTGGTCGACGGGGTCTACGCGACCGCGGCCGACGGCAAGCAGACCTACAGCCCCCGCGCGCCCGCCGAGATCGAGCGGATCACCGCCCTGGTGCGCAGCGCGGTCGGGTTCGACAAGGCCCGCGGCGACCAGATCGAGGTCGTCAATCTCCGATTCGCCGAGGCGCCGAGCCTGCCGCAATTCACCGAGCCGACGCTGATCCAATCGCTGCTCGCGCCGACCAAGGAGGACGTGCTGCGCATGGCCGAACTCGCCGTGCTGGCACTCCTCACCCTGATCGTCCTGCTCACCGTGGTGCGCCCGCTGGTGAAGCAGGTGCTGGCGCCGGTGCCGGATCCGCCGTCGCTCGCCGCGCCGGGGATGGGCGCCGCAGCGGAGGCCGTGGCGGTCGCCGGGCCCGCGGGGACCATCACGGTCCTGGAGCGGGACAACCCCACCGCCCGGCTGATGGAGTTCGCCAAGATCAACGGCCAGGTCCAGGCCGAAACCGTGCAGCGCGTCGTCGACATGGTCCGGGCGAGCCCGACCGAGACCGTCGAGGTGCTGCGCGGCTGGCTCCAGGAAGAGTGACGCGTAGGGGATCGAGGGCGGAACGATGGCGGCAGGACCGGCAAACACCCTGGCGAATGTGGGCGTCGACGCCTTCGCGGCGATGCCCGGCCCGCAGCGCGCCGCCGCGCTCCTGCTGATGCTCGGCGAGGAGGAAGGCGCGCCGATCTGGCAGATGCTGGAGGAGGACGAGGTCAAGAAGGTCAGCCACGCGATGGTCCAGCTCGGCACGCTGGAGGTCGCCACCGTCGAGAAGCTGATCATCGAGTTCGTGACCAAACTCGGCAACAGCGGCGGCATCTCGTCGAACTTCGAGCGGACCGAGGCGCTGCTCCTGAAAATCTTCCCGAGCGATCAGGTCTCGCTGATCATGGCGGAGATCAAGGGCGCGTCGGGCAAGCGCGTCTGGGCCTCGATCGCCCAGGTGGATCCCGAGATCCTCGCCTCGTTCCTGCGCAACGAATACCCGCAGACCGTGGCGGTGGTGCTGTCCCGGGTGCGGGCCGACTACGCCGCCAAGGTGCTGACCATCCTGCCGGAAGAGTTCGCCATCGACGTCCTGAACCGGATGCTGCGCATGGAGACGGTCCAGAAGGAGGCCCTGCGCCACATCGAGGAGACGCTGCGGGTCGAGTTCGTCTCCACCATCGCCCAGACCCAGCGCCGCGACGCCCACGAGATGATGGCCGACGTGTTCAACGCCTTCGACCGGTCGACGGAGGGGCGCTTCCTCGCCGCCCTCGACCAGGCGAACCGCGGCTCGGCCAAGCGCATCCGCGAACTGATGTTCACCTTCGAGGATCTGCTGAAGCTCGATCCGGGCAGCGTCCAGACCCTGATGCGCTCGGTCGACAACGAAACCCTGTGCCGGGCGCTCAAGGGCGGCAACGAGGCGACCCGCGCCTTCTTCATGCGGCAGATGTCGACCCGCGCGGCCAAGAACCTCACGGACGAGATGGCCTCGCTGGGCCCGGTCCGCCTCAAGGAGGTCGACGAGGCGCAGGCCAAGATGACCGAGATCGCCAAGGACCTCGCCGAGAAGGGCGAGATCATGATCGCCAAGAATAGCGCCGAGGAGGAGCTGGTCTATTGAGCGCCCAATCCGCCCGGAGCGCGAAGCCGTTCCTGTTCGAGACCGATTTCCGCAGCGCGCGTCCCAGTGCCGAGGCGCAGCGCGCCGCCGAGGCCGCCGCCCGCGCCGAGGCCGAGGCCCATGCCCGCGGCCTGCAGGAGGGGCGGGTCCAGGCCGAGGCGCAGATCCAGGGGCGGCTCGCCGACGCCCTGAACCGGCTGGCGCTGGCCGCCGCGGGCCTCATCGCCCAGGCCGATGCCCGCGACGCCGAGCGCGAGGTGCAGGCGGTCGAGGTCGCCATGCTGATCGCCCGGAAGGTCGCGGGCGACGCCCTCGACGCCGTGCCGCTCGCCGGTATCGGCGAGGCGGCGCGCGCCGCGCTCCAGCATCTGCGCGGGGTGCCCCACCTCGTGGTGCGGGTCCACGACAGCCTGGTCGAGGAGGCCGAGGCCCTGATGAAGCGCCTCGCCCGCGAGCGCGGCTACGAGGGCCGCCTCGTCGTCCTCGGCGACCCCGACATGGCGGCGGGCGACGCCCGCATCGAGTGGGCCGATGGCGGCATCGTCCGGGAGCGCGCCCGCATCGAGGCGGCCGTGCTCGACGCCCTCGGCCTGCCGACGCGTTCCTGAAGGAATCCCGATGCCGATGTCCGACGATTTCAGCCTGCCCCAGCTCGGCGAGAACGACCCCGACTACGCGGGCGGCTCGATCCGCGACGCGCCGACCACGCCCAAGACCGCCGCCGACCTGGAGCAGCTCTTCGACGTGCCCGTGATGGTCTCGGCGGTGCTGGGCTCCGCCCGGATGCCGATCGGCGACCTGCTCCGGATGGCGCCGGGCGCCGTGCTCGAACTCGACCGGAAGGTCGGCGAGGCGATCGACGTGTTCGTCAACAACCGGCTCGTCGCCCGCGGCGAGGTCGTCCTCGTCGAGGATCGGCTCGGCGTGACGATGACCGAGATCGTCAAGGGCGAATAGGTTTTACCGGCCGGACGCCGGGGGGCTGTCCGCGCCATGGGATTTGAGAGGGACGAGTTATGCGGCTCCTGATGATCGGGCGGCTCAACGGCGAGTTGATCACCGCTTCGAAGATCGCCATGCAGCGCGGCGCCTCCGTGACCCAGGCCGACGCCGTGCCGCAGGGCCTCAACGTGCTGCGCGCCCGCGGCGCCGATCTGATCATGATCGACGTGTCGCTGCCGATCGCGGGGCTCGTCTCGGCCCTGGAGGCGGAGCGGATCCGCACCCCCGTGGTCGCCTGCGGGGTCTCGGCCGACGCCTCGGCCGCCGTGGCGGCGATCCGGGCCGGCGCCAAGGAATACATCCCGCTCCCGCCGGATCCCGAGATGATCGCCGCGGTGCTGGAGGCGGTGGCCACCGACCGCGCCGCCTTCGTGTGGCGCGATCCGTCGATGGAGCGCGTGGTCAAGCTCGCCGAGCAGGTCGCCCGCTCGGAGGCCTCGGTGTTGATCACCGGCGAGAGCGGCACCGGCAAGGAGGTGCTGGCCCGCCACGTCCATCAGAAGTCCAACCGGGTGGGCAAGCCCTTCGTGTCGGTGAACTGCGCGGCGATCCCCGAGGCCCTGCTCGAATCCGAGCTGTTCGGCCACGAGAAGGGGGCGTTCACCGGCGCGGTCGCCCGGCGCATCGGCCGGTTCGAGGAGGCCAATGGCGGCACGCTGCTCTTGGACGAGATCTCCGAGATGGATGTCCGCCTGCAGGCGAAGCTGCTGCGCGCCCTCCAGGAGCGGGTGATCGACCGGGTCGGCGGCACCGCGCCGGTGCGGGTCGATATCCGGGTGCTCGCCACCTCGAACCGCAACCTCGCCGAGGAGGTCCGCAAGGGCACGTTCCGCGAGGACCTGTTCTACCGGCTCAACGTCGTGGCCCTGAAGCTGCCGCCCCTGCGCGAGCGGCCGGCCGACATCCTGGAACTCGCCGCGCATTTCGCCAAGAAATACGCTGCGGTGAACGGCGTGCCGGCCCGCCCGCTCTCCGCGGAGGCGCGCGCGCTGGTGCTGAGGAACCCCTGGCGCGGCAATGTCCGCGAGCTGGAGAACACCCTGCACCGGGCGGTGCTGCTGGCCTCGGGCGACGCGATCGGCCCCGAGGCGATCCTCTCCCCCGATGGAGAGGCGATCGCCGCGGAAGGTCCGGCGACGCGCGCCGCGCAGGCCGCCGAGGCCGCCACCCGCGGGCTGGTGGGGCGGACCGTGGCGCAGGTCGAGTGCGACCTGATCCTCGACACCCTGGACCATTGCCTGGGCAACCGCACCCATGCGGCCAAGATCCTCGGCATCTCGATCCGGACCCTGCGCAACAAGCTCAACGAGTACGTCTCGGCGGGCCTCGACGTGGCCGAGCCCGGCAGCGTGCGGGCGAGCGTAGCCTGCGGGTGACACCCCTTTGATGCGCGCCGCAGTGGCGGCGCGCCGAGCTTCCGCCTCGGCCGAGCGTGCGCTCTACCGGCGCCCGCTCTTCGTCGCCCGGTCCGTCTCGTTCTGAGCCGCGAAGGCGGCCTCAAGCTTGCGCAGCGAGGCGTAGCGGGCGACGTCGCCCTCGACATCGCGGATCGTCTCCTCGACGAGATGGCGCTGGAGCGCCACGCGCGGATCGCCGGGGGGGAGCGCCTCCCGCTCCTGCAGGCGGAGCACGGCCTGTCGAACCACGGCGTAGACCGCCTCGCGCTCCTCCCGGGTCATCGAGGGCTGGATCGCCTTCGCGACGAGATCGGAGAAATCCGACATGGACCGTTAGACTTCGCTCTTTCACCGGGCACCGGAATCGCCGGCCACCCCCTCTACAGACCGCGCGGCGCGGGATCCAGAGCCGCTCGGCGGCTGCCTACATCCTTTGGTCGCGGATGCCCGCGATCAGGAGCGAGGACGAACTCCAGAGCACGAAGAAGCAGAAGAACGCGACGAGCAGCGTGTGGCCCCGCTCCGGGTAGAGGCTGTCCGTCGGCAGGACCGGCGGCACGAAGGTCGCCAGGAAGATGTGCTGCTTGCCGGCCGCCACGCGGGCGCGGTCGAGCAGCAGATGGGCTGATTCCTCAAGCTTCTCGGCGATCGTCCGCTCGACCTGCAGGCCCTCGTACTGGAGCAGGGCCTCGGTCAGGTTCGGGCCGCCCAGGGCGGCCCCCGCGGTGGTCATCTCGTCCTGCAGCGCCTTCATCTGCTGGTCGATGGCCGCGATATTGGCGACGAGCGTCTGGATCGAGCGCGAGCGCTCGTCCAGGTTGGAGCTGCGCAGGACCTGAAGGTCGTTCTCGGCCTTGAGCTTGTCCTTCCGCAGCATCGTGAGGGTCGTCAGGATCCCCTCGGCGGATTTGACCGGATCGATCACCCCCCACTGATTGCGGAAGCTCTGCAGGGCGAGATGCGCCTTGCGCAGGCGCTCCTGCGCGGTCCTGGCGTCGGCCTCGGCCTGGACGACCATGTCGGCCTGCGCGCGCTTCGAGATGTCGTTGATCAGCGCCTCGGCGCGCGTCACCACCTCGCGGGTGATGGTCAGGGCATCGTCGGGCGTGAAGGCCCGGACCGACAGGCGGATCACGCCCGAGATCGAATCGATATGCGCGTCGACGTGCTTGCGCCAGTACTGGGTCAGATCCTCGATCGGGTCGCTCGGATCGAACCGCGTCCAGAAATCGGCCTCCGGACGGGAGAACATCTTGGACAGGCTGATGCTCTTCTCGAGCGCCTCGACCATGGTCTGGCTGTTGATGTAGTCGCGGACGATGAAGCTGTCCTGACTGTTGTGCTTCTGGATCAGGCTCGTGTACTGGCCGAGGGAGATGTTCTCCATCGGCTCGACGTTGCCGCGCACCGCGAACTGGGCCTCGGCGACATATTGATTCGACGCGAAGCCGAACAGGTAGAGCCCGACCACGAGGGTCGGCAGCACGACGAACAGGCTGATGCGGCGGATGATCCGCGCGCCGTAGCTCGACGTGTCCTCCTGGCGGGGGCGCAGGCCCGGCAGCCGGGTCCAGTCCAGGCGCTGGCGAATCGCGGTGGCCAAAGCCTGCAAGCCCCGCTTCTCCGGGACAGGCCGGATCGTCTCCGCGCTCCGCCGCAGCTCGGTCATCGTCGGGGCAGCGAACGTCACGATCTCGCTTTCGCGCGTGTCGTCTTTGACGTCGTCGAGGCTCATCCGCTCTTTGTTCCTGGGTCTGCGCCGGTTCCGCCGAGGCGGCGCCGGCCAAGGGGCGGCCCGTGCGCGGAACCGGAATCCCGTTCTTTTAGGCCCTTTTTATGGCGCCGGTCCCGGCCCTCCGAGCCGCGGCGACGGGCGACGTAGCCCGATGCCGGTATCGCGCCCTAGAGTCTCCGGATGATGACAGAGCCACGCTCCACCGGCGACGCGGATCGCCGCCCTGCCGGCCGCTCCGCCAGGACCAAGCTCACCGAGGTCGTGGTCGTCTGCTCCAAATGCGCCAAGCGGCAGGGCCTGCGCCCGCGCGCCGTCCGCGCGCTCCTGAAGAAGGCCGGGAAGCAGGCCCCCCGGGACGAGGCGGCCGGCCGGCGGAAGCTCTGCATCGTCGAGTCGGGCTGCCTCGGCCCGTGCCCGAAGCGCGCCATCGCGGTCGCCACCGGCGCGAGCCTCGCGTCCGGCCGCGTCGTCCTGCTCGATCCCGAGGCCGGCCCCGCGGACGCGCTGGCCGCTGTCCTTGCCCCCGCTCCGCCGCGGCGGCCGTCCCCCGAATTCGGCCCCAATACCGCACTAGCGGCGGTATCGCTCGACGAATCGCCGCCGGCACGCTGACCGGCCCAACCCGGAGCTGACGCTCTTGCCCGCCTCCCGATGCGTAACGCGCACGCTGCAACCGTGACGGAGGCGCGCCAATCCGGGAAGCGCCGGGCCGTCCGCGCCCTCGTGCGCCGCCTCCCGCTGCTCGGCACGCTGATCGGGCTCGGCTTCGCGGTCTGGCTGGTGGCGACCAACGATCTCCAGGCCGTGGCGACGGCGTTCGGCCGGATCGGCGTCGCGGGCTTCGTCGGCGTCACGCTGGTCCGGGCGCTGGTGCTGGTGGTGTGCGGCCTCGCCTGGGCGCGCATCCTCGACGGGCTGTCGCCCGCCCCGGCCTCGGCCTGCCTGATCCTGCGCTTCGTGCGCGAGGGCATCAACGTCCTGCTGCCGGTCGCCTCGGTGGGCGGCGAGGTGCTGGGCGCGCGGCTCCTCACCTTCTGGGGGGTCGCGGGCTCGCTCGCCGCCGCCTCGGTGCTCGCCGATCTGCTGTTCCAGGTCGGCACGCTCGCCCTGTTCGCCGGCCTCGGGGCCGGGCTCCTCACCCAGGTCGACGGCGCCGCGGCGGCCGAACTCGCCGACTGGACGCTGCGCACCCTCGCGGTGGCGGCACTCGCCGTCGCGGCGTTCTTCGCGCTCCAGCGGACCGGGATCGTCCGTGTCCTCGAGGACCGGATCGCCGCCCTCGGCCGGCGCTTCGTGCGCGAGGCCGAGGCCCGGCCCGAGCCGAGCCGGCGCATCCAGGGCGCGCTGGACGCGGTCTGGGGGCCGGGGCGGCGGGGGCGTCTCGCCCAGTCCATCGCCCTGCACGCGCTGGCCTGGCTCCTCGGCGCGACCGAAATCATCATCGTGCTGACCTGCATCGGCGTCGACCACGTCGCGCTCACCGACATCCTGGTGATCGAATCCCTGAACCAGGCGATCAAGGCCGCCGCCTTCCTGGTCCCGAGCGGGCTCGGCGTGCAGGAGGGCGGGCTCGTGCTGGTCTGCGGCCTGTTCGGCATCGATGCCGGGACGGCCATCGCCCTCTCCCTCGCCCGCCGGGTGCCCGACGTGGTGCTCGGCCTGCCGTCGCTCCTCGTCTGGCAGAATCTCGAAGCCCGCCGCGAGGGCGTCCGCCCCGCCGCGCCGACCTGCGACCGCTCGTGACACCAACGCCTGCCGTGCCGAACTCCCCGACTCGCCCCGGTCCGAGGCGCAAATTCCGGCCTCCGGGCCGGATGGTGATCCCGGCCCTCGCGCTGCTCGCCGCCTCGCCGGCCCTCGCCCAGAGCGTCACCCTCGACCTCGGCGCCGGCGGCACCACCGAGCGGGCGCTCCAGCTCGTCGCGCTGATCACCGTCCTGGCGGTCGCCCCGTCGGTGCTGGTGATGGCCACCGCCTTCACCCGGATCGTGGTGGTGCTCTCGCTCCTGCGCTCGGCGCTCGGCACCCAGACGGCGCCGCCGACCGCGGTGCTGGTCAGCCTCGCTTTGTTCCTGACCGCCTTCGTGATGGCCCCCACGGGTCGCGCGGCCTACAGCGCGGGGATCGAGCCCCTGATCGCCGGCCGGATCACGCAGGCCCAGGCCTTCGAGCGCGCCTCGGCGCCGTTCAAGACCTTCATGCTGAAGAACGTCCGCGAGAAGGACCTCAAGCTGTTCCTCGACCTCGCCAAGGTGCCCGCACCCAAGGGGCCCGAGGATGTCGGCCTGGAGATCGTCACCCCGGCCTTCATGATCTCGGAGCTGCGGCGCGCCTTCGAGATCGGCTTCCTGCTGTTCATCCCGTTCCTGATCATCGACCTCGTGGTCGCCTCGGTGCTGATGGCGATCGGCATGATGATGCTGCCGCCCGCCACGGTCTCCCTGCCGTTCAAGCTGATCTTCTTCGTGCTGGTCGACGGATGGACCCTGGTGGCGGGGTCGCTGGTGCAGAGCTACGGGAGCTGACGGCACACGCGATCCGCGGACAGCCGGGCGTCGTCAGGCCTCGGTCTCCAGGAAGGCGTCCGGATCGATGACGCGGGCGCCGCTCATCCCGGCGGCGTGCCGGGGGTCTCGGCATTGCTCTGCCGGTCACCGCCCTGCGGCTCGGGACCGTCCGCGCCGGCGGCCCTGGACTTCCCCCGTTCGGGGACGGCGGCGTCCGGGTAGCGCTTGCGATACTCCGCCAGGAAGGCCGACAGCGTCTCGGCCTTGGTGGCCTGGGCCGCCACCGCGCGGAAGCCCGGAGTATGGGTCGGATCGGTGCCCGTGAGCAGCGCGAAGGTGCGCGCGTCGGGGCTCGCCGCCATGGATTCCGAGAACTTCGCCTTGAGCCGCTCCAGGCCGATCGTTTCGCCGGCGAGATCATAGGCGATCGCAGCGCGCACGGCATCGGCCCGGGCCGCCGCGTCGAGGGGCTGGTTGGACCGCCACGCCTCGCCGAGCAGCGCCTCGTGCGTCTCGCCGGCTTCGCGCCAGCGGCGGGCGCCCCAATAGATGTCGGCGCGCAGGCGATCGATATCCGGCCCGCTCTCTCCCTCGAGCGTCTCCAGGGCGAGGTCGGTGCGGGTGAGGTCCGAGAGGGCGCGGGCGCGGATCAGGTTCCGGGCGCGCTTCAACTCGCCCGGCAGCTCGGGCAGCTCGGTGGCGTCGAGGACCTTCAGCGCCTGCAGCGGCTTGTCGTCCATCAGCCGCACCGTGGCGAGCCGTGCCGCGACCGCCGACCGGGCTGGCCCGGTCAGCCGCTTGTCGATCTGGTACTGGAGGAGGTCCGCGGCCGAGTCGAGCAGGTCGAGGCCGACGAGGCGATCGGCCAGCCGGCGCACCACCTCGTCGCCCCGCCGCCCGATCGGGCTCAGCTCCCGGAAGTCGAAGAACAAGGCCACGGCCTCGATCCCCGGCAGGCTATCTCCCTTGTCGGTTAGGTACAGGTTCTCGAAGGCGATCTGCGCGTCGCGGGCGAGCGCCTCCGAGGCGGGGGCGCTGGGCGCGAAGGCATTGGCCCGGCGCACCGCCATGAAGGCTTGGCGCCAGCGGCCGGCAGCGAGATCGAGCCGGGCCAGGCCCGCCGTGATGGCTTCCTCGATCGGGCCACCGTGCCAGATCAGGGCGAGCCGTTCCAGGCGCTCGGTCGCGGCGTCCGGCGTCAGCTTGCCGGCAGACCGGGCGAGCAACGTCCTGCGCAGGGCCGCCTCCGCGGATACCGGACGAACCGCTTCCGTCTCCAGGCGGGCATAGGCGTCGAGCGCCGCCTCCACCTGACCCGTCGCCTCCGAGACGCGGGCGCGGACGAGGGCCAGCCGGTCGCGGATCCAGGGGGGCAGGTCGCGGGCGCCCTCGGCGCGGGCGGCGGCCGTTTCGGTATCGCCGTTCTCGATCGCCGATTCCGCCGCCGTGGCGCGAATCGACTGCGCCAGATCCGCGGGGTAATCCTTGATGAGCGGCAGGACCTTGAGGAAACCGGTCTCGGCCGCCTTCCAATCGCCCAGACCGGCCGAGGCCATCGCCCGCCACAGGGCGGCCTCCGGATTCCCGGCGAGGATCGGGGCGGACAAAGCCTTCAGCGCCTCCGCGTTCCGGCCCATCCGCACCAGCGCGAGGCCACGCAGCAGGGCGGTGTCGCGCTGGCCTGCGAGCAGCGGATCGTCGGCAGCCGCCGCTTCGAGGGCCGCGAGACCCTCCGCATCGAGCCCGTTGGCCAGGTCGGCCCGGGCCATGGCGAGCCGCGCCAAGCCGCGGTCAGCCGGATTCGCGGCGGCGGCCGCGTTGGCGAACTCGCGCAATGTGTCGCGCACGTTGCCGGACCGCGCGCGGTTCCAGTCGTCGGGCGCGATGGCGAGCGTCCCCGGCTCGGCGAGGACCACCTCGGCCTTCCGGCTCGTCGCGGAGGCCACGAGTCCCCCCGCCCGTCCGATCGTCACCGTGTCGAGGTCGGGCCGCACCGCGAGGTCGTCCGCGCTCGCGAGCACCGCGAGGCCGTGCCGGCTCGGCAGGATCTCGAAATCAACGAAGCGCCGGTTCTTCGGATTGCCGACGGGACGCTGGGCGGCCGAGGTGACCACCGCGATCCGCTCGCCGTCGAGGTCGAGCCATGTCGCCGAGCCCGGCCGGGGCAGGCCGAGGGTGACCGCGATCCGCCCCGAACCATCGGGCTTGCGCACGGGATCGATCGTGTCGCTCGGACTCAGGGTGTCGCCCGCCGAGAGTTCCCAGCCGACCCCACCCGCCGTCGAGACCGCGTTGAGATCGACCAAGCGGCCCTGGGGAGCCGAGAAGCGCAGGAGGGTGAGCGGCCCGGTCCGGGTCGGGCTTCCCAACGGCACGAGGCCCTGGTTGCCTGCCGGGACCGGGACCGGCTCGGCAGTCTCGAAGGCGAGCGTGACCATGCCGCCGCGCTCGAACAGCACGGCCGGCGGCAGGGCCTGGAACGGGAAGACCAAGCCGGATCCGGCCGGGCGCATCGGCGGCGCGGGCGGGCGCTCCGGGACGGCGGCCGCCTCCGCCCGGGGCGGCGGGGCCGGAACGGGAGCGGGCGGCGCGACGGCGACCGGAGCCGGCGTTGCCGGACCGGGTATCGGGACGGCGTTGCTGGCCGGCTCCGCCGGCTTGCGCCGGACGACGTCCAGCAGGAAGGCCCCGTCCTCGCGCTCCGAGCCGATCTGGAATCCGTCCTCGGGGGTGACGAGCAGGCTGGCCGAGGTCGCATCCGTCTCGGTCGCCAGCTTGGCGATGCCGGGCCGGGGACGACCGCGCGTGCCGCTCGGATCGATGGTCCAGGGGCCGACGACCCGCAGGCGCGTGGCGTTGCCCTCGGCGGTGAGGGTCGTGACGGCCTCCGCGGGCAGGCGCAGCGACAGACGCGTCAGCGTCGGGAGGAGCGCCAGTTCCAGCGACAGGGGCTTGCGCACCGGCTCGGGGATGCGGGCCTTGAGCGCCTCCTCGGCGACCCGGGCCCGGCGGGCGAGTTCGGCCACCACCTCGGGCGGCAGCGGCGGCGCCAAGCCGGCCCAGCCCTCCGGCAGCAGATCCACGAAGACCCGCTCGCCGGCCATCTGCAGATTGACCCGGTAGGGCCGCTGCAGCGCGACCCGCAGCCCGGTCCCGTCCGGATCGCGCCGGACGCTCGACACGTAGGCGGGCATCTCGTCGGCCAGCCGCTCGGGTCCCTGTCCGACACGCTCGCCGTAGGTCAGGAGCAGCACGCCGCCGGCGAGCTTCGCCTTGACGGCGACGGGCTTGTCGAAGGTGAGCACGATGCGGCCGTAGCCGCCGGGACCGGCGCCGGCCACTGCGGCGCTCTCCGTGCCCTTGGCGCCGATCAGCCGGGCGGCCAGGGCCGGATCGACCGCGGCCAGCAGGGCGAGCAGCGGCAGCGACGCGCGCAGCAGCCGCGCCCCGAGCCCCTGACCGATCCGGGGTCGCCCGCCCACCGTTGCCATCGCCTCGCCGATCCGATTCCGGCGCGCGGCACCGGCTGGGCCGCGGCGCGCGGCGCCACATGTCGCGGCCATCCTGCGGCGGGGCGGCTAACGCGGCCTTAACCGTAACCCGCAAATCGGCGGGATCGGCTTCGAGCGGTGCCCGATCGCCTCGCGAGCGCGCGCGGCTCGAAGCCCTCTTTGTGACGCGCTCGCCGGCGCCGAACCGGCATTTACTTCGGCGCAGAACGCTCCGGATCAACTGCTCAGGGCGACGGCGCGGTCGAGGGCCTGGGCGAATCCCTCCAGCGGAACCGCGATCGTGGCGTCATCGCTGCTGCCGGCCTTGTGGCCGATCACGAACAGCTTCTTGGCGGTGCGCATGCCGTCGAGGGCGAGCGTCGGGAAGCTGATCGGTACGAAGCAGCCATCCGCCCCACAGGCGGTGTAGGGCGCGCCCTTGCCGAGAACCTGCTCGTCCAGCTTGAAGGCGATGCCGGGCTCGATCGAGAGGCCGAAGGGCATCATCACGATCCCTTCGGCGCGGCCGTTCACCGGCGTCTGGAGCTCGATGCCGAACTTGCGACGGCCCGTCTGCGAATCGCCCTGCGCCTGGGCGACGATGCAGGTGATCTTCTCGCCCGGATGCGTGCAGGTCATGGACCAGTCGCCGTAGCTCTCGGTCACGGTGCTGGCGCCCGTGGGCCAAGCGGCGCGGGCCGGAGCCGGTGCGGCGGCCGGGGCAGCCTCGGAAGCGGGCTTGGCCGCCGGCTTCGGGGCGGCGGGCTTGGGCTTGGGCTTCGGCCGGGCCTTCTGCGGCGCCTCGGCCGGGGCGGCCTCCGGCTCGGCATCCTGGGCCCGCGGCGCCGCCTGGGAGAAGGCGAGCAGCAACGTAACGGTCAGGCTGGAGCGCAGGAGCGCGCGAATCGTCGGCATGGAATCAACAACCCCCGGAGCCATGGAACGGCAGAGCCGCCTAAAGCCCCAGCGGGGATGACGCAATTGTGCCGACACGGCCGGGCTCAATGCCGGCCGGCCGAGCCCGAACGATCAGAGCGGGTTCGGGCCGCCGACGAGGCGGGCCATGGCGCAGCGACGGGCGAAGGCGGCCTCGGCACCGGTCCGGGCGGCCCGGGCGCAGGCGAAAACCAGGGTGAGGAAACCGGGATCGCGATCGGCGGTCTCGGTGACCGGGCCGGGGATCCGGGAGGCGATGAGAGCGAGCATGACGGACTCCGACGGGGGCGAAGGTCCCGGACGCTTCCGGAGAACCCGAGCCTGGCGACCGTGTCAGCCGCCTTGTTGCACTGCAATATGAAAGCTGCGAGCGGTGCCGGCCACAGGACTCGGCGCGGATGCATCATGCGCTCAGCTCATGGCGTGGGACGCGGCACGTCAACGTTGTGTTTACAACCCGATGCAGCGAATGGTTGACCGAACCGGGGCGAGCCGCCATTGAGCCGCTTTCGGCGATGCTCCCATCGGCCGCGCCGCAGCGCATGCGTCGACCTGTCGCCGCAGTGTCACATGCGCGCCATAACCCGCCCATTGGCCAGACCGCGCGGACGCCGACGGCGTCCGCCAGACGCGAGGATATCCTGAATGACCGATCAGCCGACCCGGCACCCGATCCATGGCCGCATCAGCGGCCCCATCGTGATGATCGGCTTCGGCTCGATCGGTCGGGGCACCCTGCCCCTGATCGAACGCCATTTCGAGTACGACAAGGCCCGCTTCACGGTGATCGACCCGGTCGACACCCACCGGGCGCTCGCCGAGAAGCACGGCCTGCGCTTCGAGAAGGTGGCGCTGACGCCTGAGAACTATCGCGATGTCCTCACCCCGCTCCTCACCGAGGGCGGCGGCCAGGGCTTCTGCGTGAACCTGTCGGTCGACACCTCCTCGCGCGCCATCATGGAGCTCTGCCGCGAGCTCGGCGCCCTCTACATCGACACGGTGGCCGAGCCCTGGCCGGGCTTCTACTTCGACAAGACGAAGAGCCAGGGCGACCGCACCAACTACGCCCTGCGCGAGGACATCCTCGACGCCCGCGCCAAGAAGCCCGGCGGCCCCACCGCGGTCTCGTGCTGCGGCGCCAATCCCGGCATGGTCTCGTGGTTCGTGAAGCAGGCGCTGCTCAACATCGCGCAGGATACCGGCCTGCAGCGGCCCGAGCCCAAGACCCGCGCCGAGTGGGCCACGCTGATGAAGGATCTGGGCGTGAAGGGCGTCCACATCGCCGAGCGGGACACGCAGCGCGCCAAGACCCCGAAGCCGCGGGGCGTCTTCGTGAACACGTGGTCGGTCGAGGGCTTCGTGTCCGAAGGCAACCAGCCGGCCGAGCTCGGCTGGGGCACGCACGAGATCTGGAAGCCCGCCAACGCCCGCGAGCAGGAGAAGGGCTCGCGCTGCGCCATCTACCTGCTGCAGCCGGGCGCCGACACGCGGGTGCGCACCTGGGTGCCGACCGCCGGCTCGCAGTTCGGCTTCCTCGTGACCCACAACGAGGCGGTCTCGATCGCCGATTACTACACGGTGCAGGAGGGTGGGAAGCCGGTGTTCCGGCCGACCTGCCACTACGCCTACCATCCGGCCGACGACGCGGTGCTCTCGCTCCACGAGATGTTCGGCAAGGCCGCCAAGGTGCAGGAGCAGCACCACATCCTCGACGAGACCGAGATCGTGGACGGCATCGACGAGCTCGGCGTGCTGGTCTACGGCCATAAGAAGAACGCCTACTGGTACGGCTCGCAGCTCTCCATCGAGGAGACCCGGCGGATCGCCCCCTATCAGAACGCCACCGGCCTGCAGGTGACCTCGGCGGTGCTCGCCGGCATGGTCTGGGCGCTGGAGAACCCGGAGGCCGGGATCGTCGAGGCCGACGAGATGGATTTCCGCCGCTGCCTGGAGGTCCAGACCCCGTATCTCGGCCCGGTCGTGGGGGTCTACACGGACTGGACGCCGCTGACCGACCGTCCGGGCCTGTTCCCGGAGGATATCGACACCAGCGATCCGTGGCAGTTCCGGAACGTGCTGGTGCATGGCTGAGGTTTAGCCAGCTTCAGGATCGGACACGCCCCCCTCCCTCCCCCCTTTGCGGGGGAGGGAGACGCGCATCGTTTTTTCCGCAACCCCATTCATCGATGAGGCCGGAACATCGTAGCCCGTCCGCTACTCGGCCTGCCGTCGCATCGCCGGCGTCACGCGCCGCCGACGTCCAGCATGAAATCCGCCCGATAGGTCGCCCCCTCCACCGGGTTCGAGACCCAGCGGCAGCGCCCGACCCGCATGTCGTGGCCCGCGTGGAAATGCCCGGAGATCCACAGATCCGGCCGGTCAGCATCGGCGAGGTCGTCGAGCGCCGTGGAGGCGTAGAAGGCCGGCACCCACCAGGGGACGCCGGGCTCGTTCCGGTAGCGATCCGCCGCCAGCGGGCTCGCCGGGTGATGGGTCACCACCACGGTCGGCCCGTCATGCGGGATCCGGAGCGCCGCGTGCAGGCCCGCCCGCTCGGTCCGGTGCTCGGCCATCGCGTCGGCGGGCTGCCAGGGGCTGCCGTCGGCCTTCCGGATCGAGCCGAGATATTCCCGCGAGCCGGTGACCGGGTCGGTCATGCGCGCGGCCGCGTCGGCGACCGGATCCTCCGGACGTCCGGGCGTGTCGGCGCAGAGCCAGCGCCCGGCCAGCGTCCAGTCGCTCCACAGGGTCGTGCCGAGGAAGCGCACCCCGTCGATGACGCAGCCCTGCGCCCGCTGGAGCAGGTGGATCCGGGCGCCGAGGCCGTTCAGGCGCTCGACCTCCGCCTCCAGGGCGGCCAGCAGCTCCGGCGCCGTGCGCCCGTCGCCTGTCGGCGCGTAGCGCTCGTGGTTGCCCGGAACCAGCACGACGGGCCGCCCCTGCGCGAGGTGCAGGAGCGCCGCCAGTCCGCGCTCGGGATGACCCTCGTAGAGATCGCCGGGGCAGGCAAGCAGGTCGAACGGCGCGCTCGGCGGCGCGATCAGGTCGAGGCGGCGCCGTTCGAGGTGGAGGTCCGAGATCGGGAAGATGCGCATGGCTGTGCCTATCGGGCCGCCCGGCGCTCGGCCGCGGCGGCCTTGAGGATGTCGGCGGCGGAATCGGCGTTGAGGAGCGCGATGCCCGCCGCCACCACGAGATCCGGCCAGGGCGACGGGTCGAGGGCCGTCACCAGCCCGGCCGCGATGATCGCGAGGTTGGCGAAGGCATCGTTGCGCGCCGAGAGATAGGCCGCCTTGGTGAGGCTGCCGGAGCCGCTCCGGTGCCGGGCGAGCATCAGCGCGCAGGTGAGGTTCACGGCGAGCGCCCCGAGCCCGGCGAGCGTCAGCGGCAGGGCGGCCGGGGCGGCGAAATCCGAGACCTTCCCGTAGGCCGCCCAGGCACCCGCCAGCGCCGGCAGGAGCAGGATGCCCGCCATGGCGGTGCCGAGCCGGGCGCGGTTGCGCGCGCTCCAGCCGAGACCCGCCACGATCAGCAGGTTGATCGCCGCATCCTCCAGGAAATCGAGGCTGTCGGCGATGAGCGCCACCGAGCCGATGGCGAGCGCCACCGCGATCTCGATACCGAAATAGCCGAGGTTCAGCGCCGCCACGCGGGCGACGACGGGGCGGAGGGCGGGCGGCGCGGGCCGGGCTGCGTCATCGGCAATCACGGGGCGCGTCATCGCCGGTCCGGGGACGCCTGTCGAGGGCCGTTGAGAAAACCCTGTCCGCGCCTCAAGAAAGTTCGACGCTCTTACGCCTTCGTCCGGGTGGATTCGCTCCCGCGATCGTGCGAGGCCAGAGCCAGGGCCGGGCGCGCGAGGCGTCACAGGCCGGAAGCGGAGGTCTGCCGAGTCATGCTGCCCGAATTGCGCGTGCTCTATTTCGAGGATCTCGAGATCGGGCTGTCGGAGACCCTGTCGAAGACCATCGCGTCCTCGGACGTGGTGGGTTTCGCCGAGATCACCGGCGACCGCAACCCGATCCACCTGTCCGAGCACTTCGCCGCCCGCACGCCCTTCGGCACCCGCATCGCCCACGGCCTCTACACCGCCGGGCTGATCTCGGCGGTGCTCGGCACCCGGCTGCCGGGGCCGGGGGCGGTCTACATCTCGCAGACGCTGAACTTCCGCGCGCCGGTGCGGATCGGCGACGTCGTGGAGGTCACCGTGACGGTCGCCGAGCTGATGCCCGAGCGGCGGCGCGCGCGGCTCGCCTGCCAATGCTCGGTGGCGGGGGAGACGGTCCTCGACGGCGAGGCGCTGGTGAAGGTGCCGACCAAGGCCGAGGCCGACCCGCTCGCCAGCCGCACCGAGCGGTCGCAGGGCTGAGGTGGATCCAGTCGCGGAGACGGTCACCGACCCGGACGACCCGCGCCTCGAACCCTATGCCCGCATGCGCGAGCGCGACCTCGTGGGCCGCGCCGGGCGCTTCATCGCCGAGGGCGAGGTGACCCTGCGGCTGCTGCTCGGCCGGCGCAGCCGCTTCCGCGCCGAATCCATCCTGCTCCTGCCGGAACGATGGCCGGGCCTCGCCGGGGCGGTGACCGCCTGCCCGACCCCGCCGCCGGTCTTTCTCGCCGCCAAGTCCGTGATGAGCGCGGTGGCGGGGTTCCCGATCCACCGCGGGGTGCTGGCGGTCGGCCTGCGCGGATCGGAGCCTGACGCGGCAGCGGTCGTACCGCCCGGGCCCGCACCGGCCCTGGTGCTCGGCCTCGCGGGCCTGACCAACCACGACAATGTCGGCGCCGCCTTCCGCAACGCCGCCGCCTTCGGAGCGGATGCGGTGCTGCTCGACGCGGCGAGCTGCGATCCTCTGTATCGCAAGAGCATCCGGGTCTCGGCCGGCGCGGCGCTGATCCAGCCCTTCGCACGGCTCGCGGCGGGCCAGGACTGGCTGAATCTCGCCGAATCGCTGGACCTCCAGGCGCTGGCGCTCAGCCCGGGCGCGACCGAGACCCTGGAGGACCGCCCCGCACCCGCCCGGGCGCTCCTGATCCTCGGCACCGAGGGGCCCGGGCTCGATGCGGCGATCCTCGCCCGGGCGCGGCCGGTCCGGATCCCGATGGCGGCGGGCTTCGATTCCCTCAACGTCGCCACCGCGGCCGGGATCGCCCTGCATGGCATTGCGCGCAGCCAGGGACGCCTCGACCGTGCAGGATAAGCTCCGGCCGGGACGCAGCCACCGGGATCCGAGTCTCGGCCCCTTCCGCCCGCGCGCAACATCTTTGGTTGAAAGAGATTCAGCCCCACAACCCTGAAAGACAACAATATCAATCGGTCGCCGGGGTTTCGGCGGTCGCATATGGAAAAATGTAAGATTTCCGTGGTCTATCCGGCCGCAGTACCGCAACCCGCTGGGTCGCACCGTGAGACCATTGAGCCATGTCGCCCACCACTGGGTGAGACCGACGCGTCAAGTCGCACGGTTGTGCCGTGAGCGGAGCGGCGCCACGGCGGTCGAGTTCGGTCTCGTGGCGCTCCCCTTCCTCGCCCTGGTCGGCGCCTGCCTTGAGAACGGGCTGGTCGCCTGGGAGCAGGAGATCCTGCAGCAGGCCGTGGTCGAGGCCGGGCGCCAGATCTACACGGGCACCTTCCAGACCGCGAATACCGGCACGACCGATGCGGCGACGATGTTGAGCCGGTTCCGGACCGCGATCTGCACGCAGCCGAGCGGCACCGCACGGGTGACGCTCTTCAACTGCGCCAATGTCCGCATCAGCGTCACGCAGGCTCCCAGTTACGCCGGGGCCACGATGGTCTCCCCCGTCACCATCAACAGCAACGGCGTCAGCGACTGGAACCCGAACTTCCAGAGCTACACCTGCGGCGGAGCCTCCGCGATCATGGTGGTTCAGGCCGCCGTCGACGTCCCGGTCTTCTTTCCGCTCCTCGGCGCCGCGACGGCGAACCTGCCGAACAGGCGGCGCGTGCTCCAGGCCGCGACCGTGTTCAAGATTGAGCCCTACACCACGCAGTCCGTCTGCTCGTGATGGCCGCCCTCGCGACACGCCTGAGGCGCTTCCGGGATGACGGGCGGGGCATCGCCGCGGTCGAGTTCGCCCTCGTCCTTCCGGTGCTCATCGTCCTGTATTTCGGCACCGTCGAATTGACCCGCATCCTCGATGCGAACCGCAAGCTGACGCTGTTCGCCCGCACGCTCGCCGACCTCTCGGGGCGCGCCGACAACCCAAAACCCTCCTCCGCCGACATGGCGACGATCGCCGGCGCGGCGACCGCGATCCTCAGGCCGCTGAACGCCTCGGGCCTCCAGATCGTCGTCAACGCCATGGGCGTCGAGTCCGTCTACGGCACGCTCTACGGCGGCGTCTGCTCCAGTTGGACCCAGAATGCGACCCCGCGCCCGGTCCGGCAGATCAACGGGACGAACGGTCTGCCGGCCACACCGGCCGCCTATCAGTTCGACGGGGCCCGCTACATCCTGGCGGAGGTCTCGATGGCCTACACGCCGATCATCGGCAGCGCCCTCTACCGATGGATCTTCGGCCCGGGCGGTCTGATCTTCACCCGGCAGATCCCGTGGTCGCAGCGGACCGTCAACGAGATCGTCATGCCGGGCGGCGCGGTCTGCCCGACCTTCTGAACTCCGTGCCCGATCGCGACGGTCGGGCACAGTACACCGACTTCGTATCGACCTGTGTTTCCTCGCGCTCCCGCCGGACATCGAGACCGATCCACGGCAGAGCGCCCGACCGGCGAGGGTATCGTGTCGCTATTTTTCGGCCGCGCCATTCGCCCGCCCCTGACCGGTTACCGGGGCTCGCGCTCCGGCCAGGTCGCGATCACCTTCGCCCTCGTGGCGATGCCGATCCTGTTCGCCTCGGCCGCAGCCATCGATTACGGGCGCCGCAACGCCGCCAAGGCCCGGCTCGACGCCGCGCTCGACGGCGCCGTCCTCGCGGTCATGTCGCAGAAGACCAACACGATCTCGTCGACGGCTCTCCAGAACATGGAGACGCAGTTCCGGACGGAGGCCGCCAAGGTTCCCGGCGTGACGGTCATGTCCTTCACGCCCGGCACGCCGGTCAACGGGGCTTCGACCGTGAGCCTGACGGCGAGCTACACGGCCACCGTGAAGACCAGTCTGGCCTCGATGATGAAGGTCATGACGATGAACATCGGCGGAACCTCGTCGAGCACCCGCAACCTGTTCCAATACATCAACTTCTATCTGCTACTGGACAACTCCCCCTCGATGGGGCTGGCCGCGACCGATACCGACGTCAGCAACATGAAGAACGCGACCGGCGGCTGCGCCTTCGCCTGTCACCAGCACACGTTCGACAACCATGGCAACGTGACCGGCGACAATCTCAACGACAATTATCACATCGCCCAGAACAACAACATCAAACTGCGCATCCAGGTCCTGCGGGATGCGGTCTCCGCGCTGGTCGATCAGGCCAATGCCAGCATGTCGCTGAGCCAGCAGTTCCAGATGGAGATGTGGACCTTCAACGATTCCTCGATGCAGACGCGGTTGCAGGCGATGACGCCGACCCTGAGCCAGATCAAGTCGGCGGCGGCCAACATCGACATCGCCTACGCGTATTACAGTCAGGCCGACAATCAGACCGACTTCGAGCGCGCCCTCACGAAGATGAACGCGACGATCCCGGCCAGCGGAACGGGCGTGACATCCGCGGCGCCGATCCGGTTCCTGTTCTTCGTGACCGACGGCGTCGAGGATACCGGCGGCACCGTCACCAACCAGGGCGCAGGGTTTCAGATCTCCAGCAGCCGTTTCATCGGCCCCTTCAGCCCCTCGACCTGCAACACGCTCAAGAACAACAACGTCCGCATCGGCATCATCTACACCCAGTATCTGCCGATCTACGACAATCCTTTCTACGTTTCCTATGTCAAACCCTATGAGAATCAGATCGGACCGATGCTGAAAGCATGCGCCTCGGATGGGCTCTACTTTCCCGTGGCCTCCGGCGGCGACATCACGGCCGCCATGCTTCAGCTCTTCTCGACCGCCGTCGCCTCCGTCCGCTTGAGCAACTGAACCTCCGAGACGCAGATTGGTCTTGCGCGCACCCATCCCGGCGGGCGCTCCTGGCAGCGGATGGCCGACGCGACGATCGCCGGGTCGCGATCCCGGCTCAAGTCCTCACAGCGGGGCAATCCTCCCCGGCGAAGGGACGTGATGCGCCAAACCTTATGCGCCAAGCCCCACGCGCCAAGCCCCGCTCGATCGCGCCGGCTCACGCCACCTCGGCAGCGGCGACCGGCTTCGGCCGCAGCGCCAGAGTCGTACCGGTCTGAAGCTCGATCGCGACGTCCGGATACCGCGCGTCGAACGCCGACAGATCGGCGGCAGCCATGCGCCGGCCGCACTCTCCAGGGCGCCGAGGCGCAGCACGCCGCGCACGGTGCCGCCGCGCAGGTCCCGCTCGGCCGCGTCGGCCATCCGGAGCAGCTTCTCCGCATGGCCGAGCACGGTGCGCCCGGCCTCCGTCAGGGCGAGGCTGCGCCCCTGCCGGCGGAACAGCGCGCCCCCCAGACGCTCCTCGAACGGCTTGATCCGGGTGGTCACGTTCGAAGGCACCCGGTGCAGATCCGCCGCCGCCCGCGTCACCCCGCCCTCAGCGGAAGATCTCCAGATCCTCGAGATCCATCATTCTCCTCAGGAGAACGACAGGTCACAGAAATTCATTTTCCAAGCTGAGCGGACCGGTGTCATGGATCGCCGATGACCACGACGCCGCCCACCACCCGCGCGCAACAGCCCTCGATCCGGCCGATCGTCGCCTCCGGCCTCGTCGCCCTGGCGGTCGCCATGGGGATCGGTCGCTTCGCCTTCACGCCGCTCATGCCGCTGATGATCCGCGACGGCACCCTGAGCCCGGCGGCCGGCGCGGAATGGGCGGCGGCCAATTACGTCGGCTACCTCCTCGGCGCCCTCACCGCCTCGTGGTTCGCGCGCGATCCGCGGCGCGGCCTGCTGCTGAGCCTGCTCGGCGTCGCGCTGACGACTCTCGCCATGGCGGCGATCGAGACCGGGACGGTTCCGCTGCTCGGCCTCAGCCTGCGCGCGTCCGCGGGGGTGTTCAGCGCCTGGGCTCTGGTCTGCGCGAGCGGCTGGTGCCTGGCCGAGCTCGCCCGGCGGCAATCCGGGCAGGCGGGCGCCTGGATCTACACCGGTGTCGGGCTCGGGATCGCGCTCGCCGGGCTGCTGACCTGGCTCGGCGGACGCCAGCCGGCGCATGGGCTCTGGCTCGAACTGGGTGCGCTCGCCGGATTGGGCGCGCTGTTCGTCCGGGCGCAATCCGCGACGCGATCCGCGGGGGCCGATACGGAGACGGCCCGGATCTCCGAGCGCGAGGCCGCGGCCAGGGCGCCGCTCTCCCGGGGCCGGCAAGTGTCGCTGGTGGTCTGCTACGGAACCTTCGGGTTCGGCTACATCGTCCCGGCAACCTTCTTGCCCTCGATGGCGCGGGCGCTGGCGCCCGATCCCCTCGTCTTCGGGCTGACCTGGCCGCTCTTCGGCTTCGCCGCCGCCCTCTCGGTCGCCGCCGTGGCGCGCTTCCTGGCCTACGGGTCTCGTCTGCGGATCTGGGCGCTGGCGCAGGCCATCATGGCGCTCGGCACGGCCCTGCCGCTGTTCGTCCGGACCCTGCCGGCCATCGCGCTGGCGGCCATTCTCGTCGGCGGCACCTTCATGGTCGCCACCATGGCGGGCCTGCAACTGGCCCGCGAGGCGCGGCCCGACAATCCGACCCCGCTGCTGGCACGGATGACCGCCGCCTTCGCGGCCGGACAGATCGCCGGCCCGATGCTGGTCCGCGCCCTCGGGTCCGGCCGCTGGGGCGGCTGGGATGCGCTGGGTTGGACCGGGGCCGTCGCCACGCTGTTGCTGATCCTGACCGCTCTGTGGCTGTGGCATTCCGACCGGGCTGGTCCGGAACCGCGTCACGCCGCCTGATCCCCCCGCGACGCCCGAGAGCGGCTGCCGTCACGCTGTCCGCCCCGTCGAATCGTCCCGGTCTAACGGCCCGCGGCGGTCTGCGCGCGACAAACGGCAGCAATTGCCGCGCGCCGAGTCCGGCCTAGCTTGACCATTAAGCTGGCGGGGGATTCGGCAGGGAGTCGGCGGCGTTGCTTCAGTCTGGGAATGGGTTGCGGGCGCTGACCGGACGCCGGGTGGCCGTGGTCGGTGCCGGTCCGGGGGGCTTGGCGTCCGCCCTGTTGCTGGCGCGAGCCGGGATCCACGTGACCCTGTTCGAGAAGGATGCCCAAGTCGGCGGCCGCACCAAGACCGTGACGGCGCCGGGCGGCTACAAGTTCGATATCGGGCCGACCTTCTTCCTCTATCCCCAGATCCTGGCCGACATCTTCGCGAGCTGCGGCGAGCGGCTGGAGGACCACGTCAAGCTCGAACGGCTCGATCCGCAATACCACCTCGTCTTCGAGGGTGGGAACGGGATCTCGGGGACGGTCCGGGCGACCGGCGACATCGCCCGCATGGAGCAGGAGATCGCCCGGCTCGCCCCCGACGACGCCCGGAACGTGCAGGCGTTCTTCACCGAGAACCGGACCAAGCTCGACTACTTCAAGCCGATCCTGCAGCAAGCCTTCCACACCCTGCGCAGCCTCGCGAGCCCGGCGATGCTGGCCGCCCTGCCCTACCTGCATCCCGGAAGGAGCGTCGACCGCGACCTGAAGCGCCACTTCGCCGATCCGCGGGTGCGCCTCGCCTTCTCGTTCCAGACCAAGTACCTCGGCATGTCGCCGTTCCGGTGCCCGAGCCTGTTCACGATCCTGTCGTTCCTCGAATACGAGCACGGGGTCTACCATCCGGTCGGCGGCTGCGGCGCGGTCTCGGACGCGATGGCGGGCTTGGCCGGGCGCATGGGCGTCGATCTCCGGCTCAACAGCAACGTCGAGCGGGTGCTGTTCGACGGCAAGCGCGCCAGCGGCGTGGTCGCGGACGGCGAGACCTTCAACGCCGACGCGGTGCTGATCAACGGCGACTTCGCCAAGGTGGTCCGCGCCCTGGTGCCGGAGCGGCACCGCCCGCGCTGGCGCGACGCCAAGATCAAGAAGGCGCGGCTCTCCTGCTCGACCTTCATGCTCTATCTGGGCATCGAAGGACAAATGCCCGCGAGCCTGGGGCATCACACGATCCTGCTGGCCGACGGCTACGAGAAGAACATCCGCGAGATCACCGAGGGCACGCTGCCGATGCAGCCCTCGCTCTACGTCCAGCATGCCGGCTACACGGACGGCGGCATGGCGCCCCCCGGGCACACCGCGCTCTACGTGCTCGTGCCGGTGCCGAACCTGAAGGCCGGGATCGACTGGGCTGCGGAGCGCGAGAGCTACCGCGCCCTGGTGCTGGAGCGGCTGAAGCTCCTCGGGATCGCGGATCTCGAATCCCGGATCCGCTACGAGCGGATCATCGACCCGACCCAGTGGGAGGAGGATTTCGCCGTCCACGAGGGCGCCACCTTCAACCTCGCCCACGACCTGATGCAGATGCTGTATTTCCGGCCGCATAACCGCTTCGGGCCGGGGCTCTACATCGTGGGCGGCGGCACCCATCCGGGCTCCGGCCTGCCGGTGATCTACGAGGGCGCCCGCATCTCGGCCCGTCTGCTGATCGAGGAACTGGCCGGCGCCCGCGCCGCCGCGGCGGCGGGCATCCCCGAGACCGCGCCGCTGGCCACCTCCGGCGAGGCCTCGTGAGGCGGCCGGCAGCCTCGCGGCTCGCTCGACGGCTCACGCCCGCCGGACTCCTCTTCGCGGGCGGCCTCACCGGCACCCTGCCGGCAGCGGCCGCGACCGTGCAGGTCGAGATCGACGGGATCGAGCCCGGTGGCGGCCCGGTGCGCGTCGCCCTGTGCCAGGGTGGGCTTGCGGAATCGGCCTGCGCCCGGGGCGAGGAGGCGGCGGCCTCGGCGGGCCGGATCCAGTTCACCTTCCAGGGCGTCCCGGCGGGGACCTACGCGGTGGCGGCCTATCAGGACGCGAACGGCAACGGCCGCCTCGACCGGACCGGGCTCGGCCTGCCGCTCGAATCCTACGGCTTCTCGGGCGCGGCCGGACGCCGGGCGCGGCCGGACTTCGCCGAGGCCGCCTTCAGTCTGCGGGAGCCGGGCGGCACCCTGCGCGTACGCCTCGCCCGCGCCCTGCCGCGGCGCTGAGTCGGATGGATCCCCTGGTCCGGATCGCGGGTGTCGGCCTGGACCTCGGCGGACGGCGGGTTCTGGACCACGTCGATCTCGACCTCGAGGCCGGCGAGACCCTGGCGCTCCTCGGGCCGAACGGGGCGGGCAAGTCCTCGCTGATGCGCCTCGTGGCGGGCCGTCTCGCCCCGAACACCGGGTCGGTTCGGGTCGGCGGTGCGGATCCCTATCGGGCGGGCAGCGCCCGCCGGGCCATCGGCTGGGTGCCGCAGGAGATCGCGCTCTACCCGAAGCTGACGGTCGCCGAGAATCTCGGCGTCTTCGGCCAGCTCGCGGGCGTGGCAAGGCGCGACCGGAGGGCGGCCGTGGACGCCGCCCTGGCGATGGCCGACATCGCCGAAGTCGCGCGGCGGCCGGTGGGAACCCTGTCGGGGGGCTACCGGCGCCGGGTCAACATCGCGGCGAGCCTGATGAACCGGCCGCGCCTCGTCCTGCTCGACGAGCCGACGAGCGGCGTCGATCTCGCCGCCCGGGCCGCGATCCATGCCGTCCTCGACCGGCTCAAGGCGGCCGGCACCGCGATCCTGATCGCCACCCACGACTTCGCGGAAGCCGAACGCCTGGCCTCGCAGGTCGCGTTCCTGGCGCGGGGCCGGATCGTGCGCGCCGGCCGCCTCGCCGACCTGCTGGCGCAGCTGCGCACCGGGGCGCCCGAACGGGAACTGAGCCTCACCGTCCCGGCAGACCATGCCGCCGCCGCGGCCCTGCGCCGGGCCGGCTTCGCGGCCGCCGAGCCGGGCGGACTCGTCTGGCGCTCGGTGGAGCGTGCCGGCCTCGACGGCGCGGCCCTGCTTGGATCCCTGACCGCCCAGGGCGTGCCGGTCGCCGAAATCCGGGTGCGCGCCCCGCGGCTCGAAGCGCTCTACCTCGACGCGCTCCGGCCCCGCGAGGCGAACGACACCGGGACCACCACCCTGCGGGCGGGGATCGCCGGATGATCGGCGCTGCGTTCCGCGTGATGGCGCTCAGCCTGGTGCGCGACCGCGCCGCCCTGGTCATGGCCTTCGTGCTGCCGACCGTGATCTTCTCGATCTTCGCTGCGATCTTCTCGGGGGCGACCGGCGACCGGATCCGCATCCATCTGGGCCTCGCCGACCTCGCGCACACCGCCGCCACGCAGCGCCTCACCGACGCGCTGGCGGCCGATCCGTCCCTGCGGGTGACGCGCCTGACCGTGACAGACCTTGCCGGCGTCGCCGAGGCGGTGCGCTCGGGCGAGGTCGACGTGGCGCTCGCCCTGCGCGGCGACCTGATCGCGGCCCCGGCGGAGGGCGCCCCCGGCCCCGCAGACCAGCCGGTGGTGCTGGTCGAGAACCCCGCCAAGGCCCTGGCGACGCCGATCGCCCTCGGCCAGCTCCAGCGGGTGCTGAACGCGGCTCTGCCCGACGTCGTGCTGTCGCGGATCGTCGCCGACGTCGAGCGCAGCGGCAAGATCGGCCCGGACGAGCGCCGCTTCCTCGACGAGGCCTTCGCCGAGCAGCGGGCCCGGAAGGAGCCGTTCGGCTTCGCCGATCTGGTCGAGCGGCGCAGCACCGCCGCCGGCACCGCGAACGCCCGGATCAGCTACTACGCGGGGGCGATCACCGCGGTGTTCCTGCTGTTTGCCGCCATGCAGGGGGCGATGTCGCTGGTCGAGGAGCGCGAGACCGGCCTCGCCGAGCGGCTGATGGCGGGGCCGGGCGGCCTGCCGGTGGTGGTGCTCGGCAAGTTCGGCTTCCTGACGCTCCAGGGCGTCGTGCAGGCGGGACTGATCTTCCTGGCCGCCGGGCTGCTCTACGGCGTGGAGATCGGGCCGCATTGGCCGGCCTTCCTGGCCACCTGCCTGCTGGTCTCCGCCATGGCGGCGGGGCTGGCGCTCGCCGCCTGTGCGCTCGCGGCGACGCGCCAGCAGGCGCACCTCGCCTCGACCTTCGGGGTGCTGCTGCTCTCGGCGGTGGGCGGCTCGATGGTGCCGCGCTTCCTGATGCCCCCGTGGCTGCAGCAGGCCGGCTGGCTCACCCCGAATGCCTGGGCGATCACCGCCTATCAGGATGCGCTGAGCGAGGGTTTCGCCGTCGCCGCGCCGGCACTGGCCGTGCTGGGAGCCTTGGCCCTCGCCGGGCTCGGCCTCGCCCTCGCGCTGGCGGCCCGGCGCACGGCCTGAACGGGTCGCGCTACTCGACGTAGACGCCGGCCCCGATCAGCGCCTCCGCGCCCGCCACATGCGTCGCGCAGACGTAGCTCCATTTGACCGTGGGAACCGACTGCCCCGGCCGCGGGAACATGTAATCGACCCAGCCCGATCCGAACTGGCTGACGGTGTCGATGAAGGCCTGGTGGAACGTCTTCCCGTCGGCATCGCGCTCATGGAGCAGATCGCGCCCCTCGCGGTTGGGGTGGGCGGCGTTGAACAGCACCACCCCCCGCATGTCGACGACGAACAGGTAGACATCGCCGTAGCGCCACCCGCCGCCCTTGCGCCGGAACTCGGCGAAGGCGGCCGGCCCGCGCTCCTCCAGGAGATCGGCCGCGCGGTTGACCAGAGTCTCGATCTCCACGGCCTGGTGGAAGACAGGCGGCGATCGATTCCCGGAGGCCGGCAGCGCCACGCCGGTCAGGATCAGCGCGAGCGCGATCAGCAGGGCTCTCACCATGGCTTCGCCTCACCGAAGCAGCATGCGGTTTCAGGTCACGCGGCGGATCCCGTCAGACCCGGGTCTCCAGGGCGGGACCGCCGATCGCGAGGCGCTGACGCAGGGCGGCCAGCCAGGTCCGGCGGGGCGCAACCGGTGGGGTCGCGACGTTGGGAAGGGCCTCGGCGGCGAGGCGATTGTGGTGCAGTTCGATGATCCGGTTGAGATGTCGCATCGCCGTGAGGCCCTGCGCCGCCATCAGGCGATGGCCCTCGCACGCGCCGTCTGCGCCCAGGGCGCGAACGGCCTCCTCGGCCCGCGCGATCAACCCCCGGGCTTCCAGACGATAAAGCTCCATCTCCGCGAGATCTGGCATCTCAACCTCCGCGCCGATCGCGTTCGCGTATTCGACTGGAACGAATACGGTCATGATTGGATCGAGTACATCATCTGTTTGGGGGTCATCGTGATCCGGCGCGGATCACCTTCCCGTGCGCGCCTTGCGATTGAATTGGAGAATGCGACTGCCAAATTCCGGTGCCCGATGCCTTCGCTGACCGATCTTTCTCTGGGCATCCGACCGGGGGCGCGACGATCCGCGCCGCCCCTGCGACCCGGCGGGCGCGGACAGGAGTGCCGCGATCGGGCACGGTCCGGCCCCGCCTGACGAGGAACCCCATGCTCCGCCTGCTCATCGCCGACGGCAACGATCGCGCGGCGCGCGACCGGCACGTCGCGGCTACCGGCCGAACCTCGGCCGAATCCTACGCGTCGGTCGTGCGCGATCTCGCTCCCGGCACCGCCTGCCGGCTCGTCAGCCCGGCCGATGCCGACGCCGCCCTGCCGGGCGGCCTCGCCGATTTCGATGGCCTGATCTTCACCGGATCGACCCTCAAGGTTTCCGAGGGCACGCCCGCCGTGACCCGTCAGCTGGATCTGATGCGTGCCGGCCTGGAGGCCGGCCTGCCGGTCTTCGGCTCGTGCTGGGGCGTGCAGGTCGCCGCCACGGTGGCGGGCGGCAAGGCCGCCGGGAACCCGCGCGGGCCCGAATACGGCTTCGCCCGGTCGATCACCCCGACCGAAGAGGGCCGGACCCATCCGCTGCTCGCCGGCCGACCGGCCGCCTGGGACGCCCCGGCGATCCACTCGGACGCCGTGCTGGAGCCGCCGCCGGGCGCCCGTGTGCTCGCCGGCAACCCCGTGCTCGGCATCCAGGCGATCGAGATCCGCCACGGCGCCGGCTGGTTCTGGGGAACGCAATACCATCCCGAACTCGACCTCGACGAGCTCGCCGCGATGCTGCGCCTGTGCGACACCGCCGTCGTGGAGGCGGGTTTCGCGGAGGATTCGGACGCCGTGGCGGCCTATGCCGACGAGATCGCCGGGCTCCAGGGGTCAGACCCGGAGGCGGCCCGCCGCCTCGCGTGGCGCCACGGAATCGGGCCCGAAATCCTCGACGCGACGCTGCGCCGCCGGGAGATCGGCAACTTCCTGGCCCGATTGTCCACAGAGGCGGGCTGAGCCGACTGCGCCGCGACCGGGTGGCGCGTTGACCCGCCCGGTCGCGGATCTAGCTTCGCCAGAGCGGGCCGGTTCGACGGCCCCGGGAGCGACCCATCAGGATGACCCAGGATTCCACGGTCGCCGTCATCGGCAGCGGGCTCGGCGGACTCGCGGCCGCGTGCGTCGCCGCCGCGCGGGGCCACCGCGTGACGGTCTACGACAAGAACGGCTGGCTCGGCGGCAAGGCGGCGGTGCTGCACGAGGGCGGCTTCCGCTTCGACATGGGCCCGACCATCCTGACCGTACCCCGGGTGCTGGAGCGGATCTTTGCCGAGGCCGGCCGCTCGGTCCACGACTACATGGACCTGCGCCGCCTCGACCCGCAATGGCGCTGCTTCTTCGATGACGGCACCCATATCGACCTGATGCAGGATGTCGAGCGGATGGCCGGCGACATGGAGCGCTTCGCCCCTGGCACCGGCGAAGGCTACAAAAAATTCCTCTCCATTTCAGAGCATCTGCACGGTGTCTCGGAAAAATTCTTTTTCTGGAAGCCGGTCGAGGACCTGTTCGACACGATCAACATCCGCGCCAATATGAACCCCGGCACGCTGCGCGACGTGCTGTCCCTGCGCATGCACGCCTCGGTCGCCTCGACGATCCGCGGGAAGGTGAAGGACGCCCGGCTCGCGCAGATGCTCGACCACTTCGTGCAGTATGTCGGTTCCTCGCCCTACGGCGCACCCGCCGTGCTCTGTGCCATCGCCCACATGCAGACCGCCGACGGGGTCTGGTATCCGATGGGCGGCACGAGGGCGGTGGCCGAAGGGCTGGCCAAGCTCGCCCAGGAACTCGGCGCCACCTGCAAGACCGACACCGAAGTCACGGGCATCGAGACCGCCAACGGCGCGGTCCGCGGGGTACGCACCGCCGCGGGCGTCACGCCGTTCGACGCGGTGATCTCCAACATGGATTCGGTGCGCACCTACCGTGAGCTCGTCGGTGGCGAGGTCGCCAGGGCCTATGCCAAGAAGAACCCCGAGCCGGCCTGCTCGGGCGTGGTGCTCTATCTCGGGCTCAACAAGCGCTACGAGCACCTGAACCACCACGATTTCGTCTTCTCCCGAGACCCGGAAGAAGAGTTCGACTTCATCTACAACAAGGGCGAGCCGGCCCCGGACCCGACCGCCTATCTGGCGGCGCCCTCCTCCACCGATCCGAGCGTGGCGCCGGAGGGCGGCGAGGCGCTCTACGTCCTCGTGCACACGCCGTATCTGCGGCCGCACCACGACTGGCGCCCGGATGGGCCGCTGTTCCGGAATTACCGCCGGACGATCCTCGACAAGCTGAAGCGCACGGCCGGCATGCCGGATCTGGAGGAGCGGATCGTGGTGGAGCGCCACCTGACGCCGCAGGACATCCACGAGCGCTATCACGTGCTGAACGGCGCGATCTATGGGCTCGCCTCGCACGGGCGGGTGATGGGGGCGTTCAAGCCCGGCAACCGCTCGCGGCAGGTGCGCGGTCTCTACCTCGCAGGCGGCGCCGCCCATCCGGGACCCGGCATGCCGATGGTGATGATGTCGGGCTGGATCGCCGCCGACGCGCACGACCAGGACGCGCGCGGCAGCCTGCGCGCGACGGCGTGACACCCTCCCGGCCTCTCCCTCCCCCCTCTGCGGGGGAGGGTGGCCCCCGAAGGGGGTCGGGAGAGGGGCCGCGCGACGTGGCAGAACAGGGCTCATCCCCTCATGCCGGTCGCAGCCCTTCCGGAAACCGCGCTCCCCTCTCCCGACCCTCGCTGACGCGAGGGCCACCCTCCCCCGCGGAGGGGGGAGGGAGAGCCGCGCATCTCCCCAAAGTCTCTCCCATGATCCGCCGCTTCATGGTGGGGTGGTTCGAGCGCTATCTCCACCGCCATCTCGACGCGCTGCGGCTGCCGCTCTGGAGCACGCCGCCCGACCGCGGGCATCCCGGCCCGATCGTCGTCTACTGCAACCATCCGGCTTGGTGGGACGCGGCCACCATCATCGTGCTGGCCGGGCGCCTCTACCCGGAGCGGCCGAGCCGGGCTCCCTTCGACGCCGCGATGCTGGCGCGCTACCGGATTTTCGAGCGGATCGGCGCCTTCGGGGTCGATCTCGACAGCCCCCGGGGCGCCGCGCAGTTCCTGGCGGCGGCGCGCACGATCCTGGCCACGCCGGACGGGATGCTCTGGATCACCGCGCAGGGCCGCTTCGCCGATGCTCGCGCGCGGCCCCTCGCGTTGCGACCCGGCGTGGCGCGGCTCGCCGAGATCGCCCCAGACGCCCTGTTCGTGCCGATGGCGCTCGAATACGCTTTCTGGGACGAGCGCGGCGCCGGCGCCTTCGCGGCCTTCGGACCCGCCATCCCGGCATCCGACCTCGCCGCCCTGCCGCGGCCCCAGCGCCTCGCCCGGTTGGAGGCCGACCTGACCGCCATCCTGGATCGGCTCAGCGCCGACGTGATCAGCCGGGATCCGGAGCGTTTCCGCGCCCTGGTTTCCGGCCGGAAGGGCGTCGGGGGCGTCTACGACCTCTGGCGAAGCCTCGCGGCCCGGCTCTCCGGCCGCCGCTTCGACCCGGCGCACCGCGTCGCGAACGGGCGGGACCGCGCCGCGTGAGGGTTTCGACTCCACGCCGCCCCCGTGCGATGCAGGGTCCGGGCGGGACCCATCTCCGGCACGGACCATGACCGACACGATCCTGACGGCCCTGGCCCTGCTCGGTCTCGCCCTGGCCCTCCTCCCGGCCGTGCTGGCGGCCGTGAACCTCGCGCTCCTGCGCCGGCCTAGGCCGGAGGCGGATCCCGGTCTCGTCTCGATCCTGATCCCGGCGCGCAACGAGGCCGGAAACATCGCCGCCACCGTCCGGGCGGCGCTCGCCAGCACGACGGTCCCCGTGGAGGTGATCGTCGGCGACGACCATTCCACCGACGCGACCCCGGAGATCGTGCGATCCATCGACGATCCGCGCCTGCGCCTCGTCGCCGTGCCGTCGCTGCCCGAGGGCTGGACGGGCAAGAACCACGCCTGCTTCCACATGGCCGGCCTCGCAAGCGGGCGGTACCTTCTATTCATCGACGCCGACGTGCGCCTCGCCCCCGAAGCCGCCGCCTCCCTGGCGGCGCAGGCTCGCGGCACCGGCGCGGCCCTGGTCAGCGGCGTGCCCCGGCAGGATCTGGGCACGCTCGGCGAGATGCTGACCGTGCCGATGATCGATTTCCTGCTGCTGGGCTACCTGCCGATCCCGCTGATGCGCCGCCTGACAGATCCGTCGCTCGGGGCAGCCTGCGGGCAGCTCATCCTGACCGAGGCCGAGGCCTACGCGGCGACCGGCGGCCACGGCGCGATCCACACCTCGCTGCATGATGGCGTCCGCCTGCCGCGCCTGTTCCGTGCGGCCGGGTACCGGACTGATCTCGGGGCCGCGGCGGCGCTGGCGACGTGCCGGATGTATGACGGCTTCGCGCAGGCCTGGGCCGGCTTCTCCAAGAACGCCCACGAGGGCATGGCGACGCCCCGGGCCTTGCCCGTCTGGACCCTGCTGCTCGGCGGCGGGCAGGTCCTGCCGCCGCTCCTCGTCCTGGCCGGGCTGCTCGGCCTGATCCCGACCGCAGCCCTGATCCCCGCCACCACGGCCCTCGCCCTGTCGCTGGCGACGCGGACGGCCATCACCCTGGCGGTCCGGGCGCCGCTCGCGACGATTGCGCTTCACCCGGCCGGGGTCGCGGTGGCGCTGGCGATCCAGTGGAACGTGCTGCTGCGCCGCGAGCGCGCCGGGGCCGCCACGTGGAAGGGCCGCAGCTATCCGGTGCGCGGGGTCTAAAGCGTCCGCCCGCAGTCGGACACCCCGCTGAAGATCAATGTCCGCTGGGCTGGCAGGGGGCTGTCTCGTGGCTGTGCCCCGGCTGGGGCTTCAATGAGACGATGAGTTGCACGTTCGGCACATCTCCGACCTGCCGCGTCAGGTGCCCGACATGCTTCTCAGGCCCCTGCGGGGTCGATTCCATGTCGGCGTTGAACTCCACCTCGCCGGGTCCCTGCTCCAGTACGGAACCGTCCGTCGCTTCCACCGACCAACGGCCCGACAGGGTAATCACCCATTGCGGACCCGGCGCCGTGTGCCAAGTGCCGACATAGCCGACGGGCAGGACCGCATATTTGATCGATGCAACTTCGCCCGGGGGGAAGCCGACATATTGTGGTGCCGCCGGCGGGGCGTAGCTCTTGAAGATGAAATTCTTCAGGTCGCAATATTGGACATGGCTGCGCCCCTTGTCGTCGGCATAGAGCACGCCGTAGCGCAGGGCTGGCGGATTGTCCGAGGAGAGGCCGGCCGGACCCGACGGCGCCGGCACGACGGTCAGCGCCGGATTCTCCCCAGCAGCCCAAGCGCTCCCGATGCTCGGGAGGAGCGCGATCAGGAGCGCCGCGATGCGCGCTCCGTTGCTCGATGCCGCCATCGGTTCACGTCCCCATCCGGCACGCCCGGCCAGCACCCGCTGGCGACGCGGCGCCCAGCCGGCGCCTGACAACGCGATCACCTCGGCAGGCGCGAATGGGTGCGCGCCCGCGCCGCACCCTCTCCCTTCGGTCAGGCCGCGTGATGCGGCGGCGCGCCCAAGCCGGTCTCCGCCAGGATCCAGGCCGCCGTGTCGGCATCCGCGCCGGCGACCGGCAGGTGCAGGATGATCGGCGTATCGTAGGGATGGCGCGCCTTCAGGGCAGCCGACAGGGCATCGGCCAAGCCCTCGCGGCTCTTGAGGATGGCTGCGACCTCCTCGCTCCGCTCGATCGCGCCCTTCCAACTGTAAACCGAGCGCATGCCGGGCAGCACATTGATGCAGGCGATCAGCCGTTCGCGGACAAGGGCCTCGCCGATGTTGAGGGCCGAGGCCGCATCGGGAAAGGTGGTGTAGACGAGGAGCGGACGCTCCATGCTATGCCTCCGGGTCGCGCAGGTCCGGAGAGTGAGGGGCATGCGCGGCACCGACGTCAACCGGGCGGTTCGCTCGTCAGCACTGGAGCCGTGACGTGATGACGCCTGACGCGACGCGCCTGCCCGGCCCCGCCTGACCCATGCCGCACACGAAAAAAATCGCCTTCGTGGCGAGTCCGACCGGCCATGCCCGCGAGGCCGCCGCCGCCCTGATGCGTCGCTACGATCACGTCCCGCCCGAGGAGGCGGATGTCGTGGTGGCACTCGGCGGCGACGGGCTGATGCTTCAGGTGCTGCACCGGTTCATGGACGACCCGAAGCCGATATACGGGATGAACCGCGGCACGGTCGGCTTCCTGATGAACGAGTTCCGGGACGACGATCTGCTGGAGCATCTGGAAGCGGCGCAGCGCAGCGTCATCCACCCGCTGGTGATGGACGTGCTCGACACCGAAGGCCGCTCGCACCGGGCGCGGGCGATCAACGAGGTGTATCTGCTGCGCCAGACGCACCAGACCGCCAAGCTGAAGATCGCCGTGGACGGGCATGTCCGCCTCGACCTGCTGATCGCCGACGGCGTGCTGGTCGCCACGGCCGCCGGCTCGACCGCCTACAACCTCTCGGTCGGCGGCCCGATCCTGCCGCTGGACGCCAAGCTCCTGGCGCTGACCCCGATCTCGGCCTTCCGGCCCCGGCGCTGGCGCGGCGCGCTCCTGCCGGATTACGCCAAGATCCGGATCGACGTGCTCGACGCTCCCCACCGCCCCGTGGCGGCCGTGGCCGACCACACCGAGTTCCGCCGGGTCTGCACGGTCGAGACCTCGCTCGACCGCTCGACCGAACTGGTGCTGCTCCACGATCCCGGCCACAGCCTCGACGAGCGGATTCTGCGGGAGCAGTTCGGGTGAGCGTGTGCGTCCGGAGAGCAGGACGGAACCCGATCGCTGAAGCGGCCTGTCAGAGGGAGGCCTCGTGTGGCCGAAGGATATCCACGGCCGCCGTCAACCCATTGGCTTCCATCGCGATGAGGAGGTCGGCCGGTGTCATGGCAGGTCTCTTCAAACGTTGACGCATGTCACGGATGGCGGCGACCGCCTTACCCTCGTCCAGCGCGATGGTGTCGGCGATGAACATATCGGCCGATCGGACTTCCAGTCCGAGGGGCTCAAGCAGCGTGGATGGAAAGTGCCTGATGTTGTCCGTGACGATGACGTGCGCCTGCGTCTTCAGGGCCGCGGCAATCACATGGGCGTCGCCGGGATCAACACCTTGGCAGATCGGGAGATACGAGGCGTAATCGACGACCATCGCGTCCTCGAACGCGCGTTCCATCGCCGCTCGGGCCCGCGCCGCCTTCACGGCGCTCAGAGAATCGCCCTTCCGGGCGAACATCCGTTCGATCGCCTGCTCCGTTTCCCCGAGGAGGCGATCTGACCAGCGGATGCGGAAGAACTCCCACTGCGCGAGCGTGAGAATCAGGTTCCGGCGAAGGACGCCTGCGAGGACGCAGGCATCGATCATGGCCGTGAACCGGTCGGCGAACACGAGCTACAGCAGCTCCCCATCGAGCTCGGACAGGTCCGCCAGCGCCTCGCTGCGGCGCTTGTCGCGGGCAGCCTTGTAGGCGAACAGATCCTCCGCCTTGATGCGTCTGTGCCGCCCGACCGGTTCGAACGGGATGGCGCCCTTCTCCAGAAGGCCGACGAGGAAGGGGCGCGAAACATTCAGAATGTCGGCCGCCTGCTGCGTCGTCAGCATCTGTGTCACGGGAACGAGCGTCACGGCATCCCCCCGACTGATCGGCCGCAGCACCTCAATCAGCAGCTTTGATATCGCTGGCGTCAGGGTTATGTCGGCGACTTTCCCTTCGTCGTCGGACACACGCAGGTTGGCTTCGCCGGATGCCTGGAGGGCGAGCAGCCGTCGCAGTTGGTTGGCTGTCTCACGCTCCAGATCGGATGGCAGGCGCCCTCCGAGGCCCTGAGCGGAAGCAGGCATCGTCATCTCGGTGTCTCCCCACACGGAAATGCTGCGCGTGCAATCGCAATAAACGAAATATATGCACTCTGCGCAACGGCACGGGCCGCGAAGGGTCCGTACGTTCGTGTGGATGGCTCGTGAGGGTCTGCGGGCGCGCCCGGATCAGCCGTGCGGGGCCGCCACAAGGTCGCTCTCGCGGACCGCGCGCTCGCCGCCCTGCGTGCGGATGCGGTAGCCGGGCTCGCCCGTCTGATCCTCCGGCATGAGCCGGAGCACCTCGAACACCTCGCCCGCGCCCCCGTCGCCCGGAAGTCCGTGCCGGGGCCGGCAGACCCGCTGGCCGACCTTGAACTTGTGGGACATGGCGGGCTCCTGGGACGGGGTGTCGGGATGACGGCGCCTCAGCGCCGCTTCTGGGCCTTCGCCTTGCGGGCGAGGTAGCGCGCATCGCGTTGCGCCTTCTGCTCAGCCTGGAGGGCCTTGGCGCGCTCCTGGGCGGCGAGCTGCTCGGCGTGCTTGCGCTCGATCTCGGCGAGGCGCTCGGCCTCGGCCTGGGCGGCGGCACGGGCGATCTCGGCCTGGCGCTGGGCCTCGCGCTCGGCGGCGCGGGCCTCGCGGGCATCCACGACGGCGCGGCGGGCCGATTGCCGGGCGAGGACGGCCGGATCGTCGGCGGACGGACGGGCCCGGAACCGGGCCAGCATCTCCAACCGCGCCTTGGCGGCCGTCTCAAGGCGATCGGCGACACCCTGCTTGTTGGGAAAGCTCACAGACACTCCTGGATGGGACGCGGTGGAGGCCGGCGCCCCGAGAGATTGGAGAAAGAGGGATTTCACATGCGAAGAAGCCGCTCCGGAGGGAGCGGCTTCGACGAGAGACGTTCGGCCGGGGATCAGGCCGTCTGGAGCTGGCCGGCGGACTGCTTGCCGCTGCGGCGGTCGGTCTCCAGCTCGTAGGAAACCTTCTGGCCCTCGTTCAGGCCGCGCAGGCCGGCGCGCTCGACGGCGGAGATGTGGACGAACACGTCCTTGCCGCCATCATCCGGCTGGATGAAGCCGTAGCCCTTGGTCTCGTTGAACCACTTGACGGTTCCGGTGCTCATGGAAGTCCTTGATCTTCGCAGGCATAGTGAGAGATGGCACCAACCTTCACAGGCTGGCGCCGGCATCGACCGATAGCGATAGGAAAGTCAGAACCGCCCTGCGAAGGCGTAACGGTCCAAGATATCCGGACACGTGCCGATCCCGTATAGTTAGACCGATCGGGCTGTCTTGGCAAGCGCGGAGAAATATTTCTCGGGCTCACCGGCCGAGTTGGGCGCACATTGGTGGCTTGAAGACGGCGATGATTGCCCGCGGCAGGGCCGTCTGAGCGGCGACCGGACGGAGTTCAACGGACGGGACGCATCCGAGATCTGTGTTCCGGCGCCGTCACTTGGGCCGGACCGGCTCAGGCCGGGCCGAGGCGCAGGACACCCTCGCCGCGGCGATGCCCGACCGCTGTCACCGCCACCTCGCGCGCGCGGCCTGCGGCCACGAGGGCGGCCGCCAGGGCCGCACCGAACGGCGCCGCCACTTCGAGCCCGTGGCCGATCACGTCGCCCAGCGCCTGCAGGCGTGCAGCCGGCGCGAGCCGCGCCAGCGCGTCCCGCTCCTCGGCGGTGATCGGCGCGACACCGGTCGCCCCGGACAGGACGTGTTCGGGCCCCGAGAGTCCAGCCTGACGCCACAGGGCTTCGAGGCTCGCCGCGACGCTTCCGGGCGCGCGCCGGGTGCGGTCGCTCGTCACCGCATCGAGCCGGGCGAGCGCGCGGGCGCCCCGGGCGGCGGCGTGGGCTTCCGATTCGAGCATCAGGAAGGCCGCGCAGCTGCCGAGGATGAACCCACCCGGCGCACCGCGCTCGAAGACCGGCCGGTACGCGTCCCGGGCGAGGAAGCCGCCCATCTCGTGGATCACCAGCACGTCGGGCCGTTCGGCGCTGTACGAGCCACCGACCAGGATCGCGTCGATCTGGCCCGAGGCCACCCGCGCCTGGGCGATCCGCAGGGCATCGACCCCCGCGGCCTCCTCGCCCATGAAGGTCCGCGACGCCCCCGTCACCCCGTGCACGATGGCGATGTTGCCGGCGAGCAGGTTCGACAGCTGGGCCAGGAACAGGGTGGGGCGCAGATCGTTCTGCAGTCGCTCGTTCAGATAGGCGCCCGGATCTTCGGCCTCGCGCAGGCCGGTCAGGATCGCGCCGTCGGCCGCGTAGTCGCGCTCGCCGCCGCCCGCCGCCACGACGAGATGGAGCGCCTGCTTGAAGGCCGCGTCGTCCTTCACCCCCGCGGCGTCGAGGGCGAGGCCCGCCGCGTAGACGCCGAGCCGCTGCCACGCCTCCATCTGGCGCTGGTCGCTGCGCTTGGGGATCTGGCCGTCCCAGGCGATCGCGGGGGCCGGGTGCACCGGGTAGGGCGCGAAGGTCTCGGTATCGGTGCGGGGCGCCCCCCCGGCGTCGAGGGCCGCGAGATGGGCGTCCACACCCTCGCCCGCGCAGGAGACGAGGCCGAGGCCGGTGACGACGACGGAGCGATTCACGGCTGCACCGGATCTGGAAACAGGCCGATCGTCCGAGCGCGCTCCCGCATCGGCGCGTCGAGCCCGTCCGGGAACGGCATGGTGCGGAAGCGCAGCTCCGCGTCGCAGAGCGCCTTGCCGGCATGGCTGATCGCCGCCTTCGTCACCGCATAGCCCGAGCCGTCATGCTCCAGGCTCGCGGTCACGACGAGCTCCGCCCCCGGCCCGACGAAGGACCGGAACCGGGCCTTGTCGACCCCGGTGAGGAAGGGCATCCGGGCGAAGTCGAGATGGGCGAGCACGAGATAGCCGGACGCCTGCGCCATGGTCTCGGTGAGGAGCACGCCGGGCACCAGGGGATGGCCGGGGAAGTGCCCCTCGAAGACCGGGCTCTCCAGCGGCACCCGGGCGAGCGCCTCGATCCGGCCGGCGGCGCGGTCGAGGAACCGCACGGCATCGATCATCTCGAAATATTCGAGGCGCATGGCGGGACGATCAGCCGGCTTAGCGTCAGACCTTGGCGGCCTTCTCGGCCACCAGGGCGTCGATGCGCGCGCACAGGTTCTTGAGCACGAAATACTGCTCGGCCGGGACCTTGCCCTCGTTGACCTCCTGGGTCCAGCGCTCCAGCGGCAGCTTGATCCCGAAGGCCTTGTCGACCGCGAAGGCGATGTCGAGGAAGGCGAGGCTGTCGATGCCGAGGTCGTCGATGGCGTGACTCTCGGGGGTGATCTTCTCCCGCGGGATGTCGGCCGTCTCGGCTATGATGTCGGCCACGCGCTCGAAGGTGGCGCTGCCGTGGGCGGGCTCGTCGGACATGTCTTCTCGCGGGCTGGACGGATTCCGGATCGGTCGGGCGGGAAGCCCCCTCGCGGCCGGACAGCCCGGCACGCCCCGCGCGACCACCCTCAGCGTGTACGGGTCCCGATACGGATCCCGTGGGATGGCGGCGACCTCTACACGAGGGTGTCAGGGGCGGCAACCTTGGCGGGCCGCCCGGCGTTTCAGCGGCTATCCACAGGCAGCCGCCGCGGCGTCTGCGGGCAGCCGTACCGCTTCCGCCCCCTCGGCCCTAGCTGAGGGACGGGATGCCGGCCGCGTTCCGAGGAGATTGAGACGGATGCCACCGATCACCAAACCCGCGCGCCCGCCGGCGCGGATCGCGGAGGCGCCGCCGCTGCCGCCGCACGAGCGGGCGCGCTCGCAGGGGGCGGCCCGGGTCCTGCTGGTCGTGGCGCTCTCGGCGCTCGGCCTGTGGATCCTGCACCGGTTCCTGCCGGCCTTGGCCTGGGCGGTGGTGCTCGCGATCGCCCTGTTCCCGCTCTACAACCGGCTGGAGCGCCGCTTCCCGCCCGGCAAGCACAACATCGTGCTGCCGTCGCTGATGACCGCGGCCGTGGCCCTGGTCTTCCTGGCCCCGCTCGCGATCCTCGGCGTCCAGGCGGCCCGGGAGGCCCATGACGTCGCCGAGTTCGTGCGCAACGCCGAGGCGAACGGCATCCCGGCGCCCGAATTCCTCCAGCACCTGCCCTACGGCGCCGCGCAGGCGACCGCATGGTGGAACGACAATCTGAACCACGCCCAGGCGGGCACGGACCTGCTGCACCGGTTCGAGAACGAATCGGTGATCGGCACCTCTCGCAATGTCGGGCGGGAGATCGTCCGCCGGGTCGTGCTGTTCGGCTTCAGCCTCGTGGCCCTGTTCTTCCTGTTCCGGGACTGGCGCACGGTGCGGGACCAGTCGCTGACCGCCTGCCAGCGGCTGTTCGGGCCGCGGGGCGAGCGCATCGCCCGCCAGATGGTCGCCTCGGTGCACGGGACCGTGGACGGGCTCGTCCTCGTCGGCCTCGGCGAGGGCGTCCTGCTCGGGATCGTCTACTACTTCGCGGGCGTGCCGCACCCCGTCCTGCTCGGCGCCTTCACGGCGGTGGCGGCGATGATCCCGTTCGGCGCCGCCCTCGCCATCGCCATCGCGGCGCTGCTGCTCGTGGCGGCGGGCGCGACGAAGGCGGCCATCGTGGTGGCGGCGGCCGGCCTCGTCGTGACCTTCGCGGCGGACCACTTCGTGCGCCCGGCCCTGATCGGCGGCACCACGAAGCTGCCGTTCCTGTGGGTGCTGCTCGGCATCCTCGGCGGCGTCGAGACCTTCGGGCTGCTCGGCCTGTTCGTCGGACCGGCCGTGATGGCGGCCCTGGTCCTGCTGTGGCGGGATTTCACCCAGGGTCACGACGAGAAGGTCTGAGCGGCTCCTACTCGTCCGCGGTCGCCCCGGCCGAGGCCTCGACCCGGCGCCGGTCGTTGCGCCAATCGGCCGGCTTCTCGAAGGTGCCGGCCCAGATCCCGCGGCGGGTCGCCCAGGCATGCCCCTCCTGCGCGACATAGGCTTTCGTCACGTGGCGGCTGGCCAGCGCGAAACCCTGGCTGGCCATCCAGGCCGACAGGTCCTCCCCATGGACGTGACAGACGCCGACGAGGCGGCCCGCAACGGCCGGCTCCCGCCGCTCGCAGGTGACGATCGCGGCGCCGATCCGGGCGCGCAGGGCCCGCGCCGCTTCACGGCCGCAGCGGTATTCCAGGCCCTTGGCGGTCTCGCAGCTCTGGGCGGCCTCGGGGGCGTCGATGCCGTAGAGGTGGAGGCGGGTCCCCTGAACCTCGATCGTGTCGCCGTCGATCACCGTCGCCGGGCCGCTGATCGTGCCCGCCGCGGCGGCTGCGGGGCCGCAGAGGAGGAGCAGGGCGAGGGTCGATCGGATCATCATGGGCGCGTCCACGGTGGCGGCGGGCGGGTGCCGGCAAGAGGCGGTCGGCCAAGGGTTGCCGGCGCAGGCCTGACGAGGTGGCCACGCTCGCTGATCAATGTGGCGAATTTGACAAGGCGCGGCCGCGTCCGCCTCGGACCGGCCGCGCGGCAGGCGGCGAAATGGATTACCGGCGGGCGAAGGCCCAGACGGTCACCGGAAAATCCTTCTCGTTGTGGAGCGGCTTGTACCAGCCGTAGCGCGGCCAGCGGCGGAAGTTGGCGCGCACGCAGGCCCGGTTGCCCCATGAGGCGGTCTTGATGTTCTGCGCCGCGAAGCCGCATTCCTGCAGGAGGTAGGACATGCCGGTCTCGGTCCAGCGCGAGCAGTCGATCGGGCTGTCGTGCAACCGGATCAGGAAGGGCGTCGTCACGACGAAGGTGCCCCCGGGCTTGAGCATGGAGAAGACGTTCTTCCCCGCCCGCTGCGGCCACTTCAGGTGCTCGAAGACCTGATCGGCGATGATGAGATCGAACTGCCGGTCGAGCCGGTCCTCGCAGATGTCGAAAGCCGGATAATCGGCTGCCGTGTAGGATTTGAACCGGAACCTGCGCTTCCATTGCGGCCCGGCCGCGATCTCGAGCGTGTCCAACGTGCCGGGCGAGAGGCTCTCGATGAACGCGAAGCACTCCCGATACATGACCACGCGGACCCAGTCCGTGGTGTCGTAGCCCAGCTTGTTGAGGAGCGACCGGACCCGGTCCCGTCCCCCCATCAAACCGGACACCCTGTCGGCGACATCCACGTTGGCCATCCATCACTCCAGTCAACTGCCCTGGGCGCGGTCTTACCACGACCAATGAGACGATGCCGCTATAACGCGAATATGAATTTTCGGGCCACGATAATGCGATGTGTAAAACTACCTTCTTGCCCATCGACAGATAAAACGCGCGCGTGGCACGGCAAGCAGCCTATGCTTAGCGCGGCTCCAATCCTCAGCAAATTCACCGCCTCAATAAGCCAAAAACAAAATATTGATTGCTCCAAGAGCAAAGCGCCAGATTCTTCCGTCAACAGGTTTCGGGCAAACATCTACGGCTACCGATATCAATGCAACGCATCGTCCCCGCGAAGAGCGCAGGCGACGCGCATGGCCCGGCAACAGACGCTCTGCTCGCGGCAACCAAACCTTTCGATCCCGCAAATCCCGACTGCTAGGGCGTCTCAAAGCCGGAACTGGCGCGATGAAATGCCTTGTTCCGCGGCTTCACCTCCGGGAAAAACTGCCCGCAAGAGGCGTGCCGAGCGCTCGCAGGATCGGGCTGGCGCCGACCCCGGCGGTGGATGCCCTAGCCCGGCCGCGGCTGGTCCAGCAGGGCCACCGCGCGCGGGTTGATGCGCCCGCGGAGGATGTCGCACAATCCGAGCAGGTTGCCGTAGAGCCGGCCGCGTCGATCCAGATAGGGTTCGGGCGAGACGCTGCGCGTCACGTTCATCGCCATGTTGCGGGCCATGAGGAACAGCGCGTGGCGCGGCTTCATGCTCCCCTTCCGGATCAGGTAGATCGGGTTGACGATCTGCGAATATCCGAACTTCTTGCCGGGCGTCCGGCCCATCTTGATTCCGAGATGCACACCCGAGATGGCGGACACGTCGACGATCTTGCCCGATCGGCTGAGCTGGTGCGAGAAATCGACATCCTCCAGCCAGCCATAGAGGGGCAGGTTCTCGTCGAACCGCACATCCCGCGCGTGTTCGAGGCGGATCGCCATGTTGCACCCGTAGCCGACGATCTTGTCGCGTACGGTCGCCGGGCGCGTGGGATCGGCCGGCGTCTCGTCGAGCATCCGGTTGGCCTCCGCGACCGGTATGCCGGGGCCGATGATCCCGTCCTTGATGATGTGGCCGTTGGCCAGCGCGATGTCGGGCCGCGCCTGCATGATCGTCTCGATCGCGTCGAGATACTGCCGGTGGACGAAGAAATCGTCGTCGATGATCAGCAGGATGCCGGCTTCGTCCTTCAGCAGGTCGAGCATCGCGTTGCGCTGCGAGCAGGAGCCCTTCGGCGCCCGGATGTGGATCAGGTCGAGCGCGCGGTCGAAATCCGGGGTCTGGTCATCCTCATCGTCCGGCGTGCAGAGGATGACCTTGTCGGGGCGCCGAACCTGCCGGCTGAGATGCGCGAGCGTGTCGCTCAGGATTCCCTTCCGTCCGGCGCTCGGAATGCCGACAAATAAGCGGGTCATCACGCGTCTCTCTCAGCATCACGCCACGAAGATTTCGGACTTGAGCACAGCGTGCCGCACAAGGATCGACAACCTCCAAGACAATCCTTGCCTCGAAACGCCGATGATTTGGACTCGTCGTCTGCGGACATGGGATCTCCCGCCATGCGGGAGAACAAGTCCCTGGCGCGCAATAGAACGGCGCTCTAGCAATCTTCAGCGTTCGCGACCGGAGAGGGCTTACGGCATGGCCCGGATTTATCAAGCCGCGAATCATGCGGAGACCGGTGATCATCCGGGTTCCGGACAGGGGCCGCCCGTCAGCCCGTCCGCCCGCGGACGCTCACATCGAGAGGCGCTTGAACACGGGTTCCGGCACGCTCCGGATCACCGTCATGATCAGCCGCCAGATCGGCCGGACGTAGATCACGTCCCGCCCCTTGGTGACGGCGGTGAAGATCGCGTTTCCGACCTCGGCCGGCTGCGCGGTCAGCGCGGGCGGGAGCTTCATGCCGGCGGTCATCGCGGTGGCCACGAAGCCCGGCTTGACCGTGACCACCGTCACGCCCTTCTTGAAGAGGCGGTTGCGCAGCCCGGCCAGGAAGGCGGTGAAGCCCGCCTTGGCCGAGCCGTAGACGAAGTTCGATTGCCGGCCGCGATCGCCCGCGACGGAGCTGATGCCCACGATGCAGCCGCTGCCGCGCGTGCCCATCCGCCGGGCCGCGGCGAGGAGGTAGCAGGCCGGCCCGGTGTAGTTGGCCGCCATGACGGCGTTCGCGGCGGCGAGATCCGCTTCGCTCTGGGCCTGGTCGCCCAGCAGGCCCACCACCATGACGACCACGTCCGGCAGCGCCGGGAGCGCGTCGAAGAAGCGCTCGGCCGCGCCGTCCGTGACGTCGAACTCGACCGCCTCGGCCGCGACCTTGAAGCGGATCCGCAGATCCGCGAGGTCGTCGGCGAGCGTATCGGCACGCCGGGCCGCGAGGGTCACCGAGGCGCCGCTCTCAGCGAAGCGCCGGGCGACGGCCCGCCCGATATCCGAGCGCGCACCGAGGATGAGGACGGACTTTGGCGTCACGCTAGATCTCCAGGCGATCGGACAGGGCCGACCGGAAACGTCCGTCGAGGCCGTAGCGCCGCCGGACGGCGTTGAACGCCTCCAGCCGCGGGTAGCCGGCGCGCAGCATCGGCGCGCTCATCCGCGCGTCCTTGGCGAGGTAGAGCCGGCCGCCGCCTTCGAGCACGATCCGGTCGAGCCGGTCGAGGAGCGCGAAGGTGTCGGGATTGGCCGGGAAATCGAGGGCGAGGGTGTAGCCCTCGCGCGGGAACGAGAGATAGCCGAACGATTCGCGCCCGAGCCGCTTGAGCACCGCCAGGAACGAGGCCTGCCCGACCCGGGCAATCTCGGTCAGCAGAGCGGTCAGCCCGTCGCGGCTCGTCTCCAGGGGCAGCACGCATTGGTACTGCACGAAGCCGTGGCGTCCGTAGATCCGGTTCCAGTCCTGGATCGCGTCGAGCGGGTAGAAGTAGGGGTCGATGTCGACCACCTTCCGGCCCGGCTTCTGCAGCCGGTAATAGACCTGATTGAACAGCGACACCGAGAGCCGGTTGAGGGCCACGGTCGGAAAGTCGACCGGCACGCGCTTCGCCCGGGGCGCCGGCCGGGCGAAGGGCGTGGCCCGCTCGGCCGGATCGAGATCCTGCGGCTCGGCATGCTCGCCGAAGATGATCACAGACCGGCCGAGATTCGCGCCGGAGGCGAGGCAGTCGATCCAGGCGACCGAGTAGGTCCGCGCGGCGCCGGCCTCGAAGATGTCGATCGCGGCGGCGAGGTCGGGGGCGCGGACCGTTTCCTGCCGGATCTTCGACGAGCGCACCGGGATCAGGCGGAACGTCACGGTCAGGAGGGTGCCGGTCAGCCCCATCCCGCCGCAGGTGGCGGCGAAGAGATCCGCGTTTTCCGTCTGCGAGCAGGTCAGGATGGTGCCGTCGCCCAGCGCGAGGCGGACCGAGAGGACGTGATCGCAGAACGAGCCCGCGCCGTGGTGGTTCTTGCCGTGCACGTCCGACGCCACCATGCCGCCGACGGTCACGAACTTGGTGCCGGGCGTCACCGGCGGGAACCAGCCGCGGGGCGTGAACACCGCCACGATCTCGCTCAGCAGCGCGCCGGCCTCGCAGGTCAGCTCGCCCGTCGCCTCGTCGAAGGCGATGAGCCGGCCGAGCCGGCGCATGTCGATGGTCAGGCCCGGCCCGAAGCTGGCATCGCCATAGGATCGCCCGTTGCCCCGGGCGATGAGCGGCCGGGCCGGCGCGCGCAGGGCCGCGACGGCGGCGCGGTCCGTCGGCGCCGCGATGTCGCAGTCGCGCCGCGGATACCGGCCCCAGCCGGTGAGCGGGACGAGCGTGCGGTCGGGTTCGGACACGGCGAAGACCTTGGTTCCGGGGACCTGGGCTTTCAGATCGAGATCGCCAGGACGGCGGCGACGCAGGCCCCGGTCGCGAGGCTGATGCGATCGGTGAGCGCGTAGACGACCGGGTCGCTGTGGAGCTGGTCCCGGTTCGAGAGCAGGAACATGCGGCTGATCCAGTAGATGAGCAGCGGGCAGATCAGCCAGAGCCGGTTCGGGTGCGTGTAGAGCGCCGCCACCTCCGGGCTCGACATGTAGAGCGCGAAGACGAAGACCGAGCCGTAGCCGGCCGCCGCGCCGAACGGGAACAGGACGCGGAGATCCTCCGCCGCGTAGCCGCGGCCGGCGAGCTTCTTCGTCCCGCCCTGCCGGTCGCTCTGGTGGCTCGCCGTGAGTTCGGAACAGCGCTTCACGATCGCGAGGCTGGTGAACAGGAACAGCGAGAACATCAGCAGCCAGGGCGTCTGCGGCAGGCCCAGCGCGGCGACGCCGCCGAAGACCCGGATCGCGTAGAGGCCGCCCAGCACCACGATGTCGATCATCATCCGGCGCTTGAGATAGAACGAGTAGGCGAGCGTCAGGACGAGGTAGATCAGGAGCGCGAGGCTGAACTTCAGCGGCAGCGCGAACGAGAGCACGAAGGCCCCGACCGCGAGGAACCCCGCCAGCACGACCCCGTAAAGCACCGGCACCGCGCCAGACGCGAAGGGCCGCCGGGACTTGCGCGGGTGGATCCGGTCGGCCGGTAGGTCGAGCAGGTCGTTGATCAGGTAGGCGCTCGACGCCGCCATGCAGAAGCAGATGAAGGCGGTGAACGCCGCGAGCGTGCTCGCCAGGTCGAAATGGTGGCCGGTGACGAGCCCGACGAAGACCAGCGCGTTCTTCGCCCATTGATGCGGGCGCAGCGCCCGCACCACGTCGCGGGGCTGGACCCGGGTCTCCGTGACGATGCGCGCGCCCGGGAAGGCCGCCAGCACCTTTTGCGAGAAATCACCGCCGTGCGCCACCACCAGCACATTGCGTGACGCCCGCCAGACCGGGAAATCGACGGGTCCGTCCCCGATATAGTCGAACCCCTTCTCGCCGAATTCCGCTATGAGGCGCCGCGCCTTCGCGTCGCCGGCCAGATTGACGCCCGCCTCGGTCGAGAACACCCCGGCGATCCCGCCGACCCGCTCGGCCAGGGCCTCGACGAGGCGGCGGTCCGAGGCCGAGGCGATATAGACCGGGCGTCCGGCGGCCTGCGCGCCCCGGATCAGCGCCACGATCTCCTCGCGCAGCGGAACCGTCGCGATGCTTGGATCGGCGCGCTCGGAGAGGTGCCGCTTCAGCTCGGCCTTGCCTTCCGTGAACAGCCAGTGCGGCAGCCGCCAGGCCTCGACCGGGAAGCGGGCCAGGAACTGGAGCGCCGACTCGTAGAGAAGGTCGCTCTTGATCAGCGTGCCGTCGACGTCGACGACGAGCGGGACATCGCTCGGACCCGCGTCCTGGATCGCCGCGCTCGCAACGCTCATGCGGGCACTCTCAACAAGTGATGTCCTATTGTTAAAACAGCCGGTTCCTACAATTTTCCCGACGAATTAGTGGAAAACGGGACGACCGCACCCCCGCAAATACCTGAACTGGACCGGCCAAGAATGTCAAGGCTCGGACGGGAGGCGATCCCAGCCAAAGCGCCCGACGGCATGCGCGGTAACAACTGAGAGAACCCCGCCGAGCTGCGTTAACCCTGCGGCGACCCGGGATCAGTCATTTCTATTCACATTCCAACCGTTTCTGATCGATACGGTACCGTTATTTCCTTGGAACATAGGCTAATGTAGGTACTCCGGCGGATCCGGCGTCCTTGCTGACCCGGAGTATATTCGTTACAGGTCCCGCTGGCTTCGACTTGTATCGAGAGATTTTCGCGAATGGGACGTGTCTTGATCACGGGCGGTGCGGGCCTCGTCGGTCAGAACCTCATACCGCGCTTCAAGGCGCGCGGCTTCACCGACATCGTGGTGATCGACAAGGCGGCCGCCAACGCGGCGATCCTGAAGGAGCACCATCCCGACGTGGACGTGATCGTGGCCGACCTCGCGGTCGATGACGGCTGGCAGGACAAGCTCGCCGGGCTCGACGCCCTGGTCCACGCCCATGCCCAGATCGGCGGCCTCGTGCCGGAGGAGTTCGTCCGCAATAACATCAAGGCCAGCGAGCGCGTCATGGCGGCCGCCAAGACCCACGCCGTGCCCTACCTCGTCAACATCTCCTCGTCGGTGGTGAACTCGCTGGCGGTCGACGACTACACCGAGACCAAGAAGGCCCAGGAGGCGCTGGTCCTGGCCTCGGGCATCCCCCAGATCGTGCTGCGGCCGACGCTGATGTTCGGCTGGTTCGACCGCAAGCATGTCGGCTGGCTCGCCCGCTTCATGGAGAAGATGCCGGTCTTCCCCATCCCCGGCTCGGGCCGCTACCTGCGCCAGCCGCTCTATGTCGGCGATTTCTGCAACGTGATCGTCGCCGCGGTGGAGCGGCGGATGACCGGGGCCTACAACATCACCGGCCAGGAGCGGATCGATTACATCGATCTCATCCGGGAGATGAAGCGGGCGACCCAGCTCCGCACCCCGATCGTGCGCATCCCCTACCGGATGTTCGCGCTGCTGCTGCGTGTCTACGGCCTGTTCAGCAAGAACCCGCCGTTTACCGAGAAGCAGCTCAAGGCCCTGTCGACCCCCGACGTGTTCGAGGTGATCGACTGGCCGAAGATCTTCGGCGTGCGGGCGACGCCCCTCGCCACGGCGTTCGACGAGACCTTCCGCCATCCGGTCTATTCCAAGATCGCGCTGCAATTCTGAGGGCCCGATGATGCACGTTCGCTGCTTCCGCACGCGGCTGCCCGGCTGATGGCGCGCCTGATCGTGATCGGCGCCGGGGCGATGGGCCTCGCCGCGGGCTACCATGCCGCCAAGGCGGGGCATCAGGTCGAGGTGCTCGAAGCCGGCCCCGAACCCGGCGGCATGGCCGCGCATTTCGACTTCGACGGCGTCTCGATCGAGCGGTTCTACCACTTCGTCTGCAAGACGGATGAGCCGACCTTCAAGCTCCTCGACGAGATCGGCCTCGGCGGCACGATGCGCTGGCGCAAGACCACGATGGGCTATTTCTCGGGGGGCAAGCTGCATCCCTGGGGCGATCCGATCTCGCTGCTGCGCTACCCCAACGTCAGCCTGCTGGCGCGCCTGCGCTACGGCCTGCTGGCCTTCGTGTCGACGCGGCGCGAGCGCTGGGACGCGCTGGAGACGCAGAGCGCCAAGGCGTGGATCACCCGCTGGTCGGGCCGGGAGGTCTACGAGAAGCTCTGGCGGCCCCTGTTCGATCTGAAATTCTACGAATATGCCGACAACGTCTCGGCCGCCTGGATCTGGACCCGGGTGAAGCGCATCGGGCGCTCGCGCAAATCCCTGTTCGAGGAGCAGCTCGGCTATATCGAGGGCGGCAGCCAGACCCTGGTCGACCGGCTCGTCGAGCGCATCGAGGCGATGGGCGGGTCCGTCCGCCTGTCCACGCCAGCGAAGCGCGTCGTGACCGAGGGCGGCCGGGTGACGGGGGTCGAGGCTTCGGATGGGTTCCATCCCGCCGACGCCGTCATCTCGACCATGCCGACGCCGTTCGTCTCGGCGGCGGTGCCGGACCTGCCGGCGGACTGGAAGGCCAAGTACGACGCGATCAACAACATCGGCGTCTGCTGCCTGCTGTTCAAGCTGAAGAAGCCGGTCACGCCCCATTTCTGGGTCAACATCTCGGAGCCGGACGTGGCCATCCCCGGCCTGATCGAGTTCTCGAACCTGCGGCCGATCCCGAACGGCGAGTCGATCGTGTTCGTGCCCTATTACATGCCGGTCACGAACCCGAAATTCTCCTGGGACGACGAGCGGCTGCTCGACGAGGCCTTCTCGTATATCCGCCGCGTCAACCCGGCGATCGGGCCGCAGGACGTGCTCGCCCGCAAGGTCGCGCGGCTGCGCTACGCCCAGCCGATCTGCGAGCCGGGCTTCGCCGCCAAGCTCCCGCCGGTGCAGACCCCGATCGAAGGCCTCCAGATCGCCGACACCTGCTTCTACTATCCCGAGGATCGCGGGATCTCGGAGAGCGTCCGGCTCGCCGAGGAGATGGCCGCGAGGATCCCGGCGTGAGCGCGCCGTCGACGGGAGAGGGCGAGGGGCGGCAGCTCGCGAGCTTCGTCGTCACCGGCGGCATCGCGGCGCTCGCCAATGTGGCGACCCGCTGGCTCCTCAGCTTCGTGATGGTCTACGAACTTGCCGTGACGCTGGCCTATCTCGTCGGCCTGACCACGGCCTTCGTGCTGGCCCGGCGCTACGTCTTCGCCTCGACCGGCAGCTGGATCGGCGAGTATGGCCGCTTCGCCCTCGTCAACGTGTTCAGCTTCCTGATGGTGCTCGGGGTCAGCGTCGGGCTGGCGCGCGTGGTCTTCCCCCGGATCGGGTTCACGTGGCACGCCGAGGATGTCGCCCATCTGATCGGCGTCGCGAGCCCGATCCTGCTCAGCTTCTACGCCCACAAGTACTTCTCGTTCGGCAAGCGGGCGCAGCGGGCCTGAACGCCACGACGGCTGGGGACCACTCCCGGACGCCAGCCAAGCGCGACGTCCCCTCCGCCCTGGCCGCGAGAGGCCCACATGGGGAGAGGTCCCGCCCCTCATACGGCGCAGGCGGAAACCCCGTCACTCCGCCGGGACGCCCGCCTCCAACATCTGCGCCCGCGCCGCGGAGGCGGTCTTCTCGCTCTCACTGACGGCCATCGACATGCCGGCACACATGAAGAACAACAAGCCGAGGTCGACGAAGGGAGACCCGATCGAACCCAGGACCACCTGACAGATGCAGGCCAAGCGGATGCTCTTCTGGAAGCTCCGCGTCCGGTCATCGCTCGAGGGGCGCGCGAAGAAGAACAGGAGCACGAAGGCGAAATACGTGACCGTGCCCACGATCCCGAGGCTCGCCAGCACCGCGAGCGGCCAGCTGGAGGTCCGGGTGCTGCCGACGCCGACCCCCAGCCCATTCGTCTCGAACAGGTTTTGCAACCCCTGGTAGTTCCAGGAGCTTCGCTCAATGCCGGAATCGGAGGTCAGCTTCTCCGAGAACGCGGCCTGATAGATGTTCTGGACCGCATTCCAGACGGGTTCCTGCAGCGCGCCGAGCATCACGATGAACGCGACGACGAACGGGCCCAGGAACAGGAACAGCGTCGCGTTGCGTGTCGATCGCCGGTTTATGACGAGGCCGTACAGGCAGGTCAGGTACTCGAACGTCACGATGATGGCCAAGCCGGCATAGGCCGTCGTCGAGGTCGAAGCGATGACCGCGATGAGCGATGCGGCCGCGGCCAGACCGGCACGCCGGGTGAACACCTCCTCCAGCCACATCTTCCCGGTGAAGGTGAACAGGAACAGGGAGGCGGAGCCGTAGGTGGAGGCTTCGGAGAAGGAACCGACCACCCGCTTGAAGCCGGCCATCTCGACCTCGACGAGCATGGTGTAGCCCGCGTTTCGGAGGAACGACAGGTATTCGCCGGTTCCCGTGAGATAGGTCGCGACGTCGATCAGTCCGAAGGCGAGATTGGCGAAGGCGCAGACGACGGCGGCCGAGCAGAGAACCGCGAGGCTGCGCGAGCCCAATTCCTTGGAGCAGGCATAGAAGGCGACGTAGGCCAGGAGATCCGAGGCGAAGTACAGGCTCTGGGTCAGGTTCCCGGTCGTCGGAACCAGCGGCACGAGGGCGATCCGGACGCCGTCACCCAGGCGCGCGATCGAGTAGACGTTCGTGCTGCCCGCGAACAGGCGGGTGATCAGCACGGCCCCGGCCAGCGCGTACAGCACCGTGATCAGGAGCCAGAAGCCCGGCCGCGGGAAGCTCAGGGACGAGAGGCCGTCGGCGAGGCGATAGGGATTCGTCCCGACCTTCAGCAGCACGAAGGCGAGCATGAGATGGGCCGGCTGCAGACTGGCCCCGCCCAGCGCCGTCAGGATCGCGGCCGCGGACGCGCCCAGCAGCGTGCTGAGAAAGACCATGTAGACCGAGAAACCGGGGCTGCGCCCCAAGCTGATGAGCCCGATGAGAAAGGCGACGACTCCGATCAGCTCGATCTGCATGCTGCCTCAACGCGAAAGCCGATCTGTCTCAGCCTGGAGCGCAGCCTCGCATGGCCGTCGCTCCCCGCCCATGGATAACGGTCCGGTGGGCGCATTCCGGAGAAAATTCAGTGTTCCCGGACCTCAATTCGATATCACGGCGCGAGATTGCCTGTGAAGGATCAGTCTCGCATCCCCTGTCGTCGGCGGAAGCCGGCGACTACCGAGCCGGGTCAGGCGCCCGCCCGAAACGGCGGCGATCCTCGGTCGACGCGCCCCGCTCCTGACGCGAGCCTTCGATCGCGCCGCAGCGCCCGACCAGGCTCCCTGCAGCGTCGGGCGATGTGTCACCTTAATGCCCCAACTCCCGTACATTCCGACTCGGCCGGCCGGTCTGTGCAAGCCAAAGCAACGGATTTGCGCTAAGCGTGACCGTGGGGCGGGCTTGATCGGATACCAACGGACCGCCTTACCTTGGCTGTATTCGTCGCACATATTCGGATCGGAAAAGGCCGGAAGGGCTTGTTCAACGTGACACGACGTCCGCCAGCGACTCGCTCCACGTTCCGCGCAATCGGAATGATGGCATCCGGGCTCGCGATCTCGGCAGCGGCTCCGGCCACCGCCGAGACGTTGGAGAGCGCCCTCGCGAAAGCCTATCAGGGCAACCCAACCCTCAATGCCAGTCGCGCCGGCGTGCGCGCGGTCGACGAGAACGTGGCGATCGCCCAGTCCGGGTATCGGCCGCAGGTCAATGTCGGCGCCTCGATCGGCGTCCAATACCTCCAGACCCGCAGCTCCAGCACGGTGGCGGCGGCGGCCGGCGCGGCATCCACCGGCGCGACGACGGCGACCACCGGGACATCCCTCGGCGGAACGTCCGGAGTGGGAACCACCAGCGTCGGGACCTCGACCGGCCTCACGGGCGCCGGGACGTCGGCGGGAATCGGCACCACCGGGACGGCCAGTACGGGAACAGGTGGGACGTTGGGGTCCGGCGGAGGCGTATCGGGCGCCTCGACGGCGACCACCGCGCAGTCGATCACGTCGAACCGGACGATCCGGGAGACCTATCTCCCGGCCACGGCCAGCCTGACCGTCACGCAGACGCTCTTCAACGGCTTCCAGACCGACAACCTGACCCGCCGCGCCGAATCGAACGTCTACAGTCAGCGCGAGACGCTGCGCTTCACCGAGCTGACCGTTCTCTACAACGCCGTTCAGGCCTACATGAACGTGCTGAGCAACACCGCGACGCTCGAGCTCAACCGGAACAACGTCGAGGTTCTGGAGGAGCAGCTCCGTCAGACCCGGGACCGGTTCAATGTCGGCGAGGTGACTCGCACGGACGTCGCCCAGGCCGAGGCGCGCCTCGCCGGGGCGCGCTCGCAGGTCAGCTCGGCCGAATCGGCCCTGCGCACCAGCATCGGCGTCTATCGTCAGAATATCGGCGTCGAGCCGCGCCAGCTCGCGCCCGGCCGGCCGCTGGACCGGTTCGTGCCGGCCTCGCTGGATGCGGCCATCGCCATCGGCCTGCGCGAGCACCCGCAGGTGGTCTCGGCCATCCACGCCGTCGATGCGGCCGAGGCGCAGGTCAAGGTTCTCGAAGGCCAGCTCGCCCCGAACCTGAGTCTGCAGGGCTCGCTGAGCCAGGTCTACGATCAGACCGGCCCGAACCAAGCCTATTTCGTCGGCTTCGTCGGCGGCCGGCTCAACATCCCGATCTACGAGGGCGGCCAGACCTACGCGCAGATCCGGCAGGCCAAGGAGACGGTCGGCCAGACCCGCATCCAGGTCGATCAGGTGCGCGATCAGATCCGCGCGCAGATCGTCGATTTCTGGGGCCGGCTCGAAGCCGCCAAGGCGCAGGTGATCGCCGCCCAGGCGCAGGTCCAGGCCAACGAGGTGGCGCTGAACGGCGTGCGCGAGGAGGCCCGGGTCGGCCAGCGCACCACCCTCGACGTGCTGAACGCGCAGCAGGAACTCCTGAACTCGCGCGTGAACCTGATCGTGGCCCAGCGCGACCGCGTGATCTACTCCTACGGGGTGGTTCAGGCGACTGGACAGCTGACGGCCCGGTTCACCGCCCTGCCGGTCGAGTACTACAGCGCCAAGGTCCACTACGATCAGGTCAAGGACCTGTGGTTCGGTCTGCGCACCCCGGATGGCCGCTGACGCCTTTTCCACGGGGAGTGTGGTGAAAGCGCGCTTGCCGCATCGAAACGGCATGGAATACTGATTGAACATCGATCCGATCGGATCGCGTTCCAGTCTCCCATGCCGAGTGCGCCTGCCGATGAGTGCAGCTAGCCCCAAGATCCCGGACACGAAACTCCAGGACAAGGCTGCCGATAAGGCGCAGGAGCCTTCGATGGAAGAGATCCTCGCCTCGATCCGGCGAATCATCGCCGACGATCAGGCGACCAAGCCCGCCGACGCCGTCCCCGAACCGGAGCCCGACGACGTGCTCGACCTCGCCGAGGTCGCCCAGCCGGTGGCGCGGCCCCGGGCCGTCGAGCCGGAGCCCGAGCCGGAGCCGCTCGATTTCGACGCGATCGATTTCGACGCGCCGGCCTTCGAGCCGGAACCCGAGCCGGTCGCGGTGGCACCCGCGCCGCCCCCGCCGGCTCCACCGGCGCCGCCGCAGCCGGCGGTCCAAGCCGCGGCCCGGCCGCGTGAGCCGGAGCCGGAGCCCGAGGCCCTGGTCTCGCCGGCGACGGATGCCAGCGTGAGCGGCGCCTTCAACCTGCTCGCCCACACCGTCCTGACCCAGAACGCCCGGACCCTGGAGGATCTCGTGAAGGAGATGCTCCGGCCGATGCTGAAATCCTGGCTCGACGACAACCTGCCGGCCGTGGTCGAGCGGCTGGTGCGCGCCGAGATCGAGCGGGTCTCGCGCGGCCGCTGAGTTTCCCCGCGCCTGGGTATGGCGGCTCCGGGTCGCCGCCCGCGTGTTGACGGAAGCGGCGTGACGGTCGAAAGCGGATCCAACCCCGTTTGGACAAGCGCCCGCCCGTACCCGCGATGATGGACAAGACCTTCGAGCCCGCCTCCGTCGAGGCGCGGATCTCCGCCGCCTGGGAAGAGGCGGGCGCCTTCCGCGCCGGCCGGCCCGAACGCGCCGGCGCCAGCCCCTATTGCATCGTGATCCCGCCGCCGAACGTGACGGGCTCCCTGCACATGGGCCACGCCCTCAACAACACGCTGCAGGACGTGCTCTGCCGGTTCGAGCGCATGCGCGGCAAGGACGTGCTCTGGCAGCCCGGGACCGACCATGCCGGCATCGCCACCCAGATGGTGGTCGAGCGGCGGATGGCGGAGGCGCGGGAACCCGGCCGTCGCGAGATCGGCCGGACGGCCTTCGTCGAGAAGGTCTGGGCCTGGAAGGCGGAATCCGGCGGCGCCATCGTCAATCAGCTGAAGCGTCTCGGCGCCTCCTGCGACTGGTCCCGCGAGCGCTTCACCATGGACGAGGGCCTGAGCCGCGCCGTGCTCAAGACCTTCGTGGACCTGCACCGGCAGGGCCTGATCTACCGCGACAAGCGGCTGGTGAACTGGGACCCGAAGTTCCAGACCGCGATCTCGGACCTGGAGGTCCAGCAGGTCGAGGTGAAGGGTCATCTCTGGCACTTCGACTACCCGGTGGTGGACGAGGCCGGCCACGAGACCGGCGCCATCATCACGGTGGCGACCACGCGGCCCGAGACGATGCTGGGCGATACCGGTGTCGCGGTCCATCCGGAAGATGAGCGGTATAAGGCGCTGGTCGGCCAGCGCGTGCGCCTGCCGCTGGTCGGCCGGCTGATCCCGATCGTCGCCGACGACTATTCCGATCCCGAGAAGGGCACCGGCGCGGTCAAGATCACCCCGGCCCACGACTTCAACGATTTCGAGGTCGGCCGCCGTCACGGGCTCGGCCTGATCAACGTCCTCGATCCCGAGGGCCGGATACTGCTCGACGGCAACGCGGCCTTCCTCGACGGCGCCTCGCCCGAGCCGGAGGCGATGGCGCTGCACGGCCTCGACCGGGCGCAGGCGCGCAAGGCGGTGGTCGCCCTGATGGAGGCCCGCGAGCGCCTGCGCACGATCGAGCCCAACACCCATGCGGTGCCCCACGGCGACCGCTCGGGCGTGGTCATCGAGCCCTACCTCACCGACCAGTGGTACGTGAACGTCAAGCCGCTCGCCGAGCGCGCCCTCCAGGCGGTGCGCGACGGGCAGACGAAGTTCGTGCCCGAAAACTACGAAAAGATCTTCTTCCAGTGGCTCACCAACATCGAGCCCTGGTGCATCTCGCGCCAGCTCTGGTGGGGCCATCAGATCCCGGTCTGGTACGACGACGAGGGCGGCGTCTTCGTCGCCGAGAGCGAGGACGCGGCGCTGGCCCAGGCCGCCGCGAAGCACGGCCGGCCGGTGACGCTCAAGCGCGACGAGGACGTGCTGGACACGTGGTTCTCGTCGGCGCTCTGGCCGTTCTCGACGCTCGGCTGGCCCGATTCGACGCCGGAACTCGCCCGCTTCTACCCGACCAACACCCTGGTGACCGGCAAGGACATCCTGTTCTTCTGGGTCGCCCGGATGATGATGATGGGCCTGCACCTCACCGACCGGGCGCCGTTCGACATGGTCTACCTGCACACGCTGGTGCGGGACGCGTCGGGCGCGAAGATGTCGAAATCCAAGGGCAACGTCGTCGATCCCCTGGAGCTGATCGAGACGATGGGCGCGGATGCCCTGCGCTTCACGCTGTGCGCGCTGGCCGTCCAGGGCCGCGACATCAAGCTGTCGGAGGACCGGGTCAAGGATTACCGGAACTTCACCACCAAGCTCTGGAACGCCGCCCGCTTCGCCGAGCTGAACGGCTGCCGCCTGGATCCGGCCTTCGACCCGCGCGCCGCCACGGGCGCCATCAACCGCTGGGCGCTCACCGAGGCGGCCCGCGCGGTGGACGAGGTGACGGCGGCGCTGGACGCCTTCCGCTTCAACGATGCGGCGAGCGCCGCCTACCGCTTCGTCTGGAATATTTTTTGTGATTGGTACCTGGAGCTGGCCAAGCCCGTCCTCCAGGGCGAAGGCGTCGATCCGGCGATCCGGGCCGAGACGCAGGCGAGCGTCGCGTTCCTGATCGATCAGGTCGCCAAGCTCCTGCACCCGTTCATGCCCTTCCTCACGGAGGAATTGTGGGCGATCAAGGGCGCCGGCCTGCCGGAGCGCGGCCTGCTGACCCTGTCGTCCTGGCCGCAGCTCGCCGGCCTCGCCGACGCGGCGGCCGAGGCCGAGGTCGGCTTCGTGGTCGATCTCGTCAGCCAGATCCGTTCGGCGCGCTCCGAGACGAACGTGCCCGCTGGGGCGCAGATCCCCCTGGTGATGGTCGGCGCGACGCCGGAGGTCCGGACCCGGATCGAAGCGTGGCGGGACACGCTGCTGCGCCTCGCGCGCCTGTCCGAGATCACCTTCGCGGAGACGCCGCCGAAGAACTCGGTCCAGCTGCTGGTGCGCGGCAGCGTCGCCGCGCTGCCGCTGGAGGGCGTCGTCGATCTCGCCGCCGAGGTGGCGCGCCTCAGGAAGGAGCAGGGCAAGGCGCAGGGTGAGATCAAGAAGATCGATGCCAAGCTCGGCAATGCCGACTTCGTCGCCCGCGCGCCCGAGGAGATCATCGAGGAGAACCGCGAGCGGCGCGAGAGCGAGACGGCGCGGCTCGCCAAGATCGAGGAGGCACTCGCGCGGCTGACCGAGGATTGAGCCCCGGTCCTCACCTGCCTCGCGTCGCGCCGATGACAAAGACACCGTGCAGCGGACCGTGCCGCGCCCGACTTCGCCCCTGCATCTCTTTAAGCATCATCGGACGCGATAAATGATGCAGGGGACGGAGGTTCCTATGCGGACGACGATCACCCTCGACGACGAGCTTGTGGAGGATGCGCAGCGGTACTCTGGCATCAGCGAGACGTTCGCGCTCCTGCGTGAGGCCCTTCGGGCCTCGATTTAGCGGGAGGTGTCCCGGCGCATGGTCTTGCTGGGCGAAAGCGATCCGACGGCCGAAGCCGGGCGACGCCGCCGCTCAGAGCCACGATCATCGTCGACACGAGTCTCTGGATCGACCCTCTCCGCGCCACCGACCTGACCCTGGGCGCGCTCCTCGAAGCGGGACGCCAACGCGTTCATCCCGACGTGATCGGGGAACTCCCCTCGGAGGCCTGCGAGACCGCACGACCGTGCTGACGCTCCTCGAGCGGATGCCACAGGCTCCGTCTCAGAGCCGGATGAGGTCCTGCGCCTGATCACAGATCACGCGCTGCACGGCCTCCGTCGATTCCGTCGGTGCACATCTCTTGGCATCGGCCAAACTGATGCCCGGATCCGGATCTGGACACGCGACCGCCGCTTGTCTGCCGTGAGCGACCGGCACGGGCTGGGTTACGGGGCCGCCCGCTGAGATCACCGACACCGTCCAGCCTATCGGCGGGTGCCGAGGGAGCCGCTGAACGGGTTGGGAGCGCCGTAGCTGCGGTACGACCGGCCGCCCCAGCCCGCGTAGCCGTCGCCTGCGAGTTCACTCGGATGTGTGGAATAGTCCGGCGGCACGTAGATCCCGGCCGCCCCCCTGTAGCCGGGTCTCAGGTTATCGGGGTTCTTGGACGCCGAGCCGTCGTCATAGCGCCGCGTGTCGATGGCATCGACCGGTCGGGCCGTCTTCCGTACGCTCTTCCGTCCGGAGTCCGGCGTCACGACAGGTTGTGTGTCGAAGTAGTCGCGATAATCCGTGTACGTTTCTGCCGCCGTCGCGGTACCGACCGAGGCGAAAACTGCCAAAACAGCGAACAGGATCCTCATCGCAGTCCTCAATCGACCTCGCGCGACGGCCTGGCACACCATGAGCAGACTCGCCGACGCACCGGACGCTGAAGCACCGTAGCGCGACGTCCCGGGGCAAAAGGTGACGGGCCACACGGGCCCCAGGCATTTTTCAACATGCGATGAAAGATTGGTGGCACCCGGGATTCATTCGCACGACCGCTCGGAGCCGGCGGCACCCGCAGGCCCCGCCACCTGTCGAAACCGTAATGTGACCGCCACGCCCGGGTCAGGGGCTGCCCTCTAGACCGATCGCATCGAACGCCGCGTCAGCCGGCGTCGTCCCGATCATCTCCGAGAGGTTGAGACTCCCCATGACCGAGACCCGTCCTTCCGGCCGCACCTCGCGCCGCGCCCTCGCCTCGGTGGCGGCCGCCGCGCTGATCGCCGGCGGCGCGCTGGGCAGCGGATACCTGCCGTCCGCCACCCCGGCCTATGCCCAGGCCCTGCCCAAGTCGCCGATCGAGGCCCCCGAGCATCCGCCGGGCTCGTTCGCCGGCATCGTCAACAAGGTGAAGCCGGGCGTCGTCTCGGTGAAGGTCAAGCTCGACGACTCGGCGAGCAGCGGCGACGACGAGGATGGGCCGAACCAGGGCCGCAACCTCCAGAACGTGCCGCCGCAGCTGCGCGAGTTCTTCCGCCGCTTCGGCCAGAACGGCCCCGGCGGCATGCAGCCCCAGCACCAGGGTCCGCGCGGTGCGGTCGGCTCCGGCTTCATCATCTCGGCCGACGGCTACGTGGTGACCAACAACCACGTCGTGGACCATGCCAAGACCGTGCAGGTGACCCTCGACGACGGCCGCACCCTCGACGCGAAGGTGATCGGCAAGGATGCCAAGACCGACGTCGCACTGCTGAAGATCACGGAGGGCTCGAACTTCCCCTACGTGCAATTCGGCAAGGCCGCGCCGCAGGTCGGCGATTGGGTCGTGGCGATCGGCAACCCGTTCGGCCTCGGCGGCACCGTGACCGCCGGCATCGTCTCGGCCCGCGGCCGCGACATCGGCGCCGGCCCCTACGACGACTTCCTGCAGATCGACGCCCCGATCAACAAGGGGAATTCGGGCGGCCCGACCTTCAACGTCAACGGCGAGGTGGTCGGCATGAACACCGCCATCGCGTCTCCGTCCGGCGGCAGCGTCGGCTTGGCCTTCGCGATCCCCTCCGAGACCGTGCAGGCGGTGGTCGATCAGCTCCGCACCGACGGTAAGGTGGCCCGCGGCTACCTCGGCGTGCAGATCCAGCCGGTGACGCAGGACATCGCCGAGGGCCTGGGCCTCGACAAGGCCAAGGGCGCGCTCGTGGACCACGCCGAGAACGGCACCCCGGCGGCCAAGGCCGGGCTGAAGGCGGGCGACGTGATCGAGAAGGTCAACGGCGACACGGTGGACAGCGCCCGCGAACTCTCGCGCAAGATCGCCGGGATGAAGCCGGGTGCGAAGGTCGAGCTGAGCTATCTGCGCGGCGGCAAGTCCGACACCGCCACGGTGACGCTGGGGACCATGCCCACCGACGGCACCAAGATGGCCAGCCGCGACGAGGATTCAGGCAACGGCCAGCCGCGGCTCGGCCTTCAGCTCGCGCCGGCCGGCGATGTCGGCCTGTCCGATCAAGGCGTCGCGGTGGTTCAGGTCGATCCCGACGGTCCGGCGGCCGCCAAGGGCATCGAGGCGGGCGACGTGATCCTCGATGTCGGCGGCCAGAGCGTGTCCCGCCCGGCGGATGTGGCTGCCCAGATCCGGGCCGCGGAGTCGAACGGGCGCAAGGCTGTGTTGATGCGGGTGAAGAGCGGCAAGGGCCAGACCCGCTTCGTGGCGGTGTCGCTCAGCAAGAACGCCGGCTGAGGCCGGTTCTCCCGGCGCGGGGCCTTCCGCCTCGCGCCGCTCATGGTGACCTCCGACTGGCGCCGACCCAAAAGGTCGGCGTCTTTTCGTTATCGTGCCCAGTTTTGCAGTTATGACACGCGTTCTAGAAAAACATATTAAGATTTTACGGAATCGCGGCTCCGAAGCCCGAATGCAATTCCCCATATAAAGATACTTATAATCCTGCTTGACAAAGTTATGGCTAGATTATGCTGTTTCGATCGTCACTCAGTAAATCAATCGTCGTCACATGACGTGTACCTGGTAAGGCACCTTTCATCGAAAATGGTCGTCCCGTATGCGCTTGAAATATGTACTCTGCAGACCGGATGGCGGCTCGAACGATACTCTGAAGCAAATTGCATTTGTCCATACTTATGCTCGACAAACTGGCCGTATCGCGATTATTGATACGGCCTATGAAAAAATGTTACATTTTCACAATAAAGTTTTCAAACTATTTTTTGAGCAAAGATCCAAATTTGATCTTGGATTTCGATTTTATCAGACATTCCGTCGATACAATGGATGTTATGCCGCCTGAATTGAAGGGGCGATTAAATTCATACACGCCGCAATGGTACGGCGCAGTAAAGAATTTCGTGGATACCGAGTCTGGGGCGCGAATTTGTTTCGATATTACAAAAGAATACGATGCGGATATTGTGGTTCGCCACGCGTGCGGTGGAAACGAACGCGCTCTCATAGCGTTGAAGACGCTTGTTCTGCACGATCACATGGTCGCAAATCTGGAGCGACGCATCAATGCGATCGGCCGTCCATTCAGCGCGATCCATATTCGGAACACCGATTATCGGACAGACTACGAACAGGCTATCGATCAAATAAAAAAATCCATATTGCTTCCGGTGTTCGTAGCAACAGATAGTTCCAAATGTCGAGACTATTGCAGGAAAGTGTTCGACGATTCAAACGTTATATCGTTTTCTAAACTTCCCGATGAGGAAATTCCGATTCATTCCACCAGGAATTTCTTGACGCCCTTCGAAAGAAACTCCGACGCGATACTCGATCTGGTCACGCTCGCCTTATCGAATGAGTATTACAAAATCCCCCTCCGGGTCGGTAGCGCTTTCGCATACTCGAATTATTCCAATCTCGCGGAACTCCTCGTGAGAAACAGCGGGATTCTGATTTCGCTTTTGGGGCAGAGTGCTTCGGCCAAAGCAATCATCGAACGGGTCATTGCCTGGCAAAGCATCGGCCGATAGCACACCGGACGTCATCCAAAGCCGCACCGCCATCGGCGAAGCGATATGCCGCGCATTCCGCCTTACATCAGACCGTGGGGGAGGGGATTCCGAGCCCCACCCCCAGCCGTGCCCGGCACCGGCCAAGTGCGGCAAAGGCCGCGTTCGAATCCTTTGCGAGGCGCATCAGATCGCTCAGCCGCGCCCGGCCGCGAGCGAAGGCGAAGAACACCGCAGCGATGTCGGGCTCGCCGTCCGCCGTGAGCGCTTCCGCGGCGAAGGCCGGCAGCGCTTGGCTGGCGGGGTCGCAAATCACCCGCAAAGCCGCGAACGGAAGGCCGTAACGCCCGGCGAAGGAGGCGGCCACGTGCGATTCCATGTCGACCGCTGCGGCCCCGGTCGTGGCCCGCAGCTCCGACTTGCCGTCGACGGCGAGTACCGCCGTGTCGACACCTGCCAGATCTGCCGCGATCACGCGGGGTCCGATCCCCGAGAGTACGTTGAGGAGCGTAGCCGAAAGGTCGAGATCGGCCGCGCGCCGGCCCTCCTCACTGACGACGCCGGTTCCGACCACGACATCGCCCGGCTTAAGCGAGGGATCGAGACCGCCGGCGATGCCAAAACTCACCACGGCCCGGCAGCCGGGCGGAACGCGGGCATCGAGGAGCTGGCGTAGGCGCTGCGGATTGCCGCCGGCGCCCACGGCCTCGACTCCCTCGCCGGCTGCCATGCGGCGCTCGCGGGCGAGGCCGGTGACGGCCAGGACGGGGGCTTTCGGATCGATCATGGTCCGCTGGTGGACCAGTCCGGCGAGGTCCGCAAGCAGACGCGAACGCCGCGGGGCAGCGACGGGTTGATCCTGCGGGGGACGGGGCTCGCCCGCACCCGCGGATTCGCTATCTGAGGAGGCCACGTGTCGGATACCGGGGCTCGCAGGTCGGTCACCCGGACGGTCGAACGCGCTGCGATCCGGTGGAGAGAGAGGCCGGCCGCCAGGACCGGCCCCGTCGCATCACATGCCGAACTGGACGCGCCGGCTGTTGGTGCGCTTCAGGTTGCGGTAGCGCGCCATCGCCCAGAGCGGGAAGAACTTCGGGTAGCCATGATACCGTAGGTAGAACACCCGCGGGAAGCCCGTCGCCGTGTAGCGCTCCTCCTTCCAGAACCCGTCCGCGCCCTGCGTGCGGGTGAGAAAGTTGATGCCCCGGGTGACCGCCGGGTCGTCGACCGCGCCGGCCGCCATCAGGGCGAGCAGCGCCCAGGCGGTCTGCGAGGCCGTGGACGAGCCGGGCTCGAAGGCCGGGTCGATCTTGTACGAGGAGGCGTCCTCACCCCAGCCGCCATCCGGATTCTGGATGCGGATCAGCCAGGAGACGGCCTTCTGGATGCGCGGATCGGCCGGATCCACCCCGGCGGCGTTGAGGGCGCAGAGCACCGACCACGTGCCGTAGATGAAGTTCATGCCCCAGCGGCCGTACCAGGAGCCGTCCTCCTCCTGGTCGTTCAGGAGGTAGTTCACGCCGCGGTCGAGCGCCCGGGAGGTCTCCCGGGTCTCGCCGAGCTGGGCCAGCATCCCGACCACGCGAGCGGTCACGTCCGCGGTCGGCGGGTCGAGCAGCGCGCCGTGATCCGAGAACGGGATGTGGTTGAGGTACATGTGGTTGTTGTCGGCGTCGAAGGCCGCCCAGCCGCCATCCTCCGATTGCAGCCCCTCGACCCATTCCCGGGCGCGGGCGATCGAGGCCTTGTAGTCCGGCATGCCGGCGACCAGCCCGTGCTGGTGCATGGCCCGGTCCATGGCCATCACCACCACGGCGGTGTCGTCCAGGTCGGGGTAATGGGCGTTGGCGTATTGGAACGCCCAGCCGCCCGGCCGGACCTTCGGCTTGCGCGCCGCCCAATCGCCGACGATGTCGAGCACCTGACGGGGCTTCAGCCAGTCGAGCCCCCGGCGGGCCTGGGCCTCGGCCTCGGGGCCGCCGGCCTCCAGGAGCGCGTGGCTCGCGAGCGCCGTGTCCCAGACCGGCGAGACGCAGGGCTGGACATAGGCCTCGTCGGCCTTCTCGACGACGAGCTTCTCGATGGCGTCGCAGGCGACGCGGACCTGCGGATGATCGGGCCGGTAGCCCATCACCTCGTACATGAGCACCGAGTTGACCATGGCGGGGAAGATCGCCCCGAGCCCGTCCTCGCCGTTCAGGCGCTCGCTGACCCAGGCGCGGGCCTTCTCCATGGCGCGCTGCCGGCTCTTGCGCGGCATGTGATCCTCCACGAGCTGGAGGATCCGGTCGATGAAGCCGAAGATCGGCGTCCAGGGCCAGGTGGCGTGGGGCGAGCCGGGCCACGAGCGCACGCTCTCGGGGGGCGTGACGAACAGCTCCTGCACGCTGATTCCGCGCGGGTTGCGGGCCCGGGGCTTGGTCGCCTGGAGCACGAACAGCGGCACCACGGTGGTACGGGCCCAATAGCTGATCTTGTCGAGGTGGAACGGGAACCACTTCGGCAGGAACATCACCTCGACGGGCATCACCGGAACGGCGCGCCACGGCACCTCGCCGTAGAGGGCCAGCAGGAACCGGGTGAACACGTTGGCGTTTGCGGCCCCGCCCCGGGCCAGGATCGCCTCGCGGGCCCGGCGCATATGCGGCGCCTCGATGTCGTCGCCGATCATCTTCAGGGCGAAATACGCCTTGACCGTGCAGCTCATGTCGAACGGCCCCTCGTGGACGAGGGCCCAGCCGCCGTGCGGGCCTTGGGTGCGGCGCAGATAGTGGCCGATCTTGGCCTCCAGGCCATCCCGGATCTGCGTGCCGCGGAACTGATGGAACAGGATGTATTCGGACGGGATCGTGGCATCCGCCTCGAGTTCGAAGCAGATATGCCCGTCCTCATGCGCCAGGGCGGTCAGCGCCCGCGTCGCCTGCGCGACGCCGCGCTCGACATCGTCCAGCGAGATTCCTTGCGTCTTCGACCGCTGCAGCGGCTCGACTTTGCTCAACGCCTCTCTCATCATCCTCGACCTCGAACACCCGCCTCGCGGCGGACGTATGCCTCAAGCTGCGCCGCGCAGCCGGGTTCCGGCGCGCGCGACAGATCCAGCGCGCAGGGCGCGCGCGGCAGTTTGGCCCGAGCGGATCGCTCCCTCGATCGTCGACGGCAGACCGGTTGCGGTCCAATCGCCTGCCAGGACGAGATTCGCGTAGGCGGTTTCGGCCCCCGGGCGCCGCGCGGCTTCCGCCGGCGTCGCCGCGAAGGTCGCACGCTTCTCCTTTACGATCTGCCAGCTGGGTAGTTCCGGTGCAAGATCACACAACCGTGCGATCTCGGACCAGATCTGGCGGGCGAGATCCTCCCGGGGCACGTCGAGGAGCCTGTCGGCCCCGCTGATCGTCACCGAATACCGGTCCGGATAGGCGAAAAGCCACTCCGTGAGGCTGTTGACGACGCCGAGCAGCAGCGGGCTGCCGGGCTTCGGCGCGAGCGCGAAATGCGCGTTCACGATGGAGCGGAATTCCACCGGGGCGAGGAGCCCGGGCAACACCTCGCGGGCGACCCAGGGGGGCAGCGCCAGCACGATTCCGTCCTCGGGGCCGATCACCTCGGCACCGTCCGAGAATTGGAGCCGGGCGACGCGCCCCTCCGCCAGATCGAGGCCGCGCAGGCGCCGGCCAAGCCGGATCGCGCAGCCGCGGGCCGTGAGGTAGCGCAGGGCGGGATCGACGAAGGCGTAGGACAGGCCCTCCACCGCCACCAGGGGACGGCAGGCCCTGCCGCCCGCCCCCAGGGTCTCGCGCAGGATCCGGGCAGCGAGCCCGACATCGCTGTCGCGCGGCTCGGTGTTGAGGGCGGCGAGCAGAACCGGATGCCAGAGCCGCCGGTAGAGGTCGCCCTCGCAGGCCATGTGGGCGCCGATCGTACCGCCCGCGCCCTCCGCCTTGCCGGAGGCCGCCCGCAGGATGCCGAGCGGCGCGAGGTAGTCGCGCGCCCTCGTGCCGGGGACGCGGCGTGACGGGCTCATCACCCACCAGGGCAGGCGCCCGGCATTGGGACGCAGGCGCCAGCGCTCGCCGGTCGCGAGATCGGCGAAGTCGAACTCGGCCGCGTCCGGGCCGACGAGGGCGTCGGCGGGGGCACCGATCGTCTTGAGGAAGCCCAGGGCGTCGGCGTTGCCGGAGAGCAGCAGATGGTTGCCGTTATCGATGGTCAGGCCAAGGGCCGGATCGTAGTACGAGCGGCAGCGCCCCCCCGCCTGCTTGGCGGCCTCGTGCAGCACGACCCGCGCGCCGGATCCGGCCAGCGCGACGGCGGCAGACAGACCGGCGAGACCGGCCCCGACGACGTGAACCGTTCCCATCAGATCAGGCCGTGGCGAAGGACGACGCCGAGCAGCGCGCGCTTGCCGGGCTTCACCCGGGCGCGCGGCATGGCCCAGCCGCGGGCGAGCACGGCCTTCAGGTAGAGGTGATAGGCCGCCGCCATCAGCCGGGCCGCCTTGGTCGCCTTGCGGGGACTGCGCCGGATGATCTCCCAGGTCGCCTGATAGTGCTCCTCGGCCTCGCGGGCGAGGGAGATGCAGACCTCGCCGATGCGGGGATGGCTGATCGCCTCGGCCGGCGTCGGATCGGTCAGCCCGATCGCCTGAAGCTTTTCGCGAGGCAGGTAGAGCCGGCCGCGCTCGGCATCCTCGTCGATGTCGCGCAGGATGTTGGTGAGCTGGAGCGCCCGGCCCTGGTGCCAGGCGAGCCGGATCCCGTCCGCCTCCGGCATGCCGAAGATCCGCACCGACAGGCGGCCGACCGCGCTGGCGACCCGGTCGCAGTAGAGGTCGAGGGTTTCGGCATCGGGGGCGACGATGTCCTCCATCGCGTCCATCGCCATGCCGTCGATGACCGCCTGGAAATCCTCGCGCTTCAGGCCGAAGCGGCGAACCGGCTCGACGAGGTCGCGGACCCGCGGAACGGGCCGGCCGGCATAGAGGGCATCGATGTCGGCCCGCCAGCGATCGAGCTCGGCCTGCCGCACCGGCCGGGTGCCGCCATCGTCGGCGACGTCGTCCACGGCCCGGCAGAAGGCGTAGACCGCGTACATGGCCTCCCGCCGCTCCTTCGGGAGCAGGCGCATCGCCGTGTAGAAGGAGGAGCCGGCGGCCGGGAGCGCCGGGGCCGGTTCCTGCCCGGCGGCGGCAGGCGTCGCGGTGGCGCTCACGACCGGAACCCCTGCGAGCGCATCCCGCGGGCGGCGGCCCGCACGGTCCGGAACCGCAGGGGGCGGCGCACCAGCGTGGCGACGACGCCGCCGAGCGCCGTGAGCGCGAAGGCGCGCTTGCTGTGATGGACTTTCTCCGAAAGCGGATCGCGTTCCAGCAGGCCCCGGGCGAGGACGACCGCGAGGCGGTGGATTGCGGCGATCTCCATCGAGAGGCGCAGGTCGTCGATCAGGTCCGGCAGGACCGCGCCCTCGTCGAGCAGATCGAGGCAGTTCTGCGCCAGCTCGCGGATCACCGCCAGGAGCTGCGGCGGCGCCTTGGCCTCGCCCAGCATGTCGACGGTGGCGCCGTGACGGTCGAGGATGTCCTGGGGCAGGTAGACCCGGTCGAGGGCGGCAAAATCCTTGCCGCAATCCTGGAGGTGGTTGATCACCTGCAACGCCGCGCAGATCGCGTCGGACGGCCCCCAGACCCGGGTCGGATCCTCGCCGTGGACGTCGAGGACGAAGCGCCCCACCGGCATCGCCGAGTAGCGGCAATAGTGGATCAGCTCGTTCCAGGTGGCGTAGCGGTTCTTCCGGGCGTCCATCCGGAAGGCGTCGAGGAGTTCGAGTGCATGGCGGGGCGGCAGCACCCGGGCGGCCAATTCGCGCTTCAGCGGCGCCGCCTCGGGATCGGCCGGGCCGGCCCCGGTCAGCGCGGCGGCCAGCCGGTCGAGCAGCTCGATCTTGCGCTCGGGCGACAGCTCCGCATGGTCGGCGACATCATCGCCGGCGCGGACGAAGTTGTAGAAGGCCAGGATCGCGCCGCGGTGATGCGGATGGATCAGGTGCGAGGCGACCGGAAAGTTCTCGTCGCGGTGCCCCTTGCCGGAGCGGGCCGCGGTGGCGGTGTCGAGGGTGCTCATGCGAGATACCCGGCCTCCCGGAACCATGCGATCGCGTCGGACAGGCCCTCGCGATAGGGCCGGGCCGTGTAGCCCAGCTCCGCGCGGGCCTTGCGATCGGAAAAGAACATGCGGTAGCGCGACATCCGAATGCCGTCGATCGTCGCGAAGGGCTGCTTGCCCGTCACCCGGGCGGCGAGCTGGGCGAAGAACGCCACCGGGTAGACCGCCGCCCGCGGCAGATTCACGGTCGGCGGCTTGCGCCCGACCAGGCCGGCGATGTCGGCGAGCATCTGCGAGAGGAACACGTCCTCGCCGCCGAGGATGTAGCGCTCGCCGATCCGGCCCTTCCGGAGGGCGAGGAGGTGGCCATACGCCACGTCGTCCACATGGGCGAGGTTGAGGCCGGTATCGACGAAGGCCGGCATCTTGCCGAGCGCCGCCTCCTGGATGATCCGGCCGGTCGGCGTCGGCTTCACGTCGCGGGGGCCGATCGGCGTCGAGGGATTGACGATGACGGCCTGGAGCCCCTCCCGGGCGACCATCTCCTCGACCACGCGCTCGGCCACGACCTTGCTGCGCTTATAGGCGCCGATCGCCGTCTCGGGCGTCAGCGGCATGGTCTCGTCGGAGGGCGTCACGCCATCGGCCGGCGGTTTGATCGTCGCCACGCTCGACGTGTAGACGACCCGCTCGATGCCGGCCTCCAGCGCGGCGCGCATCATCAGGCGCGTGCCGTCGCGGTTGGTCCGGACGATCTCTTCCATATCGGGCGCCCAGAGCCGGTAATCGGCCGCGGCGTGGATCAGGTAGCGCTGGCCGCGCATCGCCGCCGCGACAGCGGCCGGATCGCGCATGTCGCCCTCGGCGATCTCGACATCGGTCCAGGTGATGTTGGTCCGCGGGCTCGACGCGCGCACGAGGATGCGCACCGGGAAGCCGGCGCGACGGAACACGTCGACCAGGGCCGAGCCGAGGAAGCCGCTCGCGCCGGTGATCAGCACGGGGCCGACCTCGGGAGAGCCGGGGATTGTGGCCTCTGCCATCACGGATCTGGAGGGTTGCCGTCTCTCAGCGGGGCCGGGGATGGCCGGCCGCGCCGCGCTTGTGTCACCGAACCGGCGAAGCGGCAAGCCGAGGCGGCGGGCCTGGGGGATCTGGAGCCGCTGCGCGGCGCTTCCCGTGACGGGTCGCGGACCAGGTTCCGCTTCGCTGCACCTGTCCGGGAAAGGGCCGGCGCAGGAGAAAACACGCCCCGTTCCCGGGCGCATGCAGCGTCGGCGGCATGCGCCCCGGGATCCAGCACCGGACTCGTCGCGAAGCGACCCAACGGGATCAGGCGAGCCGCAAGCGCGACCGCCCTTCCTTGCGCTCCGGCAGGGTATCGAGCGCCATCTTGACGATGGCCTTCGCGTCGAGCCCGGCCTCGGCGTACATCTTCTCCGGGCTGTCCTGGTCCTGGTAGGCGTCCGGCAGGGTCAGCGTCCGCACCCGAACCCGACCCGCATCCAGCGCGCCCTTCTCGGACAGGAGATGCAGCACCATCGCGCCGAACCCGCCCCGCGAGCCCTCCTCGATCGTCAGCAGAACCGCGTGGCTCTGTGCCAGATCCAGGATCAGCGCCTCGTCCAGAGGCTTGGCGAACCGCGCATCCGCCACCGTCACCGCGACGCCCTGCTCGGCCAGCGTGTCCGCCGCCTTCAAGGCCTCCGCCAGACGCGTGCCCAGCGACAGGATCGCCACCCGCGCCTCCGCGTCCTGACGCACCACCCGGCCCTTGCCGACGGGA